>NZ_CP109000.1:0-1200000 GCF_036226605.1 Streptomyces sp. NBC_00704
CGCGGTGACCGCGTCCTCGCCGTAGAGGCGGTGGCCGCCGTTGCTGCGTTCCGGTTCGGCCAGCAGGCCGCGCCGCTCGTAGTAGCGCAGCGTCTGGATGTTCACCCCGGCCGCCTCCGCGACCTGCCCGCTGCGCAGACCCGTGCTCACCGCTGCTCCCGGGCAGCGGCCGTCTGTGCGGCCAGGGCGTCCAGGACCGCCTCGTGCGCCTGGTCCACCGAGATGTCCAGACGGAGCAGGTCCTGGCCGGGGGTGGTGGTGAAGGTGAAGAACGAGCAGCAGCCGCTCTCGCGTTCCACCAGGTCCCGCACCCGCTCTTCCACACCTTCTCCGCCGGCCAGGTCAAGGCGCAGACTGAGCGGCTGGGGCCTCGACATGGAGGTCAGCCGCTCGGAGAACAGCGCGTCCCACTCCGCGACCCGCAGGGGCCGCTCCTCGGGGGGCAGCGTGCAGGACTGCGGCACCCACGCCAGGTCGTTCATCGCGCTCACTCCCGTCATCGCGTCCCCTGGGCGGGGACATCACCGACGGTAAACCTGTACCTGGGTACCGGATGCAAGCTCGTGAGCATGCGCCTGGTCATTCGTGGCGGGCGAGCTTGGCCGCGGAGACGAGCAGGATCGCGGCAAGCGCCGGGATGAGCACCAAGTCTGAGAACATACCCAGAAGCAGCCCGCCCAGCACGGCACCGGCGATCGAGCCGGCGGCCATCACCATGGTGAAGCGCAGGTTGGCACCGAGCACCGCGAAGCTGCCGTCACGGCTGTAGCGGGCGAAGGCCACCAGCGGCGGCTGACCACGCGCTGATCCGCCTGGCCATCATCAGGGCCAAGGGGCTCGGTCAGCGGCGGCGGAGTTCCTCGGACCAGTGCCGGAGCTGGTCTTCGAGGTTGAGGTTGTCGCCGCGAGCCACGGTCTGCAGCAACTGCGCGCACACGGTCGCTTCGGCTGCAAGGCCGACCGGACTGCCCAGGACGGGGAAGGCGTCGTGGACCCGGGCGGCGACGTCCTCCTGGAGCAGCGAGTAGGCGTAGAGCGTGGCGGCGTCGAATCCCTCCGGAGCGCGCCCCCATCCCTCCCAGTCCAGAAGCCGCAGCGGCGCCGCGGTGAGGTTTACCCAGTGCAGGTCGGAGTGGGCGGCGGTCCAGCGGGTCACGGCCGGGGCCGGGATGCCCACGAACTCGGGGATCGCCCGGTCCATGTACTGCTGCCGTACGGCGACGCGGTCGGTGTCGACGGCCGCCACCTTCTCCAGCGTCCCGGCGAGGTCCTCCCACCAAGAGTCGGGTAGCTGGAGGTCGCGCTGGAGGACCGGGTCGTCAGACAGGACCGGCTCATCGACGCGGGCCGACAGTTCCGCCCGGTAGGCGGTGGTGTCGTCGACGGTGTCGTGGACGGCCAGGAGGGCGGGCGTCTCCGTGGCAGGAGCAGGGTCATGGGCGACGTCGTAGTCGCGGGCGAAGCGGTTGGCCTCGAGAGCCGAGCCGGACATGCTGTGCAGCCAGAACCCGTAGGCGACCGACTCCATCTGCTCTGGCGACAGGTACAACACATGCCGGTTCGTGCCCTGCTCGCGCCGGGCCCCGCGCACCCGCTCCGCCAGCCCGGACGCAGGCGGCACCCGCAATTGGTCGGCGAGGGCGACGAACAGACGCAGCGCGGTCATCTGCGCCGGGATCAGCTCCACCCGTCGCAGCCCCGGCCCGGGGTCGTCCGGGGCGGGCTGGGGACGTAGACGGCTGTAGACGAGAAGGGCATGACCGCACGGGGTCGGACGCGCCGCCCATCGCACGGGACGGCCCTCCCACGCCGACAACTCCGCACGGTCCTCGCGGCCCGCCAGCTCCACCAGTCCCCGCCCGGCGAGGTTGAACACGCGCTGCTTGACCGGGCGCAGGTCCCCATCCAAGGCCCAGCCATGGCCGGCTGTCTCCTGCCGGTCGGCCACCTCCCGCAGCACCGCTACGGCCCTGTCATCGTGCAACGTCCCCACCCCCAAGCCACGGGATCACTCGTCCGCGTTGAGCGGTCCCAGCAGGGCAACGGGCGCCGGGGCGCTCAGGTCACTGCCGCCAGCGCGCGTGTGTGGCCGCGCCGTCGTCAGAGGCCGGCGTTCGCGATGCGGCGGATCCTTTCGCGCAAGCGGAAGCGCGGGATTGTCCGCGGCACGGTCGGCGACTTCAGAGGGTGGCTGGTCTGCATCGCTCCTCTGGGAATCGTGAGCGGCAGATGATCAACAGCGCCGTATCGGCCAACCCGCACCAACGTCCTGGTCCTGTCCGGACAACGGGGCGACCCGGGCGCCGGGCGCGTCCCACCCTGACCGGACTGCCCGGCGATCACCGCACCGGCCTGATCCGCCGCCGCACCCTGGACGGTGTGCTGGGCGATCCCACCCAGCACCACCGCGAGCACCCTGTACGGGAACTACCAGAGGTCGATGGGGACTGTCCGCGACCGCTCCCACAGCGGGCGGGCATGCCCAGTCCCCTCGCAATGAAAGCACTGGCCAGCCACGGGTGTGCGGGCGCCGGGAGTGCTGATGCCGAGGGTGCCGATGGATTCCCGCAGGAACTTGGTGAGGCCTGCGATGTGGCCGGTGTGCAGCGCCAGTTACTGCCGCCTGCCGACCGTGACCTCCAGCTCGATGTCGGGCACGAGAGCGAACTCGCCGATCCGACTGTCCCCGGAGAGGCCGCGCGTCACCATATTGATCAGTGCCTGTTTCTGAACTCACCCGCTACCAAAGCGAGTTGCTCGGCAGTCAAGGGTTGCTCCTGATTGCAGAGTTGGGGGTATGGATGAGACGGCGACGGTTGCTGCGTGGGACTGCCTGCGCTGGGCTGGTGAGCGTTCTCGTCGCGGGGACGGGATGCACGGGCCTTTCGCAGGGGGCAGAAGGGCCAGCCATGTCGGCCGCTGCCCGGTCCTACCTGTCGAAGGTGTTGGACATCATGGAGAAGAATGCGCTCCTGCGCCATCAGGTCGAGTGGACAGAGGTACGCCGCCAGGCGTTCTCGCAGGCCCGGGCCGCGCAGAAGCCATCAGACACCTACGACGCGATCCGCTCCGCCCTTCGGACAGTCGGCCACGGGCACAGTTCCTTCGTCGAACCCAACCAGGTGGCAAAGAGGATCGAAGCTCCGCCCGACTCCTCCTTCCGAGGGCCGGAGGCTCGCTCGCTGGGGGGTCACCTGGCCTACGTGTCACTCCCCGCGGTACAGGGATCTGACGCGGTGTACGAGCGGTATGTGCGGCAAGGCCGTGAGGCGGTCGCTAAGGCTGACCGTCCGGGGGCGTGCGGCTGGGTCGTGGACCTGCGCCATAGCCGTCGTAGCCCGCTACAAGTTCACCGCGCAGGGCATGTTCCGCGAGACGGCCGAACATTCTCGCGTTGTCGGTGAGATGCGCGAGGACGTGGCTGCGTGACCAACCCGGAAGGGCGGATGCCTCGGTGACCTGCTGGTCGCTCAGTCCGGCCACGAGCCTTTCCAGTGTCCGGTGGGCTTCGATCACTGCTGCGACAGGAGGTTGCATGACCCTCCGTCCTACAGGGCCGGGCTCTGGTTGAGGACTGCCGGGGCCTGGGCAGCGAGTTCCTTCAGTGGTTCACCGCTCAGCCGACATACCGTCCACTCGTTCAGCAGCTCCACGCCGAGCGACTTGTAGAAGTCGATCGTCGGTTCGTTCCAGGCCAGGACCCACCACTCGAAGCGCTCGTAGCCGTTCTGTTGACAGATCGCGGCCAATGAGGCGAGCAGAGCCTTGCCATGTCCTCCACCTCGGGCGTGCGACCGCACGTAGAGGTCCTCCAGGTGCATGCCGCGCGTGCCGGTCCAGGTCGAGAAGCGGGGGAACCACAGGGCATAGCCCACGGCCCGCCCCGTCTCATCGTCCTCAGCGATCAGTGCGGAAGCAGCGGGGTGTTCTCCGAACAGCGCGTCGCGGAGCTGCTCCTGGGTTGCTTGGGCCTGCTCGGCAGCCCGTTCGTACTCAGCGAGTTCGCGGATCATCGCGCGGATCTCCGCGATGTCGTCCACAGTGGCGGCCCGGATCATGCCGGAGATCATCGGCCACCGTACCGAGCCGTGTCCACCCGATTCCGCGCCTTCTCCGCGGCGTGAACCCGACGGTGGTCTTCGCCTCGACGGGGGATCTGCGGAACACGTCCGCAGCTGGGCCGACAAGAGCCTTGCGGCGCATCAACACGCTTGTCGATGCTGCCTCGATGATGACTTCCGTCGTTGCGTTCGTCGGTGCGGCCTTCCTGGTCGCCATGGTCCCAGGGCCAAGCACGGTCGTGATCCTGCGCCGAGCGGTGGTGAACGGCCGGAGGACCGGCATGGCCACGGTCCTGGGTAACGAGTGCGGGGTGCTGCTGTGGGGCCTGGCCGCGGCCTTCGGTCTCTCCGCCCTACTGCTGGCCTCGCAGGTCACCTACGACGTCATCCGGATCGTCGGCGCCGCGGTGTTGCTGTGGATGGGAGCGCGTGCCTTGTGGCAGTCGAGGCGAGCTGGACAACCGGATCAGGGACCAGCGGAAACAGCCGCGGTGTCGCTTCGGCGGGCGTACTGGCAGGGCCTCGTCACCAACTTCGCCAATCCGAAGGCCGGCGTGTTCGCCGTGTCCTTCCTGCCGCAGTTCGTGCCGCATGGAGCCCTGGCTTTGTTAGTGAGTTACGGGTTCTGGCACAGATCTTGGGGACCGGTCGCAGAGGGTGACAGTGTCGTTCGATTGAAAGGGTGATCACGAGCCCGGCTGTCCGGCTCGAGCACTCACCTCGTAGCCTCCGCGTATGACTGCTGATCCGTTCCAGTGCCGCTGCGTCCTCTGCCATGACTACGGTGACCGAGACGAAGCGGACTGCATGGATCTGACGATCAGCGAGAACGTGCAGCGGCACGGATGGCACGTCGTGATGGTTCCCGAGGACGACATCGGTCCTGGATTCGCCTACACGATCGGCCTCGCGCACACTCACAGCGCACCTGAACCGGCCATGTTCGGACTCGATATCCACGTCATGCACCGCATTCTCAACAGGCTCGGAGAGAAGTCCGCCGCAGGCGCTGTACTGGCTGACGGCCAGAGACATCCTGACGTTGTCGACGGTCACCAAGTCGCGCTCATGCGGGTTGATCTGCGCTGGTACCGGACTTTCTTCGGACAGGCCATCGGGTTCTACCGGCGGCCTCCTTTCCCTGTGCTGCAAGTTGCGTGGCCTGACGCGGATAACCGATTTCACTGGGACGAACTGGCTGAGGTGAGGCATCGGGGGTCACAGCCTCAGTTGTGGCTGCCACCGAGTGAGCACCCTGTCGGGATCTGGACGACCGAACTCTGACTCCGTGCCGGCCAAGCAACACCGTGGCGAGAAGCTACTGGAGCAAGATCATCTTGCGGAGCAGCTCGAATCCGGCTCGGCCGTAGAGTTGCCGCTTGATCTTCTTGATGCGGTTCACGGCGCCCTCGATGCTGCCGGAGCTCCAGTCCAGGCTGAGCCCGGCTGTCACAGCGTCGAGATCCCGGAGCAGGTGGAGCGCGAAGCCAGTGAGGCCGGGTAACTGTTGGCCTCGACTGCGTCGATCCAGGCAGGGAGCGTGGAGCCGAGGCGGTCGGTGAGTATCTCGCCGAAGTCGTGGACATGCCCGGCGGCCTTGTCCAGTTCGGGGCAGCGGGCCAGGACGTCCTTCATGCCAGCGCGGTCGTCCTCGCTCAGCGCGCTGGGGTGCCGGGTGAGCCAGCCGGTCACCTGCCGCACCGTAGGCGGCCGGGGCGGCGCCTCGGACGGAGCGCCACGCAACGTGGCGATGTGCGCGCGGACCATGCCGTAGGTCAACTGACGACCGGCTGGTCGCAGGAACTCGTCGGCGGCACTCTGTCCGGCCTGGTCCTCTCCGACCGTCTCCGATCTCGACTCTCCCTCGGACCGGCATGGGTCCCCTTCCGCCCGAGCTACCTGTGGATTCCCCCATGCCACGACGTGATCCACGCCGTCCACAGCGGCGGAAGCCTTGTGCACTCCAGATGATGAACGGCGCCAGCTGGAGGGCGCCCCTCGGCTGGACCGTGTCGGAGCCCAGTGGCCCGCTCGAGCCGTTTTCCGTCGACGTGGTGCCGCTCGACACCCGGCGCTCGGGCGTACCGCTGACGCGCCGGGAGGAGGCCCGCCTGGCGGCCGCCACCAACGAGGCGTTCGGGAGGCTCATCACCGCCGGCATCGACTTCGCCGTTCTGGCAGTCACCGCGCCCAAGGGCCCGATCACCTTCGGGCCCGCCCTCAAGTCGAAGGACGACGTGCTCCGTGAGCGCGCCGAGGCCGTGATCCGGCAGTGGGAGGCCGACGGTCGCCCACTCAGCGTGATCTATCTGCCAGAGCCGATCAAGTTCCGGTCGACGCCCGGCGCCTGGATCGACACGGCCGCGCTCGAGAAGGAGCTCCGCCGCCGGTGCCGCCTCGTCCTGGATGCGACGGTCGTTCAGCGACTCTGCAACGCAATGAGGATGTCGGCTTGTGACTTCATCATGGCGGGGTCCGCCTGCGGCATGAACGTGCGCTTTTTCGACGCCGGGAGCTGGCTGCCGATGTCGGCGTCCGCCACGGCGGTAACGGTCGCCTCGCCTGCCCGGACGGTTGTGATCAAGGAATACGTATCGGACGTGAACCCGTCGAGGTCGACCGTCCAGTGCATCCGGAAACTCACCGAGGTGTCGCCCAGCGCGTCCTGACTCGCCACGCGTTCGATGTCCGCAGTCGCGGGCGTGCCGTCCGAGCCCATGAAGGCCGACGACGGGCAGGCCGTCAGAGCCTTGTTCAAGGAAGCCAGGTAAGCCTCCGCGCCTTCTGGGCGGAAGCTGGAGAACGTGAGGGTCTCGGTCGGCGGGGCGAAACCGGAAGACGATATAGGGACCCAGGCGCTGGCGGCGGACGTGGTGGGAGTGCCGGCATGTGCATTCCAGAGCGGTAGGCACGCTTCAGGCTTCACACGTGAGACGCCTGGTCCGGCGGCGGCGCTCGACTTGGGCGTGCCGGTGACCCTGTAACCCGGCAGAGCCCCCTCCACTGGCAGCGCGGCCGCCAACTCGGCAGCGCCGAGTGGGCGCGCGCCCGCAGACGGTGTCCTCGAACGATCGGAAGACGTCCCCGACCGGGGTTCCGTATCGTCCGGCCCTGAAGAACAGCCTCCGACGAGAAGAAACAGGGCGCCGGCTGCTGCCAGGGCCAAGGAGGAACGATCTCGGTTCGGCCACATGCAGATCCCCATCATGAAGTGTCGAATGGCACGGAGTGTACGCACTGATCAACTTGCGCCTGCCGGTCATGTGGCGGGCATCGTCCGTCGTCGAGGAGAGCGGTGCACGATATGTCCCGTCGCCAGGGCGGGACTTCGCTTACGACCGGGCTGCGCGACGGGAGGTGTGGTCGTCGTCGCCTGATCACCTGTCCATGATCGGACCCGCTGCGCCGGTCCGGAGAAAGTTGCGCGACTGCTCCTCGATCTTCTGATTCCGGGCGCGGCCGGCAAGGAGACGGCGCAGGCGGCGGCAACAGCGGCGGCGGAGCCGGAGCCCGCCGCGCCCTCCGACTGAGTCCGGCCGTGAACCCTTTCGGGGGCTGCGGGTAATGAGGGGTGTCGCCCATCGACCGATGAGGTGACAGCCCGTCGACAGACACGGAGACCGTGTGAACAGTCCACCCGCCAGATCCGGCGACGACGCCCGCGTCATCGCCGACTCCCTGGACCGCCCCGAGCTCTTCGGCGAGCTCTACCAGCGGCACGCGGCCGTGATCCACCGGTACGCGGCCCGTCGGCTGGGCGAGGAGGCGGCCGAGGACATCACCGCCGACACCTTCCTGAGCGCGTTCCGCACGCGCAGGCGCTACGACCTGGCGCGTCGCGACGCCCGCCCCTGGCTGTACGGCATCGCCGCCAACCTCATCGGGAAGCAGCGCCGTGCCGAGGTCCGGGCGCTGCGCGCGCTCGCCCGCACCGGACTCGACCCGGTGGCCGCGTCCTGGACCGACCGCAGTGACAGCCGGGTCACCGCCCACGCCGCCCACGGGCTGCTGGCCGGTGCGCTGGCCGGGCTGTCGCGGGGCGACCGGGACGTCCTGCTGCTGGTCGCCTGGGCCGACCTCGGCTACCAGGAGGTCGCCGAGGCCCTGTCCATCCCGGTGGGCACGGTGCGCTCACGCCTCAACCGGGCCCGCAGGAAGGTCCGTCACACCCTCGGGGGAGCCGACCCCACCCTCGTACACGACGCCACGGAGATGATCGGCCATGGATGAGATGACGACTGTCCGCGGCCTGCGGGCCGACGCTCCCGTACCCGACCACGCCCGGCTCGCCCCGGCCCGGCAGCGCCTGCTGGCTGAGATTGCCGGGCCGCGCCGCGACCGTTACGGCTGGCGGCTCAAGGCCCTGGGCGCGGTCGCCGCGGTGGTGGCCGCGGCGTCGCTGTCCACGGTGACGCTGCGAGCGGACCACTCGGCGCCGGCGAAACCCGCACCCCGGCCGAACCAGTGGGTGTACCAGCACGTCCGGATGGACGGATGGCAGTGCGCCTACACGAAGAGCGGCGGCGAGTACAGCGAGATCGGGGTGCTTGATCTGTCTCCCCACGCCGGGCGGGCCTGCAGCGCCACGCCGACGAAGTCCCAGTTGTCGGACCGGTGGGTCCGGTACGACGGCAACGCGTGGGCGGGACCGGGCTGGAGAGGGAACAGACCCGACGCCGCCCTCGGTCATCACGCCTGGGAGATGCTCGCGCCGCAGGAAATGGACGCCCTCGTGGCGACGCTCCCCGACGACCCCGACGCCGCCCTGCGGACAATCCTGAAGAAGTCCGTGCCCAGCCGGTCGAGCAGCGCGTGGCGGCTGACCCAGGCCCAGCGCGACTTCGACGAGATCCTGGAGGTCCTCTCCGGATCCGCCGACCTCCCGCCGGACAAGGCGCGCACGATCCACCGGATCATCATGGGCCTGGACGGAGTGACCGAGCCGGTGAAGGTGACCGACGGGGCGGGCCGGACCGTCCTCGCGATCGGCGTCGACGGCAACTTCCGTGACTACTCCTTCCAGCGCAACGGCATCCAGGTCCTGCTCGACCCGGAGACGTACGCCTACCGGGGCGTCCGGTGGGTGGCCGGGCTCGGCTACTACGCGGGCGGCAAGGCCTCCGGGGGGCCGTTCATCGCGAAGGGCACGGTGATCGCCATGGAGACCCGCGTCGCCACCGAGATCGTCGACGGGGCGGGGAAGCGCGGCTGACGACCACGCCACCTCGGTCGCCGCCGCGTGGTCAGGCGGCCCCGGCCAGCAGGCAGTTGACCAGATAGGTCAACTGGGCCGGGGTCCTGGCGTCGGCGCACTCGCCCCCCGCGATGGCCACCCCGAACTCGCACTCCAGCCAGCCGGTCGTCTCCAGCAGGGCCGGGGAGTCCTAGCCCAGGTCGGCATCTGCTCGCCGCCGACCCCGCGGCCGCCGTGGATCACCGCGGACTGAGGGCGCCTGCCCCTTTTTCGGCTGGTGAAGCTACAGGACCTGGACGGCCCGCAGCGCCTGGTCCACGCGGTGCATGGCGTCGGCGTCGACCGGGCCGAGACACTTCGCACCGTCTCGGCACCGTGTGCATCGCCGTCGTCTGGCTGCCCGGTGAACAGCGAGACGGTGACGGCTACCTGAATGCCGCTGGACTGGTCTAGGGCGGTGATCGACTCCTCCCACGTCCGGGCCGCCCGCCGGGGCCCAAAAGCGGTCCCAGCCCGGTCGACCGCGCACGGCCGGGCAGCAAGCACCACGTCCTCACCGACGGACAGGGGCATCCCGCTCGCGGTGTCCCTGACCGGCGGGAACCGCAACGACGTCACTCAGCTCCTGCCCCTGCTCGACAAGGTGCCGGCTGTCGCCGGGGCTGTCGGCAGGCCGCGCCGACGGCCCGACATGCTCTTTGCCGACCGCGGCTACGACCACGACAAATACCGGCGCCTCCTGCGCGAGCGCGGCATCCGGCCGGCGATCGCCGAACGGGGACAACCGCACGGCACCGGCCTGGGCACCGTCCGCTGGGTCGTCGAACACACCATCGCCTGGCTCCACGGCTTCCGCCGACTCCGCATCCGATGGGAGCGACGCGACGACATCCACGAAGCCTTCCTCGGCCTCGCCGTCTGCCTGATCACCCACCGCCACGTCCAACGCCTATGTTAGCCTCGCGCTTTCATGAAGCGGGCTGTCCGGCAGGCGGTCAGGAAAGCAGAAAGTGCCTCTGACCAGCAAGAATGAGGATTGTCGAGGTCCTTGTTCCTGCCACCGCCGGAGGCACTTCCCAGGTGAAGCACTCTATCGGGTCCTATCCCCGTGTCCGCGTCCAGGACGACGGCCGCCAGGTCGTCTCCCAGGCCGGGACGGTCCTGCTCGTCGAAACGGCCCGCAAGTCCGGTCTTGACCAGGTCATATCGGCAGCTCTGGCGCCGTGGCGCAAGCCGCGGGCCGTCCACGATCCCGGTAAGGTCCTCCTGGATGTCGCCCTGGCGGTCGCACTGGGCGGGGACTGCCTCGCGGATGTCGCCATGCTGCGGGCCGAGCCGGCCGTCTTCGGTCCGGTTGCCTCCGACCCGACCGTCTCCCGCCTGATCGACACCCTCGCCGCCTCCGGCGAGAAAGCTTTGCAGGCGATCCGGTCCGCACGCTCCGAAGTCCGTGACCGTGTCTGGTCGTTGGCCGGTGAGAATGCCCCGGACACCAATGGTCAGGTCGTCGTCGATCTTGACGGCGTCCTCGTGATCGCGCACTCCGACAAGGAGGACGCGGCCGCGACCTGGAAGAAGACCTACGGCCACCATCCGCTGACAGCCTTCGTCGACCACGGCCCGGGCGGAACCGGCGAGCCGGTCGCGGCCCTCCTCAGGCCGGGGAACGCGGGCTCGAACACAGCAGCCGACCACATCACCACCGCCCAGCTCGCCCTGGCCCAGCTGCCCAAGCGCTACCGGCGAGGGCGGCAGACGCTGATCCGCACGGACTCCGCCGGCGGCACCCACGACTTCGTGTCCTGGCTCGCCAGGCGAGGACGATGGCTGTCCTACTCGGTCGGCATGACGGTCACCGAGGCGATCCACGAACACGTGCTGAAGGTCCCCGCCCCGGCCTGGACGGCGGCCGTCGAGACCAATGGTGAGGTCCGTGACGGGGCCTGGGTCGCCGAGCTCACCGGCAAGCTGCTGGACGGCTGGCCGGAGGGCATGCGACTGATCGTCCGAAAGGAACGACCCCACCCCGGAGCCCAGTTGAGGATCACGGACGCGGACGGCATGCGGATCACGTGCTTCGCCACCAACACCGCCGGCCGGCCGATCGCCGAACTCGAGCTCCGCCACCGGCTGCGGGCCCGGGCCGAGGACCGGATCCGGGCCGCCCGGGCCACCGGCCTGCGCAACCTGCCCCTGCACACCACAGCCCAGAACAAGGTCTGGCTCGAGATCGTCCAGATCGCCCTCGACCTGCTGGCCTGGATGCCCATGCTCGCACTCACCGGCAAGGCCAGGCTCTGGGAGCCCCGCCGCCTGCGGCTCCGCCTGTTCACCGCGGCCGGACAACTCGTCACCACCGGCCGCCAGCGGATCCTCCGCCTGGCCCGGCACTGGCCCTGGACCGGCCACATCACCGCCGCCCTCGAACGGCTCGCACTCCTGCCGAACCCCGGCTGACCAGCGGATTCACCCATCCCTACGACAGCCCTTCACTCCCCGGAGCAGTGGAACCCGGCGCCGCCCCGAGACGACACTCGGGCCCTCGGCCTGCCCACCCCCAACTCACGGCACGAAAACGGGCCACCGACTCCGTCGGCGGCCCGTCACGAAACTTCGAGGTTAGGAGTTCTTAGTGGACGTTAAGTCCGATCTTTCTCGGTTCGTGATCGCTCGATCGAGCCGATGATCACGGCCTGGAAACAGGACCGGGTGGCACGGTCAGCGACCGGAGATCCTGGATCCTGTGATCTGCGGGAGGTCGTGAACGTGATCTTCTATCAGAACCGGACGGGCTGCCAGTGGCGTTATCTGCCCCATGACCTGCCGTCCTGGTCGGCGGTGTTCTACTACTTCGGCCTGTGGCGCCAGGACGGGCTCGACCAGCGGATTCAGGAACTCCTGCGCTGCCAGGTACGGGAGAGAGCCCGGCGATTAGAGGACCCGTCCCTCGTGATCATCGACACCCAGTCCGTCCGCGCGGCCGCGGGTGTCCCGAAGACCACGACGGGACTGGACGCCAACAAGAAGGTCTCGGGCCGCAAGCGGGGACTGGCCGTGGACGTGCTGGGGCGTCGAAGCCCTGGTCCTCACCCTGGAGCGGCAACGCTGAAGAAGCTCAATGGTTATCTCGAACCTGCATTTCCCACGGCGGGCTACAAGGACCAGTTCCCCGGGTAGACATTGATTACTCTTCTCGGGATTACTGACCTGAAGAGGGAAATCGATTCAGTGATCGATTCCAACTCATAGAGCGAGCGAAGAAACTCCCGAAAGTTCGACTCACAAAAGTTCGAGAGACCAAAAATAGCGAGAATAAGGGGAGTCTCATCAGCCTCAACCACGTCCGCATAGCAATCAAGAAACGCGTCCCAATTTTCGCCGTAGTATTCTGGAAACTTATAAATCTTGCCGAGCAACACGAGGAATTTATGCTCCGTGACAACATTTGTCGCGTCAACCTCCAGAAGGTCGACACCGGCGCCGCCAAACTCACCTCTAATTCGCCTATATTCTTCTTCCTTAATCAGGAATGGACGCTGTCCTATATTGAGGCTCGCCGCTCCGAGGTCTTCCCACCGGGCCAGCCTTCGACGTGCCGCGACCACATAGGGGTCGTCCGTATCGGCGGGAGCCGACCTCAGCAGCGCCCACTTTCCTCTCGCGCCGTTATCTTCCATACCGCCCACAGTTGCACTCTTCCCTAATAGGTGTCCACGAGCCGGACTTGTAGTGGGGCGTGTATCAGGCTTCACCCCTCTGTCCGATGACGATGCGCCCCATGCCGCCCCGCCTTGCGCCAGCCTCAGTCGGCCAGACGTCCATCTCGGTCCAGTAACCGAGAGGCTTATCACTTCCGCCACCGGGGATGTTGTGCCCCCGATATACGCCGACGTTGTCCACGTCGATACCGCCTTGCATAACGCCAGCCGGAGGCTTACCGGTCTTATCGAAAGCATCTACAACAGTCTGTATCTGATCATGCAGGTAGTCGTCAACCGCCTCGAGATTCAGCGGGCAGCTGTTGTGAACGAGAACGGGGGCCGCACCTACCAGCACATAGTACGTGTGGAGGTCGCCGACTGTGAGGTTCCAACGGTTGGCGGATCCCGGTGTGGGCCGCGCGGAGATGACGTAAGCGTGGTGGCCGGTGGCCGTGTTGAGAGTGTCGCCGCGGTGGAGGTCACCGGCGGGGACCCATGCGTGAGTGGAGTCGTTCCAGAAGGGATGGTTGGCGGTTGTGTGGAGAGTGGCGGTTTTGCCATCCTCGCCGCGAAAGGTCAGATCGAGCAAGTCGTAGTCGCGGTTGAGCAACACGTGTTGGACCGTGCGGGCGCCTACGTGCTTGCCTGTCTTTTGATCGGCTGCTTCGACCTTGTCGCCGACCTCAATCTCACCGATGGGCTCTGTCTTGCCACCCTCCATGATACCGGCGTGTCTGGTGAGAAACTGCATGGACGGCCTCGGGAGCCGGACCCTCGGGAGCCGGTGCTCCCCTCTCCGAACCTAATGCCTTCGCCAGCGGCCAGAGCCATGACGAAATCGTCAGCAACCCCTAGGGCGCGTTCCCAAACCCGGGCATCCTTCTTGCATTCTTCCTCATTTATGACGCAGTAGGTGGCAGCAATCTCCTTTGCTCCGGCTACATCATCCGGGTGGTCAAGGTAATAGGAATATGCACGATTACAGGCGAGGCGGCCGTAGCAAACAGTTTCCGGTTTACCGAAGACATTCGTTTGCGGTGCCCAGTAACCGCCCCCCGTGGCTGTGAGCTTGTTACTGCTGAACTGATAGTAGGAACTCCCCAGCCTTCGCGCGTTGTTTGACGACGGGGTTGTTGAAGCTACCCAGCCCTGGTGTGTGCCGGCCTTACTGTTACTGGGGGTGCTACCCGAGTTGGCGTGGTCACGCATCGCGGCGTTGACGCTGGCCCTGTTTCCCGGTGTGGCATTTATGCATGACGGGCAATTACGTGTCGGGCAGTCAGGTCCTGCGCAGAGCCCGGAGGGGTCACTGTTCGTGATCGGATTGCCTGCGGCGTAAGCGTAGCCGGCGAGTTGTTGGTCGTCAGTGGTTTCGAAAAGGGGGTCGAGGCTGGTGAAGCGGCCGAGGGTGGGGTCGTATTGGCGGGCGCCGAGTTGAGTGAGGCCGGTGTTCGCGTTGTCGGGTGCGTTGAGGAAGCCTCGGTTGTCGATCCAGGTGACCGCGGTGCCGCGGGTGCCGCCGTAGGGGGTGAACTGGCGCCATGTGGGGGTTTGCGCGGTGGAGTCCAGGTAGAGGCCGCTGGTGCCGTGCGGGTCGCTGATCTGGAATTTGTAGTTGGTGCCGGTGCCTGTTCGCACTACGGTGCCGCCGCCTGGCAGAGGTCGTGTCCAGGAGTGGCCGGTGGTCGCGATCGGAGCTTCAGAAGGCGGGATCGGCCGCTGCGGCCGGCGCAAGGCAGTTCGACCGGGACGCCAGGTGCTCTACCAGTTGGTCAGGTCCACGAGGAGATCGCAGTGTGGGTCGTCCGAGGACGGCCTGTGGTGCTGGGCTTCCCCGATGAGGCTCGGAAGGGAGGCGATCAGGGCGGTGGTCGTGTCGGTCAGGCGAACGTCGACACCGACGATGCCTGGGCGGTCGGGACGCTGCACGTACAGGCGCAGCAGGCTGTGCTCCAGCATCAGGAACCCGACCAGGAAGGGGTTGTCCTCGTCGCCTGGGTCGGACAGGGCGCGTACGACGGTGAGGGTCTGGCCGTACTCGTCTTCGGGGTCCGGGGTGATTTCCTCGGGGTGGAGGCGGATGAGTGTCATGCCCATGGTTTCGCTGATGTCGCTCGTCCCGTAGAGCTGAGTGCCCGTCAGCACCGTGCGCAGGAGGCCGGGGATGTAGTACGGGGCAACGGTGTCGTGGGGGATCTCGTAGAGGAAGGTGGTGCCGTCCTCGTTGTCTCCGGCATGGACGGCAACACGGACGGCGCCGGGGGCGGGCAGAACTCCGTGAAGCCGGCACCCCTCGGCCAGGGGGCTGTTGAGGTAGTACAGCAGCAGACGGCTGACGGCCGCTTGCTGCTCACGGTCTTCAGAGTCGATCACTGGTTCATCCATGCGGGACACTTGTTGTGGGGCTGGTTGCGGCAGAAGGCATTGATGACGCCGATCTTCTGTCCCCGACCGGCATCGTACTTCTGGACCGTTGTCTTACGCGTGTACTGAACGATTACCACGAACTTGACCTGGGCCGGGTGCCCGCCGGTCCTGATGGCGACACCGTCGTACTCCAGGCGTCCGTGACCGTTGTCCCGGTCGACCTTGTCACTGCGGCGACCGACGGCAATCCGTGCGCCGACGCGCTGCGGGAGCTGGGCGCACGCTGGGACTGCGTGTTCACCGCTCTGCCTGGCGTCAGCGCGACGGCGCGGATGGTGAACGAGGAGCGGTGACCGGGCGTGCCTGTCGGCCGGAGCCCCGAGTGGCAGAGCACAACGTCCGGCATTTGAGTGGTCGCGTGCCTGTGCTCCGTCCGGGGTGGGCTCCATGACGGGCACCCGTCGTCGCAGAACTCCTTCTACACTCGAACAGGTTCGGCGCACCCAGAGAGGAGTCTCCAGGGTGCCGGAACCCGGTGCCAGCTTCATTACACCGCGGCTATGCCCTCCATGCCGGAGTCGGCGAAGGCGGGCAGACCGGTGGCCGTGGTGACCTTGGTGAGGGAGCCGTTCTTACCGACGCGGAAACCGTCGACGGTGCCGGAGGTGCCGTTCTGTACGTACAGGAACTTCTCGTCCTGTGTCACCGCCAGGTCGATGACTCCCTGGGACATGGCTGACGGCGGGGTAGCGATGCCGACGTCGTTGGTGAGCGCGAGCCTGCCGTGCCGGTCGGTACGGTAGCCGGTGACGGTTGAGTTGCCGGTGTTGCCGCCGTAGAAGAAGTCCCCGGCACGCTCGAGCCAGCACAGCGTGTTCTGGCCGTTGGTCAGGGGCCTCTGGACGACCTTGAGGCTGCCGTCAGCGCGCACCTTGTAGGTACTGACCGTCGACTTCTCGGCCTCTGCCACCAGCATACGGCCCGCCGTATCGAAGGTGACCGCGAACGGCACGCCGCCGGCCGAGTCGTTGATCTTCGCGCGATGCGCGGGGCGTCCGTCGGGTCGTATCGGGAACACCTCGATTGTGTTGGCCGACTTCGTGGTGACGACCAGTTCACGGCCGCCCGGAGTGAAAACAACCTGGCCGGGCGAGCTGCTGAACAACGGCACCTTGTCGTTCTTCAGCCCCAGGGAGCGATATGAACCGCCCAGCGGCTTGAGTCCGTTAGCGGTGATCTTGAAGCCCTGGACACTGCCTGCACCTCCCGCGTTCATGACGTAGGCGAGGTTGCCGGACACCGCGATCGACGAGGGGAAGTCTCCGCCCGAGCGCACCACATGCCGGTCCGTCAGCTTCTGTCCCTCAACCCTGAACGAGGTCACGGTGCCGCTGCCCGCGTTGACTGCCAGCAGCAGATGCGAGCTGCGGTCGTAGACGAGTGAGCCCTGGGAGGCGAGGGAGTCGGTGGGTGCGTCGACCTGGTCGCCGCCCTGCCCGCCGGTCGCGTAGGTGTTCGAGGCCGTCAGCTTTCCGTCCTCGTCGCGCTTGAAGACATGGATGGTGTTTCCGGCGAGCTCGTTGCCCTGCACGAAGACAGCGTGGTCGGCTCCCGCCTTGGCACTCTTCGTTGTCGCGCTTTCGCCTGCGCGGGGGACTTCGTCCGCCGAGGCGATGGCCACCGTGGTCGCGACCGCCGCCGAGGCGAGGATCCCGGCCCCGGCGATGGTCATCCGGACCTGCGTTTTCGACCTGCGCCTGTTGTGCCTGCTCACGTCTGACTCCTCGTACCTCGCCGCCACCACCGGCCGGTGACGTGCAGAGCAAGAGTCGCCTGTGGGGCGGATGAGTTGAACGTGTTTGGTCTCTGCGTCAGCTTCTCGTAAGAACTTCCGCTCGCCCCGGAAGACTCGATGCCGGTCTGGTGTGCAACTGACGATCAACGATTACGCCTGGGTCGTGGTCTTCTGCTTGAGGCGTTCGTAGGGGGCCTGGCCGCCGAGGCCGCCGTGGGCCAGCCGTTGACCGTGGCGTTGACGGTCGCCTCGTGCCCCGCGTTCAGCAGCAGCACGGCCGTCGAGATCAGTTCCTGCTCGGTGAGCCGGTCGCCCTCGTCGTGCGCGGCGATCAGACCGGACACCACCGGGGCGGCGCGGGCGCGAGCGCGGTCCGGATGGGAGAGGCCGCGTGGGCGGCGGAGCGGGCGGCACAGCATCGGTGGGCCAAGGTGGTTCTGCCGCTCCTGGCGGCGGCCGCCGCGGTGGTCGGCTGGGCCGTGGGCACCGTGGGGAACTGGCAACTCGGCCTGGTGGCCGCGCTCGTCGTCGGGCTCGGCGTCCGGCGCCTATACCGGCGGGCCCACAACAGCTGGGCGGTGGGTGCCGCCGTAGAGGCGCGGACGGCCAAGCTGCTGGCCCCGCTCGTCCGCCGGGGCCACGCGGTGGTGCTTCACGATCGGGCGGCCAGGGAGCGCGCCAACCCGGACCACCTGGTCTTCACGGCCGCTGGCGCCGTGTACGTCGAAACGAAGAACTGGACGTCGGACAAGTCCCAGCTGACCGTGCAGGGTGGCACCCTTCGCCCGGCCACGCTTCAGCGTAGGTGCATGCATACAGCGCTGTATGGGGCTGTTGGAGGACGCGGGACCCGACGGGCTCTGGGGACGCCGGGTACGAACGTCGCACAGGCGACACTGAGCCAGGTCGGGATGCCACGAACCGTGGAGCGGATTGATCGCTTCGAACGAGTGAACATCGGCGTGGGTGCCTTTGCGGTCCACGATTCTCCTGTTATCCGGGCATCGGTGTCTTGTCTCGTCGGCTGCGCAGCAGCGGCGCGAGGGAACGGGTGTCCTGCCGGTCACTCGTTCGTTGATCTCCGTCTCGGCCGGTCCGGCCCGTCTGCATCCTGAGATCGGATCACGGCGACCTCACGTTTCGCCGCCCTTGGCCCCGGCCGGGCCACTCGTCCCGCCTCCTGGCGGACCCGCCTGCTCCAGGCATGCCCGCCTGGGTCGGCTTCGTCTTCGACCGAGCCACCGGAGTACGACACGTGAACCACCGCACTCGCAGCACTTTGTCCGCGCTGGCACTGACTGCGGCTGCCGCTCTGGCGCCAACCGCGGCCACCGCCGCCGAGGACGTCGGCCCCCGCGCGGTACCGGCCACATCCCTGCCCGCCCCGTGTACCGGCGAGTACCAGGGAGATGCGCGGCTGGGACCGCAAATCCTGCCCCGCTCGTGGGAAGCACCGGTCGGGCCGTTGCTGAAGCACTATCAACGCATGGGTGAACTGTCCCCGCGGGCTTTCCTGGGCAAGTACTGGAAGGACGACAGCCCGCAGGGACCGGGCGGGTGGAAGTACCCGCCGAACGACGGGTTCGCCGAGACCAACTCCGGCCAGGCCGACAAGCACGTCGAGGTCCTCGAGCCCGGTGAAAGCCTGGACCGCTTCGGCTCCGAGTACGGCTCGTACCTGGCCCCTGCCGGCGACTCCTACGCCAAGCGGGCCCTGCCGCCGCAGAACCTCAACACCCGCGACCCGAAGTACCCCTGCGACTACCACCGCTACGCCGTGAAGCAGCCCTTCCTCGTCTGGCAGGGCCGCATCGCCCCCTGGTTCGAACAGCCCGGCGGCGGCCAGCAGATCAAGCTCGACCCGGCCCTCCTCGACCCCGGCACGGGTGAGCGACTGAACGTGAAGTGGCTGCTGGACCACGGCTACCTCGCCCCTTCCGCCGGCTGAACCCGGCCGGCCGGTGGACCGCAGATGTCTGCGCACCGTCCTGCGCGCCCGGGGCGTGCGGGACGGCCACTACTACATCGAGGAGGTCCACCAGCCCTCCCCCCTGCCCACCGACTTCATGTATCTGCGCCGGTCACCTGCCCTTGCAGGCATGTGGGAGACCGGCGCCTACGAGCGAGGCACCTGAGAAGTCACCGCCCAGCACACACGCGAAGAGGACGCATGCACCTACCTGCTGCGGTTGCTGACCGACGACTGATGGGTCCGGCCGGCACACGTTGTCGTCATTCATACGACCAGGCCTCTCAGTTGTTGTACGCGGCTGACGTGAGATGCCATCCGTGGTTGTCGCCCAACCAGGACCACACACGCTCCAGATCAGCCCTCCTCATGCCACCAGCACCGGACCGAGCGGCGTGGGAGACGAAGACTCGTTGCTCAGATTCTGGCCGTGACAGCCGAAGGCCGCTTCCTCGCCCCGTTCCCGGCGAGCGGTGTCGAACACGGCTCCGGCGAGGCTGCTGATCCCGGCCACCGGGCCAGCAGATCACTCCGGAGCGCGCCTTTCCCCGCGGTCGGGCCGCGCCGGTTGGCCGGCCGGTTGTGCTTGCCGAGTTCTTCCGGCACCGCCGCGATGCGCGACGTTCACCCCCGTGCGGAAATGGAGGCGAGGTGTCGACCGGTCCGGCAGGCGGACGCTAGGGAGCCCGAGGCAATGGGAAAGTGGAAGGCGCTGGCCGTGCTGGGCACGGCCCAGTTCTTGATGGTCCTCGATACCGCCGTGATGAACGTGTCCATCAGCCGGCTGGTGGAGGACTTCCACACCACCGTCACCGCGATCCAGACAGTGATCGCCCTGTACGCGCTGGTGATGGCGGCGTTCATGATCACCGGGGGCAAGCTCGGCGACCTGCTCGGCCGCCGCCGCGCCTTCGGTCTCGGGCTCGTGGTCTACGGGGTCGGCTCGGCGATCACAGCTGCTGCGCCGGTGCTGTGGGTGCTGGCGCTGGGCTGGTCGGTCATCGAAGGCCTGGGCGCCGCGATCGTCCTGCCCGCCTTGGCGGCGCTGGTCGCGGGATCCTACCGAGGCCGGGATCGCGCGCTGGCCTACGGGGTCATCGGCGGGCTCTCGGGCGTCGGCATCGCCGTCGGGCCGCTCCTGGGCGGATGGGTGACCACCTATCTCACCTGGCGGCTGGTCTTCGTGGGTGAGGTGGTCGTGGTCGTCGTCATCCTCGCGCTGCTGCGCTGGATCGAGGTCCCACCGGAGGCCGCCCGGCGGGTGCGGCTCGACGTCGTCGGCGCGGTGCTGTGCGCGGTGGGTCTGGCGGGGATCGTGCTCGGCATCCTGCAGAGCAGTTCCTGGGGCTGGCTGCGGCCGAAGGAGTCGCCGTTTACCGTATTCGGGTTCTCCGCCACGCTGTTCGTCGTGGCGGCGGGAGGCGTGGTGCTCAGCCTGTTCGTCAGCTGGGAGCGGCGTCGGGAGTCGCGCGGCGCGGACCCGCTGGTCCGCCTGGAACTGTTCCGGGTGCCAACGTTGCGGGCCGGGCTGTTCATGCTGCTGATCCAGAGCACGGTCCTGCTCGGCCTGTTCTTCGTCATCCCGCTCTACCTCCAGGTGGTCCAGGAGTTCAGTGCCTTCCAGACCGGTCTGCGGCTGCTTCCCGTCTCGGCGACCATGCTGGTCGCCGCCATGAGCGGCTCCGCGCTGGCCCGCGTCGCCTCGCCCCGGACGGTGGTGCGCTGCGGTCTGCTCGTCATGCTCGGGGCCGTCGTCTGGCTGCTGGCCACCGTCAAGCCGGTGATCGACGACCTCTCCTTCGCTGTTGCCATGGCCCTGCTCGGGCTCGGCATGGGTCTGCTGGCGTCACAACTGGGCAACGTCGTTCAGTCCAGCGTGGGCGAGAAGGCACGCAGCGAGGCGGGCGGCCTGCAGAACACGGCCCAGCAGTTCGGCTCGGCTCTGGGCACGGCCCTGATCGGCGCCATTTTGATTGCCGCCCTCGCCGGAGCGTTGAACAAGCAGATCGAGGCGGACCCGCGGATCTCCCAGGCGGTACGTCAGCAGGTCGGCGTGGCGCTCGAGGCCGGAGTGCAGTTCGTGCCGACCGACCAGGTGTCCACCGCATTGAAACAGGCGCAGGTGCCCCCCGACCAGGCCCAGCATCTCGTCGATGCGTACGCCGCCGCGCAGCTCAACGGGCTGAAGGCCGCGATCCTCGCGGCGGGCGGCATCACGCTGTGCGGCTTCGGCTTCACCCGCCATCTGCCCGCCCGGCGGCTCACCGCGGAGAAGGACGTCCCGAGCAAGCAGGGGTGAGCTCCGGGCGCACTCTGCAAAACCGGAAGCCGTCGTGCAGGTGGGGTGAGCGGGCCACCGATCCCTTTATGCGCTGGCACGAATACCGCCGCCCTGTGTGGCCACGGGAAACAAGCAGCTGACGTAGTGCAGCACCCGCCGTCAGGGCGCTGTGGCTGCCAGAACCCGGTAGGCGCCTCCGGGCCATGGGCGCACAAAGCCAGCGAGGCTGGCAGAACAAGCACCGTTGCCGTACCAGGCCTTCTTCCGGCTCGTGACTTCTCCGGCTCGTGAATTCTGTGAGAAGCATTGACGCCGGCGGCCGGATCTCTATGAGGCTCTTCGAGTTGGCCACCGATCGGGTGATGGGCCGTGAAGCGCAACGCGCGAGGCCCCCGGGCTGTTGATCGAGATGTCTGACGTCTCAACCACGCTGCTCAGGGGCCTCATTGGTCATCTATCCTGCCGCACTCGACCTGCCGCATGCACTCGTGGAGTGGGTCACCATGCTCATCGTCACCCGTGAGGGCGACCGACGCTGCAAGCTCCGCCCGTCCCAGCGCGCGATGGTGGCACTGGTGTACCTGCGCGAACACACCACTCTGGCGAAGATCGCCGCTGGATTCGGGATCAGCGAGTCCACCGCCCACGCCTACACCAGCGCGGTCGTCGGCCTGCTCGCCGCACGTGCACCGGGCCTGTTGAAGACGCTGCGCGAGCACGAACCCGACTTCGTCCTGCTCGACGGCACCCTCGGCGAGCGCGACCGGGTCGGCGACGGCCGGGCCGACTACTCCCACAAACACCGGCGCCACGGTGTGAACGTGCAGGTGGTCACCGACCCCGGCGGCCGGCTGCTGTGGCTCTCGCCCGCCCTGCCGGGCCGCACCCATGACCTGACCGCCGCCCGCACCCACCGGATCAACCGGATCCGCGAGCGCCAGGGCGTTCCCATCCTGGCGGATCTTGCCTACCAGGGCGGTGGCCCCTGGCTGACCACGGCCATCAAGCGCAGACCCCTGCAGGAACTCACCCCCACCGAGAAGACCGTCAACCGGGCCCTGGCCGCGGCACGGGCACCGGTCGAACGAGGCGACGCCCGCCTGAAGTCCTGGCGGATCTTCCGCAGAGCCCGCTGCAGCCGAACCGCATGACGTCAATCGCCAAAGCCGTCCTCACCCTGGAGCGGCAACGCTGAAGAATCTCAGTAGTCGATCTGACGTGCTGCTGTCAGGGTCTCAGCGTTCCGCCTCTGGTCAACCGGGTTAGCGGGCTGTGATCGCACGACGGGCGGCATCCCAGACCGCCTCGAATTCTTGCGCGGTCAGTTGATCGGGTTCGTGTCCCTCCCACTGTGAGACAGGGAGCTCAGCAGTAGCCCCGAACGTTTTTTCGTACTCGGCCAGACCCCCTGCCTGCTGGGCACGCTGCCATTCGTCCAGGGACGCAGCCGCGGTCGGGGTCAGTTCGGAACCCTGGAGTTCGACCTGTCGGGTCACCCAGCCGCTGGCGTCGACCTCGAAGTAGAACCAGATGGCTTCCTCGTCCCAGAAGCACTGCATCCACGTCGTCACCGGTCGGCCTGCCTCTGCGACAGGGCAATGCGGCGCCGTACGAGATCGACATCCATGATCTTCACGGTGAGGGTGTCGCCGATTTCGATAACGTCCTGCGGCGTTTGATCCAGCTCGTCGGTGTGGACGAGCCCCTCAAAGCCGTCCTCTCGGTCTTCGATGCGGACGAAGACACCGAACGGCACGATCTTGGTGACGGGCCCTGTGACCACCTGGCCGATCCTCTGCGCTACCTGCGGCCATGGGTCTTCCTGCACTGCTCGAAGCGACAGCGGCACTCGCTGCCGGACCATGTCGACGTCGAGTACCTCAGCTATGACCTCCTGGCCGACGCTGACGACGTCGGACGGGTAGTTGATCGGACGCCAGGACAGTTCCGGAATATTGATCATCGCGGTGAAGCCGCCGATGTCCACGAAGGTGACGCCGAAACTGGCGATGGACGTCACCGTGCCGGTGACGACCTGGCCGCGGCGCAGGGTCTTCAGGAACGCCCAGTCCCGGTCGCTGGGTGTCGGCTCGGTCTGCCAACGCGCGCGGAGTACCCCGTCGCTGTCAGGCAGCACGGCGGTGAACAGCGGGAGATCTTCACCGGCGTACATGGATACGACGCCGGCTCCACGCGCGCCGGCAAGCTGGGAGGGCACGTCCTCGAACTGGGTCTCGTCCGCGACCGTGCTGGTGATCTGCCCGTCTTCCTTCTCCCAGATGATCTTCACCAGCCCTTCGTCGGGCAGGGCGGCCACGGCCGTGTCGACGTCGGTGAGCAGGTCCGGCCAGACGGCCAACTGTGCGCGTGGAGTCAGCTGGGAGCGCACGGTCGCGATGTTGTCGCGGCTCAGGCGGTGCCACCGGGAGGCGTTGAAGGCGAAGGTCTCCTCCAGGAACGTGGCGCGGTGGGCGCTGACGGTCCAGCCAAGGCGGGCCCAGAAGTCGGCGTCGGCCGGGCGCTGCACGTATGCGGGGTCGTCGGGGGCGAAGTCGTACGGCGATGCGTCCAGGCGTTGCGGGAACAGGCCGAGAGCTCGGGTGCGGGTCAGCGCGGCTTCGCAGGGCCGGCTGCTGCCGAGGTAGAGGTACTGGTCCCAGCCGACGTGCACCGTGAACTCCCCCTCGACTTCCAGGCGGCACCAGGCCCCGTTGTCGCGGAGCATCGCTCGGACAAGCTCCAGGCCGACACCGATCGGCACCAGTGCCCCGTCGTGGAACCCGGCGGGGCCGGCGGGGAAGAGGCCGGCCAGGCCGTCGCCGTCGACCGGTGGCTCCAGGCCGAAGTGGACGAAGCCTGCGAGCTCCGGCTCGCGGATGGCCAGCTGGTCGACGCAGCTGTCCTCGGCGAAGGCGGCGACGGCCTGCAGGTAGGCGGCTTCGACCGGCCCGTGGTCGCTGGTCGTGTCCTCAGTGCCGGCGTAGCGGCCGTGGTGGTCGCGATCGGCGGGGTCGTACTTGGTGACCTGATAGACGTAGGGCAGCACGTCACTGCCCACCGGAGGTCGACCGCGTGGCTGCGTTCTGGTGGCGTTCAAGAACGCGGTAGACCGTGGCGCGGCTGACGGAGAAGAGCTCGGCGAGGTCGGCGATGGTGTACTCGCCGGACTGGTGCTGCTGGACCAGGTGGCTTTGCTGGCGGGCGGTGAGCTTGGGCTGCTTCCCCTTGAGCTTGCCCTTGGCCCGCGCCACCGCCATGCCTTCACGGGTGCGCATGCGCAGGAGATCGACCTCGAACTCGGCGAAGCTAGCCCGGATGTTGAAGAACAGCGGCATGATCCTTGTCGGCGTCAGCGACAAGGTCGAGCCGGGCACTGACCGCGTCGTCGGCGTTGACGCCCAAGACTTGATCGACAGGGTCGCCAGCGGCTGTCGTGAGAAGTTCGCCCCTCCCTGGGAGCCGACCTTCATCCCTGTCCCTTTCGGCGACGGCTCCGGACTCAGCGTGGTGGTCATCCGGGTCGACGCCAATACCGCCCCCCGTCCCCTGCTGATAGACCTGAAGGCCCCGATCCGACTGAGCGGGCAGAACTCCACCGCCGACCGCGACCGGCTCCTCAGGCTCGCCCGTGAGGAGCCGGCTGCGACCGTGCTGCCCATGGGCCAGGGCCTCACGGCCTCGCACCTCTGATCTCCTCGCAAGCCGAACCAGTCACACGAGCACGCCGAATCGCGTGACGCTCAAGCACCTGCTCCAACGCCTCAGCCCGCCACGAACCAGCAGCCTCGAGATTCACCAGCGACACAGCCAGGCGGACACCGACCATGTTGTCATGCTCAAACTTCACTCACCCATTGCAGCACATCCGCTGTATCCGCCGGTGAGCCAGCCGGAGTCGGCATCGTACGACACGGCGGCGACGTGCCCGGCGAGCTCGGGGGCGATGGCCGCCCACCGCTCCCGCAGCGTCGCGCCGGCGGCCGGGAGCACTCACGCGCGCTAAGGCGAGTCCGGCGGATCTTGAGCACCCCGCGCAGACGGCAACGGAGCCGGACGGAGATTGCCTGGTCCCCAGCATGGTCAGCCAGCACCATGTCCAGCAACAATGTGAGCATCTTCGGACCGGGCGTTAGTCGCGTTCCGGAGTCTTGCAATCGGAGCGGAGCGACACCATGGCATGGCCAGCTGCTGACGCTTCGCCCAAGCCAGGATCACACCGATCCCTCAGGCGTCTGAAGGACTCCGGCAGATCACGACCGGAGCCATAGGCGGATCGCAGCCACGGTGACGGTGCCGTGAAAGACGTAGGCTCGCTTGTCGTAGCGGGTGGCGACGGCGCGGAAGCTCTTCAGGCGGTTGATCGTCCGCTCGACTTCGTTGCGGCGCTTGTACTTTTCCTTGTCGAACCCGGCAGGCCGGCCGCCGCGGCTCCCTCGGGGCTGACGGTTGGCTCTCTGGTCCTTCGGCTCGGGAACGGTGTGCTTGATGTGGCGTCTGCGCAGGTAGCGGCGGTTCCTGCGGGAGTAGTACGCCTTATCCGCACTCAGGTGTACCGGTCGGGTGCGCGGGCGTCCTTCGCCGTTGCGAGCCACGCGGACGCGTTCGAGTACGGGGATCATCTGTGGTGCGTCGCCCCACTGGCCGGGGGTGACCAGCAGTGCGAGAGGTCTGCGACCACCTTCGCTAACGAGCTCGTGCATGGTTGGCGGTGAGACGTCGAGCTCTTGATCGTTGATCATGGTTGTGTGGTGGGGAACTCGACTCGTGCACTGGTCATCAGCAACCGGAGGATCACGGGCCTGACGGCCGATGTGATCGCTGAACTCGTCGCCGAAGTCGGCCCGTTGTGGCATCAACGCCACCAGACCAGGCTTGCCTCCCGGCAGCGGAAGCGGGCCATGGGCGCCGGCGCGAAGCACCGGCTGGTGTTCGTCGACCGACTGCTGGCCACTCTCGTCCATCTCCGTCACGGAACCACCCACGACGTGCTGGCCTGCTGGTTTGGCGTGGACCGCTCGACCATCACCCGGGCCATCAACGAGGTGCGGCCCCTGCTCGCCGAGCGAGGGTGCACCATCAGCCCCGACGTACGGCTGCGGACTCTGGCCGAAGTCGTCGACCATCTCGGCGCGACCGGAAAGACCGGCATCATCGACGGCACCGAGATCCGGGTCCGGCGGCCGGCCCAAGGGCGAAAGGACCGGGACAAGTTCATCTCCGGGAAGAACAAGCAGAACGCCGTCAAGTCCATGGTGGTCACGGACGGCGAAGGACGCGTGCTGTGGTGCAGCCCGACCAAGCCCGGGAGTTGCGCGGACATCACCCATGCGCGCCAGTTGGGGCTGGTGGGGCTCCTGGCCGGTGGGCCTGCGGTCAAGATCCTCGCCGATGCCGGCTACCAGGGGCTCGGCGCGCAGACCGGCGGACGTGTAGTGACACCACCGCACCGCAAGTTCAAGAAGAACGCCCCGGACTGGTACGAGGAGATGTACGAGCGCCAGCGCAAGGCGCATTCCTCACGCCGTATCCGGGTCGAGCACGGCATTGCACACCTGAAGAACTGGCGGGCACTGGCCCGCCACCTCGGGCGCCGCGAGCACATGAGCGACACGGTCCGAGCCATCGCCGGCCTGCTGTCCCACCAGCAAATAGCGGACCTGACATCGGCCCAGCAGATGTGAACCCCGGGCCCCCACCGAAGTCCTCGACGTCTCACCGCCAACCATGCACGAGCTCGTAAGGGCTGTCCCGCAATCGCCCGTTCGCCGCCTGGCATGATCGACGCGTGATCAGTGAACTTGGGCGGCCGGGCCGCATGAAGTACGTCCTGCTCGATGTCGATGGCACGTTGATCGACGCGGTGAGCAACCAGCGCCGAGTCTGGGCAACCTGGGCAGAGCGGTACGGGCTGGATGCTGAAGAGGTCTACCAGGTGGCTCTGCAGACGCGACCGATGGAGACGTTCGCTCAGGTCACTGCGGACCAAGATCCCTGCGAGTGCCTGGCCACGCTGCACGAACTGGAGGACGAAGACGTCCGATCCGGCGTCTATTCGGCCTTCGACGGCGCATCCGAGCTGCTGCACGGCCTGCCAACGGGGACTTGGGCGCTGGTGACCTCGAACTACGAGCACCGGGTGCGCGGCCGTTTCCTGCGGACAGGCCTGCCGATGCCGGACGTGATCGTGGACGCGGCTGCGGTCGAGGAGGGCAAGCCCTCTCCCGTCCCCTATCTGCGAGCCGCTGCGCGGCTGGGAGCCGAGCCGGGAGACTGCCTGGTCATCGAGGACGCCCCGTCCGGAGTGCGGTCCGGGCTGCGTGCCGGGATGACGGTGTGGGGCGTGAACGCCGCTGTCGCGGTGGAGGGCGTGCACCGCCACTTCGTCAGTCTGCACGAGGCCGTCCCGCACATCCTGGCCTTCATATCCGGCCCTCACGGGAATGCCGAGCCTGAGGCCGTCCGTCGGCACCAAGACTCGCTGGGATGATCTTCGTGTGACTGGTGTGATCACGGCGTCGGAGCCCTCCTGGACAACCCCGTTCGCCGGGCTGCCCCCACGGCAGTTCGGCAAGCTGATCACCGCACTGCGGCGCGAGGGGGCGGATCCGGTGCGCAGGGGCCGGCCGTGGAGCCTGCCGCCGGAGGCCCGGGTGCTGCTGGTCGCCGCCTATTGGCGGACCAACCTGACACTGCGCCAACTGGCACCACAGTTCGGGGTGTCGAAGTCCGCAGCCGACCGCATCATCGACCACCTCGGACCCGCACTCGCGCTGCAGCAACGCAAGCGGTTCCGCAAGGACACCGTCCTGATCGCGGACGGCACTCGGGTTCTCACCCGCGACCACACGGTGGCCGAGCAGTCAAAGAACACCAGGTCGTCATCGACGCCGACACCCGGCTCGTCGTGACCGTCGGCCAGCCGCTGCCCGGCAACCGCAACGACCGGACCTCTCCACAGGCAGCTGATCACTGGTGTGGCCGTGCGTGAGGATCCCGGATTGGCCACCGACACGAAGCCAGCGTCTCGACGTCTCGACACGGCCGGCGCACTCCACGCATGGGAAACCCAAGCCGACGACCCGGGAATACGCTCCTTGAAACTCTCACTTCGTTGAACACCAGAGCGAGTGATGCGAGGAGGAGTCCTGGCCGTTTTCAAGAACCCCCATCAGCACCTCGAACTGGCGCGACACATGATCAACCGCACGGCGCCATCGCCTACTCCCGCAGCACCGTGAACCGCTGTGCCAGAAGATCAACGCACTCACGAAGATCAGGCTGCGGCAGAGCGGCGCATTCCCGCATCACCACGATGGCCTGCACACTGCGACCAGCGGCGACAAGAGCGTCAATTTCTGCTCGCTCCTCGGCCGACAGCCTGTTCCACAACACATCATCCACACCCCATTGAACCTGCTGAGCAGCCATAAGCCGAGGCAGGAGCCGTGATTACCAAACACACCCGCCGGGACAGAAAGGGCGATGGCAGTCCTGGAGGCCGCCTTACCGGGCAGCCGCTGCAGTCGCCGAGGAATCCACGCCGCCCGACGCGCTGGTGTCGGGACACCGTCAGGCCGACGGCACCGCCTCAGGGGTGCGGGCGGCAGCAAGCACCTCGGGCAGCGGCAGGGCAAGTGCCGCGGCGAGCTCGGCCAGCTCTTCCTGCGTGGGGTGCACGGGACCGTGCGCGCCCTCCACGGCGAAAACGCGGATGCGCGGCGTACGGATGCCGGTCCGCGCGGCAAGGGCCTGCGCGTTCAGGTGACGACGGAGCATGCCTTGCTGCAGCAACTCTGACAGATCAGCCATCCGCTCCTTCTGCCCTCCCCCGCCCCTTTCAACCGCTCGGATCGCAATGGTCAGCAACCCGCGCGCACCGCCCGGCCAGGTCCAGCACCTCCAACGCGCACTCCGGTGCAATGCGATGCGTCACCAGTACGCCCCGGGGGCGACGTGAAGACGCAGGAAGGCAGGACTCATCTTCCGCCCCCAACGCCAGCACGCTCGCATGGGCATCGCCACCTGATCGGCCCAAGCGGACCGGACGGACACCCTCCAGGCCTATCGACATCACGCCGCTGCCCGGCCCGCCGACCGCCACGTAGCCACACGGCCTTATCCGTGGATCGTACTGCCGCGCGAGGTGACCGGGGGCGACCGTGGCAGACGCCGCCGCCTATCCGCAGGTCATAGCCCTGCGGCGGGCCAGTGGCTGCGGTGGTCCCGGTTGATCAGCGTGCTGTCGGGCTCTACGGAGCCTGCTCTCGCGTGAACCCGTTGCTGCGTTCCACTTTCGCCACGTGCAGCGTGTAGCTCTCATACCACTCGGCTCGCCCGCGCTGTTGCGCCGCGCGGTGCTCGGTGTTGGTCCGCCACTGGGTGAGGGCGTCGGCGTCGCGGAAGTAGCTGACGGTGATGCCAAGCCCGCGAGGAGTCTGCGCGTGGTCCATCCCCAGGTACCCGGGGACGTCCTTCACCAGTTCTTCCAGGCGGGCGTCGGTCTCGCTGTAGCCGCTCTGATCCTGGGTTCGCACCGTAGTGAAGACGGCCGCGTAGTAGGGGGGTTCATACGCTCCGACGGGTGAAACAGGCGCTTCCGAGAGATTGCTCGTAGCGCCACCGTCAGGCGGGACGCGCCGCCGCGCGTACACCTCTATTTCGATCTTCATCCGTGGGTCGGCAAGACCGCACATGAGCATCGTGGCTGCCGGCCGGACCTCGCCGAAGCAGCGGCGCAGGACCGGCCAGCAGGGTTCGAAGTCCTGGCGGTCCGGCAGTAGGTAGCGCACACGCACCACGTCGGCGAAGGTGCACTCTGCTTCGGCCAGCGCGGCCTCGATGTTGCGCAGGCACTGCTCGGCCTGCTCCACCGCGTCGTCGGAGATCGTCATGGTGGCGTAGTCGAACCCGGTCGTCCCGGACACATGCACCCAATCGCCGTCGACGACAGCCCGGGCGTAGCCGATCTGCCCCTCGAAGGTCGAGCCGCTGAGGATCGCGCGTCGCTCTGTCATGCGCCGAACGCTAAGTGACCAGCACTGATACGTCTAATACGACCGGAGGCTTGATCTGATATCCATGAGCGTATGGAGCGCCCCGAACTCCCCCTGCTGCAGTTGCACGCCTTCGTCGTGCTCGCCGAGGAACTCCACTTCGGCCACGCGGCCGCCCGCCTGGGCATCGCCCAGCCACCGCTGAGCCAGCAGATCCGCCGCCTGGAGGACAAGGTCGGCCACGCGCTGTTCACCCGCGCCCCAGGGCGGGTCGCCCTCACCCCAGCCGGCAGCGAACTGCTGCCCGCCGCCCGGCGGGCACTCACCGACCTCTCGGACGGCCTGACCGCAGCCCGGGCCGTCGGCAGTGGCCGGGCCGGCCGCCTGCGGATCGGCTTCGCCGCCTCCCTCGCCCTGACGATCCTGCCCGGCCTGCTGCGCACCTTCCGTCACCAGTTCCCTGGCGTGCACCTGGACATCCACGAGATGACCACCGCTCCGCAGATCGCTGCCCTGCACGACCAGACCATCGACATCGGTCTGCTACGCGAACCCCCCACCGACGAGACAGAGCTCAGCTTCAGGACGGTACTCAGCGAGCCTTTCGTGGCCGTGCTGCCGTCTACCCATCCTCTGGCCAGCCAACGGACTGTAGAGGTTGCACAATTGACGGACTCGCCGTTCGTGCTGCTGCCCCGCGCGGTCGGCCCCACACTGCACGACCAGATCATCGGCCTGTGCACCGCAGCAGGGTTCACACCGCAGGTCGTCCAGCACGCCGTGGAGTGGCAGACCGTGTGCGCCCTCGTTGAAACCGGCCTGGGCGTCTCCCTGGCCCCGGCGAGCATCCGACGCATCCGCCTCAAAGGCGTCGCCTTCCGCAGGATCGAACCCGACACCGCCCGTACCCGAGTGGCCGTCGCCTGGCGCGAGAACGACCGTAATCCCCTGGTTGCACATCTACTGGCGACCATCAGCCAAAGTCTGCCGGACAGGACCTGGTGACCTGAGTCGGAGATTCGTCGGCGGTAGGCGGCGACTTTGTCGAGGATCAGATGCAGTCGAGGTCGGCGGGGACTTCCTTGTCGAGCCTGGCGAGGAACTTCTTGAACTCCACGGCCCGGTGTCTGCGGTGCTGGGAACCGATCACCTTCCGTGGCGACCTCCAACGCCGCGAACAGGGTGGTCGTGCTGGCACGGACGTGGTCGTGGCTGCGGCGCTCGGGAACACCAGGCCCCATCGGCAGCACGGGCTGGGTCGGGGTAGAGGCCCACGACGTCGCGGACCTGGTGGCGTTCATAGACGGTCTTCCAGGGGTCGAACCGCTTGGGAAGATCCCGCCACTGCACTCCGGTTCGAACCCGGCGCAGGATCCCGTCGATCACCTGTCGGTGATCCCGCCATCGGCCACAACGTCCATTGCTCACTGGCAGGAACGGACGCAACGGTTCGCACTCGTCATCTGTCAGATCGTCCCGCCCCATGCCCACCACAACGACCCAGGCCGGTGAGGTTTCAGGTCGTGGGGTCCCAGAGTCCTGAGGCCTTGCCGCGGGCGAGGTGGTCGGCGTAGACGCCGACCTTCCAGGTGATGACGGACCGGCACTCCTCCAGGGCCTGGATCTGTGCGTCGACGCGCCGCCGGTGGGCTTCGAGAAGCTGCAGGCGTTCCGTCTCGTTTCCCGGACCGTGCCGCACCAGCTCGGCGAACTGCTTGAGGTCGGCCAGCGGCATCCCGGATTCCCGTAGCTTGACGCAGATCAGCAGCCAGTCGACATCGAGCGCGCTGTACCGTCGCCGGCCTCCGGAGGTTCGCTGGACCGGTCCGACGAGCAGTCCCTCACGCTCGTAGAAGCGCAGCGCGTGGACGCTGAGTCCGGTCTGCCCGGCCACGTCGCCGATGCTCAGTGGTGTTGCAGGAGTCTCGGTGCTAACCATGCGTCGCAGTCTAGGACTTGATCTAGACCTCGCTCTAGATCGTAGTTTCGACGGTATGACCAGCATTGATCAGCAGCCGCTCGGCTCGCCCTTCTCCCCCGCCAGCACTGCCCAGGACGTCACCGCGGGCCTCGACCTGTCCGGCACGAACGCCGTGGTGACCGGGGGCTACTCCGGGCTCGGCCTGGAAACCACTCGTACCCTCGCGGCCGCCGGAGCCCGCGTCATCGTTCCGGCGCGCCGGCCTGACGTCGCGCGGGCCGCACTCGCGAATGTGAAGGGCTGCGAGGTCATCCCCATGGACCTGACCGACCTCGCCAGCGTGCGGGCCGCCGCCGCAGACATCCGCGACTCCCTGGCCAGGCTCGACCTGCTCATGGCCGTCGCCGGAGTCATGGCCACTCCCGAACGACGCGTGGGACCCGGCTGGGAGGGCCAGCTCACCGCCAACCACTTCGGGCACTTCGCCCTCGCCTGCGAGCTCTACCCGCTCCTGGCCGCCGCCGATGGTGCACGCGTCGTGGTCAACAGCTCCGCCGGCCACACCCTGAGCGACATCCGCTGGCACGACCCGCACTTCCGCACCGGCTACGACAAGTGGCTGGCCTACGGCCAGGCCAAGACCGCCAACGCCCTTTTCGCCGTACACCTCGACACGCTCGGGTGCGGCGACGGCGTCCGGGCCTTCTCGCTTCATCCAGGCAAGATCATCACCGGGCTGCAGCGGGAAATGGCACTCCAAGAACAGATCGACCGCGGGTGGGTGGACGAGCACGGCAACGTGATCGCCACCGACTTCAAGACCCCCGCCCAGGGCGCCGCCACCGGCTTGTGGGCCGCCACCTCCCCTCTCCTCGCCGACTGCGGCGGCCTCTACCTGGAGGACTGCGACATCGCCGGCATCTCCGCCCCCGAAGCGTCCATGGACGACGGCGGCGTCCGCGCCTACGCCATCGACCCCGATGCAGCCGCACGGCTGTGGGACCTGTCCATCGCCGCGTCCGGCACCGCCCCGATCACCCGATGACGTCACCGCACCGCAACGCACCACTGACCATCGAAGGCCCACGTCGCCTCGTCGAACGCTGCCGCGCCCGCCCGATCGCGCACCTCGCCGCCGAGGCATCTCTCGGGCCTGCGCCTCGAAGCGGGTCAACCGGTGGCGCGGTCATGGTGACCTCGGTCTGCTCGACCGTCCGTCGGCCCCACACCACATCCCGAACGCGACCCCGGCATGGGTCATCGAGAAGATCGAATCCTGGCGACGCCAGAGGAAGTGGTCCGCGCTGCGGATCAACCACGAGCTGGCCGAACTTACGGCGTTGTGAACGAAACCGAGTGAGGTGTCCTGACCGAGGTCCGAGACTTCTGGTGCTCGAGCAATGTCCTGTGCTGGGCGCGGTGGTGGTGTACCGAGTTCCGGTGGCTACTGTCGTCTCTCCGTCGGTCTGGAGTCCAGGGGAGCAGACTGTGCGCAACGCCGTCGTGACGCCCGAGGGCGACCAGATCCGCTGGGTTGAGCTGCCGGGACAGGAACCGTCACGCGTCTTCGTCCATGGTCTGGACGCCACTTCGCCCGCCTACTTCCCAGAAGTCGCGGTCCATCCTCTGCTGGCCGGCCGCCGTTCGCTGCTGATCGACTTGCTCGGGCACGGCATCAGCGACCGGCCGACAGGCTTCGACTACACTCTGGAATCGCACGCCGATGCCCTCGCCGCAGCCCTGTCCTGCGCGGTGTTACCGGGGCCGAGCTGATCGCGCACAGCATGGGCGGCTCGGTGGCCGTCGTCCTGGCCGCCCGGCACCCTCAGCTGGTCTCTCGCCTGGTCCTGGTCGACGCCAACCTCGACCCGATCCCGCCCAGGCCCGCCTGTGCAGGCAGCAGCGGCATCGCCGCGTATTCCGAGCAGGAGTTCCTGTCGGGCGGCTGGGAAGAGAGCCGCGACCGGGCCGGTTCCCACTGATGGTCCACTATGCGGCTGGCCGGCCGTGAGGCCCTGCATCGCAGCGCGGTCCACCTCACCCGCGGCACCGTCCCCACCATGCGTGAGCTTCTGCTGGGCCTGGAGATTCCCCGCACCTACCTCCTGCCCGAGGCCGACGGCCCGCTTCCGGGCGCCGATGCGCTCACCGAAGCCGGGGTGGCCGTGGTCCCGATCCCGGACTGCGGGCGCAACATCATGCTGGACAACCCAGAAGGCTTCGCCCGCGCCACCGCGGCGGCGCTCACGGACCGAGAGCAGCAACAGCCAGGCAATTGCGAAGGCGGAGCGTGACGTGGAGAGAGGGCCGCGCGGGTTCCTCGTGTGTGATGACGAAGGAACAAGCCCGTGCGGCCTTGTCCCATCCTGCCTTCACGGGCATCTCCCGTGCACATCTCTGCCGCTTGATCGAGGAGTTGGCTGGCCCGTGGAGCGCGTGCTGTGGGTGCGCGCTGCACGAGCGGCGTGGCGGCAAGCGCAAGCAGCAGCCGGGGGCCGGACCGAAGCACGACCTGGTCTGCACCGACCGGGTGCTGATCACCCTGGTCTGCCTCCGTACCCAGCTCCCGTACGCCGCGCTCGCAGAGCTGTACGGTCTGGAGCGGTCCACCATCACCCGGGCGATCGGCGAGACGTGCAGGTGGTCACCGGCCCCGGCGGCCGGCTGCTCTGGCTTTCGCCCGCCCTGCCGGGCCGCACCCATGACCTGACCGCCGCCCGCACCCACCGGATCAACCGGATCCGCGAGCGCCAGGGCGTTCCCGTCCCGGCGGATCTGACGGCCTACCAGGGCGGTGGCCCCTGGCTGAGCACGGGCATCAAACGCAGGCCCCTGCGGGAACTCACCCCCACCGAGAAGACCGTCAACCGGGCCCTGGCCGCGGCACGGGCACCGGTCGAACGAGGCGTCGCCCGCCTGAAGTCCTGGCGGATCTTCCGCAGAGCCCGCTGCAGTCCGAACCGCATGACGTCAATCGCCAAAGCCGTCCTCACCCTGGAGCGGCAACGCTGAAGAAGCTCAGTGTGCTTGGGTTGGCGGGTTGGGCGAAGCCGAGTGCTCCGCGATGGCTCACGGGGCGGCGCCCCACGCTGTTTCGAGGTTGCCGGTCATGCGTTCGAGGACGCGGACGGCCGTGCAGTACTCGTCCCGGGAGATGCCGGCGGTGGAGAGTTCGCGGAACGCGTCGACGCGCTCGGCGACGCCGGCCAGGCGCTGGCGGCCATCGGGGGTGAGGGAGAGCCGGTGCGGTGCGGGACGTGTCGCCCAGCCGTCGACGATCACGGTGTCGATGGCGGCGGTCAGCGTGGGGACGTCGGCGTTGGCGGAGAGAGTGGACAGTACTTCCGTGTCGGCGACCCGAGGGGTGTCGTGGACGACGTTGAGGACCTGCCAGGTGATCCGGGTGAGCCCGACCTCCTTCAGCGTGTCGTTCATGTGGCGGGTGAGGGCTTTGTCCGTGCGGTTGAGCCAGTAACCGATGGGCTTCACGAAGATGCTCCTTCAGACGCAAGGGCGGTTGTGTGCGTGGGGCAGGGTCTCATCGAGGTCCCGGGGCAGGGGCGAGGGCTGCGGGCCAGTCCTGGCCGGCGGCCCAGTCGGCGAAGCTGTGCCAGGCGACCTCGGGGAAGTCGCGTCGCAGTCCGGCTACGTCGACGTCGAGACCGACGGTGGTGAAGTACTCGAACATGGCGGCCAGGTCGGCGGACCGGGCGCGGACATGGGCCAGCGGGACCTCTCGATGGGCGATCGGCCGGTCGGTGGCTGCCGCGAGGATCTCGGCGATCTGGCCGGGGGTGCACTCGTCGGAGGCGATGTCGATCCGACGGCCGGCGAACTGGTCGCGGCGTTGGAGGGCCAGCGCCGCGAACGCGCCGATGTCGGCGGCGGGGATGAGCGCGAGTGGCCGGTCGGCAGGCATGGGCCAGGCGAAAGTGTTGTCGCGAAGCCCGTCGAGGGTCCAGCCGCTGCCGTAGTTGTCCATGAATGCCGCCGGCGCGATCACGGTCCAGGGCACGTCGGATGTGTGGAGGTATCGCTCGACCAGGTACTTGCTCTCATAGTGCGGGACCGCGGTGCCGCGGTCGGCGTGGGCGGCGGTGGTGAGGACGATGTGCCCCAGGTGGGCCGCTGTCGCGGCGTCGATCAGGGCCTTGCCCTGCCGTGTTTCGGTGCTGGTGTCGGTCCCGAACGGCGTGGTGACCGCGAACAGGGAGTCCGCCCCGGAGAGAGCGACGTCGAGGGAGGTGCGGTCGTCGAAGTCGGCGTGGTGCACGCGGGCTCCGAGGTCGCGCAGGACGTCGGCGGCGGGCGAGTGGGGGCGGCGGGTGAGCGCGCGCACCCGGTGACCTGCGGCCAGCAGGGCGCGGGCGGTGGCTCCGCCCTGGGCTCCGGTGGCTCCGGTGACGGCGACGGTGATCATGGTTCCCCCAGCAGGTAGTATCGACGCGCGACACATTAACTGTGTCGCGCAGTGGATGCTACAGGCATACTGCTGCACCGCGCAGCGATTTGGAGTGTGATCCAGTTGGCGGACTCACGGCGGGCCCGGCTGAGCGAGGAGCTGTCGATGGCGTCGCGCCGCTACCTGGCGGCGTATGTGCTGTTCAACCAGGCCGTCGCTGATCATCTCGGGCTGCACCCGACCGACGTGCAGTGCCTGAGCCTGCTGACGGCCGACCCCGGGCCGCGTACGGTGAAGCAGATCGCCGAGATGACGGGGCTGACCACGGGGTCGGCCACCCGGCTGGTCGACAGACTGGAGCGCGGCGGCTATGTGGTCCGCACGCCCGACCGGCAGGATCGACGCCGGGTGGTGGTCACGCCGGTACCCGATCGCATCGCCCGCGTCACCGCGGTGTGGGACGACCTCGGTCCGGCGTGGCAGTCGCTGCTCGACGGGCACGGCGAGGACGAGCTAGAGGTGATCGCCCGCCATATGCGAGGGGCGTACGAACTCAGCCACGCCCAGATGCGACACCTGCGATCCCTGCCGAAGCCGGACTGAATCCCATGGCGGCACCCCCTCTGAATCATCGGGGAGCACATGACCTCGCGCCGCCCGCCGACTGAAACGCTCATCCCCACCACGGGCGCCCACTCGCCAGGTGAAGCACTCAGTCACAGATGGGGGTTCACCGCGGTCACGGGGCGGGGTGTTGGGCATGGCAACCTCCAAAGGCGCTGTGCACCGAGGGAGGTGCCAGGCTCCCGACCACGCTGGACTACGTGGGGTGACCAGCGGGAATGGGACCCACTCCGGAGCACTCGCGCAAGAGAAGGCGCAACAGATGCCGCAAGAGATGTCGCCGACGCAGGTCAGCCGCGGCGGGACCACCATCGCCGCCGCTCGCCGTGCTCCTGGTCATGGCCTGGGCCAGTGGCTGCCGTCTCCGACGCGGCCAGCACCACGGCGGGGGCCAGAGACGGCCAGGTCCATGGCGGGAGCAGGCTGGGGAATCGCCGCCCGTTCCCGGTGCGAAGGCGAGCGCGGCGAGAGCGCGCTGGAGATCAGCGATGTGCCCCGCGCGTTCCGCCAGGCTCCTTGAGGTGCCGCACCTCCGCCTCGGCCAGGGCGCGGACGTGCTGCTCCTGGGTGAGCGCCAGCTCGTGTTCGTGCCGCAGGCGCTCAAGTTCGGCGCGCAGCTCGGCCGCGTCACCGGGGACGTCCGTCTGCCCGGCCCCGGCCGGGGCCTCTTCGGGGCCTGCCTGGTCCGGAGGCGCGGAAGCGCTCAGCCGGAAGCCTGCGAGCAGGTCCTCCACGGGGATGAGCCAGCCGCGTTCATCGTCCAGCACGACTCCGGGCAGTTCGCCGGCCTCACGGCGGCGCCGGATAGTCGTACGACTCGCACCGCACGCGTCGGCGGCTTCGCGCTGGGTCAGCATCGGGCGAGTGGTGACGCCCCGTCGTGGCCGCCGGGGCGGGAATGGAACGCGGCGGCCGGGCCGGCCTGCGGCTGCCGCTCGGCGTACCAGCTCAGCGCCCAGGAAGCCGGTGCACCCGATGATCAGCACAGTCATGCCGTCTCACGCTATCGCGGTGGACGCCGGACGAGGCCAACCGCCGGGTCGGCCGCCAGGTCACCAAGCCCGTCACTCCGCAGGAGAAGGGCAGCGCGATGCACACCCTCGCCCAGGACGAGGAGGTCGCCGCCACCGGCACCGGTGACCTGCTGCGGCGTCCTGCAGTCGTCGCGCAGGGGAGGACATGGCGACCTTCAACCCGCCGTTCACGCCCCCATGACGAGCAGGACGAGCAGGACGGTCACCAGCAGGGTGACGTAGGCGACGGAGTGCACCCGGTCCGGGACGCAGGCAGTAGCGCGTCGAGCCAGGGCGATGGTGGGCAGCGAACCGCCGAGCAGCGCGGCGCAGGCGGGCAGGTCGATGTAGCCAATGCGCCCGCCCTGGGCGTGCAGGGCGGGGGCGGCGAGGGCGTAGACGACGGCGCCGACCACGGCGACGGGCACGCTGAGCGGGTTGGCCATCGCTGTCGCCTCGGCCATCGGCAGGCCTCGGCGGCGCAGCAGAGGCACGGTCATGACGCTGCCGCCCACGCCCAGGCAGGCGGCGACCGAGCCGATCGCGATCCCGCCCAGCGTCTTGGCCGGGTGGCTCAGCGGGCGCGGCTCGCGGGTCCGCGGCACGGACAGGAAGCCCTTGCGCAGCAAGCTGTCGGCGATCGTCACGAGCAGATACGCGGCGAACAGTACGCGCAGTGCGCTGTCGCCGATCCGGGTCGCCGCCAACGACCCTGCCACCGCGCCGGCCAGAACGAACGCGACCAGCGGCCAGACGTATTCCCGGCGGATCCGGCCCTGGCGCCACTGCGCCAGTGCGGCAAGGGCCGAGTTGACGACCATGACCGCGGACGACGTCGCCACCGCGACGTGCATCGCGCCGGCGTCGGAGTGCCCCGTGACGTTCCAGAAGCCGTAGACGACGGGGACGGTGACGAAGCCGCCGCCGAATCCGAAGAACACTGTGGTCATCCCGGTCAGACATCCGAACAGAAGAAGAAGCAGGTATGAGGTCGGCACTTCCACGACGCTACGGACCTGACCGTATGACCGGCAATCGCATGAACGCCAACTTCCTTCGAGTATCCGACAGCGCGGTCAGGCCCTAATCTGTCGGTGTGCGCAACGTCCGCATCGACGAGGTCGACGCCTTCGACCGTGACGTCCTGGCCATCGGCACCGACTACCCGCCCGGCCACCTGCTGCCGTACCACCAGCACCGCCGGGTCCAGGTGTTGTACGCCGAGACCGGCGTCATGGAGCTGGCGACGGCGGAGGGCACGTGGACGGTGCCCCCCGATCGTGCGGTGCTGATCCCGGCCGGGACCCAGCACCAGGTCTCCATGCCCGGGGTCAGTACCCGCAGCCTCTACATCGAGCCGGCCGCCGTGCCGTGGTTCCCCACCCGCTGCCGGGTCGTCGAAGTCTCCGCGCTGCTGCGCGAACTCCTGCAGGCAGCCGTCGACATGAAGCCGCGCTATCCGCAGCACGGCCGCGACGCGGCCCTGGTCGACCTGCTCCTGCACGAACTGGCTGACCTGGCGCCCCTGCCCCTGGACATCCCGCTGCCCACCGACCCGGCTCTTCGGCAGCTGTGCGACGCGTTCCTGCGCCACCCCGACGTCCACGATCCGCCCGCCCGCTGGGCCGCCGCCCTGGGCGTCAGCGAACGCACCCTCGGCCGGAAGTTCCGCAGCGCCACCGGGCTGAACTTCGCGCAGTGGCGGCAACGGGCCTGCATCGTGCACTCCCTGCGACACCTGGCCGCCGGTGCGCCGGTCACCCATGTCGCAGCGGGCCTCGGCTACGACAGCCCGGCGGCGTTCACCACCGCCTTCCGCACCCTGCTGGGCCGCCCGCCGAGTGCCTACCGGCCCGCCCGACAGGTCGGATAGCGGGCCTGACCACCACCCCACCAGGCAGGCACTCGCCGCCAGTTGGATCCGCTGTGACAGCCACGGTGAGACGGGCGCCGGTTCTTGCGAGTACTGGCCGTGCCGATGTTCTTCCGTCTGGGGGCTCGCCTCGTGGACCTGCGCCGTCACTCCTGCCCCAAGCTGACCCACCGTGGTCGGGGCTCAACGCGGCACCCCCGGACCATGGTCAGGGCGCCTTCGTCGCCACCTACGCAAGTTCGATCACGGGCACCCGTCCCGCTTCCTCGGTGGACTCGCTTGACCGCGGGCCGGCTCTGGTCGTCGGGCACTCGCTCGGCGGATACGCCTCGCTCGAGTTCGCGCGGCGCCGTCCGGAACAACTGCGCGGGCTGATCCTCGCGGGAGCCAGCGCCTCCACCCGCGGGCTCCGGGCAGCGCCATACCGCTGGGCCGCCCGACTGGTCCCTCGCATGCCGGCGGATCGCCTGCCCGGTGGGACGACCGGCTGCTGCGGCGCCTCTACCCACATCGCCCGCACCCGGCAGGCCACCACTCCCCCACCACCGGATCCCCCAGCGCAGGCACAGCAGCCGGCCGAACCGCCGACTCCCCCGCCATGACGCCCCACCCGGGAAGAAGGCGGGGGTGCTGGCCCCGCCGGCCCGCTGCGGGACGTCCTGGCCGTTTCTCTCCACCCCAGGGGAAGAAGGCGGGGGTGCTGGCCCCGCCGGCCCGCTGCGGGACGTCCTGGCCGTTTCTCTCCACCCCAGGGCCTGTTCAGATCATCTGATAGTCGGCCAAGGCTGCTGACTGAACAGTCGACCACGGTGCCGATGGCGGCGTACGCGTCGGCACGGAGGACTTCCGCGAGGGCTCACTGGACCAGTTCGATGTGCGGATGCTCCGGGGACGCCGGGCAGGCGTGGAGTTGCAGGCTGTATGCGCCGGCGATGTCGAGGAGAGTGAAGTTCGAGGGTGGGGTGCCGATGAGGAGCGGGGTCGGGTTCGTCCGTTCCTCGTCGGGCATCCAGCTCTTGCTGCCGGAATCCCATTCCGAGGACGCGATGGTGAGGAGCGGGGTCGTTTCGGTGCCGCATTCGGGGCACGGGCGGGGCACGGGGTCGGTGAGGCCCCAGCGGGTCCAGCCGCCGGTCTTCCACCCGGGGGCGTGGCACAGGTTGCGGAAGTAGTACTCCTGCGGGTCCAGCGCGCCGGTGCTGTCCCATGCGAATCCGGCTGTCTCCCACCGGTTCACGTCGCCCAGCTGCTGTTGCAGTTCCTGGCTCAGCTCCGTGGGGCTGGGGTAGTCGGTGACCTGTTCCGGTGCGAGCAGGCAGGGCTCTGGGAGGTACCAGTCGAACTGGATCACGGGTGGCTCGGGCGGAGCATCGAGGACGTCGGTGACCGAGGCGGAGGAACGCCAGAAGAGGGCGGTTCGCGGGTGTGCGAACTCCGCATGGTCGGAAGGGCACCACAGGACCTGCAGAAGGTCGGCTCCGGGAGGGCTGACGGGGAGAGGGACGTCGCGGGCGTAGAGCTGGGCCACGGGAATCATGGGAATCGGGCCGTCGAACCACGGGTGGCCCTCGCGGAGCCGCTGCTCGATCTCCCGTTCCTCGGGCGTGATCGCGGCTGCCTGGGGGTCGCGGAGCCGCCGCTCGGCCGCTGCTGCACGGATGCGACGCAGGAGCCGGATCTCGTCAGCAGAGTGCATCTCGTCTGCCGCTTCACTGTCGTGCGGTTCTTCGCAGTGTGGCCACGGCTCGTCGGCGGGCCACAGGAGCGGGCCGCCGACAGAGCTGTCGTGCACGGCCGGCGCCCCCGGCCGCGGGTGCAGCCGGGTCGCCGTGCGTGCCAGCGGGGCCAGTTGAGGGAAGAGCGCGGTGACGTCGAACGGCCGCGGCGGAGTGGTAAATATCGCGTTCACAGCGTTGATGCTGCCAGCAGCATCTGACAATGGGCCTACCGATTCACGTCAACTGACACCACACCGCTTCCCTGGCCGTCTGCCGGTGCCGACCTGCCCTCGGCCACCGCAGGCTGCGGCAGCCGGGGCGCAGGCCAGGCCGGGGCCCATCTCAGTGTCCCGGGGGAGCGCATGAGCACACCTTGACCACCACCGATCCCGGAGCCGCCACCCGAGCCGCGCCCGGCCAGGGTGCAGGATTGGGCAGCGGTGGTCATGGCGGTCGTCGCCGTACTCGGCATCGTTGCCGGCTTCTTCGGCCTTCCGGCCACGGGCTTGAGGTCCCCGACCAGCGCGGCACAACCTACGGTCACCGTCACAGCGACGGTGACCGCCGCCAGCGACGAGCCTCAACAGGACAAAGGCGCGGATCAGGGGCATCCCGCACCGCCGGCTTCCTCAGACGCCACAACAGCCGTGTTCTATCACGGCACCGTACGGCTACAGGGATACTCCGAGTTGGACTCGAACCCACCCAGCCAAGCCGAGGCGGTCGGCGGGGACATCTCGTTGTCTGCGACGCTGTCGGACGGCACCGCCCGCTTCGCGAACGTCACGATGGTGTTGGTCAAGGCTGATCAGAAGCCGCCGACGCAGAGCGAATGCGCGAACCTGGTGCACACTGAAGGCCAGGACGTGGTGAAGGTTACCGTCGGCACGGGCGAGAAGATCGAGTAGGCCGTCACGGGCCGGCCCGACTCCCAAGTGCCCGCGCGGATCCTCCAGCGCCTGACCGGGCTGCCCGAGCGCCCGGGCCCACAGCCGCTGCCTGCCAACTGGGCCATGCACTTCGGTCAGGCCGCCCTGCTCGGCGTCCTGCGCTCGCTCATGTCCCAGGCTGGCCTGCGCGGACCGCTCGCTTCGGCCGAGTTCACCGTCGTGTGCCTCACCAACGACCAGACCAGATCCTGGAGAACGCGACCGGCATCGGGGCCCCGCCGGCCATCTGGCCGCGCGGCGAACTCGTCGTCGACCTCCTGCACGAGGCCGTGTACGCCTTCACCACCGGCGCCGTCGCCGACGCGCTCGCCGCCAAGAACCGACGCGGCCCGGGACAGACCCACGCCGCACTCCGCACCGGCCGCCGCAGCGATATCGGCCCGCTCCCCCGCAGTGACGCCTCCACACGGTGATCGCCCCACCTGCACGGCGGTTCGCGGCACCCGAGGCCGGACGTGATCTCCTGGTCTGCATCACCACCGGACGAAAAATCATGGCATGCACCCTTCGCCCATGAAAGACCGAACCGATAGTCCGCCGGGCATCGCCAGCGGGCTGACCTGACCGCGACGGACGGGCGCGTTGTGCGCTCCGGATGAGGCGGGCACTCTGGGCGGTGCCCGCCTCCTGCGCGACTTGCCTAGAGTTTGACGGCCGGTGTGCGGTAGACCTTGCCGTTGCTCATCTGCCAGCCAGTGGCGTGGTCACGGAAGCCCTTCGGGCACTGGTACGACTTGGAGAAGGTGTCGTAGCCGGGGATCGTGCCGTCCTTGAGGACCTTCGCGTCCTGGCCGCCGGAGCCGACGCACGTTACACCGAACTGGCCTTTGGCGGACCTGGCGGTCGTGTTCGAGAACTTGACCGTGACCTTGGTTCCACTGTGGCTGATGCACCGCTTGGTCAGCTGGCCGCTGCAGTGCCAGCTGGTGGCGGCGTCCGCCGATGGGGAGGCCAGCCCGACGAGCGAGACCGTGGTCAGCGCCGCGAGGGCGAGATGGACAACTTTCTTCATGCGCTACTCCTGGAGAGCTGGTCAGATGCATGCGCCAACCCGGAAGCGCGGACATGCCGTCCCCCGATCGGCTGAGCCAGCCCATCAGGACGACCGACGGGCCGTCAAGATCGTTTCGTCCCATAAGAAGCCAGTTGGGCGGTCCCTCGATGGATCTCCTCGAATGGTCCACATCAGCGCAGGGGGGCGGCGCCGTTCTCGGGCACGGGCAGCCCCGAGCACGGGGGCTGGCTGCAAAACCGCTGCACCGGCAGCGGCTGGAAACTCAGGATGGCTGCACACCCCAGCGTCTGACCGCTCGGTGCGGCGGCCGGCCTCTCCTGGACTCACTCGGCTGCCGGCCGCTGGTGCCGCACGCCCGCGTCGCCCCCACCTCGACCTCTGGCGATCCGTCATGCGGAGGACTGATCCTCGGCTCCTGCGGGAGCTCGTCAAGCGCTGCGAGACCCTCAGGCGGCGCCTGGTGTCCGGTGGCAGCCCTGAGATGAGGCGCCGACTCGAGGACGCGTCGTACACGCCGTGTGCGGTCACCGGCACCCGCCAGCTGGACACCGCGCTCTGCATAGCCCATCACCAGCCGGCCGATGCGACGCGAGCAGGCCCTGCGTCACTGATGCGTGCCCGGAGCCCGCTTCGCACGCTGCTGCCGACTCGTGTTGTTCGTGCAGCACAGGCCCCACTACGCTTGCACTATGACAACTAATCCCGTTCGGCTGCGAGCGGCGATCGGGCGAGGGCTTCAGCGCGTGCGACGCGCCGTGGTGGAGTACCACCATTTGCACATGCATCCGTCGGCCTGCTCCAGCCGGGGTTGAGGACGGTGAGCGGCATTCACCAGCAGAAGCGGCCGGGCCGGTTCTCCGTCGAGTCCGAGGTGGTCGACGGCATCGTGGTCGCGACTGTGCGCGGCGAGATCGATGATGACGTCGTGAACGACTTCGGCGGGGCGCTGTTGTCCCCGGACGCCGCCCTGCCGCCTCGGATCGTCGTGGATTTGAGCGGCGTGACGTTCTTGGACTCCAGCGGGATCAACGTCTTCATCTCCGCCTACCACCGCGTGAGCGGGGCTGGCGGGTGGCTGCGCATCGCCGGCGCCCCGAACCCAATCCTGGCTCTGATCGCGATGGTCGGCATCGACAGCCTCATCGACTGCCATCCCGACGTCGAACACGCCCTCGAGGCCTGACCTTCTGCACGCTCAGGGCCTCGCCGTCGGCGTTTCGTCGACGGCCAGGCCCTGCTGGGTCAGCAGCCCCCGACGCTGCCGCCTGCACTATCGCCCGCATACGGTCGCCGCCCGGAGCATGGCCGGCTTGTTCACGGGCAGGCCAGGTGATCCGCCCGAGGCGGTCCAGCTGACCGAAACCCCGGCGTCCGTCTGCGTCACCCGCAAGCCCTGAACGTCGCCGCCCGCGTCGCTCACCACGTGGAAACCGGACTGAACCAGGACAGAACGGACCTGCCGAGTGAGATCAGCCGATGCGCCTGGCATGCCAGGCGCCGGCCCGCGAAAGCCCAGACCGTGCCACCCGATTTCTCTCACGCCGATCATGCGGACGCGCGGCTCTCAGACTCGGACATGCGTGAGACGAGTGGCGTCCGGGCGAAGGCCGACCGTAGCGCCGGGCGGCTGGCCGCCATGGTCGAATTATTCGCTGGCTTGGGGGTAACGGGATCGGGTACTCCAGCGCATTTGGACATGAGGCGGATTTATGGACCTGGCTGGGCAGGACGAGGGCCAGGAGCCCGTCCTCGAGCGTCCGATCATGGTCTTGGCCGCGTTCGAGGGCAGGGAAGAGATCGGTGCCGCCCGCGACACCGCCCGCGATTTCCTCACCTCCGTACAGGCCGTCCACGGCCTGCCCGTGTCCAAACGGGCCATGGGCATGGTCCAGCTGGCGGTCAGCGAGCTGATCACCAACGCCCGCAAATACGCGCCCGGACCCTGCCTGCTCGACCTGGAAATCGTCGAGGGCACCGCCCAGATCAGCGTGTGGGACAGCAGCCCCACCCTGCCCGCGATCCTGGCGGCCGACCCCGCCCGGATCGGCCAGCACGGCTTGGAGATCGTCATGGCCGTCTCCCAGCGCTTCACCGTCCAACGCGAACCCGTCGGCAAACGCATCACCGCAGCCATCACCCTCGCCGACGACCCCGCAGGAGACGTCACCGGCCACCAGATCCTCTAACCACACGCCGCCAGACCCCCATGATTCGGGGCACGGCCCTTCGTCCACTCTTCAGCAAAGGCGGTCGCCGCGGGGGCTCATGAGGCACTCCGGAAGACGGTGGCCGGGCCGATGACTTGGGGTCCGAATTTGTCGCGGACGCTCGATGGCCGCTCCGGCCACCAGCCGGGCTTCCCGGGTGCCGTCGAGGCTGATCTGCTGGGCGACCTGGTCGACGCCGACCAGGTCCTCCCCTTTCAATGCAAGTGCGGCCGGGCGGCCGCGTCGCAGGCCCGCGGCGTCCATCAGCCGGTAGGCCAGGGCGCGCAGGTCGTCGTCGTGTCCGGACGGCTCCGGAAGGCGGCGGCTCTTCTCCCACGTAGCCCCGCCGGCGAACTTCAGGGTCAGCGTCACGCCGCGGGCGGCCTGACCACGTCGGCGCAGCAGGTGTGCGAGCTGGACGACGAGGTCGAGGAGGGCGCCGCGGACGTCGGCGCCGTCCACGAGATGCCGCGGGAAGACCTGGCGCACGGTCGCGGCGGCGGGCAAGGCGCGGGGGACGACGGGGCGAGGGTGGATGCCGCGGGCGCGGTCGGCCGCGGTGCGCCCGGCCCGGCCGCCCAGCAGGCGCTGCACCGCCTCGGTGGGGATGGCGGCGAGCAAGCCGACGGTGTGGATGCCGTAGTCGTGCAATCTTGCGGCCTGGCGGGGTCCGATGCCGTGCAGGGCGTTCACCGGCAGCGCGCCCAGCCAGTCGGCGGCCTGGTCTCGGGCGACGGCGAGGACGCCGCCCGGCGCATTGATCCGGGTGGAGGAGGTGGCGGCGACGGTGGGTCCGATGCCGATGCGGATGTCGACGCCGACGCGGGACAGGGTCCGCACCCGCAGCATCTCCCCCAGCTGCCGGGCGTCGGCACGGTGATAACGCAGGGCGCCCTTGAGCTCCATCAGGGCCGCGGTCGGGGGCAGAGCCTGCACCACCGGGGACAGCTCCGCCATCTCCTCCACGACCTGCCGGTAGGTCTCCTCCGGCAGCCGGTCCGGCAGCGCACATGCAACGCCGCCGCTGGGCGAGGCCGGGCGCACCGGCCGGACGGTGCGGTCACCGGCAGGCGGGCCGCAGGTGAACGAACAGGAGGCCCGCAACTTCGGGATCTCCACCGGCCGGGTGAATGCCCGGATGGCGCAGCTCAGCGTGCGGCTGGCTCCAGACGTTGCTGAAGTGATCACTGTTGATGTCCCCCACAGTCTGGAGAGAGACCATGATGGGTATACGTATGGCTGTTGCGGCCACTGCGCTGGCTGCCGCCGCGGTTCTGGCTGGTTCCGGCGTGGCATCGGCCGGTGACGGCTCCGGAGAAGACATGGTCCAGCAGGTGCTGGACGCGCGATGCAACGACTTCACCGCTCAGGAGGGCCTGATCAACGTCAATCAGGGCCCCGTGTGCATCCACTTCGGCTCTGCAGACGCCGGCACCCACACCACCGGCAGCGCGGACGACGACGGCGACGGCGAAGGCCAGAGCACCGTCTCCTGCAACTCCTTCGTGGACCAGCACGGTCTGATCAACGTCAACGAGGGCCCGGTCTGCATCGACTTCTGAGCCCCCGCTGACGACGGGCGAACGGAGCGTGCTGGTCGCCGCACGCTCTGCCGCGGTGCTGGCCTCACGCGCACACGCGGGCGACGCCTGACCTGCCAGCCATGTCATCACCTCATGCCAGGCGACTCGTTCTTCCGCCTCGGTTCCCCACCGCCAAGTGAAGGGCGAGTCGTCGCACATCAATTCCTCCCGCACCGACCGACACTGTCAGCCAGGTGACGACGCGCGACCGGGCTCATCTCCACCTCTCAGCAGGCGAGCCATGGGGTGACCGAGGAGCTCGCGGTCGCACAGCTATCGAACACCGCACACGCGGAGGCGGGCGGTGACTTCGTCCGCAACATGCGCGTCCACCACGCTCCCAGGCAACGCGGGTTCCCTCTCATTCGTCGACATCTTCCGACGGCACCGACGGGCTCGACGGTCACGCTCCAGGCCATCTCGTCCGCGCCGCGTACGAGGTGGCGCGGAGCGGGTGGGGACGGCCTGAGGACTACGCCGCTGTTCCCGGCCTGGCTTCCCACGGGGCGCCGGTCGGTCGGGTCAGCCCGTCATCCGTCACCAGCCGACGCTCCGGCGCAGTCGCATCCAGCTCCCAGTAGTGCAGGCAATCTTCGCACCGGACCCCGTCGACCAGGACCTCGTCCTCCCCCTTCGGGCAGTCCGTGCCGTCCCCGCGCCCTGGGCACGTATCCCTTGTAGTCCCCATGCGTCCGACCGTGCGCCGCCCGGTGCGTGTCCGTGGAGAGGGCGTGCCCGGCGCACAGGCGCTCACCGGGGGCAACACGTCCCAGCACCTGCCAGAAGCCCCATGAGCGGTCCCGACGACTGCACCGCCAGCGCTCATCTCGGCCCATAAGCTGAACTCGGCGAGCGAAACGACGATCGCAGGCCAGAAGCGCAGGTCGTCGGCGGGCAGCTGCTGGCCCCAGCGGCCGCCCGCGTGGTCGGCTCACCGCCCCGCTTCAGCGGACGTCTTCGCCGATCGGAAGAGGAGCCGACGGGTTCGTGTCGTCGGGTGTGTGAGGGGTGATGAAAACGGTGTGATGAGCGTGGCGCACTGACGAGAGGCGGTGGGTGGCCATGACCACCGCACGTGTCTCGGCGAGATGGTTCAGGGTGCTCATTACTCGCTGTTCGGCGGCATCGTCCAGCTGGGACGTCGGCTCGTCCAGCAGGAAGAGGAGGGCGTCGCTCAGCAGGGCGCGAGCCAGCACGAGGCGTTGGCGCTGGCCCCCGGACAGATCCCGGCCGCGGCCCAGGCGCGTGTCGAGTGTCCGGGGAAGTCGCCGAACAGCTTCGTGCAGTCCCACTGTTTCCAACGCCTCCCACAGGTGCTGCTCAGGGATCGGGTGGTCCCGGCCCATCTGCAGGTTCTCCCGGATCGTGCCCTCCAGCACACTGGCGTGCTGGTCGACGTAGGCGATGTGACGGCGAAGATCTTGAAGCGGCCAGGCATCGATGTCTTGTCCCAGGATCCGGAGGCACCCTTCGTCGACTTCGGCGAAGCGGCTGATCAGGGCGAAGACCGTGGATTTCCCGGCTCCGGAAGGCCCGGTGAGAGCCGTCAGGCCGGTGGTGGGAATGGTGAAGGACAGGTCCTGGAACGTGGGCGTCGCCCCTGGGTAGGTGAAGCTGACGTTCTGGAAGCTCACGGCCTCCTGACCTGTCGCGATTACGGGACCGACGAGGCTGTGCGGTGGTTCGGCGGGTTCGGTCAGGAGCCCGAGCAGAAACGTGAGGCGGGCCCGGGCGGCCCGTCCTGCCCGGAGCTGTCCGACACCGAGCACGGCAACGGTGATCGGCGAAGTGAGGTACAGCAGGAGGAAGAAGAAGGCGCTGAAGGTGGCACTCGGCAGTTCGTTGGCGGTGATTCGCTGGGCCGCGAAGACGGTGACGGCGACCACGGCCACCTGCTGCCCCAGGGTCACCAGGGGACCCATCAGCGACTGAAGGCGTGCGGTGGTAGTCGTGGCGGTGCTCAGGCGGGCTGCGGTGTGTCCGAGCCGTGCGACCGCCATGGGCTCGTGACGGTACGCCTTGATGGCTGTGAATGCGGCCAGGGTGGCGAACAACCGCTGCCCGAGGTCTGCGAGGGCGGATTGCTGGGCGTCGGCCGCCCGCCGAGTTCGCGCGATGACGCCTGCCAGTGGCACTCCCGCGGTGGCGAAGGCGCCCAGGGTGAGCACGGTCAGGGCAGGGTCGAGACAGGCCATGGCCGTGAGGGTGACGGCCGTACCGAGCGCCGCCACGGGGAGGTGGACCAGTGCGGCCTCCGCCCAGGCGCGTACGAGGGAGCAGTCGGACGTGATACGGGCGCTGATGTCACCGGCTCCCTGTGCCTCGAGCGCAGCCACTGGCAGCCGCATCACATGGTCGATGATCCGGCGTCGTAGTCGCAGCACGAGATCCTCGCCGGCCCGGGCGAGCAGCCAGCCGCTTCCCGCCTGGCACCCCGCAGCGGCCAGGGCCAGGGCACTGAGCCAGAGCACCGGTCCTGCGACCGGCCCATGGCGGGTGAGGGCGACGATCGTGCCCGTGATCGCCCAGGGCAGAGCCAGCCCCGCCCCCGTCGAGAACCATGCCGAGGCCGCGGCGAGGAAGAGCATCCCCCGGCTGCCCCGCGTCAGCTCGGCCAGCGGCAGACTGGCTCGGACGCCCGAGGCGGCAACCGGCCGGGGTGGCGGGACGTCTGTCGTCGCTGCGCCGCGGACCATGAGGCGGCCGCCGTGCGGAGTTCCCCTGGACCGCCGCCTGCCGCGGTCAGTGACCCCTTCGCCCGGACGTGCTCCCGGATCCCCGGCTGGATGCGCGCGTACCGCGGGCATCAGGGCTCCCGCCGAACATCGTTGGCCCCATAGTGCTGTCTCATCCCGTACAGGGCCGTGCGGAAGTACGTGCGCCGCAACAGCCTTCTGCTGTGGGTCTGTGTGGCAACCCATGGACGTCCAGGGTCAGTTCCTCGCTCCACAGCTGTAGTGCGATGTCGGGGTGGAAGTCGCCTGCGGATCCAGGTCCTCACTGCTGTCGGGCCGCGCGCCGACCCGCCTCGCAGGTCTCGTCCGCACGGTGCTGATCGATGCCTTCCAGACTCACCGTTGCCGCACTCACCGTTGCCGCTGCGCCGCGGCGCAGTGTGGGTGACCACCAGTTGGCCCGTCCGGCCAGCTGCATGGCGGCGGGAACGAGGATGCCGCGGACCACGGTGGCGTCCAGGACGACGACCGCCGCCATGGTCGCGCCGAGCACCACCAGGAGGGTGACCCGGGAAAGAATCAGTGCTCCCATACTGACGGCAACGACCAGGGCGGCGGCGGTGAACAGTCTGCCCGTGCGCTCGATCCCGAACACGATGGAGCTGGTGTTCTCGCCGGTGCGCTGCCATTCCTCGGCCATCCGGGCGATGAGGAAGACCTCGTAGTCCACGCAGAGACCGAAGGCGAGCGCGCTCGCCAACAGTGGCATGGTGATCTCCAACGACGGCTCGCCTCCGCCGGCCGGCGGTCCGCTGAGACGCAGATCCTGGAAGAGCAGGACCATTAGACCGAGAGCGGCGGTGAGACTCAAACCACCGAGGACTGCTGCCTTTACCGCCAAGACCGGACTCCTGGTGAACGCGAGCAGGCCGACGAGGGTGCCCCCCAGCATCAGTCCCGCCCACCAGGGCAGCGCGGTGCGGATCTGCGCCGTGGTGTCGGCGAGTTGGGCGGCGACCCCCGCGACGTAGGCCGGTCCGGGCGCTGGCGTGGCACGCAGTGCGTCGACCAGAGCGACCGTGGACGCGGACTGGGGCGGCCCTGCCGCAAACACCACGAGCAACGTTCCGGTCCCTGGTTGCAGGTCGGACTGCCGAGTCTTGACGAGCCGCCCCGTGGCATAGTCACCTGCCAGAGTGCTCACCCCGGCTTGGCCCGGCAGTCCAGCCAGGCGCCGGGCATAGGCGTCCAGGGCCGCCGAGCGCGCCGCAGGATCGGTCTTCGGCAGAACGACGGTCAGTTGCCGCTCAGGGGGGTTCGGGAAGTCCGCGCGGACGTCGTCGGCGACAGCGTGTGCCTCCGCCCGGGCCGGCAGGATGGATTCGTCCATCAGCGCCGGCCGCAACCAGATGGCCGGCAGGGCCAGGGTCAGGAGCGTCACCGCTCCCATGCTCGCCCACAGCAGCGGCCGTCTGGTCACCGCCTTGGCGATGCGGCGCCAAGTCGGGCTGACCGATGCCTCCAGCGGCGACCGCCGCCAGGGCAGACCGCGGAAAGGGTCGAACCGTTCCAGGCGGTCGCCGAGCGCTGCGAGCAGAGCGGGAAGCACGACCAGGGTGGTGATCGCGCAGGACACGACGACGATGATCGAGGTGAGGGCCAACGAACGGACCAGGCCCAGCGGGAAGACGAGCAGGGCCGCCATGCACCAGACCATGGTGAGCGCACAGAACATCACCGAACGGCCGGCCGTGCACATGGCTTGGACGACCGCGGCCTCGCCCCCGAGCCCCCGGGCCCGCTCTTCGCGGTACCGGGACAGCGTGAACAGGCCGTAGTCCACGGCCAGTCCGAAGCCGAGTGCGAAGCTCAGGTTGGCTGCGAAGACCGACACGGGCAGGAGCCGGCTGCCGGCGGCCAGAACCGCGAGCGACCCGGTCACGGCCAGTCCACCGATCAGTACGGGCACCAATGTGGCGCCGAAGGATCCGAAAACCAGGACGAGCACAGCCGTGATGAACGGCAGGGCCAGCAACTCGGAACGAAGCAAGTCATGCTCCGCCTGAGCCGTGCCCTGCACGTTGATCCAGCTCCGCCCGGTGGCCGACAGTGCCAAGCGGGGGACCGCCGCACGCAGGGCGGGCACCAGAGTGCCGGCCGTCCTGGCTTCCTGCGACTCATCTCCCTTCAGGTCGATCCGCAGGAGGGCGCCCCTGCCGTCCGCCGAGCGCAGAGCCTCGAGCCCGGTGGTCCAGTACGAGAGTGCCGATCGGACTCCGGGAGACCGCTGGGCCAGTTCCGTCACCTGACGGCCTTGCGCCGCAACGTCACGGGAGTCGACCGCCCTCCCCGGTCGGGCGTACAACACCAGGTCCGCTGTACCGGCACCGAACTTCTGTGCCATGTGCTCCGCCCGCTCAGCCGCCGTGTCCTCGGCGGCGTAGCCCCCATTGGACCAGCGGACTCCGGCGCTCAAGCCCACTGCGGCGCACGCCACGATCAGCAAAGCCGCCAGACTCAGTACCGACCGGCGATGCCGGAACGACCAGCGTGCCAGCACACCCACGGCATCGGTCAGCACGCAGGGACCGTACTTGCCATGACGAAACCGTCCGAGACGACAACGCGGACGTACCGGCCACGGTTGCTCGATCGAGCCGTCGGCCTCGGCGCCCGGGCTGATCGCAACCGTGCGGTTGTGCACACACCACCGCGGGCCATGGTTTCCCTGCTGGGCATCAACATGACGAATCTCCTTAGCATCGATCGGGGGAGGAAAGCCGCTCCGCCTGCGGTGGCCACGTGGCCTGATCAAGGGCCGGTGGCGGCTCCCGGTGCACCGGCCCGTCCGTGGAGCCTCAGGTCGTGCATCGGAAGCGATGGGCGGCCGATCCCGTACCCCGCACCGGGTGGCCGTCCTGCGACGGGTGACCGTCCGGAAGTGACGCGGGCCTTCCGGGCGGCAACCGGTATGGCGTCTACCGTTGCGGGGTGGGGCGCAGGTTCTGGTGGAGACGCTGGGCCAGTCCGTTGACGGTGCCTGCGGCCATGAGCTCCATCAGGGCCAGGTCGCAGCCGAACGTCTGCTGCACGAGCAGTTTCAGTTCGACCCCCATGAGTGAGTCGAGGCCGAGGTCGGCGAGGTTGGCGGCGGGGTTGATCCGTTCCGGAGCGGTCTGCAGGATGTGTGCCGCCGCGCCGATCAACGTTTCCGTGATGACGGCCAGGCGTGCCTGATCGTCGACTGCTGCCGACAGGCGCTTGCGTAGCTCCTCGGCCGCGGTGCGGGCAGAGCGGTCGGCGGTGTCCGACAGCCGGCCGCTGAAGCGCGGCCCGTTCAGGTCGGGCAGGAGTTGGGCGAGGCGGTCCCAGTCCATGACACCGATCGCTGCCGTGACGGTGTCGCGGTGCAGGTGCCGGTCGAGGGCGGACAGGGCCGTCTGGGGCTTGATGAGTCCCAGCCCGGATCGGGTGATGGTGTCGGCAATCTGGGTACGGGCCACGTAGCCGGTGTCGCTGATGCCGCCCCAGGCCAGGGCGAGGCCGGGCAATCCGCGTCGACGGCGGTCGCGTACGAGGGCCTCCAGGTGCAGGTTGGCCGCCGCGTAGGGGGCCTGGTGCATGTTGCCGACGTGGGCGGTGATCGAGGAGTAGACGACGAAGAAGTCCAGGTCGGAGTTCTCCGTCAGCCGGCTGAGGATCTCACCTCCGCATACCTTGGGCGCCAGCACGCTGCGGAAGCGCTCCGCGGTGAGTTCCTCCAACGGCGCGTCGTCCAGGTGCATGGCCGCATGGACGACGCCACGGACCGGATGTCCGAGATGCTCAGCCTGCTGGACGATGCGTTCCATGCCGGCCGCGTCGGTGACATCGGCCGCATGCACGACGGCCGATACGCCCTGGCGTTCGAGGTCTGCCAGGAGAGCGGTCGCCTCCGGGGAAGCGGTACCGCGACGACCGACGAGGGCCAGGTGACGTGCGCCGCGCGCCGCCAGGTGCCGGGCGGTGGCGGCCCCTAGCCCGCTGAGTCCACCGGTGATCAAGTAGGTGCCCTCCTCGGCCAAGGGCTTGGCGCTGCCGCCTTCCTCGACGTGGACGGGAGTGCCGGGGGAGAAACTGACGACCACCTTGCCCATGTGGCGGGAGTGGCGCAGGGCCGACAGGGCCTCACCGATCTGGGGCGCGGGGTAGCACTGGTGGGGCAGCGGCCGGTAGATGCCTTCGGCGACCCGTTCGGCGACGGTGCGGAAGGCAGCCGCGGCCTCTGCGGGCGAGTCGGAGATGAGGCGGGTGATGTCGACCGCGAAGTACGCCAGGTTGTTGCGGAAGGGGCGCAGCAGCAGCGGCTGGTTGGCGTAGATGTCGCGCTTGCCGAGTTCGATGAACCGACCGCCCGGCCTCAGGCACTCGAGGCTGCGGGTCATGGCTTCCCCGGCCAGGGAGTTCAGCACGACGTCCACGCCTCGCCCTTCGGTGACGGTGCGGACGTCGTCGGCGAAGGACAGACTGCGAGAGTCGAAGACGTGGGCGGCGCCCAGCATCCTCAGCAGATCACGTTTGGCGGGGCTCCCGGCGGTGGCGATGACTGTGGCACCTGCCCGCCGGGCGCACTGGAGAGCGGCCAGCCCGATGCCGCCGGCGCCGCCGTGCACCAGCACGGTCTCTCCTGCTGCCAGGCGCGCGCAGGTCTCAAGGCTGTGCTGCACGGTGAGGTGGACGGCGGCCAGGGTGGCGGCCTCGTTGTAGGACATGCCGTCGGGGATGCGGCCGGCCTGTTCGGTGCGCACCCGCACGTGGGAGGCCAGCGTGCCGTGCCCGAAGGCGAAGATCCGGTCACCGACCGCCAGAGCGGTCACGCCCGCGCCCACGGCGACGACGTCGCCGGCGCATTCCAGGCCCAGCTGAGGCCCAGACTCCGTGACGGGTTCCGCGCCGGGCGGCAGCATGCCTTCGGCGAGCATCACGTCGCGGTAGTTCAGTGCGGCTGCCCGCACTTGGATCACCACTTCACCGGCTCCCGGCGTCTGCGGTTCCACAGACGTCCAGGACAGCCGGTGTCCGCGGCCCGGCCGGTGCAGCCGCAGCCGGTAGTGGTCGCCAGCGCCGGCGATACGGCTGGGGGCCGAGAGGGGCCGCAGCCGCGGCACGAAGCGTCCCCGCGGCCCGAGCACGATCTCGTCCTCCTCGCCGGGGGCGGGCGTGAGCTCGGCTGCGAGTCGGGCGCTGTCCGTTCGCCGGTCACCCGACGGGACGAGAGCGACACGTCGGATCGCCAACGAGGGATGCTCGTTGGCGAGGGTCCGGGCGATTCCCCACACTGCGGCGCAGGCGGCTTGGCCGGACTCCTCCGGTTCCGGGAACAGCCCGGTGGCACCGGTGACCACCCATACCTCGGCCCCTTCGCTTGTCGAGTTCGCGCATGCCGCGGCGATGTTCTTCAGCAGACCGCCGGTCCGGGTGACCGCCTCGGACGGGGGTCCGCCGAGGTCGTCGGCGAGCAGCACGACGCGTGAGCTCAGCGTGAGAGTGTCGGCCTCTGTCCACGGGTCGTCGGCCGACGTGACGATCGCCACTTGACGGGCCCCCGCCTCGGCCAGCGCCTCGGCCAGGGCCCTGGCCGGCTCCCCGTTCGATGCCCGCGTGACGACGATGCTCCAGCCGTCCCGTGGCAAGGCGGCGGCCGGCTCCGCTGCGGGGGAAGGGCACGCCGCCGTCTCGGAGTTGCGGCGGGCCAGGAGCAGGGAGTAATCGGCGGCGGACTCGGGGCAGGCGCTGCCGATGGTCGCAACGCTGTCGAAGCCGCACCGGCGCAGCAAGGGCCCCCACTCCTCGCGCGGCAGGAGGGGACTCGTACGCAGGTCGCTGTCGGCACAGGACCAGTACTCCTCCAGCAGCCCGAAGTAGGGCGCGATCATCTCCTCGTCATGACTCTCGATGGCCAGCAGCTGCCCACCCTGATCGAGCAGCGAGGCCAGACGGCGTAGCGTCGCTCGCAGGTCAGCGGTGGCGTGCAGCACGTTGGACGCCACCACCAGGTCATAGCTGCCCGGTTCGAAACCCTGCTCGGCGGGTTCCTCGTTCAGGTCGAGCACGCGGTAGTCGACGAAGTCGAACCCGCGGAAGCGGCTCTGCGCGCGCGGGAAGAACGACGCCGAGATGTCGCTGAACGTATATCGGGCCAGGTGCGGAGGGAGGGCGGGCAGGAGAGCCGCAGCGAGGCTTCCCGTCCCCGCGCCCACCTCCAGAACCCTCAACGGGCGGCCGGTGGGCCACTGGGCGCTGATGTACTGAAGCAGGCTACCCGCGAAGCGGGCGTATAGCCGCATCTGGGGAGTATCACCGTAAAACGCTTCGGCGAGGCGGCGGTCGGCCTCGTTGAACACCAGCTCCCTGATATCGGTCGCGCCGGTCAGGACCTCGATCAGATGCGTGTGGAAGCGGGCGTGAAGGGCGATAGCGGTGATCCACTGAGGGCAGCGGTCAGCCAACACCCGCGTCTGTGCGCACGGATCGGCCGGGACACCGGTGAACCGCCAGCGCTCGTTCCCCGTTTCCCGCACCTCGCCGGATACCTCTTCCAGCAACCCGTGGTGTGCGGCCATCTCGGCCATGAGCCGTGTATAGGCCAGGAAGTGCGGGCGGACCTGGTGGGTGGCTACGAGCTCGGAGCAGCTGAACTCCTGTGCTCCGCCGGTGAGCGTGGCGAAGGCCGCCGTGGCCCAGTGACTGGCGGCCTTCTTGGACAGACGGGCGAAGAGGGGATAGTCGTCGACCTGGTCCTGTTCCAGTAGGACTCGCTCCGCGGCCGTAGCGGCGGCGAGGCCGGCCGGTGCGGGCAGCGCCACGGCATCTGCCCCTTGTGGGCCGGGCCAGGGAGAGGCCCGCAGTACGGTGGCCAGCTCCTGCAGGGAACTCGACGTGCCGGTACTGACCGCGCGCAGGCGGCATCCGGTCAGTCGTGCGGCGATCTCACCGTCCGGACCCGTCACGGTGACGTCGACAAGTGCATCAGCGCCGGAGAGGTGACGCAGACGCACATGGATCCGTCCCGTGGCCCGGGGAGGCTGCCAGACACGCAGGCTTTCGAAACCGATGGGCAGGAACATCCGGGCGTCTGCGGCCTGCGCGAGCAACGGCGCAGCCGTCTGCAGCGCACCGTCGAGGATGACGGGATGCGCCTCGTAGCCTGCGCAGGCTCCCGCCAGGTTCTCGGGCAGCCGGTATTGCGATCCGGCTTCCCCTTCGCCCAGCCACAGGCCGGTCAGTACTTGGAAGGACGGTCCGTATGCCAGCCCGGCCCGGTCCGTGTGCGCGTAGTGGACGGACGCTTCGATCGTCAGTGCGCCATGCGGGGGGCAGGTGCCGCTGTTCTCGAGGGCAGGCGGGGGCGAGATCATTCGCCGTACCCGGGCCCGCGCGTGCAGCGTCCACTCTCCTGCGGATCCCGTGCGGGACGCGAAGCAGACGATGCCGTCCTCCAGGGACAGGGAGGTCTGCACGGCAACTTCGGTGGGGTCTTCCGGGCGGGGCAGTGTCAGGGGGCGGACGATGTCGAGGTCGGTCACCTCACAGGCCGCTCCCCAGGTCTGGCGGCCGGCTGCGAGAGCCGCTTCCGCATATGCGGTGGCGGGCATGACGACCGTGCCGTCGACTTGGTGATCGGCCAGCCAGGGCAGCCGCCGGTCGCTGACCGTCTGGTGCCAGGCCGGCTCCGCGACGGCGGCCCGGCGTCCCAGCAGGGGGTGCGCCAGCGCCTTGTCCTGCGGCACGGACGCCCACGAGTCGGCGCTGCCGTGGTAATGGCGCTCATGTTGCCAGCTGTAGCCTGGCAGAGAGACCACCCTGCCCGGTCGGGGAAAGCAACGGGCGCTGGGGGTGGCATCCGCAGCGAGCAGTGTGGCGGCCGCCCGGCGTACCGCCGAGGGGCCGTCCTGACCGCGGCGCATTGACGGCACCACTGTGCCGTCGGGGGCAAGGCGCCGCAGATAGGCGGCCAGCACCGCGTGCGGACCGATTTCCACGAATCGGGTGCAGCCCGCCTCGGTCAGCGCTCGCACGGCGTCGGCGAACAGAACCGGCATGCGGACGTTGCGCCACCAGTACGCGGCATCCAGGTGTGTGCCGTCCAGCAGGCCACCGGTGACGGTGGAGGCGAACCGGGTGCGGTGCTGAGCCGGCCGCAACGAGGCCAGGGCGTCGGTCACCTCGCCGCGGATGCCGTCCATGGCGCTGCTGTGGAAGGCGTAGTCCAGATCCAGTTCGCGGAAGAAGACTTCCCTGGCTTCCAGTTGCCGTCCGAGCTCGGCCAGCGCGTCGGGGCGTCCGGCGATGGTCACGTCACGGTCGCTGTTGACGCCGGCCACCTCCAGCCGCCCGTGGTGGCTGGCCAGCTCCTTGACGGCTTCTTCCCGGCTCAGGCCCACGGCCGCCATACGACCGTTGCCGGCGGTCGCGCCCTGGGCCTTGCTGCGGACGGCGACCACCTGGCATGCCTGAGCCAGACTCAGGCTGCCGCTGACATGCGCTGCGGCGATCTCGCCGACGCTGTGACCGACCACTGTGTCCGGCTGGACGCCGTGCTCTGCCAGAAGCCGCACCACGCCCAGCTGTACGGCGAACAGCAGAGGCTGGGCCACCTCCGTGCGGGCAAGGCGGGGGCACCCGGCGGCCATCTCCTCGACCACCGACCAACCCAGCTGCGGGTATAGCTCGGCATCGACCGCCCGGACCGCGGCGGCGAAGACCGGCTCCCGTTCCAGCAGATCGGCTCCCATACCGGCCCACTGTGATCCATTGCCGCTGAAGACGAACGCCGTCCCACCGTGCTGACCGCCCATCGTCACCGCGGCGGGGCTGTCGTCCTCCCCAGCGGCCAGCCGCAACAACGCCTCAGCGGCCTCTTGCGGAGTCTGGGCCACCACACCGGCTCGGTGCTCGTGCCGTCGGCGTCGCACAGCCGAGGTATAGGCGAGATCGTAAAAGCCCTCGGCCGCCGTGAACTGCAAGTGCTGGCCCAGCGCTTCGGCAGCGTCCTTCAAAGCGGCTGCGGTGCGTGCGGAGACCACCACCGGCAGCGGACCCCCCAGATGAGCATCGGTCGGTGTCCTGGCCAGCCCGACAAGGTCGGCTCCGGCCAGCACCGCGTGGGCGTTGGCGCCACCGAACCCGAAGGAGTTCACCCCCGCCAGCGCCAGCCCCACCGCCCCCAAAGGCTCCGTCCGTGTAACGGGCCGCAGCCCCAACTGCTCGAAGTCGATCTTCTGATTGAGTTCCTCGGCATGCAGCGTCGCCGGGATCTGCCGGTGCTTCAGCACCAGCAGTGCCTTCAGCAGACCCGCCATACCGGAGGCGGCTTCCATGTGTCCGATGTTGCTCTTGACCGAGCCGACCGGCAGCGGGCCCCGGCTGCGCCCCACGCCGAGCGCCCGCCCGATCGCCTCACACTCCAGAGGATCTCCCACCTGCGTGCCCGTTCCGTGCGCCTCCAGATACGCCACGTCGTCCGCCACCAGGCCGGCGCCCTCGTAGAGGCGGGTCAGCAACGCCTGCTGTGCCGCGCTGCTGGGCAGGGCCAGTCCGGGAGTGCGACCGTCATTGTTGACGCCGGTGGCAACGATCACCCCGTGGATGCGGTCGCCGTCGGCCCGAGCGTCGGACAGCCGCTTCAGCAGCACCAGGCCGCCGCCCTCGGCCCGTACGAAACCGTCGGCACGGGCCGAGAACGGCCGACACCGACCGGTCGGTGACAGCATCGACGCGGCAGAGAACCCGGCGAACAGCCGCGGGTTGATCAATACGTTGGCACCGCCGGCCACGGCCATCCGTGCGCGACCCGAGCGGACCTCCTCGCACGCTTGGTGCAGCGCGGTCAACGCCGATGAACACGCCGTGTCCACGGTGACGCTCTGGCCGTGCCAGTCGAAGCAGTGCGACAGCCGGTTGGCGGCGATGGCCCCGGCCACCCCAGAGACGCTGTAAGCGTTGCCGGACTCGGGCGCGCACGCCTGCAGGTCGCCGTAGTCACGGCTGGAACAGCCTACGAACACGGCCGTGTCCGAGCCCTCCAACCGTCCCCAGTCGATACCGGCGTCGTCCAGCGCCTCGACGGCCAGCTCCAGGAGCAGCCGCTGCTGCGGGTCCATTTGGGATGCTTCCCGGGGAGAAATTCCGGTGAAGAACGAGGCGTCGAAACCGGTGATGTCCCGCAGGAAGCCACCGGCAGCCGTGTACGACCAACCCGGTCGGCGCCTGCTTGCGTCAACGAAGTCCTCAGCCAGGAAACGATCCGGTGGCACTTCGCCCACCACGTCCCGACCGGTGGCGAGAACGCCCCACAGGTCATCGAGGCCATGGATGTCACCGGGGAGACGACAGGCGGCACCGACCACCGCAACAGCGTCGTCGGAGAGCAGGGAAACAGGCACGGACAACGGACAGCTCCAGACTGGCAAGCGGACACGACGAAGAGAGGGAGAGGAATGTGCCGGATCGAGCGCCGACGACCGCGGCTCCGGACGCTTTACGAGGCGACCGGGTGCTGGCTGCGCGGCACGTACGCGTCCTCGCGACTGTCTGAGGGCGTGAGCGCACGCACTAGATAGGAATGATCGATCGGGGTTGGGTCGGCCAAGCCGGGCGTCACTGCCAGGGTGTTCGTCCGGTCATAGGTCCGCCGATGCCGAAAGTTCAAAAACCCGGGGAGCGAGGCAGCAACGAAGCTCTCGGCCGGGGTGGGATCGACGACCTCATCGACCAGGGACACGGACAGGCCGGGGTGAAGAGCCTCGATCGCCGACGCGATCTGCCGCGCCGACGTCTCCACCGGATGAACGATGTGAAAGGCGCGCACGCCGGTGACCGGAGCACTGTCATGGGCCACACGCAGCATGGCCTTCACCGCGTACGCATCGGGAACGAGGTTGAACGTCACGTCCGGCGGAACCGGCAGCCGCAGCCGCACGCCCACGGCGGGGCTACGCTCCGCGGAGGCGGGAATCCCAGGCCCTCCGGTGCGTGCGATGGTGTCGATGAGTTGTCCCAATACCCCCAGCGGGTGGGACGGTGCTCCCGCCCCGAGTTTCTGATCGCTGGTGACCACGCTCGGCCGGAGGACGATCGCATCCCGGCCACGCCGCTGGGCCCACTGTCTCACCAGTTTCTCCGCCTCATACTTCGACCAGTCATAATTCGTCTCGAAGTCGTACGCGTCGCTGAGGTGGTCTTCAAGAACCACTCCGGTGGGCATTCCGCCGGCGACGGCCATAGTGCTCATGTGCACCAATCGGCACGACGGATCCGTCTGGTCGGTAAAAGTCAGCATCTCGGCGGTGCCCCGGGCATTCACGGCGAACAATCGTTCCCGCTCTCCTGCCAGAGCGATATCGCCTGCGCAGTGCCATACCGCTCGGCATTGAGCCGCGAGACTCCTGTACAGCGCCGGGGCCAGCCCAAGATAGGGAGACGTCACATCACCGCTGACGCAACGCAGCCTGGCTCGCTCCTCATCACGCAGCGACCGCCCCGATACCGCCTCCAGCACCGCCAGCACCCTTGCCCGCAACGAGGCAGGTGAACCGCGCCCCAGGACCACGGCGTCATGCCCGCACGTCGTCAGCAGTTCATACAGCGCTCTTGAGCCCAGGAAACCTGTAGCTCCGGTAATCAGCAAGGTCACGGTATCAAGAATGGCGTAACTCAGCGTATTCACAAAATTACTGTAATGTGACTTGCAGTATTTTCTTTCCTTCTCTGTGCTCGTCTGGCAACAGGGCTCCACCATCGGCGTCGGCCCGGAGTCGGCGCACGCCCGGTCTGTTGAAAAGCGCAAGGCGCGGCGGAATCTCACTTCCATGCGTCCCAGCGTCAAGTCCACAAGCTCACTGGTCCCTCCGACGTGGTCGTCAAGGAAACCCACGGCGCTCGAAACGGCGAGCCGAGCGCGGCGAGTGCGCCGACGGCACCAGCGGCGCGCTCAACCTCGCTGAATGCCGCGAGGGCCATGAAGCCCGGATTGACGGACATCGCGATCACTCCCACCCGCGCTCCCCCGGCGCCATGCCCTTCTCCGTCGTCCGCGCCGCCAAGAGCCTTTCCACATCAACGCTGGGACTCGGATCAACGCCCCTCAGCGTCAGTGAGATCCCTTCCATGCGCCATGTCAGATAAGCTTGTTCAGCCAGGTGACCGGTGTTGCATCGTTCTGGATCTCGATTTCCCAGCCGTAGCTGAACTCGGCCGTCCCCTGGCCTTCGATCCACGAGATGAGGCTGCGCAAGCCATCGTTCAATGACGTGGACGTCTTGTACCCCAGCAGCTTGCGCGCCTTGTCCGCACTGCATGTCGCTACGCGGACTTCCAAGGGCCGGTCCGGCACGAAGATCGGATCGAGGGGAAAGCCGAGCAGGTCCGCGATCCGTTCCGCCAACTCCAGGATCGAAACGGCCTCTTCATCCGGCCCAATATTGATCGTCTCGCCGGCGGTTTCCGCGGTTGTGCCCATCCGTTCGAGGCAGAACAACACGTCCTGGATGAAGCTGAAGCAACGTAGGTGCGAACCGTCCCCGTAGATGATCGGTTGAAGGCCGCGAAGCATGCGATTGATCATGATCGACGCGACGTTTCGGTACGGATCGTCATAACGCTGGCGCGGTCCGATGATGTTGTGCGGTACTGCGATCGAGTACGTACCCCCATGTGTCTCGAAAAGGTTCTGGACGACCTGCTCGGATACGCGCTTCGCCATGCCGTATGGATTAACCGGCCGTGGCTCCATATCCTCGGTGAACGGAGCTCTCAGAGCGCCGTACCGAGCCATGGAGGAGCAGTAGACGAATCGCTCCACGCCTGAAGCGATCGCGGCGCTCGCCACATCGACGGTGGCTTGGGCGGTGTTCTTGAAAACCAGCGCGGGCGAGAAGACACTTAGGCCGTCGTACGCTGCAGAGGCGCAGTGGTAAACGAGAACCGAGCCGGCCATCAGCGGCAGATAAGCGCCTCGGTCCAGGCAGTCGGCGACCTCAAACCTAACACCTTCCGGGACGTTCGATACTCGCCCTCCCGACAAATTATCAATCCCGCACACCTCCCATCCCAGGTCACGAAACCGCTGCGCGATATGGCTACCCAAAAATCCAGCGACACCGGTGATGAATACTCCGGGCATTGCGTTGCCTTCCTCTTGCATTTCACCTGCCGGAACCCGATGGCGGGTGAGCCGCCAGGTTCTCGACACATCCGCAGCATCTGCCGTTCATCCAGTCACTGCTGTCATTCCCGACTGCCCTCACATATGCGATGGATTGGGTCAAGGAATTGTCCTGGTTGGCCCCAGCCAATCGGCAAATGGACCGCCAATACCGCGTGGTTGTGGTTTGTCTTTTCGACGCTCGTAGGCCGTGCCATCCAGCCAGAGGCGCCAAATGAACCTTGACGCCATACGGCCGTCTTTCGCCTGCTTACCCGGACCGTATGGTGTTGATTCAACCTGACCTTCGTCTTCGCCCCAGGACCATGCGGTACGGATGGTGAGGGCTTCTCCGCAGCGACCGGGTCCCGTTGAGAGGGTGCCGACCTGAACAGGTTGACAGCCTTCGGTGTGCCTTTAGTCCCCTTCTCGGCCGACCGCCAAAGCCCTCGGGGCGTCCAGGGAGCGCTCCACGATGTCGCAGGCCACCTGGATGCCGGACTCCTGGCGCAGACGCTGGCCGAGCTGCTCAGCTCTGTGGCGCATGGTCCGATCAGTCACCGCTTGCTCGATGGCTACGGCCAGCTTGAGAGACGTCAGGCGTGACGCGGGCAGCGGGCGAGGTCCAGCCCCCAAGGCGTGCACGCGCGCTGCCCAAAAGGGCTGGTCAATGAAGTGTGGACAGGTGACCGCAGGCAACCCCGCTGTCAGGCCGGCGCCTACAGTGCTGGGTCCTCCGTGGTGGACGGCAGCGGAGATACGCGGAAAGAGCCATGTGTGAGGAATGCTCGACACCACCTGCAGGAGATCGTCGGAGGGCATCGTCTCCGGATCGCCGAGCAGGATTCCGCGTACACCAGCCTTGAGAAGTGAACTGCGGACCATCTCGTAGCGGCGCTGGGGGGCATCGGTGACCATGCTGCCGAAACCGACGTACACGACCGGTGGCCCGGCAGCGTTGAGGAATGCCGACAGCGCGGAGGGAGGTGCCCACCCGCGAGGGGGATCGAACTGCCAATACCCCGTCACGTGAGCCGTCGACGGCCAGTCATGGGGAGCGGGAAGAACCGAAGGGCTGTAACAGTAGAGCGTGGGCCGCATTTCCCGACGCCGCTGCGCCAATGGACCCGTGAATGGCCATGAAGGAAGGTCAAGGCGGCTCTTTCGCCATGAGTTGATGCGTGTGCGGAATACCTGCCACAAGACCTGCTCGCTGACGCTCAGACTTAGCACGTTCCCGATCGGCCCCAAGGGCCGACGGAAGCCGATAGCGGGAAATGCGCGCGTTGGGTGGGCCGGCATGCACGAAGCCAGGAACGAAGGGACTCCCCAACGTTCGGCGAGACTTTCCGCAGGCAGTGCAAAAGTGGAGTAGATGACGCAGTCACTGGGCTGCGCCGCTGTGGAGATTCCGTTCAGCAAACGATCCAAGGCGGATCCGACCACCTGTCGCATCCACCGCGCGAACGACAGCGAGTTCTCTCCTGAAGACAACCATCGCTGCCCGTCGGGCGTCAGGAGCAACGATTCGAAGTCCGGTTCTAGAGCACTGAATTCCACGCCGGTTCCGGCCAGTGTATGGGCGTATCGGGGGGCACCGATCATGTGAACGGCGAAACCCCTGCGCTGCAGACCCACTCCCAGAGCGGCAAGCGGCTGGGTGTCTCCGCGAAGTCCCACCGAAACGATGGTAATTCTGGGCGGCATCGCTCTCCTTGTCACGCTTTTCGGCGGTGGGCACGTGGCGGCGGCCTGTAGCTGTAACTGTCGTAGTCGGTAGTGGTACAGAAAGGCAGGGCATACGAGCGCCGTAACAGATCCGTCGGGTGGGCAGTCATCCCGGCCTCTCGTGCACAGCGGTCATTCTGAGCGAAACAATTATGTCCTTGCGGGGCTCATTGAATTTGATTATGGAGCCACTGCATGATGCGTTACGCCTCGGCTACCTCTAAGGGGTGAGTCAGAACAGATATTCCATACGTGATGAGCCGCCCAGATCAATTGCATCAAGCTATTAACTGTTTACTTGGCCTTTTTGGTCTTTTGGGTTCTCGACTCCATGCTCTGCCGGTGACTGTTCCGACCGGGTGGATGGTGGTGAAGTGGAGGCCATCTACGTCCACAGCAGCGACCAGGTCGCGGCCGACCCCGAGGATGTGCTCCCAAGGCCGTCCACGACACCGACAGCCTGGAGGCGTTCTACCGCGGGCGCCTGCACACCACCGGTCTGACGACGGCCGCCCTGGCCGCCGCAGCCGCAGCCGGATACGACCCGCTGCTGCTCGACGCCGCTGCCGACGCACGCACCCCCGCCCCCGCACTGCGCACCGTCGCCCGCAGGCCCGGCCGACAGATGATGCGCGCCGCCCGCGCCACCTTCGGGGGTGTTCGTCGGAGACCCTGATCAGAAGTCCGGCCACGGCCCGGTCCGGCGCAATGCCGGGCCACTTGCGGGCGGCAGGTCTGCACAACGTGCGCGCCTGGCTGCGGTGATTCACCCGTTCGGCGAGTCCAGGACGCCGTTCGGACGAATGCACTGTCTCATGATGGGTGAAGCGCGACCCATGCGTGCGGGAGGTGGCTGATGCATCACATGCGCGCCGAACGAACGACAACGGTGACCGGCTCGGGACGGTGTTGGCATGTTCTCGAACGCGGCGGCAGCGCTCTGTGCGGCAAGCCGTTGACCGGCCGGCCGACCCTCACACTCGAGGCCGCGCTGGAGCGCGAGGATTACTGCCCGCGCTGTATGGAGAAGGTGGCAGCCGCGGTCGGTACAAGCCTCGCCGGTGTGCCGACCGACGCCGAACGCGGGAAGCGGCGGGCGTGAGCGGGCGCACCAACGGAGGGCCCCACCGGGCGGGCCTGGCCGTGGGACGCTCGTCCGACCGACCGCGGCTGGTGGAGCGATGGCGCGAGGCCGCAGATCGGAACCTCACCCCGACCAAGCAGTCGCTGATCGTCACGTGGGGGTCTTTCGGCGCGACGTGGGGAACGGTACGCCTGATCACCCATGGCATCCGGGGCGGGTGGCTCCCCTGGGGCAACGTCTCCGCCGGCGGCGAACACCTGCACCACTACAACTTCGGTATCGCGACCCTCGCCTGTGTCGGCCTGGTCGCCGTACGCGGTGACGACAGGGCCGTGGGCCACCCAGCGGTCGCTGCGGCGTACGGTGCCGGAGCTGCCCTGATCACCGACGAGTTCGCTCTGTTGCTGGATCTGCAGGACGTCTACTGGGCCGAGCAGGGGCGCCTCAGCGTCGACGTGTCCCTGGGCGTTCTCGCCGCACTCGGCACCTACCTCACCGCCAAGCCCTTTTGGGACGAGATCGCCAAGATCACCCGACGTCATATCTCCTCTGCGGCGAAGCGCAGCCTTGCGTCGGCAGGGTAGGAGAGGCGACCTGTCATGGTCACCGCCGGGACTCGGTCATGGCCGCCCGGAGAGGAGGGCAAGGAGCTGATCCGTGTGGCCGGGCAGTTCTGCCTGCGCCAGTCCGGTGACGATGTCGCGCAGCGCCATCGGCTGATCGACGAGGAGGGTGTCGTGGGACAGGAGCCGGGCGGGCACCAGGGTGCCGAGTTCGGCGTCGCTGAGCGCCGCACGTGCGGTGAGTGCGCCCAGGGCGGCTGCTTGTCCGCGGATGCGGTCCTGCAGACCGGCGTTGCCTCCGGCGTGCGTGATGGCGTGCCGGATGGTCCAGGTGTCGAGGGCGATCCGGTTGTCGTACGTCGTGTTGGCCCCGGCTGCGATGCCTGCGACGGCGGCGATGGTGGCCGCGCTGACCAGAGAGACGTGCGCGAGGATCTCGTCGGCGTTCCACTCGCCGTCCGGTGGGACAGGGTCGGGGTCGTCGGCGCCGGCCACGGTGGCGGCGGCGTCGAGCAGTGCTCGGTAGGCGTCCTGGAGTGAGCCGGCGTCCTGCATGTGTGGCACCTGCCTGTGCGGGCGTATACGGAATGGACCGAGGCCTGAGAGGTGCGGCTCAGGTGTGGGCGCGGGTCATCTCCCAGGGCGCTTGCGGCAGGACCTCGCCGGTCTCCAGCAGCGACTTGAGGTTGGCCAGCACGGCCGGCCAGCCGGCCGAGATGCCGTCCAGCATTTCGCGGTTGGGGAGCCTCTCGTGGGTCACGGTGAGGCGGACGATGTCCTGGTGCGGCTCGACGAGGAAGGTGACCACCGAGGGCTCTCCCGGCGACGGGGCATCGGGGGCGTCGTCGAAGGTGATGACCAGCCGGGTCGGGGGCATGGCTTCCAGGACGCGACCCACCACGTCGGTCTTGCCCGAGCCGTCGGCTCGCCGGTGCTCCCAGGCGGATCCAGGCTGCCAGTCCGAGACGTTCGCGTGTCCCCAGTAGCGGGCCGTCAGGTCGGCGTCGGTAAGGGCCTGCCACACCTGCTCGGCACCGGCGTGGATGTAGGTGACATAGACGTAGTCCGGCACCGTCGGGGGTGCGTTGGTCATGGCGTACTCCTCTGCCTGGTGTTTGATGGCGCTGATCGCTTGCAGGCGGACTTTGTCGAATCCGGAGATCCAGCGCTCGTCGATCTCGTGGATCGGGGCCGGGTTCAGGTAGTGAAGCCGCTCCCGCCCGCGCCGCACGACGGTGACGAGGTTGGCCCGCACGAGGACGTCCAGGTGCTGCGTCGCCGACTGGCGCGCCATGTCAAGACGCTCGCACAGTTCACGCAGCGTCTGTCCGTTGTGCTCGCGCAGCCGGTCGAGCAGGAGCCGCCGGGTGGGATCGGCGAGCGCCTTGAACACCGAGTCGATCGCTGCTGCTTCGAGGTTCACACCCACATTATGCAGGTATTCACCTGCCTATTGTCAACGGCCCGCAGGCACAGACCACGCTCGATGCACCCGCCCCATGTCATCTGTGCGGTCGGCTTCGGAGACTGGCGCTCTGGAGGGGGTCGCTCGCCAAGCCGTCCGCGATCTGCGTGCCGGTGAGCCGTGCCCTGGAAACAGTGCCGTCGCTCCCGGTGAGGGAGTCCGAGAGTCTCGCAGGCACGCTGGAAGTCCGCCACCGGCGTTGCCGTCCATCCCCGGGCGGTGCCCGCCCCGTGGGGTGAGGGCCACATCGGGCATGCGGCGGGCGGACCTCATCGGGCGGATGTGTCAGGTCCGGCTGTCGGACGGCCCTGTCCCGTCACCGGGGGCCGAGGAGACAGCTCGGGGCGGATATCACGATTGATCGGTGCGTTCGTCTCGGACCATCTGGGCGATGTCGCGCAGTTTGACGTTGTGGTGCTGGGAGATTCGGCGCAGCACGTTGAACGCTTCCTCTTCGCTCAGGTGGTGGCGTTCCCTGAGGATCCCCATGGCCTCGCCGATGGCGTGCCGGGACTTCATGGCCTCCTCGAGCTGGTCGACCGCGTGAGCGTCGGCCAGGGCAACTGCGGCGTGGGAGGCCAACAGCCAACCGGCCGTCTCAATGTCCTTCCCGAACGTCCCCGGCCGGCGGGCGTACAGGTTCAGGGCACCGAAGTCCTGGTCGTGGGTGTACAGCAGTACGCCGGTCATGCTGCCGATGCCCAGCTCGGCGGCCGCCTCGGCGAACCGCGGCCAGGCGCGCTGGGGCCGTGTCATGTCCGCGATCCGGAATACGCGCTCCCCGTCTGCGGCCCGGCGGGCGAGATCGAAGCACGGTCCTTCGGCCAGTTCCCCCTGGAGACGGTCGGATTCTTTGACCATGTCTCCGCATGAAGCCAGGGTGACGGACCTTCCCTTGCGCACCGCCAGGATCCCGGCCGCGTCACAGCCGTCTACCAGTCTCACGGCCGACGCGGCAATCTCCTCCAGCGTCCCTTGCACCGAGTCCTGCGCGAGCAGGTTCCGCGCGAGCTCGGCCATGGCCTCGGCGAAATCACGCCACTCCAACTCCACCACCCGCCTCCTTCCGCCGGTTCCGTCGCCCCACCGCAGACGGCACGTGCCCCATCCACGCTACTCGACCGTGGTCGCACGGATCGGGCCCGCACCACGCGCGCACGAGGCGAACTGCCAGGCGGGGCATCGGGTCGCTCATCACGACCTGGGTCGGAGCAGGACCTGCACGATCGGAGATGGCTCCGCCATGTTCATGCCCCCCGGGACAGTGTCGGTCGGATCAGGACAGACTTCGCCGACGCCCTTCCTTCTTCGGTGAGCACAGCGCTGGCAGGGCACGTCGAGGGGACACACCCACACCGTGACGACGCAACCGCAGTCGTTGTCCGACACCAGGCAGGAATCGTGATGTGGGGCCGTCGTCACCGCGTCGGCGGCGAACTTCCCCCGCCAGGCGAGAGCGACGTGGACCAGGCCGATCAGCACCGGCGCCTCGATGAGCGGGCCGACGACGCCGGACAGAGCCTGGCCGCAGGTGACGCCGAAGGCGGCGATGGCGACCGCGATGGCCGGCTCGAAGGTATTGGCCGCCGCGGTGAATGCCAGCGTCGCGGTGCGGTCGTAGGCCAGCCCGAGGCCCTTGCCGAGCAGGAAGGTGCCGGTGCGGCGGCCACGAAACTCCGGCGGGGGCAGCGGCCGGCGCTTCAGCGCGCGAAGACAGCCGTCGCCACCGGCACCGCCAGCAGCAGGCTGAGTCCGATCAAGAGGAGGCGGTCCATCCACAGGACGGCGGCGAATTCGCGCAGGGTCGCGGCCAGCCAGTAGGCGGGGGACGTCGGCGCGCCCACGACGTGCACAGGCACGCCGACGCGGCGGGCCAGCAGGGTCGTGCGGTAGACGTGGAAGCCGCTGGTGACCACCGTGGCACGGCGGCCGGGAGCGGTGCCGTCCATGAGGGCCACGCTGAAGCGGAGGTTCTCCCCGGTGTTGACGGAGCGGTCCTCGCACACGATCCGGTCGGCGGGCACTCCGCGTTCGCGCAGATAGTCGGCCATCGCCTCCGCCTCGGAGCGGACCTCGTCGTCACCCTGGCCGCCCGAGACGACGAAGACCACACCAGGCATGTCCGGTACGCGGGCGCCACCGAGAGCGAGGGCGCGCTCCAGCCTGCGGGTCAACAGCGGACCGGGCCGGTCGCCGTCGAGCCCTGCGCCCAGCACGATGACATGGGTGGTTTCCGGTGGAGGGGCGCCGCGGCCCCGGACGAACACATAGCCGGCGAAGACCAGGAAGAGCAGGGTGAGGTATCCCGCGGCCGCGTTCACAGCGACCACCAGGGTGCCGAACACCTCGCCGCCGACCGCATGGAAGACCGCGTCAAGGCCGAGCACCGCCAGCACCGCGCAGCCGGCAGCCCCGGTCGTCAGCAGGGCGGCCTGCGGTCCGTAGCGCCGGACCAGAAGAACGCCGTCGGCCACCAGCAGCAGGCCCACCGCGAGCGCCAGGAGCAGGGCGGCGACGGCGAGGACGGTGACGACGGCCGGGTGAGCTGCCGCACCGTGCCCGGCCACACCCAGCCCGGCAGAGGTCACCGCGAGACAGAACAGGACAGCGGCGGAGAACCGGTGCGGCGCCAGCAGTGCGCTGACGGCGCCGCCCGCCGCGAAGGCGACCGCGGCGAGATATTCCGGGTACTCCGGCATGTGCCGCACCGCTCCGCTCCCCCGCCCGCCAGGCCCCTGCTTGTGCCCGCCCGTCTCTCGCCGCCCCGGGATCCGGACGGCACGCACAACTGCCGGCCATCATCCCAGACCTGCTGGAGTGCGCCGAACGCGGGCGCCTCATAGCCCCATGTCGGCGAACAGTCCTGGACTTACGGGCGATTCAGCTCGACCGAATACCGCGGGACACTCCGACCTGGCGCAAGAACTCCAGCACGTCGCGGTCGCTGTAGGCGACGCCCAAAATCTGAACCACGTCCCGGCCCGCGCGGTGACCCGGCGACCGCCCGTGCGTACCCGCCTGCTATCTGCGAGGCGCGGTGGTTGTGCCAGGCAGCGTGGCGGTTGCCGCGGGACATTTCCATCGAGCACAACCGCGGCCACCACGTCCGGGTCGCCACTCCCGAGGATCCCGCGAGCTCCCGCCTCGGCCAGTCCTTCTGGCGGTTCCTGCCCCGCTCGGTCCACGGCAGCGCCCGCTCGGCCTGGCACCTGGAGAAGCAGCGGCTCAGGCGGCTGGGCAGGAGCCCGTACACCCCGCACAACGACGTGCTCGGCGCGTGGGCGATGTCAGCGGTCCTCTTCGCCGCGCTCACCGCCGCGTTCGGCGTGGACGTGCTGCCGTATCTGGCCGTCCAGGCAGTCATCGGCTTCTGTCTGCTGGAGATCGTCAACTACCTCGAGCACTACGGACTGCTGCGCCAAAGGACCGCCTCGGGCCGCTACGAACGCTGCACCCCGCAGCACAGCTGGAACAGCGACGACATCGCCTCCAACGTCTTCCTCTACCACCTGCAACGGCACAGCGATCATCACGCCAACCCCACCCGCCGCTACCAGGCCCTGCGCCATTTCGAGGAGTCCCCTCAACTGCCCACCGGCTACGCCGGCATGATCCTGCTCGCCGTCGTGCCGCCGCTGTGGCGCCGGGTCATGGACCCCAGACTCCTCGCCCACTACGACGGTGACCTCACCCGGGCCAACGTCCACCCGCGCACCGGAGCCGGACTCTTCACCCGCCACGGGAGCCGCACATGGGCCGCTACGCGTGCCCGTGCGGCTACGTGTACGAGGAACGGGCGGGCGCCCCACCCGAGGGCTTCCCCGCCAAAGCGTCCTGGACGGACATACCCGAAGACTGGCCCTGCCCGGACTGCGGGGTCCGCGAGAAGATCGACTTCGAGGAGCTGCCATGAAGATCTGGGAATGCCTGGTGTGCGGTTTCGTCTACGACGAGGCGCAGGGCTGGCCCTACGAGGGCATCGCCCCCGGCACCCGCTGGGACGACATCCCGGACGACTGGTCCCGCGCCGACTGCGGAGCAGCCAAGGCCGACTTCCGGATGGTCGAGGCCTCCCGTGCCTGAGACCGCGCCGCGCACCGTCGCCGTGGTCGGCACCGGCATCGCCGGCGCGACCGCGGCGCTCACCCTGCGCCAGGAGGGCTTCGCCGGCCGCCTCCTCCTGATCGGCGACGACCCCACCCCCCACCGACGGCCACCGCTGTCCAAGGACCTCCTTTCAGGGCCGCCTGACGCCCGAACAACTCCGTCTGAAACCGCAGACGGCCGGGGAGGAACTGGGCAGCATCGAACGGCACGCCGGCACCAAGGCCACGGGCATCGCCGACGGCGTCCTGGAGTGCTCCGACGGAAGCCGAGTGCCGTACGACCGGCTGCTGCTGGCCACCGGAGGACGCGCGCGCCGCCTGCCGTACGCCGCCGGGCACGACCACGTCCACACCCTGCGCGGCCTCGGTGACGTGCCCGCACTCCGCGCCGACCTGGAGTCCGGCGGCCCGCTGCTGGTCATCGGTGCGGGACCACTCGGCCTGGAGGTCGCGGCGAGCGCCCGCTCGAAGGGCATCGGGGTCACCGTCCTGGAATCCGGCGCGGAGCCCTTGCGGCGGTCGCTGCCCGCCCCGCTGCGCCGCGCCGTCCTGCGGCTTCACCGGAGCCACGGCACCCGGGTGCACACCGGCGTCACGCTCACGGGACTCGCCCCGCGGGGCGGCGCGCTCGTGGCGACCGCCCGGGACGGAAGGAGCCGGCAGGCCCACACGGTACTGGTCGCCTGCGGCATACGGTCCGACGCCGAACTGGCCGCCCGGGCGGGCTTGGCCGTGGGGGACGGCATCGTCGTCGACGCCACGGGCGCTTCCAGAGACCGGAGCCGGACCTGTGTCACGCCACCAGCTAGAGCCCGTCTCTTTGACCGGTGAGTGCCTCCTGGTGCGGGCTGGTTAGTCTGCTGCGATGACGGATAGCGAGCTGGTCGTTGACCTGCGTGGTCGACTGATCGAGACACTCAACGACTTCTGGGACGCGGTGAGTGAGCCATGCGGGCTGCCGGAGTGGTTCGGCCGGAACCTGGACGCGTGGTCGGACACGATCGAGACTCGGGGCATCTCTGAGGTAATCGACAGCCACGACATTCTGATCGTGCACGTCGACCGGCGGGGTCTCTTCGGTGGGAGCCTGCGGGAGGCCAAAGTCCTGGCCAGCATCTTTGACGGAGAGCAGAACCGGCTCATCGTGCACGGGGTGGCCTGACGAATCCTTCGGACGCCTTGCTCAGCGCCGGGTCCAGATGAGAATGGCAGCAAGGTGGGCCCGAGTTCCTCCGGCAGGTCACGCCAAGGTGAGCAGGTGCGGTACTTCCACGCGATGGCTTCCAGGGTTCTGCGGTGGTCGGCCCACCTTCGTCCCCGGACCGGATCGGCCGGCATCAGCGGCTCGATCCGGTCCCACATCGCATCGATGATCACTAACCGGACAGGCATATCCGATCAACTGATCAACCCACCAAAGAGACACGCTCTAGCGCTGCAGTGTCAGCACTCCCGGCCGGTACGGCAGGAGGCCGTAGTCCCCGCCGTCGGTGCTGGGGTCGCGCCCCTGGTAGAGGAACTGCAGATTGCAGGGGTCGATGGTCTTGGTCTGGTCGGGGTTGGTGCGAACCAGATCGCCGTGGCTGATGTCCCTGGTCCAGGCCGCGCCGCTGTTGGCACTGCCGGCGAAGGGGCTGGTCACGGTGTTGGCCTGCGGTGACGGTGTCCAGGTGCCGTTGAGGCTGGTGGCCGTGAACGCGCGGAAGTAGCGACCGTACCCCGTGTAGTTCTGGGCCTCGACCATCATGAGGTACTGGTTCTGGCCCTGGACCTTGTAGACCTCCGGCGCCTCGAACAGGTCGAGCGACGATTCGCTCATGATCTTCGTGAACGAACCGAAGGTGCCCGGGAAGTTGCCGATGGGCATGCTGGCGCGGTAGATGCCGCCCTCATCGTCGGCGAAGAACATGTACATGTTCGTGTCGTCGCCGATCAGGGTCACGTCGAGGGGACCCCTCTTCCGGGTCGTGCCGTCGGGATTCACCACGTCCGGGAGGGTGGTCGTGAAGAGATCCTGCTGCGGGCCCCAGCCGTTGGGGTTGGTGGGGTCGGTCGAGGTGCGGTAGGAGAAGCTGTAGGGCCAACCCCCGTTGTAGGCGAGCACCCAGAGGTTCTTCGGGGCGAAGTAGAGCAGCGTCGGCGCGATGCCGTCGAAGGGGATCGTGGTCTGGGTGGCGGTGGCCATGTCGGACCAGTTCGTGAAGGGGCTGAAGGTCGCCAGTCCCCAGCGACCGTCGTTACCGGCGAGGTTGTTGTGCGACGTGGCGTAGACGACGTGCTTGCCGTTGTAGACGACGCTGGTGAAGTCCTTCAGCGCGGACCACCCCGCCTTCGGCTGCGCCAACGGACCGGTCGAGGTCCAGCGGTACGTCGACGGAAGAGCACACGAGTTGCTCGCCCCGGCCAGGCCGGTCCACTTCTGGTTGGTGCCGCCGTGGCACGACCAGATCTGCGCCGCCGTGCCGTTGGTCTTACCCCAGCCCGCAACCTCCAGGCACAGCCCGGACCGCACGCCGACGATCGTGCCGTCGGCGTTCACCCGCCACTGCTGGTTGTCACTGCCGTTGCACGACCCGATCTGCACCGGGGTTCCGTTCGCGGTACCGCCGTCCCGGACATCCAGGCACTTGTTGCCGTACACGGTCAGCTGGTTGCTGTCCGTCGACGTCCACTGCTGGTTGATCCCACCGTGGCAGTCCCAGATCTGCACGTTCGCGCCGTCGGCCTGGCTGAAGCCCGACACGTCGAGACACTTGCCGGAATCGACACCGCGCACCTCTCCGGTGGCGGCAGCCTGCGCCGGACTGGCGACGAGCAGCGCCGCCAACGCGGCCAGGGCCGCGGCCGCGGCGGCGAGCACCGCGGACGGGCGTCTGAGACTGAAACTACGTCTGTGCATAAGGACCTCGTCATCCTTGAGCAAGCGACTCCGGTTCGCCCCGTCGGGGCTGTCCGGTTGCCGGTGTGGTGCGGCCCTTGTGTTCGTCATGCCGAACAAAGGTCGAAGTATCGAGCAAACTGGATAATAGGGTTCCGGTGATCAGCGTCAATACCTCGCGCGAAAATCGCGGGCAGAAACGTTCGCAGACTGAAACCAGGCAGCTTCAAATTCCGTGGCTCTACGGGCCTTTGGCGTGAGGGGCAAGTAGCGGGGCGGGCCCGGGCTGGGCGGTCATTACGGACCCCGCCCAGGTCGCTCACCCGAGTCTCTGGTTCCGCTCGGCGCCCGACCCGCGCTCGCGGCGGGACCCGTGGCACTCACTGACGCTGGTCCCGTCGACGTGTGCCTGCGGCGGCTGTCTGCCAAGCGGGGAGCGTCGAGAACTCGCCGAGCGGGCGCGGGGGCCTCGGGGGCCCGTTCACGGGCGTCCGTGCGGGCGGCGTCGAGGACGGCCCGGCCGCGCGGGCGCGCACCGTAGTCGGCGGCGATCGGGCGTGTTCCGGGGGCTGTTGACGGCGACGCCCTGGACCGGGCGGTGGCTGCCCGCCTCGCCGACCGGCACCACGCCACCGACCACACCGCGGGGGAATCGTCGGCGTCCGCACCCGCGGTTTGCGGTCACGCCTTCTTGGCTGCATGGGCCAGGTCGCGGGAGGTCTTCCAGGTCTTTGTGCGTTGACACGGGATGCCCTCTCGTGGAGCCGACCTGAGCGACCGGCGCTGTCAGCGTTCCGTCATCGGTTCCCGTGCGCGGTGGGCGCGACGATAGGCCAGTGGCGAAAGGCCCACGTACGTGTGGAAGTGTTTGCGCAGGGCGACGGGGTCGCCGAAGCCGCAGGCGGTGGCGACCCGCGCGACCGTCAGGTCGGTGGACTCCAGCAGCAGGCGCGCGTGCGCCAGCCGCCGCTGTGCCAGCCACTTCAGCGGGCTGGTGCCCACCTCGCTGCGGAACCGCCGGGTGAAGGTGCGCACGCTCATGTGCGCGTGCCGAGCCATGTCCTCCAACGTGACCTGCTCGGCCAGTCGGTCCAGCGCCCACTGCCGGGTCGCCGACGTGGAGAAGTCGGTGTCCTGCGGAACGGGGTGCTCGATGAACTGCGCCTGCCCGCCCTCGCGCCACGGTGCCACCACGCAGCGCCGCGCGGCGGCCGAGGCCACCGCCGCCCCGTGGTCCAAACGGACCAGGTGCAGGCACAGGTCGATGCCGGCCGCTCCGCCTGCGGACGTCAAAATGCGTCCGTTGTCGACGAACAGCACGTCCGGATCGACCTCGATGTCGGGGAACAGCCGTGCCAGCGCGTCACACAGCGCCCAGTGCGTGGTGGCCCGCCGGCCGTCCAGCAGACCGGCCGCCGCGAGCAGGAAGGCCGAGGTGCACAGGCTGACGACGCGGGTCCGCGGTCCTATCCGCCCCAGCGCCGCGGCCAGTTCGCCGGGGAGCGTGCCGGTGGCGAGCAGGTGCCGGCTGGGCTCCTGGGTGGCGAGTACGACGGTGTCCGCGGTGTCCAGCAGCGACTCGTCGTGGTCGACGACGAGCCGGTAGTCCTCGTGCGTGCGCACCGGCCGGCCACCGAGGGAGCAGGTGCTGACGGAGTACAGGCGGGTGCCGTCCGGTTCGCAGGCCTCGTTGAACACCCGGGCGGGGATGCCCAGGTCCAGCGGCAGGACTCCGTCGAGGGCGAGAACGGCAACACGGTGCGGCATGGCCCGAATAGTACGACAGGTGGCTCTCCGGCCACTCCCCTGCCTCCGCGCGCAATTGCGCGGTTCAGGCGGACAAGGTAGTCCGCGTCTGGTTGCCCGCCCGCCCCGAAGCGTTCCTGGACCACGGCGAGCTCGAGGTCGCGCCGCTTCGGTGATCGTGCCGCGTCGGCCGCCGCCAGTGCGTCCGGCAGCTCCTGACGGGTGAGATCCGTGCAGTAGGCGGGTGCGCCCGGTTGTTGACGCCACGATTCCGCGAGCGGGCCCGCATCAAAGGCGTCGAACCCGGTGTCCTCAACGAGTGCCATGGCCAGGTCACGCTCTCGCGGACTGTCGGCTGCGACGGGCAGCGCGATGCGGTCCGCACTCCCCGCCGGCTTGTTCCTGCCCGCGAACGACTCCGCTCCGATCGAGTTCCACGCCTTGACGATGGACCGGCCCAGCTGCTTGGCAGCCCACACGCTCTCGGCCTGGCCGGCCTCGATCGCCGCGATTCCGCTGTCCCGATGCGGGAAGTAGTTCGAGGTGTCGATGACGACCGTGTCGGCCGGCACCGTGGCGATCAGCGGTGCGACCTGAGCAATGCGGTCGAAGGGAAGGGAGAGGATCACGGCCTCGACGTCCGCCACGGCTTCCACCGCGGTCACCGCTCGTCCGCCCGAGGACAGCACGTCCGCCTCGATCGTCTCCGGGCCGCGTGAATTGGCCGCCTTCACGTCGTGCCCGGCCGCGCTCAACCGCCTGATCAGCGTCTTGCCGATGTTCCCGGTGCCGAGAATGCCGATCCTCATGGTGAAACTCCCTTGTCCAGAACGGAACTGCGGTGTCGGTGACCGGAGTTCCGGAGCGTGGCACCCGCGGCGCGACCGGGGCTGCGGCGGACCGCGGACACGGCGGTGAGTGGGTGATGGCGGCCTTGCCGAAGTGAGCGCCGTTCTTCGTGTTCTTCGTGTTCGTCGTGTGTGTTCGCGACCTGTTGGCGCTGCCGCTCTTGTGCCGTGCCCGCGCGAGAGCCGTGTCGGGTGGTTCAGCGGTGGGCGGCGCGGTTCATCTCGACGACGTCGTCGGCGGTGGGGTTGGCACCGAGGGCGGCCAAGCGTTCCGGCAGGCTGTCGCGGATGGCCGCGTCCTTGGCGCGGTCGGCCGCGGCCAGGGCTGCCGGCAGCTCGTCGAGGGTCAACTCGGTGCAGTAGGCGGGGCTGTTGGGCTGCTGGCGCCAGGAGTCGGACAGGGCGCCGGCGTCGTAGGGATCGAAGCCGGTGTCGTCCACCAGGCTCATGGCCGCCTTCCGCGCCTCCTCGAAGTCGCCGGCGACGGGGATGGCGAGGCGGCCGGGCGTTCCGGCCGGGACGCCCTTGGTCCGCTGGGTTTCGGCCAGCGCGGCGTTCCACGCCTTGACCACGGGGCGGCCGATCAGCTCGGCCGTGTACACGCTCTCCACCTGGCCGTTGTCCACGGCCTCGATCGGCTCGCTGAGCATGCCGGGGTAGTAGTTCGAGGTGTCGATGACCACCGTCTCGTCGGGCACCGACGCGAACAGGTTGGCCAGCCGGCCCGCCACCCCGAACGGGATCGCCAGGACGATGACGTCCCGCTCCTGGACGGCGTCGGCGAGTTCCACCGCGCGGGCCCCGGACTCCAGCACCTCCGCCGGGACGGCCCTGGGGCCGCGGGCTCCGGCCACCTGGACGTCGTGACCGGCCGCGCTGAGCTCGGCAGCGAGATTCCCGCCGATGGCGCCAGCGCCTATGACAGTGATTTTCATGATTTGTCCCTTAAGGGGTTGTGCCGCCCCTGCGGGCAGCGCGAGGTGATGGCCGTGTGGTGGTCCGCCTGGCGTCGGGGGCGGGGCCGGGCCGGGGGCCCGGCGGATTACGCCTGGGCGTCCTGCCGGCGGTAGCCGCTCGCGATGAGCGTGCGGAGCCGGTCGAGCGACTCTGCCTCGGTGCCGGTGCCCTTGATCCAGGCAACGGAACAGGCCGCGAGGAACAGGTCGTTGCCCCGCACCGACGCGCGCACGCGCCCCGCGAGCTGCGCGGCTCGCACGTACTGATCGGTGGCGGAGATGAGGATGTGGCAGGGGATCGTGAGGGGGTTGTCCGGCTCCTGCGCCCTGGCCGCGGCCATGAGCGGGTCAGGCAGCCCGCTGAAGGCGCTGAAGTACTCCTCCATCGCCCGCAGCCACTGCTCCAGCGCCTCGACCGGGTCACCGAGCTGATCGATCAGCGCCTGGCGGGCCACCAGCTCCTCGGAGCGCGTCTGCAGCACAGCCGCCAGCAGCGCCTCCCGGGTGGGGAAATGCCGGTACAGGGTGCCGGGCCCCACGCCCGCCTCCTTGGCCACCGCCTCCAGGGACGTACCCACCCCGTGCTCCAGGAAGTGACGCTGCGCGGTCTCCAGGAGGGCCGCACGGTTGCGCTGGACGTCCGCACGGGGCTTGCGTCCACGCTGCTCACCGGCGCTCATACACCCCTCCTGCCTGCCGTGATCCTGCGGCCGCATCAAAACGGATGCTGCCTCCGTACAGATTCGAGAGTAAAACGGAGGCGGCATCCGGTCAAACCGGCGGCCCCGGTCACGACTGAGGCACCGGACGGTGCAGCTCTGGCGTGGACGGCTGGCGGACTCGGGCAGTGACTGGGCAACCGGCTGGGGCTGAAGGCTGGGGGCAGGGGCACCAGCCTTCAGCATGACCTTCTATTCAGTGCGCAGGGCCGTGGCGGTTCGTGCCCTGGCAGCCCAGCTTGCGGGCAGGAGTGCGCCCAGGGCGGCGATGAGCAGGCCGCCGAGTGCGAGCGGGAGCAGTTCGGCCGCGCGGTAGACGGCGATGACGGACTCGGGGAGACGGAGTCCCGCGCTGTCGCCCATCGCGGGCAGGACCCAGCTGTGCAGGGTCACGCCGAGCGGTACGCCCAGCGAGCCCGCGACCAGACCGGTCAGGACGACGGAGGTGAGGACCATCGCGACGGTCTGCCGGGGGGTCATGCCGAGCGCCTTGTGGACTCCGATGTCGCGGACGCGCTCGCGGGTGTCGAGCAGTACGCCGTTGAGCACGCCGAGCGCGGCCACAGCGACGAGCATCAGCGTGAGGAGCGCGGACAGCGAGTTGAGCGTGGCGACCACGTCGCTGCCCCTGCCGAGCCCGCCGGCCTGAGCGGTGGTGCCCAGCGGCGCCAGGTCCTTGTTCAGCGCGTCGACGTAACGGGTGACATCGGTGCCCGAGGTGACCGTGATGTGATGGCTCGCCTCGGTGAGGTCGGGGTGCGCGGCCGCGAGGGTCGTCGCGTCGGTGAAGATCTGCATGCCGTCGTTACGAGGGTCGAGGACCTCGCCGACGATCCGGACGGTGACCGGCTGGGCCAGCCCGTTCACGGTGACGGTGTCGCCGATGCGGGTGCCGGTGGCCACCAGAAAGGGGGTCGGAACGACGGCCTCGCCGGGCTTGTCGATCCAGCGGCCCGAAACCATCGTGTAGCCGCCCCAGGAGGCGTCGCCGGTGAAGGCCACCACGTCGACGGTGCCGGTCGCGCCGGACACGGTCGCCCGTACCGTCGCGGCGCTGTAGTGCTTCGCGGTTCCGGCACCGGACTCGATGGCCGCGGCCACCGCGGCAGGGTCGGCCCGGGGCTTCTTCTCGGCGGCGGGGCCTTGCGGGCCGAAGTCCGGCATGGGGGCAGGCACGGTGACATCGGCGGCGTCGTGGGCCTTGGCCTTCATCACCTCGCCGAGCGAGGTCGTCATCCCCACGGTGAACGTGACGGCAATGGTGCCGAACAGCACTGCCGTGCCCATGGCCAGCGCGCGGGCGGGCCGTGCGAAGGGCCTGGCCAGGCCGAGCGCGACCGGCTGCGGCAGCGGCAGCCGGCCGGCCAGGCGCGCCGCCCACCGGCCCCGCCTCGTCGACGTACTGCGCCCGACGGCGAGCGCGTCGACCGTACGCAGCCGACCGGCCCGCCAGGCACTCGCCCACGCGGTGGCGGCGACCAGGCCGAGCACCCCGCCGATCACCGCCACATCGACCCAGCGGGCGATGGTCAGGGAGGAGGAGCCGTAGACCTCCTCTGTCTCGGCCAGTACGGGGACGGCGAGCAGGTGGCCGGCGAGGACACCGAAGGCCGTGCCGACCGCGGCCGGGACCAGCGCCTGGCTGACGTAGGCCCGTACGATCCGGGCCGGGGTGAAGCCGATGGCCTTGAGGATGCCGATGCGGCGGGTCCCCGCGCCGACGGCCGTGGCGACGACGTTGCCGACGATGAACACCGACATGACCAGGCCGAGGGCCCCGAACGCGATGAGGAACGGGACATAGAGGGCGGTGTCGCGCTCGGCGTTCTTCTTGACGGTGAGCCAGGATTGCTTGCCGAGGACGGCCCCCTGCGGCAGGTTCCTCGTCACGGCCTCGCCGTCGGCGGTGATCTGCGCGGCGGTGCCCGCGTCGGTGAAGCGGTAGAGCATCTGGTAGCCGCCGCTGCCGGGCGCCGTGAGCGCCGGCATCTGGGACGGCACCACCCACGCGTCGGCGGTCTGTGTCACCGACCTGGCCACGCCGACCACCGTCAGTGTCGGAGTGCCGGACACCCTGGGGAAGGTGAGCTTCGTGCCCAGGGTCGGGATGAGCGAGGAGCCGGCGGACAACGCGATCTCACCGGAACGCGTGGGCCACCGCCCGTCAAGGAGCGCCACCTCGTCCACGTCCCGGCCGGGGTCCCCCCGCCCGACCACGGTCATCGGCCACCCGTCGCCCGCCCCGTCCGTCCTTGGGGCGACCGTGGCCGTGCGGAACGGCCCCGCCGCACCGCTCACCCCTTCGGCGTCCGCGGACGCCGACAGCCGCCCGGCGCCGACCCGGCCCGCGTCGAACTCGACGGACAGGTGCGCCCCGCGCTGCTCGGCGAAGGCGTCGGCGAAGGGCGCTCCGGAGACCACCAGCAGCGATCCGCCGAGGACGGAGGCGGCCACCGCCATCATGGTGGCGAGCCCGATCACCAGCGTCTGCACGCGGCGCCGGCCCACCCCCGAGCGCACCACCGTAGCGAGGGCGCTCATCGGACGGCCTCCGGGGCGGCTGCGGGCGAGATGAGGGCCTCGGTGATCCGGCCGTCGGCGATCCTGACTGTGCGGTTCGTGCAGGACCGGGCCAGAGCCAGGTCGTGGGTGACGACGACGATCGTCTGGCCCTCGGCGTTGAGGTCGGCGAGCAGTCGGCTGACGTCCTGTCCGGCGGCCGTGTCCAGGGCCCCGGTCGGCTCGTCGGCCAGGAGCAGCGGAGGCCGGTTCATCAGGGCCCGTGCCACCGCGACGCGCTGCCGCTCGCCGCCGGACAGCCGCCCCGGGTAGGTGCGGGCGTGCCGGTTGACGCCGAGGGCTTCCAGGAGCTGCGCCGCCCGGCGGTCCGCCTCGCCACGTGCCATGCCCGCGAGCCGTGCGGGCAGCACGACGTTGTCGGTGACGGTCAGGTCGTCGAGGAGGTTGAAGAACTGGAAGACCATGCCGATCTTCGACCGCCGGTAGCGGGCCGCTCCGGCCTCGCCGAGACGGTCCACCCGCACGCCGTCCACGGTGACGGACCCCGCATCGGGCCGGTCCAGGCCCGCGACCAGATTGAGCAGCGTGGACTTGCCGCTGCCGGACGGGCCGAGGACCGCGACGGCCTCGCCGGGCCGTACGGTCAGCGACGCCTCGTGCAGAGCGGGCGGGCCGTCGTCGTAACGGCGGCTCACCTCGCACAGTTCGATCACCGGCGTGGTCATGAACGGGCTCCTTCGATACGGGGCGCCAGATCGGGCGTTTGGCTCCCGGAACGCTAGGAGCGCGCCCCGCCGGCGCGCGTCACCCGCCCGGACCCTTTGCCGTACCGCATCGGGATCATCTGCCGGAACGTCATCCTTGCGATGTAGACGCCCGATGTACGCCGGGCGTCGGGAACGGCCGCTGAGGCGGACTCCTGCGGCTGCGGCGGCGGCGACAATGAACCGGTGATGAACGTGCGTACGATGCTGGAGCGGCTTCAGGCCGCGGTCGGCGAGGCGGTGCGCGACGCCAGGCGCCCCACTGGTCCACCGCTGCGACTCGGCCGTCGTGCCTGGCAGTTCGACGTCCTGGTGGCGCTGGCGCTCGGCGTCACCACGGTCTATTACGGCATCGACAACGCGGACAACGTCGTGGTGCGGGAGATCGCACCCGGCGTGGAGCACGTCGTGCCGCGCCCGGCCGGCCCGGGCGGCATGGCCTTCATGGTGACCCTTGCGGTCGTCGCATCGAGCGCCCTGGCACTGCGCCGCCGCTTTCCGCTCGCGGTGCTGTGCATCGTGACGGCCGCGGTACTGGCGACACCGCAGAGCGTCAGGCGGCTGACCTTCTACGCGTTCGTGATCGCCGTCTACAGCGCCGCGGTCCACAGCCCCTACCGGGTGGCGACCCTGGCGGCGCTGCCGGTATCGGTCCTCCTGGTGGGCACCTCGGGAAACTCGGTGACACCGATCATCCCCAACGAGTACATCGCCCTGCTGATCCTGGTCCCGATGGCAGGAGCCGCCCTCGGGCTGCGCACCTGGAAGCTCCGGACCGACGAGGGCCGCACCCGGCTCTCCGCCCTGGAACGCGAACAGGCCGAGGCGCTGCGCCGGGCGGTCGAGCACGAACGCGCGAGGATCGCCCGCGAGTTGCACGACGTCGTCACGCACAACGTCAGCGTGATGGTCATCCAGGCGGGCGCCGCCCGCAAGATCATGAAGACCTCCCCCGAGCAGGCAGGAGAGGCGCTGCTCGCCGTCGAGGCCGGTGGGCGTGCTGCCATGACCGAACTGCGCCACGTCATGGGACTGCTCACCATGGCCGACCGAGGTGAGGGGACGGACGAAGATCCGGACGTGACCGGCACGGCTGCGGAGCTAGCCCCGCAGCCCGGCCTGGACCAGCTGGAATCGCTGGTCGGGCGGGTCCGGGACGCCGGGCTGACGGTAGGGGTGACCGTGACGGGACCGCCCTGCCCCCTGCCGCCCGGCCTTGAACTCGCCGCCTACCGCGTGGTCCAGGAGGCGCTCACCAACACGGTGAAGCACGCGTCCGGCGCCACGGCCGCCGTCACCGTCGAATACGGCCCGGCCCGGCTCCGGGTGGAAGTCACCGACACCGGTGGACACCCGGGTGCCGACGCGGCCGCCGGGAACGGCCGGGGCCTGATCGGCCTGCGTGAGCGCCTCGCCGTCTACGACGGAACCCTGCACGCCGGCCGGCGCCTGACCGGCGGGTACCGCGTGGAAGCGCTCATCCCCCTGGGGGCACCGTGACCGAGCAGCCGCCGCGAGTGCTCGTGGCCGACGACCAGACCCTGGTCCGTACCGGGTTCCGGATGATCCTCGGCGCCGACGGCATCGATGTCGTCGCCGAGGCGACCAACGGAGCCGAAGCCGTCGATGCGGTCCGCCGCACCCGGCCCGACGTGGTTCTGATGGACGTCCGGATGCCCGAGATGGACGGTCTGGAGGCCACCCGCCGCATCCTCACGGGCGCCCCCGGTGAACCCCGAGTCGTCATCCTGACCACGTTCGACCTGGACCGGTACGTCTACGCGGCGTTGTCCGCGGGAGCCAGCGGCTTTCTCCTCAAGGACGTCACCCCCGAGCATCTGGTTTCGGCAGTCCGCACGGTCCGCACCGGCGACGCCCTGCTTGCGCCCGCCATCACCCGCCGCCTCGTGCAGAGGTTCGCCCAGCCCGGCGGCGAATCTGCCGCCCTCCATCGCGACCTCGCTTCGCTCACCCCGCGCGAACTGGAAGTTTTCGGCCTTCTGGCCCGAGGGCTGAGCAATGCCGAACTCGCTACCCGCCTTCGCCTGGCCGAGACGACCGTCAAGACGCACGTCGCCCGCATCCTCGCCAAGCTCGGACTCCGTGACCGTGTCCAGGCCGTCATCGTCGCCTACGAGACAGGTCTGGTCAGCGTCAGGACAGGCGAGGCCGCCCAGCAGTCCCACTGATCAGACATAGACCGAAGCCAAGACGTTGGGACATCCCCGGCCGGTACTCGTTCCCTTGGATGAGCCACGGCCAGAATTGCGCGTTCTCGCCGCCTGCGAACCGGCGGTCGGCAGTCTCCTGGCGAGGCAGCAGAACACTGCCGACCCCGCGCACCGAGGGATGTGTCCCACTCGCCCCTCGCGACTTCGCGGGGAGGCCGAGCAACCACGTCAGTAGCCGCCTGGAACGCACCCGCTCCCTCCTGCCAGCCGAGGCCCTGCGGTGGAGCGTGGGCCGGTCTGATGGTGATCGTGGAGCACGGTCAGACCGTGGCGAGACCCAGCAGCAGCGGCGCCACGGAGACGAGCATGATGACGGCCGGGGTGGCGATTCCCTTCTTGTCGCCTGCACGGACATGCGTGATCACGGCGCCCAGGAAGTACAGGACGACGCCGATCGCCGCCGCGATGCCCAGCGGGCGATAGGCGATGCCGACGAGCAGCCCCAGACCACCCGCGATCTTGACCAGGGCGAGCGGCACGAACCAGTTGTCGGGCACCCCGACCGCCTTGAGCCCCTCCGTGATCTTCGGGTCGCGGACGATGTCGCCACGGGCAGAGAAGAAGAGCAGCAGGGACAGCAGAACAGCGACGACGACATAGGCGATGAACACGGGAACTCCAGAGGGGGAAGGGGACCGTCGATCGGTCCAGGAGTGCAGGGCGGCAAGCGATGCACCCCGGGCGAATAATGTAAGTGGTTCAATGATTGATTGCAACAGACTATTTTTCCTCTTGCTACGGTCGGACCATGGCCAGCGAACGATCCGGGGACACCGCCCCCGCCACCAGCGCTCCCGTCGGCTCCCCCAGCGGCGACGCCACGCCCGCATCCACCGGTCCCGACTCCCGCCTCGCCCTGCTCCTGGCGTGGCATGGTGGCGCCGCCGAAGGCTGGATCCGAGAGGCACTCACCGCCTCCGGGGTCACGCCCCGCCACGCCGTCGTGCTGATGCACCTCGACGGCGGTCAGCTCGGCCAGCGCGACCTCGGTGCGCGGCTGGACGTCGACCCCAGCGTCCTGGTCGCTCTCCTCAACGCGCTGGAGGACCGCGATCTGGTGCGACGGCGCCGTGATCCAGCCGACCGCCGTCGTCACATCGTCGAGATCACCGAAGCGGGCACGGCCGCCCTCACCAAACTCGACGCCGCCATCAGATACGTCGAGGACGAGCTCTTCGCCGACCTCACCCCGCGGGAGCGCGCCACCCTGCACTCCCTCCTGGCCCGTGTCCGCACCACCCGCCACAGCGCCTGTGACGCCCCGCCAGCCACCGACTGCTGAACACATGGACCTGCCCGGGCGACAGTCCATGACCGTCGGACCGAGCCGCCGTCGAGACGCTTCCCGGCCTCGTCGTACCGGTCGAATCACGCTGCCTTGACAGCTTCCTGGGCGCGGGCCAGCTGCCGCAGCTCCCAGCGCGCCGCCGGCACCGAGGGGACGGGGAAGTCTGTCACGTCCAGTGAGCGTCTTGCCGACGGCGGCTTTGGCGCCGGATTCCTCCCACGCCTTGCAGTCGTTGCGGTCCCCGGCGAGTGGCCGGCCTACCACGACGACCAGACGGGTGTCGGCGTCGATGACGACCTGGTGGTTGGTCGAGTACCGGTGGTTCTTCGACCGCTCGGCGATGGCGTGGTCGCGGGTGGGGACCAGGGTGCCGTCGACGATGAGCACGGTGTCCCAGTAGGGCCCGGTCCTCCAGCGGAAGGCTCCGCGGCCGGCCCTTTGCGGACTGCATCTGCACCCCCGCGTCGCAGCGCGGTCACCAGCTTGCCGAACTGCCGCGGGCTCAGCCCGGTGAACGGGGCTGTCCAAGACGGCTCCGACGCCCTGATCACACCAGCCAAACCAAGATCATCTCAGTTGCAGACGCTGCCCAGCGTCCCCGATCCTGTGTGCTCGGCAAGCAGGGAGGGCGCATGGGGCTGGTTCTTTTCCCGGGCGATGGAGACAACAAGAGTCCGGATGTTTCCTGGTCCTACAGTGGCTTTGCCGCGTTCCGGCGGCGTCTGGCCGAGACCGAGGGGTTCGTCCTCTCCGAGATGCGAGGCTTCGGCGGCGAGCGCCCGTGGAGTGAGGTGTCCACCGCCCTGGAGCCACTCCTCGATCATCCGGATGTCGGAGGTAACGACCTCTCGCCTGACGAGTGCGCGTCGATCCTGGTCCGGCTGGAGGCCATCACCGACCAGTGGACACAAGAGGGCGACGACCAACTCCTCCGGCAGCACATCGAGCCCGCCCGCCGGCTGGCGGGCGTGCTGCTGCTCTGCATCGAGAAGGACGTCCCGCTGGCCTTCCTCTGAAGCCCCCGACCGCAGAACCCGCTTACGGGACAGCTCCTCGGCTACCGCTGGCGCCGTGAGCGACTCATCGTCCTGCCTATGGTCGAGTGGGACATTGGCCGCTCTCGTGTCCCGCTCAACTCTGGGCACCGCAGGTCAGGGTCCTCGCCCTGCCCATACCTATCCGGGACAGGACAGCCGTCGGCGTGGCGCGGATAACCTGCGCGAATGAAGCGGATTCAGCGAGCGGCCGGCGCGGTCGTCGGCTCAGCGGTGGGCGACGCCCTGGGCGCCCCCTTCGAGTTTGGCCCCTCGGGAGCGTTCTCCGCGCGGTTTCCCGTGCCCGGTGCCGGTGGCGACGATCGCGGTGTGGATGTAGTCGGCGTGGTTGTCGTTGGCGACTGCCAGTGCGGACGCGACGATCGTCAGTCCGATCCTGTCCTTTCGCCGAAGCAAGCCCTCCGCGGTCCGCCGGGTGACGAAGGTGTCACCTCGGTCGAGCACAAGGCCCAGCAGTAGCTCTACGGCCTCCGGCATCTCGGCGAACTGCGCCAGGCTGTGACCGGCATCCGCCCGGTCACGCCAGTCATCGCCTCGCCCGAGTTCGCCAAGCGTCACGACCGCCGCACGTCGCAGGTCACTGTCCACGGATTCGCCCTTCCCCTTCCCCCGATTCCGGTCAAAGTATTGCCGAGGCCCTACCCGGTGATCGCCAGGGCAGGCTCTACGCGCGCCGGCGACGCGGCCGGGAGAGGGCGCTGCTGCGGGAGCGCGCCCCCGACCTGCCCGCCCGTCTACGCCTCAGGCGTAGTGCCGGGCCAGGGTCGCGATCGGCGCGTGGTGCTCCGAGCTGCCGTCCATACCGGCGGACGGGGGGGCGGCCTCACGCAGGGACGCCGAGCGGCGGGTGCTCGAGCACGCGGGGCTTGTACTCAACCAACTGGATGCGGCCGTCGAAGGTGCGGTGTTCGATCATTTCGAGGGCGACGTCCGGATAGCCGTCGTAGATGCGTTCCTCGCCCGTGGCCCCGGTGATCACCGGGAACATCACGACCCGGAAGCGGTCGACGAGGCCGGCTCGCAGCAGCGACCGGCACAGCCTGAGACTGCCGATCGTGCTGAGCAGCCCCGAGCCACTCGACTTCATGGCGCGGACGGCGTCAACGGCGTCGTCGCGCACGAGCGTGGAGTTCGCCCATGTCAGTGGCTCCTCGATGGAGGAGGAGAACACCACCTTGGACGCCTGCGTGAGCTGGTCGACGGACGCCTCTTCTTCAGGCCTGAACTCGTCTTGGCCCTTCGGGACTTCGCCTGCGGCGAAGCCCGACATCAGGCGGTAGGTGTTCGCCCCCATCAAGTAGGTGGCCTGGGGCTGGTCGCCCAGCCACGCGAGATACTCCGGGCCCTCCAGACCCCAGAACCCGGGCCATCCCTCTCCCGAGGCATGGCCGTCGAGGGAGGTGATGAAATCGACGAGAAGCTCCGACATGACCGCGTCCTTTCCTGAGGTGTCACCAGCTTGGACCGGCCGGGAGCCACCAACTCATCGGCCACGCCGTGGAGCAACGAGGCAAGCCAAGCCGGTGCAGTCGATCAGGTCGGCGAAACGGCGATGCGGTCCGGATCCGCCCGGCCCGGCGCCGGGCGCACCATCCGCCGGCCGGGCCGACCTGCTGGACCTGGTGACCGGCCGCCTCGCCGCCCGCCTGCCGCGCCTGCCGGACCGCACAGACCGTAAATGCGTCGACAGCTCCCTTCGGCAACGGCAGAGTGGCCGTCCGTGACGAGCAGTGAACTGTGGACCCGTGCGACCGCCGACCGTTACGACGCCGAGGAGACCGAACTGTCCTCGCCTGCCGTTCTCGGACCGACTCTCGCCTTCCTCGCGGAGCTGGCCGGAGACGGCCGGGCGCTGGAGTTCGCCATCGGAACCGGACGAGTGGGAGTCCCGCTCCGCGAACGCGGCGTGCCGGTAGTGGGCATCGAACTGTCCGAGCACATGGCAGCGGTGCTGCGGCGCAAGATCGACGAGGACGCGCTCCCGGTGGTCATCGGGGACATGGCCACCACCGTCGTTCCCGGTGAGTTCACCCTCGTCTATCTCGTCTACAACACCATCACGAACCTGCTCACCCAGGACGAGCAGGTCGAGTGCTTCCGCAACGCCGCACGGCATCTGGAGCCCGGCGGCCGATTCGTCATCGAGCTGGGTGTGCCGCCGCTGCGGTTCCTGCCGCCCGGCCAGGTCGCGGTGCCGTTCGACGTCTCCGAGCAGCATCTCGGCTTCGACACCTTCGACCTCGTCGAGCAGATCCTCGTCTCGCACCACCTCACTCTCGACGGCGACGACGGCCGCTACCGCCGCGGCGCCTCCCGGCACCGGTACGCCTGGCCGGCAGAGCTCGACCTGATGGCACGGATCGCCGGCCTCGAGAGGGAACGTCGCGTCGCGGACTGGGACGGGTCGCCGTTCACCCAGGACTCCGCGAAGCACGTCTCCGTGTGGCGCAAGCCGGCCTGAGACCGGCCACCGGGGGCCGTCGGCGTAGGCCGTGCCTGCTGTGCAACCCCTCAGGCTTCGGCGAGCAGGGGGTCGTAGTGAGTGCCGCGCCGGCGTCCGGACATGAAGGACAGGAAGTCGTTGATGAAGGCGCTGCGGCTGCACGTCGCGGTGGTGCTGGTGGCGTCGCGCTGGAATGCGGTGCGGAACAGCGCCCGGTACTCGTCGGCGTCGATGGTCTGGTTGCCGTCCTTGTCGGTGACGTCGAAGAGGACCTCGGCGACCCGGATCAGCGCGGGACCGGCCATGGAGGGGACAGCGGCGGCGTACTCGGCGGCGCTGACACGGCCGTCGCCATCGGTGTCGAGGGCGGCCTGGAGTTCGCGCCACCAGTCGGCGTAGGCGTTGTAGAGCCGGGTCTCCTCGGGCTCGTCCAGGTCGAGTCGGCTGGACAGCTCCCGCGCCATGGCGGCGAGATCGGGCCAGGTGAGATAGCCGTCCCCGGTCTGGTCGAGGACTTCAGTGAAGAACTCCCGCGCGTTGCGCTGCGCCCCGCTGTCCGGGGCCGCCGGTTCGGGCTCCGGGGGCAGCGGGGTGATGAGGCGGATGAGGGCGCCGACCCGCTTCATCTGTTCCCGCACCGCGGCGACCGTCCGCGCGCGGGGATCGTCGCTGTGCGGGGACAGCGACAGCACCTCGGCGATGCCGTCGGCCTTGATCCAACCCTCGGGAAGGAACCGGGCCAGACCGGCGGCCAGGTAGGCGCCCTGCATGAGGGTCTCGACTCCGGCGATCTCGGGCAGGCCGGCCCGGCGGCGGAACGCCTCCGGCAGGGAGGCCACGGTGATCGCTCCGATGACGGGCCCGGCGAGGGCCCGGCCGGTCGCCCACAGGGCGGGAAAGCCGTTCAGCACCGGCGGCGCCGGGAGGTGGTCGAAGAGCTTGTAGAGGATGACCCGCATCGCCTCGGTGTTCTCCAACTCCTCGGCGACCGTCCGGTCGTAGTAGGGCCAGAACTCCTCGAGCGTGGGCGGCAGGTGCCCGGCCTCGTCGCCCATGGCGGCCAGGAACGCCTGGAACTCGGCATACAGTCGTTCCATGGCCTTGGGCTCGAGGGGCTGCCCGCTGAGCCGGCACATGGTGACGGCGCTTTCGAACAGGGTCGCCACCACCCAGGCGCGCACACCCGGGTCCATCGCATCGTAGGGCCGGCTGTCCGCGCCGCTGCTGCGCAGGCGTGCGTGCAGGCGGTTGAGCCGTGCCGCCTCCCGCTGCCGCGTGTGCTCGTCGGCGCCGAACATGCGCTGCATGCTCAGGAAGGTGTTGCGCAGCCGCCGCCAGGGGTGGGCGACGAACGTGGAGTTGTCGACCAGGGCGGCGCCGATCTGCGGGTGCGCGGCCTCCAGCACGGTCGCCCGGACCATGGCCAACGCCCACCGCGGGTCGTTGAAAAAGCTGTGGAACTGCGAGCCGGGACCGAACAGGGGCTCGTCGTCGGTGAGGGTCATGGTCGGGTCTCTCCGTTCTGGATCGGCAGTACGCCGCCGAAGCGGCGCTCGCGCCGGCGATAGGCATCAAGGCACTGCAGAAAGTCCGGTGCGCGGAAGTCGGGCCACAGCATCGGCGGGAACAGCCATTCGGCGTAGGCGACCTGCCAGAGCATGAAGTTGGAGATGCGCTGCTCGCCCGAGGTGCGGATGACCAGGTCGACATCCGGGGTGTCGGCGAACGGGAGGTGGGAGGCGAAGCTCTCTTCGGTCACGGCCTCGGCCGGCACGCCGCTGCGGATCAGGGAGCGTGCGGCCTCGACGATGTCCCGGCGGCCGCCGTGGTCGAAGGCGACGGTCAGCGTCATCTGCCGGTTCCGGTCGGTCAGCGTCATCAAGTCGGCGATGTCCCCGGCCAGTCCGGCAGGGATGCGGGGATCGGTCATGCCGAGGAAGCGGCAGCGGATGCCGCGGGCGTGCAGAAGCGGGGCGTGCTTGCGCACCACCCGGCGTACCAGGTGCATGAGGAATGCGATCTCGGTGTCCGGGCGGCTCCAGTTCTCGGTGGAGAACGCGAACAGGCTCAGCCATCCGACGCCGGCCGACCGTGCCGCTTCGATGACGTCGATCACGGTCGTCTCCGCCGCGCGGTGACCGGCTGTCCGGGGCAGCGACCGCCGCGCTGCCCAGCGGCCGTTTCCGTCCATCACACACGCCACGTGCCGCGGCACCAGCGCCCCCAGCCCCGGCCCCGGCCCCGGCCTTGCAGCGTGAGTGGAGAGAGGGGATGTCAGCCCTTCCGTCGTGGACCGCTGAGCTGTCATTCCCGCCCTCTCAGCCTCCTGCGCGGACGCTCGTTCCGTAGCGGCAGGGACCCCGCCACCGTCTTCCGGTCATCAACGGCAGAGTGGCAGCGTTCACTTGCGCACGGTCCGCACATCTCGTGAATTCACCCTTGGTGCGCGCGTTCGGGAGCGGCGGAAGGGCCCGCTTCTCCGCCTCGATGAACGGGTGCACCGTCATCGGGGCACCTTCGCGTCGCGCACCGCCGTGTACCGCCGACGTCACCAGCGTGCTCCAGGCTCGCCGGACACGACGCGAGGGGATCGGCGTCGTCAGCCGCCATTCGGCGTTTCGGTCCTCGACGACCACACGCCGCTCGTCGTGGACCCAAAGCCCGGAGAGATTTTCAAGGACGTGGAGAAGGGGGCCTGCGGGGCTGACGCGGGCGGAACGGGGCATCCGCAGAGGAACAGCCCACCCCACCGGGAGCCACCCGTGACGCGACACCTCGCCCTTGCCCGCGCCTGCCGCACCCTGGCCCTCGCCCAAGTGGCGGCCGCGGCCTGGCTTTTCGCCCACCACAAGTGGCTGCTCGGGATCCTCGTCGTGTGGGCCGCGCCCAGTTTGCTCGCCGCCGACGGCGTGTGCCGAGGCGCGCACCACCGCGCGCGGACCATGGCACAGCGCGCGGCACAGTCGGGGGCCGGTGGGCAGGCCCCGACGCTCACGCCGTGCTGCCCGTCCTGGAAGCACTCCGACGGCCGCGTCCACGGGCCGGGCTGCACCCGCCCGCCCCTCCCCCGACGTGACACCTACCGTCTCGATGACGCCGGCCGAGCCGCGTTCGACGAGATCGTCCGCCGCTACCACGACCGAAGTGCCGCCTGACGGGCCCTCGCACGCTCCCAGGCGACGGTGCGGAGGCGGCCGGTTTGCCGTGGGTCGGGTGGTGCTGGGCGCGTTTCCCTGGCCCGCGGTTCGCGGTTCGCGGGACGCGCCCGGACCCGTGCGCGGCCCCGTCCGGAGGCGCCCACGGGTTCGGTCCCTCGTCAGCTCCAGGGAGAAGCGGTGAGCCAGCTGGTGTCCTGGGCCCACGACGTCGTGGAGTCCCAGGCGTTGGTGCCGCCGTTGCCGGCGACGTAGACCGTGTAGTTGTAGTGGCGGAGGTACTTGGTCGGGAAGTTGACGGACTGGAAGGACGTGCCGACGCCGCTGTTGCCCGCGGTGGGGCAGAAGGTGGCGTCCTTCGCGAACGCGCTGCCGCCGTCGTCGAAGTTCAGATTGAGCTGGTAGTTGAAGTGGCGCAGGAACTGGCCGGGCTTGTCGACGGACTCGAAGGACAGGCAGGAGGTGTTGGCGAGGCCGGCGCGGACGATCCAGGTGGCGTCGGCCTTGTCGGCGGCCGGGCTGGCGGAGGTGATGTTGGAGATGACGACCTTGGTGTCGGCGTCGTTGTGGCGGAGGTAGTGCGAGGTGCAGCAGGGCGAGGTGGTGGCCTTCAGGGAGATCCGGGAGCCGGGGGTCAGTGAGCCGGTGCCGGTCGAGCCGCCGGAGTAGCCCGCGGCGGTGATGTTGGCCTGTACGGCGTTCTCGGTGGCGTCAGAGGGATAGCCCGAGGTCATGACGCCTTCGTAGAAGGTGCCCTGGGCCCACTTGCTGTTGTCACCGCCGATGCCGAGGATGATCGCGCCTTCCTTGTGCATCGGGTTGTAGCCGCCGGCGGTGGGGCGTATTCCGTTGTAGAAGCTGGACAGGCCGCCCGACTGGGCGTCGCCGCCGCGCAGGGCCCACTGGTTCGCGCCGCCCTTGAGCATGGCGGTCAGGAACCGGTTGTCGGCGCTGGGGTCATTGGCGTTGAATCCGCGGTTGACCCCGGAGAAGAGACCGTTCTCCAGGTCGGCCATGACCCAGGGACCGTTGCCGCTGCCCCAGCCCCATCCCTTGTTGTTGCCGAAGTAGAGGGCCTCCATGTGGCCGTTGCCGGTGTCCAGGTTGTTGGTCTCGGCGTTGCCGTAGTCGAAGCAGCAGCCGCCGTTGAAGTGCTTGCCGTTGAAGATGGCGTACATGCCCTCGGGCTGGTCGCCGGTGGCGATGCCGTTGGTGTTGTTGTTCCGGTAGCCGGTGCCGGGGGCGACGTAGACGCCGTACGCCTTGTGCCCGCCCACGGTCACCGGCGCCTCGACGGCGTTGGCGAGGTTGTCGGGCCCGCCGGCGGCTCCGCCCGCGGGTGCCTGGGTGAGGTGGTTGCCTTTGGGGGACTGGTCGTAGATGACGGTGATGACGCAGCTCGTGTTCGCGCAGAAGGAGTCCTGCGCGGCGGCGTCGGCCACGCCTCCGGCGGTCAGCGGGACGATGTCCTTGGTCGTGCTGTCGGAGGCGCGCCTGACCTGGTACAGCGGGCCGGTGTACGCCCCGTACAGGGCGCGGGTGGTGCTGTGCGCGGCGACGCAGGGGGTGCCGCCTGCGGCGTAGATGTCGCACGGCCCCTGGGTCGCGGCCTGCGAGGTGGTCGCCGTGACGGTGAGCAGGCCGGCGGCGAGCGCGGCGGTGGCGCCGGCGGCGAGGAGCGCCCGTCGGACGCCGCGTAGCCACGGTTGCTTGATCATGAAGAACTCCTTCACGAGGCGGGATGTGAGGTGGTGAGGTGTCGACGAACCCGGATGTCAGGCTGTGCGGACGGTGCGGGGTGCGTCGACGCCTCCCGGGCCCGGTGCGGCTTCGGCCGTCTTCGGCACCGGGCCCGGAGTCTGGTTGTTCGTCGGATCCGGACCTCGTCGGATCCGGACTCGGATCCGATCCGGTGAGCGACGGGCGGGGGCGATGAGTTGAGGGTCCGTCATGGGACCCGGGACAGAAGCTCGCGTCCCTCTCCCCCGCCCGCCTTCACGCCGTCGTCGCCAACGAGAGGGGGAACGGTCGGCGTCGGGTCAGCTCGTCACGCGGAAGGTGGCGTCGCCGCGTCCCGTCGCGGTGGTGATCGGGTCGAGGCGCAGCTCGTAGGCGTAGTGGCGGATGTAGCGGTCGGGGTAGTTGTACGACCGGAACGACGACCAGCCGGCGTCGGCGAGGCCGGCGACCTTGCGGAAGGTGGCGTCGGCGGCGAACTGGGTGGTGCCGTCGTTGTGGGCGAGCTGGAAGTCGAAGTCGAAGTGGCGCAGGAAGTAGCCGGGATGGTTCACCGACTCGAAGGAGACGGTGCCGGTGCCGACCAGGCCGGGGCGCAGCCGGAACTGGGCGTCCTCTGCGGGGCTCACGCCGGGATCGATGCGCACGTCGAAGGCGGTCTGGCGCACGTACCGGTCCTGGAAGTTGTACGACTGGATCCTCTGGGCGGGCGTGTTGGGCCAGCGGGCGAGGACGCGGCTCTCCTCGGCGGCGGTCAGGTTCATGATCCAGCCGTGGCGCTTCTTCGTGCCGCCCATGTTGTAGCTTCCCGAGGCCTGCTTCTGGTAGGAGGCGGGATCGGACGGGTCGGTCGTCAGGACCGGCATGTAGCCGCCGCTGGAGGCGTACTGGTCGAGGTAGAGGGCCCACTTGTCGGTGCCGTTGAACTTCATCCACATCGGGCCCTCGACCATCGCCCCGGTCAGGCCGACGCCGGAGAGGTCGCCGAGCCGGGTCCAGGTTCCGAGGATGGAGTCGCTGCCCTCGAGGGTGATCTGACCGTCACCGGAGGCCCGCACGTAGCGGTAGTCGCCCACTCCGGCCGGTATCTCGATGATCTGGGTGTCGATGATCTCCTGCGTGCCGGGTCGCTCGATGTAGGTCTGCGGGGTGGTGACGGTGCGGAAGTCGCTGGTGCGGGCGTAGTAGATGCGGTGCTTCGTCTTGCCCTCGAGGGGCACGTTCGTCGCCCAGTACAGGACGTAGTCGTTGGTCTCGCGGTCGAAAATCGCCTCGGGCGCCCAGGCGTTGCGCCCGTCGGGTATGGCGCCCGCGACGTTGAGCAGCCACGGCTGCGACCAGGTGACCAGGTCCGTCGACTCCCACACCACCAGGTTGCGGCTGCCGTTGTCGATGGCGGTGTTCCAGTCCTGCCCGCAACCGATGCACAGGTCGGTCGCGATGATCCAGTACTTGCTGCCGTCAGGGGATCTCACCAATGCGGGGTCGCGCACCCCCTTCGTGCCGACCGTGGAGCGCAGGACCATCCCGCCGCCGTTCAGGTCGTTCCAGCGCACGCCGTCGGTGCTGTGCGAGAGGTACATCTGCTGGTTGGTCGCCCCCTCACCGGTGAAGTGCACCATCAGGTAGCCCGGATCGGCTGCGTCGGCCCGTTGGGGTGTGGTCAGGGTCTGGCCGGCGAAGAGGAGGCATGCGGCGATCAATATCACCGTCAGCCGGCCGCGAAGCGCGGACATGTGGGCGGACATGCGGATCTCCTGTCGTTGTGCAGGTGCCAACGTCGGGGGGAACGGGAGAGCGGGGCGAAGGGAGTTCGGTCCGGGTGTGGGCGAGACGGGGCGGCTCTGTGCACGAGCCGGGTGCAGGTCCGGCAAAAGGTGTCTCGCCCTGGGTGAGGGTGTGGGGTGCGTGTCACCGTGATGACGGCGGGACCCAGGCACGCGAGCCGGTCGGGCGGCTTCCGCGGTGACGTCACGACTGTCGCCCTGGTGGGGCGGTCGTGGCACGGGCCGGGCGGACGGTCTGTGGTTCGTCGCCGCCCGGAGAGGCGCTTCGGGGGCGCCGCTTCGGCGTCCCGGCGTTCTGTCTGGGGGGCTCCTGTTCTCTGCGGTCCGGTCTCGGCCGCCATCGCCTTCGGGGTGCGGTGATGTCAGCGGTCGGGCACCGAGTCGCCACCTCTTGATGCCGACTGCTGTCGTGCCCGGCGGCGTTCCGTCCCGGTGTCCGGCCGGGGGGAGGTTTCGTAGCCAACCTGCTCTCCGAGTGAGCACGCTGTGCGACATATCGAACACTGTTCGTAAGATCGGGCAGAGGTTAAGTCCGGGAAACGCGACGCGTCAATACATCCGACGCTCAGGATCATCGAACCTGACCGGCAGACGGGCGCCGCCGCGCACGGCGCGATGGACGCCGTCACCTTTCAGGCGGCAGTGGCGGAGGATCTCCAGCCCGCCAGCCGGGCGAAGACGTGCACGATGCGGTCACGGATCTTGCCGTGAGAGGCGTTGCGTTCCTCCTCCCAGGCCGGGAGTCGGTCTGACCGCATTCGCGGCGGTGCGGGACGACCAGCCCGGTGGGCCGCCCGGCACGCCGCGCAGCTGCGCACGTTGCTGCGGGAGTTCAGGGTCGGAGGAGCTGCGTACCGGCGAAGTAGCCGGAGGGGTCAGCGGGATCCGGGCCGATAAAGGGGCACCCGCCGGGTTCGAACGACGTGCGGGAGGCTGCCCAGCACCGCCTGCCGGCCGGCCGCATCGACGGACGCTCCCCGGCCGGGAGGCGGCCACGGGCAGCCCGCGATCAGCCGCCACCCGAGCCGGCCGAGGCCGAACCGCCGGAGGTCCAGGTGGAGTTGGGCTGCGGACGAGCGCGCGTGCTGCGCTCGGTGCGCAGCTCCACCGCGACCCCAGCCGGGCCGAGCAGGGCCTCCAGCGCGTCGACGAGCCGCTGCGGGTCGCCGCCGAAGGGGAGCTCGAGCCGCTCCCGGGCCGCCTGCAAGACGAGTTCCAGGGCGAGCGTGGAGACGGCCGGCTTGTAGTCCCCCTGGTACGGCTCCACCACCTTGTGCGTCAGCCGCACCTCGCGCAAGGTGTCGACGGGCAGCCAGTCGTCCGGTCCGGCGGCCCGGACCAACCGCAGGGACGCGGGCACCCCGGCCGGCGCGAACTCCACCCGGAGGATGTCCCGGGCCCGCGAAAAGGCCAGCGCCGGCCAGCCGATCAGGTACTCCAGCCCGACGATCACCCCCACCACCACCAACACGGTCGACGCCCGCGCCCCGGCCAGCGCCATCCAGAAGGCCACGAGCAGAGTCGGCACGCCCAGGACGAGCGGAGTGAACAGCGCCGGCCCCGCCGAGGTCAGCGCGTTCCACGCCGGCCCGACCGGGCCGGCGCGCAGGACCAGATCCGTCGAGTCCGGGCCTTGTCTCAGCAAGGGATCGGTGGCCATGCCTCCAGCGTAGAACCGGTCCGCAAGGGCGCCTCGACCATATCCGGACCGATGCGGCACTGCTTCTGACGGGCCGTAATCCCCCAGCCGGCGGGCGCGGCGGGCTTCCAGAACTCGAACTACGGGTCGGACCGCTGCTCGGCGGCGGCCACCAGCGGGTGCAGGATGGCGCCGTCCAGGCTCTCGCGGATGATGTCGGCGTGGCTGGGCGGGCCGCCGTGGCGTGCGGTCTCCTCGATCCGGTGCAGCAGCACCCACCGCACCGACCACCCCTCGACGTCGGCGGAGAACTACGGCACACCCCGAGGGACGGGAACGCCCTGGCCGAGGTTCAGGCCGGCCCCGGCGCCCCGCCGACAGTGAGGAACTCCGGCGGACGATCCCGCACTGCCGATCTTGCGCGGCCCGCACCGCGGCAAATACTTGGCTAGCCACCTGTTCGCTGTTACGGTAGTTATGTGTCCAGCCACCTAAACGGGTGGGGGCACGAGAGGAGTCGTCATGAAAGCCATCCTGTTCGACCGCTTCGGCGGCACGGAAGTGCTGCACGAGGCGGACATCGAGATCCCGCAGCCCGGCCCCGGGCAGGTCCGCGTCCGCGTCGAGGCGGCCGGGCTGAACGCGCTGGACGGCAAGATCCGCTCCGGGGCGATGCAGGCCGCGTTCCCCACACCGCTGCCCTCCGTACCCGGTGCCGAGCTCACCGGCGTGGTGGACGCCCTGGGTGAGGGCGTGCGGGACGTGCAGGTGGGCGATGAGGTGCTGGGCTGGTCGGACACCGGCTCGTACGCCGAGTACGCGCTGGCCACCACCGTGGCCCCCAAGCCCGCCGGCCTCGACTGGCGGCATGCGGTCGCGCTGCCGGTGGCGGGCGAGACGGCCGAGCGGGTCCTGAACCTGCTGGGCGTCGCCGCAGGGGAGACGGTGCTGATGCACGGCGCGGCCGGAGCGGTCGGAACCCTGGCGGTCCAGCTCGCCACGGCCCGTGGAGCGCGCGTCATCGCCACCGCCGGCCCCGCCAACCAGGACTACCTCACCTCGCTCGGCGCCACCGCGACCGTCTACGGCGAGGGCCTGGTCGAGCGGGTCCGGGCACTCGCCCCCGACGGCGTGGACGCGGTGTTCGACCTGGCCGGAAAGGGAGCCCTGGAGGACTCCATCGCCCTGCGCGGCGGCACCGAGCGCATCGTCACCATCGCCGACTTCCGCGCGCACCAGCTCGGCGTCACCTTCTCCAGCGGTGGCCAGGAACGCTCGGCCACCCGCCTGACCGCCCTGGCGCAGGATGCCGCGACCGGCAAGCTCGTCACCACCGTCACCGCCTACCCGCTCGGCCAGGCCGCCACGGCCCAGCAGGTCAGCGACGCCGGGCACGTCCGGGGCAAGCTCGTCCTCACCCTCGACTGATCGCACCCGCCTCTCCTCCCGCCACGCCGCCCTTTCCCGATCATCACCTCTTCATCACCGCATCGAAGGACCATTCATGCTGAACGCCCTGTGGACGCCGACCACCGTCGGTGCCCTCTCCCTGCCGCACCGCCTGGTCATGGCCCCCATGACCCGTGACCGCTCCACACCCGAAGGAGTACCGACCGAGCTGAACGCCGAGTACTACGCCCAGCGGGCCTCGCACGCGCTCATCATCACCGAGGGAACCCAGCCGAACGCCGACGGCCAGGGCTACCTCCTGACCCCCGGCATCCACAATGACGAGCAGATCGCCGGGTGGCGCAAGGTCACCGACGCCGTGCACGCGGCCGACGGCCGGATCGTCATCCAGCTGATGCACACCGGACGCATCGCCCACCCCGACAACACCCCCCACGGGCGCCAGCCGGTCGCCCCCTCGGCGATCCGGCCGCAGGGCCAGATGTTCACCGCGTCCGGGCCCCAGGAGATGCCGACACCCCGGGCTCTGTCGACGCAGGAGGTCGGGGCGACCGTCGACGACTTCCGCCGCGCCGCGGCGGCTGCCGTCGCGGCAGGCGCCGACGGCGCGGAGATCCACGGCGCCAACGGCTACCTGGTGCACCAGTTCCTGTCCGACAGCACCAACCAACGCACCGACCACTACGGCGGTTCCCTCGAGGGCCGCGTCCGCTTCGCCGTCGAGGTGGCCGCCGCCGTGGCCGACGAGATCGGCGCCGAGCGCACCGGCCTGCGCATCTCCCCCGGCAATCCGTACAACGACATGGCCGAGTCCGACACCGCCGAGCTGTATCCGGCGCTCCTGCGCGCCCTCAGCCCGCTCGGCCTCGCCTATCTCCACGTGATGCACGCGGGCGACGAGGAGCTGCTGGGCACCCTGCGTGAGCTGTGGCCGACCACGCTGATCCTCAACCGGGCCGGCACCGACCTGCCCACCCGCGCCAAGGACGTCGACCACGGCACGGCCGACCTCGTCTCCGTCGGCGCCCTCGCGCTCGCCAACCCGGACCTGGTCGAGCGGCTACGCTCTGACGCGCCGCTGAACACCCCCGACCCGGCGACCTTCTACGGCGGCGGAGTGGCCGGCTACACCGACTACCCCACCTACTCCGTCTGAGGAGCCGAACCATGCCCGCCCCCACACCCCGCACCCCCACCACGGCCAGCGAGGGGCCGATGAGCTACGCGATCTTCCAGCTCGCCCGCGCTCACCGCGCCCGCGCCGCCGCCATGCTCCGCGAGATGGACCTGCACCCCGGACAGGAACTGCTGCTGATGCAACTGCTGGACCGGGACGGCCAGACCCAGTCCGAGCTGCTCGAAAGCGTCGGCCTGGACCACTCCACCGTCTCCAAGTCCCTGCGCCGCATGCAGGACGCCGGCCTGCTCGTCCGCGAGCCGGCCGAACACGACCGGCGCGTCATGGTCGTCCACCTCACCGACAAGGGCCGTGCCCTGCGAGAGCCCCTGGCAGCCATGTGGCGGGCCCTGGAGGAGATCTCCGCGCTGAACCTGTCGGCGCAGCAGGCGCAATCCTTCGTCCGCACCGCCTACGCCATCGCCGACGCGATCAACGGCCGCGCTCTTCCGCAAGAAGAGTCCGAGTAACTGCCCCGGGCTCGCACCCCGGTTCCGGCCTGGAGTGCGCATGGTTTCCGGCCTTCCTGCGAAGGGGACAGTGCAGCAGAGCACTCGGCTGACGAAGACCGGTGCTGAGCGGAGCCAGGCTCCCCGCCTGTCGGAGGAGTCCGGTGAGCCGACCTCGCCGGATGTGTCGGGGCCCCGCCGCTCACCCCGGTACGTCGGCGAGACCGGGGGGAGGGCGGCCTCAGGGACAGGGGCCGGCGCGAGCTGTCCCGGTGGAAGCGCGCCCGGAGGCACCGGCTCGGCGGTCGTCACTCGCGGGAGCGCGCGTCGCCACAGCCGATGCCGATCACCCCGCTGCGCGGTCCTCCGCATCCTTCGAATCATCTGACGGGACTGCCGGCGCGCGGTAGCGTCGGCCTCGGCCGGGCCTGTAGAGATGCGGAGTGAGGGACATCGTGGCACGCAGACTCCTGGCGTTCGCCGACGCTCTGGTGCTTCTCGGCGCCGAGCCGCCGCGGCTGGCGGCGTTGGATCGGGCGCTCGGTGGGGCGTTGAATCTGGCGACCGGCGGGGTCAGCGGCACGGTGATCGGCATGGCCGACGCCAACGGACGCCTCCTCGGCCTCGGACGCGACGCGATCCGCGGCGTCGGCGCCCGTCTGGACCGTACCCAGGGGCGTGCGGAGCGGACCGACGTGCTGCGCGCGGCGCACACGGTCATCGTCGTGGTGGCCTTCTTCGAGGCGATGGAGGAGGTGGAGCTTCCGTTCGCCCTTGCCGAGGTGCGCTTGACCCGGGACGAGCAACTCGCGCTCGTCCGGGCCGAGTCGGGCTCGGTCCCGCAGACGTCGGACCTGGTGTCGCTGCTGCTCGCCACGGACCTGCCCTGTCCGGCACCGCACCTACCGGACTCGGCGCTCACCGCGATGCTGCTCGCGAGTTACGCGGACTACGCCCGCAGGTTCCACGCCTTCGTGGAAGGCCTTGCTCTTTGGGAGCACATGGACGCGTCGCGGCGTCTTCGGGCCCATGCGGCTCTCATGGACGACCTGCCGCGCGCGGCTCATGACCGGTACCGGAGCCTGTACGTCGAGCTAGCCAAAGAGGCGCCCGAATTCGGATTCTGGGTCACGCATGTGGCGCAGCAGGCGATCCACACGGACGTCAGCCGTGCCCTGTCGGGAATCGAGACTCTCCTCAGCCGCACGGCCGAGGCGCTGCGCCCGCCGGTCGACGTGGCCTCCGCGCTGGCGCGCGCTCACCGGGCGGCGCTCGCCCACCCGGTGCTGGACGCCGCGTCGGCGCCGGACGGCATCAGGATCCCCAGCCTTCAGGACCTCTACCTCGACCCGGACTTCCGCGTCAGTGCCGTCTCCGCGCAGGCCGCACCGGCCGACCACGAGTGGTGGAGGCGACTGCCCCTCCGCCGGGACCTCACCCGCTACCTGGCCGGGGCGCTCACCTCTCCTCAGCTCGCCGAGGCGCCCCTGCTGATCCTGGGCCAGCCCGGCGCCGGCAAATCCGCCCTGACCCGGGTGCTCGCCGCACGGCTCCCCTCCGTCGGTTATCTCCCCGTGCGGGTGCCGTTGCGGGACGTCCGGGTGGAGGACGAACTGCAGGACCAGATCGAACAGGCGATCCGTGCTTCCACCGGCGAACGCGTCAGCTGGCCGGAACTGGTGCGCGCGGCAGGCGGCAGTACTCCTGTTCTGCTCCTGGACGGCTTCGACGAGTTGTTGCAGACGACCGGCGTCCACCAGACCAACTTCCTGGAGCGCGTGTCCCAGTTCCAGCGGCGTGAGGCGGATCAGGGGCGGCCCGTGCTGGCCCTGGTGACCAGCCGGACCTCCGTGGCCGACCGCGCCCGATACCCCGCCGGCATGGTCGTCCTGCGCCTGGAGCCCTTCCGCGCCGAGCAGACCACGACCTGGCTGACCGTGTGGAACGAGGCCAACACGGCCGGGCTCTCGGCGCACGGCCGCGGCCCGCTCACCTGGCAGCACCTCGAACGGCACGCCGAACTCGCCTCTCAGCCACTGCTGTTGACGATGCTCGCGCTGTACGACGCTGCCGAGGGTGCTCTGCGGCGTGGCGACGACGACTTCGACGTCACCGAGCTGTACGAGCAACTGCTGTCCTCCTTCGCCCGGCGCGAGATCGGCAAGACGACACTCCACGCCGTCTCCGACGAGGACACGGCCGCCCTCGTCGAGCAGGAACTGCAACGCCTGTCGCTCGTGGCCTTCGCCCAGCTGAACCGGGGCCGCCAGTGGGTGTCGGCGGACGAACTCGAGCAGGACCTCACCGCCGTACTCGGCAGGCAGCCGGTGCCACCCTCGGGGTTCCGCACCCCGCTCACCGCCGCCGAAACGGCGCTCGGCCGCTTCTTCTTCGTCCAGCGAGCCCAGTCGGTGCGGGACGGCCAGGTACTCGCCAGCTACGAGTTCCTGCACGCGACCTTCGGCGAGTATCTGGCCGTACGCCTCACCCTGCACCTGCTCACCGACCTGCTCGCACCCCGCCCCGCGCTCTCCCTCGGGGACACCCGCATCGACGACGACCTCGCCTACGCACTGCTTTCCTACACCTCCCTGGCGTCCCGGCAGATGCTGCGCTTCGCCCGGTCGCTGACCGGCAAGCTGCCCATGGCCGAACGGCACCGGCTCACTCGGATTCTCGTCCAGGTCCTGACCCAGCACAGCACGCGTACCGGTGACCAGCACCCGGCCTACCGGCCCGCCCTGCTGCGCACCACGACACGCCACGGCCTGTACGGTTCCAACCTCGTGCTCCTGACGGTGCTGCTCGCCGAGCGCTGCTCCGCCGCCGAGCTGTTCCCGGGCTCCGCGGACCCGCCGGGCGCCTGGCACCGGCACTGCCTGCTGTGGCGTTCGGCGATGAACGAGAGCCAGTGGACGGACTTCGCTCTGTCCTTCGACGTGCGTCACACGTGGGACGGCGAGCGCCGGTCCCTGGAGATGTCGCTTCGCTCCGGGCCGGGCGCCCCACCGCAGCCCCTCGACATGAACTGGCACTTCCGCTACCCGCGAGGCAGCGGAGGCACAGGCTGGTCACGGTCGTACTGGGACGAGCTGTGGCACAAAACGGCCGTGTCCGGCGGGACCAACGACTCGGTGATGCGGCATGCCCTGGACCCGGTGTTCCGGTGGCTCGGCCAGGCCGTGACCGTGTTCAGTCCGGTCGACGGTGCTCCGGCCTCGTCGCTCGCCCACGACCTGCTCGAACTGCTGCTGGCCGACCGCACGGCCATGAGCGACGGGGAACTCGGCGATCTGTACGCGCGGGCGCTCCGGGGAACGCGACTGCTGATGGACATGCGCCACCCCCAGTTGGTGTCCGCCGTGCACGCCCTCCTCACGGCCTTCGGCCTCGACAGGGGACGAGTCCCCGGCGACGCATACGACGACGCCTTGCGGTTTCTGGGACAGCTCATCCAGCTCATGTCCGGTGACAGCGGGAGGACACACCCCTTGCCGGTGACCGTCTTCGATGCGCTTTCCCACACGCTGGCATCCCACCGGCCCTGGGTGCACGCTCTCCTGTCGGCGGAGGACCGGGCCCTGATCGCGCGCCACCACGATCCGGCCGCCGGGCCACCGGAGTGAGCCGTCGGGCCGGCGGGCCTGCGGCCGGCGAGAGAGTCGGTCGGCGACCTCGGGAGCCCGGCCCGTGGAGCCGGGAACGGCCATGCCCCGCGCGTTTCCCACGCGCACGCGAGGACCTCTCCCCAGCGCCCGGCCGGCCGCGGCGCCGTTTCAGACCTTGACGTGATGCAGCTGTATGTTCCGGTTGACGAAGAGGTGCACGAAACCGCAGCGCAGACAGATCAATCCGGTGGCGGTTTCGTCCGCCCAGGCCAGGTTGAACAACTCCCCTCCCGTGCTGTTGAGTTTCACCCCCCGTTCGCGGAAGAGATCGCTCTTGCAGACCTGGCAGGTGATCTGCATCTCGCCCAGTGAGGCCCGTACCGCTTTTGCCATGTGCATCCTCCTTGTCAGGCTCGGCGCGCGGCTGAGTCGTCAGCTGCCGCGCCGCCCCTGGCCGGCTTGTGTTTGATCATCGTCAGACCGAGGCGAAAGCTTCCTCGGGGGCGTCGTCGAGGACGAATCCGTTGTCGAGGCGGACACGGACCGTGACGCGGAACATCCGCCGCTGATGGGCGATCCAGTGCTCCTCCAAGGCGCCCACCTGATCCCGCAGTTGTCTTCTGCTCTCCGGCGGCATCTGGGAGCCGAAGTCGTCGAGGAGCGACTTGAGGCGCAGGTACTCGCGGACCTCGTGGCTCTGCCGGCGGTGATGCTCGTCCACCCGCTCGACCGTGCCCTCGACGCCTGCCGCCAGGGCGACCGAGGTGCCCGCGACACCTGATTCGGCGGGAACGTCCTCCGTCGAGCTCACCGTGCCGGCCAGCCGCAGCTCCGCGGCCAGGCGTACCCGCTGGCCCACACTCAGCGTCATCGGTCCCTCGCAGTCCTCGTCAGTGCGGCCCGGCAGGCATACCGGAGAGGAAAGGATCATCGCACCCTGCCCGCGGCATCGGCATCCGGCCTGGTCAGGGCCCGGTCGGGGCTCCCCAGCCGGCCGGGTCCCGACCGTGGGCCGCCGCCCTCGCCGCGCGGCTGCCGGCGGGCAGGCGTCCACATTGGCTGCGTGTGCGCGAGGGCCACCGACGCAATTACTTGGCTAGCCACACAATCGGTGCTACTTTTATGTGGCTGGCCACAGAAGTGGCCGGCGCGGCATCCCACCCCAGGAGAGCACCGTGATGAAGGCCATCGTCTTCGACGCGTTCGGCGGTACCGAGGTCCTGCACGAGGCGCAGATCGACGTTCCCCAGCCCGGCTCCGGCCAGGTCCGCGTGCGCGTACGGGCCGTCGGCGTCAACCCGGTGGACGGCAAGATCCGCTCCGGCGCCATGCAGGCCATCTTCCCCACCACGCTGCCCGCCGTCCCCGGCGGCGAGATCGCGGGTGTCGTCGACGCCGTCGGTGAGGGCGTCGACCACCTCAAGGCGGGCGACGAGGTCCTGGGCTGGTCGGACACCGGCTCCTACGCCCAGTACGCCCTTGCCTCCGCAGCCGTCCTCGCTCCCAAGCCGGCCGGGCTGGACTGGACGCACGCCGCCGTCCTGCCGGTGGCGAGCGACGGCGCCGAACGTGTGCTGGACCTGCTCGGCGTCACCTCCGGTGAAACCCTGCTGATCCACGGAGCGTCCGGCGCACTCGGCACCATCGCCGTCCAGCTCGCCGTCGCACGCGGCGCCCGCGTCATCGGCACCGCCTCGGCCGCGAACCAGGAGTACGTCACCTCGCTCGGCGCGACCGCGCTGGTCTACGGCGACAACCTGGTCCAGCGGGTCCGCGAACTCGCCCCCCGAGGCGTCGACGCCGTCTTCGACGCCGCGGGCAAGGGTGCACTGGAGGACTCCATCACCCTGCGCGGCGGCACCGACCGCATCGTCACCACCGCCGACTTCCGCGCCCGCGAACTCGGCGTCGTCTTCGCGGAGGGCCCACAGCGCCGCTCCGCCGCGCGACTGGCCGAGCTGGCCCGCAAGGTCGCCGACGGCACACTGGTGACCACGATCAGCGCCGCCTATCCGCTGGCCGACGCCGCCAAGGCGCAGCAGGCCAGCGACGCCGGCCACAACCGCGGCAAGATCGTCCTCACCGTCGGCTGACCGGTCGCCCTCGACCTCCGGGCCAGGGAGCGACACCATGCCCGACCCCACCGCGTCGCAACCGCCGAGCACCGTCCGCGACGGACGCCCGAGCTGTTCGTCGCGTGCGCGCACACCGTGGGGACCCCGGCAAGGAGCAGAGCCGGCAGGCACCCGCCGGGTGACCGCGAACCAGCCCGTCGGGCCTCAGCGGTGTGCGCAGCTGCCCGGCGCGTCCGACCCCCCGGCGTCCGGTCATCCGTCCTTTGGCCCGGTCGGGCCCGGTACGCGGCTCACGGTCCGGTCCGGTCCGGTCCGGTCCGGTCCGGTGGGCCGCGGATCGCTTGCCGCCGTCGTTCGACGCCCTCACTTCTCGGGGTCGTGGCCCCAGTTCATGAGGGAGTAGCGCCAGCGGGTGGCGGTGACGTCTCCGGCGGGCCGCTGCGCGACGTGGCGGTGGACGTAGCCGACGACCTTGCGCATGTGCGCGAGGTCGTCGTCGGTGAGGTCCGCTTTCCGGGTGCGCAGGAGTCCGACGATGCGGCGTCCGGAGGAGTGTCCGACGCTTTCACCGCCGTCGCTCTGCCCTACGCTCGCGGACTCGTCGGTCGCCAGCCACTTCTCCAGCTCACCGGCGGTCATGTTGACGGCCTCATGGAACTCGCGGACCGTACCGTCACGGTCGTCCTTGCGCTCGCCGCCGGCCATCAGGAGCGACGGCCCTTCTTGCGCAGCGCACCGGGCTTGTGCACGGCCGAGCGGCCGGACTTGTCGCTCTCGACCTCGTACTGCGGCTCCTCGGGCGACGCGTCGACGGTACGGCCCGCGGCCTCCGTGCGACCGGTGATCTTCTTCTTGATCTTTCCGGTGACGTTCTGGCCGTGGCTTCTCCACGTCACCTCGTCGCCTTTGCTCAGGTCGTCCTTCTCGGGCATGGCGTCCTCCTCGCAAGGGATGCCGACGGCGCTCGGGCACGGACAGGGGGTGCCCGCAGGGCGACCGTCCGGCGATGTCCTGGTCCCCAGACTCGCGCCGACGCCCTCTTCCCGCATCTGCGGACGGCCGAGGTGGGATGGGGCGGGGTAGGGCTGCGGTCGTCGGGAGACCGGCTGCGTCCCCGTCATGCCGGGCGCGCGACACGACCGGGCCCCGGCGGACCCGGTCGACGGCCACCCTTCCGGCGCGGGCCGCGGATTGCCGTCGCCTTCCCGGGTTGGCATGTCCCGACCATCGGCTAGTTTTGACGTCGGCGGTGCGGAGCAACTCCGCACGCACGGCGGCGGGTTTCCCGCCGAAGGGGGAGAAGACCATGAACGGACATTTGCGCGCCGGGCCGGCCTGGCCGGGGCTGCTTCGGTCGCTGCTGGCCTGCGCGTTGCTGGCCCTGGGACTGGCGGTCCTGCCCGCGGCCCCCGCGCACGCCGCGGGCGACTGCCGGGCGTACGGGGAGACCAGCGTCCAGGGGGCGCTCGCCGTGAAAGCGGCCTGCGACGAGGTGGCGGCCGGCACCATGTACTCGTGGGGAGGCGGACACGGTCCCGTCCCCGGCAAGACGCACGGAACCCCCGACGGCGGCGGTGACGAGGCGTGGAACGACGGCAATGTCGTCGGCTTCGACTGCTCGGGCCTGACCCGCTGGGCATGGTCGGTGGCCACCGGACGCGACGTCCTCGGTCCCGGAACGACGTCCGACGTGTTCGACCGCTACTGGCCGGTCCGCTTCGGGGGCAGCGACGGCACCGCCCACCTCAAGCCCGGCGACGTGCTGTTCTGGAAGGCCAGCCGGGTCCTCGTGTGGATGAGCACCACCCACACCGCGATCTACCTCGGCGACGGGAAGATCGTGGAAGCGGCGGAGTCCCAGCACCCGCTCCAGGTCGCCGACTTCAGCTCGCACTCCAGCAGCATCTACGTCGGAGCGATCAGGCCGAGCGAGAGCTCGGACTCGGCCACGCCGGACAACTCAGGCCTTCCCGGCCAGCTCTTCAGCACGTGGGGCGAATGGGTCCGGGCCGGGAACGAGCCGCGTCGGGGATCGACGGTGCAGCACACCTTCCCGGGCCCGACCCAGGTGAAGATCTCCTGCCAGATCCACGGCGAGTCCGTCACCGCCGAGGGGATCACGAACGACCTGTGGTCCTATCTGCCCGGGTACGACGCCTGGATCACCAACATCTACGTGCGTGGGCCGGCCGCGCTGCCCGGCGTGCCCGACTGCCTGAGTGGAGGCCCGGTCGGCGGGGGCGGCTCCAACGGGCAGTTCACCACCTGGGGCGACGGAGTGAACGTGCGGTCCCAGCCCACGCTCGCCGCCGCCGTGCGTCAGACGATCGGCGGCGAGACCACGGTTCGCGTCTCCTGCCAGCAGCACGGCGACACCGTCAACGCGGAGGGCCTGGTCAACACGGTCTGGTCCTACCTGCCCGACTACAACGGCTGGATCACCAACATCTACCTCAAGGGCCCGGCGGTACTGCCGGGAATTCCCGACTGCGCCGGCGGCGCGCTCGGCGGAGGCACCACCACCGCGGGCTGCACCGACGGGGGCGCTCCCGACGGCACGGGCGCCCGCTCACCGCGCTCGGTGTCGATCGCGGGCCGGCTGATCGAACTGCGCTACAGCGACACCACCGAGTGCGCCTGGGGACGGATCACCGGCGGCACGTCCGGCGACGAGGTGTGGGTCGACCGCAGCCTCACCGGCGGGCAGTCCTGGGACCAGCTCGGCTTCACCAAGATCACGGGCGGTTCGGACGTGTTCACCACCGAATGGAACGACCACAACGTGGTCATGCGGGCCTGCGGCAGCCCGGGAGACAGCGACACCGTCGTCTGCACCGACTGGTTCTGACCCACCGGCAGCAGTAGACGACACCCAGCGGACCGCCGGCATCGAGGCCGAAGGCCGAAGGCCGAAGGCCGAAGGCCAACCATCGGCGGTCCGCCTGCCACTCCGCCCTCCCCGCAGGCGCAGCGGAACCACAGCCCGTTGCGAGGATTTCGACACCGGTCTCGGGCCTTGCGGGCATGATGGCTGCTCATGGACGAGATTTCCGAGCTGGTCGGCCTGCTGGGCTTGGAGCCGCATGTCGAAGGCGGATGGTTCCGGCAGACCTGGCGGACCGGACCCACGGCGGTCCCGGACGGCTACGCGGGACCCCGCGCCTTCGCCACCGGCATCTACTTCCTCCTGCACCCCGGCGAAGTCTCCCGTTGGCACCGGGTGCGGTCGGACGAACTGTGGCTGTGGCACCGGGGCGGCCCGCTGACCCTGCGACTCGGCGGAAACGCGGCCGCTCCGCAGGAGGCGACCGTCGCGTCGCTGGGCCCGGACGTCGCAAGCGGGCAGCAACCGCAGCTCCTCGTGCCCGCCGGGGTCTGGCAGACCGCACAACCAGCCGCTGACGAGCCGGTCCTGGTGTCCTGCATCGTCGCTCCGGGATTCGAGTACCAGGACTTCGAGATGCTGTGACGCCACGGCCCTGACTCCCCGAGGCTCGCAACACCACGAACGCCCGCCGTCCCCCCGACGGCCTCGGCGCCCACCTATTGGCCAGCGAAACGATGCCCGTGAAACGCTTTGCTTGATCGATCCGACCGCGTCCACGGTTCGACGGTGCCGGAGTCGGCGTGCGGCGAACGGCGCCTGGAGCGGGGGCGGGAGGCGGTCGTCGTGGGTGTGTTCGTCCGGATCAGGGGCTGGCTGGAGTGCGACGACCTCCAGCTCGTCCAGGTCAAGAAGATCGTCGAGGCAGACGATCCCGATCGGACGTACAGCGGTGGCTGGGCCTTTCCCGCCAGGCAGTACAACTTCACCAACTGGGTCTTCTTCGGGGCGGAGATGCGTGCGCCGTCCGTCGACTGGCTCCTGGAGCGCCTGCACCGTGTGGCAGGGCTTCCGGCTTCTGACGCCGACGGTGACCTGATCACCGGGTCGTTCCTCGTCAGCCACGAGTGCGACGGCATGAGCGAGTGGCGAATCCACGACGGGACCGTGTCGATCGGCGCTCCGAGCGGGGCCTGTCAGTTCCTGGACGAATAGGGCGGGTCGGAAAGCCCTCGGTCAAGTGCGGTCTCCGTCGAGATCTCACCGGCTTTCCCGCCGCCGGGGCGGCTCCGGGGCCCGTCAGCGGCGGCTCCCGCCGTCCGGCCGGGACCGCACGGCGCGCGTGCGGCCCGGTGTGTGGGGTGGGCGGCGGTGGCGGTCAGCTGGATTCGCGTACGACGAGGCGGCAGGGCACGGTGTGCAGGCCCGGTTCCGGGTGGGAGCCGATGGCGTCCAGCAACCGCAGGGCGGCCTGCCGGCCGATCTCGGTGAGGTCGGTGTCGATGGTGGTGAGGGGCGGTCGGCAGGCCAGGGCCATGACGTCCCAGTTGTCGTAGCCCACGATGGCGATCCGGCCGGGCACGTCCAGGCCGTGCTCGCGCAGGGTGTCGGCGACGCCCCTGGCGATCTGGTCGTTGCCGCAGAAGAAGGCGTCCGTGTCCGGTGCCGTGCGCAGGACCGCCTCGGCGGCGCGGCGCCCCCATGCCTCGCTCCACTCGCCGAAGTGGACACGGCCGGAGGAGAGTGCGAGCGAGGCGCGTTCGAGCAGTTCGACGGTGTGGCGGGCGCGGTCGCGGGCGGCCGCGTGGTGTGCCGGGCCGGTGATGTGCGCGATCCGTGTGCGGCCGGTGGCCAGCAGATGCTCGACGGCCAGCCGGGCCCCGCTCAGGTCGTCGGAGACGACGGAGATGTCGTCCGGGTCGGTGGACGGCGAGAGGGCGTAGACCGTCGGGACCGGATCGATGCCGGTGAGGGGCGGCCTCGGGTCGGTGCGCCGGCCGGTCACGATGATGCCGTCGACCCGCCGGTCCGTGAGGTTGCGCAGGTGGTGCTCCTCGCGGATCGCGTCGCCGCGGGTGTCGCACAGGAGCACGGAGATCTTCCCGGCGCCGAGCGCGTCCTCGGCGCCGAGGAGCACCGGGGTGCTGAACCGGCCGATGCCGTCGGTGGTCATCAGCCCCACGGTCCAGCTGCGGCCGGTGTGCAGGCTCTGCGCATGCTGGTTGGGGCGGAAGTCGAGCGCCTTGACGGCGGCCAGCACACGCTGCCGTGTCTCGGGCCGCATCCTGCCGTTGCCGTTCAGCGCTTTGGAGGCCGTTCCGAGGCTGACGCCGGCCAGCTGGGCGACGTCGGCGAGCTTCGCCCGCCCGGCTGGAGGAGACTCTGGAACGGCGGTCACGCGCAATCCTTTTCCTAGATGACGTCGGGGCGCACATAGTGGCACTGTTCGCGCCCCCTGAACAGCCCTGACGGGGAAACAGCAAATACTTGGCGCAGCCCCCTTGACTCACACCCGTCCGCTCCTTACGTTTCCGGCAGAAAAACGATTTCCCAAGTGGGTCCGAGAGGCGAACACCGCCCGCCCGGTCTGCCCGGGACGCCACGACACCCCCGTGAGCCGGCCCCGCCCGCTTCCCCCTCTACCTCTTCGGAGAGCCATGCCCCGCCCACGTTCAGCTGTGCCCTCCTTCCCGTCCTCGGCCTCGGCCGACGCGGGCAGAGGCCCCACGGGTCCGGTCCGCCTCGGTCCGGGCGCCAAGGCCGCGCTGGTCCCCGCCACCGCCGTGGTGCGTGCCGGTTTCTGGGACACCCGGCGCGAGGTGAACGCGCACACCTCCATCCCGCAGGGTCCGGGGCTGCTGGAGTCGGCGGGCAACCTGCGCAACCTGCGGATCGTCGCGGGCGTCGCCGAGGGTGAGTTCCAGGGCGCCTACCCGTTCGTGGACTCGGACGTCTACAAGTGGCTGGAGGCCGCCTCCTGGCAGCTCGCCCGGCAGACGGCCGGGGACGACAGCCCTCTCGCCGCCGACGTGGAGCGGATCGTCTCCCTGGTCGCCGGCGCCCAGCAGCCCGACGGCTACCTCAACACCTGGTTCCAGCTGCTCAAGGGCGGCGAGCGGTACCAGGACCTGCGCTGGGGGCACGAGCTGTACTGCGCGGGGCATCTGATCCAGGCCGCGGTGGCGCACCACCGGGCCACCGGACGGCCCGAACTCCTCGATGTGGCGGTGAAGTTCGCCGACCACATCGACTCGGTCTTCGGTCTGCCGGGCAGCGGCAGGCCCGTCGACGGCGTCGACGGGCACCCCGAGGTGGAGACCGCTCTGGTCGAGCTGTACCGGGAGACCGGCGAGCGCCGCTACCTCGACCTGGCCGGCTACTTCGTCGACCGCTACGGCCACGGGCTGCTCGGCGGCGAGGCCTACTGCCAGGACCGCGTCCCGCTGCGCCAGGCCACCACGGTGGAAGGACACGCCGTACGCCAGCTGTACCTGCTGGCCGCCGCCACCGACCTGGCGACCGAAACGCAGGACGCGGAACTGCGCGCCGCCGCGGAACGGCTGTGGGCCGCGATGACCGCCACCAAGACGCATGTGACCGGCGGGCTGGGCGCGCACCACGACGAGGAGGACTTCGGCGACCCCTACGAGTTGCCCAACGAGCGCGCCTACTGCGAGACCTGCGCGGCCATCGCCTCGATCCAGTGGAGCTGGCGCATGGCCCTGCTCACCGGTGGGGCCCGCTACTCCGACCTCGTCGAACGCACCCTGTTCAACGGCTTCCTGGCCGGAGTCTCCCTGGACGGCGAGCACTGGCTGTACGTCAACCCGCTCCAAGTCCGCGACGGTCACACCGACCCCGGCGGCGACCAGTCGGCCCGCCGCACGCGCTGGTTCCGCTGCGCCTGCTGCCCGCCCAACGTCATGCGCCTCCTCGCCTCCCTGGAGCACTACCTCGCCACCAGCGACGACGGCGGCCTGCAGATCCACCAGTACGCCACCGGCCGCTACACCAGCGACCTCGGCGGGACCCCCCTCTCGGTGAGCGCCGAGACCGACTACCCCTGGCAGGGCGTGATCGCCCTGACTGTCGAGGAGACCCCCGCCGACCGTCCCTGGACCCTCTCGCTGCGTGTCCCGCAGTGGTGCCGCGCCTTCCGGGTCCGCTGCGGGGAGACGGCGTACGACCAGAGCGACGCGCCCGTCACCGACGGCTGGCTGCGGCTGGAGCGCGTCTGGGCGCCCGGTGACCGGGTCGTGCTCGAACTCGCCCTGGAGCCCCGTCTCACGGCCGCCGACCCCCGGGTGGACGCCGTGCGCGGCTGTGTGGCGATCGAGCGCGGACCGCTGGTGTACTGCCTGGAAGGAGTCGACCACCCCGGCGGCGGCCTGGACGACATCGTCCTCGACCCCACCCGTCCCCTCACGGTGGAGCACCGCCCCGACCTGCTCGGCGGGGTCACCACCGTCGTCGCCGAGGGGCGCCGCCGGGACATCCCCGACGCCGGCTGGTGGCCGTACCGGGCCGCCGGGCCGGCCGGCGGCCCGCCCACCGACGGGCCGCCCACCGACGCCGCACCGGCCGACGCGTCCCTCCGGCTGACCGCCGTCCCTTACTACGCCTGGGCCAACCGCCAGGACGGCAGCATGCGCATCTGGCTGCCCACCTCCTGAGCACTCCCTTCCCCGCAGACTCCCCGCACCCTCCCCGTCCCGTCCCCCTTCGGTCTTCCCTGCTTCTTCCGACTGCTCCCCGCGAGCCGCACCACAAGACAACGAGGTCACCGTGAGAAACCACCGCCGTACCCTCATCACCGCCGTCGCCGCCGTCGGCGCGCTCACCGCACTCGCCGCCTGCGGCAACGGTTCCGACTCCTCGGCCTCCGGGTCCGGCAAGGCCGCCGGCGGGACGTACACCTTCTGGGACCCGTACCCGCAGTTCGACGCCTCCTCCGACTGGGGCAAGCTCGTCACCAAGTGCGGCAGCGACGCCGGGGTCACGATCAAGCGGACCGGCATGGACACCTCGGACCTGGGCAACAAGGCGCTGCTCGCCGCCCAGCAGGGCAACGCCCCCGACGTGATGCTCGTCGACAACCCGGTCGTGTCCACGCTGGTGGAGGCGGGGATCCTCAACAAGATGGACGACCTGGGCATCGCCACCACGTCGATCCAGAAGAACATCATCGGGGCCGGCACCCTGCACGGCTATCCGTACGGTGTGCCGATCGGCGCCAACACCCTCGCCCTCTACTACAACAAGAAGGTCCTGTCCGCCGCCCACGTCGACCCCGCCTCACTCACCAACTGGGCTGCGCTGTCGGAGGCGTTGAAGAAGGTCAAGGCCGCCGGGAAGAAGGGCATCACCTTCTCGGCGATCAACACCGAGGAGGGCAGCTTCCAGTTCCTGCCCTGGTTCTGGGGCTCGGGCGCCGACCTCACGAAGCTCGACTCCGACAAGGGCGTCGCCGCGCTGTCCCTGTGGAAGCAGTGGGTCGACGAGGGCTACGCGCCCAAGGACGTCCTGCAGAACACTCAGACCACCAGCTGGCAGGAGTTCGCCACCGGCGAGTACGCGTTCGGCGAGAACGGCACCTGGCAGCTCGGCAACGCCGAGAAGACCGGATTCGACTACGGCGTCGTCAGCATCCCCGGGCAGGACGGCGGCGCGGCTCCGGTGCCCACCGGCGGTGAGTTCGTCACCGTCCCGGTGCAGAAGGACACCTCGCGCTACGACGTCACCAAGAAGATCGTCACCTGTCTCACCAGCGACGCGAACCTGCTGCCCACCGACACGACCCTCGCCTACGTCGCCCCCGTCACCGCGGTGCAGGCCCAGCAGGTCAAGGCCGACCCGAAGCTGAAGCCGTGGGTGGCCGCGGTGGCCGCCGCGCGCGGTCGCACCAGCGACGGTCTGGGCACCCGGTACCCGACCATCTCGCAGCCGCTGTGGACCGCCGTCCAGGCCGCGCTGTCCGGCGGTCAGAGCCCGCAGGCCGCGCTCGACGCCGCACAGAAGGCCGCCGACAAGGGCAACGGCTGACATGCGACGTCTTCGCGGCACGCCGGGGGCATCCTCCGGCCGGACCGCGGGACACCCGAAACCGTCCGGGCACCGCCACCCCGGACAGGCCACCCGCACACAGGAGTTCGCATGACCATCGCCCGCGTCGACCGCCGCTCGCAGCGGCGCCCGGTCACATCCGGGGCGACCGGCGCAGCCGACCCGACGGACGCATCGGCACTCCGGCGCCGCCAGCGGCGCGGAAGCCGGCTGACCGCACTGGCGTTCCTCGCGCCGCTGGCCGTCTACCTCGCCGCGTTCTACGTCTATCCCCTGTACCGCAACCTCGATCTGAGCCTGCGCGACTACACGGTCCGGTCGTTCGTCGCGGGTGACGCGCCCTTCTCGGGGCTGGACAACTTCCGGACCGTCCTGGACGATCCCACGTTCGGTCCGGCGCTGCGTCACACGATGGTCTTCACGTTCGTGTCGATCGCCTTCCAGTACGTGGCCGGGCTCGCCCTGGCGGTGTTCTTCAACCGCCACTTCCGGCTGGCCGGCACCCTCAGGGCGCTGTTCCTGATCCCGTGGCTGCTGCCGTTGATCGTGTCGGCGTCGACCTGGTCGTGGATGTTCAACAGCGAGTCCGGTGTCCTCGACTACGCCCTGCACCTCGTGGGCGTGGCCCCGGTCGACTGGCTGAACTCGCCCGACTGGGCGCTGAGTTCGGTCATCATCGCGAACATCTGGATCGGCATCCCGTTCAACCTGGTCATCCTCTACAGCGGGTTGCAGAACATCCCCGGCGAGCTGTACGAGGCGGCCTCGCTGGACGGGGCGAGCGCCTGGCAGCAGTTCCGGCGCATCACCTTCCCGCTGCTGCGGCCGGTGTCGGCGATCACCCTGCTGCTGGGGCTCGTCTACACGCTGAAGGTCTTCGACCTGATCTGGATCATGACCAAGGGCGGACCGGGAGACGCCTCGTCGACCCTGGCGACCTGGTCGTACCAGCTCGGTTTCGGCACGTTGCTGCCCAAGTTCGGGCCGGGTGCGGCGGTCGGCAACATCCTCATCCTCATCGCCCTCGTCTTCGGTCTGCTGTACGTCCGTGTCCAGAGGAGGCAGGAAGCATGACCGTCCGCAAGGGTTCCCGCCGTTACACCGTCATCGGGATCGTCCTCACCGCGCTGATGCTGTTCCCGGTGTACTGGATGATCAACGTGTCCCTCACGCCGCAGCAGGACATGCGCAAGAGTCCACCCGACCTGCTGCCGCTGCACCCCACGTTCGAGGGCTACCGCGCCGTCGTCGACGACCAGATGCCCTACCTCGGCACCAGCCTGCTGATCGGTCTGGGCACGGTGGCCCTCACTCTGGTCCTCGCCGCGCCGGCCGGCTTCGCCCTGGCCAAGCTCCGGCCCTTCGGCGGGGGGATCCTGGGTCTGGTGCTGCTGATCGCCCAGATGATCCCCGGCATCGTCATGGCGATGGGCTTCTACGGCGTCTTCCTGGACCTCGGTCTGCTCAACTCCTGGTGGGGCCTGATCATCGCCGACTCGACGATCGCGGTGCCGTTCGGCGTCATGATCTTCACGGCGTTCATGTCGGGCATCCCCGGCGAACTCATCGCCGCGGCCCGCATCGACGGAGCGGGCACCTGGCGCACCTTCCGGTCAATCGTCCTGCCGGTGAGCCGCAACGCGATCGTCACCGTCTCGCTCTTCAGCTTCCTGTGGGCCTGGTCCGACTTCGTCTTCGCCAACACCCTCGACGGCGGCGGCGAATGGCGGCCGATCACCCTCGGCATCTACCACTACATCGGCAACAACAACCAGGAGTGGAACGCGATCATGGCGACCGCCGTCGTCGCGTCCCTGCCCGCGGCCGTGCTGCTCGTCCTCGCCCAGCGCTATGTGGCCGCGGGCGTGACGGCGGGCGCGGTCAAGGACTGATCCGCGATGCCCGCCGTCACCGGCCCGGCGACCGGCCGGTGCCGCGCACCGCCCACGCCGCCCGCCCCGCCCCACTGCCACCTCACGCAGGGTGGTCACCCGTCGCGACGGCCTCCGTCCCCTGCACCAGTCGGCCGGCCGGCCCCGAGCCGACCCCGGCGTCCGCGCCACCGGCAAGTCCCCGTCCGCTCTCAGGAGAGCCGCTGATGTCGTACCTGAGCCCCCAGCACCACCGCAGAGCAGTCCTCGGCCGCGCCACGGCCGCCGCGCTCGCGACGACCCTGGCCGCAACCGCCGTCGCCCTGACGGGCGCCTCCGCCCAGGCCGCCCCCACCTCCTCCACCACCCTGGTCGTCAACGCCAACCAGACTCTGCGCCCGGTCACGCACGTCGGCACGGGCAGCCTCTACGGCCTCGCCGACGACACCACCCCCCCGGACAGCCTGGTCCAGGCGCTGAAGCCGAACACGTTCGTGCAGATGGCGCCCGGCGGCTCCCAGTTGCCCAACGGCGAGCCCCGGCCGGCCGGCGACGCCCTGGTCGTCGCGCCGAAGGCGGCCCGCGCCGGCGCGAAGGTGGTCGCCCGGATGCCGGACTGGTACCCGGACTTCCCCTACAAGTGGGTCAGCATGAGCGACTGGCTGTCCGCCGTGGACCAGCAGATCGCGGCCGTGAAGGCCTCCAGCGCCACGAACATCTCCGCCTGGGCCATCTGGAACGAACCCGACCTGAACTGGGACACCGCCCACGCCGGCCCCTTCGACACCGCCTGGAACCTGACGTACAAGGAGATCCGCTCCAAGGACTCCACCACCCCCATCCAGGGCCCCAGCTTCAGCTCCTACACCCACGCCAAGATGCAGACGTTCCTCCAGGACGCCATCGCCAACAACGCCGTGCCCGACGTCGTCGCCTGGCACGAGCTCCAGACCAGCGCGAACATCGCCGTCCACATCGCCGACTACCGCGCCCTGGAGTCGAGCCTCGGCATCAGCCCGCGCCCCATCGACATCGAGGAGTACGGCACCCCCGACGAGATGGGCAACAGCGGCGCGCTCATCGGCTACGCCGCCAAGTTCGAGCGGGCCGGAGTGCGCGACGCGGAACTCGCCTTCTGGAACCACTACGGCACCCTCGGCGACACCCTCACCGACACCGGCGGCTCCCCCAACGGCTCGTACTGGACCTACAAGTGGTACGGCGACATGTCCGGCAACATGCTGGTCACCACGCCTCCCGCCCAGACCGGCATCGACGGCATCGCCTCCCTCAACGGCGCGGGCAACCAGATCAGCGTCGTCGCCGGCGGGTGCAGCGGCTCCTGCGCCGTGACCGTCAACGGCCTGACGTCCCTGTCGGCCTTCGGGTCCACGGTGCACGTGAAGCTGGAGTACAGCCCGAACACCGGCCGCCTCACCGCCTCCCCCGGCCCGATCACCGTCTCCGAGGCGAACTACACCGTCTCGGGCGGCTCGATCACCGTGCCCGTCACCATGAACGCCGCCGACGGCTACCACCTGGTGATCACCCCGAGCGGCACGAACACCTCGCTGGCCGGGCGCTACCAGATCACCAACAAGAACAGCGGACTCGCCCTGGACACCAGCGGGGCGGGCACCGCACAGGGCACCGCCGTCGTGCAGTCCACGTCCACCACCGCCACCGACCAGAACTGGACCCTGACCGCCGCCGGTTCGGGCCTCTACAAGATCGTCAACCAGAAGAGCGGCCTGCTGCTCGGCATCACCAACGCGGGCACCGCTGACGGCGGCACCGCGCTCATCTGGGGCGACAACGGCACCGCCGACCACCTCTGGCAGGTCATCCCGGCCCGTGACGGCTACTACAAGATCGCCAACTACAACAGCGGCCGGCTGCTCGGCGTGACGGGGATGAGCACGTCCTCCGGCGCCCAGGTCATCCAGTGGAGCGACAACGGCACCGCCGACCACCTCTGGAAGCTCACCTCCCGCTGAGCCCACTCCCGACGGCCCCGCGCCCGCCTCGCCAGGGCGGACGCGGGACCTTCGGGTTGCCGCGCCTTTGGTCGTCGACGGGGACTGTCGACGTACGTGTCAGCCGGGCCGGAGGCCGACCGCCAGCGTCAGTTCGAGGACCCGGTGCGGCGACGCGAGATCCGGGAAGAGCTCCCGCAGCTGCGACATCCGGTACCGGACGGTCTGCGGGTGGACGAACAGCGCCGCCGCCACCTCGTCCCGTCTGCCCTGGTGCAGCAGCCACGCCCGCAGCGTCTCCTCCAGCCGCGCCGCGGTCGCGGCGGGCACGGTCCGCAGCGGTGCGAGAGCCCGGGCACGCAGGTCCGCGAAGGCGTCCATGTCGGCGCTCAGCACCAGCTCGGGCAGATGGTCCTCGGTGTCGCGGATCCCCGAGGAGAGGGAACGCGCGCGCAGCGCTCGTGCGTAGGAGGCGGACGCGCGGGTCCACGGCCGGGCCGGGCCGGCCACGGCGGTGCGGTCGGTCAGCTGCCGCAGCAGGTGTGAGCGGTCGGCATCGGGGACGAACAGCACACCGGTGGCGTCCGGCAGGTCGTCGAGGACGAGGGTGCTCGGGTCGAGCGCCCGGTAGGCGGGCCGCGCCTGGGCGGCGGGCAGCAGGACCGCGGTCAGCGAGACGGGGGGCTGCCACCCGGCCCGCTGGGCCGAGGCCAGCAGCACGTCCGGGCTCGCGCCGGCGAGGAGGTCGCGGGCCAGGTGTTCCAGATGGCGCTCCTGGGCCCGGCCCCGGGCGGCCAGTTCGTCGGCGTGGCCCGCGGCGCTCGCGGCGGACAGCTCGTCGATGTAGGCGAAGGTCAGCTCGGCGAACTTGGCGACCTCGGCGGCGGGCAGACCCGCCGGCACCGCCCCCGCCGCCAGGCACCGCCACGCCACGCGCGCGCCCACGCGGTAGGCGCTGAGCAGGGCGTCCATCGAGCGGCCGTCGCGCACCTCGCCGCGGCCCAGCTCGTAAGCCGCGTCACCGCCGTCGCCGCCCGTGGCGTTCCCGCTCGCGAGGTCCAGGTAGTGCCCCAGAGCGGTGCGCACGGCCCGGCGGATGGTGCCGCCCATGCTGCCCGAAAGGGCGTTGGCGTAGGAGGGGACCTCGTCGATGATCGCCTGGACGATCTCGTCGGCGGTGCTGCCCAGCGCGGACCGCAGTGCGGTCACCGTCGTCTCGTCGAGAGCCAGCTCGCTGGCCCTCCGGATTGCATGACTCACGTTTTTGTTCCCTGCGAACAATTCGGCAGACCAGATTCACGTCCTGCGGTCAGGACTTTACGCCCTGAGGCACAGCAAGCTGGAATCATGACGAGTACAGCCCTCCGCAGCAGGGCGTGGAAACTGCTGGAGATGGTCACGACGCCGCTCCTGCCGTCGGACTACCTGGACCTGGTCAGCCCGCTGCGTGCCGGCGCCGACCTGCGCGGCCGTATCGAGGCCGTGCGCCCCGAGACGGCCGACGCCGCGACCGTCGTGATCCGGCCGGGGCGGGGCTGGCGCGGTCACACGGCGGGCCAGTACGTGCGGATCGGCGTCGACGTCGACGGGGTGCGCCTGTGGCGCGCCTACTCCCTCACGTCGCCGACGGACCGGCGGGACGGACGCGTCACGATCACCGTGAAGGCGATCCCGGACGGCAAGGTCAGCAACCACCTGGTCCGCAGGGCGACGCCGGGGACGCTGATCCACCTCGACCAGGCGACCGGTGACTTCGTGCTGCCGCGGGCCAGGCCCGCCAAGGTGCTCTACCTGACGGCCGGCAGCGGCATCACGCCCGTGATGGGCATGCTGCGCGACAGCGGGCTCGACGACGTCGTCCTGGTCCACAGCGCGCCGCGGCCGCAGGACGTGATCTTCCGCGACGAACTGCACCGCATGGTCGCGGACGGAAAGTTGCGGCTCACCGAGGTGCACAGCGACACGGACGGCATGCTCGACGTCACCCGCCTCGAAGAACTCGTGCCCGACTGGGCCGAGCGCGAGACCTGGGCCTGCGGGCCCGCGGGCCTGCTCGACGCCGCCGAGAAGCACTGGAGCGAGCACGGCGTACCGGAGCGCCTGCACACCGAGCGCTTCCGCCCCGGCGTCGTCGTCGCCGGCGACGGCGGCGAGGTCACCTTCAGCGTCACCGGCAGGACCGCCGACGCGGGCGGCGCCACGCCGCTGCTGGACGTCGGCGAGCAGGCCGGCGTGCTCATGCCCTCCGGGTGCCGCATGGGCATCTGCTTCGGCTGCCTCACGCCGCTCAAGGCGGGCGCCGTCCGCGACCTGCGCACCGGCGAGATCACCGAGGCCGAGCCGGGCGTCCTCATCCAGACCTGCGTGTCCGCCGCCGCGGGCCCCTGTGACATCGAACGGTAGGAGCATCTTGACCGCCATCGACCCCACCGCCCACCTGACCGCGGAGCAGATCGAGGAGCTCGGCCGCGAGCTGGACGCGATCCGTGACGAGGTGATCGCCGGCCGCGGAGAGAAGGACGCCGCCTACATCCGCAAGGTCATCTCGGCGCAGCGCAAGCTGGAGCTGGTGAGCAGGGGTGTGCTGCTGTTCTCGATCTTCCCGCCCGCGTGGCTGATCGGCACCGCCGGTCTGTCCGTGGCGAAGATCATGGACAACATGGAGATCGGGCACAACATCCTGCACGGCCAGTGGGACTGGATGCGGGACCCGAAGATCCACTCCACCACCTGGGAGTGGGACCACGTCTCGCCGGCCGAGCAGTGGAAGCACTCGCACAACGAGCTGCACCACACGTACACCAACGTGATCGGCAAGGACAACGACCTCGGCTACGGCATCATGCGCGTCGACGAGGACCAGAAGTGGCACCCGTTCCACCTCGGCCAGCCGCTGTGGAACTTCCTCAACGCCTGCTTCTTCGAGTACGGCATCGCGGCGTACGACCTGGAGCTGGGCAAGAACCTGTCGAGCGAGCGCCGCCGCAAGAACCCGGAGTTCCGCGAGCGGGCCAGGGCCGTGGGCCGCAAGATCCGCAAGCAGGTGCTCAAGGACTACGTGATCCACCCGCTGCTGTCGGGCCCGTCGTTCCTCACCACGCTCGGCGCCACCTTCACCGCGAACCTGGTGCGCAACATCTGGTCCCACTCGGTGATCATGTGCGGGCACTTCCCCGAGGGCGTCCAGGTCTTCGAGCGCCGGTCGATCAAGGGCGAGACGCGCGGCCAGTGGTACCTGCGCCAGATGATGGGCTCGGCGAACATCAGCGGCAGCAAGGCCATGCACTTCATGACCGGCAACCTCTCGCACCAGATCGAGCACCACCTCTTCCCGGACCTGCCGAGCAACCGCTACGCCGAGGTCGCGGTGAAGGTGCGGGCACTGTTCGAGAAGTACGAGCTGGAGTACGTCAGCGGGCCGCTGCCCAAGCAGGTCCTCTCCGCGTGGAGCAAGGTCTTCCGGCTCTCGCTGCCGAACAGGAAGTCCGAGGCCAGGACGCCGGAACGGGAACCGGAGCTGCTCGCCGCCTGATCCCCGGCACGGGACCGTCTCCCCCGGCCGAACCGCCGAACCGGCGGCCCCGCTGTGGCTCCGCCGGCCGGTTCCGGTGGGAGCGGTCACGGTTCGCGGACGGCGGGCGGGAGCGCGTCGCGAAGGCGCGAAAGCGCGAAGCCTTCGGCGGAGGTCGACGGCGGCAGGGTCGTCGGCGGCAGGCAACGGGAACGACGGGAGTGGGCCCCTCACCGGGCCGGGAATGATCTCGGCCCGGGACGCGGCGGCCGGGCGGCGCCGGTGTGCAGGACCTGGCCGAGGTGGCCGGGACCCGAGGGCGGCACGACGCGGGGTGCGTCGCGGTAGCGGCGGGTGCCGGTCTGCCAGGCGTGGTAGCCGCTCATCCACGCGGTCATGACGTCGACGTAGCCCGCGACGTCGGCCCGCTCCCGCTCGCGGAGGCCGAGCTGCGCGCAGACGGCGGGCACCTGGCCGGCCAGGTCCTGGAAGCGCCGGACGCGCCGGTCCACCTCGTCGCGGGCCGCGGCGAGCGCCTGGCCGCGGGTGAGGCGCCGGGCCCGTTCGAGGACGAGGACGAGGTTGTCCATGTCGCCGCGGGCCTCCTCCTTCTCCAGGGAGTACACGTCGTTGCACATCAGGGTGACGTCGATGGCGTCCCGGCGCATGATCCGCAGCTCGGGACTGTGGAAGGCGGACGCGGGAACGGTGAGGCCCGCCGCGCGTTCCCCGAGCGAGAGGGGCAGGTCGGTGCCCGCGATGCCGCGCCGGACCTGGAGATAGGCGTCGAGACCGGCCGGGGCGCCGCGGAGACGGCCACGCGCCTCGTGGGCCTGCGCGGCGAAGTAGTACTCCCATTCGTGTGCGGTGCGGGCCGTCCAGGCCGGGTGGGCGCCGTCGGTGCCGCGGGCCCGGATGTCGGCGAACGCCGTCGTGCAGGGGTCGGCGCCGGGCGGCGGCGGGGCGCCGTGCGCGATGTCGATCAGCGCCTGGCAGACGCGAGCGGTCCCGGCCGGGTCGCGGCCGAGGGGGCCGTCGAGCTGGTCGTCGAAGACGAAGAAGAACCCCATCGCGTCCGCCAGCAGGTCCAGGGCGGGGCCACGGGCGTGTGGGAAGCCCAGCGCGGCCAGGCGCGGCATGTCCCAGGAGACGTACCAGGCCAGGGACCGGTCGTCAGCTGTCAGGCCGGTGCGGCGCACCCAGTCCAGGTTGTGCCGGCGGGCGTCTTCGAGGGCCGGGCTGATCTCCGTGGCGGCGGGGAGAGCGAAGTCCATGTCCTGTGGCACGGGTCCTCCCGGAGCCGTAGCGGGCGGCTCGGGGCAGGTGTGCGCACGTCATTCGCGGGCGGCCGGGGACGTGAGGTCGAGGACCGGCGGCCCGGCCGCCCCGGCGCCCAGCCGGGCGAGGGAGAAGCCCATGGACTCGCTGACGCTCCCCGGGGTGCGGAACGCTCCGGTGTCGCAGATCCGCGGGAAGGCGTCCCGGACCAGCTCCGGTGCGGGGTCCCCCGTCCACACGACGCCTTCGGTGGCGCCCAGGAAGATCCGGGCCGTGCGCCGGCCGGCCGCGTGGAGGAGCCGGCCGGTGCAGGGGGCGCTCTCGTGGGCGAGCAACGCCACCACTGGGGCGACGTGCCGGGCGGGGAACAGGTCGGTGAGCAGCGCGGTCGTGCGCTCGTCGTCCCGGACCGCCTCCAGGGACATGCGGGTCGCGGCGACGGGCACGACCGCGTTGACCTTGACGCCGTGTGCGGCGCCTTCCGCCGCCGCGGAGGTGGTCAGCCCCAGCACGGCGCCCTTGCCCGCGGCGTACGCGCTGAGCCCGGTGTCGCCGAACAGGGCGTCGGAGCACGTGTTGACGATCCGTCCGTACCCGGCGGCGGTCATGTGCGGCCAAACGGCCCGCAGCATGTGGAGCGTGCCGCCCGCGTGGGTGTCCAGCACCCGTCGGCATTCGTCGTCGGTGAGCTCGTCCAGCGGGCGCAGGATCGAGATGCCCGCGTTGTTGACCAGGGCGTCCAGCCGCCCCCAGCGCTCCAGCGCGGCGGTCACGAGGGCCCGGGCGCCGGCCGCGGTGGCGACGTCGTGCCCGTCCGCCAGCGCCTGCCCGCCCGCCGCCCGGATCTCCTCGACGACGGCCCTCGCGGGCGCGGGCGACGCCCCGCGTCCGTCGGTCGCGGTCCCCACGTCGTTGACCAGGACCTGCGCGCCGCGCGCCGCGAGGAGCAGCGCGTACGCCCGGCCCAGTCCCCGGCCCCCGCCGGTCACCACGACCACGCGGCCGTCGAACCGGATCTCGCCACGGCCCTCGTCATGGGCTTCGTCGCCGCTCTCGTCGCGGCCTTCGTCGCAGCCCTCGTCGCGGCTTTCGTCCACCCGGCGCACCCACCCCTTCAGACGGTGTACCGGGACGGCGGCTCTCCCCCGGCGTCCGCCCACCCTGCCCCGGCTGCCCGCCTCGGGGCAGGGAGCGCGCGGACCGAGCGGACGCAACCGTACGCACCCCACGTGCTTCCGTACGCTGCGTGCGCCCTCCCACGCTCCGGCACACGCCGGAACTCGCTTGTCGGCACGGGCGGCACCGAGGGCTTGCGGATGCTCCCCACCCGCACGCTCCGGCACCGGGCCCTCCACCGGATCGTTGCGACTGCCGCGAACGGCGCGACTGCGCCGTAGTCGCCGAAGCCGCTCTCCGGTAGCGTACCGACCAGACGGTACGACTGGTGTGGTCGATGCACCGTCCCGCGCTTCATTGCTCGATGAACTCCTCGGTGAAGTGCTCAGTGAACTGCTCGATGAACTGCCCGCTGGAGAACGTCGTTTCATCCGCCACTGGACGGAGAGCCGCTCATGACGCACGGCACGAACCGCGACAGCCTCGCCTTCGCGCGCGAGACCTGGAGAACCCTCGAGCCCTACCACGGCGCCGTCTACTTCTCGCCCGAAGCCGCCGCCCGGTACGCCGAGTTGGGCGTGGACGCCAGGACGGGTTACTTCGCGTCACGTTCGGCCGCGCTCGGCGCCGCTTCGGCGGACCTGGTGATCGCCACGTTCTACAACTTCAATCCGCAACTGGTGCGCCGGGCCGTACCCGCGGCATGGGAGGCCGCCACGCCGCAGCGGTTCGCCGCCGCCCGGCTCGCCGGGATCGATGCCACGCTCCGCCGCGTCCTCGGCCCGGAGGTCGCCTCACCGGAGATGGCCCGCGCGGCGGAACTCGCCCGCGCCGCCGCCGAATCAGCCGTGGGTCACCCGCAGGGGCGCCCCCTCTTCGCCGCGCACGCCGCACTTCCGTGGCCGACGGCGCCCCACCTCGTGCTCTGGCACGCGCAGACTCTCCTGCGGGAGTTCCGTGGCGACGGTCACGTGGGGGCGCTCCTGACCGCCGGACTGAGCGGGATCGAAGCCCTCGTCACGCATGCCGCCGCGGGCGACGTCGACGCGGGGGTGCTGCGCGACTCGCGGGCATGGTCGCCGCGGCAGTGGGACGAGGCCGTGCGGCGCCTGCGTGAGGGTGGATGGCTCGACGCCGGCCCGCACTTGGCGCTGTCCGAGGACGGTGCGCGGCGCAGGGCGGAGATCGAGCACACCACCGACCGGCTGGCCGCCCTCCCCTACCTCACGCTCGGTCCTGCGGCCTGCGCCGAACTGTGCTCGCTGGCACGGCCGTTCAGCCTTGCCGTGGCCAAGGAGCTCCTGCCCTGGGCAGTCGCCCGCCTGGGCGGCGCGGCGAGCGATTGAGGACGGCTCCGCGATCCGGCCGGGCGAGCGCCCGGAGGCGGATCTCGGAGCCGTCCGTCCTTCGGGGACGGGCAGCGGTCGTCGATCCGACCGCCGGGAGCCGGGAGCCGTTGGCCGAGAGCCGCCGCGAAGCGTGCGGCCGGCCGGATCCCCGGCCGGCCACACGCCTGCGCCGCCGTGGACCGCCGCGACCGTCCGAAGACGGCGCGGCGGTCAGAGGTCCGGCCTGCCTGGACCGTCGCCTCCGAACCGCGGTCGGCTCAGCCCGCCCAGCGGGGGTCGAGGGCGATGGCCTGGAGGCGGTTGAGCGTGAGCGGCGGCTGCGGACGCGTCACCGGACCGCTTTCCGCGTAGGAGTTCACCTCCTGGACGATGACCCGGCGGCCGTCGGGGTGGAGGGTGTCGACCAGCCACACCACGGCGGAACCGCCCTTCTCCGATGCCCGCTTGGCCCGCTTCACCTGCGTGCCGTCGGCCAGGGTCAGGGCCTGGCACTCGATGTACTGGCCGGTGTCACAGCCCATCCGTCCTTCGAGGACGTCGCCCATGTCCTCCTGGGCGTTCACCCCGATCAGGCTCTTGCCGCGGCCGTCGTCCCAGACCAGCGCGCCGTAGCCTTCCTGGCTCTGCTGGTCGGAGATCTTCGCGCCCTTGGGCAGCAGGGACTTCAGCACCCGGATCATCTGCCGGCCCGACAGCGACGCGTCCGAGTCCGAGAACGCGGTGGACGGGGAAGAGACGCGGGCCTCGGCGCCGACGGTCTTCGGTGCGGCGGCCGAGGCCTGAGCCGCCGCGCCCAGTCCGAGGGCCAGGACGAGACCGGCGGCGACGGCCAGGCGGCGGCCCGGACGACGGCGTGCGGGAGTGCTGCTGTTCATGTGGTGACTTCCTTGTCTGAAGACGAACTCGGGTGAACCCTGCGCCGCGGGACGGAGCGTGGTGCGAGGCGCCGGACACGGCCCTATGGCGGCGTTGTCCCGGTGAACCGGCGCAGGGTTTGCTCCGCCCCGCCGGCCCGGCGGTCGTGCCGACTGGACCGGTGCGACATCCACAGACTCCAGGACCGCGGCGCCCCCGGCCACAGTTGCCGCCGAGGCCGGGACGGCGGGATCATCCCACCCCTGTTGACCTGCGGAAACGGATGTCCCTGGGATGCCGTCCCGGGACGCGTGGACCGCCGGCGCCGCATCTCCCGGCCGCCGGACGCGGCCCACGTCACGTCACGCGTCAGTCGTCCGTCCCCGCGTCGTCGGCCGTGGTCATGGAGACCCAGCCGCCGGGTCTGCGATACGCGTAGTGAGGCAGGCCCTTGATGGTGGTGGTGCGAAACGGGCGACCGTGGTCGTCGATGCGCACCGTGCCGCTGCGGCCCTGCGAGGACCAGTCGAGTTCGAGGTACCAGTCGCACGTGCACGACTCGGCGTCCGCGAGGACCAGCAGAACTTCCGGCTCCTGCAAGGAGACGCGGTAGGGGAAGTCGACCGCGAAGCTCGGTGAGTCCGGGCGGCCCGCGGGCATGGCACGGGGCAGAGGGCTGTGCGCGTCGAGGTCGACGGAGAAGTAGCGGGGCTGAAGGGTGGCGCCGCAGCCGTCGGCCGTGGAATAGGCGGCGGTTCCGGGCCGGCCGGCGGGGACGGTCCGCTCGACCACGCGCACCCGCAGCGCCTCCAGGACGACCGCGGCGGAGCCGCGTCCCTGCACCGTGATCCGCACATTGGTGTCACGCCCGTGCACGGCGCCCTGGGAGGCGGCCCACGGCCCGGCGTCCGCCGGGTGCGGCGGCGGCGGAACCTGCTGCGGCGGCTTGGCGATCACGTAGTCGTGGTCGCACTCGAGTTCACCCCAGATGTGGGAGTCGGCGGTCCAGGTGAGCGGGGGCGACGGCGCGGTCGCCCCGGCGCGCTTCCCCTTCCCCTGCACGCCGTCGGCGTCGTGGGTGACCGGCGCGGAGGGTTCCGGCGCGGTGAGGCGGGCGGACGGCGGCGGGACCGGACCGGCGGTCGCCGGGCCCTCCGGCCGGCCGCCACCGCTCTCCTCCCCCCGGCCGCCGCCGCTCCGCGTGAGCGGCGCCGAGGTCTCCGGCAGGGCGACGCGGGCGGAAGCGGACGGCTCGGCGCCGTCGGAAGCGGGGGCGGCGGCGGACGCCGTGAGGCAGCCGAGGGCGACGGCGAGCGACAACGCCAGTGCCATGGCTCGCCCGGGCCGTCGCCGACGGCGTCCGAAGCGCGGGCCCGGACCGCCCGGCGAGGCCGGCTCCGGGCACGGACCGCCGGGCGAGGCCGGCTCCGGGCACGGACCGCCGGGCGAGGCCGGCTCCAGGCACGGAGTGGACGGCGGTCTCGCCGTGGTCACGGGGCTTCTGCCCGGTTCGCGTACCTCGTCCGCCGGAGCGCTCCGAATCGAGGATGCCACCGCGGTCGCGGAGCGCGGGTCGCCTCCGGGCGCCGGTGTCCGCCGGGCGCCGGACGGTCGTGAACGCTGCCGTGCGGCGGTCGCGAGGATCCACCGGCGGTGCAGCTCGGCGCGTTCGCCGGGGGTGGCCCGGCAGAGCACGGCGAACCGGCCGATCCCGGTGAAGTCCGGGGGGACCGCCTCCCCGGTGCAGTAGCGGTGCAACGTCGAGGCAGTGATGCCCAGACTGCGCGCCAGCACCGCATAGCTGCGGTTCGTGCGCTTCTTCAGACGCGTCAGCAGGAGCGCGAACTCCACTACGTCGTCCTGGTGTTCATCCATGTGGTCCGTACTCACATCCGTCCATCGGCCGCTGCGGCCCCGTCTGCATCCGCCATGTCATGTCATGACATGCCATGGCGGTGGCGCGGCGCGGCATGGCATGGCGACACGAGGTCCGGGGCGCTCCCCTACCTGCACGCCGATGTGGGTCGGGCGGTTCCTGACGTGTCAGGCGTGAGGTGTCGGCCGTCCGGCGGAGCGCGGGTGGATTCGAAACGCCATGGATCCGGACGCGCCGGAGCGGGCCGTGCCGTCGGTGGCACGGCCCGCTCCGGCGCGGGACGGGAGTCCTCGGGTGCTCAGCCCGTCAGCGGACCTTGTTCAGCTTGTCGAGGGCCTTGGCGAGACCGTTGGCCCACAGCTGGTTCACGCGCGCCCGCTCGGTCGAGTTGGGGTAGCGGTTCGTGCAGGACGTTCCGGGGCCGCCGCCGGACATCAGCTCGCTGCAGGGACCGCTGTAGTGGTCGGGCAGTCCCAGCACGTGGCCGGTCTCGTGCGCCGCGACGCGGACGGAGTCGTACTGCCGGTTCTGGGCGTAGTCGAGGAAGATGTAGCCGCGGCCGTGCCCGTTGGTCGAGGCGTACGATCCGCGGGAGTCGTTGCCCTCGTAGTAGGAGAAGTCCGCGCCGCCCGTGGTGGACTGCAGCTTCACGTTGCTCACGGAGCTGTTCCAGACCGAGGCGGCGCTCGATATCTGGGAGCGGAAGGACGGGGCCTGGGAGGCGTTGTAGTACACGGTCACCGACCGCAGGCCGGGGTCGGCCGCCTGCTTCTTCGCGACCGAGGCGAGCACGGCCTCGAAGAACGCCTTGTTGTCGGCCGCCTCCCGCGCCGAACCGGTGTAGCCGGCACCGATGGCGGAGGAGGAGACGGAGGCGGCGGGGGCGGTGGTGTGGGCGCTCGCCGGAACCGCGCTGCCGAGCGCCGCGAACGTCACGCCCAGGCCGATGGCCAGCAGCCTTCTGGACGTCTTCGCGGTCTTCGGGGACGCAGGGGTGGACGTCATGTGGGGGGCTCCTACTCGTTCGTGTGGGGTGGTGAACGGTGGGTCGACCCGAGTGTGGGACAGTGACGCGGCCCGGCGGATGATGGCAACAGGCGATAGCCCACGGCTATCGGGCAACTCGTGTTGTTTCATTCGCGTTTGAACATCTGGCGCGCTATCAGGCCAAGCCCTTACGCTCCGCGCATGGAGCTCGAGGTGAGGCACCTCCGTGTGCTGTGCGCCATCGCCGACACCGGCAGCCTGCACAAGGCTGCTCGTGAACTGGGCATGAGCCAGCCCTCGTTGAGCACGCAGCTGCGCCGCATCGAGCAACTGCTGGACTGCCGGCTCTTCATCCGCGACGGCACCGGCAGCCGCCCCACACCCCTGGGCCACGTCGTGGTGAGCCGTGCCCGCCCCCTCGTCGCCGAACTCGCCGCGATCGTGACCCAGACCCGGGCCGCGGCCGCCCGCGCGGCCGGCGGTCCACGGCTGCGCATCGGCGCCACGGCCAGCCGGGCGGTCCCCGGCTGGCTGAGACGGCTGCGCGCCCGCATGCCCTCGGTCGAACCCAGCCTGCAGATGGCCGCATCCGCGAACGCCCTGCTGCGCCAGGTGGCCGAAGGCAGACTCGACCTGGCGTTCGTGCACGAGGTCGAGGGCAGCCCGCTGTCCGTGCCCAGCGGGCTGTGCGTGCGGATCCTCATGCAGCGCGAGCCGCAGTTCGTGACCATGGCCGCCGACCACCCCGCGGCCGCACGCCGCGAGGTGCGGCTCGCGGATCTCGCGCAGGACCGCTGGATGGTGGACGCCACCGTCGACGGCGAATGGGACGGGGTGTACCGGGTGCTGCGTGCCGCCGGCATCGAGCCGGACGTGCTGCACGGCGACTACCTCACCGCCTACTTCCAGGCCGCCATCGGCGAGGTCGTCACCGTCAGCCAGCCGACGGCGCTCCCGCCCCGGTCCGACCTCGTCATCCGGCCCCTGCACGGTGACCCGATCGGGGTGCGGCTGCTCCTGGTGGCCCGGACGGCCGACGAACTCGACACCGGGTTCCCGTCGTTGGAGTGGGCCTACTGGGAGGCGGCCCGGCAGGCGCCCGTCTACCAGGAGTGGCTGACGCGCAGAGCCGCCGGCCGTCCCGCCCACGCCCTGCGCACCGTGGGCGCCCGCTGAGGAACCCGCGTGGAGCCCGCGGCGCCGGGCACACCGGTCGCACGGGTCGCGCCGTGCACACCGATCACGCCGGGCGCACCGGTCGCGCCGGTCGCGCCGGTCGCGCCGGTCGCGCCGGTCGCGCCGGTCGCGCCGGGTACACCGAGCACGTCGAAGGCCGCAGCGCGCTGGTCCGGGTCGCCCGTCCCGCGCCCGGCGGCCGCTCCTACGGCGGCTGCCGTCCCCACGATCCGGTCGGCTGAGCCGATCGACCCGATCGACCCGATCGACGGCCTCGGCGGGGCCGCACAGCACGAGGGGCGTTAGTCCCGTCCGCAGGTCAGCGGCGCCCCGCGGCGGTCCGGCCGGGTGCCCGGCGACGGCCCTCGAAGCGCTCGGGATTCCTTCCGGGCGAAGGCGATTTCGCGCGAACCCTTGACGCGCCCTCTCCGGCTGCGTAGATATGTCTGCGCAGTCATGTCAGCGCAGTCATACGGAACGGACCGCGTCGCGCGACTGCCGGAGATCAGGAGAGGCCCATGGCACGACCGACTGGCCGCAGCACCGGCGCCGGCACCGCACCACCGCGCAGCATCGACGTGGCGCGGCTGGCCGGCGTCTCGCAGAAGACCGTGTCCAGGGTCATGAACGGTGAGCAGTACGTCTCCGACGAAGTGCGCCGGCGTGTTCTGGAAGCCGCTGAGACCCTCGGCTACCGCCTGAACCACGCCGCACGGGCGCTGGCCTCGGGCCGGACCCGGTCCATCGGCGTGGTGACGCTCGGCACCGCGCTCTACGGGCCCGCTTCCCTGCTGATGGGCCTGGAGCGGGCCGTCCGGGACACCGGATACACGCTCCGCGTCGTCAACACGGTGGAGGGCGACGCCGCGGGCATCGCCGGCGCCGTCGACTCGCTCCTGGACCAGGGCGTGGACGGCATCGTCGTCTCCGAGCCGATCGACGAGGAGGGGGACGCCGACCTCGCGATCCGTGCCGACGTGCCGTTCCTGATCCTCGGGGCGCCGCCGCCGTTCACCGTGCGCCGGGTGGTGACCGCCGGGCTCGTCGCCCACCGACTGGCCCAGGCGGTCACCGAGCATCTGCTGGACCTCGGGCACCCGACCGTCCACCATCTCGCCGGTCCGCGGCGCTGGTACGCCGCCAGGGACCGGATGGAGGGCTGGCGGGCGACGCTGGCCGCGCACGGCAGGCGCGAACCGCCGGTGCTCGTGGGCGACTGGTCTGCCGCCTCCGGATACCGCGCGGGACGCGAACTGGCCGGGGACCGCGAGGTCACGGGGGTGTTCGCCGCCAACGACGACATGGCGATCGGCCTGATCCGGGCCCTGCTGGAAGCCGGCCGGCGGGTACCGGAGGACATCAGCGTCGTCGGTCTGGACGACATACCGGTGGCCGCCTACGTGACCCCGCCCCTGACGACGGTGCGGCAGCCGTTCGACGCGACGGCGCGGGACGGCCTGAAGCGTCTGGTGCACGCCATCGAGAACCCGGACTCGGAGCCGATCCCGGCGGACGACCCGCCCGTCAACCTCGTGATCCGCTCCTCGACGGCCCCGCCGCCCGACCGCACGGCCGTACCCGCCCCGACGGCCGCGCCGAACCGCACGACCGTGCCCACCCGGACGGCCCCCGCCCCCCGGCCCGCTCCCAGGCGGACCGCCGTCTGACCCGTCACGCGCCGGGCAGCGGGTTTCCCGACCACGACGGGAGACCGGCCCGCCCACGGCGCGGCCCGCCCGACCGCCTCCCCACCCGCGCCCCGCACCCCGAACCCCGAGTGCGTGGGCCGCCCGGCCGTATCCGGTCGTCGCCGCACCCACGCGCCGGCGCGGACGGTCCGGACACCGCTTCCGAAGCCGCCCGTCCGGGCGCATGCCCCTCCCCCGCCTCCGGGGCGGGAGCCCGCCCTCCCTTCCGGCCGACGAGTGTGCCGCGCCCGGTCCCGCGAGGAACCCCACACCCCGCCGGCCCCCGCAGTCCCGCCCGTCGGACCCGGCCCCGCACGACCCGACAGCCTCCCGTCGCCCCGTACGCCGATTTCCTACGCCCTCCGCGGAGTCCACCATGTCGACATTCCTCTCAGCCGCCTCCCCGGCGCCCCTGAACCGCCGCGGCTTCCTCGCCGCGACCGGAGCCCTGACGCTCGCGAGCGCCCTCTCCGCTTGCGGCGGTGACAGCGGCTCCGGCGGCTCCTCCGGCAAGGCGGTCAGCCAGGCCGACATCGACAAGGCCATGAAGACGCCCACCGAGCTGACGTTCTGGACCTGGGTCCCGAACATCGACAAGGAGGTCGCGCTTTTCCAGCAGAAGTACCCGGCCATCAAGGTCAAGGTCGTCAACGCCGGTCAGGGCACCCCGCAGTACACCAAGCTGCGCACGGCGCTGAAAGCCGGCAGCGGCGCCCCCGACATGGTCCAGATCGAGTACCAGGCGATCCCGACGTTCACGATCACCGACAGCCTGCTGGACCTGCGGCCCTACGGCGCCGCCGCGCTGAAGGACACGTTCGTCGACTGGACCTGGGGCCAGGTCAGCGGCGCGAACGGCGAGGTGTGGGCGATCCCGCAGGACACCGGCCCGATGGGAATGCTCTACCGGCAGGACATCTTCGACAAGCACGGCATCGAAGTCCCCGCCACCTGGGACGAGTTCGCCGCCGCCGCACGCAAGCTCCACAAGGCCGACCCCGACGTCTACCTCACCAACCTCGCCGCCAACCAGGTCGCCGCCTGGCACGGACTGCTGTGGCAGGCGGGCGCCAAGCCGTACGTCACCTCCGGCAGGAGCGACATCACCATCAGCGTCGACGACGCCGTCTCGCAGAAGCTCGGCGCCTTCTGGGGCGGCCTGGCGAAGGAACGGGTCATCGGCGTCGAACCCGACTTCACCGACTCCTGGTACGCCGCGCTGAACAAGGGCAAGTACGCCACGTGGATCACCGCGGCCTGGGGTCCGGTGTTCCTCTCCGGCTCCGCCAAGGCCACCGCGGGCAAGTGGCGCGCGGCCCCGCTGCCGCAGTGGGACGCGTCGAAGCCGAGCTCGGGCAACTGGGGCGGTTCGACCACCGCGGTCACCCGGTCCACCGAGAACCCCATCGCGGCAGCGCAGTTCGCGCAGTTCCTCAACAGCGACCCGGCCGGCGCGAAGATGTTCGCCACCGAGCAGTTCTTCTTCCCCGCGACCAAGGCCCTGCTCACCGACGCCTCGTTCGTGGGCGACGCGCCGGCCTTCTACGGCGGCCAGAAGGTGAACCAGGTCTTCGCCGACATCAGCTCCACGGTCGGCTCCCCCTTCCAGTGGCCGCCGTTCCTCGACCAGGCGGCGACCGACTGGACCGAGACCGTCGGCAAGTCCCTGGCCGACGGCGCCGACACCGCCCGCGCGCTCGGAGCCTGGCAGTCGAGGCTCACCACGTACGCCAGGAAGCAGGGTTTCACCGTCCACGCCTGACGGTCCGCCGGGCCCGCTCCACGGGCGGGCCCGCCCCGTTTCCCCGCCCTCCCCCCACCACCCCCATCCCCTCCTCCTCAGAAAGGGCCGATGATGACCGCCACAACCACGGCCTCTCCCAAGGGCCGGCGCCGAGACGGGCCGGGACGCCCCGCACGCCCCGCAGGCCGCGGGCGCGGCGGCGCGAGCCGGCGCCGGTCGGCAGGACCGCTGTTCGTCGCACCGTTCATGGTGCTGTTCCTGCTGCTCTTCCTCGCGCCGCTCGGTTACGCCGCCTACCTCAGCCTCTTCCAGGAGCGTCTGATCGGCGGCACGGCGTTCGTCGGCCTCGACAACTACACCCAGGCCCTCACCGATCCGCAGTTCCTCCACGGCGTCGGCCGCGTGGCCCTGTTCTTCGTGATCCAGGTGCCGCTGATGCTGCTGCTGGCGCTGCTGTTCGCGCTCGCCCTCGACAGCGGACTGCTGCGGCTCGCCGCGGTGATCCGGCTCGGCATCTTCGTGCCGTACGCCGTGCCGAGCGTGGTGGCCTCGCTCATGTGGGGCTATCTGTACGGCCCGGACTTCGGCCCGTTCGCCCAGATCGCCCGCAAAATGAGTCTGCCCGTCCCCGACTTCCTCAGCGACGGCTGGATGCTCGGCAGCCTGGCCAACATCGTGACCTGGGAGTTCGTCGGCTACAACATGATCATCCTGTACGCCGCGCTGCGCACGATCCCCACCGAGCTGTACGAGGCCGCGTCCATGGACGGCGCCGGCGCCTGGCGGACCGCCTGGTCGATCAAGATCCCCGCGCTGCGCCCGGCGCTCCTGCTCACCCTGCTGTTCTCCGTCATCGGCAGCTTCCAGCTGTTCAACGAGCCCAAACTGCTGATGAGCATCGCCCCGGACGTCATCTCGAGCTCCTACACCGCGAACCTCTACGCGTACACGCTCGCCTTCACCGGCCAGCAGGTCAACTACGCGGCGACGGTCTCCTTCCTCCTCGGCCTCGTCATCGTGATCGCCTCCTACGCCGTCCTGCTCACCGCGAACCGCAGGAGGACCCCGTGACCGCCCTCACGCCCCCGGCCACCGTCGCACCCACCGCCGAACGCGGCCCCGGCGCGGACCACGGCAAGCGACGCCGGTCGCCGGGCCGCCGCCGCAGCACCCCGCTGACCATCGCGATGCTGGCCGCCCTCGCCTACTTCCTCCTCCCGCTGCTCTGGCTGCTGATCGCCTCGACCAAGAGCACACAGGACCTGTTCAACAGCTTCGGCCTGTGGTTCTCGCACGCTCCGCAACTGCTGACGAACCTCGCCGACACCTTCACCCAGGACGACGGCGTCTTCGTGCGCTGGCTGCTCAACACGGTCGTGTACGCGGGCGTCAGCGCGGTCGGCGCCGCCCTCCTGGCCGCCGCCGGCGGCTACGGCTTCTCCAAGTTCCGCTTCCGCGGCGACCGCACCGCCTTCAACCTGGTGCTCGGCGCGGTCATGGTGCCGACCACGGCGCTCGCCATCCCGACCTACCTGCTGTTCGCGAAGGCGGGCCTGGTCAACACCCCGTGGGCGATCATCCTGCCCTCCCTCGTCAACCCCTTCGGCCTCTACCTGATGCGCGTCTACGCCGAGGACGCCGTCCCGGACAGCATCCTGGAGGCCGCCCGCATCGACGGCGCCGGCGAGGCCCGGATCTTCTTCCGCATCGTGCTCCGGCTGCTCGGCCCGGGCCTGGTGACCGTCCTGCTGTTCACGCTGGTGGCGACCTGGAACAACTACTTCCTTCCGCTGATCATGCTGAACGACCCGGATCTGTACCCGGTGACCGTGGGCCTCTCCTCGTGGGCCGCGCAGGCCCAGAACGGCGGTTCCGGCGCCAGCAGCGACATGCTCGCGCTCGTGGTGACCGGCTCGCTGATCTCGGTCGTCCCGCTCGTCGTGGCGTTCCTGCTGCTCCAGCGGTACTGGCAGAGCGGCCTCGCCTCCGGCGGCGTCAAGCAGTAACCCGCACCCTCACCCCACGCCCCACATCCCACGCCCCACACCCCACGCCACATCCCACTCCACGTGTTCCCGGAGGTTTGCTCCCATGGCGGCTCTGCCTGCCCGTGTCCTGTTCGGCGCCGCGTACTACCACGAGTACACGCCGGCCTACGATCCCGAACTCCGGCCGGACGAACGGCTGAAGACCGACCTGGACCTGATGGCCGAGGCGAAGTTCACCGTCATCCGGGTCGGCGAGTCGGTCTGGTCGACCTGGGAGCCGGAGAACGGCCGCTTCGACCTAGACTGGCTCCAGCCCGTCCTCGACGGCGCCCACGAACGCGGCATCTCCGTCATCCTCGGCACCCCGACGTACGCGGCTCCGCCCTGGCTGGCCCGGCAGTACCCGGAGATCACCGCCGAGCGTGCCACCGGCCGGCGGATGGGCTGGGGCGCGCGGCAGGAGATCGACTTCACCCACCCCGCGTTCCGGTTCCACGCCGAGCGGGTGATCCGGAAGATCGCGGCACGCTACGCCGGCCACCCGGCGGTCATCGGCTGGCAGGTCGACAACGAACCGGGCCTGCACCTCCTCCACAACCGCGGCGTCTTCCAGCGGTTCGTGGACCATCTGCGCGAGAAGTACGGCGACGTCGAGACCCTCAACCGCGAGTGGGGGCTGGTCTACTGGTCGCACCGGCTGTCCGACTGGTCCGAGCTGTGGACGCCCGACGGCAACGAGCAGCCCCAGTACGACGTCGCCTGGCGGGAGTTCCAGGCCCGTCAGGTCACCGAGTTCATCGGCCGGCAGGCGGACATCGTCCGCGAGTACGCGCGCGACGGGCAGTTCGTCACCACCTGCATCTCGTACACCCGCCAGGGGGTGGCCGACGACGAGCTGGCCGCCCCGCTCGACATCGCCTCCGGCAACCCGTACTACGACATGCAGGACGGTCTCCTGCTCCCCGACCCCACCCCCGACGCCCACGAGCAGAAGTGGAAGACCACCGGGGTGTGGTCGATGTACCAGACCGCCGACTGGATGTTCTCCTCCCGCCAGGAGCCCTTCCTCGTCACCGAGACCAACGCCCAGAGCATCGGCTTCCCGTGGGACAACCGGCCCGGCTACGACGGCCAGTGGCGTCAGGCCGCCTGGGCGCACGTGGCGCGCGGCGCGCGGATGATCGAGTACTGGCAGTGGCAGACCCTGCGCTTCGGCGCGGAGACCTACTGGGGCGGTGTCCTCCCGCACAGCGGACAGCCGGGCCGTACGTACGCCGAAGTGGCCCGCCTGGGCGCGGAGTTCGAGAAGGCGGGCGCCCTGGTCGCCGGTCTCGAACCGGATGCCGACATCACGATGGTGTACTCGACGCCGAGCAAGTGGCTGATGCAGAAGTACCCGCCGCTCGCGACCCCCCACGGCGAACCGGACGCCGCCGCCTACCACCGCCTCTTCGACCCCTTCTACCGCGGCGCCTTCGACGCGCGCCGCCAGGTGCGGATCGTCCATGCGCGGCAGCTCGGGGACATGACCCCCGAGGAGGCCGTGCGGCGCCACCCCGTCCTCGTCGCCCCGGCCCTGTACGTCGTCGACGACGTCACCCTCGACCGGCTGGCGGCCTACGCCCACGCGGGCGGCCATCTCGTCCTCGGACCCCGCACCGGTTACGCCGACCACGAGGCGCGGGCCCGGCTCACCCCGGCCCCCGGCCGGCTCGCCGACGCCGCGGGGGTCGCGTACGACGAGTTCAGCAACCTCCACCAGGAGGTCCCCGTGCACGGCGTGCCCGGCGGTCCGCTGCGGCTGCCGGCCACCGCCGCGGCGACCCACTGGATCGAGTGCCTGAACGTCGCCGACGCCGAGGTGCTCGCCGGGTACGACCACCCGCACTTCGGCCGCTGGCCGGCCGTCACCACGCGCCGGCACGGCGCGGGCCGGGTCACCACCGTCGGCACGGCGCCGGGCCGCGACCTGGCCCGGGCGCTCGCCGAGTGGCTGGCACCCGCCGCGTCCCACGGCTGGCAGGACCTTCCCGAGCCGGTCACCGCGACGACCGGCGCCTCTCCCGACGGCCGTCGGGTCCACATCGTTCACAACTGGAGCTGGGAGTCCGCACGCGTGCGCGTGCCGGCCGATCTCTCCGACGTTCTGGACGGCGCGTCCGTTCCCGCCGGTTCACCGCTGGACCTCGGTCCCTGGGACGTCCGCGTGCTGATCACCGCAACACCGTGATTTCCCTTTCCCCGAAGGAGGGGCAGTGAAGAGAAGTACCACAGCGAGGGCGCTGGGCAGTTCCCTCGCGGCAGCGGCCCTGCTGGCCGGTTCCATGGCCGGCGCGCAGGCGTACAACCCCACGGGCGGAACCGTCTACCGGCTGGGCGGTGAACCGTGCCTGAAGGGGCGCGGCAACTGCGCGGTCTATCCGAAGTCGGCCCAGCTCCCCAGCGGGCGGCTGGTCGCGGCGTTCGAGAAGTCGACGGTCGTCACGTCGTCGGGCAGCGCGGCCGGGCAGACCCTCCCCGTCCACAAGAGCGACGACGACGGGACGAGCTGGCAGCCGCTGTCGGAGGTCAAGGCGCCGGCCTACCTCTCCAAGGACCCCAGGTACGCCACGTACACGAGCAACTGGACCAACCCGTACCTGTACGTCCTGCCGCAGAAGGTCGGCGGCCTGAAGGCCGGCACGCTGCTGCTGGCGAGTGTCGTCTCCGGTGACGACGCCTACTACAAGGAGCACAAGGCCGCCGACCCGAACTGGACCCCGTCCAACGACGGGGACCGCAGCGATTTGGCCATCGCCCTGTACTCCAGCACGGACGACGGCCGGAGCTGGAAGGTCGTCAACGTCGTGGCGACCGGCGGCTGGCAGGGCGGCAGTGCGGGCGCGGTCGGGCAGAACATCGCCGCCGCCAACAAGAACCGTCAGGTGGACCCCCTCTGGGAGCCGTACCTGATGGTCTACAAGGGCAAGCTGGTCTGCTACTACTCCGACGAGAACGACTACGCCGGCTTCGACCCGGCCACCGGCGTGCCCAGGAAGGACCCCGCCAACGACACGGCCGCCGACTCGCACGGCCAGATCCTCGTGCACCGGACCTGGGACGGCAGGAGCGGCGGCTGGAGCGATCCCGTCGTCGACGTCTCCGGGTCCGTCCAGGACATGGGCGGCGGCAGGACCGAGATCGGCGGCGGCCGGCCGGGCATGACCAACGTCGTCCGCACGGCCGACGGCAGGTGGATGCTCACCTTCGAGTACTGGGGCGGCGGGGCCAACACCCGCTATGTCGTCGCCGACGACCCGCTGACGTTCTTCAAGGGCAGCCAGACGGGCATGTCGGTCGGATCGCTGCCGGTCGTCGCCGGGTCCCGTCCGCTCGCGGGCGGCGGCAGTCCGGTGCTGATCGCGCTGCCCGACGGGCGCCTGGTCTACAACGCGGCCAACAGCGGCAGCGTCTGGGTGAACGACAGCGGGCGCGGCGACGGTGTGTGGGCGGAGTACCAGACGACGTCCCCGGCCGGCTACAGCCGCAACCTCCAGTACGTCGACGGCACCGGCCGCGTCGCGATCCTCAACAACGAGGGCACGTCCACGATCGCCTTCGCGGAGGTCGACCTCGGCGACTCGGCCGGCGACTACTACCGGCTGGTCAACCGCAGGACCGGCCAGGTGATCGGCACCGGCAACAAGAGCAACGACGCCAACCTCGGCAACGGGAACACGCCGGACGTGGTCCTGGAGGACGCCGGTGCGGCGGCCGACCCCGACACCCAGCAGTGGCACGTGGTGACCGAGCCCGACGGGGGGACGACCCTGCTGAACAGGTCGGGCGGGCGCGCCGCCGCGATCTGGACGGGCGCCGCCACGGCCGGGCAGCGCATCGGCCAGTGGGTCGACGACAGCGCGACGGGCAGCTGGACCCTGATCAAGGGCTCCGACGGCTACTACAGGCTCCAGTCGGTCAAGAACACGGGCCTGTATCTGACCGGCGCGACCGCGGGGGCGCCGCTCACCTTGCAGAGCGCGGCCACGGACGGCTCGCAGGACTGGAAGCTCGTCCGGTAGCCCGTGCCCCCGGGGGGCCGGGGGCCGGGGGCGTCAGGGGTGTCCGCCGCAGCCGCAGCCCCGCAGGCTCGCCCCCGCCTCGGGCGGCGGGGTCTGTGCGGCTGCCGCTTCCACGGCCGCGAGCAGCAGGCGGCGTTCCCGGGGCGGGATCCACCTGCCGTCGACGACGATGCCGTGGATGCGGCGGGTGTTGCGGATGTCGTGCAGCGGGTCGGCGTCGAGGACGAGCAGATCGGCGGCGTGTCCGCGGGCCACGGTGCCGACGGCGGGCAGCCCGAGGGTGCGGGCCGCGTCCCGCGTGGCCGCGCGCAGGGCCTCGGCCGGGGTGAGGCCGGCCGCCACGAGCAGGGCCAGCTCGTCGTGGAGGGCGAAGCCCGGGACGAGGTAGCCCGTGCCGGTGTCGGTGCCCGTGGCCAGCCGCACACCGGCGCTGTGCAACTCGCCGACCAGCCGCAGCCGGTGGGCGAAGATCCGGCGGATCCGCTCTTCCTGCTCGGGGGTGCGTCCGCCGGTCAGGGCCGTGAGCTGGTCGGGCCAGCTCTCCACCTGCCAGGCGGGAAGGTACTTCCACTCCTCGGCCCGGGACGGCACGGCGTCGGGGAGTTCGAGTGTGCGGTGCACGCTGAGCGTGGGGACGACGGCGGTCCCGTGGGCGGCCAGACTCCGGAGCAGGGCGTCCGCACGGTCCCGGTCGTAGCCCTGCACCGCCCGCCATTCGAGGGGGTGCACCTGCTGGAACCAGCTGTGGTAGCGGGACAGGCTGCTCGGGTCGCGCGGGTCGATGCGCACGGCGGCCAGGCCGCGCCGTATCTCCTCCTCGTGGCGCGAGGTCGCCAGGAGCAGTGCGTGCAGGTGCTCGACGGTGCGGTGGCCGCAGGCGCTCGCCTCGGCGATCCGGACGGTGTCCGGGCAGTGCCCGAGGTGGGGGATGCCCTGGCGCCGGGCCTCGTCCGCGATGGCGAAGTAGGCCTCGCGGGACAGCCGGGAGTACACCTTGACGAAGTCCGCGCCCTCGCGCTTGACCCGCCGTACGGCGCGCCGGGCCTCGGCCGCGTCGCGTACCTCGACGGTGGGGCCCACGTCGGCCGCCCACAGGGAGGGCGCGCCGTCGACGATGGGGCTGCCGACCACCCAGCGGGGGCCGAGCAGTGCTCCCCTGCGGATCTTCTCGCGCCACTCGTGGTGGACCGGCTCGCCCCTCATCTCCCGGACCGTGGTGACGCCGGCGAGGGCGTACAGGGGCGGGACCACCGTCTCCGGGCCGTCGCTGTGGGTGTGCGCCTCGATCAGTCCCGGGATCAGGTACTTGCCGGTCAGGTCGACCGTGCGGGTGCCCGGGCGCAGCCGCGTGCGTGCGCTCGGGGCGACTGCGGTGATGCGGCCGCCCTCGACGACGACCGTCATGCCGGGGGCCGGGGGTGCTCCCGATCCGTCGATCACGGTGACGTGGGTGAACGCCAGCGGGCCGCTGCCGGCACTGTTCGCGGGCGTCGCCGCGGCCGCGTGCGCCGGGCCGGCGGGAGCCGTGCCCGTAAGCGCCGCGCCCGTCACGGCGGCGGCCCCGGTCAGGAACCCCCTGCGGACCATGCCGCGACGTGCCCCGCCTGGTGCTTCGGACATGCTGCTCCCCCTCCTGCTGCCGCGTCCGCCGGCGGTGCCCCGCCGGCCCTCACGACTCTGGCGCACGCGCCGGGAAAGGACAGTGCGGCCAGACGGTGTGCGTGGGGGTGGTGCTGGGACCACCGGGCCGCCGGCGCGCGCCTCCGCGTGGCCGGGGCAGCCGCGCAGGCGTACGGGCGCGGTGTCACGCCGTGCGGTGCGGACGACGGTGCCGTCGCCTCGTCGCGCCGTCGTCAGGAGCGCGCGAGGCGGGGGGCGAGGTAGGGCGCGGTGGCGCTGCGGCGGGCCTTCGCCACCTCGGCCGGCGGGCCCGTGGCGATCACCCGCCCGCCCGCGTCGCCGCCGCCGGGGCCGAGGTCGATGACCCAGTCGGCGGTGGCGATCGTGTCCAGGTCGTGCTCCACGAGGACGACGGTGTTGCCGGCGTCGACGAGCCGGTGCAGTTGTCGCAGCAGCAGCGCGATGTCCGCGGGGTGCAGTCCCGCCGTCGGCTCGTCGAGCAGGTAGAGGGCGTGCCCGCGGCGGGCCCGCTGCAGTTCGGTGGCCAGTTTGATGCGTTGCGCCTCCCCGCCGCTGAGTTCCGTCGCGGGCCGGCCCAGCCGCAGGTATCCCAGGCCCACCTCGCGCAGGGTCTCCAGGCTGCGGGAGGCGGCCGGGACGTCCGACAGGAACTCGGCGGCGGCGTCGACGGACAGCGCCAGCACGTCCGCGATGGTCTTGCCGCGGTGGGTGACCTCCAGCGTCTCGGCGTTGTACCGGGCGCCTTCGCAGGTCGGGCACGGCGCATACGTGCCGGGCAGGAACAGCAGTTCCACCGCGACGAATCCCTCGCCCTGGCAGGTCTCGCACCGCCCTTCGGGCACGTTGAAGGAGAACCGCCCGGCCGGGTAGCCGCGCTTGCGGGCTTCGTCCGTCGCCGCGTACAGCTTGCGGACCGCGTCGAACATGCCCGTGTACGTGGCCAGGTTGGACCGGGGGGTGCGGCCGATGGGCCGCTGGTCGACCCGGACCAGCCGGTCGAACGACTCGACCCCCGACGCGTCCCGGACGTCGACCTCCAGGTGCGCCTCGTCGGGCTCCTCGGGCACGAGCCCGAGGTGGCCGCGGACGACCTCGGCGAGCACCTGCGTCACCAGTGTCGACTTTCCGGAACCGGACACGCCCGTGACCGCCGTCAGCACGCACAGCGGCACGTCGACGGAGACGTCGTGCAGGTTGTGGCGGGTGACGCCGCGCAGGCGCAGCCAGCCGTGCGGTGTGCGCGGGCTGTGGTCGAGGGGCTGGGCGCGCCCGAACAGGTACCGGCTCGTGTCCGAGTCACCGACCCGTTCCAGTCCGGCGACCGGGCCGCTGTACAGCACGCGTCCGCCGCCCTCGCCCGCGCCGGGCCCGATGTCGACCACCCAGTCCGCCCGCCGGACGACGTCCATGTCGTGCTCGACGACGAACAGCGAGTTGCCGGCGGCCTTGAGCCGCTCCAGCACGTCCAGCAGCGGCTTCGCGTCGGCCGGGTGCAGGCCGGCGGAGGGTTCGTCGAGGACGTAGACGACGCCGAACAGTCCCGAGCGCAGCTGGGTGGCGATCCTGAGGCGTTGCGCCTCGCCGGGCGACAGGGTCGTCGAGCGGCGTCCGAGGCTGAGATATCCGAGGCCCAGGTCGAGCAGGACGTCGATCCGGGCGACCAGGTCGGCGCAGATCCGGACGGCGACCTCGGTCGTCTCCCCGGAGCGGGCGCTCGATGTGGCGGCGTCGGCCTCGGGCCGCCCCGCGACGGGCCGCAGGAGTGCCACGACGTCGGTGAGCGGCATCGCGTTGACCTCGGCGATGGAGCGTTCCGCGAAGGTCACGGCGAGCGCCTCGGGCCGCAGTCCGCTGCCGTGGCACTCGGGGCAGGGCACGCTCCTGACGAACCGGAGCGCCCGTTCGCGCATCCTCTCGCTCTTGGAGTCGGCGAGCACGTGCATGACGTGTTTGCGGGCGCTCCAGAACGTGCCCTGGTAGCCGTAGTCGACGCGGTCCTCCTCCGGCTCGATGTACACGGAGGGCTGCTCGTCGGTGTACAGCAGCCAGTCCCGGTCCTTCTTCCTCAGCCTGCGCCACGGTCGGTCGATGTCGATCCCCAGGCCGTTCACGACGCTGCGCAGGTTGGCGCCCTGCCAGGCGCCCGGCCAGGCGGCGATCGCTCCCTCGCGGATGCTCAGCGAGGGGTCCGGGACGAGCAGGTCCTCGGCGACGTCGTGCACGGCGCCCAGTCCGTGACACCCGGGGCAGGCGCCGGCCGCGGTGTTGGGCGAGAACGACTCGGCCTCCAGCCGTGCGGCCCGCGGCGGGTACGTGCCGGCGCGGGAGTACAGCATGCGCAGCAGATTGGACAGTGTGGTGAGGGTGCCGACCGTCGAGCGCGTGCTGGGCGACCCGCGTCGCTGCTGCAGGGCCACGGCGGGCGGCAGTCCGGTGATCTCCCGCACGTGCGGTGCGCCGACCTGTTGCAGCAGCCTGCGGGCGTACGGGGCCACGGACTCGAAGTAGCGGCGCTGGGCCTCCGCGTACAGCGTGCCGAACGCGAGCGAGGACTTGCCCGAACCGGAGACGCCGGTGAAGGCGACCATCGCGTCACGCGGAACGTCGACGTCGACGTTGCGCAGGTTGTTCTCGCCCGCGCCCCGGACATGCACGAAGGAGTCGCTCGCATCCTTGTTCACCGTTCCTGGGTACCCGATCGCGACGGAATCCGCGCGACAGGCGGGTCCCGTCCCGCCCACTGCGCGAACGCACACGGGTGCGGGCCCGGACCCGCGTCGCGGCCACGGGCGGGCCGGCGGGCGGCGCGGGGGCGGTCGAGCTGCCTGCGGACGCTGTGCCGTCCGGGCGCCGCCCCGGCGACCTGTCCCGCACCGGGCGGACCCCTGCCGTGGCCGGGAAGGACCCGGTCAGACGCGGTCCAGGGGGCGGTGCGGACCCTCGGGAAGTTCCGTTGCGATGGTGTCACCGGGGCGCACCACGCCGCCTTCCCTCACGACGCTCATGATTCCGGCCTTGCGCACGACGTTGCCGGCCTCGTCCCGGCCGACGACCTGGTTCAGCAATCCGTCCCGGAAGGTGTCGATCTGCAGGCAGGGGTTGCGCAGGCCGGTGACTTCCAGGACGGCGGAGTCGCCGATGCGCAGCAGTGTGCCGACCGGCAGGCCGAGCAGATCGATGCCGCGCGTGGTGATGTTCTCCCCGAGTTCGCCGGGCGCCACGGTGAACCCTTCCTCGCCGACCTCGGCGAAGAGTTCCTCGTGAATGACGTGGACCTGGCGCAGGTTCGGCTGGGTCGGGTCCTGCGCCACGCGCGAGCGGTGCTTGACCGTCACACCGGCGTGCACGTCCCCCTCCACGCCGAGGCCGGCGAGCAGTCTGACGCTGTCCCGGTTCGGCTTGGTGAACGAGTACTCCCGGTTGCTGCTGACCGCCGTCACCGTCCCGCTCATACGTCGGACACCCTCTTCCCTGACCATGACGCTTTCCTGATCATGACAACCACGACCGTACCCCGCTGACCGAAAAACCGTGAGGCTCTTGAAGCACCGCGGAAGCCGCCTGCGTCACAGCGGCGGCCGGAAAAAAGGGGTCACGCTGTGACGGCACACCGTCCCTCCGGCGAGCCGTCTACCCTTCAGCCGTGACCTGGGACGAAGCCGAGTATGTCGACTATCTGCAATCCGAACGGCGTGCCTACGCGTGGGTGATGGAGCATCACGGCGGGCTGAGCCCGCAGGAGGCGAGCGAGGCTGCTCTGGAGCACTACCCGTACGAACCGGCCGAGACGTCGTTTCGCGGGCTGGTCTTCCACGACGAGGCATGGCACTGGGCGATGCTGTCGATCCACGGCGCTCAGTACACCGTCGACCGTCCCGAACTGGCGCATCCGTCCCCCGGCTACCTCGCGCTCGACGACTGACCGGCCCTGACGCGGGGTCCGGCGCGCGTGGCGGAGGCCGGCGGGCCCCGGCACGGTCCCGCGCACCGGCCGCTGAACGCCGCCCTGGGCAAGGCCACTTGAACGGGAATAACGCAACTTCGACACCGTCCGCACGACCAGCTACCTTCACCTGGTCCTCGCCCATCGCCCACGACCGCGGCCGAGTTGCTCCAGCCTGCGCCACACCGAAGTGACGCGCCCGTCACGCCCACCGCCCCTCGCGCGCCGCGCTGTCACCGTCCCCCGCCCCGGCGCGCCGCCACCGCACCGGTTCCGCGCCGGGCGCCCCGACCAGGAAGAGACTCATGCCCCGTCTTGCGCTGTACACCTTCGGCGTCCTGAAGGCACCGCTCGCCGATCCCTCCCCCCTCACGCACGAGTTCTACGAGGTGGGCGCGGCCGTCTACGAGCAGATCGCCCGGCATCCCGGATACCTCGCTCACGCCGAAGCGGCGGAGGGCGACCGGGGCACGCTCTTCGACGCGGACTGGGGCGCATGGGGAGAGTTCGCCGTACCCGCCTGGTACGACAAGGGGCGCACCGCGCAAACCACCGCCCTGGCCGCCACCCTCTCCCTGTGGACCGACGTGCGACCCGCCTTCGACGCCCTCTACAGCGGCCCGCACCGTGAGGCGCTGAACAGGCGGCACGACTGGTTCGAGAGAACAGGGCGCCCTGCTTACGTGTTCTGGTGGGTCACCGACGGCGTGACGCCCACCTGGCGGGACGCGGTCGCCCGGCTGGAGCATCTCCACCGGCACGGCTCCGCACCGGACGCCTTCACCTTCCGCCACTCGTTCGCCCCGGACGGAACTCCGACCAGGATCAAGGACACCGGCGACCGGCCGCCGACGTCGGAGACCGGGGGCGGACGCCTGCCCGCCTGAGATCACCTCGCTCGGGCAGCAGGGCGGCGCCGTCCGGTGCCCCGGGGCCGATCGGAGCCAAGGGGACGTGTGTCAGACGCCGTTCAGTACGCGGTCGAGCGCGGCCCGGCCTACGGGTCCCCAGTTCGGCTTGCCGCCCGGAAGGCCTCGGTCTCCGTTCTGGCCCATGAGCATCAGGAAGAGGCTCTTCATCGCGGCCAGCCCGCGGGCGCGGCGGATCGTCGCGTCGTCTGCCCGCTCGTACCGGTCGAAGAACCGTGACGCCGTCCCCGGAGGCAGCAGCAGCCAGGCAGCGGCGAGGTCCCACGCCGGATCGCCGGCGAACAGGGCGCCGAAGTCGACGATTCCCGAAAGCGTTCCGTCCGTGACGACGACGTTCGCGGGATGGAGATCGCCATGCACCCAGACGGGCGGGCCCTCCCACTCGCCGGCCGCGACGGCGTCGTCCCAGACGGCCCGGACGTCGGCGGCGACGTCTTCGGGGGCGACGGCCCGGAGGAACGTCTCGAAGCCGTCCGTGCAGTCCTTGGGACGGCCACCGCGGTCCGTAGCCGTCGGCGCCTCGGCGGGCGCCTCCTCGTGCAGGGCCCGGAGGAAGCCCGCCAGCGCGTCGGCCGCGTGGTCGCCGCGGCTGATCGACGCGTGATCGAGCGGCTCACCGTGAACCCACGTCATCACGGTCCAGTGCTTGGGGAAGCGCTCGGACGGTTCCCCGCACCGCACCGGCAGCGGCACCGGGAGCGGAAGACGCGGAGCCAGCACGGGCAGCCACCGCCGTTCCTTGAGCTGGAGTTCCGGGGTGGGGTCCATGCGCTGCATGCGTACGGCCAACTCGTCCCCGAGACGCCACATCTGGTTGCCCCAGCCGCCCGCCACCTCACGGACGGGCGCCCCCGCAAGATCTGGATGCTGCTCACGGAGCAAACTGCGGACCAGGTCTGCGGTGATCACGATCTCGGCGTCGGTCATGCGACGTGACCCTACTCGTGGCCCCGACGGGGGCGGGCCGTGCGGCTTCGCTCTCCGGGACGTCTCCTGCGATGACGCCGACGTCACCGGCCCGGTCGCGGCGAGGCGACCGTGCCGGCCCGGTCGAGACCGTCGAGGAACCGGCGTTGGTCGTCAAGGAATCCGTCCGCGAAGAGCGAGCGCGGGGCGAAGAGCGCGGTGAGCGTGATCTTCAGGTCCGACCGCTCGACGGACTGCTTGAGCAGCGAGTGCGTCGCCTCCGGGTAGTGCCTGACTCTCAGTTCGCCGCCTGCGTCCAGCACGCTGCGGTAGGTGCGTTCCGTGTCGGCGGTGTCCACGTTGACGTCATGGCCCGCGAGGGCCAGGAGCACCGGCACGCCGCGCAGCGCGCGCAGGTCTCGCGTGGCGTCCGCGGTGTAGTTCCTGGAGATGAAGCCCCAGCGGTCGGCGGTCATTCCGTCCGTGTCGCCGCGCACGGCCTTGACGTACTCCTCGAACGTCGCGTGACGGTCCAGGAGTTGGCGGGTGGTGTCGCTCTTGGCCACCTCGGCCTTGATGCGGGCCGCCGACGCCCCCTCGGCGCGCAGTTCGGCGAGGAGGTTGTAGCGGCCCTGCCGGAGCCAGTTGACCGCGGGTGAGACCGCGACGACGAAGCTCACCGGCGTCCTGGCGGCGATCTTCGGCAGGACCCAGCCCGCTTGGCTGGCGCCCCAGAGTCCGATCCGGTCGCCGTCGATGTCCGGGCGGGTGCGCGCCCAGGCGATGGCGGCGGCCGCCTCGTCGGCCCGGTCGTCCATGGACTGGTCGAGCCAGTCGCCGGGTGCGCCCGCGACGCCGGGCTTGTCCCAGGACAAGGAGGCGTATCCGGCCTCGGCGTTCGCCTCCCACAGGGGTTTGTAGCCGTCGTCGTGGGTGGCGTCGACGGGGCCGTCGCCATGGACGTACACGATCAGGCCGTGGCGATCACGCCCGTCCCGGGGAGTGGCCAGTACCCCGTTGAGGGTGTGGCCGCCGTGGCGGATCGTGACTCGCTGCTCGTTCATGTCGTAGGAGTTCTGCCACAGCACCACCCCTACCAGCCCGGCGGCCACGACCAGGACGGTGACGAGTGACCACACGACGACGCCGAGCCCGCGCCTTCGGAACCGGTTCTTGGGACACATGGGATCTGAACGCCTCTGTTCGGGTGTCTGCGGGACTGCGGGTGTCGGGTGTCGGGTGTCGGCTGTCTGCGGGACTGCGGTGCCGTGAACCCGGTGGTTGCGGGATCGCGGATCCGGTGGTCACGGAGCTTGAAAACTATCATTACAGCAACGGCCGTCGAGATGATGATAGTTTTCAGGTCGAGGCTGTTGAGGCAACAGCGACGGCGACAGAGACAGCGACGAGGGGGCACGGATGGGGCTGGGGCTGGACATGACGGGTACCGGCGCGGGACGGGTGGTGGTCCGGCGGGGCGTCCCGGCCGGCGCCGAGCGGCAGGCGGCCGAGCTGTACTGGGCCGCCTTCGGCCGCAAACTGGGCCCCGCCCTGAACCCGCCGGACAAGGCGGTGCCCTTCATCGCCGCCCACCTGAACGCCGACCGAGCGGTGTGCGCACTCCTCGACGGGCGGCTGGTCGGGCTCGCCGGCTATCAGCTCGGCGGCCGGGGCCTCACGGGCGGTACGGCCTCTGCCGTGCTGCGCGCGTACGGACGCCTGCGGGGACTGCACCGGCTCCTGCTCCTCGCCCTGTTCGAACGCCGCCCCGCTCCCGGGCAGCTCGTCATGGACGGCATCGCCGTGCACGCGGACCTGCGCGGCCGCGGCGTCGGGAGCCTGCTCCTCGATGAGGTGGCCGCCGTCGCGGCGGAGCAGGACTGCCGGGAGATCAGACTGGACGTGATCGACGCCAATCCGCGCGCCAGGGCCCTCTACGAGCGACGCGGATTCGCCGCCGTGCGCACCGAGCACACTCCCTACCTGCGCGGACTGATGGGATTCGGTGCCGTGACCACCATGCGCCGCCCCGTCGGGGCGAAAGGCACGGGAGCACGGTGAGCGCCGCGACGGAGCCCGTCGAGGTCCCCACCCGCATGCTCGTCCACGCACTGATCCGCGAGGACGGCACGGTCGGCGCCGACGAGCTGTACGCCGTCGCGGGATCCCTGGGCATGAGCGACCAGCAGGTGCGGCTGTGCGTCAAACGCCTCGTCGCCGAAGGCCGGTTCACCCATGAAGGCCGCGGCCGCAAAGCACTGCTGCACGCCACCGAGGAGACCGCGCACGCCTTGGCCGCCCATCCGGAATTCCTGCGGCACGCGTTCCGCCAGGACGCCGGACTCGCCCCCTGGGACGGCGTCTGGCACCTGGCGGCCTTCGCGGTGCCCGAGTCCGCGCGCACCGCTCGCGACGCGTTGCGCGAGACGCTCGTCCACCTCGGCGGCGCCCCGCTCCAGGGCGGGCTGTACGTCTGCGCCAACGCATGGGAGCCGCATGTCGAGGACGCCGCCCACCGCGTCGGCGCCCACGGCGTGCTCACCCTCCTCACCACGACGGACCTGCGCCGGGGCGACGTCCGAGAACCCGCGGAACTCGCCCGCGACCTGTGGCCCCTGGAGGAGACGGCCGACCGCTACCACCGGCTCGGCCGCGTCGCCCGGACCCGGCTCGACCGGCTCACGGGTCCGGCCGAGCTGTCCCCGGCCGCGCTCCTCACCATCGCGGTCGAGCTGGCCGCCGAGCTCACCCGGGCCATGACGCCCGACCCGCTGCTGCCGCCCGAGCTTCTGCCCCAGCCCTGGCCCGGTGCCGAGGCCCGGGAACTCGTCGCCCGGTGCTGGGCGGCCCTGCACGAACGCGACCCCGGCGAAGCCGGCCCGACCCTCTTCCGGGCCTACACCGACATCGCCCGCGAAGCGGCGCACCGGTGGGGTCCGGAAAGACGACCGGCAGGCCAGTAGCCCTCTGACGCCGTCGCGTGTCCGCGTAGCCGCATGGGTCACGTAGTCGCGGCGGGAAAGCGGGCGTTCACCGCACGCCTGGGGACGGGCGAGAGGGACGGGGAGGGCGGTGGTGGTGGAGGACCAGCAGCGCCAGGGCGCCGGTCGCCGCGGACCAGGTGAGGGAGAGCAGTCCCGGGGACCAGGGCGTCTGGGGGGTGAGGGCCGAGCCCAGGGCGAGCTGGTTCACCCCGTAGAGAGGAAGCGCGCAGACGCCTGCCACGTCCATGAGCGTGTTGAAGACGGGATTCTGCAGCCCGGTGTCGACCAGGCTGAGCATGATGATGAGGAAGAAGCCTTCCAGCTCACCGCGGACGAGGGAGCCGAGCAGGAGCCCGATGCCGCCGTAGACGAGGCCGGCGCCGGCGAGGGCCAGCCCCAGGGGGCCTGCGTGGCGCACGGGCAGGGAGATCCACAGCAGGACCGTGGTGTAGAGGGCCAGCGCGGCGGCGGTGAGAGCGATGGCGGCGAGTTTGGCCAGCAGCATCGGCAGCCGGGGGTAGCCGGCCAGCAGCAGACGGCGGTCCAGCCGCCGGGACTGGAAGGTCTCGGTGAAGGCGATGAAGCCGCAGACCATGGTGACGGCGCCCAGCGCGCTCGCCACCTGGCCCAACTGGCTGGCCGGCGCCGAGACGGGGGCGCTGAGGGCGTCCAGCCGGACGCTCACCACGCGGTCGGACGTGCACAGGCGTGCCACGGCGATCCAGAGGGGGATGAACGCGACCGCCAGTACCAGGGCCAGCCGGTTGCGCAGATGACCCAGCAGCGTGCAGCGCAGGAGTTCGGTGAAGGCCGTCCGGGTGAGTCTCAACGGCCCGGCTCCTCGAAGTGCAGACGGCCCTCGCGCAGGTGGGCGATCGCGTCGAAGTGGTGCCGGTCGTGCAGCAGATGAGAGACGACGATGATCGACCGGCCCTGATCTCGCAGGCCGACGGCCAGGTTCCAGAACCGCTGGTGGGTGTCCCAGTCGAAACCCTGGTAGGGCTCGTCCAGGACCAGCAGCTGCGGATCGTGCATGAGGGCGATCAGCAGGTTCAGCTTCTGCCGCGTCCCGCCGCTGAGTTCGCCGGCCCGCTGCCGTCCGCAGCCGGTCAGCGCGAGCAGCTCCATCAGCTCGCGGGCCCGTTCCAGAGTCGGCAGGCGGTAGGCCATCTGAAACACCCGCAGATGCTGTCCGACGGTGAACGCGTCGTTCAGCACCGCCTGTTGCGGGCAGTACCCCACCGCTCCGGCCCGTGTCACCGTTCCGCGGTCGGGCGCGAGGTGTCCCACGGCGATCTTCAGCAGCGTGCTCTTCCCCGCGCCGTTCTCGCCGACGACCCCCACCAGCGTCCCGGCGGACACGTCGAGATCCACGTCGTGCAGGACCGGCCGCCCGCCGTACGCCTTGCGGACTCCGCTCATCCGCAACCGCGGACCCGGCTTCGGCCCCGTCTCCGGCCCTGGCCCTGGCCCTGGCCCTGGTCCTGGCCCTGGCCCTGGCCCTGGTCCTGGTCCTGGGCGGTCGCGTGTCGTCACTTCTTGCACATGAGCCCCTCGAACGATCGAACGTTGCGGCGAGCGGACATGGGGAAAAGCCCTACCGCAAGGGCCGGGCCGGGCAGGCCCGTGCCGACCGGCGTGAACCTGCCTCGACCGGCCGCCCGCGCCCGGCCCGGACGTCCGGGCGGTCCGGGCGGTCCGGAGGGTCGGAGGGGCCCGCCCCTGGGGGGCGATCTCCCGCGCAACGTCTGCTGCCCGGTGCCCAACGAGTCCGTGTCGCGCGTGTAACGGCGGTCGTCCGCCTGCCGGACGCGCCGGTGGGCCGTGACGTGCGCGGCGGTCCGCCGTTGAAGGAGGCGATGCCCTCGACACCACAGCGAGACTCCAGCGCTCCCACGATCGTGATCGGAGCCGGCCCGCACGGCCTGGCGGCCGCCGCACTGCTGACCCGTTCCGGAGAGCCGACCGTGATCCTGGAACGGTCGGACCGCGTGGGAGCGAGCTGGGCGGGGCGCTATGACCATCTGCGCCTGCACACCACTCCCGGCACGTCGAAGCTCCCCGGCCTCTCGGTGCCGCGCCAGGCGGGCCCGTGGGTGAGCCGGGACGACTACGTGCGCTACCTGGAGCGCTACGCCGCCCATCACCGACTCGACGTCCGGACGGCCACACCGGTGCGGAGCGTCGAACGGGGCGGGCCGGGCTCGGGGGCACGATGGCTGCTCCGCACCCCCGACGGCCCGGTGCCTGCTGGTGCGGTCGTGGTGGCCACCGGCCGCTGCCACACCCCGAACCTCCCCCACTGGCCGGGGCGTTCGACGTTCACCGGTACTCTGCTGCACTCGGCCCACTACCGCTCTGCGGCTCCCTACCGCGGGCGGGACGTCCTGGTGGTCGGCACCGGCAACAGCGGCACGGAGATCGCGAGCGTCCTTGCCGGGGCCGGAGCCGCGCGGGTACGGATCGCGGTCCGTACCCCGCCCAACATCCTGCCCCGCTCCAGCGCCCGATGGGCCGCGGTCGGCAGACTGACGGACGCTCTCCCCCTCGCATGGCGCGACCGCACCTCCCTGCTCACGCAGCGCCTCGCGGTGCCCGACCTGACCTCCCGTGGACTGCCCCGCCCCCGCACCGGCCTGTACACGCGCAACGCCCGCGAAGGGGTCAACCCGGTGCTCGACCACGGCTTCGTGGACGCCGTCCGGTCCGGCCGGGTCGAGCCGGTAGCGGCCGTCGAGGCGTTCGACGGCCCCGACGTCGTCCTGGCCGACGGCACCCGGCTGCGCCCCGACACGGTCATCGCCGCCACCGGGTACCGGTCCGACCTGCGCGACCTGGTCGGCTCCCTGGGCGTGCTCGACGAGGCCGGGCAGCCCCCCGCCGTGGGGGAGCAGAGGCATTCCGCGGCCTCGCGCCTCTACTTCACCGGATACACCAATCCCCTCACGGGAGTCCTCCGCCAGGCGGGGATCGAGGCGCGCGCCATCGCCCGCGCGTTGCGAAATGAGAAGTCCCGGGCGGCCTCTCGCGACCCCCTGCCCGGCGACCGAACCCCCGGCGCGCTCGGCCGGGGTCCCGCCAGGAGCTGACGGAGCTTCGGAGGCCGGAGCGCGGGTCTGTCCAGTGAATGGACACGGAGCCGTCGCGGATTCGATTACGAGTCGCCTTGTCCATCGCATGCGATGCAAGGGCCACGTACTGCCGTCGCCGCAGGCCACCTTGCGCTCCCTCGCGCCCTCCATCCGTCCCCCGAGGACGGTTTCGCGTCGGCCCCAGGCCCCAAGATTGGGCAAACGTTCGAGAAAGTTGTTGACCACGCTATGTAGCTGCGTACAGGATACGCGGTAGTCACGCGGTAGATCCACTGGCAAATCCCGCGGTATCTGGGAAAACGTGAGCGGCAGGCCGAGTGTGCGCCGGACCCCCTTCGTCAAGGGTCCGCGCCACTACGTGAAAGCGAGGTTTCGTGATAAACCTGTTGGGTCACAGCAATGCGAGAACAGAGATCGATCTCCTGCTGGAACGGGTCGCCAAAGGTGTGGGCACCCTGGCCGTGGTGAACGGGCCCACCGGTGTCGGCAAGAGCACCCTGCTGCGGGCCCTGGCCGACCGAAGTCGCGCCGCAGGCGCAACGGTGTTCAGCACCTGCGCGCTGCCGGAGGAGCGCAACGAGCCCTTCTCCGTCGTACAGCAACTCTTAGCGCAGACAAACCCCGAAACCCCTCTGAACGGGCATGGTACTTCGGGCCACACCTCGGTCTGGTCGTTCGTCGCGCAGCTGGCGCAGTCCGCCGTCGCCGCCCTCACGAAGCCCGGTCCCGTCGTCCTGGTCGTCGACGACATCCACCACGCCGACCCGCTCTCCATCCGCTGCCTGCGCCTCCTCACGGCGCGCTTCGCGCCGCTCGCCCTCCCCCTCTCGGTATTCGTCTCATGGGACGCGACCGTGGAGGCCACCTCTCCCATTCTCCAGGAGATGCTCTACGAGACCCACGTCTGCAGCGTTTCCCTGGCACTCCTGAATTCTGACGCGGTGGCCCGGATGATCGCCGCGAGGAACCCGGATCCGATCGCGGTGGAAATGGCGAGTCACTACCACGCACTCAGCGGTGGAAATCCCTTGCTGGTATCCGCGCTCGTGGAGGACAGCCAGGTAAAGGCCGCCGTAAAAGATAACGAACTTCCGGGTTCCGATTGCGGCCCGTTCGCGGGTGACGCCTTCCAGAGGGCCGTTCAGGTTTGCCTGCACCGTATGGGCGCTCTGGCCCGCCTTGTCGCGCAGGGAGTCGCGCTCCTCGGGGAGAATTGCGACGAATACCAGCTGAGCGAGTTGTGCGAGGCGCCCCTCGGCCTGATACGCACCGCGCTGCGCCGGCTCCAGGCCAGCGGGCTGCTGGTCGGGGGCGCGTTCCGGCACAAGCGGGTCCGGGAGATCGTGCTGAGCACCATCCCGAGCGCCACCGTGATCGAGATGCACCACCGTGCCGCCCGGCTGCTGCACGCCCACGGCGCGCCACCCGAGGCGATCGCCTTCCATCTCCTCGCGGCCGGCCCCGTCAAGGACACCTGGGGTCTGCCCGTGCTGCGCGACGCGGCACGCCACGCGCTCGCCGCCGGTCAGATGGACCTCGGCATCCGCTGTCTGAAGCTGGCCGACGCCTCCTGCACCGACGACAGGACGCGGTACGAGATCAAGGCCCAACTGGCGGAGATCTGCGCGATGGTCGAGCTCGGCGGGGCGCTCGCGCGCTACCAGTCGCTCAAGACCTCGATCCTCACCGGCCTGATGGCCCCGGACACCGCCCTCCCGGTCGCCCAGGCCATGCTCTGGAACGCCCAGGTGCACGACGCCGTCGAGGTCATCGACAGCATCGTGCGGCGTGCCGACGTCGACCGGCCCGACATCTGCGTCGAGATGCAGGTGACCGAACTGCAGATCGCGTCCAGCTTCCCCGGGGTGCAGCGCCCTGCCGGCGCCTCGGCGGCCGCCAGGTCACGGCCGGCGGCCGCGGCCCTCACCGCCGACGCGTCGCCCGCCGTCCGCGCCAGGCTCCAGGCCCACCAGTCCCTGCTCTCCGTGCTGACCGGCAACGGCGACGCCTACATCGCGGCCCAGGCCGAGCAGTCGCTGCAGACGGGGAGCCTGTTCGACGCGTCCGTCCGGGCCTGCGTCGTGCCCGCCGTACTCACGCTCATCTACTCCTCGTCGCTGGACTCCGCCCAGCGGACAGCGAATCGTTTTCTCACGAGCGCGGCGGAGAGCGAACTCCCCGGCTGGACCGCCGTACTGCGGGGTCTGCTCGCCATGATCGCGCTGCGCCGCGGCGAACTCGACGTCGCGGTCGAGCACAGCACGGCGGCACTGGCCCCCGCGAGGAACCGGTCCCTGGACACCCACGGCTGGCTGGCGCTGGCCACCCTCGCCGAGGCGCACACGTCGATCGGCAACCACGACATGGCCGCGCAGTGCTTCGCGACCGCGGCCGCGCCCGCGCTCTTCCAGACTCGTTCCGGGCTGCACTACCTCTACGCCCGCGGCCGGCACCACCTGGCGGGCGGTCGCCCGTACGCGGCCCTCGCCGACTTCCTGACCTGCGGCAAGCAGGCGCAGCAGTGGGACATGGACACACCCGTGCTCGTGCCGTGGCGGGTCGGCGCGGCCGAGGCCTGGCTGTCGCTGGACCAGAAGGAGAAGGCGGCCGGCCTCCTCGAGGCGCAGCTGGCCATGCGCGGATTCGGCAGCACGCGCTCCCGCGGCATGGCGCTGCGCGCACTGGCCGCCACCCGCGACTTCAAGGAACGTCTGACGATCCTCGACAAGTCCATGCAACTCCTCCAGGCCGGCGGCGACCGCTACGAGTTGGTGCGCTGCCTCGCCGATCTCAGCTCGGCGCACCGGGCCATCGGCGACAAGGACAAGGCCCGCACCGCCGGTCTGCGGGCACGCCGGATGGCGAAGGTGTGCAACGCCGACACGGTGCCCGAGGCCCTGATGGTGGCCGCCCCGGCGCTGGAGCCGACCGCCGAATGGCCGGTGAAGATCGAGCACGACTTCGACAAACTGAGCAAGTCGGAGCAGCGCGTCGCCACGCTGGCCGCACGCGGTCTCACCAACCGGGAGATCGCCCAGGAGCTGTTCGTGACCGTGAGCACCGTCGAGCAGCATCTGACCCGCGTGTACAAGAAGATGAAGGTCCGAAGCCGTGAGGACCTGCCCGTCAAACTGCGGGCCACGGCAGCCTGAACCAGCGCTACGCGCGTCGCACCACGGTCACGGACCCGACGGTCCGCCGAGCCGGTCCGGCCCGGTGAACTCGTCCGGTCCGTGCCCGCGGTGCGTTCCCCTGTACGAGGGGGCGGTGAGCGCACGGCGGACACGCGCGCGCGGCAGGGGTACCGCGCGAACGAGCCTCCCGCGAGCACGGTCGGCACCACGCCGAGGAGCCTCCGCGCGCCCGCCCGCCGTCGTTTGCGGCGGAGCTTCCGCGCGCACGGCCGTCATCGTGCGACGGAGCCCCCGCGCACACGGCTGTCATGCGCGACGGAGCCCCCGTGCGCAGGGCCGTCATGCGCGACGGAGCCCACGTGCGCAGGGCCGTCATGCGCGACGAGCTTCCGCCTGCACGGCCGTCACCGCGCGAAAGACCGTGCGCGCGAACGACCGCCCGCGCGCACGTCCCCGCCCGCCGGCCCGGCATCGCCTGGCGGACCTCAGCCTCAGGCCCGGAACTCAGGCCCCGGACCTCAAGCCTCAGGCCTCAGGCTCGGGGCCGTGGGCCTAGGGGTGCCTACGGGTGGTGACCCGGCAGGCCATCGGCCAGGATCGGCCCTGAACTCGGCACGACACTCGTCCATCGGGCAGGGCAGTCCGAGAGCGCCGTGATCCGCAGGCGCCAGGTCCAGCCGGCCGGATTCCGCGCAGGAAGGCCGCCCAGGCGCCATGGAGCCACAGCACACCTACGCCACGCAGTCCGCACCGGTCGACATCGCCATCATCGGCATGGCGTGCCGCTTCCCGGGCGCTCCCGACCTGGCCTCCTTCTGGAGGCTCCTCCGCACCGGCGCCGACGCCGTCGCCACGCTGCCGACCGGCCGTGCCGAGCTGGCCGGAATCACGCCGCCGGCCGAGGACGGCCCGTCGCGTCACGGCGGCTTCCTGGAATCCATCGACACCTTCGACCCGGCCTTCTTCGGCATATCCCCCCGAGAAGCCGTCACGATGGACCCCCAGCAGCGGCTCGTCCTCGAACTCAGCTGGCAGGTCCTCGAGGACGCGGCCATCCGTCCGACCGACCTGCGGGACACCGCGACCGGGGTCTTCGTCGGCTCGTTCGCCGACGACTTCGGCGCCGTCATGCACCGTGTCGCCCCCGGCTCCGTCACCCGGCACACCCTCGCCGGCACCCGGCGGGGCCTCATCGCCAACCGCGTCTCGTACGCCCTCGGTCTACAGGGCCCGAGCATGGTCGTCGACGCGGCTCAGGCCTCGTCCCTCGTGGCGGTCCAGCTGGCCTGCGACAGCCTGCGCGCCGGCGCGGCCGGGCTGGCCCTCGCGGGCGGTGTGAACCTGCTGCTCGACCCGGCCGCCACCACCGTCGTCGAGAGCTTCGGCGGGCTGTCTCCGGACGGACGGTGCTACACCTTCGACGCGCGTGCCAACGGGTTCGTCCGGGGTGAGGGCGGCGGTGTCGTCCTGCTCAAGCGCCTCGCCGACGCGATGGCCGACGGCGACCGCGTCCACGCCGTGATCCGCGGCGGCGCGGTCAACAACGACGGCGCGACGGAGGGCCTGACGGTCCCCAGTCCTGACGCGCAGGCCGCCGTGCTGCGGCGCGCCCACGCCTGCGCCGCCGTCTCCGCGACCGAGGTGCAGTACGTCGAACTCCACGGCACGGGCACCCGGGTCGGCGACCCCGTCGAGGCGGCCGCGCTGGGCGCTGCCTTCGGGGCGGGCATCCGCGAAACGCCCCTGCACGTCGGCTCGGTCAAGACCAACATCGGCCACCTGGAGGCCGCGTCCGGGATCGCCGGGCTCATCAAGACCGTGCTGAGCATCCGCCACCGGCGCCTTCCGGCCAGCCTGAACTTCGACACGCCGAACCCGGCCATCGACCTGGAGGCCCTCGGCCTGCGCGTGCAGCGCTCCTTCACGTCCTGGCCGGATCCGGACGGCCCGCTCGTCGCCGGCGTGAGCTCGTTCGGCATGGGCGGCACCAACTGCCACCTGGTGGTGAGCGAGGCCCCGGCCTCGGCCTCCCGTGCGCAGGCGTCCACCGCCGTACCACTGCCGTCCACGCTCGCGCCTGCGCCTGCGCCTACGCCCAGGACACTCGCGTCGGCGCTTCCCTTCCCGCTGTCGGCGCGTACGGAGACCGCGCTGCGCGCCCAGGCCGAACGTCTGCACGCAGCACTGGAACCGGGTCTGGAGGCCGAAGAACTCGACCTGGTGGACGTGGCCTTCTCGCTGGCGACCACGCGCGAGGACTTCGCACACCGCGCCGTCGTCCTCGCCGCCGACCGTGAGTCGCTGAATGCTGGCCTGGACGCTCTGGCGCGGGGCCTGCGAACGGCCCACCCGCCGGTTCCCCCGGACGTACGCCGACTGGTCGACCGCTACGAGTCGGGCGAAGCCGTCAGCTGGGCGACGGTGTTCGCGGGTATCAGTCCGGCCCGAGTGACGCTTCCGGGGTATGTGTTCGACCGGGCCCGCTACTGGCCGGAGCCCGACGGGGAGGTGGTTCCAAAGGGCACGCCCACCCGCGCGGAGGACGCAGGCGACATGGGCACCCTGGGCGACGTGGGCACCCCGGACACCGTGGAGACCGCCTCCGGGGGCCAAGGCGGCGGCACGATGGAGACCGGGCCGGTGGCCGGGGGCGGAGGCACGGGCACAGGCGCAGGCGCGGGCGTCGAAAGCCGGCCGGGCGTGGAGGGGGCCGGGGCGCGCGTAGCTGTAGGACCCGGCGAGCTGCTGGAGGTCGTACGTCGCGCCGCGGCGGACGTCCTCGGCCACCCCGCCGCCACGGACGTCGGGCCGGACCTCACCTTCCGGGACCTCGGACTCGACTCGACCGGAGCGGTGGAGCTGCGCGACGCCGTACAGGCCGAGACCGGCATCGTGCTGCCCAGCACCGTGCTCTTCGACCATCCCACACCGAACGCACTCGCCCGGCACCTGGCCGAGAGGCGCAGCGGATCCTCGCCGTCGGCGGCCCGGGCCCGGGACCATGCCGAAGTTCGCAAGGCGGGATCCGTCCCCTCCGCCCTTGAGGACGATCCGGTCGTGGTGGTGTCGATGGCCTGCCGTTACCCCGGCGGCGTCACCTCGCCCGACGAACTGTGGCGGCTGGTCGCGGACGGCACGGACGCCATCGGCGACTTCCCGACGGATCGCGGCTGGGACCTCGACCGGCTCTACCATCCCGACTTCGAACACACCGGCACCTCGACCACCCGTCACGGCGGCTTCCTGCACTCCGCGGCCGAGTTCGACCCCGCCCACTTCGGCATCAGCCCCCGCGAGGCCCTGTCGATGGACCCCCAGCAGCGGGTGATGCTGGAGTTGGCCGTCGAGGCGTTCGAGCGCGCGGGCATCGCCCCGGCGGCCCTCCAGGGCAGCGACACCGGCGTGTTCGTGGGAGCCACCGGTCTCGACTACGGGCCGCGGCTCGCGGACGCCTCCTCGGACACGGCCGGGCATCTCCTGACGGGCGTCACCCCGAGCGTCATATCGGGGCGCATGGCCTACACGTTCGGTCTGTCAGGGCCGGCGGTGACGGTCGACACGGCCTGCTCCTCGTCCCTGGTCGCCCTGCACCAGGCGGTTCAGGCTCTGCGTTCGGGCGAGTGCGGCATGGTCCTGGCAGGCGGTGTCACCGTCATGTCGTCGCCCGGCATGTTCGTGGAGTTCAGCCGCCAGCAAGGCCTTTCCGCCGACGGCCGCTGCAAGGCCTTCTCCGCCCACGCCGACGGCACCGGCTGGGCCGAAGGAGCCGGACTCCTCCTCCTCGAACGCCTCTCCGACGCCCAACGCAACAACCACCCGGTTCTGGCCGTCGTCCGCGGCTCCGCCGTCAATCAGGACGGGGCCTCCAACGGCCTCACCGCACCCAACGGCCCCGCCCAGCAACGCGTCATCAGGCAGGCACTGGCCGCCGCCCGACTCACCCCCGCCGACGTCGACGCCATCGAAGCCCACGGCACCGGCACCACCCTCGGCGACCCCATCGAAGTCCAGGCTCTCCACCAGGCCTACGGCACCGAGCGCCCCGCCGAACGGCCCCTCTGGCTCGGCAGCCTCAAGAGCAACATCGGACACACCCAGGCCGCCGCCGGCGTCGGCGGGATCATCAAAATGGTCCAGGCACTGCACCACCGGCAACTGCCCGCCACCCTCCACGCGGACGACCCCACGCCCCACATCGACTGGGACGGCACCCCCCTCACCCTCCTCACCGAAGCGCGGCCTTGGCCTCGCGGCGAGGACGCCCGCCGCGCCGCCGTCTCCTCCTTCGGCATCAGCGGCACCAACGCCCACGTCATCATCGAGGAACCCCCGGCCCGGAGCGGCAAGTTGGCGGTGCTGTTCACCGGCCAGGGCTCGCAGTACGCGGGCATGGGACGCACCCTCGCCGAGGCACATCCTCGGTTCGCCGAACTCCTCACCGACATCGCGGCACGCTTCGACACCCACCTCGACGAACCACTGTTGGACGTCATGTGGGCCGAACCCGGCAGCGACCTCGCCGCACTCCTCGACCACACCCAGTACACGCAGCCCGCACTGTTCGCGTTCGAGGCCGCACTGTTCGCCTACCTCACCGAACACGGCCTGACCCCCGACTACCTCATGGGCCACTCCATCGGCGAACTCACCGCCGCCCACGCCGCCGGCGTCCTCACCCTCGACGACGCCGTCACCCTCGTCGCCACCCGCGCCCACCTCATGCAACAACTCCCCACCCACACCACCATGATCAGCGCAGGCGCAGGAATCGAGCAGCTCCACCACATCCTCGACCGCCACCCCGACATCGACGTCGCCGGACACAACTCCCCCCACCACACCACCCTCGCCGGCACCCGCGACGCACTCACCGCACTCACCGAAGACCTGGACGCCGCCGGCATCACCCACCGCACCCTGACCGTGTCCGGCGCCTTCCACTCACGCCACCTCGACCCACTCCTCCCCCACCTCACCGAAGCCGCCCAACACCTCACCCACCACACACCGACCATCCCCGTCATCACCAACACCACGGGGCAGGTCGCCGCCACCGGACAACTCACCGACCCCGCCCACTGGGCCACCCAAGCCCGCACCGCCGTCCACTACCACCAAGGCATCACCACCCTGGCCGAGTTGGGCGTCACCACCTACCTCGAAATCGGACCCGACACCACCCTCACCCACCTCACCCGAACCACCCTCGACACCCGCACCGACGACGCTGACCACACCGACTCCGTCACCTGCATCCCCACGCAGAACCCTCGCACCGACCAGAACGACGCCTTCGTCGGCGCTCTCGCTCTCATCGGACGTTCTCCGGTGCCGATCACCTGGGTGCTGTCGGGGCGGACGGAAGAGGAGCTGGCGCGTGCGGCCGAGCGTCTGGCCGACCATGCCGCCGCTCACCCCGAACTCACCGCGCGCGCCATCGGCGACGCCCTCGCCCGCCGCCACCACCACACCCACCGCGCCGTCCTGCACGCCCACACCCGCGAGGACTTCCTCATCCAGACCCGCGCCCTGGCCGCCGGGCACACCCACCCCGGCCTCACCACGGGCACGCCCCAGACCGGCAAGGTGGCGGTGCTGTTCACCGGCCAGGGCTCGCAGTACGCGGGCATGGGACGCACCCTCGCCGAGGCACATCCGCGGTTCGCTCACCTCCTCACCGACATCGCGGCACGCTTCGACACCCACCTCGACCAACCACTGTTGGACGTCATGTGGGCCGAACCCGGCAGTGAACTGGCCGCACTCCTCGACCACACCCACTACACGCAGCCTGCACTGTTCGCGTTCGAGACCGCACTGTTCACCTACCTCACCGAACACGGCCTGACCCCCGACTACCTCATGGGCCACTCCATCGGCGAACTCACCGCCGCCCACGTTGCGGGCGTCCTCACCCTCGACGACGCCGTCACCCTCGTCGCCACCCGCGCCCACCTCATGCAACAACTCCCCACCCACACCACCATGATCAGCGCAGGCGCAGGGATCGAGCAGCTCCACGACATCCTCGGCCGCCACCCCGACATCGACGTCGCCGGACACAACTCGCCGCGCCACACCACCCTCGCCGGCACCCGCGACGCACTCACCGCACTCACCGAAGACCTGGACGCCGCCGGCATCACCCACCGCACCCTGACCGTGTCCGGCGCCTTCCACTCACGCCACCTCGACCCACTCCTCCCCCACCTCACCGAAGCCGCCCAACAGCTGACCCACCACACACCCACGATCCCCGTCATCACCAACACCACGGGGCAGGCCGCCGCCACCGGACAACTCACCGACCCCGCCCACTGGGCCACCCAAGCCCGCACCGCCGTCCACTACCACCAAGGCATCACCACCCTCACCCACTTGGGCGTCACCACCTACCTCGAAATCGGACCCGACACCACCCTCACCCACCTCACCCGAACCACCCTCGACACCAACGACAGCACCGACGCCACCGTCTGCATCCCCACGCAGAACCCCCGCACCGACCAGAGCCAGGTCTTCGCCGAGGCCCTCGCCGCCCTCCACACCACCACCCCCCACGGCCTCACCTGGCCCACCACCGACACACCCCCCGCCCTCCTCCCGACCTACCCCTTCACCCGCACCCACTACTGGCTTGCCGCGCAACTTCGCACCGACGCCACACAGATCGGCCTCGACTCCGCCGAACACCCACTCCTCGCCACCGCCACCGAACTCCCCGACGGCACCCACCTCTTCACCACCACCCTCACCACCCACACCCACCCCTGGCTCGCCGACCACACCATCGCCGGCACCACCCTCCTGCCCGGCACCGCACTCCTCGACATCGCACTCCACGCAGGCGACCAACTCGGCCACCCCCACCTCAGCGAACTCACCCTCCACTCACCCATCACCCTCCCCGCCCAACTCCAACTCACCATCGACACCCCCACCGACGACCAACGCCACCTCACCATCCACACCCGCACCTCCGACATCACTTCCAGCCCCACCGATCAGGCCTGGGCCCTCCGCGCCACCGGCACCCTCACCACCACACCCCCCACACCCACAACCACCCCCACGCCCCACACACCCCCACCCACCGAACACCTCGGCCAACCCGCCGACCTCACCGCCTTCTACCCCACCCTCACCGACCACGGCTACCACTACGGCCCCACCTTCCAAGGCCTCACCGCCCACTGGCCCACCACCGGCTGGAGCCACGTCACCCTCCCCACCACCCACACCAGCCCAGACGGCCACCACATCCACCCCGCCCTCCTCGACGCCGCGCTCCACCCCCTCATCGCCCCCACCACACCCCACACCGACACCCCCCTCCGCCTCCCCTACACCTTCACCGACGTCACCACCCACCCCACCCACCAACCCCCCACCACACTCCACATCCACACCACCCCCCACCCCACCAAACCGAACACCTACACCCTCCACGCCTACACCCCCGACGGCACCCCCGCCCTCACCATCACCCACCTCACCCTCGCCACCGCAGACCCCCACACCCTCACACCACCAATAGCGGTGTCGTCAATGGAATGGCTGCCGGTCGACACGGGCACGCCCGTCGTTCCCGCGGAGGAAGAGGGGGACAGCGACGCCGTCGGCGTGCACTCGGACTGGGTGCAGATCGGCGGTGCCGAACGACTGCTGCGGGTCAGCGCCCACTATGCGGATCTCGGCGCACTCCTCGACGCCCTGGCGGACGGCGCGCCCGTTCCGGCCGTGGCCCTCTACCGAGTGCCGACCGCAGACATGGACGACCATGAGGGCGACGCGGACGTCATCGGAGCCCTCCACCGGATCACCACCACCGTGCTGACCGACCTCCAGACCTGGCTCACCACACCCGCCCTCACCGACACCCGCCTCACCGTCCTCACCACCACCGCCACCACCCCCCACCACCCACACACCCACCTCCCCCACACCGCCCTCACCGGCCTCCTGCGCACCGCACACACCGAAAACCCCCACACCATCACCCACGGAGACCTCCCCCACACCCCCCTCACCCCCACCCAGACCCACCACCTCACCCACGCCATCACCACCCACACCCCCCAATTCACCCTCCACAACAACACCCTCCTCACCCCCCAACTCACCCCCACCACCCCCCAACCCACCCACCACACCACCGACTTCACCCACGGCACCGTCCTCGTCACCGGCGGGACCGGCGGTCTGGGCGCGATGCTCGCCCGCCACCTCGTCACCCGGCACGGCGCACGCCACCTGCTCCTGGCCAGCCGCCGCGGCCCCGCCGCCGACGGCGCCGACCGCCTCACCGCCGACCTCCAGGCCCTCGGCGCCACCGTCCGCATCACCTCAGCCGACCTCGCCGACCGCGACGCCACCGCCGACCTGCTCGACGGCATCGACCCCCACCACCCCCTCACCGCCGTCTTCCACCTCGCCGGCACCCTCGACGACGCCCTCCTCACCGACCTCACCCCCGACCGCACCCACCCCGTCCTGCGCGCCAAAGCCGACGCCGCCTGGCACCTCCACGACCTCACCCGCCACCACCCCCTCACCCACTTCGTCCTCTACTCCTCCGTCGCCGGACTGCTGGGCTGGGCCGGTCAGGCGAACTACGCCGCCGCCAACACCTTCCTGGACGCGCTGGCCGAGTACCGGCACGCCCGAGGGCTCCCGGCCACCTCACTCGCCTGGGGACTGTGGGCCGAGGGAATGGGATCGACCCTCAGCAGCAGCGAGACCGCCCGCTGGACCACCGCCGGCATGACCCCCCTCACCGACGCGGCCAGTGCGGCGCTGCTGGACGCCGCCCTCGGCCTGGACGCCCCGCTCCTTGCGCCTGTCCGCTGGGACCGCACCACGCTCACCGCACTCGCCGAACGGGACGAACTCCCGCCGCTCCTTGAGCGTCTGGCGGTCACACGTCGACGACGTCCGACGGTCAAGACCCGCGTCGGCACCGGTGCCGGCAGCACGGCGTCCGGGTGGCAACAGGAGATGGCTGGTCTGTCGGAGGTGGAGCGGGCGGCCGCAGTCCGCGACCTCGTCACCCGCGTCTGCGCCGCCGTCCTGCACACCCAACCCGAACACCTCGCCACCGACCAGGCCTTCAAACAACTCGGCTTCGACTCCCTCACCGCCGTCGAACTACGCAACCGCCTCAACCACGAAACCGGACTACGCCTGCCCTCCACCCTCATCTTCGACCACCCCACCCCCCACGCCCTCGCCACCCACATCACCACCCACCTCACCCCACCCCAAACGCCGACCACCCCCACCACCACACCCGCCACCACACCCACACCCCGGCCTGACCGCGACACCCAAGACGACCCCATCGCCATCATCTCCATGGCCTGCCGCTACCCCGGCGGCATCACCACACCCGAAGAACTCTGGCAACTCATCACCCACCACACCGACGCCATCACCGGCTTCCCCACCGACCGCGGCTGGAACCTCGACCACCTCTACCACCCCGACCCCGACCACACCGGAACCTCCACCACCCGCCACGGCGGCTTCCTCCACACCGCAGCCCACTTCGACCCCGCCCACTTCGGCATCAGCCCCCGCGAAGCCCTCACCATCGACCCCCAACAACGCCTCCTCCTCGAACTCACCCTCGAAACCCTCGAACGCGCCGGCATCAACCCCCACACCCTCAACGGCACCAACACCGGCGTCTACACCGGCATCATGTACGACGACTACGGCGCCCGACTCCACCCCGCACCCACCGGCTACGAGGGCTACATCACCAACGGCTCCATGCCCTCCATCGCCTCCGGCCGCATCGCCTACACCTTCGGCCTCCAAGGCCCCGCCATCACCATCGACACCGCCTGCTCCTCATCACTGGTCGCCCTCCACCAAGCAACCCACGCCCTCCACACCCACGAAACCGACCTCGTCCTCACCGGCGGCGCCACCATCATGGCCACCCCCTCCACCTTCATCGAATTCAGCCGCCAACGCGCCCTCGCCCCCGACGGCCGCTGCAAAGCCTTCTCCGCCCACGCCGACGGCACCGGCTGGGCCGAAGGAGCAGGACTCCTCCTCCTCGAACGCCTCTCCGACGCCCAACGCAACAACCACCCCATCCTCGCCATCATCCGCGGCTCCGCCATCAACCAAGACGGCGCCTCCAACGGCCTCACCGCACCCAACGGCCCCGCCCAACAACGCGTCATCCAACAAGCCCTCACCAACGCCCGACTCAACCCCACCGACATCGACATCGTCGAAGCCCACGGCACCGGCACCACCCTCGGCGACCCCATCGAAGTCCAAGCCCTCATGGCCGCCTACGGATCGCAACGCGATGCCGACCGACCCCTCTACCTGGGCTCCCTGAAATCAAACATCGGACACACCCAGGCCGCCGCCGGCGTCGGCGGGATCATCAAAATGGTCCAGGCACTGCACCACCAGCAACTGCCCGCCACCCTCCACGCCGACGACCCCACCCCCCACATCGACTGGACGACGGGAGCCATCAGCCTGCTCACAGAGGCGCGCCCCTGGCCCAGCACCGGTGCCCCGCGCCGCGCCGCAGTCTCCTCCTTCGGCATCAGCGGCACCAACGCCCACGTCATCATCGAAGAACCCCCGGCCCGGAGCGAGAAGCCGACGATCGTCACCGACGATCCCGATGCCGAGCGTGTGGCCTGGGTGCTGTCGGGGCGGACGGAAGAGGAGCTGGCGCGTGCGGCCGAGCGTCTGGCCGACCATGCCGCCGCTCACCCCGAACTCACCGCGCGCGCCATCGGCGACGCCCTCGCCCGCCGCCACCACCACACCCACCGCGCCGTCCTGCACGCCCACACCCGCGAGGACTTCCTCATCCAGACCCGCGCCCTGGCCGCCGGACACACCCACCCCGGCCTCACCACGGGCACGCCCCAGACCGGCAAGGTGGCGGTGCTGTTCACCGGCCAGGGCTCGCAGTACGCGGGCATGGGACGCACCCTCGCCGAGGCACATCCGCGGTTCGCTCACCTCCTCACCGACATCGCGGCACGCTTCGACACCCACCTCGACCAACCACTGTTGGACGTCATGTGGGCCGAACCCGGCAGTGAACTGGCCGCACTCCTCGACCACACCCACTACACGCAGCCCGCACTGTTCGCGTTCGAGACCGCACTGTTCACCTACCTCACCGAACACGGCCTGACCCCCGACTACCTCATGGGCCACTCCATCGGCGAACTCACCGCCGCCCACGCCGCCGGCGTCCTCACCCTCGACGACGCCGTCACCCTCGTCGCCACCCGCGCCCACCTCATGCAACAACTCCCCACCCACACCACCATGATCAGCGCCAACGTAGGGGTCGAGCAGCTCCACCACATCCTCGGCCGCCATGCCGAGATCGACGTCGCCGGACACAACTCCCCCCACCACACCACCCTCGCCGGCACCCACGACGCACTCACCGCACTGGCCGAGGATCTGGATGCGGCCGGGATCTCTCACCGCACCCTGACCGTGTCCGGGGCCTTCCACTCACGCCACCTCGACCCGCTGCTGCCCCGTCTCACCGAAGCCGCCCGCCAGCTGACCCACCACACACCCACGATCCCCGTCATCACCAACACCACGGGGCAGGTCGCCGCCACCGGACAACTCACCGACCCCGCCCACTGGGCCACCCAAGCCCGCACCGCCGTCCACTACCACCACGGCATCACCACCCTCACCCACCTGGGCGTCACCACCTACCTCGAAATCGGACCCGACACCACCCTCACCCACCTCACCCGAACCACCCTCGACACCAACGACAGCGCCGACGCCACCGTCTGCATCCCCACGCAGAACCCCCGCACCGACCAGAGCCAGGTCTTCGCCGAGGCCCTCGCCGCCCTCCACACCACCACCCCCCACGGCCTCACCTGGTCCACCACCGACACACCCCCCGCCCTCCTGCCCACCTACCCCTTCACCCGCACCCACTACTGGCTCGCCGCGCAACCTCGCACCGACGCCACACAGATCGGCCTCGGCCCGGCCGACCACCCGCTCCTCGCCGCAGCCAGCGAACAACCCGACGGCACCCACCTCTTCACCACCACCCTCACCACCCACGCCCACCCCTGGCTCGCCGACCACACCATCGCCGGCACCACCCTCCTGCCCGGCACCGCACTCCTCGACATCGCACTCCACGCAGGCGACCAACTCGGCCACCCCCACCTCAGCGAACTCACCCTCCACTCACCCATCACCCTCCCCGCCCAACTCCAACTCACCATCGACACCCCCACCGACGACCAACGCCACCTCACCATCCACACCCGCACCTCCGACATCACTTCCAGCCCCACCGATCAGGCCTGGGCCCTCCGCGCCACCGGCACCCTCACCACCACACCCCCCACACCCACAACCACCCCCACGCCCCACACACCCCCACCCACCGAACACCTCGGCCAACCCGCCGACCTCACCGCCTTCTACCCCACCCTCACCGACCACGGCTACCACTACGGCCCCACCTTCCAAGGCCTCACCGCCCACTGGCCCACCACCGGCTGGAGCCACGTCACCCTCCCCACCACCCACACCAACCCAGACGGCCACCACATCCACCCCGCCCTCCTCGACGCCGCGCTCCACCCCCTCATCGCCCCCACCACACCCCACACCGACACCCCCCTCCGCCTCCCCTACACCTTCACCGACGTCACCACCCACCCCACCCACCAACCCCCCACCACACTCCACATCCACACCACCCCCCACCCCACCAAACCGAACACCTACACCCTCCACGCCTACACCCCCGACGGCACCCCCGCCCTCACCATCACCCACCTCACCCTCGCCACCGCAGACCCCCACACCCTCACACCACCAACAGCGGTACCAGGGGTGGAGTGGATTTCGCTCGCGGTATCAGAGGTGCCGTCGAGCGACGTGCCGTCGGACTGGGTGCAGATCGGCGGTGAGAACCCGCTGCCGGGCATCGCCACCCATCACCCCGACCTCGACGCGCTGCTCAGCGCCCTCGCCAACGGCGCCCCCACTCCCAGCACAGTCCTCTACCGGGTCCCGACCGCCGACGAAGGGGGAAGCGGGGACGACGCGGACGTCGTCGCAGCCACCCACCGGATCACCACCACCGTCCTGACCGACCTCCAGACCTGGCTCACCACACCCGCCCTCACCGACACCCGCCTCACCGTCCTCACCACCACCGCCACCACCCCCCACCACCCACACACCCACCTCCCCCACACCGCCCTCACCGGCCTCCTGCGCACCGCACACACCGAAAACCCCCACACCATCACCCACGGAGACCTCCCCCACACCCACCTCACCCCCACCCAGACCCACCACCTCACCCACGCCATCACCACCCACACCCCCCAATTCACCCTCCACAACAACACCCTCCTCACCCCCCAACTCACCCCCACCACCCCCCAACCCACCCACCACACCACCGACTTCACCCACGGCACCATCCTCATCACCGGCGGGACGGGGGCGCTGGGCGCCGTCACCGCCCGTTACCTGGCGGCCCGGCCGGACGTGGGCCGTCTGGTGCTGGTGTCGCGACGGGGTGCGGACGCGCCGGGCACCCGGGAACTGACCGAGGAGCTCGCGGCCGCGGGGACTCCCACGAGCGTGGTCGCCTGCGACGTCAGCGACTTCGACGCCGTACGTGAACTGATCGACGAGATCACGGCCACCGGTCCCCTCACCGGTGTCGTCCACTCCGCGGGCACGGTGTCCGACGCGACGCTCGCCAGTCTGCGGCCCGACCAGCTCACTCCGGTGCTGACCGCCAAGGTCGACGCGGCCTGGAACCTCCACCGGGCGACCCTGGACCAGCCGTTGGCGGCCTTCGTCCTCTACTCGTCGGTCACGGGGCTGCTCGGCTCCTCGGGCCAGGCGAACTACGCCGCCGCCAACACCTTCCTGGACGCGCTGGCCGAGTACCGGCACGCCCGAGGGCTCCCGGCCACCTCACTCGCCTGGGGACTGTGGGCCGAGGGAATGGGATCGACTCTCAGCAGCAGCGAGACCGCCCGCTGGACCACCGCCGGCATGACCGCCCTGACGAACGCCGAGGGCACCGCCCTCCTCGATGCCGCACTCGCCCTCGACACCCCGCTGCTCGCACCCGTGCGCTGGGACCGCACCACACTGACCACGCTCGCCGAACGGAACGAACTCCCCGCACTTCTCCGACGCATGGCCCCCGCTCCCCGACGCCGTTCCGGGACGACATCCGGCGCCACCTGGCAGGAACAGACGGCTGGTCTGTCGGAGGTGGAGCGGGCGGCCGCAGTCCGCGACCTCGTCACCCGCGTCTGCGCCGCCGTCCTGCACACCCAACCCGAACACCTCGCCACCGACCAAGCCTTCAAACAACTCGGCTTCGACTCCCTCACCGCCGTCGAACTACGCAACCGCCTCAACCACGAAACCGGACTACGCCTGCCCTCCACCCTCATCTTCGACCACCCCACCCCCCACGCCCTCGCCACCCACATCACCACCCACCTCACCCCACCCCAAACGCCGACCACCCCCACCACCACACCCGCCACCACACCCACACCCCGGCACGACCGCAACACCCAAGACGACCCCATCGCCATCATCTCCATGGCCTGCCGCTACCCCGGCGGCATCACCACACCCGAAGAACTCTGGCAACTCATCACCCACCACACCGACGCCATCACCGGCTTCCCCACCGACCGCGGCTGGAACCTCGACCACCTCTACCACCCCGACCCCGACCACACCGGAACCTCCACCACCCGCCACGGCGGCTTCCTCCACACCGCAGCCCACTTCGACCCCGCCCACTTCGGCATCAGCCCCCGCGAAGCCCTCACCATCGACCCCCAACAACGCCTCCTCCTCGAACTCACCCTCGAAACCCTCGAACGCGCCGGCATCAACCCCCACACCCTCAACGGCACCAACACCGGCGTCTACACCGGCATCATGTACGACGACTACGGCGCCCGACTCCACCCCGCACCCACCGGCTACGAGGGCTACATCACCAACGGCTCCATGCCCTCCATCGCCTCCGGCCGCATCGCCTACACCTTCGGCCTCCAAGGCCCCGCCATCACCATCGACACCGCCTGCTCCTCATCACTGGTCGCCCTCCACCAAGCAACCCACGCCCTCCACACCCACGAAACCGACCTCGTCCTCACCGGCGGCGCCACCATCATGGCCACCCCCTCCACCTTCATCGAATTCAGCCGCCAACGCGCCCTCGCCCCCGACGGCCGCTGCAAAGCCTTCTCCGCCCACGCCGACGGCACCGGCTGGGCCGAAGGAGCAGGACTCCTCCTCCTCGAACGCCTCTCCGACGCCCAACGCAACAACCACCCCATCCTCGCCATCATCCGCGGCTCCGCCATCAACCAAGACGGCGCCTCCAACGGCCTCACCGCACCCAACGGCCCCGCCCAACAACGCGTCATCCAACAAGCCCTCACCAACGCCCGACTCAACCCCACCGACATCGACATCGTCGAAGCCCACGGCACCGGCACCACCCTCGGCGACCCCATCGAAGTCCAAGCCCTCCACCAGGCCTACGGCACCGAACGCCCCGCCGAACGGCCCCTCTGGCTCGGCAGCCTCAAGAGCAACATCGGACACACCCAGGCCGCCGCCGGCGTCGGCGGGATCATCAAAATGGTCCAGGCACTGCACCACCGGCAACTGCCCGCCACCCTCCACGCCGACGACCCCACCCCCCACATCGACTGGAACGACACCCCCCTCACCCTCCTCACCGAAGCGCGGCCCTGGCCCAGCACCGGCACTCCCCGCCGCGCCGCCATCTCCTCTTTCGGCATCAGCGGCACCAACGCCCACGTCATCATCGAAGAACCCCCCACGGCTCCCGCCCGCCACACCGCCGACCGGCCCGAGCCCGAGCGCACCACGTGGCTCCTGTCGGCGCGGACGGAGGACGAACTCCTACGCTCGGCCGAGCGTCTGGCCGACCATGCCGCCGCTCACCCCGAACTCACCGCGAACGCCATCGGCGACGCCCTCGCCCGCCGCCACCACCACACCCACCGCGCCGTCCTGCACGCCCACACCCGCGACGAACTCCTCAGCCAGACCCGCGCCCTCGCCACCGGACACACCCACCCCGGCATCACCACCGGAACCCCACAGACCGGCAAACTCGCCGTCCTCTTCACCGGCCAAGGAGCCCAACACCCCGGCATGGGACGCACGCTCGCCGAAACACACCCCCGCTTCGCCGAACTCCTCACCGACATCGCGGCACGCTTCGACACCCACCTCGACCAGCCGCTCCTGGACGTCATGTGGGCCGAACCCGGCAGCGAACTGGCCGCACTCCTCGACCACACCCACTACACGCAGCCCGCACTGTTCGCGTTCGAGGCCGCACTGTTCACCTACCTCACCGAACACGGCCTGACCCCCGACTACCTCATGGGCCACTCCATCGGCGAACTCACCGCCGCCCACGCCGCGGGCGTCCTCACCCTCGACGACGCCGTCACCCTCGTCGCCACCCGCGCCCACCTCATGCAACAACTCCCCACCCACACCACCATGATCAGCGCAGGCGCAGGGATCGAGCAGCTCCACCACATCCTCGACCGCCATGCCGAGATCGACGTCGCGGGACACAACTCCCCCCACCACACCACCCTCGCCGGCACCCACGACGCACTCACCGCACTCACCGAAGACCTGGACACCGCCGGCATCACCCACCGCACCCTGACCGTGTCCGGGGCCTTCCACTCACGCCACCTCGACCCGCTGCTGCCCCGTCTCACCGAAGCCGCCCGCCAGCTGACCCATCACGCACCCACGATCCCCGTCATCACCAACACCACGGGGCAGGTCGCCGCCACCGGACAACTCACCGACCCCGCCCACTGGGCCACCCAAGCCCGCAGCGCCGTCCACTACCACCAAGGCATCACCACCCTGGCCGATTTGGGCGTCACCACCTACCTCGAAATCGGACCCGACACCACCCTGACCCACCTCGCCCGAACCACCCTCGACACCAACGACAGCGTCGACGCCACCGTCTGCATCCCCACGCAGAACCCCCGCACCGACCACAACGACACGTTCACCGACGCCCTCGCCGCCCTCCACAACACCACCCCCCACGGCCTCACCTGGCCCACCACCGACACACCCCCCATCCCCCTCCCGACCTACCCCTTCACCCGCACCCACTACTGGCTCACCCCCCAACCTCAGACCACCGCCCAACACCTCGGCCTCGACTCCGCCGAACACCCACTCCTCGCCACCGCCACCGAACTCCCCGACGGCACCCACCTCTTCACCACCACCCTCACCACCCACACCCACCCCTGGCTCGCCGACCACACCATCGCCGGCACCACCCTCCTGCCCGGCACCGCACTGCTGGAGCTCGCTCTGCACGCCGGGCTGCGGACGGGGTGTGAGGAGGTCGAGGAGTTGTTGTTCCAGGCTCCGGTGGCTCTCTCCGGTGATCGGGAGAGGGTGCTGCATCTCCTGGCGGGTCCGGTCGACGACTGCGGCCGCCGTCCGATCACGATCTACAGCCGGGACGCCGACGACGAGGGCTGGACCCGGAACGCCACCGGCACCCTGGCCGCCGTCTGACGTCTGTGACGAAGGCAGAGGCCCGGACCCCCAGCAACCGCCGTGGGGGGGGTCCGGGCCTCTGCCGTGCGCCCGGTGACCGGGCCGTGGGACGAAGGACGGGTGGGTCAGGCCGGGGTGGGCACGGTGGACGCGAACCTGTCCGCGCCGAAGGGGCGCGCGATCTGCGGCAGTCGGCCCGTGACGACGGCCTCGGCCATCGCTTCGGCGGTGGCGGGGGTCAGCTGGACGCCGACGCGGTGGTGGCCGGTGGCCAGCAGGACGTCGTCGCGGGACGTCGGTCCGAGGATCGGCCGGCCGTCCGGGGAGCCGGGGCGCAGGCCGGCGTCGGCGCCGGCGAAGCGCATGCGGGAGGCCGCCGGAAGGACGCGGCGTACGCGTTCGAGGAGGTCCGCGACTCCTTCGGCGCGGACGTGCTCGTCGTATCCGGTGTCCTCGTAGGTGGCGCCGACGGCGAGTTCGCCGTCGGTCCGCGGCGCGATGTAGACGGCGCGGTCCTCGTAGCCGCAGCGGACGGTGTGGTGGACGCTCGTGTCGCCGTGCAGGCGGATCACCTGGCCCTTGTAGGGCTTGATCTCGGGGACGAGTCCGTCCGGCAGGCCCGGCAGCAGGTGGGTCCACGGGCCGGCGGCGAGGACGAGCCGGTCGGCGTGCAGGAGGGCGCCGCCGCTGAGCCGCACGGCCGGGGTGTCGGTGTCGAGGAGGAGCCGTGCGGCGCGTTCCCTCACGAGGTGTCCGCCGGCGTGCCGGAGTGCCGCGGTGAGGCCGCGGGTGAGGGCGCGGGGGTCGATGGAGCCGTCGTCGGGCGACAGCATGCCGGTGTGCGCCTCGGCGGCGAGGTGGGGTTCGAGGCGGTGGCAGTCGTCCGGGGTGAGCATCCGGTACCGGACGCCGAAGTCGTCGGCCATCTGCCGCAGCCGGTCCAGGCCTTCGGCGGCCCGGGCGTCGTACGCGACGTCGAGGATGCCGTTGCGCAGGAAGCCGACCGGGGTTCCGGCGGCCTGGGCGACCTCGGCGGCGAACGAGGGGTACAGGGCGCGGGAGTGCAGGACGAAGCGGGCGAAGTCGGGTTGGCCGATGAGCATGTCGCCGGAGGGCGGGAGCAGTCCGGCGGCGACGTGGGAGGCCTTGCCGCCGGGTTCCGGGTCGATGACGGTGACGTCGGCGCCGCGTTGGGCGCAGCGCCAGGCGGTCGCCAGTCCGATGACGCCGCCGCCGACGATGATGACGCGCATGGGTTCCTCCTCCGCTCCGCGACGGGGGCGGGGGGCCGGGGCGGAGGGAGGTGCGAAGGGCCCCTGCACCACGTGGCGGAACGCTCGGTCTGCTCCGCGGGGCGGAGCGCTCAGTCCTGCTGGGTGAGCCGCAGCAGGTGGACGGCCAGGGCGGCCGGGGTGCGGTAGTCGAACAGGAGCGTGGCGGGCAGCCGCAGTCCGGTCAGGGCGGCCAGGCGGCGGTTGAGGTCGACGGTGGTGAGTGAGTCGAAGCCGATGGCGGAGAATTCGGCGTCGGGTGCGACGTCGTCGGGGCCTGTGCAGGCGAGGACTTCGGCGACCTCGGTGCGGATGAGCTGCTGGAGGGCGTGGGTGCGGTCGGCCTCGGGCAGTTCGGCGAGGGTGCGGCGCAGTTCGCCGGCGTCGGCGGGGGCGGCCTGGCGGGCGGGGCGTGCGGGGTCGTGGCGTTTCGGGGGGCACAGGTCGCGCAGGACGTCGGGGATCTGCGGGGAGTGGGCGCGCAGGGCGGGCTCGTGCAGCTGGACGGGGACGAGGACGGCGTCGTCGCGGCCGAGGGCGGCGTCGAAGAGGGCGAGCCCGTCGGACACCCGCAGGGCGGAGAGGCCGGCGCGTTCCATGCGTCTGAGGTCGGCGGCGGCGAGCCGTTCGCCCATGCCGGCTTCGTCCCATAGTCCCCAGGCGAGGGAGACGGCGTGCCGGCCGTGGGAGCGGCGGTGCTGGGCGAGGGCGTCGACGAACGTGTTGGCGGCGGCGTAGTTGGCCTGGCCGGCGCCGCCGACGATGCCGCTCACGGAGGAGAAGAGGACGAGTTCACAGTCGCCGGGCAGAGTCTGGGAGACCTGGTGCAGGGCGAGCGCGGCGTCGATCTTGGGGCGCATGACGCGGGCGAGGCGCCGGGGGGTCATGGTGCCGACGGCGCCGTCGTCGGTGACGCCGGCGGCGTGGATGAGCGTGGTGGGCGGGTGCTCGGGGGGCAGGTCGGCGAGGGCTCGGCCGAGCGCGTCGGGGTCGGCGACGTCGCAGGCGGTGACGGTGGCGTGGGCGCCGAGTTCGAGCAGTTCCGTGACGAGGCGGCGGGCGGCGGGGGTGTCCGGTCCTGAGCGGCTGAGCAGCAGCAGGCGGCTCACGCGGTGGCGTTCGGCGAGGTGGCGGGCGAGGACGCTGCCGAGGGCTCCGGTGCCGCCGGTCAGGACGACGGTGCCGTGGGCCCGTTCGGCACGGCGTGGCCGGGTGGTGGCGTCGGGGCGGGAGCGCTGCAGGCGCAGGCGCAGCAGGCTGCCGCGGCGGACGGCGAGCTGGGCGTGGACGGCGTCGGGGCCGGTGAGGGCGGAGACCGCGGAGACGAGGGCGCGGCGTGAGCCGTCGGCCTCGTCGATGTCGACGAGTGCGAAGCGGCCGGGCTGTTCGGTCTGGCCGCTGCGGACGAGTCCCCAGACGACGGAGGCGGCGAGGCTGGTGATGCTTTCGCCCGGTTCGCAGGACTGGGCCTGCTGGGTGACGAAGACGAGGCGGGCGTCGGCGAGGCGGTCGTCGGTGAGCCATTCCTGGACGAGGACGAGGCAGCGCTGGGCCTGCGCTCGTGCTTCGTCGGCGTCGTCGCCGCCGTCGGCGCAGCTGACGAGGACGACGGAGGGGACGGGGGCGCCTCGGCGCAGGGCGGTGTCGAGGGCGGGGAAGGAGCTGTAGTTCTCGAAGGATTTGCCGGTGGCCTTGAGTTCGCCGGTGATGCCGAGGTGGTCGGTGCCGAGGAAGGCCCAGGGCTCGTCGGCCGCGGGGCGTGCCGGTACTTCGGCGAGGGGTTGCCAGTCGGGGCGCAGGAGTGCGCCGGAGGCGCCGGTGCCGCGCAGTTGTTCGAGGCTGACGGGGCGCACCATGAGGGAGCGGGCGCACAGGACCGGCCGGTCGTCGGTGTCGGTGGCGGTCAGGGTGAGGTTGTCGCCGTCGGTGGGGGTGATGCGGATGCGCAGGGCGGTGGCTCCGGGGCGGTGCACGCGGACGCCCTGCCAGGCGAAGGGGAGGTAGGTGGCGTCGTCGTTGCGGTCGAGGAAGGGGATGCTCGCGGCGTGGAGTGCGGCGTCGAGCAGGGCGGGGTGCATGAGCAGGCCGGTGGCGGGCGGGGCGGGGCTGGCGAGCGGGACTTCGGCGTAGACCTCGGGGCCGTGGCGCCAGGCGGCGTGGAGGAGGCGGAAGGCGGGGCCGTAGTCCATGCCGCGGGCGGTGAGCCGGTCGTAGAGGTCGGGGATGTCGACGGGTTCGCTGCCGGCGGGCGGCCAGGCGCGGGGTGCGGCGGCCGGGGCGGCGGCGGGTCCGGTGCCGTGCCCGCTGTGTGCGCACCGGTGGCCGGCGGAGGGCGTGACGGTGGTGGGGGTGACGGTGGAGTGGGTGGCGCCGTGGAGGGTCTCGCCAGGGCGGAGAGCGGGGACGGTCATGGGCTTCCTTCGTGGCAGAGGGGGACCCGGGGGTGCCGTGCGAGTCGGTGCCGGAGCGGTGCCTGGCGTCAGCCCTTCAGGGGCGGCGGGTTGGTGATGGCCGCGGTGACGTCGCCCTTGGAGTCGCCGCCGTGTTCGTCGTGGTAGCGGCAGGAGGTCTTGACGACGACGAGGGCGTCGCGGATGTCGTTGGCGTCCCAGGCGACGATGTCGACGATCTCCATGGACCCTTCGAAGAAGCGGCCGCGCATGGGCACGCGGAAGGAGCTGGAGAAGTCGGTGATGAGGATGTCGCCGAGCTGGCGGTGCCAGAAGTCGTCCATGCCCCACTGGTTGAACGGCTCGGTGAGCGCGTCCTGGACGGACTTGGCGATGAGGTAGTAGGCCATCTGGTTGTAGCAGATGTTGAACTCGACGGAGTTGAAGTGGCCGGTGTCGTCGATGTAGCACGACTCGGGGATCTCGAAGGTGCATTCGGCGGCGAGCCGTCCGCCGTCGTTCGGGTTGCCGTCGACGATGACGTCGGCGGTCTTGAGGTATTCGCACCGCTTGGCGCGGTAGGGGGTGAGCACCCGGTGCAGCAGCGGTTCGTCGGTGGGCAGGCGGCGGGCGGTGGGGCTGTCGGCGCGCTGCGCGGGTCGCGCCGGGGATGTCGTCATGGCTCGTGTCTCCAGCTCGTCCGGGGGCGGTGCGGGGCTTCGGGATCGGGGTCCGGTCAGCTGCTGTGGTTGCGGCGGGCGGCGAGCAGCAGTTCCTCGACGCTCATGTCGCGCAGCGCGGTGGCGGGGGTGGGGGGTTCTTCGGCGGGGTCGTCCGGCGTGGTGTCGGGCGTCGTGGTGTCGGGCATCGTCGCGGCGGTTGTCCCGGCGGGGTCGGGGTCCCCGAGTTCCAGGAGGGCGTCGAGGAGTCCGGCGGTGCGCAGGGCGGACAGCGGGATGGCCGCGATCCTGGCGCGCAGCTCGTCGTCGGCGTGCTCGGCGGCCAGGGCGTCGACGTCCGGGGCGAGTTCGGCGAGCAGGAATCCGGCGAGGTCGGCCGGGGTCGGGTAGTCGAAGGTCATGGTGGCGGGCAGCCGGGTTCCGATGGCGGCGCTGAGGCCGTTGCGCAGTTCGATCGCGGCGAGCGAGTCCATGCCGAAGGCGGTGAACGGCGTCTCGGGATCGATGGCGGCCGGGTCGTCGTGCCGGACGTGGGCGACGTGCTGCCGTACGAGGTTGAGGACGAGGGCGGGCCGCTGGTCGGGGTCGAGGGCGGCGAGCCGCCGGGTGAGGGGTTCGTCGGCGGCGGCCGGGACGGGGGCGTCGCCGGTGGTGTCGGACTGCCGGGCCGGCGGGGCGACGAGGTCCTTGAGCACGGCGGGCAGCTGGTCGTAGCCGGCCCGCAGAGCCGCGGGGTTGAGGGTGAGCGGGACGAGCAGGGCGTCCGGGCGGGTCAGTGCCTCGTCGAGCATGGCCAGGCCCTCGGCGGTGGACAGGGCGGCGCTGCCGGCGAGTTCGAGTCGGGTGAGGTCGGCGGCGGACAGTGTGCCGCCCATGCCGTCGGCCTCGGCCCACAGTCCCCAGGCGAGGGACTGGCCGGGCAGTCCGGTCTCCTGCCGGTGGGCGGCGAGCGCGTCGAGGAAGGTGTTGGCGGCGGCGTAGTTGGCCTGGCCCGCTCCGGACACCAGTCCGCTGGCGGAGGAGTAGAGGACGAAGTGGGTGAGGGGGTGGTGGCGGGTGAGGTCGTGGAGGTGCCAGGCGGCGTCGGCTTTGGCGCGCAGGACGGGGTGGGTGCGGTCGGGGGTGAGGTCGGTGAGGAGGGCGTCGTCGAGGGTGCCGGCGAGGTGGAAGACGGCGGTGAGGGGGTGGTGGGGGTCGATGCCGTCGAGCAGGTCGGCGGTGGCGTCGCGGTCGGCGAGGTCGGCCGCGATGATGCGGACGGTGGCGCCGAGGGCCTGGAGGTCGGCGGTGAGGCGGTCGGCGCCGTCGGCGGCGGGGCCGCGGCGGCTGGCCAGGAGCAGGTGGCGTGCGCCGTGCCGGGTGACGAGGTGGCGGGCGAGCATCGCGCCGAGACCGCCGGTCCCGCCGGTGACGAGGACGGTGCCCTCGGGGTCGAGGGGCCGCGGGTCGGGTGCGGGGCCGGTCACCGGGGCCAAGCGGGGTACGGAGCAGTGGCCGTCGCGGACGCGGACCTCGAAGGCGCCGCGGGCGGCGGCCGCGGGAACGGCGGCGTGCGAGGCCGGTTCGGTGTCGACGTCGATCAGGCCGAAGCGTCCGGGGTGTTCGGCCTCGGCCGCGCGGACCAGTCCGGCGACCGCGCCCGCGGCGAGACCGCCGGTGACGACGACCAGCCGGCTCCCGTTGAGGGCGGGCGCGGCGAGGAATCGCTGGACCTCGCCCAGGACGTGGGCGGTGACGGTGTGGAGGCTTGCCGGCAGGTCGGTGTCGTGCGCCGGGCAGGCGAGCAGCACCAGTGGGGGCGGGGTGCCGGGCAGGGCGGCGAGCGAGGCGATGTCGGGGGCGGCGGGGGTGAGTCCGAAGCAGGCTCCGGGCGGGCCGGCCGTGGTGGGGCTGCCATCGTCGGCGGGGACGTCGAGGTGCTTCCATTCGACGCGGTGCAGGGGGCTGCGCCGGGCGTCGGCGAGCTGCTGTTCGCTGACCGGGCGGCCGTGCACGGAGCGCACCGTGGCGACGGGTGCGCCGTCGGTGTCGTACAGGTGCAGGGAGCTGTGTTCGGCGCCGGTGGCCCGGTGCAGGTGGACGCGGACGGCGGCGCTGCCCGGTCGGTGCACGTGGACGCCCTGCCAGGCGAAGGGGATGAGGGTCTCGCCGGAATGCGGACCGCCGAGCGACTCGACGTGCAGGGCCGCGTCGAGGAGGGCGGGGTGCAGCCGGTGGCGTCCGGCGTCGGCCGTGTCGGGCAGCGCGACGTCGGCGTACAGGTTCTCGCCGTCGGCCCAGGCGGCGCGCAGGCCCTGGAAGAGCGGGCCGTAGTGGTAGCCCTGGTCGGCGAGCCGGGCGTAGGCGTCGGTGACGTCGAGGGCCGTGGCGTGCGGCGGGGGCCAGGCCGCCGGGGCGGCGGGCGGGGTCTCGGGCGCGGGTCCGAGCGAGCCGCCGGCGTGCCGGGTCCAGTCCGTGCGCCCGTCGGCTCGGGAGTGGACGGTGACGGTGCGCGAGCCGGCGGCGTCGGGTTCGCCGACGGCGACGTGGACGGTGACGGAGCCGTCGGCGGGCACGACGAGCGGGGCCGCCAGGGTCAGTTCCTCGACGGCGGGCGCCCCGCACTTCTCGCCCGCCGCGAGGGCGAGTTCGACGAAGCCGGTGCCGGGCAGGAGGGTGACGCCGTGGACGGCGTGGTCGGCGAGCCAGGGGTGTTTTCCGGCGTCGACGCGTCCGGTGAGGACCGTGCGGCCGGTGCCGGGGTCGGGCACGGCGGTGGTGAGGAGCGGGTGGGTGAGGGCGTCCAGGCCGGCGGCGCCGGCGTCGAGGGGCGGGGCGCCGGCGTCGATCCAGAACCGGCGGCGCTGGAAGGCGTAGGTGGGCAGGACGAGTCCGGGGTCGTCGGGTGTGTCGGCGAGGACCGCGGCCCAGTCGGGCTCCAGGCCCGCGGTGAAGGCGGTGGCCAGGCCGGTGGCCAGTTCGGTGGCCTCGTCGCGGCCGGCGCGCTGGAGGTGCACGAAGGCCGTTCCCTCGGTGTCGGCGAGGGTCTCGCGGGCCAGGGCGGTGAGGGTGGCGTCGGGGCCGATCTCGACGAAGCGGGTCACGCCGCCGTCGTGGAGGGCGGTGACGCCGTCGGCGAAGCGGACGGTGCGGCGGACGTGCTCGACCCAGTAGGCGGGGTCGGTGAGTTCGCCGGGGCCGGCCGGGCGGCCGGTGACGTCGGAGACGACGGTGAGTTCGGGTTCGCGGTAGTCGACGCTCGCGGCGACCTCGGCGAAGTCGGCGAGCATCGGCTCGGTCATCCGGGAGTGGAAGGCGTGGGAGACGGCGAGCCGCTTGTGTCGTACGCCGTCCGCGGCGGCCCGTTCGGCGGCCTGTCGGACGGCGTGTTCGGGGCCGGAGACGACGACGGAGCCGGGCGTGTTGACGGCGGCGAGGTCCAGGGCGAGGTCCTTGGTCAGCCGGGCGGCGTGCTCCTCGGTGGTGTTGAGGGCGAGCATGGCGCCGCCGGGCAGGGCCTGCATGAGGCGGCCGCGGGCGGCGACCAGGCGGGCCGCGGAGTCGAGGTCGAGGACTCCGGCGGTGTGGGCGGCGCACAGGGCGCCGATGGAGTGGCCGAGGACGGCGTCGGGGCGCAGCCCCCAGTGCCGCAGCGCGCCGGCGAGGCCGGCCTGCACGGCGAACAGGGCGGGCTGGGTCCACTGGGTGCGGTCCAGGTCGCCGCTGCCGCCGGTGTCCCACAGGACGTCGCGCAGCGGGGAGGCGAGGTGCCGGTCGAGGGCGGCGCAGGCGGCGTCGAAGGCGTCGCGGAAGGGCGGGCAGTGGGTGTGCAGGCCCCGGCCCATGCCGGCCCACTGGGAGCCCTGTCCGGTGAACAGCCAGCCGACCCGGCCGGGCCTCGCGCGGCCGGTCACGGCGGCCCGCCCGGCCGCGATCTCGGCCAGTGCGGCGAGGAGTTCGGCCGGTCGGGCGCCGACGGCCACGGCCCGGTGGGGCAGGGCGGCGCGGCCGAGGGCGAGTCTGCGGGCGACCGCGCCCACGGCGATCGTGTCGTCGTCCCGGAGTGCGGTGTGCAGGCGGGCGGCCTGGTCGCGCAGGGCCTGTTCGCTGTGTCCGGACAGCGGCCAGCAGACCGGTCCCGCCGGGGTGCGGGCGGTGCGCGCGGGCGGCGGTTCGACGGCCTCCAGGATCACGTGGGCGTTGGTGCCGCTGACGCCGAAGGACGACACGGCGGCGCGGCGCGGGCGGCCGGCGCGCGGCCAGCCGCGTGAGCGGGTGAGCAGTTCGACGCGGCCGTCGCTCCAGTCGACCTGGGTGGAGGGGGCGTCGACGTGCAGGGTGGCGGGCAGGACGCCGGCGCGCATGGCCAGGATCATCTTCATGACGCCGGCGACGCCCGCCGCCGCCTGGGCGTGGCCGATGTTGGACTTGATGGAGCCGAGGTAGAGCGGGTCGCCGGGGCGGTCCCGGCCGTAGGTGGCGAGCAGGGCCTGGGCTTCGATGGGGTCGCCGAGCCGGGTGCCGGTGCCGTGTCCCTCGACGGCGTCGACGTCGGCGGGGCCGAGGCCGGCGGCGGCCAGGGCCTGCTGGATGACGCGTTGCTGGGAGGGGCCGTTGGGGGCGGTCAGGCCGTTGGAGGCGCCGTCCTGGTTGACGGCGGAGCCGCGGACGACGGCGAGGACGGGGTGGTTGTTGCGGCGGGCGTCGGAGAGGCGTTCGAGGAGCAGCATGCCGGCGCCCTCGCCCCAGCCGGTGCCGTCGGCGGCGTCGGCGAAGGACTTGCAGCGGCCGTCGACGGCCAGGCCGCGCTGGAGGCTGAAGTCGGTGAAGGTCTCGGGGGTGGCCATCACGGTGACGCCGCCGGCCAGGGCGAGAGTGCACTCGCCCCGGCGCAGTGCCTGCATCGCCCAGTGCATGGCGACCAGGGAGGAGGAGCAGGCGGTGTCGACGGAGACGGCGGGTCCTTCGAGGCCGAGGACGTAGGCGACGCGTCCGGAGGCGACGCTGGCCGAGCTTCCGTTGGTGAGGTAGGGGGCGAGGTCGTCGGGGACGTCCCGCAGGCGGCTGGCCCAGTCGTGGTACATGACGCCGGCGAAGACGCCGGTGCGGCTGCCGTGCAGGCTGCCGGGGTCGATGCCGGCGCGTTCCACGGCCTCCCAGGAGGTCTCCAGGAGCAGCCGCTGCTGCGGGTCGGTGGCGACGGCCTCGCGGGGGCTGATCCCGAAGAAGTCGGCGTCGAAGTCGGCGGCGTCGTGGAGGAAGCCGCCTTCGCGGACGTAGGTCCTGCCGGTGCGGCCGATCTCGGGGTCGAAGAGTTCGGCGGTGTTCCAGCCGCGGTTGACGGGGAACGGCGAGACGGCGTCGACGCCGTGGGCGACGAGCTGCCACAGCTCTTCGGGGGTGGAGACGCCGCCGGGGTAGCGGCAGGCCATGCCGACGACGGCGATGGGGTCGTCGTCGGAGGGGGCTGCCGTCTCCTGTGCGGTGTCCTCGGCGGGCTCCGGGGCGAGCAGGGCGAGCACGTGGTCGGCGAGGGCCGACGGGGTCGGGTAGTCGAAGATCAGGGAGGACGGCAGCCGCAGTGCGGTGGCCGCGCCGAGGGCGTTGCGCAGTTCGATGGCTCCGAGGGAGTCGAAGCCCACCTCGCTGAACGGGCGGCGTGGGTCGACGGCGTCGGCGTGCTCGTGTCCGAGGACGGCGGCGGCGTGGCGGGTGACGAGGTCCAGGACGAGCGGGCGGCGGTCGCGTTCGGTGAGGGCGGCGAGGCGGCGGGCGAGTTCGCCGCCGGCGGGGCCGGCCAAGGTCGTGGGGCGCGGTCTGCGGGGGACGAGGGCGGCGAGCACGGAGGGGAGGGGGCCGGTGCGGGCCCGCAGGGCGGGCAGGTCGAGCCGCAGGGGCAGCATCACCGGGGTGTCGCGGGTGAGGGCGTCGTCGAACAGGGCGAGGCTCTGTTCTGCGGTCAGCGCGATCACGCCGGAGCGCTGGGTGCGGCGGAGGGTGACCTCGTCGAGCCGGCCGCCCATGCCCTCGTCGCCGGCCCACAGGGCCCAGGCCAGGGAGGTGGCGGGCCGGCCGAGGGCCCGGCGGTGCTCGGCCAGCCGGTCGAGGAAGGCGTTGGCGGCGGCGTAGTTGGACTGGCCGGCCGCGTCCATGGTGGCGGCGGCCGAGGAGAACAGGACGAAGGCGCCGAGGCCGGCGTCGCGGGTGAGTTCGTGCAGGTGCCAGGCGCCGTCGACCTTGGCGGTGAAGACGCTGTCCACCTGGGCGGGGCCGAGGGTGGTGACGGCGCCGTCGGCGACGACGCCGGCCGCGTGCACGACGCCGGTCAGCGGCCGGTCGGGGTCGACGCCGGCGAGGAGGCGGTTCACGGCCTCGCGGTCGCCGACGTCGCATGCCTCGACGCGGACGCGGGCGCCGGCGGCGCGCAGTTCCTCGGCGAACTCGGCCGCTCCGGGGGCGCGTTCGCCGGAGCGGCTGGTCAGGATCAGGGAGCGGGCGCCGTGCCGGGCGACCAGGTGGCGGGCCACGTGGCGGCCGAGGCCGCCGGTGCCGCCGGTGACGAGGACGGTGCCGTCGGTCCAGGGCGCGGGGGTGTCGCCGTTACCGTCGCGGTCGGCTTCGGGCATGCGTGTCAGGCGGGCCGCGTGCGGTGCGCCGTCGCGGACGGCCAGCTGGTCCTCGCCCCGGGCGGGGTCGAGGGCGGCGGTGAGCGCGGCGAGCAACTGCTGCGGTGTGCAGCCGGGTTCGGCGTCGAGGAGGACGAACCGTCCGGGGTGTTCGGCCTGGGCCGCGCGGACCATGCCCCAGACGGGGGCGGCGGCCAGTCCGTCGAGGGCGGCGGCTCCGGTCGCGACGGCGTTCTCGGTGACGAGGACGAGCCGCAGCGTGCCGAGGCCGGAGTCGAGCGCCTCCTGGAGCAGGGCGAGGGTACGCAGGGCTGCGGAGCGGGCGGCGGCCGGGGTGGAGTCCTCGCCGGTGCGGACGAACACCACGGCGGCGTCGGGCGCTTCGGCCCGGTCGGCGAGCGCGGTCCGCAGGGCGGCGAGATCGGGGTAGGTCTCACCGGGCAGCGGTACGGCCGGGGCGCCGACCAGGGCCAGCCGGGGCGTTCCGGTGCCGGCCGGTGTCGGCTCCCACCGCACTTCGTAGAGGGGCCGGTGGGGGCGGGCGTCGCCCAGGGGGCGTTCGACGACGGTCTCGACGGTGGCGACGGGTCCGCCGGCGGCGTCGCTCAGTTCGGCGCGCAGTCCGGTGGCGTCGCGCGCGAGCCGGACGCGCAGCGAGGTGGCGCCGGGGGCGTGGACGGTGACGCCGTCGAGGGAGAAGGGGATGCGGGTGCCGCCCGTGTCGGGGGCGGGCAGGAAGTCGGCGGCGTGGAAGGCCGAGTCCAGCAGGGCGGGGTGGACGAGGAAGCGTTCGGCCCCGGTGCGCGCGGTGTCGTCGAGGCCCACCTCCGCGAGGACCTGCTCGCCCAGCCGCCAGGCGGCCCGCAGGTTGCGGAACGCGGGACCGAAGGCGTAGCCGGCGTCGGCGCGGTCGGCGTAGAAGGCGCCGAGGTCGAGAGGTTCGGCGCCAGGCGGCGGCCACGCCTCGGGAGCGTCGTCGCCCGGTGCGGACGCATCACCGGTCCCGGGCCGTTCGGCGGCGGTGACGGTGGCGCGGGCGTGGGTGACCCAGCTCTCGGTCGCGGCGTCCAGGCACGAGACGCGGATCTGTCGGCGCCCGTCGGGGCCGGGGGCGGCGACGCGGATCTGCACGGGGACGGACGCGTCGCCGCTCAGCGTGAGGGGCGTCAGGACGAGGAGTTCGTCGACGCGCGGGCAGTCCACGGCGAGGCCGGCCCGCAGCACCAGCTCCAGCCAGCCGGTGCTCGGCAGGATCCGGTCCCCGGCGATGACGTGGTCGCGCAGCCAGGGCTGGGCGCGCGCCGACAGCAGGCCCGTCAGGAGGGTGCCCTCGCCGTCGGCGAGGGTGATCTCGCCGGTGAGCAGGGGGTGGTTCAAGCGCGTGAGGCCGGCGCCGCCGGTTCCGGATGCGGCCGGGAGGTCGAGCCAGTAGCGGCGGTGCTGGAAGGCGTAGGTGGGCAGGGGCACGGCGCGGGCGTCGGGGAACAGTCCGGCGCCGTCGGCGGTCGCGCCGCGCACCCAGGCCGCGCCGACCGCGTCGAGCAGGTCGCTCTCCTCGTCGCGGCCGGCGCGCAGGGTGGCCAGGGCGGCGACGTCGTCCGCGGTGTCGGGCAGACAGGCGGGGGTCAGGGCCGTGAGGACGGCGTCGGGGCCGACCTCCAGGAAGGTGGTGACTCCGGCGTCGTACAGGTGGCGTACGGCGTCGGCGAAGCGCACGGTGCCGCGGATGTGCCGTACCCAGTGGCCGGCGTCGGGGACGGCCGGTTCGCCGGTCAGGGTGGAGACGACCGGGATGCCCGGGGCGGTGTGGGTCATGGCCTCGGCGAGGCGCCGGAACTCGTCGAGCATCGGCTCCATCAGCGGCGAGTGGAAGGCGTGCGACACGCGCAGCCGCCGGGTGCGGCGGCCCAGGCCGGCGAAGTGGGCCTCGATGCGGGCGACTTCGGCCTCGGCGCCGGAGACGACGACGGACGTGGGGCCGTTGACGGCGGCGACGGACACGGTGTCGCCGAGCAGCGGCAGCACCTCGTCCTCGCTCGCGGTCAGCGCGGCCATGGCTCCGCCTGGCGGGAGTTCCTGCATCAGCCGGCCGCGCGCGACGGCCAGCATCGCGGCGTCGGGCAGCGAGAGCGCCCCGGCCACGTGGGCGGCGGCGAGTTCGCCGACGGAGTGCCCGGCGACGAAGTCGGGGCGCAGTCCCCACGATTCGAGGAGGCGGTAGAGGGCCACCTCCAGGGCGAACAGGGCGGGTTGGGCGTATTCGGTGCGGTCGAGGAGCTGCGCCGCCGGGCTGCCCTCGGCGGCGAACACGACGTCGGCGAGCGGCCGGTCGAGGAGCAGGTCCATGTGGTCGGCGACGACGTCGAAGTGGTGGGCGAACAGGGGGTGGCGTTCGTGCAGCCGTCGGCCCATGCCCAGGCGCTGGGAGCCCTGGCCGGTGAACAGGACGGCGAGCGCGCCCCGGTCGGCGCGGCCGGTGGGCCGCTCCCCCGCGGCGAGCGCGGCGAGCGCCGTGCGGGCCTGGTCCGCGTCGTCGGCGAGGACGACGGCCCGGTGGTCGTGGGCGGCGCGGGTGGCGGTGAGGGAGTAGCCCACGTCGCGCAGGTCGGTGTCCTCGGCGGGCTGTCCGGTGAGCCGCTCGGCGAGGCGTGCGGCCTGTGCGCGCAGCGCGGCCTCGCTGCGGGCGCTGAGCAGCAGCGGGACGGGCCCCTGGGCGTCGGGCTGCGGGGTCGGGGCGGGGCGGGCGGGCGGTTCCTCCAGGACGACGTGCGCGTTGGTGCCGCTCGCGCCGAAGGAGGACACCGCGGCGCGGCGCGGGCGGTCCTCGCGCGGCTCCCACGGCCGGGAGGTGGTGGCGAGCCGTACGGTGCCGGCCGACCAGTCCACGTGCGGGGTCGGGTTCTCGGCGTGCAGGGTGGCGGGCAGCACGCCGTGCCGCATCGCCATCGCCGCCTTGATGACGCCCGCGACGCCCGCGGCCGCGCCGGTGTGCCCGATGTTCGACTTCACCGAGCCGAGCCACAGCGGGTCCCCGGCCGAGTGGTCGCGGCCGTAGGTGTCGAGGATCGCGCGGGCCTCGATGGGGTCGCCGAGCCGGGTGCCGGTGCCGTGCGCCTCGACGGCGTCGACCTGGTCGCCGGTGAGGCCGGCGTCGGCGAGGGCCTGGCGGATGACCTTCTTCTGGGCCTCGCCCCGGGGGGCGGTGAGACCGTTGCTCGCGCCGTCCTGGTTGATGGCGGTGCCGCGCACCACGGCGAGGACGGGGTGCCCGGCCTTGACGGCGTCGTCGAGCCGTTCGAGTACGAGCATGCCGGAGCCCTCGGCGAAGGCCGTGCCGTCGGCCTCGGCGGCGAAGGCCTTGCAGCGGCCGTCGGCGGCCAGGCCGCGCTGTCTGCTGAAGGTGGTGAACGTGCCGGGGCTGGAGATGACGGCGACGCCGCCGGCCAGGGCCAGGCCGCATTCGCCGCGGCGCAGTGCCTGCACGGCGAGGTGCAGGGCGGTGAGGGAGCCGGAGCAGGCGGTGTCGACGGTCAGGGTCGGCCCTTCCAGGCCGAGGGTGTAGGCGACGCGCCCGGAGACGACGCTGGGCAGGTTGCCGAGGAGGAGGTGGGCGTCGACGCCGTCGGGGGCCTCGTGGGTGCGGGGGCCGTACTCGTGCGGCTCGACGCCGACGAACACGCCGGAGCGGCTGCCGCGCAGCGTGGTCGGGTCGATGCGCGCGTGTTCCAGCGCCTCCCAGGCGGTCTCCAGGACCAGACGCTGCTGGGGGTCCATGGCGACGGCCTCCTTCGGCCCGATGCCGAAGAACTCCGCGTCGAAGTCGCCCGCGCCGGGCAGGAATCCGCCCTTGCGGACGTAGCTGGTGCGGGGTGCGTCGGGGTCGGGGTCGAAGAGGGCGTCGAGGTCCCAGCCGCGGTCGTCGGGGAAGTCGCCGACGACGTGCTCGCCGCCGGCGACGACGTGCCACAGGTCGTCGGGCGAGCCGATCCCGCCGGGGTAGCGGCAGCCGATGCCGACGATGGCGATCGGGTCGTCGGCGCCGCCCCGGTGCGGCTCCGGCTCGGGCGCCTCGTCGGGCGTGCCGAGGAGCCGGGAGCGCAGGTAGCGCACCAGCAGGGCGGGCCGCGGGTACTCGAAGCCGACGGTGACGGGCAGGTCGAGCCCGGTGCGGGCGACCAGCCGGGCGTGCAGTTCGACCAGGCCGAGGGAGTCGATGCCGAGGTCGCGGAACGGGAGTTCGGGGTCGATCTCGCCGTCGGCCCGCGGGTCGGTGCGCAGCCGGATCTCGTGCAGCTGCTCGCGCAGCAGCCGGGTCAGTTCCGCGCTCGTCGCGACGGCGCTCGCCACGGTGTTGCTCGCCCCGGCGGTGTTCGTCGGGGCGGTGTTCGTCGGGGCGGTCGGCTGAGGAGTGGTGGCACCGTGCTCCACGTGGGAGCCGGCGTCATCGGCGGGGATCACTGGGCTGTCACCTCGACACTCGGGTTCCGACGGGAGGGGCGGCGCGTCTCGCCGCTCGACGGTAGCTTTCGGCGAGAATCCGCCCCACCCCTGCGATTGGGAGGACTCCCCCTATGCCGCCCGCGCCGGTGGTCGCCCGCCCGCCGCGGTGCGACTCCCGCCGCCGGCGCGTCGGCCGGCCCGCCCCGGCCCGCGGCCGGAACCGTTCCCCGCGTGGGCCGAGCGGGGCGAGCGGGGCGTGTCAGCGCGGGACGCCGGCCAGCAGGGCGCGGCGGTCGGCCTTGCCGTTGACGGTCAGCGGGATGTCGCCGACGAAGTGGACGCCGTGCGGAAGCATGTAGGAGGGCAGGGTGGCGGCGCAGAAGGCGCGGACGGCGGCCGCCGTCGCCGCCTGGCCGGCCGCGCTGTCGGCGCGCACCAGGAAGGCGCTCAACACCGGCTCGGCGTCGTCTCGTTCGTCGAGGACGACGACGGCCGAGGCGACGCCCTCGTGCTGCTGCAACCGGCGTTCGATCTCGCCGAGTTCCACCCGGTTGCCCCGCACCTGGACCTGGGAGTCGACGCGGCCGCAGAAGTACAGCTCGCCCTGCGGGCCGCGGTAGGCGAGGTCGCCGGTGCGGAAGACGATCTGGCCGGAGGCGGGCTGGAAGGGGTCGGGCACGAGCGCGGCGGCGGTGGCCTCGGGGTCGTTCCAGTAGCCGCTGAACAGGGCCGGGCTGCGCAGGTAGATCTCGCCGGTGCGTCCGGGTTCGGTGACCGCCCGGCCGGCCGCGTCGACCAGGGTCATCTCCGCGCCGGGGTGCGCCCAGCCGATGGAGGGACGTTCCAGGGTGTCGGGCAGGGGGGTGGGCACGGCGGTGAGGGAGGCGGCCATCGACTCGGTGGCGCCGTAGCCGTTGACGATCTGCGCCCGCGGCAGCAGCTCGGACAGGCGGCGCATCTCCGGCAGGGGGAACTCCTCACCGGAGTAGACGATCCGCCGCAGCGACCTCATCGCGCCCAGTTCGGCCGGCGCGGTGCGCAGCACGGGCCGCCAGATGGACGGGACCCCGTGCACCTGGCTGACGTCGGCCTCGGTCAGGAAGTCCAGGAAGCGGCGGGGCCAGCCGAGTTCGTCGCGCGGCACGGGGACGATGGTGGCGCCGCAGCCCAGGGCCATGCCGGTGTCGACGAGCGAGAAGTCGAACTGAAGGGGGGACGTGGTCGCGACCCGGTCTCCGGGGGCGACGAAGCCGAGCCGCCGCACGCCGCGCAGGAACGCCAGCACGCCCCGGTGGGTCATCACCACGCCCTTGGGGCGGCCGGTGGTGCCGGAGGTGAAGATGATGTAGACGGGGTCGGTGGGCGTCACGCCGTTGCGCACCCGTGGGCCGGGGCGCGGCGACCGGTCGATGCGCAGGCCGCCGTCCCCGAAGCGGCCGGTGCCGAGGGTGTCGGGCAGTCGGCCGCGGACGTCGTCGCCGAACTGCAGGAACAGGGCCGGCCGTGCGCTGTCGACGATGAGGGCGAGGCGCTCGTCGGGCAGGTCCGGGGCGACGGGGACGAACGGCAGCCCCAGCGTCGCGCAGGCCAGCAGCACGGCCACGGCGGACGAGCAGTGGTGGGACTGCACGACGACGCGCTCGCCGACGTCCAGTCCGAGGCGGTCCAGGCCGTCCGCGTATGCGTCGACGAGGCTTTCCAGTTGGGCGTAGGTGAAGGTGCGCAGGCCGCCGTCGGGCGCGCGTTCCACCAGGGCGGGGGCGTCGGGGGTGGTGGCTGCCGCGGCCAGCAGATAGCCGCGCAGGTTGTCGTTCTCGTCGGTGGCGCAGGCGAAGCGGACCGAGGGCGGGGGCTGCGGCGTCACGGGTTCTCCTGTCGGCGGACGGGGTCGGCGGTGTGTCGCGCGGGGAAGTGCGCGGCACGTTCCGGGCGCCGAATGTAGTGAATGCGCGTCGGCCCGGCAGCTCGTTCGCAGCGGCCTTCCGGGGCTTAGGGGACGCTAGGGGTTCTGTGCGGTTGCGGGCGTCTGGAAACTCGGCACGACGAGGCGTGCGGGCGGCTGGACGAAGCGCCGGCCCGCCGTTGACCGGCCGAACTGGAGGGTGCGTGGACAACGCAAGAGCGACCGGTACGGCGATCGTCTTCCCCGGAATCAGCGTCACGCCGTATGCCGACCTCGCGAAGTTCCTGATGCTCGGCAGATCGGCCAGAGCGCTGGTCGCCGAGGCGAGCGACACGCTCGGATACCACCTGCTGGACCGGTACAGGGACGAGGACGGGCGGTTCACGGAGAGTTCCCGGGTGTCGTTCCTGGTGAGCTGCCTGGCGCTGGCCCGGGACGCGGAGCTGCGCTCCGGGCTGCGGCCGGACGTCGTCGTCGGGCCGAGCTTCGGCGGGATGCCGGCCGCGGTGTACGCGGGCGCGGTGGGTGTGGCCGACGCGGTGCGGATGACGGCGGGATGGAGTGCGTGCGTCGAGCGGTATTTCGCCGAGCACCACACGGACACGGTGTCGCAGTCCTGCGCGCGGCTCCCGGCGGCGGAGCTGGAGGCGGTGCTCGGCGAGCTGCGGGCGCGGGACGAGTGGCATGACGTGGCCTGCTACGTCGACTCGGACTTCGCGATCGTGTCGGTGCGTGAGGCGCGGCTGCCGTGGCTGGTGGAGCGGATGCGGGCGTGTGGCGGTCTGCCGCTCGCCACGATGCGTCCGCCCATGCACTCGCCGTCGTTCGCCGCGCTGCGCGAGGAGGTGGACCGCGAGGTGTTCTCGCGACTGGTGTTCACCGACCCGGTGCTGCCGCTGGTCGACGACCACGACGGCGGCGAGGTCCGTACGGCGGGGCAGGTGCGGGACATGGTGCTGGACGGCATCGTGGCGCCGGTGCGCTGGCTCCGTGTGGTGGCGGCGCTGCGGGCCCGCGGGGTGAGCGAGCTGGTCGTCGCCGGCCAGGACAGCCTGTGGGGCCGGGTGCGCGCGAGCACCGACAACTTCACGGTGACCACGCTCACCGCCCGGCGTGCTCTGGTGCCGCCCGTCCGCCGGCTGCCGGCGGGCAGGACGTGAGCGGGCGGGCGCCGGCGGTCGGACCGCCGGCGCGTGCCTCAGGCCGGGGCCTGCACCTCGGTGAGGGTCTGCCACAGCTTTCCGGGGGTGGCGAAGCGTTCCATGCTCATGGCGTCGTTGCTGAAGCGCACGCCGTAGGCCGCCTCGAGTTCGGCGAGCAGCTCGACGGTGGCCATGGAGTCGAGCCCCAGGTCCTTCAGGGGCAGGTCTTCGGTGAGCGGCTCGTCCGGCCCGATGAACGGGGTGTGCCGTCGCAGCAGCTGCTCGAACTCGGAATCCCACATGGTCGGGCCCTTCTGGCTCGGCGAATTCGGCGCCAACCTACGGGCGCCCCCGATCGGGCAACAACCCCTAATTGCGGCTGGAGACGACGATGACCGAGCCGGTACCGGACGCCGGGCTGCACCATCGTTTCCTCGGCGGTCTGCGCGCGGCCCCCGACCGTCCCGCGCTGTGGCTGGGTGCGGCGGAGCAGTACTCGTACCGCGAGCTGCACGACGTCGCGCTGCGCTGGGCGGGTGCGCTCGTTCGCCGGCTCGGGCGGCGTCCGCGGCGGGTGGCGGTGCTCGCGGACAAGAACCGTACCGGTTACGCGGGGGTGCTCGCCGCGCTCTACTGCGGGGCGGCCGCGGTGCCGCTGCATGTGCGGTGGCCGGCCGGGCAGATCGGGCAGATGCTGCGGGCGGCGGAGGTCGAGGCGGTGATCGCCGACCCGGACGGCCTGGTCACGGTGCGGGAGGCGGGTCTCGACCTGCCCGTGCTGTGCCCGGACCTGTCCGGCGGCGCCGGGGCGGCCGCCGGCCTGGTGCGGGAGGAGCCGGGCGACGCCCTGCCGGAGCCGAGCGCGGTCGCCCCCGACGACATCGCCTACGTGCTGTTCACCTCGGGCTCCACCGGCCGGCCCAAGGGGGTGCCGCTGACGCACGCCAATTTCCTGCACTACTTCGCGCAGGTCGACGCGCGCTACGACTTCGGCGCCGGCGACGCCTTCGCCCAGACGGTCGAGCTGAACTTCGACTGCGCGATCTTCGACCTGTTCTGCGCCTGGGGTGCGGGCTCCTGTGTGCACCCGGTCCCGCCGACCGCCTATCTCGACCTGCCGGGGTTCGTCCGGGAGCGGGGCATCACGGTGTGGTTCTCCACGCCCAGCGCCATCGCCCTGGTGCGGCGCACCGGCGGGCTCACGCCGGGCTCGATGCCGGGGCTGCGGTGGAGTTTCTTCGCGGGTGAGGCGCTGAAGTGCGCCGACGCGGCGGACTGGCAGCGGGCGGTGGGCCGCGGCGTGGTGGAGAACCTCTACGGTCCGACCGAGCTGACGATCACGGTGAGCGTCCACCGCTGGTCGGCGCGGACCTCCCCCGGGCTCGCGGTCAACGGGATCGTGCCGATCGGCGCCCTGCACGGGGGGCTGCGGGCGCGGATGCTGGACGCCGACGGCGAGGAGAGTGACGAGGGCGGTGAACTCTGCGTCAGCGGGGCGCAGTTGACGCCGGGGTATCTGGACGCGCAGGACGGTGCGGGGCGGTTCTTCGTCGCGGACGGGCGCACCTGGTACCGCACGGGTGACCGGGTGGTGCGCACGGCCGGCGAGTTCGCCTATGTGGGGCGGCTCGACTCGCAGGTGCAGATCAAGGGTCTCCGGGTGGAGCTGGCGGAGGTCGACGACGCGGCGCGCACGTGTCCGGGGGTGAGCGACGCGGTGGCGGTGGCCCGTCCGGCGGACGACTCCCTCGAGCTGGTGGTCTTCTACACCGGGGAGCCGGTCGCGCCGGCCGCCTTCCTGCGGCATCTCAGGCCGCTGCTGCCCGGCGGCGCGCTGCCGCGTGAGTTCCGGCGCCTGGCGGAGTTCCCGCTCAACTCGAACAGGAAGACCGACCGCAAGGCGCTCGCCGCGCAGGCTCTCGTCCGGCCGGACGGCGCGGACAGGAGTCCTTCGCGGGCCGGGGCGGGCGGGCCGGGATCCGGACGGAAGCAACCTGCGCGGGGGTGACCGGACGGGGGCGGGCTGACCCCGGGGGGCCGGGCCGGCCGGGGGCCGGGGCGTGCCGGCCGCGGCGGGTCAGGGCCGTGCCGCGGGTGAGTCAGGGCTGGCGGGCGGTGCGGCGGGGGCGGCTCTTCGTCGTGTCGCGTTCGGCGATCCGTACGCCGATGCCGTCGAGCACGACGCGCAGGCCGAACGCCGGGCCGCCGTCGTCCGCCGGGTCGAAGGCGCCGGACTCCATGGCCTCGAGCAGCGCGGGGTAGCGCTCGCTGTGATCACGGACCAGGCCGGCGATGGCGGTGCCCCAGGACTCGTTCGAGAGGTCGGCCTCCGGGTCGGCGGGCGTGTTGCCCACGTACTGCACCCAGCTCCGGACGTGACTGTTGACGGCGACGACCGCGTCGGTCTTCTCGCTGCCGCTCAGGGCCGTCCCGGCGAGAGCGGAGACGCCGGATTCGAGCCATCCGAGTTCGTTGGGGCCCATGGCCCGGCCCAAGGTCGCCGCGGTCACGGCCCAGGGGTGGTCGTTGAGGACCACCAGGTAGCAGTGGGCCCACACCTCGAGTTTGGCGCGCCAGTCGCCGATGGCGTCGTCCAGGATCGGCGGTTCGCCGAGCGCGGCGTCGATCATGAGGCTGACCAGGTCGTTCTTCCCCGGGAGGTAGCGGTACAGCGACATCGTGCTGCGGCCCAGCTCCTTGGCCACCCGCTGCATCGAGACGGCGGAGAAGCCCTCCCGGTCGGCGATCCCGATGGCGCACTCGACGATGCCTTCGACGGTCAGCGCCGGCTTGGGCCCGCGCGCCGACGCCCCTCGCCCGCCCCACAGCAGCTCAAGGGTCCGAGAGAAGTCATCGCTGTCTTGTTTCGACACAGACACTCCAGCTCATCCAGTGCCGAGCGATTGACCGCTCCACACTTCTGCGTATAGCTTACACAAGCGAGTACGGCATACACAGTTACCGTGCTCGTCGAATTCCCGCGTAGAAGCCGGAGACTCCGATGGTTACCTCTCCAACCGCTCCCCGCCTGGCCCCGCCGCCTGAACTCGGTGGTCGCCGCTGGGTGGCGCTTGTCGTGATCTGCATGGCCGCACTGTTGTTGAGCGTTGACCTTACCGTCCTGCAGCTCGCCATCCCCTCACTCATCAAGGACCTGCAGCCTACGTCCACCGAGGTTCTCTGGATCGCGGACATCTACGGTCTCGCCCTGTCCGGCCTGCTGGTGACCATGGGTAACCTCGGCGACCGGATCGGCCGCAAGAAGCTGCTGCTCGCCGGCTCCTTCGCCTTCGCCGCGGCGTCCGTGCTCTGCGCCTACGCGGACTCGCCGGCGTGGCTGATCGGGGGGCGGGCGCTGCTCGGCGTCGCCGGCGCGACGGTCTACCCGACCACGCTCTCCATCATCCGCAACATCTTCACGGACCCGAAGGAGCGCACCACCGCGGTCGGCGTCTGGGCCGCCATGATCAGCGGCGGCATGGCGATCGGACCGGTCATCGCCGGCCCGCTGCTCAACAACTTCTGGTGGGGATCGGTCTTCCTGATCAACGTCCCCATCATGGTCCTGCTGTTCTCGGTGGCGGTCGTGGTGGTCCCGGAGTCCCGCAGCCCGCTGCCCGGCCGGATCGATCCGGTCAGCGTCGTCCTGTCGATCGTCAGCATCGTCGGCATCGTCTACGCCATCCAGGAGTCCGTGCACGACGGCTTCGGCGACAAGCGGGTGCTGATCGCCGCGGCGATCGGCGTCGCCGGCCTCGTGGCCTTCGGGCTGAAACAGGTGCGCATGGAGCATCCGCTGATCGACGTCAAGCTCTTCAAGAGCATGGCGTTCTCCGGCGCCGTCGCCTCCAACACCTTCGCCCTGTTCGCCTTCATCGGCACGACCCTGCTGCTCAGCCAGTACTTCCAGCTGGTGCACGGGTGGTCGCCGCTGAAGTCGGGCCTCGCGATGCTGCCGCCCGCCGGCGTGGCCATCATCGTGGCCCCGATGATCGCCATGCTGGTGCCGAAGATCGGGCGGGCCAAGCTGTGCGCGTTCGGTCTCGCGGTCGGCGCCGGGGCGATGGCCTTCTACGGCACCCTGAAGGTCGACACCAGCTACGGCATCGTCATCATCCCGGTCGTCCTCCAGGCGATCGGCGCCGTGTCCACCTTCACCGTCACCTCGGACACCATCGTCAACAGCGCGCCCAAGGAGCGCTCCGGCGCCGCGGCCGCCCTGGCCACCACGGCCGCCGAACTGGGCGGCGCGCTGGGCATGGCGGTCCTCGGCACCATCCTGAACAACCGCTACACCCACACCCTGAAGCTGCCCGACAACACCCCCGCGCAGGTGGCCGAAGCGGCGAAGGACTCCCTCGGCGGCGCCCTCCAGGCCACCGCCACGCTGCCCGAGAAGACGGCCTCCGCCATCATCGACGCGGCCGACGCCGCCTTCATGCGGGGTCTGCACAGCGCCGTCCTGCTCAACGTGGTGATCCTCGGCCTCGTCGCGGTCACGGCGCTGATCACCCTGCGGAACGCGCCGGCCGAGTACCCGGAGGACTTCGAGGAGGAGTTCCCCGGCCTGGGCGACTACCTCGCCCACCATCCGGAGGAGGCAGCAGCCCTGGGCGGCGGCGACAGCCCGACGGTGCCGGCCCCCGCGGGCCGTCCGGGAGAGGTGCCCTCCAGCCCCGACCGGAGCACGGGCAGCTGATCAGGGCCGCACGGACATCGTCCCCGACGAGCCCGCGGCGTGCCGATCCCCCTCACAGAATGGCGGAACCCATGCCTGAAGGTCGAGTAGTGAGCTTCGACAGCGTGCACGGCTACGGCTTCGTCAGCCGACCATCGGGTGAGGACGCCTTCATGCACGCGAACGACATCCTCTGCGATCGGCACCTCATCACCCCCGGGGTGCCCGTCCAGTTCGAGGAGACCGAGAGCGAGCGGGGTCTGCGGGCCTTCAACGTACGGCCCCTCCCCCAGGAGCCGTCCGCCGGAACCGCCGGGACGACGTCCGCAGCCGCCGACCGGCGCGTCACGTCCGCCGAACTCCTCCAGGAGTTCACCGACGCGATCATCTTCTGCGCCCCGTCGGTGACGGCAGCCCAGATCGCCCGGCTGCGCGAGCGGCTGCTGCGCGTGGCCCGCGGTCACGGCTGGGTGCCCGACTGACCGTCGCGACCACCGCGCCGGGACCGCCGGAACGGCCACGCGAGGGCCGCCGGCGCGACCACCGGGCGAATCCGCCGACCTGACGACCCCTAGGTCTGCGGTGATCGGCAACCTAGGGGTCGTCCGCCCTCGGCGCACGTGGCTATAAAGAGGCCCGGGGGCGCGGCGAACGGCACCTCGCCGGCACGCCGAGCGGGCCGCCGCACCACCGTGACACCGCACCACCGTGCCGCCGCACCACCGCGCACACGCAACCACTTCCAGTGCCTACGGAGGCGAATCATGGGCCGGGTCGATGGCAAGGTCGTCGCAATCACCGGCGCCGCCCGCGGACAGGGCCGCAGCCACGCGCTGCGCCTGGCCGAGGAGGGGGCGGACATCATCGCGTTCGACATCTGCCGGGACATCCCCGTCGCCGACTACGGCATGTCGACGGGTTCGGAACTCGACGAGACGGCCGACCTGGTCAGGAAGTGCGGACGGCGCGCCGCGGTCCGGCAGGTCGACATCCGCGACCGTGCGGCACTCGACCGGGCGTTCGCCGAGACGGTCGAGGAGCTCGGCCGGCTCGACGCGGTCGTCGCCAACGCCGGCATCAGCCCCGTCGGCATGGACCGGCCGCTCAACGCGTTCACCGACACCGTCGACGTCAACCTGCTCGGCACCATCTCCACCGTGCACGCCGCGCTCCCCCATCTCGCCGACGGCGCGTCGGTCATCGTGATGGGCTCGGTCGCCGGCCTGGCACCGGAGCTGGCGGGCAACGCCGTCGCCGGGCCCGGCGGGTACGGCTACAGCTTCGCCAAGAAGACCCTCGTCGAGTACGTCAACTGGCTCGCCGTGCAGCTCGCCCCGAAGGGCACCCGCGTCAACGCGGTCCACCCGGGCAACGTCGCGACCCGCATGGTGCAGAACGAGTCCACGTACCGCACCTACCGCCCCGACCTCGAGCATCCCACCGAGGCCGACGCGGAGATCCTGTTCCGGAACTTCCACGCGATGGGTGTTCCGCTGCTGGACCCGACCGACATCTCCCACGCCGTGGTCTACCTGGCCTCGGACGAATCGCGGTACCTCACCGGCGTACAGCTGAAGATCGACGCCGGCGCCCTGGCGCAGCGGCAGATCGAACGCTGAACCTCCGGAGAAGGTCCGTCGCCCCACCCGGCCATCCCGGCCACCAACCCAGTATGGAGAACTCATGAGCGCCATCGACGGCAAGTGGTCCATCACCATCGCCTCCCCCATCGGCCCCCAGGAGGGCAGCATCGACGTCACGCGCAACGGCGGGGCGCTCACCGGCACCGCGACGGCGATGGGCAGCACGGTGGGCATCGAGAACGGGCGGCTGGAGGGCGACCGCGCCCAGTTCACCATCAACATGACGCGCCCGATGCCCATGAAGATGGACTTCGACCTGATCGTCGCCGAGGACAACCTGACGGGCGCGACCATCGCGGGGAGCTTCGGCCGGATGACGGTGACCGGGCAGCGCGTCTGACCCGACGTCCATCGGCCCGACCCGCAGGTCCGCCGAAGGCGCCACCGGGCCGGCAGGCCCGCCCGAGGCGCCCACCGGGCCCGTGGAAACCGTGCGACTCGCCCTCTCCATCCCCCGTCGGGGGCGGGCGCACGGTTTCCGCGTCCCCTGTCCCGCACCGCTCCGCTCCCCGCCCGCTCGTCCCCGACGAGCGGCGTACGCATGCGAGGCGACCATGCATGTGGCAGAAGGCCGGCGCGGGCGCCCTCTCGGCTGCTGGGAGGAACTGCTCCGCGGACAGTCGAGCGAACTGATCCTCGTGGTCGGACGTCCCCTTCTCGGACCGCCGGGCGCCGATCTCCGTGCCGTGGCACCGCTGTTGGACACCGAGCACACCGTGTGGCAGGCCCTGGGACGCCCTCCCGGCTACCGCCCCCACGGGCTGGACCTCGACCGCCATGTCGCGCCCTGGCTCGACGACGTGGCCGCCGCGGGCCTCGGCGTCCGCGCCGTGCTCGGCCTCGGGCCCGGCGCACTCTTCGCCGACGTGATCGCCGCGGGCGTCGCCCGGCGCCAGCGCGCCACCCCCGCCGTACTCCAGCCGGGACCCGCGACCACCCTCGCCGAGTCGATCCCGGAGCAGTGCCGCCGCCTCGTCGCGAGCGTCTCGGGGCCCCGCCGACCCCTCGACTCCGGCGCCCTCCGCTCGGCCGCGGGGCTGACGCAGGAGGTACTGAACCTCACGGCGTTCCGCCTCTCGGGCCGGGCCGGGGCGGAGTGGGGCGGAACGGGACGGGGCGGAACGGGACGGCGCGGGACGGGAGAGGGCGGGACGGGACACGGCGGGGGCCAACTGCCGTCGGGACGAGGTGAATAGCGTCCTGAGGCGAGAAGGCCCCCTGTTCCTTCACCCCGTCCGGTCTCCGCCCGGCCCGGTCCGACGGGGGCCGGACCGGCCGGACGGCCGGACGTCTTCCCGGCCGGCCGCTTCAGGGTCGGCCGCTGTCCCCGCCGGCCGTGTTCACAGCCGCCGACTCGTGGGTTCCCCGATGCCGGCGAGCCGGCCGCCCAGGTGGGCGGCCAGTGTCGTCCACTGCTCCACGAGGTAGAAGTGCCCGCCGGGCAGCACGCACAACTCGAAATCCCCGCTCGTGACCGCGCCCCACTGCCCGGCGTCTTCGACCGGGGTACGCGGGTCGCTGTCGCCGACGAACGCGTCGACCGGGATCGTCAGGCGGCGCGCCGGACTGTAGCGGTAGGTCTCCAGAGCCTCGTAGTCCGCCCGGAGCGGGGGCAGGATCATCGCCCGTATGTCGGGGTCGTCCAGCATCGACGAGCCGGTGCCGTCGAGCGCACGCACCTCGCGCATCAGGCCCTGCTCGTCCCGCAGGTGCACCTTCTCGCTCGTGGCACGGCTGGGCGAACGCCGGCCGGAGACGAACAGGCGGTCCGCCCGCAGCCCGGCCCCCTCCTGGAGTTGCAGCGCCACTTCAAAGGCGAGCAGCGCGCCCATGCTGTGGCCGAACAGCGACACCGGACGGCCGTCGTCGCAGGCCAGCACGGCGTCGACGACGCACCGCGCCAGCTGCCTCAGATCCGTCAGGCACGCCTCCCGGTGCCGGTCCTGGCGTCCCGGGTACTGCACCACGCTCACTTCGGCGGCACCGGTGTCGGCGACCGCGCGGGAGAACGGGAAGTAGTAACTGGCCGACCCGCCGGCGTGCGGGAAGCAGATGAGCCGCGGCGCGTTGTCGTCGACGGGGTGATAGCGCCGCAGCCACACTGCGGGGTCTGTGGATGACATCTGGGGTTCTCTGTCCCTTTCCGGAACGGCTTTCGGGGTCGACGGCTGCGAGCGACTTCGTAAGGGCCGCGGCTTGAGGCCGGACCGACTGCCGGGGAACGCCGACGCCGCGGGCGGACTGCCCGGACACCGGCGCCCCGGCGGACCGCCTCATGCCGGCCGGCTCAGGCCAGGACGACCTGGAGCTCTTCGTATCCGTTGAGTCCGATGGCGTCCCGGCGCGTCGGGGCGCCCACCACCTCGATACGGCTGAAGCGCTCCAGGAAGGCCGGGAACAGCACCGAGGCCTCCAGCCGGGCCAGGTTCCCGCCCATGCAGAAGTGCGGGCCCGCGCTGAAGGCGAGGTTGGCGCCCTCACTGCGGGTCAGGTCCAGCCTGCCCGGGTCGGTGAACTGGCGCGGGTCGCGGTTGGCCGCGGCCAGCAGCGCGACGACGAGGTTGCCCGCCGGGACGATCTGGTCGCCCAGCGCGGTGTCCTCCTTCATCACCCGACTGGCGGCCGTGATCGGCGTGTTGAAGCGCAGCAGCTCCTCGACCGCCGTCGGCGTGACGGACGCGTCGCGACGCCACAGTTCCAGCTGGTCCGGGTGGTCCAGCAGCGAGATCAGTCCCGCGCTGATGAGGGACGTGGTGGTCTCGAAGCCCGCGACGAAGAGGAACGTCGCCAGCGACATCGTCTCCTCCGGAGAGAGCCGGGCGTTGTCGCCCTCGCGGACCAGCGTCGAGAGCAGGTCCTCGCGCGGGCTTCTGCGGCGCTCGTCGAGGATGCCGTCGAAGTACTCGCGCAGTTCGAGCGCCGCGGCGTCGGCGCGCGTCAGATCCTCCTCGGAGTAGTAGCCGCCCGCCCAGACCCGCGACCAGTTGTTGGCCACGTGGTAGAAGTGCATGCCGTCCTGGTCCGGGACGCCCAGCATCTCGCTGATGACGGCCACCGGGAACGGGCTGGCCAGCGACGTGATGAGGTCCACCGGGGCGCCACCGTGGGCCAGTTCGACCATGTCGTCGAGGTGACGGCGCATCAGGCGCTCGATGCTGGGCCCCAGGGCGCGCACCGCGGCCGGGGTGAACACCCTGCCCGCGAGCCCGCGCACACGGCTGTGGTCCGGGGGGTCGAGCGTGATCAGGGCGTTGAGGTACATGCGCAGCGCCTCGTGCTCCGCCCAGTCCGGACGCATCGTGCTGGCCGCACGCGGGCCGTTGCGGGTCGTGTTGGCGCGCAGGATCGCGGCGGACTCGGCGTAGCCGGTCACGGCCCACAGGCCGAGCGACGGGCTGCGGTACACGCGGTTGGTCTCCATCAGCACGTCGTAGAGGGGGAACGGGTCCGCGGGCTGCGGCGGACTGAACAGTTCGATCACCGCGTCGTCCGGCGTCACGGTGTTCAGCTCGGTCGTCATCGTGGATCTCCCGGGGCAGGTCGGCGCGATGCAGGAGGCGCGCGTCATGGGCAGGTGCGCGGTTGCGCGCGGGCGAGCCCACGCTAGGGCGGGGGTCCGATGCCGAAGTACCCCTATCGTCCCCCTGAGTCGGGACCACTCCCCGTGCCGGTGCCGCGCCTCCGGCACGGGAAGTGGCCTTTCGCCGCAAGCGGCCGCCCAGCGGCACCGCTCAACCGCCGCTGAGTTCCCCGTCGAGGACCGCGAACAGTTCGTCGTCGCTCGCGTCGTCGAGCACCACCGCCTCCTGTTCCGCACGTTCGGCCTCGGTCCCCGTGGTCCGCGACCGCCAGCGTCGCAGCAGGGATTCGAGCCCGGTCAGGATCGCGTCCCGCTCCTCGGGAGAGGGGGACGCGCTCGTCAGCAGCGCGTCGAGGGTGCTCATCCGGCCCAGCAGCGCGTCGGCGCTGTCCTCGGCCCGCGGCCGCAGCTCCGCGTCGAGCCAGACCGCGGTGAGCCGGGCGGTGGGACGGTCGAAGACCAGTGTGCTGGGCAGTGACAGTCCGGTGTGCCGGCTCAACCGGTTGCGGACCTCGACGGCGGCCATCGAGTCGAAGCCCAGCTCCAAGAAGGCCGTGTCCGCGTCCACGGACTCGGCGTCCACGTGCCCGAGCACCTGCGCCACCTGCTCACGCACCAGACGCAGCAACGACCGCGCGCGGGTCTCGTCGTCCTGCTCGCCCAGCTCGCGCACGAACCGCTCCGGGTCGGCCCGCCGACCGGGCCCTCCTCGCGCGGTCGTGGTCGGCGCCTGTCCGGTGTCCACCGCGTCTTCGTCCGGGACCGATTCCCCCGCGTACGCCCCGTCCGGGAGGGGCACGGCGTGCAGGTCCACCGACGCGGCCGACGCCACGGGCGTCCCGGAGGGCGTCGTCACGGCCAGGCCGGTACCGGTGAACGCCAGGCGCAGGGCGGATGAGGCCGACAGCAATCCGTCCCCGGGCTCCCACCGCACACCACGCCAGGTCGAACCGAGCGGCACGCTGTCCGGGGCAGGGGCAGGGGTCGAGGTCGGGTCCGGGTCCGGGTCCGGGTCCGGGTCCGGGTCCGGGGCTGAGTCCACGTCCAGGTCCGCGTCGGCGTCGACGGCCAGCAGTTGGCAGAGCCCGTCGAGCAGCGCCGGATGGATCCGGTGACCGCTCGTGTCGACGTCCTCCGGCAGCGCCACCTCCACGTACAACCCGGTCTCGCCCTGCCAGGCCGCCTGCACACTCCGGAACTGCGGCCCCAGACGAAATCCCCGGACGGCAAGACGGCGGTACAGGTCGTCGACGTCGAGATTCGTCGTGAGGGTGGGGGGCCAGGGCTCGGGTTCGGTCGCGGCGGGCGGGAGGGATGCGGCGGTCGTCGTGGTGAGGGTGGCGGTTCTGGTGAGGGTTCCGGTGGCGTGGGTGGTCCAGGGTGTGTCGGTGTCGTCGGCGGGGCGGGAGTGGATGCTGACTTCGGCCTGCTCACCGGCGGTGGTGACCTGGACCTGAACGTCCACGTGACCGTGCGCGGGCAGGATCAGTGGCTGGGCGATGATCAGTTCACCGACCTCGGTGTAGTCGGTGACCTCGGCGGCGTGCAGCGCCATGTCCAGCAGAGCCGTCCCCGGCACCAAGGCAACCCCGGCCACCGCGTGATCGGCCAGCCACGGGTGACTGCCCACACCGATCCGGCCCGTCAGCACCGTCGACACACCATCAGCCGTCGTCACCGACGCCGCCAGCAGACCATGACCAGACTCCCGCAGACCGGCCGCACCCACTCCAGCCGACACCCGCCCGGCCCCCGACCCGGACACGGGCTCCGACAACCAGTAGCGGCTGCGCTGGAAGGGGTAGGTGGGCAGGTCGAGGTGGCGGACAGGGGCGGGCAGATGCCAGTCCACGGACACACCGGACACGTGGAGCGTGGCGGCTGCCGTGAGGAGGAGGGTGTGCGCCGTGGGGGCCTGCGGCTTCGGGCGGCGCATCAGCGGGGCGAAGGTCAACTCGTCGGCGTCGTCGAGGGTTTGCCGGGCGAGCGCGGTCAGCACTGCCTCCGGGCCCACCTCCACGAACCGGGTCACACCCAGCCCACGTGCCGTGGCCAGACCGTCCGCGAAACGGACTGCTTCCCGCACATGCCGCACCCAGTAGCCGGGGTCGGTCAGCTCCGCCGACACCACCTGACCGGTCACGTTCGAGACCACCGCCGTCGTCGGCTCGCGATACGTCACGCTCGCGGCGACCTGAGCGAACTCCTCCAGCATCGGATCCATCAACCGGGAGTGGAAAGCGTGCGAGACCGACAGCCGCGTCGCCCGCACCCCGTGCTCGTCAGCCCGCTCGGCCACCCGCTCCAGATCCGCGACCGCACCGGACACCACCACCGCCGCAGGCCCGTTGACGGCCGCAATGTCGACGCCGAGTCCGGCAACCAACTCCTCGACCAGTTCAGGGTCCGCGGCCAGCGCCAGCATCCCCCCGCCCTCCGGCAGCGCCTGCATCAACGACCCACGCGCCGCCACCAGACGCGCCGCATCCTCCAGCCCGAACACCCCCGCCGCATACGCTGCCGATATCTCCCCGACCGAATGCCCCAGCAACACATCCGGACTCACACCCCAGTGCCGCAGGACGGCCACCAGACCCGCCTGCACGGCGAACAAGCCCGACTGCGTGAACACCGTCGCATCCACCAGCAACGGATCCTCGCCCCACACCACCTCACGAAGCGGCCCCGGCAGATGCCGGTCAAGCGCGCCGCACGCCTCATCGAAGGCAGCCGCGAACGTCGGCTCGGCGTCATACAGTTCGCGGCCCATCCCCAGCCACTGCGACCCCTGCCCCGTCAACAACCACCCCGTCCGACCGGAAGACACCCGCCCGCTGATCGCCCCGATCCCCTCCGAAGCGAACGAAGCCAGGTGCGCCAGCGCCTCCTCGCGGTCGGCGGCGACGACCACCGCCCGATGCTCCAGCAGGGCCCGGCCACCCGCCAACGCCACAGCCACCGCACCGACTTCGACATCCTCACGCCGGGACCACCACGAGGCCAGGCGGGCAGCCGAAGCCCTCAGCGCCTCCGGCGACCGTGCCGACAGGGCCACCGTCACCGGTCCCTCGGTCTTCGGCACGGTGAACTGCTCGTCAGTCGCCGCATGTTCGAGGACCACGTGGGCGTTGGTGCCGCTGATGCCGAAGGACGACACCGCCGCCCGCCGCGGGCGATCACCCGGAACCTGCCAGGACCGGACCTCCGTCAGCAGTTCCACCGCTCCGGCCGACCAGTCCACCTGCGATGACGGCGCGTCCACGTGCAGCGTCCGTGGCATCACACCGTGCCGCATCGCCTCCACCAGCTTGATCACACCGGCCACACCGGCTGCCGCCTGTGTATGCCCGAGGTTCGACTTCACCGACCCGAGGTACAGCGGCTGCGCGCCGTCCCGGTCCGTCCCGTAGGTGTCCAGCAGCGCCTGTGCCTCGATGGGATCCCCGAGGCGGGTCCCCGTGCCGTGTGCTTCAACGAGGTCGACGTCCGCGGCGGACAGACCGGCGTTCGCGAGCGCGGTCCGGATCACCCGCTGCTGCGACGGCCCGTTCGGCGCCGTCAGACCGTTGGACGCACCGTCCTGGTTGACCGCCGAACCGCGCACCACCGCGAGAACCGGATGCCCCAGCCTGCGGGCGTCCGACAGCTTCTCGACCAGCAGCAGTCCGACGCCTTCCCCCCATCCGGTCCCGTCCGCCGCCTCGGCGAACGCCTTGCAGCGTCCGTCCACCGACAGACCGCGCTGGCGGCTGAACTCGACGAAGGTCTCCGGCGTCGACATCACCGTGGCGCCGCCGGCCAGCGCCAGGGAGCATTCGCCGGACCGCAGGGCCTGGGCCGCGAGGTGCAGGGCGACGAGCGACGAGGAGCAGGCGGTGTCCACCGTGACGGCCGGGCCTTCGAAGCCGAAGACGTACGACACGCGGCCGGAGAGGACGCTGCCGAGCGTGCCGTTGCCGACGTAACCGGCCACCTCGTCGGGGATCTGTCGCATCCTGGAGCCGTAGTCCTGGTAGGAGGTGCCCGTGAACACGCCCGTGTCGCTGCCGACCAGGGTGGCGGGGTCGATGCCGGCCCGTTCGAGGGCCTCCCAGGTCGTCTCCAGGAAGAGGCGCTGCTGCGGGTCCATGGCCAGTGCCTCGACCGGGCTGATGTTGAAGAAGGCCGGGTCGAACCGGTCGACGCCGGAGAGGAACGCTCCGCTGCGGGTGTAGGTGTGGCCGGGCTTGCCCGGTTCGGGGTCGTAGAGGCGTGCCAGGTCCCAGCCGCGGTCGGCCGGGAAGTCGGAGACCGCGTCGACGCCGTCGGCGACCAGGCGCCACAGGTCTTCCGGCGAGGTCACTCCGCCGGGGAAGCGGCATGCCATCGACACGATCGCGATCGGTTCGTCGGCGGCGGCCGCCGAAGCGGTCCCGCGGAGGGCGGCGGTCGCCGCGGGAGCGGTGCCGGACACCTCGGCGACCAGGTGGCGTGCGAGCGCGCGCAGCGTCGGATGGTCGAAGAGCAGGCCGGCCGGCAGGCGCAGACCGGTCGCCGCGCCGAGCCGGTTGCGCATCTCGATCGTCGTGAGGGAATCGAAGCCGAACTCCGAGAAGGGGCGATCGGGTTCCAGGGCCGTCCCCTCCGGGTGGCCCAGCACCTTGGCCGCCTGTTCCTGGACGGCGCGGAGGGCGATGTCGAGCCGTGCCGCCGCCGGTGCGGCGGTGAGCTGACGGGCGAGTCGTCCGCCTGCCGCACGCCGGGCGGCGGCCCGGGCGGTCGCGGCGCGGAACAGCCCGTTCAGCAGCGGCGCCCGCTGCCCCGCGTGGTCCACCACGGCCGGCAGCAGCGGGGTCGCGACGACCGACGGTTCCCCCAGCGCGACCGCGACGTCGAACAGGGCGAGACCTTGAGCGACGGTGAGGGCGGGCAGGCCGACGCGCGCGCCGCGCTCCTGTTCCGCCGGGTCGAGGGCCGCGCCCATGCCGCCGCCCTCCCAGAGCCCGTACGCGATCGAGACCGCGGGCAGGCCCAGCCGGCGGCGGTGTTCGGCAAGGCCGTCGAGGAAGCCGTTGGCGGCGGCGTAGTTCGTCTGGCCGCCCGAGCCGAGCACCGCGGCGACCGAGGAGAACATCACGAACGCCCGCAGCGGCAGATTCCTGGTGAGGTCGTGCAGGGTCCAGGCCGCGGCAGCCTTCGGCGCCCACGCGGCGTCGAGCCCGTCCTCCGTCTGCTCGCTCAGCACGCCGTCGTGCAGCACACCGGCCGTGTGCACGACGCCGGTCAGATCGCCGACGGTCGACAGCAGTCCGGCGAGGGCTTCGCGGTCGGCGACGTCGCAGGCGACGGCCCGGACGTCGGCTCCCGCGTCCCGCAGTTCGGCGAGGAGTTCCGCCGCGCCCGGGGCCGCCGGGCCGCGCCGGGACGCGAGGACCAGCTTGCGTACCCCGTGCCCGGTCACCAGTCTGCGGGCGACGAGCGCGCCCAGGCTTCCCGTGCCACCGGTGACCAGCACCGTGCCTTCGCCCCAGTCCGGGCCGTCTCCGGCCGGGGACCGCCGCCGCAACCGGGCCACGTGCCAGGTCCCGTCCACCGGCCGCCGCCACTCCGGCTCCACCGCAGTGGCCAGCGTCCGCCAGGTCCGGTCGTCGAGGAGCGACGCGTCGTCAGCCACGTCAAGGCCCACCAGGACGAAACGCCCCGGGTGTTCCATCTGCGCGGCGCGTACCAGTCCGGCCACTGCGGAGGCGGCGGGCGCTGAGGCGCCGGGAGCGTCGTCGTCGCAGACGGTGGCGATCACGAGCGTGCTGCTGTCCCTGGCCGGGTCGGCGACCCACCCTCGCAGCGCGGCGAGCACGGCACCCGTCAGCGAACGGGCCGTCGCCGCGTCGGAAGTCCTCGGGAGCGGGCAGACGCAGACGACGACATCTCCTGCCGCGTCCGCCACTTCGTCCGGTCCGACGACCGCGACCGGGCCGACCGCTCCGGGATCGCGCTCGGGCTCGGGCTCGGGCTCGGGGAGCAGGGTCGCCGTCCAACGCAGCTGGTACAGAGCATCCGTTGTGGACGTCGCCATGCTGACGGCGGTCAACTCGGCGCGGCTCACCGGCCGCAGCTCCAGCGCTGCCACCGCGCCCACCGCCGCCCCGTCCTCGTCGAGCAGCGACAGCCGGCCATCGCGGAACGAAACCCGCAGCGTCCCCGTACCGCTGCCCGCCGCGACCGTGATGCCGCGCCAGGACGCGGCCACCATCGCGGAATCGGCCGACGTGGACGACGACTCTTCCAGCGCAGCACCGTCCAGCATCGTTCCGTCCAGCGCCGTTCCGTCCAGCGCCGTGACAACCTGGCAGACGCCGTCCAGCAGGGCGGGATGGAGAACGAACGAGGACGCGTCCGATCTGGCGTCGGGCGTCTCGGGAAGCACCGACTCGACGTAGAGATCGGCCCCGTCCCGCCATGCGGCCCGCACCGTCCGGAACGCCGGTCCGTATGCGTGCCCCCGACGGGCGAGCGCTTCGTAGATCGTGTCGGGGTCCAGCGGTTCGGCTCCCGGCGCGAGCCACTCCGTGGGGGCGGCCGTCGGGCTCTCGGGGGCCAGCGTGCCGGAGGCGCAGCGGACCCACTCGGCTCGCTCTCCGCTCCGGACGTACACGCCGAGGCCCCGGCGGCCCGAGTCATCGGCCGCCCCCACGCTCACCTGCACGAATGTGGCTGCGCTCTCCGACAGGACGACGGGCGCACCGAGGTCCAGCTCCTCCACGGTCGCACAGTCCACCTCCAGGGCGGCCCGAAGCGCGAAGTCCACGAGCACCGAAGGCGGCAGGACCGAGACGCCGTTCACGTCGTGGTCGGCGAGCCAGGGATGGCTCTCGACGGAGAGACGTCCGGTGAGGACCGCGCCCCCCGTCTCGGCGACCGTCACTGCCGCACCCAGCAACGGGTGCCCCGTCGGCGACTGCCCCGTCCGCCGGGGGTCAGCGTCCGCGGGCACCGAATCCTGCCAGTAGCGGCTGCGCTGGAAGGGGTAGGTGGGCAGGTCGAGGTGGCGGGCGGGGGCAGGCAGGTGCCAGTCCACGGCCACACCGGACACGTGGAGGACGGCGGCCGCGTTCAGCAAGGTGGCCTGCGCCGAGGTGCCCTCCTTGGGGCGGCGCATCAGCGGGGCGAACGTCAACTCGTCGCTGTTCTCGAGACCTTGGCGAGCGAGGGCGGTCAGTACCGCCTCGGGACCCACCTCCACGAACCGGGTCACGCCCAGCGCTCCGGCCGTGGCCAGGCCGTCGGAGAACCGGACGGCCTCACGCACGTGCCGCACCCAGTAGCCGGGGTCGGTCAGCTCCGCCGACACCGCCTGACCGGTCACGTTCGAGACCACCGTGGTCGCGGGTTCGCGGTAGGTCACCGTGGCCGCGACGTCGGCGAAGTCCTCCAGCATCGGCTCCATCAGCCGGGAGTGGAAGGCGTGCGAGACCGACAACCGCGTCGCCCGCACCCTGTGCTCGTCAGCCCGCTCGACCACCTGCTCCAGATCCGCGACCGCACCGGACACCACCACCGCCGCAGGCCCGTTGACGGCGGCGATGTCCACGGCAAGTCCCGAGATCAACTCCTCGGCCCGCTCACGGCCGGCGGCCAGCGCCAGCATGCCCCCGCCCTCCGGCAGCGCCTGCATCAACGACCCACGCGCCGCCACCAGACGCGCCGCATCCTCCAGCCCGAACACACCCGCCGCATACGCAGCCGAGATCTCCCCGACCGAATGGCCCAGCAGCACATCCGGACTCACACCCCAGTGCCGCAGGACGGCCACCAGACCCGCCTGCACGGCGAACAAGCCCGCCTGCGTGAACACCGTCGCGTTCACCAACGACGCATCCTCCCCCCACACCACCTCACGAACCGGCCCCGGCATATGCCGGTCAAGCGCCTCGCACGCCTCGTCGAAAGCAGTCGCGAACACCGGCTCGGCCGCACACAACTCCCGGCCCATCCCCAGCCACTGGGACCCCTGCCCCGTGAACAGCCATCCCGTCCGCCCGGCGGACACCCGGCCGACCACGGCATCGGGCGTGCCTGCCGCGAACGAGGTCAGCGATGCGAGCGCCTCCTCACGCGACGAGGCGAGGACGACCGCCCGGTGTTCCAGTGCGGCACGCCCGTCCGTCAACGCCGAGGCCACCGCGGTGACTTCGACGTCGTCCCGCTCGGACCACCACGACGCCAGACGAGCAGCCGATGCCGTGAGCGCCTCCGGCGACCGCGCCGACAGAGCGACCGCCACTGTTCCGTCAGACGAATCCCCCGGCGCGGGCGACTCCAGCTGCTCCGGGGCCTGTTCGATGATCACGTGGGCGTTGGTGCCGCTGATGCCGAACGACGACACCGCCGCCCGCCGCGGACGATCACCAGCAGCAGGCCAGTCCCGCGCCTCCGTCAGCAGCTCCACCGCACCCGCCGACCAGTCCACCTGCGACGACGGAGCGTCCACATGCAACGTCCGCGGCATCACACCGTGCCGCATCGCCTCCACCAGCTTGATCACACCAGCGACACCCGCCGCCGCCTGCGTATGCCCCAGATTCGACTTCAACGACCCCAGGTACAGGGGACGTTGATCCTCCCTCCCCTGCCCGTACGTCGCCAGCAAGGCCTGCGCCTCGATCGGATCGCCGAGCCGGGTCCCGGTCCCGTGGGCTTCGACCAGGTCGACATCGGCCGCGGTCAGCTGCGCGTTGGCCAGCGCGGCCCGGATCACCCGCTGCTGCGACGGCCCGTTCGGCGCCGTCAAGCCGTTGGACGCACCGTCCTGGTTCACCGCCGAACCCCGCACCACCGCCAGCACCGGATGCCCCAGCCTGCGCGCGTCCGACAACCGCTCCAGCAACAGCAGACCCGCACCCTCACCCCACCCCGTACCGTCCGCAGCCTCCGCGAACGCCTTGCACCGACCGTCCACCGACAGACCCCGCTGCTGACTGAACTCCACGAACGTCTCCGGCGTCGACATCACCGTCACCCCACCGGCCAACGCCAGCGCACACTCCCCCGAACGCAACGCCTGAGCCGCCAGATGCAACGCCACCAGCGACGACGAACACGCCGTGTCCACCGTCACCGCCGGACCCTCCAGACCGAAGACGTACGACACGCGTCCGGAGACGATCGCGCCGCTGCTCGTGCCCGGCCCGTAGTCGTGGTACATGACGCCCGCGAAGACGCCTGTGCGGCTGCCCTTGAGGGCGATCGGATCGATGCCCGCGCGCTCGAAGGCCTCCCAGGACGTCTCCAGCAGCAGGCGCTGCTGCGGGTCCATGGTCACGGCCTCGGTCGGGCTGATGTTGAAGAAGGCCGGGTCGAACTGGTCGGCGTCGTGCAGAAACGCTCCGTGCCGGGAGTAGGTCCTGCCCTCGACGCCCGGCTCGGGGTCGTAGAGGGCGTCGAGGTCCCAGCCGCGGTCGGCCGGGAACGCCGAGACCGTGTCACGCCCCTCGGCGATCAGCCGCCACAGCTCCTCCGGGGTAGCGACCCCGCCCGGGTAGCGGCAGGCCATGGACACGATCGCGATCGGGTCGTCGTCCAGGACGGTGGTCGCGGGGGCCGTGCCGATCTGGGGAGCCGCCCGCCCTTCGATTTCGTCCAGGAGGTGCCGGCTCAGTACGTGGGCGGTGGGGTAGTCGAAGAGCAGCGTGGCGGGCAGGCGGACCTCGGTCGCGGCGGCGAGCCGGTTGCGCATCTCGATCGTGCTGAGGGAGTCGAATCCCAGCTCGGAGAAGGGGCGTTGCGGGTCGACCGCGGCGGCGTCGTCGTATCCGAGGAGAGCCGCGGCCTGGGTTCGGACGAGTTCGAGGACCGTGCCGAGGCGGTCGTCGGGGTCGACCCCGGCGAGCTTCCGGGCCAGTGCGCGCGAGTCGCCCACCGTCGCCCGTGCGGACCGGCGCCCGGTCCCGCTCCCGGTGCCGCGGAACAACTCGGCCAGCAGGGGCCCGCGTTGTCCGGCGTGCTGTGCCAGCTGGGGCAGCAGCCTGGCGGCCACGACGACGTCGTCCCCGCCCTCCATCGCCCGGTCGAAGGCCGCCAGGGCCTCGGCAGTGGTCAGAGCCGGGAGTCCGGCCTGCTCGGTGCGGCGCAGTTCCGTCGCGTCGAGCGCGGCGCCCATGCCGACCTCGCCCCACAGGCCGAAGGCGATCGACGTGGCCCGGCGGCCTTCGTCCCGGAGGCGTGCGGCCAGGCCGTCGAGGTAGGCGTTGGCCGCCGCGTAGTTGGCCTGGCCCGCCGCGCCGAGCACGCCGGAGATCGAGGACACCAGGACGAAGGCGGACAGGTCGCGTTCGCGTGTGAGTTCGGCCAGGTGGTCGGCTGCCGTCGCCTTGGGACGCCAGACCCGCTCGTGCCGCTGTGGTGTCAGTTCGGTCAGCACGGCGTCGTCGAGGACGCCCGCGGCGTGCACCACGGCTGCGAGGTCCGGGACGGTGTCCAGGACGGCGGCAAGGCCGGCCCGGTCGCCGACGTCGCAGGCGACGGCCCGCACCCGGGCTCCCGCAGCGGTCAGCTCCGCCACGAGCCCGGCGGCCCCGGAGGCGTCGGGGCCGGAACGGGACAGCAGCACGACCTCAGCGACCCCGTGCTCGACGACCAGGTGCCGGGCGATCGCGGCCCCGACCCCGCCCGTGCCGCCGGTGACGAGCACGGCGCCCGCACCCCAGGCGGGCGGGGCGACGGCGGCAGACGAAGCGACCGGGGTCGTGGCCGCGTCGGGGCTCGCCGGGGCCGCGGGGTTCGCGATGATCGCGGTGGTCGCGGGGGTCGCAGGTGTCGCACGGGTGAGGCGTGGCACGGACCAGTCGCCGCCCCTCAGCCTCCACTCGGGTTCTCCGGAGACGGCGACGGCGTGCCACACCGAGGGCGCGAGCGCGTCGGCATCGTCCACGTCGGCGAGGACGAAGCGCTCCGGGTGCTCGGCCTGCGCCGCCCTGACCAGGCCCGCCACACCGGCCCGCATCGGTCCGTCGGACGTGGCGCGGTCGGCGGCGACGATCAGGACGGCGTCGCGCCGGTCCTCGTCAGCCAGCCACTCCTGGAGTGCCGTGGTGACCCGCACGACGGGTTCGTCGCCTCCGGCGCGGAGCACGACCACGGCACCACGCGCAGCGGCCAGGGCATCCGCCGCGACCACGGGCACCGGCAGCCGTTCTCCGGGTTCCGGCAGACGGGCCGGTGTCCAGGTGATCCGGTGCAGTACGTCGGAACGGCCCGCGGCACCGGCGAGGTCGGCCGCCGTGACGGGACGCACCACAAGCTCGTCCACCTCGCCGACCGGACGTCCGTCCTCGTCCGCGAGCCTCATCCGGCCACCGGCGTCCACGGCGACCCGCAGCCGGGACGCACCCGCCGTCCAGAGGGTGACGCCGTGCCAGGAGAACGGCAGAGCGGGCCCGCCTTCAGGGTCGGGGCGACCGAGGTGGACCCCGTGCAGGGCCGCGTCGAGCAGGGCCGGGTGCAGTCCGAACGCCTGCGCGTCGGCGTCCTCGGGCAGCGCGACGTCCACGAACACGTCGTCGCCGCGCCGCCACACTTCCCGTAGTCCCTGGAACGTCGGCCCGTACTCGTAGCCGTCGGCGGCGAGAGCGGCGTACGGATCGCCCGTCACGACCCCTTCCGCCCCGGCGGGCGGCCAGACAGCCAGGTCGAAGTCCGCGGGGCGGTCGTCCCCGGCCGCGATGGTGCCCTGCGCGTGGCACACCCACTCCGCACCGTCGTGACGGGAGTGCACGGTCAGCTCGCGCCGTCCCTCGTCGTCGGCCCCGCCGACCACGACCTGGATCTGGACGCCGCCCCGCTCGGGCAGCACCAGCGGGGCGACCAAGGTGACCTCCTCGACCCGGTCACAGCCCACCTCGTCACCGGCCCGCAGGGCGAGTTCGACGAACGCCGTACCCGGAAGAAGAACGGTGCCGTTCACCGCATGATCGGCGAGCCAAGGCTCGGCCTCGATCGAGAGGCGTCCGGTGAGGATCGTCCCGCCGGTGTCCGCGACCGATACCGCCGCCCCCAAAAGAGGATGGATCACAGCGACGAGGCCACGGCTGCCGGCGTCCATGCCCCGCTCGGCCGCGGGCAGCCAGTAACGGCTGCGCTGGAAGGGGTAGGTCGGCAGGTCGAGGTGGCGGGCGGGGGCCGGCAGGTGCCAGTCCACGGAAACACCGGACACGTGAAGCGTGGCGGATGCTCTCAGCAACGTGGTCTGGGCCGAGATGCCTTCCTTGGGACGGCGCATCAGCGGGGCGAAGGTCAACTCGTCGACATCGTCGAGGGTTTGGCGGGCGAGCGCGGTCAGGACGGCCTCCGGGCCCACCTCCACGAACCGCGTCACACCCAGCCCACGGGCCGTGGCCAGACCATCGGAGAACCGGACGGCCTCACGCACGTGCCGCACCCAGTAGCCGGGGTCGGTCAGCTCCGCCGACACCGCCTGACCGGTCACGTTCGAGACCACCGGAACGCCCGGCTCTCGATACGTCACCGTCGCGGCGACCTGAGCGAACTCCTCCAGCATCGGCTCCATCAACCGGGAGTGGAAGGCGTGCGAGACCGACAACCGCGTCGCCCGCACCCCCGCCTCAGCAGCACGGGCCGCCACCTGCTCCAGATCCGCGACCGCACCGGACACCACCACCGCCGCAGGCCCGTTGACGGCCGCAATGTCGACGCCGAGTCCGGCAACCAACTCCTCGACCCGCTCACGACTATCTGCCAGCGCCAGCATGCCCCCGCCCTCCGGCAGCGCCTGCATCAACGACCCACGCGCCGCCACCAGACGCGCCGCATCCTCCAACCCGAACACACCCGCCGCATACGCAGCCGAAATCTCCCCGACCGAATGCCCCAGCAGCACATCCGGACTCACACCCCAATGCCGCAGAACGGCCACCAAACCCGCCTGCACAGCGAACAAGCCCGCCTGCGTGAACACCGTCGCATCCACCGACGACGCATCCTCACCCCAAACCACCTCACGAAGCGGCCCCGGAAGATGCGGGTCGAGCGCGCCGCACGCCTCATCAAAAGCGGCCGCGAACACCGGCTCGGCGTCATACAGTTCGCGGCCCATCCCCAGCCACTGCGACCCCTGCCCCGTGAACAACCACCCCGTCCGGCCCCCCGACACCCGCCCCGTGACGGCTGTTCCGACACCCTCCGCGTCCGATGGGAACGACCCCAGCCCGGCCAGCGCCTCCTCGCGCGAGGAAGCGACGACCACCGCCCGGTGCTCCAGCACGGCACGCCCATGCCTCAACGCCGCTGCCACCTCGGCGACTTCGGCGTCGTCCCGCTCGGTCCACCACGAGGTCAGAGCGGCGGCCGATGCCGTCAACGCCTCCGGTGACCGGGCCGACAGAGCGACCGCCACCGGGCCGTGCGAGCGGGCTTGGGACTCGGTCGACTCACCTTCTTCAGCGGGCTGTTCGATGATGATGTGGGCGTTGGTGCCGCTGATGCCGAACGACGACACCGCCGCCCGCCGCGGACGATCACCGACAACAGGCCAGTCCCGCGCCTCCGTCAGCAGCTCCACCGCTCCCGCCGACCAGTCCACCTGCGACGACGGAGCATCCACATGCAACGTCCGCGGCATCACCCGATGCCGCATCGCCTCCACCAGCTTGATCACACCAGCGACACCCGCCGCCGCCTGCGTATGCCCCAAGTTGGACTTCACAGATCCCAGATACAGCGGATCCCCGCCGTCCCGGTCCCGGCCGTACGTCGCCAGCAGGGCCTGCGCCTCGATCGGATCGCCGAGCCGGGTCCCGGTCCCGTGGGCTTCGACCAGGTCGACATCGGCCGCGGTCAGCTGCGCGTTGGCGAGTGCAGCCCGGATCACCCGCTGCTGGGACGGCCCGTTCGGCGCCGTCAAGCCGTTCGACGCACCGTCCTGGTTCACCGCCGAACCCCGCACCACCGCCAGCACCGGATGCCCCAGCCTGCGCGCGTCCGACAACCGCTCCAGCAACAGCAGACCCGCACCCTCACCCCACCCCGTACCGTCCGCAGCCTCCGCGAACGCCTTGCACCGCCCGTCCACCGACAAACCCCGCTGCTGACTGAACTCCACGAACGTCTCCGGCGTCGACATCACCGTCACCCCACCGGCCAACGCCAGCGCACACTCCCCCGAACGCAACGCCTGAGCCGCCAGATGCAACGCCACCAGCGACGACGAACACGCCGTGTCCACCGTCACCGCCGGCCCCTCCAGACCGAAGGTGTAGGCGACTCTGCCGGAGACGACGCTGCCGCCGCTGGTGCTGCCGTCGTCGTCGCCGAGGCCGTAGTCGTGATACATGACGCCCGCGAAGACTCCCGTACGGCTGCCCTTGAGACTGTTGTGCGGGATGCCGGCGCGTTCGAAGGCCTCGTGGGCCACCTCCAGCAGCACGCGCTGCTGCGGGTCCATGATCAGGGCTTCGCTCGGGCTGATGTTGAAGAAGCCGGGGTCGAAGCGGTCGGCGTCGTGCAGGAAGCCGCCTTCGCGCGTGTAGCACTTCCCGTCGGCGCCGGGCTCGGGGTCGTACAGGCCGTCGAGGTCCCAGCCGCGGTTCGTGGGGAACGGCGAGACCGCGTCGCGGCCCTCGACGATCAACCGCCACAGTTGCCCGGGAGTGGCGACGCCGCCCGGAAACCGGCAGGCCGCCGACACGATCGCGATCGGCTCCCGCGCGGCGGCGAGGTGCGCGTCATGGGCTTCGCGCAGCTTCTCGTTCTCGATGAGGGAGTTGCGAAGTGCCTCGACCAGCTGGTCAACCTGGGTGTCCACGAGTCCTCGTGTTCTGCTCGGTGTGCTCGACGCTGTGCGCGGCCGGGTCGGCTGGACCTGGCCCTGTGCTGGACGGGCCCTGTGCTCGACCTGAGTCCCGTGCCCGGCGTGTGCCCGGCCGGGTGCGCGACCGTGTGCCCGGCCGGGTGCGCGACCGGTTGTGACTCAGTCCAGCGAACGCAGGTACTCGACGAGCACCTTCATGAACAGCTCCGGTTCTTCGAGGTGCGGGCCGTGGCTCGACTCCTCGAAGATCTCCCAGCGCACGTCGGGGATCAGGTCGAAGTAGGGCTGCACCGCGCCGACGGTGACCTCGTCGTGGCGTCCGGAGACGAGGAGGGTGGGAACCTCGATGCGCGGCAGCAGGTCGATGACCGACCAGTCCCGCAGGGTGCCGACGACGTGGAACTCGCTCGGCCCGTTCATCGTGAAGTACACGGTGGGATCGTTGGCGATCTCCATCAGCGAGGCGGTCAGCTCGGTCGGCTTGTCCGGCAGCCGGCAGACATGACGGTCGTAGAAGACGTTCATCGCCTCCAGGTAGGCGGGACTGTCCGTCGTGCCCGCCGCCTCGTGGGCGAGCAGGGTCTCGTTGACGCCGGGCGGCAACTGGGCGCGCAGGGCGGTGAGTTCCTCCTTCCACGCCGGGTATGAGGCCGGCGAGTCGGCGACGACGAGGCCGCGCAGGCCCTTCGGCCGCCGTGCCGCGTAGGCGGAGGAGAGCATGCCGCCCCAGGACTGGCCGAGGAGCACGAAGTCGTCCGCGACGCCGAGCGCGTGGACGAGGTTGTCCAGCTCCTCCAGGAACAGGTCGACCGTCCAGAAGTCCGCGCCGGCCTGCGGCAGATGCGTCGAACCGCCGTTGCCGATCTGGTCGTAGTGCACGACCGGCCAGCCGTGCTCGGCCAGCGCGGCGAGACCCAGGAGGTAGTCGTGGGTACTGCCCGGACCGCCGTGCACCAGCACCACGGTCGGCCGGTCGACGGTACGGTCCCCGGTGACCCGGTACCAGGTCCGGTGAGGCCCGAAGGGGACGGTTCCCCGGGCACTCGGTGGCAGCGCCATACGACTTCTCCTTTCACGCCGGATGCGGCGCGCGGACGCGCCGTGTCCGTCGGCGGCCGACGGGCGCGGCGCGGCGCGCACGGTCGGCAGGTCAGGTCCTGCCTCGGTTGCGACGGTAGTGACGGGGGCGGGGCCGACGGACCCGCTGCGGCCCCCTGTAGGGGACGTCGCTCCCCCTACAGCTGTCCGACCCAGTCCTCGACGACGCCGGCCGTGGTCTCGGCGTCGTCCTGGATGAGGGTGAAGTGGCTGCCCGGCGCGGCACGCAGTTCGTGGTCCGGGTCCCACGGGCGGGCGCTGAGGTCGCCCGGGTCGCCCTCGTACTGGGCACGGTCCAGGAAGTCGCCGGTCGCGCTGACGAACAGCACCGGCGCGGACACGGCGTCGAGTTTGAAGTCCGGCAGGATGTCGAAGTAGCGGCTCATCGCGGACAGCCGGGTGCTGTCGTAGCGGCCGACGGTCCGCTCGACCTCCAGCAGGCTTCGCGCGAGCCGCTCCATCCCGACCACCATGGCCTCGTCCTGCACCCGGTAGCTGTCCAGGAGGACCACGCCCGCCGGCGCCACTCCGTGCACCTGCTCCAGGTGGTGTGCGGTGGCGTAGGCGATCAGCCCGCCGGAGGAGTACCCGAGCAGGACGAACGGCCGGCCCTGCGCGGAGTCGAGCACGTTGTCCGCCATGGCCCGGACGACCGCCTCCGCCGAGGCCGGCAAGGGCTCGCCGGTGGCGAACCCGGGCAGGGCCAGGGCCGAGACGGGCCGGGCACCTCGCAGGTGCGACGCCAGTCTGGCGTGCTGGTGGAGGCCGCCGCCCGCCATCGGTGTCGAGACGCACACGATCCGCGGATCTCCCGGGCCGTCGCCCAGCCGGGCCGACGCGAGAGGGGTCGTCATGCCCTCGGAGTCGAAGCTGTCGCGCAGTTCGGCCACGGAGCGCAGGAGACTGAACGCCTTGCCGACCTTGCCCGCCAGTACCGCCTCACGGAAGAGGCCGCTGAGCGAGTCGGCGTCGCCCGCGGGCTCGGGGCCGCCGGCCGTTCCCGCACCCGCCTCGGGGGTCTTGCCGGTCCGTGCGCCGTCCCGGGGCCCGGACTCGGCGCCGAAGCCGCCTTCACCGTCGTCGCCGACGACGCCGGTGACAGCGGTGCCGGAACCAGCGGTGGCGGTGGCAGCGGTGCCGGCTGCCAGTTCGGCCTGGACGAGAGCGGCGAGCTGCTCCGGGTTCTGCCCGTCGAAGACGGCCATGGCCGGGAGTTGCAGCCCGAGCGCCTTGTTGAGCTGATTGCGGAGGTCGATCGCGGCCAGCGAGTCGAACCCGGACTCCAGGAAGCCGCGTCGGGGATCGACGTCCGCTTCGTCGTCGAAGCCGAGCACCGTGGCGACCGTCGCGACGACGAGGCGGCGCAGCTCGGCCAGTTGCTCAGCTCCGGACGACTCGCGCAGCCGTCGGCGCAGCGCTGCGTCCCGGACCGGGCCGCCGCCCTGCCGGGCTGCCCTGGGCGCCGGTACGAGGGCGCGGAGCATCGGATGCGGGAGCTCGGGCAGCCGGCGCAGCGCCGGGAGATCCAGGTGCATGGACAGCACCGCCGGCCGGCCCGCCGCCACGGCGGCGTCGAGGTCCGCGAGGCCCTCCTGCTCCGTCAGCGGTGGCATGCCCGTGCGGCGCATGCGTTGCAGGTCGACATCGGTGAGCCACTGGCTGAGCCCGGTCTCGGTCTGCCAGAGCGCGTAGGCGATGGAGGTGGCGGGGAGGCCCCGCGCATGCCGATGCGCGGCCAGAGCATCCAGGAACACGTTCGCCGCCGCATACGCCGACTGCCCACCCGCCAGCAACGACCCACCCACCGACGAGAACAACACGAACGCCGACAACGACAACGACGCCGTCAACTCATGCAAAAACCACGCCCCATCCGCCTTCGCCCCCAACACCCCGGCCAACCGGTCCCCCGACATCCCCGACACCATGCCGTTGTCCGCCACACCAGCCGCATGCACCACCCCCGTCAAATCCCCGATCCCACCCACCACACCAGCCAACGCCCCCCGATCCGACACATCACACGCCACCACCCGCACCCGAACCGCCCCCGCACCCAACAACTCCCCCACCAACTCCCCCGCCCCCGGAGCACCCTCACCCCGACGACTCACCAACACCAACGACCCCACCCCACACGCCACCAAATGCCGCGCCACCAACGCACCCAACCCACCCGTACCACCCGTCACCAACACCGTCCCCCCACCCCACACCACACCACGCCCGGAGTCGGATCCGGACGCGGAGTCGGGTGCGGGCGCAGGCGCAGGCGTGGATGCAAGTACGAGGGCGGGAGCGGACGTCGGCGCGGGTGCGCGGTCGTCCGCAGATGCGCGGTCGGCCGCGGACCGGGAAGTGGGTACGGGTACCGCGAGGCGGCCGATCCTCGCCTGGTACCACAGGCCGTCGCGGAGCGCCCATTCGGGCTCGCCGGACGAGGCGACACGACGCCAGACGTCGGCGGCGACCGTACGGGGCTCGTCGGCGTCCACCAGTACGAAGCGGCCCGGATGCTCGGACTGTGCGGCCCGCACCAGGCCCCAGACCGGCGCGGCAGCCACCTCGCGCGGCGCGTCGCCCTCCGGACCGGCCGCGCCCCGGGTCACCAGGATCAGGGTGCCGCCCGCGCGTGCCGGATCGTCCAGCCAGCGTTGCACCGCGCCCAGCGCCGTGACGGCCAGCTCCAGTGCGGCCTCCGGGACGGGACCGGCGCCGGGTACGCAGTCGGCGACGACGACTGGGTGGTGCACGCCGTCGAGTTCGGCCGGCGAGACCACCGGCACCGGATCGGCTCCCGCCAGGGGCGCCACCGTGGCCGGCGCCCACGTCACCTCGAACAGCGTGTCCGAGACCCTGGCGACCGCAGCCGGGGCCTCGCGCAATACGAGCGAGTCGACCACACCGACCGGCCGCCCGGCCTCGTCGGAGAACTCCACGTGCACCGCCTCCGCACCACGGGCAGAGAGCCGCACCCGCAGGTCACGCGCGCCCGTACGGAACAACCGCACACCCTGCCAGGCGAACGGCAGCACCGGACGAGAACCCGGCGCCCGGTCGCCGTGCACGCCGAAGCGGAGCCCGTGCAGAGCCGCGTCCAACAGGGCCGGGTGGATCGGGTGCCGGTCGGCGGTCACGTCCTCCGGCAGCGCGATCTCCGCGTACACGTCGTCACCGCGCCGCCAGGCCGCACGCAGCCCCTGGAACGCCGGCCCGTACGCGTAGCCCTGGTCGAGCAGTTCGACGTACAGGTCGTCGCTTTCGAGCGGCGTCGCGTCGGCGGGCGGCCAGGGCTCCGGTTCGGTCGCGGCGGGCGGGAGGGGTGGAGTGGTTGCTCTGGTGAGGGTTCCGGTGGCGTGGGTGGTCCAGGGTGTGTCGGTGTCGTCGGCGGGGCGGGAGTGGATGGCGAGTTCCGCCTGCTCACCGGCGGTGGTGACCTGGACCTGAACGTCCACGTGACCGTGCGCGGGCAGGATCAGTGGCTGGGCGATGATCAGTTCACCGACCTCGGTGTAGTCGGTGACCTCGGCCGCGTGCAGCGCCATGTCCAGCAGAGCCGTCCCCGGCACCAAGGCAACCCCGGCCACCGCGTGATCGGCCAGCCACGGGTGACTGCCCACACCGATCCGGCCCGTCAGCACCGTCGACACACCATCAGCCGTCGTCACCGACGCCGCCAGCAGACCATGACCAGACTCCCGCAGACCGGCCGCACCCACTCCAGCCGACACCCGCCCGGCCCCCGACCCGGAAACGGGCTCCGACAACCAGTAGCGGCTGCGCTGGAAGGGGTAGGTGGGCAGGTCGAGGTGGCGGACAGGGGCGGGCAGGTGCCAGTCCACGGAAACACCGGACACGTGGAGGACGGCGGCCGCGTTCAGCAAGGTGGCCTGCGCCGAGATGCCTTCCTTCGGCCGGCGCATCAGCGGGACGAAGGTCAACTCGTCGGCGTCGTCGAGGATTTGGCGGGCGAGCGCGGTCAGGACTGCCTCCGGGCCGACCTCCACGAACCGGGTCACACCCAGCCGACGTGCCGTTGACAGGCCGTCCGCGAAACGGACCGCCTCCCGCACGTGCCGCACCCAGTAGCCGGGGTCGGTCAGCTCCGCCGACACCACCTGTCCGGTCACGTTCGAGACCACCGCAGTCGTCGGCTCGCGATACGTCACGCTCGCGGCGACCTGAGCGAACTCCTCCAGCATCGGCTCCATCAACCGGGAGTGGAACGCGTGCGAGACCGACAACCGCGTCGCCCGCACACCCGCCTCAGCAGCCCTCTCGGCCACCCGCTCCAGATCCGCGACCGCACCGGACACCACTACGGCGCCCGGTGCGTTGACGGCCGCGATATCCACGGCAATGCCGGAGATCAGCTCCCCAACGCCTTCAAGGCCGGCTGCCAAGGCCAGCATGCCTCCGCCTTCCGGCAGGGCCTGCATCAACGACCCACGCGCCGCCACCAGACGCGCCGCGTCCTCCAGCCCGAACACCCCCGCCGCATACGCAGCCGAGATCTCCCCAATCGAATGCCCCAGCAGCACATCCGGACTCACACCCCAATGCCGCAGGACGGCCACCAAACCCGCCTGCACAGCGAACAAGCCCGCCTGAGCGAACACCGTCGCATCCACCAACGACGCATCCTCCCCCCACACCACCTCACGAAGCGGCCCCGGCAGATACGCATCCAAGGCATCACACGCCTCATCAAAAGCGGCCGCGAACACCGGCTCGGCGTCATGCAGTTCGCGGCCCATCCCCAGCCACTGCGACCCCTGCCCCGTGAACAACCAACCCGTCCGGCCGGAAGACACCCGCCCGCTGATCGCCCCGATCTCCTCCGAAGCGAACGAGGCCAGGTGCGCCAGCGCCTCCTCACGGTCGGCGGCGACTACCACCGCCCGATGCTCCAGCAAGGCGCGCCCACCCGCCAACGCCGCAGCCACCGCACCGACTTCGACATCCTCACGCCGCGACCACCACGAGGCCAGCCGCGCAGCCGAAGCCCTCAGCGCCTCCGGTGACCGTGCCGACAGGGTCACCGCCACCGGACCCTCGGCCTGTGGGGCGTCCCCCGCCCGTACCGGCTCGGGAGCCTGCTCGACGATCACGTGGGCGTTGGTGCCGCTGATGCCGAACGACGACACCGCCGCCCGCCGCGGACGATCCAGCTCGGGCCAGGCACGGGCCTCGGTGAGCAGCTGAACGGCTCCGTCCTGCCAATCGACCTGCGCCGAGGGGGCGTCCACGTGCAGCGTCCGCGGCATGACCCCGTGCCGTATCGCCTCCACCAGTTTGATGACGCCGCCGACGCCCGCGGCCGCCTGGGCGTGTCCCAGGTTCGACTTCAACGAGCCCAGGTACAGGGGCTCTTGACCGTCCCGGCGCTGTCCGTAGGTGGCCAGCAACGCCTGGGCCTCGATCGGATCCCCGAGGCGCGTCCCCGTGCCGTGGCCTTCGACCAGGTCGACGTCGTCCCCGGCGAGTCGGGCGTTGGCGAGCGCGGCCCGGATCACCCGCTGCTGGGACGGCCCGTTCGGCGCCGTCAGGCCGTTGGACGCACCGTCCTGGTTGACCGCCGAACCCCGCACCACGGCCAGCACCGGATGCCCCTGCCTGCGGGCGTCCGACAGCCGCTCCAGCAGCAGCAGGCCGACGCCCTCGGACCAGCCCGTGCCGTCCGCCGACTCGGCGAACGAGCGGCAGCGGCCGTCGGCCGACAGGCCGCGCTGGCGGCTGAACTCCACGAACATCGCCGGAGTCGCCATCACGGTGACGCCACCCGCGAGGGCCAGTGTGCACTCTCCCGACCGCAGCGCCTGCACCGCCAGGTGCAGGGCCACGAGCGACGACGAGCACGCCGTGTCCACCGTCACCGCCGGACCTTCGAAGCCGAACGAGTACGACACCCGGCCGGACACCACGCTGCCGCCGCTGCTGAGGTCGCCGTAGTCGTGGTACATGACGCCCGCGAAGACGCCCGTGCGGCTGCCCTTGAGGGAGGCGGGTGCGATGCCGGCGCGTTCGAAGGACTCCCAGGCGGCCTCCAGGAAGATCCGCTGCTGCGGATCCATGATCTGGGCTTCGTTGGGGCTGATGCCGAAGAACACGGGGTCGAACTGGTCGGCGTCGTACAGGAAGGAGCCGCGGTCGGTGTAACTCTTGCCGTCCAGGCCGGGCTCAGGGTGGAAGAGGTCGTCCAGGTTCCAGCCTCGGTTGGTGGGAAAGGCTCCGACGGCGTCGACGCCGTCGGCGACCAGTCGCCACAGGTCCTCGGGCGAGGTCACGCCGCCCGGGTAGCGGCAGGCCATGGAGACGATCACGATCGGGTCGTCCTGGTCCACGGTGGGGGCGGTGGTGCGGACGGCGGCTGCGGCGGTCTCCTCGTCGGCGGGCCCCGCGAGCAGCTCATCCAGGAGGGCGGCGACGGCGGACGCGTTCGGGTGGTCGAAGACGAGGGTGGCCGGGAGGCGCAGGCCGGTGGCGGAGGTCAGCAGGTTGCGCAGCTCCACGGCGGCCAGCGAGTCGAAGCCCAGCTCCGAGAAGGGCCGGCCCGGCTCGATGTCGTCCGCGCCGGCGTGCCCGAGCAGGGTGGCGACGTGGCCCCGCACGAGAGCCAGCAGGCGTCGGACCCTGTCTTCGGGCTCCAACCCGGCCAGTTCGGCCGCGAGTTCGGGGGCGGCGGCGGCAGCGGAGTGGGAGGCCTTGCGGCGGACGGGGGGCACGAGGCCGCGCAGGAGCGCGGGGATCTCGTCGGTGCGGGCACGCAGCGCGGTCCGGTCGACGGGCGTGGCCAGGACGTGGGGCCGGTCGCAGCCGAGCGCGGCGTCGAACAGCGCGAGGCCGGTGTCCGGGTCGAGCGGGGGCAGTCCGAGGCGCCGGAGCCGCTGGACGTCCGGCTCGCCGAGCGCGCCGCCCATGCCCTCGTTCAGCCACAGCCCGTAGCCGATGGAGGTGGCGGGCAGGCCCCGCGCATGCCGATGCGCGGCCAGAGCATCCAGGAACACGTTCGCCGCCGCATACGCCGACTGCCCACCCGCCAGCAACGACCCACCCACCGACGAGAACAACACGAACGCCGACAACGACAACGACGCCGTCAACTCATGCAAATACCACGCCGCATCCGCCTTCGCCCCCAACACCCCGGCCAACCGGTCCCCCGACATCCCCGACACCATGCCGTTGTCCGCCACACCAGCCGCATGCACCACCCCCGTCAAATCCCCGATCCCATCCACCACACCAGCCAACGCCCCCCGATCCGACACATCACACGCCACCACCCGCACCCGCACCGCCCCCGCACCCAACAACTCCCCCACCAACTCCCCCGCCCCCGGAGCACCCTCACCCCGACGACTCACCAACACCAACGACCCCACCCCACACGCCACCAAATGCCGTGCCACCAACGCACCCAACCCACCCGTACCACCCGTCACCAACACCGTCCCCCCACCCCACACCACACCACGCCCGGGGGTCGCCTTCTCCATGCGCGGTACGAGCCAGGCGCCCATGCGGTGGGCCAGTTCGGTCTCCCCGGAGGCCACGACGGCCTGCCACGCCGCGGAGTCGAGGTCTTCGGGGCTGTCGACGTCCGCCAGGACGAAGCGTCCGGGGTTCTCCGCCTGTGCCGCCCGCACCAGGCCCCACACGGCGCCTGCCGCGGGATTGTGCGGACCGTCCGGCCCCATGCCGCCCCGGGTGAGCACCACCAGGGTGCCGTCCGTCCGCCGCCCGTCGGCGAGCCAGCTCTGTACAGCGTCGAGCGCGGCTCCGGTCGCGGCGGCGGTGACCGCGGGGACGTCGTCGCCGTCACGCGGCGTGCAATCGCACACCACGATCGGCCCGTCAGCGGCCGCCAGGCCGTCCGGGGTGACGGCATGGACCGGTCCGGAACTCTCCCGCGTGCCCACCGTGACCGGTTTCCAGACCACGCCGAAGAGCGCGTCGGCGACCGGGGCGGGAGCGGCGGACGAGAAGTGGTCGGCCGCCAGCGGCAACGAGGCCACCGAACCGATGGTGGCCACCGGCTGTCCGCTCTCGTCGGCGACGAACACCGCGGAGGCGGGCCGCCCTTCACTGCGCTCGATGCGTACCCGCAGGGCCCGCGAGCCGGACGCGTGCAGTGCGACGTCGGTCCAGGTGAAGGGCAGGAAGGTCTGCCCCTCCGCCTCCTCGTCCCCGGCGATCAGGTCGATGTGCAGGGCGGAGTCGAGCAGTGCCGGGTGCAGGCCGTAGCCGTCGGCGTCGGCGGAATCGGGCAGGACGACCTCGGCGAAGACGTCGGTGCCACGACGCCAGGCGGCGCGGAGGTTCCGGAACGTGGGACCGTAGCGGTAGCCGCGTTCGGCCAGCCGTTCATAACCTCCCTCGACCGGGATGGGCCGGGCGCCGGGAGGCGGCCAGGCCGCGAGATCGAACGCGGCCGGGATGTCGGCCGTCGACAGCACCGCCTCCGCATGGCAGGTCCACCCGCCGCCGCCCCCGCCGTCCCCGCTGTCCCCGCCGTGCCCACTGTGCCCGATGTCCCCGCCGTCGTCGGTCCGCGAGTACACGCCCACGGCGCGCCGTCCCGAACCGTCCGCCGCGGCGACGCTCACCTGTATCCGGACGCCACCCGACGCGGGAATGACGAGCGGGGTCCGCAGCGTCAGCTCCTCCAGGGTGGTGCATCCGACCTCGTCGCCCGCCCGGACGGCCAGTTCCACGAAGCCGGTTCCCGGAAAGATGATCGTCCCGTTGATGTCGTGGTCGGCGAGCCACAGCTGAGCCTCGGCCGAGAGCCGTCCGGTGAGCACGACGCTCCCCGTCCCGGCGACCGCGACCGCCGCCCCCAACAACGGGTGGCCGGTCGGCGTTTGACCCACCTGCCGTGGATCGGCGCCGGCGACGTTCGGCTCCTGCCAGAAACGGCGGTGCTGGAAGGGGTACGTGGGCAGGTCGAGGTGGCGGGCCGGGACGGGCAGGTGCCAGTCGACGGACACACCGGACACGTAGAGGGCGGCGGCTGCCGTGAGAAGGAGGGCGTGCGCCGTGGGAGCCTCCGGCTTCGGGCGGCGCATCAGCGGGACGAAGGCCAACTCGTCGGCTTCGTCGAGGGTTTGGCGGGCGAGCGCGGTCAGGACCGCCTCCGGGCCCACCTCCACGAACCGCGTCACACCCAGCCCACGTGCCGTGGCCAGACCGTCCGCGAAACGGACCGCCTCCCGCACATGCCGCACCCAGTAGCCGGGGTCGGTCAGCTCCACCGACACGACTTGCCCCGTCACGTTCGAGACCACCGCCGTGGTCGGCTCGCGATAGGTCACCGTCGCGGCGACCTGAGCAAACTCCTCCAGCATCGGATCCATCAACCGGGAGTGGAACGCGTGCGAGACCGACAACCGCGTCGCCCGCACGCCCGCCTCAGCAGCACGGGTCGCCACCTGCTCCAGATCCCCGACCGCACCGGACACCACGACAGCCCTCGGCGCGTTGACGGCCGCAACGTCCACGGCGATTCCGTCGATCAGCTCCCCAACACCCTCCAGGCCGGCGGCCAGCGCCAACATGCCTCCGCCTTCCGGCAGGGCCTGCATCAACGACCCACGCGCCGCCACCAGACGCGCCGCATCCTCCAACCCGAACACACCCGCCGCATACGCGGCAGAGACCTCCCCGACCGAATGCCCCAGCAGCACATCCGGACTCACACCCCAATGCCGCAGAACGGCCACCAAACCCGCCTGCACAGCGAACAAGCCCGCCTGCGTGAACACCGTCGCATCCACCGACGACGCATCCTCCCCCCACACCACCTCACGAAGCGGCCCCGGCAAGTGCGCGTCCAGGGCATCGCACACCCCATCGAAAGCAGCCGCGAACACCGGCTCGGCCGCGTACAAGTCGCGGCCCATCCCCAGCCACTGCGACCCCTGCCCCGTGAACAACCACCCCGTCCGGCCCCCCGACACCCGCCCCGTGACGGCGGCCCCGGCACCTTCCGCATCCGATGGGAACGACTCAAGGCAGGCCAGCGCTTCCGCGCGAGACGAAGCGAGGACGACCGCCCGGTGTTCCAGCGCGGCGCGTCCGTGCGTCAGCGCCGAGGCAGCCTCGTCCACCTCCACGTCCTCGCGCCCGGACCACCACGTCGACAGACGGACGGCGGACGCCGTCAAGGCCTGCGGGGTTCGAGCCGACCAGGTCAGCGCCACCGGTCGTCCGGTCCCCGGAACGGAGACCGCCTCTTCCTCGGGGACCTGTTCGATGATCACGTGGGCGTTGGTGCCGCTGATGCCGAACGACGACACCGCCGCCCGCCGCGGACGATCACCGACAACAGGCCAGTCCCGCGCCTCCGTCAGCAGCTCCACCGCACCCGCCGACCAGTCCACCTGCGACGACGGGGCGTCCACATGCAACGTCCGCGGCATCACACCGTGCCGCATCGCCTCCACCAGCTTGATCACACCAGCGACACCCGCCGCCGCCTGCGTATGCCCCAGATTGGACTTCAACGACCCCAGGTACAGGGGAATTTGATCCTCCCTCCCCTGCCCGTACGTCGCCAGCAAGGCCTGCGCCTCGATCGGATCGCCGAGCCGGGTCCCGGTGCCGTGCCCCTCCACGAGGTCGACCTGGTCCGCGCCGATGCGGGCGTTGGCGAGCGCGGCCCGGATCACCCGCTGCTGCGACGGCCCGTTCGGCGCCGTCAAGCCGTTCGACGCACCGTCCTGGTTCACGGCCGAACCCCGCACCACCGCCAGCACCGGATGCCCCAGCCTGCGCGCGTCCGACAGCTTCTCGACGAGCAGCAGACCGACGCCCTCGGACCAGCCGGTGCCGTCCGCCGCCTCCGCGTACGACTTGCACCGGCCGTCGGCGGCGAGTCCGCGCTGCCGGCTGAACTCGACGAAGGTGTCCGGGGTCGCCATCACCGTCACTCCGCCGACCAGGGCCAGGGAGCACTCCCCCGACCGCAGCGCCTGCACCGCCAGGTGCAGGGCCACGAGCGACGACGAACACGCCGTGTCCACCGTCACCGCCGGCCCCTCCAGGCCGAAGACGTAGGAGATGCGGCCGGAGGCGATGGCGCCGGTCGCGGCGTTGTACGGATAGTCGTGGTACATGACGCCCGCGAAGACACCCGTGCGGCTGCCCTTAAGGGCGATCGGATCGATGCCCGCGCGTTCGAACGCCTCCCAGGACGTCTCCAGCAGCAGGCGCTGCTGCGGATCCATGATGTGGGCTTCGTTGGGGCTGATGCTGAAGAACGCCGGATCGAACGATCCCGCGTCGTGGAGGAAGCCGCCCTCACGGCAGTAGGACTCCCCTTCAGCGCCCCCCTCGGGGGCCAAGGGACCGCCGTCGCCCCAGCCGCGGTCGGTGGGGAACGGCGAGACCGCGTCGCGGCCCTCGGCGACCAGTCGCCACAGGTCCTCCGGCGACGTGACGCCACCCGGGTAGCGGCAGGCCATCGAGACGATGGCGATGGGTTCGCGGCTGTCCGCGGTGACCTGCCGCAGTCGGCCCCGCAGCCGCTCGGTCTCCTTGACGGAGGCGCGCAGCGCGGTGACCAGCTTCTCGTCGGTTCCTGTCATGACAGTCTCACGCATCCTCGGCGACGTCGTCGAAGTCGGCGCCTTCGAGCGCCAGGTTGATCAGGGCGTCCGCGTCCATGGCGTCGACGTCCACAGCGCCGGGACCGGCGCCGTCGGTTGGTGCGCCGGCGGAGGTGGCGGTGGTGTCGGGTCCGGAGCGACCGGCGAGTTGGAGCAGGGTGTCGAGCAGCCCGGCGTCGCGCAGCCGGGCGAGGGGGATGCTCTGCAGGGCGGAGAGCACGTCGTGTTCCGCGGTGTCGTCGGACTGCCCCTCGGGGAAGAGCTGTTCGGCGAGGTGGGCGGCCAGGCTCGCGGTGGCCGGGTAGTCGAAGCTGAGCGTCGCGGGCAGCCGCAGACCGGTCGCCGTGCTGAGCGCGTTGCGGAACTCGACGGCCACCAGCGAGTCGAATCCCATGTCGCTGAAAGGGCGTTGCTCGTCGATCGCCTCGGGGCCCGGGTAGCCGAGCAGCGTTGCCGCGTGTCCGCGGACCAGTTCGGAGATGCGGCCGAGCCGCTCGGCGGGAGCGAGGACGGCCAGGCGGTCGCGCAGCGCGGCTCCGCGGTCGGCGGTGGCGGCCTGGCGGCGTCCCGGCGCACGGATCAGGCCGCGCAGCAGGTCGGGTACCTCGCCCTCGCCGGACGCTGAGGTGTCGAGCAGCATGGGCACGAGCAGGGGTCCGCCGGATCCGGTGGCCCGTTCGAAGAGTTCTGCGCCCTGTTTCTCGGAGAGCGGCTCGATGCCTGCTCTGCGCAGGCGCTGGAGTTCCGCGTCACCGAGTTCGCCCGCCATGCCGCCGTCGAGCGACCACAGTCCCCAGGCCAGCGACTGGGCGGGCAGGCCGGTGGCGCGGCGGTGCGCGGCGAGGGCGTCGAGCAGTGCGTTGGCGGCGGCGTAGTTTCCCTGCCCCGGCGCGCCGAGCACGCCCGCGGCCGAGGAGAAGAGGACGAAGGCCGACAGATCCAGGTCCCGGGTCAGCTCGTGCAGGTGCAACGCGGCGTCGGCCTTCGGCCGGAAGACCGTGTCGACCCGCTCGGGCGTCAGCGACGCGAGCACGCCGTCGTCGAGCACGCCGGCCGAGTGGACGACCGCGCTGAGCGGAGCGTCCTCGGGGACGCCGGCCAGGACGTCGGCGAGCGCCGCACGATCGCCGACGTCGCACGCGGCCACCCTGACATCGGCGCCCAGCGCGGTCAGCTCTTCCACGAACTCCGCCATCCCCGGCGCGTCCGCCCCCCTGCGTCCCACCAGCATCAGGTTCCGTACGCCTCGTTCGGCGACGAGATGCCGGGAGAAGAGCCGGCCCAGGTTGCCCGTCGCGCCGGTGACGAGCACGGTGCCGTCGCCGAATCCGGCAGCGACCGGGGGTGTCGTGTCCGGAGCGGAGGGCGCCGGGGTGGTCGTGGCGCGCAGCAGCCGAGCGGCGAAGATCTCCCCGTCTCGGAGGGCCAGCTGGGATTCGTCCAGGCCGATCAGCATGTCGAACGGGAGCCCGCCGATGTCCTTGCCAGTGCTGACGCCGGTGTCGGTGTCGGTGTCGGTGTCGGTGTCGGTGTCGGTGTCGGTGTCGACGAGGACGATCCTGCCCGGGTTCTCCGCCTGTGCCGAGCGGACCAGTCCACGGACGGCGGCCCCTGCCAGATCCGGCACCTCCTCGCCCGCGACGGCGACGGCGCCGCGTGTGAGAACGACGAGCGTCGATCCGGACGTCCGCGGGTCGGCGAACCAGTCCTGCAAGGCCGCGAGTGCAGCGTGCACAGCCGCGCTGGGCTCTCCGCCTCCGGTGCGCAGGACGACGTGATCCGGCACCTCGCCGGCCGCAGGCAGCTCGGCGAGATCGACCGCGGGACGACGGGTCGCCGTCCCGGCGGGCGACGCGAGCCGCCCGCGCGAGACCCACCTCACCTCGTACAGCCCGTCCCCGGCCGGCGCGACAGTTTCCAGGGACTGGGGTGACAGCTCGCGCAGGGCCAAGGAATCGACGGAGAGCACCGGCTGTCCGGTCGGGTCACATGCCTGAAGCCGTACGACGGTCCCGTCGAGGGTGAGACGGACCCGCAGTTGGGTCGGTCGTACCGCCAGCAGGGCGACCCCTGACCATGCGAACGGCAGCCGTACGGTCGCCCCTCCGCCGTCGACGTCATCGCCCCCGCCGCCGCCGAGCAGGGCTACAGCGTGCAGGGCGGCATCGAGCAGGGCCGGATGGACCGTGTGTCCGGAGACGTCGATCTCCTCCGGCAGCACGACCTCCGCGTACACGTCGTCACCACGCCGCCAGGCCGCACGCAGCCCCCGGAACGCCGGCCCGTACTGCAACCCCAGATCGTGCAGCTCCGCGTATGCGTCGGACACGTCGATGGGGGCGGCGCCGGTGGGGGGCCAGGTGTCCAGCCCGGCGGTCGCGAGGGGTGGAGTTGTTGCTCTGGTGAGGGTTCCGGTGGCGTGGGTGGTCCAGGGTGTGTCGGCGTCGTCGGCGGGGCGGGAGTGGATGCTGACTTCGGCCTGCTCACCGGCGGTGGTGACCTGGACCTGAACGTCCACGTGACCGTGCGCGGGCAGGATCAGGGGCTGGGCGATGATCAGTTCACTGACCTCGGTGTAGTCGGTGACCTCGGCGGCGTGCAGCGCCATGTCCAGCAGGGCTGTGCCCGGCACGAGGGCGACACCGGCCACCGCGTGATCGGCCAGCCACGGGTGACTGCCCACACCGATCCGGCCCGTCAGCACCGTCGACACACCATCAGCCGTCGTCACCGACGCCGCCAGCAGACCATGCCCGCACTCCCGCAGACCGGCCGCACCCACTCCGACGGACACCCGCCCGGCACCCGACCCGGAAACAGGCTCCGACAACCAGTAGCGACTGCGCTGGAAGGGGTAGGTGGGCAGGTCGAGGTGGCGGACAGGGGCGGGCAGATGCCAGTCCACGGACACACCGGACACGTGGAGCGTGGCGGCTGCCGTGAGGAGGAGGGTGTGCGCCGTGGGGGCCTGCGGCTTCGGGCGGCGCATCAGCGAGGCGAAGGTCAACTCGTCGGCGCCGTCGAGGGTTTGCCGGGCGAGCGCGGTCAGCACTGCCTCCGGGCCCACCTCCACGAACCGGGTCACACCCAGCCCACGTGCCGTTACCAGGCCGTCGGAGAACCGGACGGCCTCGCGCACGTGCCGCACCCAGTAGCCGGGGTCGGTCAGCTCCGCCGACACCGCCTGACCGGTCACGTTCGAGACCACCGCAGTCGTCGGCTCGCGATACGTCACGCTCGCCGCGACCTGAGCGAACTCCGCCAGCATCGGATCCATCAACCGGGAGTGGAAAGCGTGCGAGACCGACAACCGCGTCGCCCGCACCCCGTGCGCCTCAGCCCGCTCGGCCACCCGCTCCAGATCCCCGACCGCACCGGACACCACCACCGCCGCAGGCCCGTTGACGGCCGCAGCATCCACGCCGAGTCCGGCGACCAACTCCTCCACCTTTTCAGGGTTCGCAGCCAGCGCCAGCATCCCCCCGCCCTCCGGCAAGGCCTGCATCAACGACCCACGCGCCGCCACCAGCCGCGCCGCATCCTCCAACCCGAACACCCCAGCCGCATACGCAGCCGAGATCTCCCCGACCGAATGCCCCAGCAGCACATCCGGACTCACACCCCAATGCCGCAGAACGGCCACCAAACCCGCCTGCACGGCGAACAGACCCGCCTGCGTGAACACCGTCGCATCCACCAACGACGCATCCTCCCCCCACACCACCTCACGAACCGGCCCCGGCATATGCCGGTCAAGCGCGCCGCACGCCTCGTCGAAAGCAGTCGCGAACACCGGCTCGGCCGCACACAACTCCCGGCCCATCCCCAGCCACTGCGACCCCTGCCCCGTGAACAACCACCCCGTCCGACCGGAAGACACCCGCCCGCTGATCGCCCCGATCCCCTCCGAAGCGAACGAAGCCAGGTGCGCCAGCGCCTCCTCGCGGTCGGCGGCGACGACCACCGCCCGATGCTCCAGCAAGGCGCGCCCACCCGCCAACGCCACAGCCACCGCCCCGACTTCGACATCCTCACGCCGGGACCACCACGAGGCCAGACGGGCAGCCGAAGCCCTCAGCGCCTCCGGTGACCGTGCCGAGAAGGCGAGGGCCATAGTGGTTTCACTCGTGACGCGGGTGTCGTCGGCCTCGGCCGGCGTCGGCGGCGGCGCCTGCTCGATGATCACGTGTGTGTTGGTGCCGCTGATGCCGAACGACGACACGGCCGCCCGCCGCGGACGATCACCGACAACAGGCCAGTCCCGCGCCTCCGTCAGCAGCTCCACCGCACCCGCCGACCAGTCCACCTGTGACGAGGGAACGTCCACGTGCAGCGTCGGCGGCATGACCCCGTGCCGCATCGCCTCCACCAGCTTGATGACGCCGCCGACCCCCGCGGCCGCCTGGGCGTGCCCCAGGTTCGACTTCAACGAGCCCAGATACAGCGGTTCCCGGCCGTCCCGCCCCTGCCCGTAGGTCGCGAGCAAGGCCTGCGCCTCGATCGGGTCACCCAGCCGGGTCCCGGTGCCGTGTCCCTCGACCAGGTCCACATCCGCCACGGACAAGCCCGCGTCGGCGAGAGCGGCACGGATCACCCGCTGCTGGGACGGCCCGTTCGGTGCCGTCAGACCGTTGGACGCACCGTCCTGGTTGACCGCCGAACCCCGCACCACCGCCAGCACCGGATGCCCCAGCCTGCGCGCGTCCGACAGCTTCTCGACCAGCAGCAGTCCGACGCCTTCCGACCACCCGGTCCCGTCGGCCGCGTCGGCGAAGGCCTTGCACCGGCCGTCCGCGGCGAGACCTCGCTGGCGGCTGAACTCCACGAAGGTCTCCGGCGTCGACATCACCGTGACGCCGCCGACCAGGGCCAGGGAGCACTCACCCGACCGCAGGGCCTGGCCCGCAAGGTGCAGGGCGACGAGCGAGGACGAGCACGCCGTGTCGATGGTCATCGACGGGCCTTCGAAGCCGAAGGCGTACGACACCCGGCCGGATGCGATGGCGCCGGTGACCGTGTTGTGGGGGTAGTCGTGGTACATCATGCCCGTGAAGACGCCGGTGTCGCTGCCCTTCAGGGTGCCCGGGTCGATGCCGGCGCGTTCGAGGACCTCCCAGGAGGTCTCCAGGAGCAGGCGCTGCTGCGGGTCCATGATCAGCGCCTCGTTGGGGCTGATACCGAAGAAGTCGCCGTCGAAGAGGTGGGCGTCGTGGAGGAAGCCGCCGCTGTCGACGTACGAGGTGTCCGGCGCCGTACGGCTCGGATCCACCAGCCGGGCGAGGTCCCAGCCGCGGTCGGTCGGGAACGGCGAGACGGCGTCGCGGCCCTCGGCGACCAGTCGCCACAGGTCCTCCGGGGAGGTGACGCCGCCGGGGTAGCGGCAGGCCATGGACACGATGACGATCGGTTCGTCGTCCTGGAGGGCGGGTGTGCGGCGTACCGGCGCCGCGGCTACGGCGGCCGGGCCCGCGGCTTCCTCCCGGAGGAGCCGGGCCAGCACGGCGGGCTCGGGTTGGTCGAAGACCAGCGTGGCGGGCAGTCGCAGGCCGGTGGCGGTGTTGATGCGGTTGCGCAGTTCCACACCGGCCAGCGAGTCGAAACCCATGTCCCGGAAGGCCTTGGTCGCCTCGATGGCGGCGGGGTCCGGATACGCGAGGACGGCCGCGGCCTCGCGCTGGACCAGGGCCAGCAGCGTCTGCTCCCACTCGGCCTCGGGAACGTCCTGGAGCAGGCGGCGCAGGCGGGACGTGTCGCCGGCCCGTGCGCTCCCGGCCCGTCGGCGGCGGACCGGCGCCAGGGTGCGGAACATCGCGGGCAGCGACTCCGGGTCGCGGCGGAGTTCCGCGAGGTCGAGGCGGATCGGTACGACGAGGGCCGGGGCGCAGTGCAGGGACGCGTCGAGCATGGCGAGTCCCTGCTCCGCGGTGTGGCCGAGGAGCGCACCGGACCCTGCCGCTTCGTCGGTGCCGGCCATGCCGTCGGCCACCGCCCACATGCCCCAGGCGAGGGAGAGGCCGGGCAGCCCTTGAGCGCGCCGGGTCTCGGCGAGCGCGTCGAGGAGGGTGTTCGCCGCCGCGTAGTTGCCCTGTCCGGGGGCGCCGAGCAGGCCTGAGGCGGAGGAGAACATCACGAACGCCGACAGGGGGGCGTGGCGGGTGAGTTCATGCAGATGGAGTGCCGCGTCGGTTTTGGCGGCGAGGACGACGTCCAGTCGCTCCGGTGTCAGTGAGGCGATCGCGCCGTCGTCGAGCACGCCGGCGGCGTGGACGACCGCGGTCAGCGGTGCGTCGGCCGAGACCGTCGCGAGGAGGGACTCGACCGCGCCGCGATCCGACAGGTCGCAGGCAGCGGCGGTGACTTCCGCACCCAACTCGCTTATTTCGTCCAATAGTTCGGCCGCTCCCGGGGTGTCCGCGCCGCGACGGCCGACGAGCAGGAGGCGACGTACACCGTGTGCGGTCACCAGATGCCGGGCGACGCGTCCGCCGAGGGCGCCGAGGCCGCCGGTGACCAACGTCGTGCCCTCCCCGGCGAAGACGGGAGGCCTTTCGGCCGGGACGGACAGCGGCGTCAGTCGCGCGGCCAGCAAACGAGTCCCCCGCAGGGCGAGTTGGGGCTCAGCGGTGGCCAACGCCAGGCCCAGGGCCCTCATCCCGGCGGCACCGCCGCCCGCCTCTCCGCCGCGCCCGGCCTCTTTGTAGCCCTCGACCTCACCGTCGACGCCGAGATCGGGGTCTGCGTCGATCAGGACGAAGCGGTCCGGGTTCTCGGACTGCGCCGAGCGGACCAGCCCCCAGACGGCGGCCCCCGGCAGGTCGGCGACCGGCTCCCCGGCGGCGCTGACAGCCCCTTCGGTGACCACGGCAAGGGTCGCCTCGGCCAGTCGCGGCTCCGAGAGGAGCCGTTGCAGCACGGCGAGGACGTCGGCGGTGCGCGCATGGACCTCCGCTACGACGTCCCGGTCGCGCGCTCGCATCGTCCGCAGCACCACCACCCCGGTGGGCGCGTCCGCCGGGCCGAGCTTCTCCCACTCCTGGACGGCGACCGGCTCCACCGGCGTCGCGACGGGAACCCAACTCTGCTGGTAGAGCGGCGGCGTCGCGTCGGACCGCTGTTCCATGCCCGTGAGCGGGCGCAGCGAGAGGGCGTCCGCCGTGGCCACCGCGTGGCCCGCCTGGTCGGCGACGGTCAGGGCGACCTCGTTGACGGCGAGGGGCCGGATCCGCACCCGGAGCGCGCCGGCCCCGCTGCCGTGCAGTTCGAAGCCTGACCAGCTGAAGGGCAGTGCCGCCGCGCCTTCGTTCGCCGAGGAGAGGACGACCGCGTGCAGGGCGGCGTCGAGTACGGCGGGGTGCAGGCCGAACCCGGCCCCGTCCCGCACGTCCGCGAGGGCGACGTCGGCGAAGACCTCGTCGTCGAGCCGCCAGGCCCGGCGCAGCCCCTGGAACACGGGGCCGTAGCGCAGCCCTGCCTCGGCGAGGTCGGGGTACAGGGCCTCGACGTCGATGGGCTGCGCCCCGGCGGGCGGCCATTCGGCGGCCAGCGCTTCCGCCGCGGACGAGGTGGACGACGCGGCGGCGGACAGCGCTCCCGAGGCGTGCCGCGTCCACTGCCCGGCGGTGTCCGCCCCGGCGGGACGCGCGTGCACGGCGACCGGGTGCAGACCCTGCTCGTCGGCCGGTCCGACCGTCACCTGGACCTGCACGGCGCCCGCCTCGGGCAGCACCAGCGGTGCGTGCAGTGTCAGTTCCTCGACCCGGCGGCAGCCGACCTGGTCACCTGCCCGCACGGCGAGCTCCAGCATCCCGGTACCGGGGAAGAACACCTCGTCTCCGACGCGATGGTCCGCGAGCCACGGCTGCGTCTCGACGGACAGCCGGCCCGTGAGCAGAGCACCTCCGGTGTCGGCGACGCTGACGGCCGCCCCGAGCAACGGATGCTCAGCGGCGTCGAGTCCGGCCGCACCGACATCGGCGACCGACTCGGTGGGCTCGACCCAGTAGCGGCTGCGCTGGAAGGGGTAGGTGGGCAGGTCGAGGTGGCGCGTGAGGGCGGGCAGGTGCCAATTGACGGACACGCCGGACACATGGAGGGCGGCGGCCGCGTTCAGCAACGTCGCCTGGGCCGTGATGCCTTCCTTCGGGCGGCGCATCAGCGGGGCGAAGGTCAACTCGTCAGGGCTGTCCACGCTTTGGCGGGCCATCGCGGTCAGGACGGCCTCCGGGCCCACCTCCACGAAGCGGGACACACCCAGCCCACGTGCCGTGGCCAGACCGTCCGCGAAACGGACCGCCTCCCGTACATGCCGCACCCAGTAGCCGGGGTCGGTCAGCTCCGCCGACACCACCTGACCGGTCACGTTCGAGACCACCGGCACGCCCGGCTCTCGATACGTCACCGTCGCGGCGACCTGAGCGAACTCCTCCAGCATCGGCTCCATCAACCGGGAGTGGAACGCGTGCGAGACCGACAACCGCGTCGCCCGCACACCCGCCTCAGCAGCACGGGCCGCCACCTGCTCCAGGTCCGTGATCGCGCCGGACACCACCACCGCCCCAGGCCCGTTGACGGCCGCAAAATCCACGGCCGTACCCGAGATCAGCGCCCCTGTCTGCGCCGGGTCGCCAGCCAGCGCCAGCATGCCCCCACCTTCCGGCAGCGCCTGCATCAACGACCCACGCGCCGCCACCAAGCGCGCCGCATCGTCGAGTCCGAACACCCCCGCCGCGTACGCAGCCGAGATCTCCCCGACCGAATGGCCCAGCAGCACATCCGGGCTCACACCCCAGTGCCGCAGGACGGCCACCAGACCAGCCTGCACAGCGAACAAGCTCGCCTGGGTGAACTGCGTCGCGTCCACCAGCGACGCATCCTCACCCCACACCACCTCACGAACCGGCCTCGCCAGATGCCGGTCGAGCGCCTCGCACGCCTCGTCGAAAGCAGTCGCGAACACCGGCTCGGCCGCACACAACTCCCGGCCCATCCCCAGCCACTGCGAGCCCTGCCCCGTGAACAACCACCCCGTCCGGCCGGAAAACACCCGCCCGCTGATCGCCCCGATCCCCTCCGAAGCGAACGAGGCCAAGCGTGTCAGCGCCTCCTCGCGGTCGGCGGCGACGACCACCGCCCGGTGCTCCAGCGAAGCGCGCCCACGCGCCAACGCCGCAGCCACCGCCCCGACTTCGATATCGTCATGCTCGGACCACCACGACACCAGCCGACGAGCGGAAGCCGTCAACGCCTCCGGCGACCGTGCCGACAGAGTCAACGGCACCGGACCGTCGCAGCTCGGAGCGCCCACCGTCTCCGTCAACCCAACCGACTCATCGGGCCTGTTCGACTCGTCCAGCTCAGCCGGCTCATCCGGCGCGGGTGCCTGCTCCAGGATCACGTGCGCGTTGGTGCCGCTGATGCCGAACGACGACACCGCCGCCCGCCGCGGACGATCTCCCTCCGTCGACCAGGCCCGTGCCTCGGCCAGCAGCTCCACCGCGCCCGCCGACCAGTCCACCTGTGACGACGGCGCGTCCACGTGCAGCGTCCGCGGCATCACGCCGTGCCGCATCGCCTCCACCAGCTTGATGACGCCGCCGACGCCCGCGGCCGCCTGCGTGTGTCCCAGGTTCGACTTCAACGACCCCAGATACAGCGGCTCCCGGCCCTCCCGCCCCTGCCCGTACGTGGCGAGCAATGCCTGCGCCTCGATCGGATCACCCAGCCGGGTCCCGGTGCCGTGCCCTTCCACCAGGTCCACATCGGCAGGTGTCAGACCGGCGTTGGCGAGAGCGGCCCGGATCACCCGTTGCTGCGCCGGGCCGTTGGGCGCCGTCAGGCCGTTGGACGCACCGTCCTGGTTGACCGCCGACCCCCGCATCACGGCCAGCACCGGATGCCCCAGCCTGCGCGCATCCGACAATTTCTCGACGAGGAGCAGTCCGGCGCCTTCGCCCCACGCGGTCCCGTCCGCCGCGTCCGCGAACGGCTTGCAGCGGCCGTCGGCCGCGAGCCCGCCCTGTTTGCTGAACCCGACGAAGGCCCCGGCGGTCGACATGATCATGACTCCGCCGGCCAGGGCCATGGAGCATTCACCGGCGCGCAGGGCCCGTGCCGCGAGGTGCAGCGCCACCAGCGACGACGAGCACGCGGTGTCCACGGTCACCGTCGGCCCTTCGAAGCCGAAGGTGTAGGCGACTCGGCCGGCGAGCACGGATGCCGCCGTGGACGTCGCCTGGTAGGTCTGCGCGAGTTCGGGTGCGCCTTCGAGCAGGTAGCCGTAGTCCTGGAGGCCGGAGCCGATGAAGGTGCCGACCGGCATGCCCTTCAGCGTGTGGGCGTCGATCCCGGCGAGTTCGAAGGCCTCCCAGGCCGTTTCGAGCACCAGTCGCTGCTGCGGGTCCATCGCGACCGCCTCGCGCGGCGAGATGTCGAAGAAGCCCGGCTCGAACAGTGCGGCGTCGGTGACGAACCCGCCCCGGGCCACCGCGCCCGTCCCCGCCTCGTCGCCCACGCCGTCGGGTCCCATGCGGTCGGGCGAGGCCGGGCCGTGGGGAGCGTTCGGGTCCGCGGGGTCAGCAGGGCCGGATCGCGCGGGAGGGCGGGCGGGGCCGGCGGGATCCGCCCCGGCCGCGTGCGGTGCCGCCGCGGTCCGCCAGCCGCGGTCGGCGGGGAAGTCCGACGTCGCGTCGACGCCGTCGCGGACCAGGCGCCACAGGTCGTCGGCCGAGGTCACCGAGCCGGGGTAGCGGCAGCTCATCGCGACGATGGCGATGGGCTCCTGATCCCGGGACTCGGCTTCGGCGAGACGCTGCCGGGTCCGTGCGAGGTCGGCCGTGACCCGCTTGAGGTAGTCGAGGAGCTTGCCGTCAGAGGACATCGGTTCCGCCGCTTCCTTCGGGTCAGTTGCTCGCGCCGAGACCGAGCTCGCTGTCGATGTAGTCGAAGACGTCGTCCGCGCTGGCGGACTCGAGCCGGTCGGTGAGTTCGCCGCCGTCGGCGGGCTGGTCGAGCGAGGTGAGCAGTGAGCGCAGCCTCGCGGTCGCGCCGGACGCCTCCAGGCCGGCCGGTGTCATCGACTCGATCGCCCGTTCCAGACCGGCCAGGTGCTCGCCGAGCAGTGCGGCCGCCTGTTCCGCCGGGTCGGGGCAGAGCCGCGAGAGGATGTGCTCGGCCAGGGTGGCGGGGGTGGCGAAGTCGAAGGCGAGCGTGCTGGGCAGTGCGAGTCCCGTGGCCTTGCCGAGGCCGCCGCGCAGCTCGACCGCCGCGAGCGAGTCGAAGCCGAGGTCGACGAAGGGACGGTCGAGGCTGAGCGCCGAAGGGTCCGCGTAGGCGAGGACGGCCGCCACCTGGGCGCGGACGGCGTCCAGGACCGCGTTGAGCTGACCGGCGGGCGGCAGCGAGGCCAGCCTTCGCGTGAGTTCGGTGGTACCGCCCTCTCCCTCGGCCCGGCCGCCGCCGAGCGCGGCGCGCACCTCGGGCAGGGTGTCGAGCAGCGGTCGTGGACGGGCGAGGGTGAAGGTGGGCGCGAACTTCTCCCAGTCGAAGGCGGCCACCACCTGGTGCGCCGGAGCGCTCTCACCGGCGTGGCCGAGCGCCGTCAGGGCGGTCGCCGTCGCCATCGGGGGCGCTCCGATGCGCCGCATGTAGTCCGCCGCCTCGGCGTCGAGCATGCCGGTGTCGAGCGGTCCCCAGGCCATGGCCGTCGCGGGCCTGCCGCGTCGGCGCCGGTCCTGGACGAAGCCGTCCAGGAAGGCGTTTGCGGTGCTGTAAGCGGTCTGGTTGACGCTGCCCCACACCGCCGCGCCGGACGAGAACACGACGAAGGCGTCCAGGGGACGGTCGCCGACCGCCTCGTCGAGCGCCAGCGCGCCGGCCGCCTTGGCCCGGATCACGTCGACGAACTCCTCGGCGGACAGCTCGGTCAGTGGGGCCAACCGCTGTGACTGGCCGGCTGCGTGCACCACGGCGGTGAGCGGCCGGTCGGCGGGGACGCCGTCGACGAGGCGTCGCAGGCCATCGGTGTCGGTGGCGTCGCACGCGGCGAGCGTCACCGGAGTGCCGGCGGCGGTGAGTTCGCCGGCCAGCGCGGCGGCCTCGGGTGAGGCGCCACCGCGACGTCCGGCCAGGACGATGTGCTCGGCGCCGTGCGCGGCGAGCCAGCGGGCGACCTGGCCGCCCACGCCTCCGGTTCCTCCGGTCACCAGTACGGTTCCGCGCGGCCGCCAGGTGGCCGTGATCGGATCCGGCGCCGGGGCGTGCCGCAGCCGTCGGCCGTACGGCGTCCCGCCCCGCACCGCGACCTGGTCCTCGGTGCCGTCGGCCAGCACGCCGCAGAGCGCGTCGACGTCGGCCTCGCTGAACGCGACGGGCAGGTCGACGATCCCTCCCCAGACGTCGGGGTGGTCGAGCGCGGTGCCGACGGCGACGCCCCACAGGGATGCCTGGTCGAGCGCGCCCAGTTCCCCGGGGCCGGCGACGGCGACGGCTCCGGTGGTCAGGCACCACAGCCGCGTGGCGAGCCCGACGTCCACGACGGCCTGCACGGTGGCGACGCTGACGAGCAGACCGTGCGGCGCGGCGGGCGGGTCCCCGGGGCGCCGCTCACCACCGAGCAGGGAGACGATCCCCGTCGGGGCGGGCTCCTCGGCCAGCCTGGCGCGCAGCAGGCCCGCGATGTCCTCGCGGTCCGCTTCGGGTACGTCGATGACGGTCAGCCGGGCTCCTCTGCGGGCCAGGCCGCAGAACACACGGCAACCGTCGACGTCGTCGCTCCCGGCCGGTACGAGCAGCCACCAGTCCCCGGTCAGCTCCGCGGGCCCACGGCCGTCCAGCTCCTCCCAGCCGACCTCGTAACGCCACTGGTCGAGCAGTTGCCGCGCCCGGTCCTCCGGGCGCCGGGCGGTCGTCGGCGCGTCGGCCCAGTAGCGGCTGCGCTGGAAGGGGTAGGTGGGGAGGTCGAGGTGACGGGCCGGGACGGGCAGGTGCCAGTCGACGGATGCGCCGGACACGTGGAGGGCGGCGGCCGCGTTCAGCAACGTGGCCTGCGCCGAGGTGCCCTCTTTGGGGCGGCGCATCAGCGGGGCGAAGGTCACATTGTCGGCTTCGAGGAGGGATTGGCGGGTGAGCGCGGTCAGGACTGCCTCCGGACCGACCTCCACGAACCGCGTCACACCCAGCTCCCGCGCCGTGGCCAGGCCGTCCGCGAAACGGACCGCCTCCCGCACATGCCGCACCCAGTGGGCCGGGTCGGTCAGCTCCGCGGAGGCCACCTGTCCCGTCATGTTCGAGACCACCGCCGTGGTCGGCTCGCGATAGGTCACCGTCGCGGCGACCTGGGCGAACTCCTTCAGCATCGGATCCATCAACCGGGAGTGGAACGCGTGCGAGACCGACAACCGCGTCGCCCGCACTCCCGCCTCAGCAGCACGGGCCGCCACCTGCTCCAGGTCCGCGACCGGACCGGACACCACGACGGCCCTCGGCGCGTTGACGGCCGCAACGTCCACGGCGATTCCGTCGATCAGCTCCCCGACACCCTCCAGGCCGGCGGCCAGCGCCAGCATGCCTCCACCGTCCGGCAGGGCCTGCATCAACGACCCACGCGCCGCCACCAGACGCGCCGCATCCTCCAGCCCGAACACCCCCGCCGCATACGCGGCAGAGATCTCCCCGACCGAATGCCCCAGCAGCACATCCGGACTCACACCCCAGTGCCGCAGGACGGCCACCAAACCCGCCTGCACGGCGAACAAGCCCGCCTGAGCGAACACCGTCGCATCCATCGACGACGCATCCTCACCCCACACCACCTCACGAAGCGGCCCCGGCAAGTGCGCGTCCAGGGCATCGCACGCCTCATCGAAGGCAGCCGCGAACACCGGCTCGGCCGCGTACAAGTCGCGACCCATCCCCAGCCACTGCGACCCCTGCCCCGTGAACAACCACCCCGTCCGGCCCCCCGACACCCGCCCCGTGACGGCTGTCCCGACACCCTCCGAAGCGAACGCGGCCAGCTGCGTCAGCGCCTCCTCGCGGTCGGCGGCGACGATCACCGCCCGGTGCTCCAGGAGGGCGCGCCCATGCGTCAACGCCGAAGCCAGCGCGCCGACTTCGACGTCGTGACGCTGGGACCACCAGGACGTCAGGCGCGCAGCCGATGCCGTCAGCGCCTCCGGCGAGCGGGCCGACAGAGCCAGCGCCACCGGGCCGTCACCGACCTGGCCGGTCTCGCGCGACGTCAACTGCTCCTCGACGTCGGCCTGTTCGATGACGACGTGCGCGTTGGTGCCGCTGACGCCGAACGACGACACCGCCGCCCGCCTCGGGCGGTCCTCTCCCACGGGCCAGGCTCGCGCCTCCGTCAGCAGTTCGACCGCTCCCGCCGACCAGTCCACCTGCGACGACGGCGCGTCGATGTGCAGCGTCCGCGGCATCACGCCGTGCCGCATCGCCTCCACCAGCTTGATGACGCCGCCGACGCCCGCCGCCGCCTGCGTGTGTCCCAGGTTCGACTTCAACGACCCCAGGTACAGGGGCTCTTGACCCTCTCGTCCCTGTCCGTACGTGGCGAGCAAGGCCTGCGCCTCGATCGGATCCCCCAGCCGGGTTCCGGTGCCGTGCGCCTCGACCAGGTCCACATCGGCCGCGTTCAAGCCCGCGTTGGCGAGCGCGGCCCGGATCACCCGTTGCTGCGCCGGACCGTTGGGCGCCGTCAGGCCGTTGGACGCACCGTCCTGGTTGACCGCCGAACCCCGCACCACGGCCAGCACCGGATGCCCCAGCCTGCGCGCGTCCGACAGCCGCTCCACCAGCAGCAGACCCGCGCCCTCACCCCAGCCCGTACCGTCCGCGGCCTCGGCGAACGCCTTGCACCGACCGTCCGGTGACAGTCCCCGTTGCCGGCTGAACTCCACGAAGGCGTCGGGCGCGGACATGACGTTCACGCCGCCGGCGAGGGCGAGCGTGCACTCGCCCGAGCGGAGCGCCTGGGCCGCGAGGTGCAGGGCCACGAGCGACGACGAGCACGCCGTGTCCACCGTCACCGCCGGCCCCTCCAGGCCGAGGGTGTAGGAGATCCGGCCCGAGACGATGGAGCCCATGTTCGCGTTGCCGGGGTAGTCGTGGTAGACGAGTCCGGCGAAGACTCCGGTGCGGCTGCCGCGGGCGAGGGTGGGGTCGATGCCCGCCGACTCGAAGGCCTCCCAGGCGAGTTCGAGGAGGATGCGCTGCTGGACGTCGGACTCGACGGCGTCGCGGGGGCTGAGGGAGAAGAAGTCGGCGTCGAAGTGGTCGGCGTCGTGGAGGAAACCCCCGGCCCGGGTGTAGGTCTTGCCCTCGGCGCCCGGCTCGGGGTCGTACAGGGCGTCGACGTCCCAGCCGCGGTTGGTGGGGAAGGCGGAGACGGCGTCGCGGCCCTCGGCGACGAGGTTCCACAACTCCTGCGGGGACGCGACGCCGCCGGGGAATCGGCAGGACATGCCGACGATGGCGATCGGTTCGCGTGCCGCGTCCTTCAGTCTGGTCAACTGCCGCCGCGTGTTCTGCAGTTCCGCGGTCGCCCGCTTCAGGTAGTCACGAAGCCTGTCATCCTGCTGGGGCTGGGATGCTTGGGTCATGGAAGCCGTCCTGACTGAATGACTCGATGCTGGTGAGCGGGCCAGGGTGCCGTTCAGCGCCGGTCGAGCAAGGCGTCGACCGCCTCCACCGTCTGCTTGGTGTTCTCGGCCGGGGAAAGGGTCCGCATCGGTGCGGAGAGAACCTCCACCGACAGGTCGACGTCGGGTCGCTTGCGGTCGATCTCGCCGAGCAGCCGGGGCAGGTCGAAGCTGCCGGCGCCGGGCAGGAGCCGGCCGTCCGCGGAGTCCTCCATGAGGGACACCCGCGGTTCGGCGACGCCGTCGCAGAGTTCGAGTCCGGTGATGTGCCGTCCGTCCAGCCGGTCCAGGGCGGCGAAGCCGGTCGGGTCCCGGAAGAAGTGCCAGGCGTCGATCTCCACGCCGCCGTTGGGCCGGTCGGCGTCCAGGACGATCTGTGCCGCGTCCGCGTAGCCGAAGTGCGGGAAGGCGGCGACCGGTTCGAGGGCGATGCGCAGTCCGTGCTCGGCCGCCCGGTCGCAGAGGGTGGCGAACCGCTCGGCGAGCGTCTCCAGCGGGGGCCGGTCGGACAGTTGCAGGAACACCGCGGACGCCTTGAGGCGGCCGATGCCGAACTCGTCGGCCAGCGCGAACATCGCCTCCGCCATCGGCCGGGAGGCGTCGGCGTCGTCCCGGGTGCCCCACCACCAGGTCAGCACCTCGAGTTCGCCGATGTGCAGGCCGTGGCCGTCGAGTACGTCGCGGACCCAGCCGGCGGAGTGGGCGCCGACCAGCTGGGTGAGTTCTTGCGCGTCGAAGCCGATGCCGGTGGAGCCGACGGCGGCCACGGCGGCGGCCCGTTCGGGGAAGGGGTGGAGGGCGTGCTGCCCCCAGGCCGCTCCGGTCAGATGGTGGTGGGCGAAGAAGAGACGGCTTCCGCGCAGAAGGGCCACGTGCGAGTCCTGCCGTTCATTCCCTCGCTCGTCGGCTCGCTCGATTGCTCGCTCGTCCGTTCGCTCGTCCACTCGCTCGTCCAATCGTCGGCTGAGGGGCTGTGGCGCCGGTCGGGTCCGGCGCCGGATCGCGGGGCGCGGGGACCTGTCCCGGCCTCGGTCATTCAGCCACCCGGCCGATCGGGGGCGCCAGCGGACCGGACCCCAGATCACGGGAATCGGCCCCCCTAACAGACCCCGGCCGGGGTCCTGTCGGCTCCGGCGGGGCCCTAGCCTCGTCGCCGAACCCGGTGCTCAGCCGGATGTCCCGACGCTGATGCGATCCAGACGGTTCGGGCCCGGACGGGCTCTTCCCGATTCGATCTCCGCTCGGACTGGCCACGCCGGCCAGCTCCCTCGACGCCCGGAAGGCGTGGCATGACGACACTGCAGAACGAGAAGGTCAGCGCACTGCTCGACCGCCTCTACGAGGACGAGAAGGTCAAGGACGCGGACCCCATCCAGAAGCTGATCGCCGACGGGCGGCCGCCGGAGGAGATCGGCCACGAGGCCCTCAACGAGATGTTCGAGGACGCCTACCTGCCGGTGCACCGGGACATCGGCAACCTGATGTACGTGCTGTGCCGGACGCGCAACGTGCGTACGGTGGTGGAGTTCGGCACCTCGTTCGCGGTGTCGACGATCTACCTGGCTGCCGGTGTGAAGGACAACGGCGGCGGCAAGGTGATCGGCACCGAGGTGATGCCGTCCAAGATCGAGGTCGCCGACCGCAACCTCGCGGAGGCCGGTCTCACCGAGTACGTCGAGATCCGCGAGGGCGACGCGCTGAAGACGCTGGCGGACCTCGAGGGCCCGATCGACCTGCTGCTGCTGGACGCGTGGAAGGACGACAACCTCACCGTCCTGAAGATGCTGGAGCCGGTCCTGGCCCCGAACGCCCTGGTGCTGGGCGACGACGTGAACCTCGCGCGCTGGCTGTGGCAGCCGTACCTGGAGCACGTCAACGGCCCCGAGTACGCCACCGTCGAACTGCCCATCGGTGACGGCCTGGTGCTGTCCACGCGTCTGTCCTGAAGGTCCTGAGCCGGTACGGGCCTGCCACCCGTGCCGCCAGTGCCGCTCGTTGATTCCCCGTCGGCACGCCGGTGACGGCGGGGAGCCAACGGCGCCGAGGCTTCCCCCTGACCGGGGAACCCGGCCGATCGCGTCGGGGTGCACGGTCCGGGGACTCGTGGACGTCCGTGATGAGGCCGGCGTCAGCGGGCTTCCGCGGACGCGGGCCTCGTCGTCCGGACGTGCTCGGCGGCTTCGGCCTCGGCCGCGGTGTGGGGGGAGGCGAAGGTGAAGGCGCGGGGAGACGGCCCGTGCGCCCGCAGGTCCGCCAGGCGCTCCAACGCCTCGTCGACCGTGGGGAGATGACCGGGCGTGACCCACCAGAGCACCAGATGCGCCTCGACGTGCCGCTCGAACCATTCGCGGCGCCGCCGCATCGCCTCCAGGTGTCCGCTGCGGTAGGTGAAGTCCCACAGGGCTTCCTGGGTCTGCCACACCGTCAGGTTGACGATGACGTTCTCGCCCGCCGGACGCACGCCGGTGGCGTCGTTCGCGCCCTCTCCCGTGAACCGCCACACGAAGCCGGACGCCTGGTCGGCCGCGGCGTTGACCGGGTCGAGCATCTCGACGAACGGCGCGGTGCGCGGGTCGTCGAGCGGGTGGCGCAGCGTGGCGACGTTGAGTTGGGCGAGGTGGGCGGCATGCGTGGATGCGGTCATGACGTCATCCCAGCATGGCCGCCTTTTCTATGTCAATCGATATCGCTTTTAGAAGCCTCGATCACCACGCAGCACTCGCCCGGCCTGGCGTCCATACGGGCCCGGACTGCTCCGTCCGTGCCGAGCAGCCCTTCCAGCAGCGCGAGATTCATGCCGCAGACCAGGGGCGGGAAGCGTTCGGCGACGGCGTGGAAGGGGCAGTTGCGCATGCGGACGACCCGCTCGGCCGCTTCCGACGGCCGCGGCCCCTCGCCGGCCTCGCCCTCTCCGTGGCCCTCGCAGCCCTCTTGGGCCCTGATGTTCGGGGCGTCGGCAGCTTCCAGGTGCGGTTCGTAGCCGCGAGCGGCCAGCAGTTCCAGGGCGTCTTCGAGACCGTCGCACGGCGCGGCCGAGCCCCGCAGCGACTCGCCGCGGCGGCGTGCGGCCGCCCGCAGTCCGTCGTCCAGCCCGGCCTGCTCGGCGGCCTCGGCCAGCAGTTCGGCGGCGGTGCGGTAGTCGCGGGCGGGCAGCGACACCGTCCGCTCGCGCCGCGACCGCGTGTACACCTTGGCCGGACGGCCCGCCCCCGGACCCGAGCGGCCCGTCAGGCGGCGGCTGCCGCTCTCCAGCAGTCCCGCCTCCGTCAGCCTGTCGAGATGGTGTGCGGCGAGCGTGCGCGCGATGCCGGTCGCCTCGGCGGCCTCGTTGCGGCCGACCTCGCGGCCCTGCCCCGACACGTACTCGTACAGGCGACGCCGGACCGGATCCTGCAACGCCGCGATCGCTTCGATGTCCTCCACTCGCCCATTCTATGAACAACACCGGTCGGAGATAGAAGGCCGACTACGCACGCGAGCCGGGACGCACGCGACGCCGGGAGCGCGCGGCCGGACTCCCGGCGTCCGGGATTCGACGCCCGACGCCCGGGGCTCGGCTCCCGGTCTTCGACGCCCGACACGCAGGGCTCGGCTCCCCGTCTTCGACGGCCGGCGCGCGGGGTTCGGCGCTCGGCACCCGAAGGCGGCGTCGCCGGAGCGCAGTGGCGCTCGGGCCGATCTAGGCTGGAAACAGTGCGGGAAACCGGCCTCGGCGGACGTGGCCGTCCGGACGGAGGCGTGGTGCGTGGAGATGGCAGCCGAGCGGGACGTGCCCACTGCCGTCGTCGTGGTGGACCCGGACGGCTTGGTGAGCGGCTGGAGCGAGGAGGCCCGGCTGCTGCTCGGCTGGACGGCGCACGACACGGTCGGCCGCCCCCTGGCCGACCTCACGGTCGATCCTCCGCCGTCCGGCTTCCCCGGCGGCTACGGCGCCGGCTCCGACGCCTCCGGGGTCGTCGCCCTGCGTCACCTGGACGGTTCCCGGGTGGAGGTCCTGGTGACGGCCCACCCGTTGACCGGCTCCGACGGGGCGCTCGGCCACGCGGTGACCGTCCAGCGCTGGGGGCGTCGCCCGGTGATCGCCGATCTGGCCTTCGAGCAGTGCCCCTTCGCTCTGGGCGTCTACGACCCTGACCTGCGATTCCTCTGGATCAACGCGTCCTCGGGCCGGGTGATCGCGCACTCCGAGGAGCAGTTGCTCGGCAAGAGGTATCGCGAGGTGCTTCCCGAGGTGGACCGCACGCTGTTTCCGGAGCGGGACGACAAGCCGTACACCGACAAGCTGTCCGAAGTGGCGCGGACGGGCGAGCCCGCGCGCCTCATGACCGTGTTCCGGCCTCGCGGCAGCAACTACGCCACCGCCTGGGCCACCAGCATCTGGCCCGTGCGGGATGCCGAGGGCCGCGTCCGCGCCGTCGCCAACTGGGGCTTCGACATGAGCGCCGAGTACTGGGCTCGGCAGCGCCTGCTCATCCTGAACGAGGCCGGCGGCGGCATCGGCCGCACGCTCGACGTGATCGACACTGCCCGGGAGCTGGCCGCGACCTCGGTGCCGAGGTTCGTCGACCACGTCGGCGTGGATCTCTTCGACGAGGTGATGCGCGGCGAGGAACCGCCCTCCGTGTCCGCGTTCGCCCCGGGCGAAGCGATCGGGCTCAGCCGCGCCGCCCAGGCGAGCGTGGGGGACGACACCGGCCCGCCTCCCGGTCCCACGGCGCGGGTCACGCACCCGGCCGGTTCCGTCGCCGCCCGCTGCGTGATCACCGGCAGGTCTGCGGTCGAGCTCGCCGCCGAGCCGGGCGAGGGCGGCGAGTGGGCCTTCGGCCCCGGGCTCGCGGCCGATCCCGCCCACTGGCCGCCGGGCAATCCGGTGATCGACGAGTCCCTCGCCGCGGAAGGGCTGACCGGCCGGATCACCGTGCCGCTCCGGGCGCGCGGCGCGCTGCTCGGCGTCGTCACGTTCTCCCGCAGCCGACGGCCCGAGGCGTTCACCGCCGACGATCTGATCCTCGCCGAGGAGCTGACCGCCAAGGCGGCCGTCGCCATCGACAACGCGCGGCGGTACTCGCACGAGCGCACGACCGCGCTCACCCTGCAACGCAGCCTGCTGCCGCAGGGGTTGCCGAACCAGGAGGCCGTCGACGTGGCGTTCCGCTACCTGCCCGGCGGGGCCGGGGCGGAAGTGGGCGGCGACTGGTTCGACGTCATTCCGCTGTCCGGCGCACGCGTGGCTCTGGTCGTCGGCGATGTCGTCGGGCACGGTCTGCACGCCTCGGCCGGCATGGGCCGGCTGCGCACGGCGGTGCGCACCCTCGCCGACGTCGACCTGCCGCCGGACGAGCTGCTGACGCATCTGGACGACCTGGTCCTCCACCTCGGCGGCGACCTGCGGCCCGACGGCCACTTCCAGCCGACCGGCGAGTCCGGCGCCACCTGCCTGTACGCCGTCTACGACCCCGTCTCCCGCCGGCTCACCGTGGCGAGCGCCGGGCATCCGCTCCCCCTGGTCATCGCCCCGGACGGCACCGCCACCCCGGTACCGGTCCATCCGGGACCGCCGCTCGGCATCGGCGGGCTGCCGTTCGAGTCGGCCGAGCTGGAACTGCCCGAGGGCAGCCTCCTCGCCCTCTACACCGACGGGCTGCTGGAGAGCCGTGAGCGCGACGTCGACGAGCGCGTCGCCGAACTGCGGCGCGTCCTGGACCACTCGGCCACCTCGCTGGAGGCCCTGTGCGACACGGTGATCGACGTCATGCTTCCCGAGCGCCGCACCGACGACGCGGCCCTGCTGCTCGCGCGCACCCACGCGCTGGCTCGTCACCACGTCGCCGACTGGGAGGTGTCGCCGGACCCCGGACAGGTGCCGCTCGCCCGGAAGTTCGCCGTCGAGCAGGTGGACGCCTGGGGTCTGGAGGAGGCGGCGTTCGTCACCGAACTGGTCGTCAGCGAGCTGGTCACCAACGCCATCCGCTACGGCGAGCCGCCGATCAGGCTGCGGCTGATTCGCGACAGTTCCCTGATCTGCGAGGTCTCCGACTCCAGCAGCACCGCCCCGCACCTGCGCCGGGCCCGCGCCTTCGACGAGGGGGGCCGGGGCCTGCTGCTCGTCGCGCAGCTCACCCAGGGATGGGGCGCCCGGCACACCGCCGACGGCAAGACCATCTGGTGCGCGCAGGCCCTCCCCCAGGGCCGGGACGCCACTGACGGGTGAGCGGAGGGCGGCAGGCGCCGGCGGGCCCGTTCGGCAGGGCTGTCACCCGAACGGCCCCCGCCCGGTCGGCGCAGGTCGCCCGGACGGGGTCTCCTGGGAGGAGAACGGCATCCCGCCAAGGAGGCCAGTCATGTACGAGATGCGTCCGGGACCCGACCAGCCAGGCACCGCCGTGGTCTGGCACGTCACCGCCAAGCAGGCAGCCATCGCCCTGTGCGGGCAGAAGCTCGCCGACCGTGCGGACACCGCGGAGGATGAGCAGGCACGTCACTGTCCCCCGTGCATGGCTTCCTTCGCCCAGCTCGTCACGGCCAAGGCGGTCTGAGCCCGCCCCACCCGTGCACCCGCCGTCCGACGCCGCCCACCGCCTCGACGACGGACAGGCGGACGCCTCACCGGCCCCCGCCGGATGCCCCACCCTCGCCCGCCTGACGATCGGTCGTGACGATCCGTCGGACGGGAACGCGGACCGGGCCAGTTCTACGACTCGGACTCGGACCCGGTCGCGGACACGGAGGCGGACGGGGGCCTGGGCGCCGGCGCGGGTCTCGCTCCCGGACCCGGGGTCGCCACGACCTGGCCCGGCGCGGTGATCTCGTGCCCGGAGGTGCAGGTCACCGCCGTGCGGACCGGGCTGCCGCACTCCTGGTGGAGCAGGGAGGTCGTGGCGGCGCCGTCCGGGACGATCCAGCGCTCGGCCCAGTCGTTGAGGGCGATCAGGACGGGCAGCAGACTGCGCCCCTTGTCGGTGAGCCGGTACTCGTCCCGTCCGCGCGCGCCGGGTGCCCGGTAGCGGGTCTTCTCCAGGATGCCGTCGGCGACGAGGTCCCGCAGGCGGGCGGACAGCACGCTCGGGCTGATGCCGCAGTGGCGCTCGAAGTCGTCGAAGCGGCGGGTGCCGTAGAAGGCCTCCCGGATGATCACACCGGTGGTCCGCGGGCTGAGGGAGCGCAGGGCGAGGTTGATCGAGTCGGGCTCGATGTCCCACGCGTCCCGCTGCCACCGCTGCGGATGGCCTGCCGTCGCTGCTTCGGCTTCGTCGCTCACGTGTCCCTCTCCGGTGCGTTGCCCGAGTCTATCCGCCGCCTTCCGTCTGGTTACGGTTTCCCGAAGCCAGGCGGAATGGGTGCACAGGCACACCGTGCGGTATCCGGTGCAACACGAGGAGCGCGCTGTTACGGGACGACCCGCCCGTCCACCGCCGACGTCGCCTCGCCGAAGGGCCTGACAGGATGTGCGATCAGGAGTCAGGACGGCCGGGAGGGGGCGCGGCGTGATGAGTGCTGTGGAGATGACGCGCGCGGACGCGGTCGCGCTCGTGCGGCGGATCATGCGAGGGGAATACGCCTCGGACGGCGAGGCGGCCGACTGGCTGGACAGGCCCGACAGGGGTCTGGCGTGCCCGTCCGGTCATGTCGCCGACTTGGTCTTCTGGCCTCCGGAGGGCGAACTGTCCGCCGGTGAGGTGGTCGATCAGGCCCTCGCGTATCGGCCGATCGCCCGGTGACCGGGACGCGGGGCCGCGGCCGGTCGGTCTAATAACTGTCGTAGCTCGGTTCACCGTTGGTCCGGTACACGCCGACGACGGTGCCGCCCTTCGTCGTGGAGACGCTGACCGGCTCCAGCGCCGTGGGGATCGCCCCGTCGGCGAACAGCCGCTTGCCGGTGCCGATGATCACCGGGTGGATGGTGATCCGGAACTCGTCGACGAGACCGTTGCGCATGAGGGTCTGGGCGAGGTCGCCGCTGCCGACGACGTTGACGTCGCCCCCGTCGGACGCCTTGAGCCTGCGGACCGCTTCGACGACGTCGCCCTCGAGCAGTGTGGAGTTCTCCCATTCGACGGACGTCAGGGTCCGGGACGCCACGTACTTGTCCATGCCGTTCATCCGCGCGGTGAACGGGTTGCCCGGGTCGGCGGTCGGCCAGTAGGACGCGAAGATCTCGTACGTCTTGCGTCCGAGCAGCATCGCGTCGGACTGCTCGTACCAGCCGGCGATGGCCGCGCCGACCTCGTCGTCGTCCACCGGCTTCTGCCAGCCCCCGTGCGTGAAGCCGCTCTCGGGGTCCTCGTCGGGACCGCCGGGGGCCTGCATGACGCCGTCCAGCGTCAGGAACGTGCAAACGATGATCTTGCGCATGGTGCGCTCCTTTCGTCACCAGGTAGACCACGCGGTCGCCGGAAACTCATCGGCGCGCTTCCTGCCGTGCACGGCCGCGCCGCGCCCGGCCGCCGGATCCTGGGCTCGCCCCTTATGGTCCGGGCCCGGCGCGGCGCCCGCGAACCGCGCAGGCCCGTCGGAGTGGCGGGCCGGCGGGGTGGTGCGTCGCCGGCGTCCTGGCCGTGTGTTCCCCGTGGGCCGCAGCGTTCGGCGGCTCCGGCGGCCGCCGGTAGGCTGCGCTCGTGCGCACGGTCGAGGTTCTGCTGGACGAGACGGCGGACGCGGCTGTCCGGGAAGCCTGGCGGCGGCTCGCGGAAGCGGGTCTGCCCAGCCAGGCGCGCCACCGCTCCCCCACCAACAGTCCGCATCTCACCCTGGCCGCGTGCCGGGAGCTGACCGCCCCGATCCGCTGGGAACTCGCGGACGTGGCCGCCTCGTTGCCGCTGGCGGTGCGGTTCACCGGGGCGGTCAGATTCGAGCGGCCCACCTCGGTCCTGGCCTGGGCGCTGGACCTGGACGCCCCGCTGGCGGCCCTGCACCGCCGCGTGTGGGAGGCGGTCACCTCGGACGGCGGGCCGCAGACCCTCAACCCCTTCCACGAGCCGGGGCGCTGGAGCCCGCACGTCACGCTCGGCCGGACCCGGCGGGCGGGAGCCTTCGCCGACCGGCGGATCCCGGGGCTGCTGCCCGCGCCGCCCCTGTCGGTCCGGCTCATCACCTTGCGCAGCTACGACACCGAGACGGGCGCCCTGGAAGTCCTCCGGCCCCGTCCCTGAGCCGCCGGCCGACGGCGGTCTCACGTCGGCAGCCGCGGTCGCGGCCGCACCGCGCGCGGGCCGATTCTCCGGAGGGACAATGCTCGCGTGGAGGCAGACCGGGCACCGGAGAAGACCTCCGACGGCCACTTCGTCGTCATCGAGGGACGGAAATGGCGGGCGACCGATCCGGCCGTCCCCGAGGAGATCGCCGCCCGTCGTCGGCGTCACCTCATGTCCGCCCGTCGCGCGGTCCGCACGGCGACGACGGGCAAGGACGCACGGGCCGAGCGGGAAGCGCGCGCCCGCGTGCAGCGGGCGAAGGTCGCGCTGGGGGAACGGGGCGCCGCCTGGTGGGAGCAGACCGACGACGACCGCCGCCGGCGCTGGGAGGAGGGGCTTGCGGGACTCGACGCGGACGCGGAGTGAGGGGGCGGGAGGCGGGCGGTACCCGTGGGGCTTATGGGGCCGCCGAGGCGTCGCACAGGCCCGCGGCCGGCGGGCCTGCGGCGGTGATCGATCGGGGTCCGGGGCGCGGGGAGCGCGGACGGACCCGTGACTAAGCGGGGCCGGGATGCTAGAAAGGCCGGATGGGAGACCGTTTTGCCCGGCTTCGGCACATACCGCGGATGAGTTCGCCGGCCCGCAAGGGCACGCGCACCGTCGCGGGCCAGATGTTCCTGATGCAGGTGACACTGGTGGTGCTGCTCGTGGCGTTCGCCGTCTTCGCGCTCGTCCTCCAGTCGGAGCGGCACACCAACGCCGAGGCCAAACGGAGATCCATAGCCGTCGCCCAGACCTTCGCGCACTCCCCCGGCGTGCTGTCCGCCCTGCGCTCGCCCGATCCGACGAAGGTCCTCCAGCCCCGGACGGAGGCCGGCCGCAAGTCGGCGGGCGTCGACTTCGTCGTCGTCATGAACACGAAGGGGATCCGGTACACCCATCCCCTGCCGGACCGGATCGGGAAGCGGTTCGTGGGAAAGATCGAGCCCGCGCTGCGGGGACAGGTCTACACCGAGAGCGTGCACGGTCCCCTCGGCGAGGAGGTCCAGGCCACCGTTCCCATCCGCGACGACCGCGGCCAGGTGGTCGCCCTCGTCTCCGCCGGGCTGAAGGTCAAGAACGTGACCGGCCTCGTCGAGCGGCAGATACCGATCATCCTGACGGCCGGAGCGTGCGCCCTCGCGGCGGCCACCGCCGCCACGGTGCTGGTGAGCCGGCGGCTGCGGCGCCAGACGCACAGCCTCGGGCCGAACGAGATGACCCGCATGTACGAGCACCACGACGCGGTGCTGCACTCCGTGCGCGAAGGGGTCCTCATCGTCAACGACGAGGGGCGACTGCTTCTCGCCAATGACGAGGCCGAGCGGCTGCTGGAACTGCCCCCGGACGCGGAGGGCCAGCTCGTGTCCCGGATGTCGTACCTCGAACCGGAGATCATGGCCCTGCTCAGCTCCGGCCGCGAGGCCAACGACGAGGTGCACCCGTCCGGGGCGCGGCTGCTTGTGGTCAACCAGAGGTCCACGGGGCGCGGTGCGGGCCCCAAGGGCACCGTGGTCACCCTGCGCGACTCGACCGAACTGCAGGCGGTGTCCGGCAGGGCCGAGATCACCGGTGAACGGCTGAAGCTGCTCTACGACGCCGGACTGGGCATCGGCACCACCCTCGACGTCGTGCAGACGGCCGACGAACTCGCCCGGATCGCCGTCCCCCGCTTCGCCGACTTCGTCACCGTGGACCTGGCCGACGCCGTGCTGCACGGCGAGGAGCCGGCCGCCACGGCGAAGGGCATGAGGCGGGTCGCCGTCTGCGGCATCCGCGACGATCACCCCCTCTACGAGAAGGACCGGCTGATCGACTTCCTGCCCTCCACGCCCCAGGCGCGCGGCTACGGCACCGGCCGCACCGAGTTGGTGGCCGACCTGTCCACCGCGACGGGCTGGCATCTGCAGGACCCCGCACGCACCGAACAGATCGTGGACTACGGCATCCACTCCCTCATCGCGGTGCCGATCCAGGCCCGCGGGGTCATGCTGGGCATGGTCAACTTCTGGCGCTCCGGCGAGCACAAGCCCTTCGAACAGGACGAGCTGTCCCTCGCGGAGGAACTCGTGGCCCGCGCCGCGGTCAGCATCGACAACGCCCGCCGGTACACGCGCGAGCACGCCCTGGCGGTCACCCTCCAGCGCAGCCTGCTGCCGCGGGGCCTGCCCGAGCAGAGCGCCCTCGACGTCGGCTACCGCTACCTGCCGGCGCAGTCGGGCGTGAGCGGGGACTGGTTCGACGTGATCCCCCTGCCGGGCAGTCGCGTGGCGCTGGTCGTCGGCGACGTGGTCGGCCACGGACTGCACGCCGCCGCGACCATGGGGCGGCTGCGCACCGCCGTGCACAACTTCTCCACGCTCGACCTGCCGCCGGACGAACTGCTGAGTCACCTGGACGACCTGGTCGGGCGCATCGACCAGGACGAGGCGTGCACGGACGAACCCGCCGCCGTCGTGGGCGCCACCTGCCTCTACGCGATCTACGACCCGACGACGCTGCGCTGCACGATGGCGCGGGCCGGGCATCTGGCTCCGGCGGTGGCCGATCCCGACGGCAACGTCACCTTCCCCGACCTGCCGCCGGGTCCGCCGCTGGGGCTGGGCGGCATGCCCTTCCAGACCGCCGAGCTGGACCTCGCCGAGGGCTCCCAGCTCGCGCTCTACACCGACGGTCTCGTCGAGGACCGCACCCGCGACCTGGACGAAGGGATGGAACTCCTGCGCAAGGCCCTGGCGGGACACCCCGGGCGCGCCCCGGAGGACAGCTGCCGGGCCGTCCTGGGCTCCCTGCTGCCCGAGAACCCCACCGACGACGTGGCTCTGCTCATCGCCCGCACCCATGCGCTGCCGCCGGACCGGATCGCCGAGTGGGACGTGCCGCCGGATCCCGCCGCCGTCGCCTCGGTGCGCGCCACCGCGAGCGGCAAGCTCGACGAGTGGGGCCTGTCCGAACTCGCCTTCAGCACGGAACTGGTGCTGAGCGAGCTGGTCACCAACGCCGTCCGCTACGGCTGCGGGCCCATACATCTGCGGCTCGTCCACGACCGCACCCTGATCTGCGAGGTCACCGACGGCAGCAGCACCTCGCCCCATCTGCGGTACGCGGCGACGACCGACGAAGGCGGCCGGGGCCTTTTCCTGGTGTCGCAGCTGACCGAACGCTGGGGAACCCGCTACACGCCCCAGGGCAAGGTCATCTGGGCCGAGCAGGCACTGCCGGACCACTGACCCGTCCTGCGCCCGGCGCACGGTACGACGGCCCCGCCCCCGCCCGTCTCAGCCGGTCGGCTTGAGGGCGTGACCGCAGACGGTGCAGACCAGGCCCAGCGCAAGAAGCGTCCACGAGTAGGTGAGCAGGCTCGCGACCTGCAGCAGGAGCCCCAGCCCCCACAGCCGGGGGTTGCGCACCAGCCGTCGCAGCGGCCGGCCCGGCACACGGTTGCGGGTGAACGCGTAGACGCCCAGCGAGCCCACGCCCACGGAGGCGAGGAGGGCCAGTCCCCACGCGAGCAGCAGCAGCGAACCGAACGCCATGCCTCTCCGTCCAGCGCCCACCCGGGCGCCCCCGTCCCTCGTCGGCCCCCACCGGACCGTCCCGCGCGAGACGGAACAGTACGCCTGACCTACAGCGCCTCGTGCGCCCGGTGGACGTCAAGCGCCGCTGCGCGCCTGTCGACCGGCTCGCCCGCAGCACACAGGAGCGCGGTGCCGGCTCGTCGGTTTCGGTTCAGCTTCGTCTGCGGCGCAGGACCATGTATCCGACGGCCGTCAGCCCGCCGGCGGTGAGGCCGAGCCCGAGGCCGACGTCCCTGCCGGAGGGGCCCGTGCCGGTCGCTCCGCCGAGTCCGCCCTGAACGCCGCGCGTGGGTGTGACGACGGGCCGGGGCACGGCCGTCGCAACGCCGACGGAGGAGCGGTGGGGCAGGGCCTCGCAGGCGATCCCGTCGTCCGGTCCCTGGTCCTCGTCGAGCCGGTCGGGGTCGGAGGGGTCCTGGTCGAACACCGCCTGGGCGTCCTCCTGGAAGGCGAAGTCACGGCAGTCGAGGTCCTGGGCCTGTGCGGTCCCGGCCAGTGGGCTGATGCAGATGATCGCGGCGGCTATGCCTGCGAGGGGAGCACGGTGCGACATGGACGTCTCCTCCCGGTCCCTGTGGGGTTCCGTTGCTCCGACGCTAGGAGACGTCCGGCGCATCGGCGCGGGCACATGGGCCATGCAGGTGAGCGGGTGTCCCGTGCAGCCGCCGGCGCCGGCCGGTGACGGCGCGCGCCGTTCCCGTGGGGTCGGCCACGGCGTCGGCGCAGCGGTAGGGGGCCCGGCGGTTCCGTGATCCGTGTCGCCTGACTCGCCTGTCCGGGGTACTCGCCCGCGCATCGGACGGTCGGGTGCGCACACGGTGCGGCCCGACGTGCCACACAGACCGGAACGGACGGGAGGGACCGCGGTGTCGAGCACGCAGTCGCACCAGGAACCGGTGGGCGAGCTGGTGCAGCGAGCCTCACAGCAGCTGACCGAGCTGGTGCGGGGCGAACTGAGGCTGGCCCAGGCGGAGATGAAGGAGAAGGGCAGGCACTACGGAAAGGGCGGCGGCCTGTTCGGCGGCGCCGGCGTGGTCGGCTTCCTGACCTTGGAGGCGCTCGTCGTCACGGTGATCGCCGCGCTCGCGGTGCCGTTGCCGGTGTGGGCGGCGGCACTGATCGTCACCGCGGTGCTGGGTGTGATCGCCGCGGTGCTGGCCATGAGGGGAAAGAAGGAGATGGACCGCGCCGCGCCACCCGCGCCCGAGCAGACCGTCGAGAACGTCAAGGCCGATGTGGCCGAGATCAAGGAGAGTGCCCAGCGATGACCCAGCCGCCCCACGACGAGCCCACCGCGTCCGGCCCCGAGGAGCTGCGCGAGCAGGTCGAGCAGACCAGGGAGGAGCTCGGGCAGACGGTCGAGGCGCTCGCGGCCAAGACCGACGTCAAGGCACGCGCCCAGGAGAAGGCCGCCGAGGTCAAGGACCAGGCCGCGGCCAAGGCCGCCGAGGTCAAGGACCAGGCCGCGGCCAAGGCCGGGGAGTTGAAGGAGAAGGCCGCCGGGCTGGCCCAGCAGGCGCACGACAAGCTGCCCGACCCGGTCAGGGACAAGGCGGCCCAGGCCGCCGGGCAGGCCCGGGCCAAGGCCGCACAGGCCGGACAGGTGTGGCAGGACACGGCCCCCGAGCCGGTGCGGCAGAAGACGGCGCGGGCGGCACGGCTGGCCCGGGACAACCGCAGGCTGCTGCTGGCCGCCGCGGCGGCGGCCGCCGTGTGGCTGGCCTGCCGCCGCCGGAAGGGGTGAGCCGGTGACGGACGACCGGGCCGATGAAGGCGTCGGTCCGGTCGTCCGGTGAACCGGGGGCGTGCTACCGGCGGACCGCCGAGATCAGTCCGCCGGGCCGCTCCTCGTGCCGCGGCGGGGTGCCGAACGGACGCCCGTAGGCGGCCGCTCGGTCGCGCAGGGTGTGGCAGTCGGCCTCCCAGCCGTGCCCGGCCAGCCAGCCGACCGGGTCGTCGGGCATCTCCGAGAGCCACAGGGACGCCGCCGATCCGGGCGCCGCGTCCGCGCCGAAGCGCTCGATCACGCCGCGTGAGCCCAGCGTCAGCCCCATCCGGCTGCCCGGCGCCGACCGCGCGCCGATCCGGGAGAGCAGCTCTTCCACCGCGTCCTCGGGCAGATAGATCAGCAGTCCTTCGGCGATCCACACGGTGGGCGCTTCCGGGTCGTGTCCCGCGGCGGCCAGCGCGCCCGGCCAGTCCTCGCGCAGATCCACGGGGACGGCGATCCGCTCGCAGCGTGCGACGGCCCGCTCCCTGCGCAGCACCGCGGCCTTGAAGTCCAGGGGCGCTGCGGTGTCGACCTCGAACAGCCGGGTCTGCCCGGGCCAGTCCATCCGGAAGGCGCGGCTGTCCATGCCGGCGCCGAGCAGGACGACCTGCCGGACTCCGGACGCGGAGGCCTGCCGCAGCAGGTCGTCGAGGAACTTCGTCCTGATGACGATGGAGAACGCCAGGGCCGCGCGGCGGCGTCGCGCGGCCTCGTCGTCGGGCGGAGGCGGGGAGGCGATCGGCGAGGAGGGGGTCGGCGACGAGGGCCACAGTCCGCCGGCGGCGGCGAAGGCCCGTGCCAGTGGGTCGTGGAACAGGGCGTTCTCGCGCTCGCTCTCCAGCGCGCGCACCCTGGCCACGCCCACCGCCGTGGCCCACACTCCCGACGGCCGCACCCGCTCCTGCTCATCAGTCACCGCGTCACCATAGACGAACGGCGGCCGCACGGACCCTGGTTCCTGCTCCCGGCATCTCCCCCGCCGGAAACGCGGGACGCGTCCCGTGGTCGGACCGGGACCGGGCGCCGGATCGGGCCCGCGCTGCCACGCGGCGGCGACCGGCGCCGGCCGTCAGCCGTCTTCGTCAGCCGTCCTTGCTCATGGCCTTGCGCACCGCGTCCTTGGTGCGGTCCATGAGCGCGGCGACCGGCCCGAGCATCATGTTCGCCGCACCCGACTCGACGCCCGGGTGCGGGCGCGTGGGCGCCATGGCCTCGGCCGCCTTGACGGCCTTGGCCATGGCGGCCAGGGCGGCGGAGTCGCCGCTGCGGCGGATGTGGGTGAACTCGTAGCGTTCCTCGGCTCGCGCGTGGGCCTGGACGTCCTTGCGCAGCTTCATCAGCTGGGGCATGAACGTGGAGTCGTCCGGGTCGAGGTCGTCGAGCGCCGAGAGGGTCTCCTTGGCGGCGCGCTCCTCGGCGAGCCGGTCCTCGACGACCTGCTCGCCGCCGGGCAGGGAGCGTCGGGCGAACGGGTGGACGACCTCCTCCTCGGCCGTCTCGTGCACGGCCAGCAGGCGCACGAGGCGGCGAAATGCGTCGCGCCGCTCGTCGCCGGTGGTCGCCTCGACCTCGTCGAAGAGGTTGCGGATGTCGCCGTGCTGGCGCATGAGCAGGGCCACCACGTCGTCGTCGCGGGACAGGTCGTCGCCTGCCCGCGGGGTGTCGAGATCGCTCATCGGGCTCGCCTCACTTCTCGCGCATGGCGGGGTCGGGGTGCTCGCCCTCGGACTGGATGCGGTACTCGCGGCCGAACATGTCGTCGTGCTCGGTCATGACCTGCTCGCTGGGCGGTTCCTCGCCGCCGTGGATCTGCTCCTGCATCTTCTCGAACCGTTCGTGCTGGTCGCGCACGTATCCGGCGCCGAGCGTGGTCAGGTCCATCTGGGTGTCGAGCAGTTCACGCAGGTAGGCCTTGTTGGGCTCGAAGGTCAGCACGTTCGGCAGCTCGGGGGCGAGCACGGACTCCGGGTCGCGGCCGTCGTAGCGGCGCATCAGGTCGCAGGCGATGTGCAGGTGCTCCAGCTCCATGTTCAGGTGGAGCTCCCAGATCGCCTTCACCCGGGGATCGCTCTCCTGCTCCATGAAGGAGTGGTAGAGGTAGCACTCGTTGTACTCGTGGTTGACGAGTTGCTCCCACCAGGTCTCGCCCGGGTCGACCAGCGACTCGTAGTGCGTGACGTGCTCCTCCTCGATCAGCCCGATCTCCTGGTAGAGGCGGCGGGCGATCGGCTCCATGTAGGTGGGGCCGGTGTTCATGTAGAAGTTCATGGTCTGCTGCTCCGCCGACATGATGGTCAGGGCGTGCAGTTTGGACAGCGGGTTCGTCTCGTCCTTGGCGTAGGGGTCGCGCACGTTGTCGTACGGGTCGCGGTGGTGGTACTTCGTGGGCCGTCCGGGCATGACCTCCGTGAGGCCCTCGACGATCGACTCCGCCTTGCGGTGCTCGATCATCTCGTACAGGTTCGCGTACCGGTACAGGTGGTCGAAGTCCTCCAGGACGCCGAACTGGTACGCCTGCTTCAGGTACGGATCGGGTTCCATCCGCGCCACCCACGCCGTCAGGTCCACCGCGACCTGCTCGTAGGCGATCGTCGTCTCCAGGACGGACGACACTCCCGGCAGCAGCCAGTTCACCACCTTCTGCTGCTGCGCCTCGATGTAGCGGGTGCGGGCGAGCTGCCGTTTCACCTCGGGGTCGACGGTGTTGCGGGCCAGCTGGTGGCTGAACATGATCGCCTCGACCTCGATGCCGTTCATCGTGATGATCCGGCAGCGGGTGTACGGGTCGCAGTGGTCGGGGTCGATGGGGGCGACGTTCAGCTCGCGCCAGTTCCTGGTCTGACGGTCCAGCGGGATGCCTCGTTGCTCCAGCGGATTGAAGGTCATGGGGAACTCCTGTGTGGGTCGCGAGGAGGGCGAAGTACCCCCGAGGCCGTACTGCATGTGCGCGGCGGCACGACCCGGCCAGGTTTCCTCCGTCCCGAGGCGGCGGCACCCCGAGGCACCCGGACGGCCCTGCGCTTTCGCCGTCCGGGCGTACGTCGGCCCGCCGGAGAGGTCCGGCGGGCCGAGGTCCGTTCGCAGAAGGGGGTGGCCGTGCGGGTCGAGCAGGCCCCGGACGGCCTTCTGGGGCTGCTCCTCGCACAGCGGCGGTCGGCTGTGGCGGCCGGTGGGGCCTCGGCGTCGTCCGCGGCGTCAGTTCTCGGCGGCTTGCGGCTCGGGCAGACGTCCGCCGTCTCGCGCGCCCCGCGCGCTCCAGCGGGAACGGCCGTCCGCGACCATGGATTTCCACGATCTGTTGCGCTTGAAGGGCATCTCGAAGACGCGGGAGAACAGCCAGGCGGCGAGAACGGACACCGGCAGGGCCAGGGCGAGCGTGAAGCAGAAGGTGGGCATGCCGGGGGCCACGAACCGGGGCGCGACCCGGCGGATGACGACCATGACGAGCGGCAGGTGGATCAGGTAGAGGCTGTACGAGAAGTCGCCGAGGGCGCGCACGGGGCGCGTGCTCAGGAGCCGGACGAGGACCGCGGGTTGGCCGGTGGCGACCGCGGCGATGAGCATCGTCATGGCGGGCGCGACGGCGAGGTCCACCCAGAAGTAGTGATGGACCGTCCAGACGGAACCGCGCGTGTATCCGATGAGGACGACCGGTGCGGCGGCCAGGACGGCGAGCCATGCCCACGGCAGGCGCCGCACGCGCTCCGACGCGGCGACGACGGCGGCGCCGGCCACTCCCGCGACGAAGACGGGAGCGAGATGCGGGGCGAGCCAGTTCTCGCCCTCGACGGGGTTCGCGTGGGCGGCCGCCAGCCCGAGCGCCACTACGGGAAGCGTCACGCTGGCGGCCAGGGCGACCGCGCCGAACCGTCTGCGCACGAGCAGCAGCAGGGGGAAGAGGACGTACAGCTCGGCCTCGACGCCGATCGACCAGAACGCGCCGTTCGGTGTCGGGGCGTGGACCATGTCCTGGGCGACGAGACCGTAGACCAGGACCGACGCGCCGGTGGGCGGTCCGAAGTGGGAGGCGGGCACCAGGGCCCAGGAGATGACCAGGCTGATGGCGAGGGCCGCCCAGTAGGGAGGCAGGATGCGCCAGGCGCGTCGGCGCAGGAACCGGGCGACGCCGCCCGACCGCCAGTCGTGGAAGGCCGGGGAGATCGCCAGCGAGAACCCGGACAGCACCAGGAAGAAGACGACCGCGAGACGGCCGAACATCAGCACGTCCAGCCAGGCGGGAGCTGAACTGTCGGGATATCCCGGGAAGGTGTACAGCCAGCAGTGGAACAGCACGACGTAGAGCGCCGCCAGGCCCCGCAGGCCGTCCAGGCCCGGCACCTGCCGGCGGGCGGGCGTCCCGCTCGCCCTCTCCGCCTGCGGCGGTGGGGCGGCCAGGGCCACGGCGCTGGCCGCCGGACGGCTCGAATCCACTGAAATCCTCAACCCTTCCCTGGACACGAAGTGCCCGAAGAACCACCTGCTGCCGGCGCGTGCCCGACGGCCTCCCGCCCACGGCCGTGTCCGGGCCGGTTCGCGGGGCGCTGCCACGCACGTTCGTCGTGACTGGTACGTCGCGTGCGGCCGGGCGGTTCAACAGGAAGCCAGGAAGTCAAGAAGTACAGGAAGCCTGCGGTGTTGATCCGAGGCGGGCGACGCCGAAGGCCGGGCGGGAGCGCTCCCGTCCGGCCTTCGGCGCCCGTCCGACCTTCGGCGCTGTGCGTACCTTCGGCGCCGGTGCGTCGCGACTGATCAGACTCCGGAGAACCGCTCCCAGACCCGGTGGGAGCCCAGCAGCTCGGTGATCCGCTCCAGAACGGCGGAGCCGGAGTCGCCCAGGACGACGCCGGGCGCGTGCGCGGGGACGCCGGCCGCCGCCAGCACGTCCGCGTCCGCCGACCAGGCGCCGATGGCCTTGCCGTGCCGGAACGCCTCCGCCAGCAGCAGTGCCACGCGCGGATCGACACCGGCCGGCGCTCCCGCGGGAGTGGCCTTCGCGTCACGGGCGCCGAAGGTGTCGTCGCCGACCGCGGGGGTTCCCGCGAGCAGGACGGCGTCGAACTCGACGGAACGCGCCGTCGCGTACGTCCGCTGGACCGTCGGTCCGCTGCCGCCCTCGCCCAGCGTGCCGCCGACCGGGGCGACGATCAGGGGCACCATGCCGCTCGCGAGCACCGACTCGCGTACGGCGCGGACCTCGTCCAGGTCGCCGTTCCCGGCGGCGACGATCCCGATGACGCGGCCGTCGGTGGGCCAGGTACGGCCCAGCTGGGACAGCGCCGGACTCGGCTCGACGTCGGCGTGCGGCACGGTGGGGGCGGGGGCCGGCAGTCCGAGGCCCGCGGCGACCTGGGCGCACAGTTCCGTGTCGATGTTGGCGAGGACCTGGAGGGCCCGCTCCTTGATGGCCTGTTCGTAGCACTTGCCCAGTTCGAAGGTGTACGCGCCGATGATGTGCTCGCGCTCGACCGGGCTCATGCTGAGCCAGAACCGGCGGGGCTGGCTGAAGTGGTCGGCGAAGGACTCGGGCGCCTCGCGCACCTTGGCCGCCTCCGGGACGCGCACCGGCGCCTCGACGAACGCCCCGGTGTCGGCCCCTGCGGTGAAGGGGCAGCCGCCGTCCAGGGAGTTGGGCCGGTACGGGGCGACGCCCCGGTGCACGGCCGTCTGGTGCATGCCGTCCCGCAGCATGTCGTTGACGGGCGCGTGCGGCCGGTTGATGGGCAGCTGGGGGAAGTTCGGGCCGCCCAGACGGGTGATCTGGGTGTCGAGGTAGGAGAACAGACGTCCGGCGAGCAGCGGGTCGTCGGTGACGTCGATGCCGGGCACGAGGTGGCCCACGTGGAAGGCGACCTGCTCGGTCTCGGCGAAGAAGTTGGACGGGTTCCGGTTCAGGGTCAGCAGACCTACCGGCTGCACGGGGGCGAGCTCCTCGGGGACGAGGTTCGTCGGGTCCAGGAGGTCGATGCCCTCGAAGGTCTGGTCGGGGGTGTCGGGGAAGGTCTGGATGCCCAGCTCCCACTGCGGGTGCGCGCCCGCCTCGATGGCGTCGGCGAGGTCGCGGCGGTGGAAGTCGGGGTCGACGCCGTTGGTGATCTGCGCCTCCTCCCACACGAGGGAGTGCACTCCGAGCTTCGGCTTCCAGTGGAACTTGACGAGGGTGGTGGCGCCCTGGGCGTCGACGAGGCGGAAGGTGTGGACGCCGAAGCCCTCCATCATCCGGTAGGAGCGCGGGATGCCCCGGTCGGACATGTTCCACAGGGTGTGGTGGGCCGCCTCGGTGTGCAGGGTGACGAAGTCCCAGAACGTGTCGTGCGCGCTCTGCGCCTGCGGGATCTCGCGGTCCGGGTGCGGCTTTCCGGCGTGGATGATGTCGGGGAACTTGATGGCGTCCTGGATGAAGAACACCGGCATGTTGTTGCCGACCAGGTCGAAGACGCCTTCGCTCGTGTAGAACTTCGTCGCGAAGCCCCGGGTGTCGCGCACCGTGTCGGAGGAGCCGCGCGATCCCAGGACGGTGGAGAAGCGCACGAAGACCGGGGTCTCCTCGTCCGTGGCGAGGAACGCGGCCTTGGTGACGTTGGCGGCGGTGCCGTAGCTGCGGAACACGCCGTGCGCCGCCGCGCCGCGGGCGTGGACCACGCGCTCCGGGATGCGCTCGTGGTCGAAGTGCATGACCTTCTCGCGCAGGTGGTGGTCCTGGAGCAGCACGGGGCCGCGCGGTCCGGCCTTGAGCGAGTGGTCGGTGTCGTGCAGCCGCGTCCCCTGCGCGGTCGTCAGGAAGCTGCCGGACTGCGCCATGCGGGCCTGGTCGGCGCCGGTGGGCTGGCCGGTCGGCGACGCGGTGTCGGGCCCGCTCTGGTCCGCCTTCGGCGGCAGCGGGTCCCGGGGCTCGGTGGGTTCCGCGACGGACGGCGACTCGGAACCCGGCTTCCCGGGGATGCCGTCCTCGGGGGTCCCGTCGTCGCCGTGCAGCGTGTCCGTGACCTTCCGGGCTGCTCGCTGGAGGGGGTTGGCCTCGCTCATCGTCACATTCCTTGCTTCTGAACGGTGGGGATACGGAGGGGACGAACCGGTGGGAACGCCTGTCGGCACCGCGCCCCCGGAGGGTTGCCGCAGACGTCCGACGCCGGGCCGACCAGCCGTGTACCCGGACAGCGGCGGACAACCCCTGCGTATGCGCCGGACGTCGGTGAATCGGTCACGACGGTCCGGGGCCGCGGACACGACCTCCCCGGACAGGCGGAACGCCTAGCCGGTGACCACCTTGTAGGCCGGGTAGATCGTCGGCTGCGTCTCGGGGATGCCGGCTTCCCTCAGCATCGGGGCGAGTTTCTCGCCGAACTGCCGGAAGGCGTCCTCGGACTCCCAGACGTCGGTGACGAACCAGCCGGTCGGGCTGGGTCCCGTCGCGTGGGAGATCAGGCCCGGCACGGGCCAGTCCGACGCCTTCTCGAGACCGCGTCCGCCGGTCATCCTGTCGGTGAGCTGGTCGTACTGGGCCTGGGTCGCGCCCGGGAAGTCGAACGTGATGATGATCGTCAAGGTGGGATCCGCTCTCGCTCGATGGCCGTTGCTTCCTGCTCCGAGCTGACCAGCACGGGAGGCGGGCTGCCACCGGAGCGGGTCCGTCCGCATGCATGACGCGGCGGCGCCGGAGGCCGACGGGCGATGCTGGGGGTCCCGGAGCCCTGGGGCCCTCGGGGGAACGGGGCGGCGAGCGAGGGGCGGGGAGCGGTGGACGGGAATCAGGGGGCGGGGAGCGGAGGCGCCCGGGCCTTCGCCGCGTCCCGCCGGGGCGCCGCTCGCCGTGCGGTCAGCGCGGCAGGGGTTGTTCGGCCCAGATGGTCTTGCCGGTGGCGGTGTGGCGGCTGCCCCAGCGCTCGGCCACCTGGGCGACCAGCAGGAGCCCGCGCCCGCCCTCGTCGAAGACACGGGCCCGCCGCAGGTGCGGGGCGGCGCTGCTGCCGTCGGAGACTTCGCAGATCAACACGTCGGCGAGGATGAGCCGCAGCTCGATGGGGCCGGCGCCGTACCGGATGGAGTTGGTGACCAGTTCGCTGACGATCAGCTCGGTGGCGAACTCGAGGTCGTTCAGATCCCAGGCGGCCAGTTGCTCGCTCGCCGTCCGGCGGGCCCCGGCGACGGCCGCCGGGTCCGCGGGCAGCCGCCAGGTGCGCACCTGGTCGGCTCCGAGACCGGACGCCCGGGCCAGCAGCAGGACGATGTCGTCGCCGGGCGGGTCGGCCCGTACCTTGCGCATCACCTCGTCGCAGACTTCCTCCAGGCCGGCGGCCGGGCCGCGCAGCGCCTCGGTGAGCAGGTCCAGTCCGACGTCGATGTCGCGGCCGGGGGTCTCGATCAGACCGTCGGTGTACAGGGCGAGGAGACTGCCCTTGTCCATGGTGATCCGGGCGGATTCGAAGGGCAGGCCGCCCAGGCCCAGCGGCGGCCCGGCGGGCAGGTCGAGGACCCGGACTTCGCCGTCGGAGGTCATCAGGACGGGCGGCGGATGGCCGGCCCGTGCCAGGTCGCACAGGCCCGCGACGGGGTCGTAGACGGCGTAGAGGCAGGTGGCCCCCACCTCCGCCGAGGCCTCCTCCGCCTGCCTTCGGGCGTCGGGGCCCTCCTCCCGGTCGAGGCGGATGACCAGGTCGTCGAGGCGGGTGAGCAGTTCGTCGGGCGCGAAGTCGGCGTCGGCGAGGGTCCGCACCGCGGTGCGCAGGCGGCCCATCGTCGCCGAGGCGCGCACGCCGTGGCCCACGACGTCGCCCACCACCAGCGCCACCCGTCCCCCGGACAGGGCGATGACGTCGAACCAGTCCCCGCCGATCTCCTCCCCGGCGCCGGCGGGCAGGTAGCGGTGGGCGAGGTCGACCGCCTGCGCCAGGGGCAGCCGCTCGGGCAGCAGACTGCGCTGGAGGGTGAGCGCGGTCCGGCGCTCGCGCGTGTAGCGGCGGGCGTTGTCGATGCTCACCGCCGCCCTCGCGGCGATCTCCTCGGCGAGCAGCAGGTCGTCCTCGCCGAAGGCGTCCGCGGTGCGGTGGCGCAGCAGGTGCATCACGCCGAGGGTGATGCCCCGGGCGCGCAGCGGCACCATCATCACGGAGTGGATCCGGAACCGTCTGATGCTCTCGGCGCGGGCCGGGGAGGACGTGGACCACGCGACGAGCCGCGGATCGCCCGCGCGGTAGTGCGCGCCCCGGCCGCTGATCAGCACCCGGGCCGGCGGCGAGCCGGGCGGGTAGACGTCGACGTCGCCCGCCCGGACCACGGATTCGGGGCATCCGGACAGGACCGAGCGTTGCGCGGTGCGGCGGCACTGCACCGGCGTGTCAGGCGGGATCGGCTGCGGTTCGTGTCCCTGGACGACGGATTCCAGCAGGTCCACGGTGGCGAAGTCGGCGAACCCGCTCACCGCCACCTCCACCAGTTCCTCGGTCGTGCGGGTGACGTCCAGGGTGCTGCCGATGCGGGCCCCGGCGTCGTTCAGCACGGCCAGGCGGCGACGGGCCAAGTACTGCTCGGTGATGTCGATGACCAGGGCCGACACCCCGAGGACCGCGCCCGCCCGGTCCTTCAGCGGGGACAGGTAGGCCGACCAGGCATGATCGCCGACCTCGCCGGGGGCCCGGAAGGGCTGCTCCTCACGGAAGATCGTCTCTCCGGTGCGCACGACCTGCCGCTGCAAGCGGTCGATCTCGTCGAGGGGCGGGACAGGGTGGATCTCCCACAGCGTGAGGCCTCTCATCTCCTCCTGGGTGAGTCCCATGGCACGGCTCATCACCTGGTTGCACGCCACGAACCGGGCGTCGCGGTCGTAGACGGCCACGGGCAGCGGGAGCTGGGCGAGCGCGAGGTCCCACAGCTCCGCTGCCGCCGCGTCGGTCGGACCGGCCGGATACGTCGTGGCCGCCGGCGTGACGACCCACGGGATCGCGCCGCCGGAGTCCGTCAGCGGTGTGCCGCGCAGCTGTGCCTCGACCCGGTCGCCGTCGCTCCGGCGCAGTGCGATGTCGCTGGTCCAGGGCTCACCGGCGGCGAGGTGGCGGCGCATCGCAGTGGGCAGCCTGGCGGCGAGCAGGCGGGCGGCGGGCCGGCCGAGGACGTTCTCGGACCGGTGGCCGAGCAGCCGCTCCGCGCCGGCGCTCCAGGCCGTGACCGCGCCGCGGGCGTCGATGACGACGGCGAAGTCCTCGGGAGCTCCCGTGGCTCGCGCTCCTGAGGTCGTCTCGGCTTGGTGGTCCATGGGAGCCATCCCGACGTCGTTCCTGTCGCGCCCGGCGCGGCGCCGCGTCGACCGTCACCGGCGCTGCCTCCAGCATCCTGCCACGGCACACCCCGCTCAACCGCCCGGAGGCGGGGGACGCGGGGAGGGACTGCGGCGCGCGCGGCGTGTGGCGGTGGCGCCGAAGACCGTCCGCCGGTCCTCGGCGGACCGGGCGAGACGGCGGTCGGGAAGCCCGGGGCCCTGCTTGCCCCCAGTAGCCGCACCGGGATCGGCGGCGGAACGCGTCGCAGGGGCCGGGCGCGCCCTTCCGCCTGCGGTGCGGAGGCGGCGCGCCCTCCCGTGCTGCCCCTTCGTGCTACCGCTCGGGGTCCCACTCCATGAGCTGCTCGAAGAGGCGCAGGTCGCCGTCGAGCTTCAGGGAGTCCTGCGGAATGCGGCCGTGGAGCGCCAGGACCAGTTCGCTGGCCGTGCCCGCCATGGAGGCGTCGGCGGCGACGGCCGGCGTCCCGTCGGGGGCGGGCTGTGCGCCGGGCGCGGGCAGACGGGCGAGCCGTGAGCCGTCGTCGGAGAGCCGGCTGCGCCAGGAGCGGCCCTCGGTGGCGTGGTAGTCAACCACGGCGGGCTCGTGCGGCCATGCGACGTCGGTGGTGCCGAACGTGGACAGGAACTCCTCCACGCCGTCGAGCGCCACCTCTTCCGGCACCGGTTGCGCGGCGCCGACGGTGAGCTGGGCGTCGTAGGTGTGCACGGCGATCTCGTGGAGCTGGCGCCGGGCGACGCCGGTGGCGGTCAGCGGCGACTGCGACCTGCCCCAGAACGTCCAGCACCGGCGGTCGGGGCCGGCTTCCCGGAGCGCGTCCAACAGAAGCTGTGTGGAGGCGGCCAGCCAGGCCGGCAGGTCCTCGCGCTCGCGGGGCGCGGTCCAGTCGCCCTGCGGGACGGCCTTGCCCGTGGCGTCGGGGCCCGCGGCGACGGTCGCGGCCCACACGCGGCGGCCCTCGCCCAGGTGCTTCACGAGGTCGTACAGCGTCCACTCGGGGCAGGTCGGCACCCGCACGTCGAGGCTCGGGGCGGCGGATATCGCGGCGCGGAAGGCATGCGACCGATCGTCGATCAGGCGCAGCAAGTCGGTGAATTCCCAGGTGTCTTGCACTGCGTGTTTCTATCACCGGACTCCGTCGTCCGGACAGCGGGTTTCGCCGGGACCCCGGCTCCCGGGAGAGCGATCCCCGGAAGCCGGCGCCGGCACGCACCGGGCTTGCCGCACGGGGCGGCGGTCCTCCCGCACCCCGTGGTGCGCCGGGAGCGGGGCCGCACCACGACGGCCCGACGGTCCCGGGTCCGCCGCGTCAGGCCGCGTCCGAGCGGCGTCGCGGGAGGCGGCGGGCCCCGCCCGAGCGCAGCCACGCCGCGACGGCGATCACGGCGGCCGCGCTGCCGTAGGCCCAGGCCTGGAGGGGGAATCCGGGCAGCAGGCGGCCCGCGAGGTAGAGGACGGTGCCGGCGAGGGTGACGGTCAGCCATTCCCAGCGGCCGTCCAGGGCGACGAGGGCGACCACCAGCAGGGAGTACCAGGGGTAGCTGGGCGAGAACAGGAGCAGGGCCGTGCCGGTGACCAGGAGGGCGCCGCGCCAGGGGCGGGCGGGGTCCCCGCGCCGCCACACGTACAGCGCCGCCAGGGCGATCAGCAGGGCGGCGGCCGGGCCCGCGGCCGTGTCGGGCAGCAGGAGCCTCAGCAGGGCGAACCGGCGTACGTGGCCCGGTTCGTAGCCCTCCTCGTGGAGGTAGCCGGGGAGGTAGCCCAGAACGCCGGCGCCGGAGCTCACGACATGGGGCAGATAGGCGAGTGCCACCGCGGCGACGGCCGCCGCGACCACGCGCAGGACGCGCGTCGGCCCGCGCTGGCCCGACAGGGCTCCGGGCAGGACGAGGACGGGCAGCAGCTTGACGGCGACGGCGGCGCCCAGCAGGGCGCCCCGGCGGGTTCCGGCGCTCGCGGTGCCGAGGGCGAGCACCACGAACAGCACGCCCAGGGTGTCGATGTGGGCGTTGTTCACCGCTTCCAGGGAGACCGCCGGGCACCAGCCCCACAGTGCGGCCCTCGCGGGAGCCTGCCGCGGGTCGCCGCGGCGGCGCAGGACGACCAGCAGGGCGACGGTCGTGGCGAAGGCCAGGACCGCTCCGCCCACCTGGAGCGGCTTGTGGCGGCTGTCGGCCGGGGAGAGTTCGTGCACCGCGAAGAACCAGCCCTCGGCCACAGGCGGGTAGATCGTGGGGACGGTGGGCCGGTTGATGCGGACGCAGAGGCCCGCGGCCGTGTGGGTCAGTCCCCAGCCCTCGCAGGTGGCCCGGTCGGGGAACAGCCAGGCGTCGCGCAGGGGGGCGAGTTCCGGGGCGGCCGGCGGGTGGGCGTAGGGGGAGACGCCGGCCGCCTGGACCCGGCCGTCCCAGGCGTAGCGGTACATGTCGTTGCTGGTGCGGGGCTGGGCGGTGAGCCCGGCCACGGCGATCGCGGCCGCGCCGGCGAGGACGAGGACGGTCGCGGCACGGGCCGGGACCTTGCGCACGCTCCACACGGCGGCGGCGAACAGCGTCCAGGCGAGGCCGTATCCGGCGAGCAGGCGGCCGGGGACGCTCTCGTGGTCGCCCTGGTGGAGGGTGCCCGCGACGGCGGCGGCGACGGCGGCCACGAGCGCCGCGGTCGCCGCGACGCGGGCGCGGCCGGCCCGCGTGGGGGCCGGGGCGGCGGGGCCCGTCGGCGGCGGGCCGGGCTGGGCGGTGTCCCGCGGGTGCGGGCCGACGACGGTCATGGGCGGTCCGGTCCTTCCGCGCGCTGAGGAGGGACGGCGTCGAACCGCGCGGTGGGGCGGTGCAGTTCGACGAAGACCCGGCCGTCGCTCGTCCAGCGGCCGGTGAGGATCCAGCCGGTCGCGTCGGCGGCGCGCAGCAGGGCGGTGGCGCCGACCCGGGCCCAGGCGAAGGGGCGTCCGTGGCGGCCGTCGGCGTCCTCGACGCGGACGGTGAGCCGTTCGTCGACGTCGTGCGGGGCGGCCTCGACCAGCAGGCGCCCGCCGGGCCTGAGCAGTCCGCGCAGGCGGGTCAGCAGCACCGTAGGGTCGCCGCCGATGCCGACGTTGCCGTCCATCAGCAGCACCGTGCCCCAGCGCCCCTCCCTGGGGAGGGGGTCGAAGACGGAGCGCCGCAGGGCGCTTGCGCCGCGTTTCCGGGTGAGGGCGACGGCGGCGGGGCTGACGTCCACGCCGAGCGCGGTCATGCCCCGGGCGGACAGTGCGGCGACCAGGCGTCCGGGGCCGCAGCCCACGTCCAGGACGGGTCCGGCGCAGCGGTGCAGGACGGCGGTGTCGGCGGTGTCGGGCGCGGCGCAGTAGCGCTCCACGTCCAGGGGCAGCAGGTCGGGGGTCCCCGGGGGCGGCGTCGTCATGCGGCGCAGGTAGAGGGGGCCGCGGCCGCGTCGCACGGCGCGCCCGTAGGGGTCGTCGGTCCAGGGCTCCCCCGGCTCGGCGGGCGCACGCCGGTCGGCGCGTGGCCCGCTCGCCGGGATCGGGATGGACAGCGTCACGTGGAGGTGGTCCTTTTCGGGCGGTGGCCGTCGGCCGGTGTCGGTCGTCGTGGTGACGGCGGTGCGCGCGTCCTGCGCGAGGCCGCTCAACGGACGGCCTGGGCGAGCGCGGCCATGGCGGCGGCGAAGCGGGAGCCGGGCGGACAGGACGCGGCGACGGCGGCGGCGTCGGCCGCGGTGTCGACGTCGCGCAGCGTCGGCAGCGTCGCGACGCTCAGGCCCGCGTCGGCGAGCCGTCGGCGCTGGACGGCTCCGGTGCGGTCGGTGGACATCTCCACGCCGGTGACGAGGGCCCCGGCGCGGGCGGGTTCGGCGAGGCCCAGGGCCCAGAAGCCGCCGTCGGCGGCGGGTCCGAACCAGGCGTCGTGCCCGTCGCGGCCGACCCCGGCCAGCAGGCCGGGGGTGAGCTGCGGGGTGTCCATGCCGACCAGGAGCGCCGGGCCGTCGTCGCAGAGCCCGAAGGCGGCGGCGATGCGCTCGTCGAGGCCGCCGGCCGCCTGGGGCGCGACCTCGTAACCGGAAGGGAGCCAGGCGCCGGGGCTCCCGTCGAGAACGAGCACGCGGCGCCGGGCGGGGGTCCGGAGCAGGGCGTGCAGTGTGTCGGTCAGGGCGGCCTCGGCCAGGGCCGCGGCCTCCTGCGGCGTGTAGGGCGGGGTCAGACGGGTCTTGACCCGGCCGGGCAGCGGTTCCTTCGCGATGACCAGCAGGGTGGGCGTGGCGGGGGCGGTGCGGCGCGGGCTCACCGGACGCCTCCCGCAACGCCGGCTGCGCGATCCGGCGCGGCGGCGGGCGCGGCGGCGGGTGTGGCGGTGGGTGTGGCGGCCGGCGGCTCGGCGAGGACGGCGCGCATGTCGCGTACGGCCTGCCAGGCGCCACGCCAGGTGCCGGTGACCTTGGAGCGGCCGGTGCGCGGACGGTAGGGGACGTCGGTCTCCGTGACCCGCCAGCCCGCGTCGGCGGCGCGCACCACCATCTGCAGCGGGTAGCCGGAGCGCCGGTCGGTCAGGTCCAGCGCCAGCAGCGCTTCGCGCCGGGCGGCGCGCATGGGCCCCAGGTCGTGCAGGCGCAGCCCGGTGCGCCTGCGCACGAGGCGGGCCAGTTCGAGGTTGGCGAACCGGGCGTGCGGGGGCCAGGCGCCGAGGGAGGTGGGCCGGCGCCGGCCCAGGACCAGGTCGGCGGCGCCGTCGAGGACGGGACCGGCGACGGCCGGCAGCAGCGCGGGGTCGAGGGAGGCGTCGCAGTCGCAGAAGCAGACCACGTCGGCCGTCGCCGCGGTGAGGCCCGCGTGGCAGGCGGCGCCGAAGCCGCGCCGCGGTTCGTGGACCACCCGGGCGCCCAGCTCGCGGGCGATGCCGGGGGACCCGTCGGTGGACCCGTTGTCGACGACGATCGCGCGCCAGCCGGGCGGGATCCGCTCCAGCACCCACGGCAGGGCCTCGGCCTCGTCGAGGCAGGGCAGCACGACGTCCACGGAAGGGGGGGTTGTGTTGATCACCTCACTCACTGTACGGACGCAAATGCGGCATAAAGGATTTCGTGTTCTTACGGAACCCTGACGTCGGCCGCCCTGGCCGCCCGCCGCGCGGTCCCGGTGTGAGACTCGGTGGTGTGAAACGCGTACTCGTCGTCGATGACGACCCCACCGTCTCCGAGGTCGTCGCCGGATACCTCGACCGGGCGGGCTTCGCCGTGGACGTGGCCGCCGACGGCCCGGCCGCCGTCGCCCAGGCCGCCCTGCGCACCCCCGACCTGGTCGTGCTGGACCTGATGCTCCCCGGCATGGACGGGCTCGAGGTCTGCCGCCGCATCCGCGCGACCGCGCCCCTCCCGGTGATCATGCTGACCGCGCGCGGCGACGAGGAGGACCGCATCCTCGGCCTGGAGGTCGGCGCGGACGACTACGTCACCAAGCCCTTCAGCCCCCGGGAGCTGGTCCTGCGGGTGGAGTCCGTGCTGCGCCGGTCCGGCGCGCCGACCGCCGCCCGGACCGGGGCGTCGGGGACCTGGCTGCGCGCCGGACCGCTCGCCCTGGACCCGGCCGCCCGGCGCGCCACCCGCGACGGCGCCGAACTGGCCCTCACCATCCGGGAGTTCGACCTGCTGGAGTTCTTCATCCGGAACCCCGGCCGGGCGACGAGCCGGGAGCAGCTGATGCAGCGGGTCTGGGGCTGGGAGTTCGGCGATCTGTCGACGGTCACCGTGCACGTGCGGCGACTGCGCGAGAAGGTCGAGGACGACCCGGCCCGCCCCCGTCTGATCAGCACCGTGTGGGGCGTCGGCTACCGCTTCGACCCTCCCGGCGGCGCGGAGGGCGAGGTCGGCGATGGTCGGTGACACGCTCCTCATCGCGCTCTACGCGGCGATCGGCGCGGCGGCCGCCGGACTGGCGGGCGCGGCGGCCCTGCGGGGCCTGCGGCACCGTTCCGTCTCCGTGTCGCTGGCCGTGGTCGCCGCCGTCACCGTGGCGGCGATGCTGGCCGGGACCATGCTGGTGTCGTGGGCGATGTTCCTCTCCGAGCACGACCTGTGGGTCGTGACGATGGTGTGCTCGATGGCGGCGGTCGTCTCGCTCGTCGTGGCGCTGCTGTTGGGCCGCAGCGTCGTCAGGGGCAGCCGGGAGCTGGCCGAGGCCACGCGCGCCCTCGGGGAGGACGGCAGCTTCACTCCGCCCGCCGCCGCGCCGACCGCGGAACTCGCGCAGCTCAGCCGCCAGTTGGCCGCGACCAGCGACAAGCTCGCCGCCTCCCGGGAACGGGAGCGCACCCTTGAGGCCTCCCGGCGCGAACTGGTCGCCTGGATCTCGCACGACCTGCGCACCCCGCTGGCCGGTCTGCAGGCGATGACCGAGGCCCTCGAGGACGGCATGGTCGACGACCCCCGGATATACCTCAGCCGCATCCGCGGGGAGGTGGGCCGGATGAGCGCCATGGTCGCCGACCTGTTCGAACTGTCGCGCATCCAGGCCGGGGTGCTCGCCCTCTCCCCCACCCGGATGTCCGTCTACGACCTCGTCGGCGACGCCATCGCCGGAGTCGACGCGCTGGCCAGGGAACACGGGGTGCGGCTCGTCGGCCACGGGGTCGACGCCGTGCCGGTGGAGGTCGACGGCCGCGAGATGTCCCGCGTCCTGGCGAACCTGCTCGTCAACGCGATCCGCCGCACGCCCGCGGACGGCACGGTCGCCGTCGCGGCGCACCGCGAGGCCGACCGCGTCGTGCTCTCGGTGACCGACGGCTGCGGCGGCATCGCCCCGGAGGACCTGCCCCGCGTCTTCGACACCGGCTGGCGCGGCACCGACGCCCGCACTCCCCCGGCCGGCGCGGGCCTCGGCCTGGCCATCGTGCGGGGCATCGTCGAGGCCCACCAGGGACGCGCGGCGGTGTGCAACGTGCCGGGCGGCTGCCGGTTCGAGGTGCACCTGCCGGCGGTGGTCTGACGGCGACCACCGGACACCGGCACGGACGCGGACGCGGAGGGCGGAGGGCGGAGGGCGGAGGGCGGAGGGCGGAGGACCTTACCCGGCGCGCAGCGGCGATGTCGCGAACTCCGCCATCCCCTCCGCGAAGGGGACCCCCGGCTTCCAGCCCGACTCCTCGCGCAGCCGCCGGGAGTCGGCGGTGATGTGGCGGACGTCGCCGAGCCGGTACTCCCCCGTGACCATCGGCGTCGGTCCGCCGTACGCCGCTGCCAGCGCACCGGCCATCTCGCCCACCGTGTGCGGCTCCCCGCTGCCCACGTTGTAGGCCCGCAGGCCGCCGTCCGGGGCGCCCTCCAAGCCGTCCAGGGACGCGAGGTTGGCGCCCGCGACGTCCCGGACGTGCACGAAGTCGCGGCGTTGGCCGCCGTCCTCGAAGACGCGCGGGGCCTCGCCGCGCGAGAGGGCGGACCGGAACAGGGAGGCGACGCCCGCGTACGGGGTGTCCCTGGGCATGCCCGGGCCGTACACGTTGTGGTAGCGCAGGGCGGCGACCCGCCCGCCGGTCGCCCGTGCCCAGGCGGCGGCCAGGTGTTCCTGGGCCAGTTTGGTGGCCGCGTACACGTTGCGCGGATCGGCCGGGGCGTCCTCGTCCACCAGGCCGGCGGCCAGCGGCTGCCCGCAGCGCGGACAGGGCGGCTCGAAGCGGCCCGCCTCCAGGTCGGCCACCCGGCGCGGTCCGGGCCGTACGACGCCGTGCCGGGAGCACTCGTAGCGTCCCTCGCCGTAGACCACCATCGAACTCGCCAGCACCAGGCGGCGCGGGCCCGTCTCCGCCATCGCGGCCAGGAGCACGGCGGTGCCGAGGTCGTTGCAGCCGACGTAGTCCGGGGCGTCGGCGAAGTCCTTGCCGAGGCCGACCATCGCGGCCTGGTGGCAGACGGCGTCCACGCCCCGCAGCGCGTCGGCCACGGCCTGCCTGTCGCGGACGTCGGCGTGCCGCCAGTCCGTCCCGTCGGGGATGTCGGGCGCGGTGCGGTGTGCGGCGGGCAGCAGCGCGTCGAGGACGCGCACCTCGTGCCCCGCGCCGAGGAGAGCGGTGACGATGTGCGAGCCGATGAAGCCCGCGCCTCCGGTGACCAGGATCAACATGTCACCGACCGTAGGGCTTGCGGCCCGGTCGCGGGCCGTGCCACCCGCGGACGTCAGGGGTTCGTAAGCCTTTCCGGCTCCCGCGACTCCCGCGGCTCCCGCGGCGGCCCGGCCGGCCGGGCCGCCGTCACCGTCAGCAGCGCGAAGGCCGCGGCGAAGCCCAGCATGGTGAACACGCCCCGCGGCCAGAAGATGTGGCTGTCGGCGAACGACCAGCAGGCGGCGAGCAGGACGGCCGCGCCCGGCAGGACCCGGACGCCGTGCCGCCGCCACAGCACCGCGCAGCAGGCCAGCGAGGCCACGGCCAGCCCGTAGACCCCGGTCAGACCCAGTTCGTCGCCGGTGGCGAACAGCCGCCCGGCCGCCCCGTGCACGCCGTGCTCGACCATCGTCCCGGCGGAGATGCCCGCCACCGCGTCCAGCCCGGAGTAGTAGGCGGCGAAGCAGAGGCATCCGGCCCAGGCGAGCAGCGTCAGCGCCCCGTCCATGTCCCGGCGCGGCCTCCCCCACAGCGGGACCACCAGACCGAGGACGAGGAGGGGGAAGACGGGCAGCAGGACGATGTGCAGCCCGGCCCAGTCGCCCGCCGTCACCGGCGTGAGATGCCGGGGATGCACCAGGCCCGCGGCGGCCAGCAGCAGCGGAGGGGCGGTGACCAGCGCCGTGACGCGCGCAGTACGCAGAGATCGCATCCGCTCACGCTAGGGGCGCGGCGGTGCCGATACGCCGGCCGCCCGGCGGGCGTAAGACACCTGTAAGGCGTCGCGCCCCGCGTCACGTACGGGCGCGCGTGTGTGTATGCGACCGCGTGCACGGCGGCGCGTGCGGCGGCGGCCGGGCCGGAAGGTCACCGGTCGGGCCGCCGCCGTCGGCGCACGAGCCCGCGCCCGGCCGCCCACAGTGCCGCCGTCGTCGCCACGGCCACCATGGCGATCAGCCAGTTGCGCGGATAGTCGAGGGGCAGCACCGACGGGTTGGCCGTCCTGCCCGGTCGCAGCAGCACGGGCAGTGCCACCGCCGTGAGCGCGCCCGCGACGAGCAGCGCGCCCCGCACGGGCCCCCGGGCGCGGCGGCGCACCAGCACGAACCCGACGAGCAGCAGCAGGGGGGCGATCACCGCGTCGTGCAGGAGGACCGCCCCTCCCAGCCAGACCAGCACACCGACCGGATCACGCACGTCCGTCAGCTGGAACGCGCCGACGCCCATGAGCGCCACGCCCACCGCGCCCAGCAGCACCCGCAGCGCCTTCATCCCGCCACCTCCAGCCGGCCCACCCATTTGGTCTGGAGCACACCCGGCCGGTTCGGGGCGATGAGCCGCGCCGGGTATCCGTGGTCGGGGTCGAGTTCCTCGCCGTTCAGCCGCAGGGCGAGCAGCGTCAGCGGGTCCCGGGCGTGCTCATGGCCCATCTCCGACACCCGGTAGCCGCCGCGCAGTTGCAAGGAGACCACCCGTACCCGCGCATGGGCCGGCGTCCCCGCGCGGTCCAGCAGATCGACGACGCGCACACCGCTCCAGCGCGCCGACTTGCTCCACCCCTCCACACACGCGATCGGCAGTTCCACCTCGTGCTGCGGCATGGCGCGCAGCTCGTCCAGGGTGAGGGTGCAGGGCCGCGGACCGGCGACCACCAGCCGGTAGGCCTCCTCGGCGACCCGGCCGACACCGGCCGCCGCGGCGGTCCGGTTCACCGGCAGCGACTGGGGCCCCTTGTCCGGGTCCCGGGGCGCGAACAGCAGGAAGTCCTTCAGCGGGGTGAACGACTGGCCCACGGTGGTGAGCGTGACGGCCCCGACCGCCGCGCCCACCGCGGCCAGCAGGGAACGCCGGTCCGGTCCGTCCTGCACGGGCAGGGCGAGCGTCCCCGGCGACCGGCGGGTCCAGTGCGCCCGGATCTCCGGCGCCTTCACCGCCACGTGCAGCGCCAGCGCCCCGACGACGAGCCACGCCACCGCGTAGTGCACCGGCACGAACGAGAAGGGCCACGGGTACCACTGGGCCGTGTTCAGCAGGCCGGTCGACACCTGGAAGACGGACCCGGCGACCAGCACCGCCACCGACAGCCGCTCCAGGGCGTGCCTGACCGACCTCAGCGGCGGCCAGGCGAACAGCCGCGGATACACCGTCCACAGCTTGGCGAGCAGCAGCGGGATCGCCGCGGTGCCGGAGGCGACGTGCAGGCCCTGCGTGAACCGGTAGCCCCAGACCGGGCGGCTCGGGATGCCGTCGGCCAACCAGCCGGGCGGGTGCTGCATGAAGTGACTGATCAGACCGGTGACGAAGCACACCGCGAACGCCGCCCCGAGCCAGCGGCCGATCGAGGTCGCCGTGCGGGGATCGTGCAGCCGGCCCCGGAACGCCGGCGGAGACACGTGCAGTTTCATGGTCCCATCCCACCTGCGCACACGGCCGGTTCGGAACCATGAAACCCTTACGGAACAGGGACGTCCCGACGACACGACCGACCGACGACACGACCGGACGACGGGACGGCCGGACGACGGGACGCATCGGCTCGGCGACGGAGCAGGTTCCGGGACCCCTGCCGTCCGCCCGTTCCGGTCAGGGTGTGTAGACGGCCGGGCGGGGCGCGGTGGGCATGCCGGCGCCGATGAAGAAGCTCGGGTGCGGCGGCTGGTTGTAGGCGGTGTTCTGCCAGGCGAGCGCGGTGCGGTACTGGGTGTCGTGGAGCAGCGTGGTGATGCGGGTGCTCGTCTGGTACGGCGTGCTGTAGATCCGCAGGGCGCGGTTGTCGCCGGTGGGCCAGACGACCTCCTCCCGCCAGTCGCCGAGGATGTCCCCGGACAGCGACGGCGTCGACTTCGTGCCGTTGTTGGCGTGGACGCCCGAGGCCGTCAGGAGACGGGTGTCGCCGGAGGTGCCGTACTTGTCGATGTGGGTGCCGTCGAGCAGTTCGCGCACGGTGTCGCCGTCCCACCACGACAGGAAGTTGACGCTGGAGGGCTCCCGGCCGAGGGAGGCTCCGGTCGCCGAGCGCAGCGTGGTGTCGGAGGCGGACCAGGCCTCGGCGCCCGGACTGCCGGCATAGACGTCGGCGGCGACGCCCCGGCCGTTGTCGGATCCGCCCACCGTCTGCCAGAGGATCCGTCCGGTGCGCGCGTCGGCCATCCACGAGCCGGGCTTGCCGGACTCCTCGGACACCTTGAACTCCTCCAGGCCCGCCCGTGCGGGGTCGAGGTCCCCGACGTGCATGGCGTCGCCGTGGCCCATGCGCGTGGTCCACAGACCGGATCCGTTGTCGTCGACGGTCATGGCGCCGTAGACGATCTCGTCCTTGCCGTCGTCGTCGACATCGGCGACGGACAGGCTGTGGTTGCCCTGGCCGTCGTAGCCCTTGCCGCTGTTGGAGGAGGAGTTCGTGTCGAAGGTCCAGCGGCGCGTGAACTGCCCGTTCCGCCAGTCCCAGGCGGCGATCACCGTCCGGGTGTAGTAGCCGCGCGCCATGACCAGCGAGGGACGGGAGCCGTCGAGATACGCGGTTCCCGCGAGGAAGCGGTCGACGCGGTTGCCGTAGGAGTCGCCCCAGGACGAGACGGTGCCGCGGGCCGGGACGTAGTCGACGCTCTGCATCGCCCTGCCGCTCTGACCGTTGAACATGGTCAGGTACTCGGGTCCGGACAGCACGTAACCGGACGAGTTGCGGTAGTCGGCGGACGAGCTGCCGATCACCGTGCCGGCGCCGTCCCGCGCGCCGTCGGCGGTCTTCATCGCGACCTCGGCCTTGCCGTCGCCGTCGTAGTCGTACACCTGGAACTGCGTGTAGTGGGCGCCCGAGCGGATGTTGCGGCCCAGGTCGATCCGCCACAGCCGGGTGCCGTCGAGCTTCAGCCCGTCGATGATCGTGTTCCCGGTGTAGCCGGACTGCGAGTTGTCCTTCGCGTTGGTGGGATACCACTTCAGGACCAGGTCGAGACGGCCGTCGCCGTCCAGGTCGCCGACCGAGGCGTCGTTGGCCTCGTAGGTGTAGGCGACGCCGTCGGGTGTGGTGCCGCCGGCCGGCGGTGAGAGCGGCACGTTCAGATACCCCGGCCGGAGCTGCAACGCGGGCTCCGAGGGGGCCTGTTCGGTTCCGGCGACCACGGCGCGCACGGTGTACCCGGCCGAGTCCGGGGCGCCCGCGTCGAAGTAGTTCGTCGACGTGCCGATCGGCGAGGAGTTGAGCCTGACGCCACCCCGGTAGACGTTGAACGCCACGTCACCGGGGTCGGTGGCGAGCCAACGCCACGACACCAGGTTTCCGCTGCTGGAGTGGGTGCTGGTCAGTCCCCGGTCGAGACGTTCGACCTGCCGTGCGGTGGCGGCGTCGGCGGTCGGGGACAGTCCGGTGAGGGCGGCGGCCGCCAGCGCGGTGGCGGCGGCGATACCGCTGATCAGCCGGCCCGGTGACCGGCCTCCACGTCGCTCGGACCACGGCGCGTGGGGGCGCCCGGCGGAGTCGGCCACGGTGACCTCCGGTGTGGATGTGGGGGTGTGGTGTGTGGGGGATGAGGGAGCACGGCCCAGGGGGTGGGCGCGAGGGCGACGGTGCGCTCGGTCGGTCGCCGTCGCCCTGCCGACCGGCCGGTCGATCAGCCGGTCGTTCAGCCGGTCGTTCTCTCATTCGGTCTGTCGGCGGGTCTTTCAGTCGGACGGTCTGCGGGGCGTGGGAACGCTCCCACAGAGGGGGAGCGTAAGGAGGAGGTGATGAGTCGTCAAGGATTCTGTCCGACTCGATGTTCGACCCTGTTCGGGTCCGTGAGTTGGGGCGGCACAGACGATTGACAGCCATGGGCCCGACCGGGAAACTGCGTGATGCATCTCGTGCTTCATGTGAACGAACACAGTCGTCAAGCGCCGTGGATCCGTTGACGGATGGGGCCTCGCGAGAAGCCTCGTGCGTCAACTCGCTGCATATCTGGGATCGCTCACAGAACTCCACGGGTCGGCGGGCGCGGGTCCCGGGCCCGATGAACCGACCGCCCGCACCCCGCACCCCGCCTCCCGCCCCCGCATCCCGTGGGGGGTACGACGTCCGGGCCCCCACCCGGTCGCCGCCGGCCTCGCCGTACCTGGTCCCCGGCACCGGCTCCACCTGCCGCACCCAAGGCACTTGACGCACTGCGCGTCCCTCACCATCCCCACCACCCCTCACCGCCTCCACCACCCCCCACGACCGACTGCCCGACCGCCGCGACGCTCCAGGTGCGGCCGACGGGCAGGGAGGAGAGACCATGTCCCCCACCCATGCGTCCGGTCCCGGACGGATCAGCCGAAGGACACTGCTCAAGGCCACCACCGCCACGGCCGGAGCGATCGCCACCGCTGCCGCGTTCGCGGAACTCGAGACGCCGGCCGATGCCGCGGCAGGGTTCGTCAAGGGCGTCGACATCAGCTGGGCGCCGCAGATGGAGGCCCGCGGGTACTCCTGGAAGAACGCGAGCGGGCAGACGCAGGATCTGCTCACCATCCTCAAGGGATACGGCATCACGGCCGTCCGGCTGCGCACGTTCGTCAACCCGTCCGGCGACCCTGCCAACGGACACTGCGGCATCAACGAGGTCGCCGCGTTCGCCAAGCGGATCAAGGCCGCCGGCATGTCGATCATGCTCGACTACATGTTCGGCGACACGTGGAACTCCGTCGGCGTGCAGAACCCGCCCGCCGCCTGGCGGAACATGAGCTACAGCCAGATGCGCTCCGCGATGGGCACGTACGTGAACCAGACCATGACGGTCATGAGGAACAACGACGTGCTGCCGACCTGGGTGCAGATCGGCAACGAGATCAACAGCGGCATCTGCCGCCCGGTCGGCAGCGTCTCCAACGCGGCCCAGCTGACCGGGCTGCTCAACGCGGCGTACACGCAGGTGAAGGCGGTGTCGCCGAACTCCACGGTCTGCATTCACCTGGCCCAGCCGCAGAAGTACGACTCCATGACGACGTTCTTCAGCCGCTACGCGGCCAACGGCGGCAAGTGGGACATGTCGGTGTTCTCCTCCTACGGCAGCGCGGACCTCGCGCCCGGCATCGTGGCGAACATGCAGAAGATCTCCGCCGCCTACGGCAAGCCGTTCCTGCAGAGCGAGTTCGGCGGCCGGGTGGACCGGGCGTCCGCCACGCAGGCCTCGCTCGTCGCCTACATCAAGGCGCTGAGGGCGACCGGCGGACAGGGCATCTTCTACTGGGAGCCGGAGGGCATGTCCCCGTTCACCGGCTACACCATGGGCGCCTGGGACTCCGCCACCAAGCGGCCCACCGTCATCATGAACGGCTTCACCCAGGCCTGAACGAAGCCCCGTGAACCCTCGCTTCCACCCTTCCTCGATCAACACCTCTTCGTCGACAAGGACGAGACACATGTCAGCAATGAGCACGGCTCCACGAGGCCGGGGCGGGCAGGGCGCGCGGCTGGCGGCTGCGGGCCTCCTGACCGTGGCCGCCCTGGCCGGCGCGGGCGCCGCCCGCGCCGGGGCCACGACCGGACCCGGTTCCGCCGCCGCGCCCGCGGGTTGCACCGGCACCTCCCCCCTCACCTGCCACTACGCCGTCGCACCGGGCGAATACGACGTCACGGTCTCCCTCGGCGGGGCGACCGCCGGGCAGACCGAGATGTGGGTCGAGGCCCGGCGTCTGATGCTTCCTGCGACGACGACGGCCGCCGGCGCCGTCGCCGCGTACTCGTTCACCGTCGACGTACGCCAGCCGGAGGGGCAGCCCACCGGCCAGGGCGGGACCGGGAACCCCGGTCTGGACATCCGGTTCACGGGGTCCGCCCCGCGGGTCACCGCCGTCTCGGTGAAACCGGCGACCCGGCCGCTGGTCGCCTACCTGGCCGGCGACTCGACCGTGTGCGACCAGCCGTCGGCCCCCTACACGGGCTGGGGCCAGATGATCACCACCGCGGTGCGCGCCGGGGCGTCCATCGCCAACTACGCCGACTCGGGCGAGAGTTCGGGAAGCTTCCTCGGCAACTCGGCGCTGTTCCCGGCGATGCTGTCGAAGGTCGGCGCGAACGATCCGGTCTTCATCCAGCTCGGGCACAACGACAAGCAGACCACCGCGTCCGCCTACCGCGGCAACCTCACCGCCATGATCACGCGGATCCGCGCCAAGGGCGGTGTTCCGGTCCTCGTGACGCCACCGGTCCGCCGGCTGTTCGACGGCGCCCGGCTCACGCCGACGGCCCTGCACGTCAACGGCGTGGGCGTGAACCTGCCGGCGGAGATGCGCGCGGTCGCCTCGGCGCAGCGGGTGCCGGTGATCGATCTGACGGCCAGGAGCAAGGCGCTGGTCGAGTCCCTCGGGCCGTCCGCCTCCGCGCAGCTCTTCCTGCGCTCCTCCGTCGACGGCGTCACGGACAACACCCACTTCTCGCAGTACGGCGCGACCCGGATCGGCGGGCTGCTGCTCCAGAGCATCCGGGAACAGAACCTGCCCCTGGCCGCGTACCTGCACTGACCGCCTCGCGGCCGCGCCCGTCCCCGGGAGGGACCCGATGAAGAAGTTACGGATACTCGTCACGACCGTACTGGTCCTGGCATTGTCGAGCCTCGGCGTGCGCGCCGCCTCGGCGGCCGGGAGCACGACGGCGAACTGCGCCGGCTCCACGCACCACGCCGCGCCGGACGCGGCACGCACCCCGGCCGCGGGAGGCACGGCGGCCGCGACACGAGCGGCGGCCGCGCCGGTGACCGTGTGGCTGGCCGGCGACTCCACGATGGCGAACCCGGGGTCCGGGCGCTGCCCGGTCGGCTGGGGAAGCCAGTTCGACGCGCTGTTCAACGGCGACGTGACCGTCAGGAACCAGGCGGTGAGCGGCCGCAGCATCCAGACCTGGATGTACGAGGGGAACGTGAGCGGAGCCAAGGGCTCGGACGGCGAATGCCGACTCACCTCGTCCGCCTACTCGGCACGCTGGCAGGCGATGCTGAGCGCGAGCACCGGGATGAAGGCCGGGGACTACCTCTTCATCCAGTTCGGCATCAACGACTCGACCTCGGCCTGCCCCAAGCACGTGGGCACGGCCCGCTTCCAGCAACTGCTGACCACCATGGCACGGGCGGCCCAGGCCCGGGGGGCGCACCCGGTCGTCCTCACCTCCGTGGCCGCCATCACCTGTTCCGGCAGCACGGCGACCAAGAACCGCGGTTTCATCGCCCAGACCCTCGCCGCGGGAACGGCCACCGGGTCGCCCGTCATCGACCTCCAGACGCTGAGCGTGTCGCTCTACAACAGCGTCCGGTTCTGCCCGAACAACGGCGACTACGGGTCCGGACCCCTCGGCGCCTTCTTCTGCAACGACCACACCCACTTCGAGACGTACGGCGCCCAACAGATCGCCCGTCTCGTCGCCGGTGACGTACGCCGGCAGAACCTGCCGCTCGCGGCATACCTCCGGTAGCGCCGCATACCTCCGGTGGCACGGGAACGGGGGCCGGGGGGCGCCCGCACGACCGGTTCCACGGAACCCGGTCGTGCGGGCCGACCGGCTTCTTCCAGCCCTTGCTCATCGCGCGAACGGGCAGTCGGCCGTGGTCCCGGAGGCCTGCCCGGCCCCTCCATCACCCCCGCGGAAACGGGAGTTGAGCGGGAGGGCGTCCCTGTTACGGTGATCCGATGACGACGACGATCAGGACGTTCCAGGTCACCTTCGACTGTGGGGACCCCGAGCGGGTGGCCCGCTTCTGGTGCGAGGTGCTGGGGTACGAGGCGCCGACGCCACCCCAGGGATTCGACACCTGGGACGAGTTCAACGGCACCCTGCCCCCCGAGGAGCGCGGGGCGTGGTTCGCGTGCAGCGATCCCTCGGGCGTGGGACCGCGGCTGTACTTCCAGCGCGTCCCCGAGGGCAAGGTCGTCAAGAACCGGGTCCATCTCGACGTGCGGGTCGGCACCGGCCTCGTGGGCGAGGAGCGGCTGGCCACCCTCACGGCCGAGCGCGACCGCCTGCTCGCCCTCGGCGCGACCTGCGTGCAAGTCCTCGTCGCCGACGAGGAGAACGAGTCGTGCATCGTGATGCAGGACGTCGAGGGCAACGAATTCTGCCTGGACTGACGTCCCTGACGCCCCGACGAGCCGGCCGCACCCGACCCGGCCGGCTCGACCGGCCCACCCCGCTCCCCCGCCCGACGGCCGCCACCTGGCGTGTAGGGCGGGGGCTTTTCGGTTGTGCTTCAACTCGGCCAAACGGGGCGTCAGTTGTGGCCGAAAACGGTGGTAAATCCGGCACAACCATCCGAACGGCTCGCCCGTCACTTATGGCAGGAGCAACCAACTCCTAAGTACACAAGGGGGAAATATGCGCTTCACTCACGCCATGTTGGGCGCCGCGACGCTGGCCGCGGTGTCGGTGGGGGCCACGACCGCGCTGGCGGCACCCGCGTCCGCCACGCCGAACACCACTCCGCAGAAGGTCTGCGGCAGTGGCTACAAGACCGTGAACTCCGCCGCCATCGGCTCGTTGGGCACCGTCTACCTCACCTACAACGCCGCCAACGGGAACAACTGCGTCGTCACCATCCGCAACAACCCCGGCAACGCCGTGGACATGTCGGCCTGGATCTACGTGCCCGACACGAACGAGGGCGACGACGACTACGGGCGCTACACGTCGTACGCGGGTCCGTCGTACGTCATCGGCAAGGGCCACTGCGTGGACTGGGGCGGCGGCATCGCCAACACCACGGTCCAGGTGACCGGCTCCAACTGCGCCTCCCTGAAGGAGCACCGGACCACCTCCACCCGCTGACCGTCCGAGCCGCGCGCCGACCGCTCGACTGGTCGGGCCGTCGGCCCGTCGGCCGGTCGGCCCCCTCGGCCGGGGGTGCGGCGGCGCGGAACTCCCGGCATGCCGTCAGCCGTCCGTCACGCCCCGGCGCGGCCCACCCGGCTCCGCCGGGGCGTGCACGCGTCGACCACCGCGTCCCGGCCGAAGCCGTTCAGGCGCCGGCCCGGCCGCGTGCGTGACCCGGCACCGCCGGCGCCGCCGGTCGCCCCGCCCGCCGGGGAGCGCCGGTGCGGTCGGGGCGGCGGGTCAGACGGACGATGTCCGTGGCTCCGGGTGCGGCACGGCCGCCGGGGCGGCGGGGGCATGGGGGTATGCGGCCTGCCGGTGCTGGAAGGAGAGGATCTTCGGGTTCTGGACGACGCCGTCGCGGATCTCGATGGCCTTCTCGACCGTCACGTCGGCGTCCCATGCCGCCGGGCCGCTCATGACCTTGCGCAGATAGGGAAGCAGCGCCTCGCTGATCTCCCAGGTGGCGGAGTTCCACAGATGCGACGGGCTGTGATCCACGGCGTAGTAGTGGCAGCCCGGCCCCGTGTCGAGCATGGGCTCGCCGAAGGTGGTCGGACGCGCCCACCCGAAGCCCATGCCCTCGTCGCAGGAGACGTCGACGAACAGGGTCCCGGGCCGGAACAGGGCGAGTTCGTCGTCGGTCACGAACGTCAGGGGAGCGTCGGTGTCCTGGAGGACGCAGTTGACGACGACGTCGAACCCGGCCAGGTACTCCGCCAGCGGCACCGTGCCGGAGCCGGTCTCGGCGCACAGGCGCGAGGGATCGTCGTCGTCCTCCTTGAAGTGGCCCATCACGACCGACGGCATCGGCGAGGCGACGGCCGCGGCGGCACGCTGGGTGAGGACGGTGACGTCGGAGATCCCCATGGCGCCCAGACCGGTGACCGCTCCGCGGGCGGTGGCGCCGAAGCTGATCACCACGGCCCGCAGACGGCGGCCGTAACTGCCGGTCAGCCCGGCGAGCTGAAGGGCGTGCAGCACCGAGCAGTAGCCGGCCAGCTCGTTGTTCTTGTGGAACACATGGACGCTGAAGGCGCCGGTGGAGGTCCAGTGGTTCATGGCCTCCCAGGCGATCAGCGTCAGCCGCCGGTCGATGGCCAGCTGGGTCATCTTCTCGTCCTGCACACAGTGCGGCCACCCCCACAGGATCTGGCCCTCGCGCAGTTCGGCGACGTCGTCGTGGGTCGGCTTGGGCAGCAGCAGGATGTCGCACTCGGCGAGGAGGTCCGCACGGGTGCGCAGGCCCGCCACGAGTGGTCGCAGCGCGTCGTCGGCGACGCCGAACCGCCGGCCGTAACCCTGTTCGAGGAAGATTCTCCGGCGCAGGTCCGCGGGGATCCGTTCGAGGTGGCTGGGGTGCAGGGGCAGCCGGAACTCGTTCTCCTTGTGCGAGGAGGCGAGTACTCCGAGGCTCATCGGACTCATGGGGCGGCTCATTTCCGGCCGGACGCGATGCGCTCCGGGATTGCCGTTCCCCGAGGGCGACGCCGAAACGGTGACGGCGTGCGAGGTGCGCTCGGTACCGCCACCGTACTCCGCTCCCGTGCCGCCCGAAGACCGTGCTCAGGCGCGGCGGACCCGCCACAGCCATGCCGCGGCGCCGGTCAGCAGGGCGAGCGTGACCAGGTTGGCCACCAGCGACGGGGTGCCGGCCGGGGCGCCCGAGAGGTTCCACGTGGCGATGACGACGGTCGGCAGGACGGCGGTCACCAGTACGCCGGTGGTCTTCTGGACGGTGGTCCAGTGCACCGAGGTGCACAGCAGGACGGCGCCCGCGACGCGGAAGAGGACGCCGAACACCGGCCCGGGGAGGTCGGGGAAGATCATGATGAAGGGCAGCGAGAGGGTGAGCATCAGGAGGGGGACCAGGGGGTGCACCCTGCCTCGCCGCGCGGGGGCGTCGACACCGGTCCGGGTCCGGGCTCCGGCCGCCGCGTTCCCTGCCTCGGCCAGCGCGGTCGCCGCAATCGTGCGGGGGTCGCCCAACTCGGCCAGTATCCTGCCGATCGGGGCCTCGGGACGTTCGGCACGCGTCACCTCGATGTGCTCGGCGAGGTCGGCGAGCAGCTCCTGACGGCGGTCGGCGGGAAGGGCTGCGCTCTCCCGTCCGGCGGCGGAGAGGTAGTCGCGTACGGGGTCGGCTGAGGTCTTCATGCGGAGTCTCCGGTGGGTGGGTGCGGGGCGGTCAGGAAGGCGTCGACGGCGTCGCGGAAGCCGGGCCAGACGCGGGTGAACTCGTCGAGCGCCGCCCGGCCGCTGTCGGTGAGCGCGTAGTACCGGCGCGGTGGTCCGGAGGCGGATTCCTGCCAGGTGGTGGTGACCAGGTCGTCGCGGCGGAGCCGGGAGAGCAGCGGGTAGACGGTGCCCTGGCTGGTGGCGAGGGCGCCGGATTCCTCCAGGGCGTGGAGCAGTTCCACGCCGTAGCGGGGGCGGTCCCGCATCAGGGCGAGGACGCAGTACTCCAGGACGCCCTTGCGCAGCTGGGCGGCGGCCCGTGCCTGCTTGGTCGAATCACCTGGTTCCATGCGAGACAAGGTACCCGGCAGAGCAAGCACTTGTAAAAGGGCGGATGCCCTTCCGCATCTCGGCGGGGGCCACGGCCCATGCCTGCACGGGCGTCAGGCCTCACATGTGGCCATCTGGCCGACATCCACCGCCGCGCAGGGTGGATTGTCGGCCAATGCCTCCCGCGGTCGCGGCGGGCGCGGGGACACCGGCGAGAGGCGCGACAGGCCGACCCGGCGGCATGTGAGGGGCCATCAGTTGCCTTCGTCGGCAATGGAGTTCGGCTGAGCAACGTTGCTCGGACCGTGCGCCTCGCACCGGCCGCCGCGGCCCGCGGACGGAGCGGCGACGCATGCCGCGCCGCGGAGACCGCTCCCCGGTCGCGAGTTCGGGCAGGCACGGCGGACAGGCCGCTGTGCGCCTGTGAAGCGGAACGCTCCGCGCCGGGACGGCACCCCCGCGAGGCCCTCGGATCCGCGCGCTCGCCCGCCACCCATGGGCGTGGGACATCGGCCAGTAGATCTTCGGCCATATCGGCTTATTGGGCGGAGACGGCGCACTGTTCGGTACTTGTCGCCGCCGTCGCGCCCTGGCTAGGCTCCCGCTCGCTTTCACGTTTCGCGCACATTTTCTACGCACGGCACACGGGGACCGGCCCTGCGGCGCGGGCCCCCAGGCGTACGGGGGGTGGGGAACGTCGACGGGTCACCGGTTCGCCGGCCTTCGGGCCGTCCCGTACCACCGTATGACGCGCACCCCGCCGCCGAACGGCCACCTCGGGCGCGACGGCGGAGACCGGGGGCCGGTGCGGCCGCTCCGGCGCGCGGCGACCTCAGGACCCTGTGGTGGGTGAACGCCGTCGACGGCCTCGGCAGCCAGGCCTCCGGACTCGTCCTGCCGTTGCTGCTGCTGGACCTCGGCCACAGCCCGGGCACCGCCGGTTCGCTGGCCACCGCCGCCGCGCTGAGCGGGGTCGTCCTCGGGCCGGTCGTCGCGGTGCCGGCGGACCGGGGACGGCGGCAGCTCCTCATGACGGGGTCGGCGGCGCTCGCGGCCCTGTGCACGGGCGTGCTGGCTCTGACCTGCCTGGGCCGGCCCGCGTTATGGGCCGTGATGGCGCTCGCGCTGGCCGAGCGGCTGTGCGCGGTGGTCTACGAGGCCGCGTCGCGCGGAGCCCTCGTCAATCTGGCCGCGACCGACGAACTGCCCCGGGCGGCCGCCGGGATGCAGGTGGGCGACCAGATCTCGCTCGTCGTGGGTCCGGTGCTCGGCGGAGTCCTCTTCCAGCTCGCCCGGCCCCTGCCCTTCTTCGCGGACGCGCTCTCCTACGCGGCGGCCGCGCTCGGCGTCCGGTCCATCCGCACGCCTCTCGACCCGCCGGCCCATACGCCGGACACGCCCGCCCGTCCACGGGAGACGGACGACCGCGGCGGGCGGGGAACGTGGTCGGGGCGGTTGGGCGCCGTGACAGCGGGCGTGGTGACGGTGGCCCGGTCCCCCGTCCTGCGACTCGTCCTGATCTGGACGTCGACCGCCGGAGGAACACTGACGCTGCTCTTCTACACCGCGCTCTTCCGGCTCGGCTCCGACGGTCACGGCCACAGCGACGGAGCGGCCGTCGGCGCGGTGCTCGCGGCTTCCGGGGCGGCCGGGCTTCTGGGCGCGCTGGTCGCGGCGCCCGCGGTACGCCGCCTCGGTGCGGGACGGCTGCTTACCCTGGCCGCCTGGCTGCTGCCGGTGCCGTGCGGCTCACTGGTGTGGGCGGACGACGCGGTCGGCTGGGGAGCGGCGTTCGCCGGGATCTCGCTGCTGGTGCCGTTGATCACGGTGGTCCTGTCCAGCGTCGCCGTCGCGTGCACTCCGGTGGCGTTGCAGTCGCGGACCGCGGGCGTCTTCGGTTCGCTCTCCGCCCTCGCCGCGGCCGGCGCCCCGGCGCTCGCCGCGTTCCTGGTCACCGTGGGGACCGCGCGCACTCCGGTGCTGCTGTGCACCGTGCTGTTCGGCGCGCTGGCCGTCCACACGCAGGTGAGGGTTCCGGGACTGCTGCGCTCGTCCGCCGCGTCCGCCGCGTCTGCCGAGGGGACGACGGGGGACGGCCGTGGGTGACGCCTTCAGGGTCTTCGTCGGCGCGCTCCCGGAGGTGTGCCCGCGCGACGCCGGGCGCATGGTGCTGACGGCCGACGCCGGGGGCCGCTGCGAGGTCTTCACGTGGGACGCCTCGACCCGCACCGCCCGCCAGGTCACCGACCGGCCCGGGGGCACGGTGCATCACGCCGTCGACGCGGACGCCTACGTGTGGTGGTTCGACGAGGACGCCGACGGCGTGGGGCGCTGGTGGTTCGAGCCGTTCGACGGCGGCTGCCGGCTGCCCGGTCTGCCGGGGGCGCCGGCCGGGTCGCCGCGCGGGCTCGCGGTGACGGCCGACGGTACGGTCGCCGCGGCGGTCGCGACCCGGCAGGGCGGCACGAGTCTGCTGGTGGGACGGCGTGGCCGGGTACCGCGCGAGGTGCTCCGCACGGCCGGTCCGGCCCGGCTGGGGGGCATCACGCCGGAAGGCGATCTCGTGGCCCTCGCGACGGCGTCCGACGGCGACGCGACCGTCGTCGTCGTGACCCCCTCGGGCCGGGTGCTCGCCGCCCTGCCCCGCTTCGACAGCGCCGACGGACCCGATGAAGCCGCGCACCCCGGCGAACCCGGCAAACGCGGCGGGCCTGGCGGCAGGTTCTGGTGCCGGGGCTTCTCGCCCCTGCGGGGCCGCAGAGAACTGCTGCTGGTGCACGAGCTTGAGGACCGCTATCAGTTGGCGACGTGGACGCCGCACCACGGACTGGCCGTTCACGCGTGGTGCCGCTTCGACACGGAGATCACCGCGTCCTGGTACCCGGACACCGACGAGGTGCTGGTGCGCCAGGAGCGCCATGGACGGTCGCTGCTGCACCGGGTGTCGCTGCGCGACCGCGCCCGCCGCGTCGTCCCCACCCCCGCGGGCAGCCTGCTCGACGCCGCCCCGCGGCCCGGCGGGGGGCTGCACTACCTGTGGACCGACGCCGCGCACCCGCCTGTCCCGCGCTCGACCGACGGCATCGCGCTGCCGGAACCCGGCCCCCTCCCCCACGTGCCCGGCCGTCACACCGATCTGTGGACCCCGACGCCCCACGGCCCCGTCCACACGTTCCTCAGCCTGCCGGGCGAGACGGCGGGCGGAAGCGCCCCCGGCGCCGGACATCCCGCCTCCGGCGACAGCGACGCGTACGCCGACGGCGCCGTCGGCGGTCCGTGGCCGACCGTGTTCCTCGTGCACGGCGGTCCCGCGGACCACGACCGGGACGCCTACGACGCCACCGTGCACTCGCTCGTGGCCTCCGGATACGCCGTCGCCCGGGTCAACTACCGCGGCTCGACCGGCTACGGTCCCCGCTGGCGGCGGGCGTTCGGGGCGGACGTCGGCCACGCCCAGGTGGACGACCTGGCCGCCGTACGGGCCGATCTCGTCCGCCGCGGACTCGCCGACGACCGCGCGACCGCCCTGTGGGGGGTCTCCTGGGGGGCGTACCTGGTGCTCCTCGCGCTCGGCAGCCGCCCGCGGACATGGCAGGCCGGCATCGCGGTGAAGCCCGTCGCCGACTGGGTGAGCGCCCACCGGCTGACCACCCCGGCGCTGCGCGCCCTGGACGTCCGCTGGTTCGGGGGGACGCCGGAAGAGGTGCCGGAACGTTACTCCCGCAGTTCTCCCCTCACCTACGCGTCAGCGGTCCGTGCGCCGTTGCTCCTCGTCGGCGCGGAGAAGGACGTCAAGTGCCCGCCCGAGCAGATCCGCAGCTATACCGCCGCCCTGACCGCCGCGGGCGTGGCCCACGAGCAGCTGTGGCTCGACACCGGACACGACGGCTACGACGGCGCGGCACACGTCGCCGTCCTGCGCCGCTCCCTGACGTTCCTGCACACGTGCCTGCCCGCACCGGCGGCGGACACCCCCTCACGTCCTCCGGCACCGTCCGGAGGACCCCGGCCCCGCTGAGGACACAGCGGGACCGGGCGCACGGCACCACCGCCCGAAGAACACTCCATGAACCCGAGAAGGAGGACGACCATGCAGAAGGACATCATCCACAACGACCCGCTCGACGGCGACGAGGAGAACCGGAAGCCGGGCATCGGCATCACCATCACGATCCCGTTCCGCAACGCCGCCGAGAGCGACGACGAGGAGTGACCCGCGGCCCGGCCGGCCCGGTCCGACCCGGGCCGGCCGGGCACCCTCCCGTTCCCGTCCCGCCAGCCGCTCGCGCTCCGAGGAGCCCACCGTGCGCGTTCTTCTCGTCAACATGCCCTGGTCCCCGATGGACCTGCCCTCACTGGCGCTCGGCATCCTGAAACGAAGCGTCGACGAACACGTCCAGGACGCCACGTGCGAGGTGCTGCACGCCAATCTGGAGTTCACCGACTGGATCACCGGCCGCACCGAGTTCACGGCCGAGGACTACGACTACTACGCCCTCTCCTCCTACTTCCTCGGCTGCGGGGACTGGGTGTTCTCCTCGGCGCTCTACGACGACCCGGAATGGCGGGAGTCGGAGTTCGTCGACGCCATGACGCCCAAGCTGCGCCGGTCCCGGATGCGCATGACGCGCGAACTGCACCGCCTCGTGCCGGAGTTCGTCGCCGAGGTGGCCGAGCGCGTCGTCGCGCTGGAGCCCGACGTGGTCGGGTTCACCTCCACGTTCCAGCAGAACACGGCCGCGCTGGCGGCCGCCCGCCATATCAAGCGGCTCGCCCCGCACGTCGTCACCGTCATGGGCGGAGCCAACTGCGACGCCGAGCAGGGCGCCGCCGTCCACCGCAACTTCCCGTTCGTGGACTACGTGGTGCGCGGCGAGGGCGAGGACGCCTTCCCCCGGCTGCTGACCGCGCTGCGCGACGGCGACCGGTCCGCCGCGGCCTCGATCCCGGGGCTGTGCCACCGCACGCCCGAGTCGGGGCACACCGTCAACCCCATGCCCACCGGGCCGTTGCCGCCCGCGGCGATCCTGCCGCCCGACTACAGCGGCTACTTCGAACGTCTCGCCGCGTCCGTGGCGCGCAACTGGGTGGAGCCGAAACTGGTCGTCGAGGGCGCGCGGGGCTGCTGGTGGGGCGAGAAGCACCACTGCACCTTCTGCGGCCTCAACGGCTCCTTCATGCAGTTCCGCAGCAAGAGCCCCGACACGTTCTACCAGGAGATCATGGACCTGGCGGAGCGGCACCGGGTGCTGGACATGTACGTGGTCGACAACATCCTGGACATGCGCTACCTGTCCACCGTGCTGCCCCGCGTCATCGACAGCGGCTACGACCTGCGCATGCACATCGAGATCAAGGCCAACATGCGGCGCCCCCAGTTGCAGGTCCTGGCCGACGCCGGGCTCATCTACGTCCAGCCGGGCATCGAGAGCCTCAACAGCCGGGTCCTCGACCTCATGGACAAGGGCGTCAGCGGCTGCCAGAACGTGCGCATGCTCCGCGACGCGGCGGAGACCGGGCTGTCGGTGTCCTGGAACTACCTGCACGGCTTCCCCGGCGAGACCGCGGACGACTACGAACCCGTCATCCGGCAGCTCCCCGCCCTGGAGCATCTCAACCCGCCGGTCGACCTGTCCGCCCGCATCGCCATCGAACGGTTCAGCCCCTACTTCAACCGCCCCGAACTGGGCTTCACCGGACTGCGTCCGGAGGAGCACTACCTGTTCACGTACGACCTGCCCGAGGCGGAACTCCACGACCTGGCCTATGTGTTCCAGGCGCCGGAGCGCGGCATCACCGAGCCCACGGTCACGCTGCTCAACGACGGCATCGCCGCCTGGAAGAAGCACCACGCCGACGCGCGCCTCACCCACACCGACCTGGGCGACCGGATCGTCCTGGTCAGCCGGCGTCCGTCCTTCGCATGGCGGACCCTGCAACTCGCCGACCCGCTGGAGACCGCGCTCTTCCGCCTCCTCGACCAGCCGCACACCGTCGTCGCGCTGCACCGCAAGCTGACCTCGGCCGCCGGCTCGCCCGACGGCGCGCCGTGCACACCGCACGAGGTGGAGGCGCTTCTCAAGGAGTGGGTCACGCAGGGCATCGTCTTCACGGACGCGGGCCAGTACGTGCACATCGCCCCGGCCGCCGTGAACCAGGACCTGCTGCGTCTGGACTACATGCGGCACGCCCACACCCGCGACGAGACCACCACCGCGAACGGGCCGGCCACCGCCGCCGGGAGCACCACCGTCACCGACGCCGACGCCACCGCAGTGCCCGCGCCGGTCCCGTCCTGAGCACCGGCCACTTGCCCCTTCCGCCTTCCCCTTCACCCATCCCTCCTCCCCGTCCCCCCTTCCCCCGCCCCCCGTTCCCCGGCCCCGCGCCCCGACGAAGGACCGCACATGACAGCCACCGCAGCGAGCGTCACCGTCCGAGCGTGGCGCGACCTCGATCCACAGGCCCGTGACCTGCCGGGCATGTCGCTGGGAACCCTCCAGGTGACCGCACAGCCACGGCAGGTCGACCGGTTGTGGGACCTGGGCGTGCGCCATGCCGAACTGGACACGGCCGTCGACCTGACCGGCGACGATCCCGCATCCCACCGAAGGGCCGTCGACCGGCTGTGCCTGGTGCGCGACCTCACCGCCCGCGCCGTCTCCGTCGACTGGGACCTCCGCCTGTCCCCGCACGACTCCGCCCACCGGTGGAAGGTGCTGTCCCACCTCCAGCCGCCCCGCACCGTCACCGGCCTCGAAGCCGCCGACGAGGCCCTGCACGCCTGGCGGACCCGGCACTACCTGTGCAAACTCGTCTGGCGCCAGGGTCCGGGCTTCGTGCAGATCCGGGACCGCCGCTGGGGCGACCTGCGCCGCTTCACCGCCGAGGAGCCCCGCTACCGCGAGGCCGTCGCCCGGCTCGCGCCGGGCGTCCACCACGCCGGCGTGCCCGCCGACATACTCGAGGAGTTCACGGCCGAGCACCTGGTGCTGCGCGTCGGCGACCTGGCGTGGTGGCTGCCCTACCGGGTGGCCCGCTGGCTCCAGGAAGCCATGGCCGTCTGAACCGGACGCCACCGGCTCCTCGGCTCGGACCGCTCAGGAGAAGTCCGCGTCGGTGAGGCCGTCGGCGTGCCCGGGCGGCCGCTCCACCGGTCCAGGTATCGTCTTGGGCACGACCTCGGGGAGCAGCGCACATGAACCGACGCACCGCCCTGGCCCTCGTCCTGGCGCTGAGCGGCCTGCTCTGCGGATGCGGCTCGGGCTCGGGCTCGGGCCCCCAGGATGAGGCACCCTCGTCCGCCGACGCGGAACGGCCCTTCTGGCAGGCGGAGTTCGACGGCGAGGAGGGCGCCCGCCCGTCGGCGACGTCCTGGAACACCGAGACGGGCAACCGGGACGCCGAGGGGTGGGGCAACAACGAGTTGCAGTTCTACACGGACGACGCGGCCAACTCCGGCCTCGACGGCGAGGGGGATCTGCTGATCTCGGCACGCCCGGCCCCTGCGGGATCCCGACTGCCGTGCTATACGCGGGAGTTCTGTCCGTGGACGTCGGCCCGGCTGACCACCGAGGGGAAGGCCGCCCTCCGCCACGGGCGCGTGGAGGTCCGTGCGAAGCTCCCTACGGGGACGGGTCTGCTGCCGGCGATCTGGATGCTCGGCGACAACGGGGCCGAGTGGCCCGCACAGGGTGAGCTGGACATCTGCGAGGTGGTCGGCGGAGAACCGCGCACCGTCCACGGCACCGCGCACGGGCCGACCTACTTCAACGAGAACGGCGTCGGCGGCTCCGTCACCCTGCCTGCCGACGCCTCGACGACGTTCCACACGTACGCCGTGGACAAGCGACCGCGGCGCGTCACCTGGTCCGTGGACGGCAAACCGTACTTCACCCTGACTCCCTCGAAGCTGCCCGCGCCGCGCGACTGGGTCTTCGAGCAGGACATGCACCTGCTGCTCAACGTCGCCGTCGGGGGCGACTGGCCCGGGCCCCCCGACGCCTCGACGCCGTCCCCCGCGACGATGACCGTCGACTACGTGCGGTTCTACGGCACCGGCCGCGCATGACGGGAGCCGCGCGCGGCCCCTGGGCGTGACACTTGTCATGCGCAACCCCGGACGACCGCCACTGCGGCTCAAGCGCGGCCGCCCGTAGGGTACTTCTCATGACGAAGAGCAGCGGCGAGAAGTCCGGGAAGACCGACGTCAGGGTGAGCCTGATCGGCGGTCACCGCCTGGCGGGCGCCACACTCCACGAGCGGACGCTCACCGCGTCCCTCATCGGCGGCGCCGACGTCGATCTGACGGACGTCGACATCCCCGACGGCGCCGAACTGCGCATCACCAAGCTGAGCCTGATCGGCGGTGTCCGTCTCAAGGTCCGCGACGACGTCCGGGTGGAAGTCCGCGGACTGCGTCTGGGCGGAGTGAGGGACGACGGCCCGAGCCGCCCGGGCGGGCCGAGGGTCCGGATCGACGCGTGGGGCCTGATCGGCGGAGTCGCCGTCGTCCGCTCCTGACACGTGCGCGCGGGTCAGCCCACCGCGGGGCTCCGCGGGGTCCGTTCCCGCACGAAGCCGTGACTGCGCTCCACCTTCGCCACGTGGAGCGTGTAGCTCCGGTACCAGTCGGCCCGTCCGCGCTCCTGGGCCGCGCGGTGCTCGGCGTTGTTCCGCCACTGCGTGAGGGCGTCGGCGTCGCGGAAGTAGCCGACGGTGATGCCCAGCCCTCCCGGAGTCTGCGCATGGTCCATCCCGAGGAATCCGGGGACGTCCTTCACGAGGTCTTCCATGCGGGCGCTGGTCTCGCCGTAGCCGCTCTGGTCGTCGGTGCGCACGGTGGTGAACACGGCGACGTAGTAGGGCGGTTCGTAGGCCTCGACGGGCGTGACGGGCACTTCCGGTTGATCGCTCATGGCGCCACCGTAGGGTGGGAGGCTACCGGTGATCCAGCGAGTTCCGGGGTCGGGGCTCCGGAGGCGGGGCCCGGCTTCTCGCCGTCGGCGCCGCACGGAGAAGGGGGCGGGGCGCGATGCGGGCGGCAGAGGCGGTGCGTGCGGTGGCGGCGGCGCGGTCGATCGCCGTGTCCCTCGGTCTGGCGGCCGACGACGTGACGGTTCTGCATGACTCGAACAAGATCACCGTGCGTCTGCTGCCCTGTGACGTCGTGGCCCGGGTGGCTCCCGCCGGGCACCAGGTCGCCCGGTTCGAGGTCGACCTCGCCCGGCGGCTCGCCGCTTCCGGGTGCCCGGTGGCCCGGCTCGACCCCCGGGTGGAGCCCCGCGTCCATGAGCGGGACGGCTTCGTCGTCACGCTGTGGACCTTCCACGCACCCGTGCCGCCCTACGAGGTGCCGCCCCGCGACTACGCCCGGGCGCTGGAGCGGTTGCACGCCGGCATGCGGCGGGTCGACATCCCGGTGCCGCACTTCACCGCTCGCGTCGAACAGGCCCGGCGACTCGTCGCTGACCATGACCGTACGCCTGAACTCGGCGGCCCGGACCGTGCGTTGCTCGCAGAAGCCTTGCGCGACCTCGGGCGCCTCGTCGCCGGGCACGGTGGCGGCGAGCAGTTGCTGCACGGCGAGCCGCACCCGGGCAATCTGCTCGCCACCGCCCGCGGGCCGCTGTTCATCGACTTCGAGACGTGCTGCCGTGGGCCGGTCGAGTTCGATGTCGCCCACGCCCCGGAGGCGGTCGGCAGGCACTGCGAAGGGATCGACGCGGATGTGCTGCGCGCGTGCCGGCTCCTCGTGACGGCCATGGTCACCGCGTGGCGCTGGGACCGGGACGACCGGTTTCCCGGCGGGCGCAGGATGGGCGTGGAGGGGCTCGGCCGGATCCGGTCCGCGCTCGGTCGCGGCGGCTTCGACCTGCGCGGCTGAGACGGGGCGCGGCTCACGGCCGCCTCGCCGACGCGCGCCCCGCGGCACCCGGCACCCGGCACCCGGCACCCGGCACCCGGCACCCGGAACCCGGCACGAACCAACCGGAAAACAGCCCCGGAAACAGCGAAGGCAAGGAGAAACCTCTCCTTGCCTCTCCTAAGTTATAGCGCGCCAGGGGGCTTGCCGCAAGGCCCCCGTCGGGGCGCACAATCGTCGGCCGAGGCCACAACCTGCGGAAATGAGGGCGCTACGTGCTTGTGTTGTTGTCGACGTACGGGGGACGCGGTGACGTCGGACCGACGGCGGGACCGACCGGAGGAGGACAGGCGCCCGGCAGCGCGCCGGTGACACGGGCGGGCGACGCGGTGCGGGTGCGGCGGACGGGCGCGGCGGGCGCGGGGGTGGCGCGATGAACGGGCCGTACGTGCTGGCACTCGGGGACGTCGACGCCGGGCGGATCGCGGACGTCGGCGGCAAGGGCGCGCAGTTGGGCGCACTGTCGCGGATCGACGGCGTCCTGGTGCCGGACGGTTTCTGCGTGACGACGGACGCCTTCCGGCGGATGAGGGCCGAGGCGCCGTCGCTGGACGATCTGCTCGGCCGGCTGGCGCGGGTGGCGGCGGACGACCGGGAGGCGGTGCGGGAGCTCAGCGCGCTGGTGCGCGAGACCATCGAGGAGATCCCCGTTCCCGGCGACATCGCCGCGGCGATCACCGGCGCGCTCGCCCGGACCGGTGAGCGGTCCGCGTACGCCGTGCGCTCCAGCGCGACGGCGGAGGACCTGCCGACGGCCTCCTTCGCCGGCCAGCAGGACACGTACCTGAACGTGGTGGGGCCGGCGGCGGTCCTGCGGCACGTCAGCCGGTGCTGGGCCTCGCTGTTCACCGAGCGGGCGGTGACCTACCGTCAGCGCAACGGCATCGACCACCGCACGGTCCACATGGCCGTGGTGGTGCAGCGGATGGTCTTCCCCGAGGCCTCCGGCATCCTGTTCACCGCCGACCCCGTCACGGGCAACCGGAAGGTCGCCACCGTGGACGCCGGCTTCGGACTCGGCGAGGCCCTGGTCTCCGGCCTCGTCAACCCCGACGTGTACAAGGTGCGCGACGGTGAGATCGTCGACAGGGCGATCGCCGCGAAACAGCGGGCCGTCCACGCCCGGCCCGAAGGCGGCACACAGGACGTCGTGATCGCCCCGGAGCGGCAGCGCGAGCCGGCCCTGACGGATGATCAGGTCGTGCGGCTCGTGCGGCTCGGACGGCGGATCGAGGCGCACTTCGGCCGGCCGCAGGACATCGAGTGGTGCCTGGTCGACGGCGGCTTCCGGATCGTCCAGAGCCGGCCGATCACGACGTTGTTCCCCGTGCCCGAGCGGGACGACGACGACCCTCGCGTCTACATCTCCGTCGGCCACCAGCAGATGATGACCGACCCGATGAAGCCGCTGGGGCTGTCGGTGTGGCTGCTGACGGCCATGGCGCCCATGTACGAGGCGGGCGGCAGGCTGTTCGTCGACGCCACGCCGCGCCTGGCCGCGCCCGCGAGCCGGGCCGCGCTCCTCGACCTCATCGGCAAGGGCGATCCGGTGATCAGGGACGCGCTGGAGACGGTCCTCGACCGTGGCTTCGTCCCGACGCGCCCCGACGCGGCTCCCGCCGGGCCGCCGCCCGGCGGCGCGCCCGCGCCGATCCCGGCCGATCCGGCCGTCGTCGCCGAACTCGTCGACCGCAACCGGGCCGACGTCGCCGCCCTGAAACGCGACATCCGGACGAAGACGGGACCGGCGCTGTTCGAGTTCCTGCTGGAGGCCTTCCAGGAGCACAAGCGGGTCCTGGGCGACCGGCGGAGCATGCAGGCGATCATGGCCGGCATGGAGGCCACCTGGTGGCTCAACGACACCCTCGAGGAGTGGCTCGGCGAGACGAACGCGGCCGACACGCTCACGCTGTCCGCCCCCGGCAACATCACCTCGGAGATGGGGCTGGCGCTGCTCGACGTCGCTGACGTGATCCGCCCGCATCCGGAGGTCGTGGCGTTCCTCCAGGGCGTCGAGGACGAGGACTTTCTCGACCGGCTGGGGAAGCTGGAGGGCGGGGCGGAAGCGCGCGACGCCATCGAGGGCTATCTCGACCGGTACGGCATGCGCTGCGTCGGCGAGATCGACATCACCAGGCCGCGGTGGAGCGAGCGCCCCACCACGCTGCTGCCCGTCGTCCTCGACCACGTCCGCAACTTCGGGCCGGGTGCGGCCGCGCAGCGCTTCGAGCGCGGCCGGCAGAAGGCCTCGCGGAAGGAGCAGGAGGTGCTGTCGCGGCTGCGGGCCCTGCCCGACGGGGAGGCGAAGGCGGCCGAGGCCGAGCGGATGATCGACCGGCTGCGCACGTTCATCGGCTACCGGGAGTACCCGAAGTACGGCATCATCAGCCGTTATTTCGTCTACAAGCAGGCCCTGATGCGCGAGGCCGGGAGCCTGGCGCGCGACGGTGTGCTGGCCGGGGCGGAGGACGTCTTCTACCTCACCTTCCAGGAGTTCCACGAGGCCGTGCGCTCGCGGCGGGTGGACGAGGGTCTCGTCCGGCGGCGCAAGGAGGCGTTCCGCTCGTACGAGGCGCTCACCCCGCCGCGGGTGCTCACGTCCGAGGGTGAGGCGGTGAGCGGGTCGTACCGGCGCGACGACGTGCCGGCCGGCGCCCTGGCCGGTCTCGCGGTGTCGGCCGGGACGGTCGAGGGCAGGGCCCGGGTCGTGCTCGACATGGCCGACGCGGACCTGGAGGCGGGTGACATCCTCGTCACGGCGTTCACGGACCCCAGCTGGTCGCCCCTGTTCGTCGGCATCGCGGGCCTGGTGACGGAGGTGGGCGGCCTGATGACCCATGGCGCCGTGATCGCCCGCGAGTACGGCCTGCCGGCCGTCGTGGGCGTGGAGGGGGCCACCCGGCTGATCCGGGACGGGCAGCGGATCCGCGTGCACGGGACCGAGGGGTACGTCGAGATCCTGACCGACGGGCAGCCTCCGGCGTGAGCGCCCGGCGCCGCCGCCCCGCGAGCGCGCGGGCGCCGGGGTGGCGGCGCCGACGAGTCACGGCCGGCCCGGCCCCGGACTTTCACCCGGGACGCGTGCAGGGCCTCAGGCGCGGTCCAGGTCGAGGTCGGCGTGGAGCAGGTGGTGGTCCGAGACCGGGGTGGGGCGCACCCCGTGTGTGAGCGCGGTGACGCCCCGCAGGAAGACGTAGTCGAATCTGCTGTACCAGTCGGTGGTCGGCTCACAGGCGTCCGCGTCGGTGGGCCGGCACCGGGGGTCCGCGTCCGCGGCCAGCGACCACAGCGGGGCCAGCTCCGCGGCGTCCGCACGGGCGTTGAAGTCGCCCAGGACGACGGCGTGTTCGTAGGGGGCGACCTTCGCGGCGAGCACACGGGCCTGGTCCGCGCGGACCTCCTCCTGGCGGCGTTCGGCGAGGTGGGTGTTGAAGACCCGCACCGGTCGGCCGTCGACCACGGTGGTCACCGCGACGTACCCACGGTCCTCGGAGCCGCCGTCGGGGTATTCCGCGTGGACGCGGTCCGTCATCGGCGCCGCCGACAGGATCGCCTCCCCGTAGCCTCCCGGGTTCCACGGCACTCCCCCGCACCGCGCCCAACTGCGCAGGACCATGCCGTACTCGACGTGGTAGACGAGCCCGTAGCGGCTCTCCAGGTCGTCCCGGATCCGGTCGACGTCCCGCGTGCACGCTTCCTGGAGGCCGACGACCTGGGGGGCGAACGCGGCGATCGCGGCCGCCCGGTCGACGTTGCTCTCGTCGCAGGGGTTGCAGATGTTCCAGGTCATGACCCTGTTGGCCACGACGTCGCGGGCGGCGCCGGCGGGCAGGGTCCGCGTGGCGGGCGCGTCGGCCGGCACGCTCGGGCCGACGAGCACCACGCACAGGACGGTCACCACGCCCGCGAGCCATCGCGCGCCCGTATTGAGCACCGCAGCCTCCTCCCCGCGGACGCGGGCCGCGTCCGCCACACCCGTGGACGAGGCTATGCGAATCCCTCCGTCGGCGACACACGCCCCGGTCCGGCGCCCGCGCCGCGGGACGGGTCTGAGGTGGGGGCGGCCGCGGGCCGCCGCCTCCGGTGAGATCCGCGCCGGTCTGGACGCCTGCCCATTCATGCGGGGCATCGGAGACCTCTGCATCGGCGCCGGCAGCGACCCCCGCTACGACGCGCGCCGACTGGTCGCCCTCCCTGTGGCGGGCCTGCGCCGGACCGGCTGACCCGGCCGCTTGCGCTGGAGTGCGCTCCAGGTCGTAGCGTTGCGGACATCGCGGCGCTCGAGGCCCGTGTCACCCGGTCCCCCTTCCGGAATTGCCGGGCGCGGGAAAGCGTCGCCCAATGGACGACGGGGCTTCGTGGCGTCCGCACACCGTACGAGTGGCAGGAAAGGCTGGAACACGGCATGCAGAAGCGCAGTCTGCGGGACCTCCAGGTGTCGGCGATCGGCCTGGGGTGCATGGGGATGTCCGCCTTCTACGGAACCGCCGATCAGGAGGAGGGCGTCGCCACCATCCGGCGGGCCCTCGACGTCGGGGTGAACTTCCTCGACACCGCACAGATGTACGGCCCCCTCACCAACGAGTCGCTCGTCGGCGAGGCGGTGCGCGGGCATCGCGACGAATACGTGATCGCGACGAAGTTCAACTACCGGATGGACGACGCCGTACCCGGCGACATCACGACGGTCGGCGCGCAGGACGGTTCGGCGGAGCATGTGCGCAGCTCGGTGCACGGCTCCCTGAAGCGCCTGGGCACCGACCACATCGACCTGTACTACCAGCACCGGGTCGACCCGAACGTCCCCATCGAGGAGACGGTCGGCGCGCTGGGCGAGCTCGTCGCCGAGGGCAAGGTGCGCGGCATCGGCCTGAGCGAGGCGAGTGCCCAGACCATCCGGCGCGCCCACGCCGTGCATCCGGTGACCGCGGTGCAGAGCGAGTACTCGCTGTGGTCGCGGGACGTGGAGGCCGAGGTGCTGCCCGTCTGCCGTGAGCTGGGCATCGGCTTCGTGCCGTACTCGCCGCTCGGGCGGGGTTTCCTCGCCGGGCGCTTCAGCTCGCCGGACGAGCTGGACGCGAACGACTGGCGCCGGCAGAACCCCCGCTTCCAGGACGCCAACCTGGAGGCGAACCTGCGGCTGGCCGCGAAGGTGAAGGAGATCGCCGCCGAGAAGGACGTCCTTCCGGCGCAGCTGGCCATCGCGTGGGTGCTGGCGCAGGGCGATGACCTGGTGCCGATCCCGGGCACCAAGCGCCGCACCTACCTGGAGCAGAACGCCGGCGCCGTCGACGTCGAGCTGACCAAGGACGACCTGGCCCGTATCGACGCGGAACTTCCCGAGGTCGCGGGCGAGCGCTACGACGAGGCGGGGATGCGCTCCGTGGACCGGTAGCCGTGCCGTCGACCGGTGGCCGTGCCGTCGCCTGCGGGCGCCGGTCGCCTCGGCCGCCCCCTGTCCTGCGAGCCGGTCGTCGCGTGCCGTCCTCGGCGCGGCGGCCGGGGGTTCAGGACCCGTCGGCGGCTTCGGCCGCGTCCTGCGCGCCGGCGGCCTCGTCGCGCGCGATGCCGAGGAAGCGCCGGATGGTCTCGACCCGCATGTCGAGGCCCTCGGAGGCGGACTCCTCGTCGCCGAACACCTGCACCGCCTCGGCGACCGCCATGGCCAGTTCGACCTCCGCCTTGCGGACCTTCGCCTCGGCCTTGTCCACGGTGTCCACCACCGCCAGCTGACGGCGCTGCTTCTCCTGGAGTCGCTGCTTGCGGGAAAGGGCTCGTTCGGCACTCTGCACAGACATGAGCAAGATCATAATCAGTCGGGCGCACACCCGTGAAATCGCCAACTCGCCTGCTGCGGGAAGGCTTTCGCGGGCCCGGTGACGTCCGGGTGGGGCGGGTGGACGCCGACGGCGGCTCCCCCGGCCGGGGCGCGGAATACGTCCCCTTTGCCTGGTTGTGATCGGCAGCCACTATCGTGCCGTGTCATGTCCGATGATCCGCGGGGCGAAGCGCCCACTCCCGTCCGCCGCGCACAGGGCGACGCACGTCCGTTGGCGGGCCGTGAGGCGGAAGTCGGGGCGCTGGCACGCGCCTTGGCCGATCTCGCCGGGACGGGAGCGGGGAGGTCCGTCGCGCTCGTCGGGGAACCGGGCATCGGCAAGAGCGCGTTGACGTGGGCGGCGGCGGCCGAGGCCCGAGCCGTCGGCATACCCGTCCGGACCGCACGCGGGAGGACCGCGGAAGCGTCCGCCGGCGCCGGGGAACCGTGCCTGACCGGGGTGCGCGAGGTCGCGGCACGCGCGGCGGAGGGCGGGCCCCTGCTCGCGGTGGTGGAGGACTTCCACCTCCTTCCGTCCGGCAGCCGGCTCGACGTGGAACGGCTGCTGAGGGCAGCGTCCACCGGTCCCGTGCTGTGCCTCATCGCCTGCCGGCAGCGCCAGTTGGCGCCCTGGCACGCCGAACTGCTCTCGCGTGCCGGGTCCGCGGGCTCACTGGAGGTGTGGGACATCGGCCCGCTGTCCCGCGAGGAGGCCGGTGAACTGCTCGGGGACCACCCGGACGCCGAGGAGATCCACCGCGAGGCCCAGGGCAACCCGCAGTACCTCAAGGTGCTCGGCAGCCGCGGTCAGGACGCGGCGGCCGCCTCGACGGCCGTCCTCGGCGAACTGGCGGGACTCGACGCCGACTCCGTGGCGGTCCTGGAGGCGGCGGCGGTTCTCGGAGAGCCGTTCCGGCCCGAACTGCCCGCCGCCGTCGTCGGTTTGGACGTCGCCGCCGCTGTCCGGGCCCTGGACACGCTCACCCGCGTGGACCTCGTCCGGCCCGCCGAGCCCGCCCCGCGGCTCGCGCTGCGCCACCGGGCGGTCGGCGACGTCGTGTACGAGCGGCTCGCACCCAGCCGCCGCGTCATCCTGCACCGGCGAGCCGAATCCGCGCTGGCCGAACAGGGCGCACCCATCGCCAGGCGCGCCCACCACGTGGCCCGCGCCGCCGACCCGGACCGCCCGGAGCACGCGCTCACCCTGATCGCCGCCGCACGCGAGCTGTTGTACCGCTCCCCCGCCGTGGCCGCCGGTCACCTGGAGGCGGCGCTGCCGATCCTGCGCCCGGGCGAGCCGCACCGGCACGAGGCCCAAGTGCTCCTGGCGCGGGCCCGGTTGCTGACCGGGGACGCGGCCGAGAGCCGTGAACTGCTCGACGCCCTGCGGTCGGCCATGCCCGACCGGTCGGGCGAGGCGGGCGCGCTCGCCGACTCCAGCCGGATCGAGCGGACCCTGGGCCGGTACGCCGAGGCCGGCGCCCTGGCCCGTTCCGGGCTCGCCACGCTGGCCGGCGAGGACGCGGCGATCGCGGCCGCCCTCCACACCGAACTGGCCGACCACGCCTACGACCTCCAGGAGTACGTGAGGTCCCGGCATCACGCCGAGACGGCCGCCGTCATCGCACGGCAGCACCACGACCGGGTCGGCGAGGCGCAGGCGCTGGCGCAGAGCGCCCTCGGCCATCTGTTCACCGGCGACCTGGCCACCGCGCAGGAGCGGACGACCACCGCGGCCGCGCTGATCGACGCCGCGCCCGACAGCGCCCTGCTCACCAACCTGAACGCCTCGCTCCAGACGGGCATGACCGAAGGGATGCTCGGCCGGCTGGTCGACGCCGAACGGCACCTCACGCGCGCGGCGGCCCTGTCCCGGCGCACCGGCCAGACGTACGTCCAGCCGCACATCCTCACGGTCCTGGCCAACACCCATCTGCGGCGCGGGAATCTGGACGACGCGCTGGCCGCTCTCGACGAGGTCGGCCACCACACCGCGAAAGGGGCCGGTCCGGCGGAGGAGGCCGTCAGCTCGATGGTGCGGGCCGAGGCGCTGTCGTGGCGTGACGGTCCGGGCGACCAGGCGCGGGCACAGGAGTCCGCCGCGCGCGCCCTCGCCGTGGCCGGCGCCTCGCCGACCGCGTGGGCGGTCACCGTCCGCTGCTTCCACGCCGAGTGGGTGCAGCGCACCGGCGACCCGGCGCGCTCCCGCTGGCTGCTGCTGGACGCGGCGGGCGGCGCCGGGCTGCCCCGGCTCACCGTCTGGCGCAAGCCCCGCTGGTGCGACGCCCTGGCGCAGGCGTCGCTCGCGGTGGGCGACCGGGCGGCTGTCGGAGAGTGGGCCGAGCTGGCCGAGCAGTGCCTCGAACAGCTCCCGTCGCCCGGCCGCCGGGGGTTCGCCCTGCGCGCCCGGATGCGCGCCCACGCGGCGGCCGGGCGGACGGGGCAGGCGCTGGAGCGGGCGCTGGAGGCGGCCTCCGACTTCTCGCTCGGCGGCGAGCGCGTCGAGGCCTGCGTCACTCTGCTCGCGGCGGCCGAGCTGTCCCTGGACGCGGATCGCACCGACGGAGTCGCCGCATGGCTGGACGGCGCCGGGGTCCTCGCCGACCAGTGCGGCTCGGCGCGGCTGCGGGGCGAGGTCATCCGGTGGCGGGCCCGGCTCGCCGCGTGCGCCGACGCGGCGGACGCACCGCGTGTGCTGCCCGCGCTGTCGGCCCTGACCGCCCGCGAACGGGAGATCGCGAGTCTCGTGAGCACCGGCATGACCAACATCCGGATCGCCGAGAGCCTCTTCCTCAGCGTGCGGACGGTGGAGACCCACCTCGGGCAGGTGTATCGCAAGCTCGGCGTGTCGAACCGCACCAGCCTCGCCCGCATGCTGATGAACGGCGCCGCCCCCGGCGGCGGGCCGGTCCCGGAGTCCCGGACGCGGCACGGCCGTTGAGCGGTACCAGGGCGCTGCCCGCCGTCGACCGTCGCGGGGCGTGAGGGCCGGGAGACGGGGAGAGACGGGGGGAGCGGCCCCGCGTCCCCTGCGTGCGCAGCCGACGGCCGGGCGTCAGGACGGTCTCCCGTGCGGGGCTGTGGCAGCGCCGGGCAGTGCCTCGCAGGGGAACTCCGCCGTCCCGGTCCCCGCGGCCGCGAGGTGCAGGGCGCCGTCCGGGCCGCCGAGACGCAGTCGCCAAGGGTGCGGGCTGTCGGTCGTCACCCGGATCAGGTCACCGTCGCGGCGCACCTGGAAGCGGGCCGTCTCCCCCGGCCCGTCCGGCCGGGGGATCACGAGCGTGCGCCGGGCGCCGTCGGCGAAGGCGTGTACGCGCAGTTCGACGTCCTCGGCCCAGGCGGAGACCGGACGCCGGTCGTCGGCGGCCAGCGCGATCACCGAGTCGGGGCGGGCCAGCAGCGGCAGCGTGTGGAAGTCGTGCCGCTCGCGCACCCAGGCCGGGCCGGTGACGCGGGCGCCGGTCAGGACGTTCGTCCACACGCCCTCGGGCACGTGGTACTCGACCGTGCCGTCGTCGGTGAAGACGGGGGCGACGAGCAGGTCGTCGCCGAGCATGTACTGCCGGTCGAGCAGGGCGGCGGTGGGGTCGTCGGGGAACTCCAGCAGCATGGCGCGCATGACCGGGACGCCGGTGGCGTGCGCCTGCTGCGCGGCGCGCTGGAGGTAGGGGGCGAGGCGGTGCTTGAGCCGGGTGAACTCACGGGTGACGTCGACGGCTTCCTCGCCGTAGTCCCAGGGGACGCGGTACGACGAGCTGCCGTGCAGACGGCTGTGCGAGGAGAGCAGGCCGAACTGCGTCCAGCGCTTGAAGACGGTCGGGGTGGGAGTGCCCTCGAAGCCGCCGATGTCGTGGCTCCAGAAGCCGAAGCCGGACAGGCCGAGGGAGAGGCCGCCGCGCAGCGACTCGGCCATGGCGCCGAAGTGCGAGTCGCAGTCGCCGCCCCAGTGCACGGGGTACTGCTGGCCGCCCGCGGTGGCGGAGCGGGCGAAGAGCAGCGCCTCGCCCTCGCCGCGCTCCTCGCGCAGCAGTTCGAAAACCGCCTGGTTGTAGAGGTGGGTGTAGTAGTTGTGCATCCGTTGCGGGTCGGAGCCGTCGTGCCAGACGACGTCGGTGGGGACGCGCTCGCCGAAGTCGGTCTTGAAGCAGTCGACGCCCTGCGCGAGCAGGGCCCGCAGCTTGCCGGTGTACCAGGCGCGTGCGGCGGGGTCGGTGAAGTCGACCAGGGCCATGCCGGGCTGCCACATGTCCCACTGCCACACGCTGCCGTCCGGCCGGCGCACGAGGTGGCCCGCGCGCCGGCCCTCCTCGAACAGCGGCGACTTCTGGGCGATGTAGGGGTTGATCCAGACGGAGACCCTGAGACCGCGTTCCTTGAGCCGGGCCACCATGCCCGCCGGGTCGGGGAAGGTGCCGGGGTCCCAGTCGAAGTCGCACCACTGGTGGCCGCGCATCCAGAAGCAGTCGAAGTGGAAGACGCTCAGCGGGATGCCGCGCTCGGCCATGCCGTCGACGAAGCCGTTCACGGTGGCCTCGTCGTAGTCGGTGGTGAAGGACGTGGTCAGCCACAGGCCGAGCGCCCAGGCCGGCGGCAGGGCCGGGCGGCCGGTGAGCGCGGTGTAGCGCTCCAGGATCTCCTTGGGGCTCGGGCCGTGGACGACGAAGTACTCCAGCGACTGGTCCTCCACGCTGAACTGGACCTCGCCGACCGCCTCCGAGCCGACTTCGTAGCTCACCCGTCCCGGGTGGTTGACGAAGACGCCGTAGCCGCGGTTCGTCAGGTGGAAGGGGACGTTCTTGTAGGCCTGTTCGCTGCTCGTCCCGCCGTCGGCCTGCCAGACGTCCACGCTCTGGCCGTTCCTGACGAAGGGGGTGAACCGCTCGCCCAGGCCGTACACCGACTCGCCGACGCCCAGGGAGAGCCGGCCGACCATGTGGTGGCGGCCGTCGGCGTCGGTGACGAACCCGGTGCCCCGCTCGCCCGAGGAGGTCAGCACCCTGCCGTCCGCGACGAATTCCAGCCGCCACGGCTGCGAGGAGTCGACGCGCAGGGTCAGTTCACCGGAGGTCAGCTCCAGCAGCGGCCCGTCGCGGCGGACCTTGCCGACGCCCTCGTCGGCGAACCGGGACCCGGACAGCGCGAACTCGGGTCCCCGGCGCACGGAGCCGGCGTGGTGGGTGGCGCGCACCCCGATGACGCCCTCGGCCGGAGACCAGCACTCCACGGTCAGCAGCGGGCTGTTGAGCGTGCCCCCGCGGCCGGTGATGCGCCGGACCGGGGCGTACAGGGTCAGGCGGTCCGTGCCCACGTGCGCGTCCGCCACCTCGGCGGCGAAGCCCGGCGTGCGGCCCGGGCGCATCAGCCAGCGGCCGTCCGTGAACTTCATCGGGCGGGCTCCCCCGTTCGCACACGGCGCGCGGTGAGCGGCCTCCGGCGCCAAAGGCGCGTGTCCGCGCGGGTGCGGGCCGGCCTCGTGCGGTGGTCGGCGAGCCGCGCACGCGGACCGGCGGCGGACGGGGACGGAAGGGCCACGAGGCTCACCCCTAACCGGGAGGATGCGAAGGTGTTGAAGCGCTTCGACGCTCCCATCGGCCGAGCGGGCCTGTCAATGACCAGGCCGGAGGGAAGTTCCGCTTTCCGCGCCCTCTTGTCTCCTCAGAGACCTGTCATTAGCGTGGGGCGGCCAGGTGAAGCGCTTCGACATGACGGGGAGAACCACCGTCCGGACCCGCCACCGGCAGCCGACCGCCGCCCCCGGTGACGTCGGCGGGACGCCGGGCCGGCACCCGGCCACCGCACGTGACGCAACCGCACGAGACGAAGGAATCGCCCGCGTGTCAGACGAGTCGCAGACGGCCGCCGCCGTTCGCCCCGCCACGTTCGCCAACCCGGTGATCCCCGGATTCCACCCCGACCCCAGCGTGTGCCGCGTGGGCGACGACTACTACGTCGTCTGCTCCAGCTTCGAGTACTTCCCCGGCATCCCCGTGTTCCACAGCCGCGACCTGATCCACTGGACGCAGATCGGCAACGCCCTCGACCGGCCGGACCAGCTGCGGCTGACCGCCGACGCGCCGTCCTCCGGCGGCATCTACGCCCCCACCCTGCGCCACCACGACGGCCGCTTCTGGCTGATCGTCACCCAGGTGTCCGACGGCGGCAACATGCTGTTCACCGCCTCCGACCCCGCCGGGCCCTGGTCCGACCCGGTCCGGCTGCCCGGCGTCCACGGCATCGACCCGGACCTCGCCTGGGACGAGGACGGCGCCTGCTGGTGCACCGTCGCCGGGGTGTCCCAGGTGCGCATCGACCCGTACACCGGCGAGACGCTCGGCACGCCGCGCCGGCTCTGGTCGGGCGCGCCCGACGCCAAGGCCCCGGAGGCGCCGCACCTGTACCGGATCGGCGACTACTGGTACCTGCTCATCGCCGAGGGCGGCACCGAGCGCTGCCACGGTGTGTCCGTCGCCCGCGGGCGCACGCCGGGCGGCCCGTTCGAGCCGTGTCCGGCCAACCCGATCCTCACGCACCGCGGCACCGACCACCCCGTCCAGAACACCGGTCACGCGGACCTGGTCCAGGGGCCCGACGGCTCCTGGTGGATGGTGGTGCTCGGCGTGCGGCCGCGCGGCGGGACACCGGGCTGGCACGTGCTGGGCCGCGAGACCTTCCTCGCGCCCGTCGCCTGGGCGGACGGCTGGCCGGTCGTCGCCGGGGTGGGGTCCGAACTGCCCGCGCCGCCCTGGCCGTTGGTCCCCGGGCCCGTCGAACCCGTCCGGGACGACTTCGACGGGAGCGGACTGCGGCCGCAGTGGATCTCGCTGCGCGACCGCCCGGCCGAGCATTGCACCACCGAGGAGCGGCCGGGCTGGCTCACCCTGCGCGCCCGGGGCGCCTCCCTGGACGACCCGGACGTCGTGTTCGTCGGCCGCCGCCAGCAGCATCTCGCCTGCCTGGCGCGCACCCGCGTCGACCCGGCACAGGGGCGCGGCGGCCTCGCGGTCCGTCTGGACGAGCGCCACCACTACGAAATCGAGGCCCGCGACGGGGAGGTGCGCGTGCTCAGCCGCGTGGGACCGCTGCGCACCGTCGCGGCCTCCCGGTCCGTGCCCGCCGGGCCCGTGACCCTGGCCGTGCGCGTCACCGGCGCGCCGCAGGAGGACTCCCGCAGCGGGCCCGACGTCCTCACGCTGGGCGTCGAGGATCCGCGGGGCACGTTCACCGCGCTCGCCGCCCTCGACGGCCGCTACCTGTCGACCGAGGTGGCCGGCGGCTTCACCGGCCGGGTCATCGGCCTGTACGCCGCGTCCGGCGACGTCCACTTCGACTGGTTCGACTACGAGCCGCTCCCCGCCTGAACCGCACGCGGCGCACGGCCGCCGCGACGCCGCCCGACGCCGCAGCCGCCGCAGTCGCCGTCCGAAGACGCGCGTCGCCGGCCGGGGGTCGGCGGCGCACCGCGCCAGGGGTTCACCCCGCGGACACCGTCCGGCAACCCCCTTCGGGCCCGCTGGATCAGACCACGCGGTCACATCTTGATCTCCCTCGACACAGCCGGCGACAGGAGGGGGTTACCGGCGGTACGTTCCCGCTGGCCCTCCCCCACTTCACAGGAGCTCCCCTTCATGCGCCGTCTTCTCACCTGTCTCGCGGCGGCGGCCGCGGCCTGCACCGGATTCCTCACGACCGCCTCTCCCGCCGTCGCGGCGGACCCGGCCGCAGGGTCCTTCAGCACCCTCACCTACAACGTCGCGGGCCTGCCCGAGATCATCTCCAGCGCCTCGACGCCCCGCGACACCAGCACCACGGCCATCGGCCGGCGCATCGCCCCCTACGACATCGTGCACGTCGAGGAGGACTTCAACTACCACTCCTACCTCTACGCCGGCGACACCGCACACCCCTACCGCACACCCACCAGCGGCGGCGCGGGCATCGGCAGCGGACTCAACACCCTGTCCAAACTCCCTTACGACGCCGACGACTTCGAGCGCGTCCGCTGGAACTCCTGCCAGGTCGACTCCGGCGACTGCCTCACCCCCAAGGGGTTCACCTTCCTGCGCCACCGCCTCGCCGAAGGCGTCTACGTCGACTTCTACAACCTGCACACCAACGCCGGCACCAACCCCGGCGACCTCGCCTCGCGCGCCGACAACCTCAACCAGCTCACCGCCTTCATCACGACCCACTCCGCGGGCAACGCCGTCGTCGTCATGGGCGACACCAACACCCGCTACACCCGCAGCGGCGACACCATCGCCGAGTTCGCCGCCGCCAACCGCCTCACCGACGCCTGGGTCCAGCTCGTGCGCGGCGGCACCCCGCCCGCGAAGGGCTCCGACGCCCTCGTCTGCGACCAGAGCGGGCCCACCGTCCCCGACACCTGCGAAGTCGTCGACAAGATCCTCTACCGCGGCAGCGCGGCGCTCTCCCTGCGGGCCACCGCCTACGCCAACAAGCACGCCGAGTTCCTCACCGACACCGGGCTCATGCTCTCCGACCACGACCCGGTCAGCGCCGGCTTCACCTGGACCCGCAACCCCGCCTACCGGCTCAGCGACCAGTTCGGCGGCCCCCACGGCGACTACTTCACGGACATCGACGCCGTCCCCGCGGGCGCGGCCCCGGTCAGCCTCTCGCTGCGCAGCGGGACCCGCGTCGACGGCGTCGGCGTGACGCTCGGCAACGGCCGGGTCCTCAGCCACGGCGGCACCGGCGGGACGGTGTCCACGCTGACGCTCGGCAGCGGGGAGTACGTCACCTCCGCCCAGCTCTGCCAGGGCCAGAAGAGCGGCCTGACCCGGATCTTCTACGCGAAGTTCACCACGAGCCTCGGGCGGAGCCTGGCCGGCGGCACCGCCACCTCCGACTGCGTGACCCGCACCGCGCCCGCGGGCTGGCAGCTCGCCGGATTCCACGGCCGCGCCGCCGACGAGCTGGACAAGGTCGGCTTCCTCTACACCGAGCGCTGACCCCGAAGCTCCCCCGCCGGAAAGCGCGGCGACGGCCCGAGGACCGTCGCCGCACCGGGGCCCGGACGCTTCGGGGTGAGACGCTCCGGGGCGGGGCGCTCCCCGGTCAGACGTTGACGCCGAAGTCCGCGGCGATGCCCGCGAGGCCGGAGGCGTAGCCCTGGCCGACGGCGCGGAACTTCCACTCGGCGCCGTTGCGGTACAGCTCGCCGAACACCATGGCCGTCTCGGTCGACGCGTCCTCGGACAGGTCGTAGCGGGCGATCTCGGCTCCGCCGGCCTGGTTGACGACCCGGATGAAGGCGTTGCGGACCTGGCCGAAGCTCTGGCCCCGGCTCTCGGCGTCGTGGATGGACACCGGGAAGACGATCTTGTCGACCTCGGCGGGCACGGCCGCGAGGTTCACCTTGACCGACTCGTCGTCGCCCTCGCCCTCGCCGGTCAGGTTGTCGCCGGTGTGCTCGACCGAACCGTCGGGGCTGGTCAGGTTGTTGTAGAAGACGAAGTGCCGGTCGGACAGGACCTTGCCGGACGCGTCCAGCAGCAGGGCGGAGGCGTCCAGGTCGTAGTCGGTGCCCGTCGTGGTGCGCACGTCCCAGCCGAGGCCGACGAGGACCGCCGTCAGGCCCGGCGCCTCCTTGTTGAGCGAGACGTTGCCGCCCTTGGAAAGGGAAACTCCCACGGTGAACTCCTTCGTCGCTGCGACAGGTCCGGACCGTCACGGCCCGCACCTGAAATCTACATCACTGTAGAAATCGATGAACGGCCGTCCGGGGCAGGCCGGTTGTCCCGACCGGACCGCCGCCCTCGCCGTCCACCCGGCCCAGCGCACGACGAACCCCGCCGGCCGACGGTCGGTCCGTCGGCGGCGGGGTGAGGGCGGTCGTCCGGTGTGCGGAAGTCCTCGGAGCGGGCGCCGCGCGGGGGAGCGCGTGGCGCCGCGGTCCGTCACTGGGTGGTGAGCATTCCTTCCCGCAGGCGGGTCAGCATGCGGGTGATCAGACGGGAGACGTGCATCTGGGAGACGCCCAGACGCTCGCCGATCTCCTTCTGGGTCAGCTCCTCCACGAAGCGCCAGTGGATGATCTGGCGGTCCCGGTCGTCGAGTTCGGCGATCATGGGCGCGAGGGCGTGGAAGTCCTCGACCAGGCCGAGAGCGGCGTCCTCGTCGCCGATGAAGTCCGCGAGCGCGGCCTCGCCGTCCTCGTTGCCGCTGATCGCGGCGTCCAGCGAGGCGGACCGGTAGCCGTTGGAGGCGAGCTGCGCGTCGACGACCTCCTCCTCGGGCAGGCTCATCAGCTCGGAGAGTTCCCGGGTGGTGGGCGTCCGGCCCAGGCGGCTGCGCAGTTCCTCGTTGGCGCGGGCCAGCTGGACGCGCGCCTCCTGGAGTCGCCGCGGCACGTGCACGGCCCAGGAGGTGTCGCGGAAGAAGCGCTTGATCTCGCCCACGATGTACGGCACCGCGAAGGAGGTGAACTCGACCTCGCGGGTGAGCTCGAACCGGTCGATCGCCTTGATCAGCCCGATCATGCCGACCTGGACGATGTCCTCCATCTCCTCCGGTCCGCGGCTGCGGAACCGGCCGGCCGCGTAGCGGACGAGGGACATGTTCATCTCGATCAGCGTGTTACGGGCGTACTGGTACTCGGGGGTCCCCTCCTCCAGCACCGTGAGCTGGTCGAAGAACACCTTCGACAACTCCCGCGCGTCCTTCGGCGCCACCTTGGACGGGTCCGCGATCTCCGGAACCTCCACGGTCCGCCCGGCAGTCGCCGCGGTCGTCGTCAACATGATGTGCCCCTCCCTGTCGCTCAGCTCGTGCTCGCCGGTCCCTGCTCCGGCAAGGACGCGCGTACCCCGGCTCCCGGCGGGCATGCCTGCTTCTTGCCCGCCTTTTTTCCGGGACCGGGCCAGGCGGCCTCCGGTCCCCTCCCTCCTCAGCCGTTCCGCTCCCCCGGCCCTCCGTGCCACGGCCCTCCGGTGCTCTCGTCAGTCGTCGTCGGTGTCTCCCTCGCTGCGGACGATCTCCTTCACCTTGGCCACGGCGAAGCCCCAGCCCTGCTCCACGGTCGGCTTGGCGGGGACGGCGATCTCGTCGGGGTTGGTGAGGACGTCCAGCAGCACGGGGCCGGGGGCCTCGAAGGCGCGGCGCACGGCGCCCTCCAGGTCGGCCGGGTCGGTGACGCGGATGCCGGTGATGCCCATGGCCTCGGCGACGGCCGCGAAGTCCGGGTTGTCCAGCACGGTGCCGAACTCGGGGAGGCCCGCCTGCTCCTGCTCCAGTTTCACCATGCCGAGCCGCCGGTTGTCGAAGACGACGAGCTTGACGGGCAGACGGTGCGTCTTGAGCGTCATGAGGTCGCCGAGGAGCATGCTGAGCCCGCCGTCGCCGCAGAACGCCACCACCTGGCGGTCGCGGTCCAGGCACTGGGCGCCGAGGGCCTGGGGCATCGCGTTGGCCATGGAGCCGAGGTTGTAGGAGCCGATCAGCCGCCGCTCGCCGCGCATCTCGACGAAGCGGGAGAGCCACACCGTGGCCATGCCGGTGTCGGAGGTGAAGACGGCGTCGTCGGCGGCGATCCGGTCCACGAGCGCGGCCAGCGCCTCCGGACGGATGTCGTGGCCGCGGTTGTCCAGAGCCGAGCGGACGCGGCCCACCAGGCCCTTGTCGTGCGACGGGTCGGCCAGCCGGGCCTGTCCGGCGCGCCACTTGTCGAAGCGTTCGCGGGCCTTCTCCAGGTGCGAGCGGTCGCGCGCGCCCCCGGTCCCGGCGGGCGGGGCGGCGAGCCGGGCCAGGAGGTCGCGCACGGTGGCGCCGGTGTCGCCGACGAGCCCGACCTCGACGGGCACCCGGCGCCCGATGTGGGCGGCCTCGGTGTCCACCTGGATGACGGTCCGGCCCTCGGGATACCAGTCCCGGTAGGGGAAGTCGGTGCCGAGCATCAGGAGCGTGTCCGCGTCCTGGAGGGCCGACGCGGCCGCCGGGTTGCCGATCAGGCCCGTCTGTCCGACCTGGAAGGGGTTGGCGTCTCCCTCGAATCCGGCCTTCGCCTTCAGGGTCAGCACCATCGGCGCGGCGAGCCGGTCGGCGAGGGCCAGCACGTCCGCGCGTGCGCCGCGCGCGCCCTGTCCGACGAGCAGCGTGACGCGTTCGGCGCGGTCGAGGAGTTCCACGGCCCGGTCCACGGCGCACTCGTCGGGGCGGCTCAGGGGCGGGTTCAGGGAGAACCGCGTCGGACGGTCGGCGGTCAGCTCCCGCTCCCCCAGGTCGCCGGGGACGGTCAGCACCGCGACCCCCTTGCGGCCCAGGGCGTTGCGCACCGCCGTCTCCAGCATCTGCGGCAGTTGGTCGGGCGAGGTGACGGTGGCGCGGAAGACGGCCACGTCGCTGAAGAGGGCGTCGTTGTCGACCTCCTGGAAGTAGTCGCTGCCCAGTTCCGCGAGCGGCACCTGACCGGCGATCGCCAGCACCGGGGTACGGCTCTTCGCCGCGTCGTACAGCCCGTTGAGGAGGTGGACGGAGCCGGGGCCGACGGTACCCATGCAGACGCCCAGCGTGTCGCCGAGCTGCGACTGGGCGCTCGCGGCGAACGCCGCGGCCTCCTCGTGCCGGCAGCCCACCCACTCCAGGCCCTCGGTGGCGCGGATCGCGTCGGTCACGGGGTTGAGCGCGTCTCCCACGACGCCGAAGACCTGGCGCACGCCGAGTTCGCTCAGTGCGTCCACGATGACACGGGCAACGGTACGGGCCACTTGGCACTCCAGTTCAGACGGTGAAACGGTCAGGGTCGGCGGCCTTCCAGTCGGCCGCCCAGGACAGCGGGGGCTCCGCGAGCAGCTGCCCCGGCTCCAGCCACTCGTACAGTTCCGCGTAGGAACGCTCGGTGCAGGGGTCGATGCGTCGCCGCAGCATGTGGGGGCGCAGCTGCGCGGGATCGGTGACGCCCATGGACGCCATGATCTGGAGGGCGCCGGCCACGGTGGCCTCCTGGAAGCGCTGGACGCGGGGCGTCTTGTCGCGGACGTCGAGGGCGCGGGCGCGGCGGGGGTCCTGGGTCGTGACGCCGGTGGGGCAGGTGTTGGTGTGGCAGCGCTGGGCCTGGATGCAGCCGACGGCGAACATCATGGCCCGTGCGGCGTTGCCGTAGTCGGCGCCCTGGACCATGCGTTTGACGAGATCGGCGCCGGTGGCGATCTTGCCGCTCGCGCCGACCTTGACGACGTCCCGCAGACCGGTGCCGACCAGGGCGTTGTGCACCGTGAGGAGTCCCTCGGTGAGCGGGGCGCCGACGTGGTCGGCGAACTCCAGCGGCGCCGCGCCGGTGCCGCCCTCGGCGCCGTCCACGATGACGAAGTCCGGCGTGACGCCCTCCTCCAGCATGGCCTTGCACACGGCGAGGAACTGCCGGCGCGATCCCACGCAGAGCTTGAACCCGGTCGGTTTGCCGTCGGCCAGTTCCCGCATGCGGGCGATGAAGCGCACGAGTTCGCGCGGGGTGGAGAAGACCCGGTGATACGGCGGCGAGACGACCGTCCGCCCCTGGGGGACGTCCCGGACCTTGGCGATCTCGGCGTCGACCTTGGCTCCGGGCAGGACCCCTCCGATGCCCGGCTTGGCTCCTTGCGACAGTTTCAGCGACACGCACTTGACGTGGTCGTGTGCGGCCTTGTCGGCGAACTCGGACGGGTCGAAGTCGCCGTCGCCGGTGCGGCAGCCGAAGTAGCCGGTGCCGATCTCCCAGACGATGTCGCCGCCGGGCCGCAGGTGGTACTCCGACAGTCCGCCCTCTCCGGTGTCGTGGGCGAAGCCTCCGGCCGCGGCGCCGCCGTTGAGGGCGAGGATCGCGTTGGCCGACAGCGATCCGAAGCTCATGGCCGACACGTTGAGCAGCGCCATGTCGTAGGGACGGGTGCAGTCGGGGCCGCCGATGTGCACACGCGGGGGTGTCTTCGGCGCCTCGCGGGGAGCCATCGACGGCACCAGGAACTCGTAGCCGGGCAGGTACACGTCGCGTTCGGTGCCGTACGGCTCCTCGGCGGCGGTGCCCTTCGCCCGCTCGTAGACGATGCTGCGCACATCCCGGTCGAAGGGGCGCCCGTCGTAGTTCCGCTCGATGAAGTACTGCTGGAGCTCGGGCCTGATCCGCTCCATGAGGTAGCGGACGTGTCCGAGGACGGGGTAGTTGCGCAGCACCGAGTGGCGGCGCTGCATCAGGTCCCAGGCGCCCAGGAGCCCCAGCGACAGCAGCGGGACGGCGGCGAAGAGCCAGAGGAGCGAGAGCCCGGCCGACGCCGCCACGGCCGCGAGGGCGGCGAGCAGGGTCACAAGAACGATTCCGACGCGTGTCACCTCTCGCACCTTGCCCGCCAGGCGTTTCCCATGCGTGTCGCCGCCGCCCGAACGGCTCATGAAACGGTCAAGGAACGAGCGTGCCGTGGCACCGGAAAGCGACAGGTGGCGCGCGGGCCGTGCGCCCCGGCCCGCGCGCCGTCGCCCCGCCCGCGCCGGCGTCCCCGCTCGGGAGGACGCCGGCGCTCGTCGCGTCAGGCGGCGGCCGCGGAACCGGGGTTCTCGGCCTCGTCGAGCAGCAGCACGAGGGTCGCGCGGGCCCGCGCGACCCGTGAGCGGATCGTGCCGACCGGGCAGCCGCTCGCCTCGGCGGCCGCCTCGTAGGGCAGCCCCCGCAGCTGGGTCAGGACGAACGCCTCCCGCCGCTCGGCAGGCAACGCGTCCAGCAGGTCGAGCAGGGCGACGCCGTCGTCGAATCCGGGCAGACCGCCGGGCTGGGCGCGGTCGGCGCAGGCCGTCCAGTCGTCCACGTCGGCCGAGCGCGGCCGGGCGGCGGCGCGCCGCAGGCTGTCGACGACGGTGCGGCGCGCGATCGACAGCAGCCAGGTGCGGGCCGACGAACGCCCCTCGAACCGATGCAGGCTGCCCAGCGCCCGCAGAAAGGTGTCCTGGGCGAGGTCGTCGGCCAGTTGACGGTCGGCGCACAGACGGGTGACGTAGCGGACGACGTCCGGACGCAGGGCGCGCACGAAGCGTTCGACGGCGTCGGGATCGCCGGCGCGGGCGGCGAGGGCCCAGCGGGTCGCAGGGTCGCCGGCCGGCTTCGTCGCGGCGGTCCGGTCCGCCGTCACGCGGGCGGCGTCGCGCTGCTCCGACGGCAGGGCGAGGACAGGAGTGATCACCTGATGTCCTTCTCAAGTGGTCCGGGACCGGTCCGCGCGGCACGCCACGCACGCGAGCACCCGGGACACCGGGCACGTCACGCCGTCGCACCGGGCGCGCCGAAGAGGCCGGGGAGGCCGGGCGCGCGGTGCAGGCGGCGCGCGTGGTGCACGCGGTGCGGATGCTGCGCGCACGCGAGGGGACGCGTCGCTGCGGGGGTTCCGGAACGGGAGGAGTGGGACGGGCGTGCGCCGGGCACGCCCGCGCCCGAGGGCGCCGCGCTGCCGACGATGCGGTGACGCGACGGCCTCGGGAAGCCGGCTGTCTCAGACGACAGCGGTCGCGGCCGGAGGCCCCCGGGAGATGATCGTGTGCGGGAGCGTCAGCCGCGGGAGCGGTTCGGCTCGTTCGCGCGTCGGGCGCAGCACGGGCCTGCGCGCCGGAACGGGCAAGGCCGCGAGGGGCAGCCGCAGCGGTGCGGCCAGCCGGGCGGCGACGGCCCGCAGGAGACGGAACGCGGCCCGCTCGCCGTACGCCAGCCACAGACCGGTCAGCAGGGCGGCCACGGTGTGGGCGGCGAGCATGCCCAGCGACGACATGCCCTCACCGTGGGCCATGTGGCCGAGATGCCCCGCGTACGCGGAGTGCGCCGCCTCCCCCATGTTCCCCAAGACCGCCATGTCCGCCATGTCCGTCGGGCCCCCGGCCGCCATGGAGTGCAAGGAACCCGGGGAGCCGGTGGATGCCGAGGACCCTGGGGAGCCCGGGTCCATCGCGTCGACGGGCATGCCGCCCATGGACATGCGGTCCATGGACATGCCATCCATGGGCGCCATGCCGCTCATGCGGTTCATGCCGTGCGCCGCGAGGTCCGGGCCAGGGCGCGATGCCGTCGGCAGGGCCCAGGAGAAGGCCGAGTGCAGCGCCCCCTGGGCGACGACCACGACGGACACCACCGTCGCGGGCCCGCGTTCACGGTCGGCCAGCGCCCAGCCGACGGCGCTCGTGGCGGCGAAGCCCGCGGACACCGTCCACCACGGGACGGGAGATCCCGACATCAGGGTGTGGCCCAGGGCGGCGAGCAGCACACAGGCGGCGGCGAACACCGCGGCCCGCACCGTGCGCGCACCCCACCCAGCAGTCATGACCGCCTCATCCTCGCATTCGGCCACCGTCCTCACGGGTGGTACGCACGGGACCCGGTCCCGCCACTCACGCCGAGGTGAGTGATACAGGTCACAGAGCCCATCGTGATGGAGACGACGCCCCGGTCCCTGCCGACCGGACTACTGCGACCGGGTTCCCGCAGAGCGGCCGCGGACGACGGCGAAGGCCCTTACAGGTCGGACGCACGAGCCGTTCCCGGTCAGCCGGATCCGGGCTGGTTGCGGGCTTCGCCGGCCACCTGCCTGCCGGACTCGCGCGCCTGGTCGGTCACCTGCCCGGCCTGCTCGCGGGCCTCGTCCTGTGTGACGCGGGCGGCTTCGGCGGCGGTGCCCTTGACCTCCTGGGCGGCGCCCTGCGCGGCTTCCACGGCGCCCTCCTTGAGATGCTGCGCCGATTCGAGCGCCGCCTCCTTGACCGGTTCCAGCGCCTCGCCGCCGCGGGCCATCAGGTCCGCCGCCTTCTGCTGCTCAGTCTCCGAGGCGGGCAGCAGCGAGGAGGCCAGCAGTCCGGTGCCGAACGCGATCAGGCCGGCGGCCAGCGGGTTGCCCTGGGTCCGGCGTATCGCCTGGTCGGGCGCCTGGCGTATCGCCTCGCCCGCCTGGTCGGCCGCCTCGCGCGCCGCGCCGGCCGCCTGCTGGGTGCCGTCCTGCAGCGAACCGGCCGCCGACTGGGCGCCGTCGGCGGCGCCATGGGCGGTGTCCGACGCCGTTCCCATGACCCGCTCACGCATGCCGGAGACGGCGCCGCGCATGATCCGCGTACGGCGGCGGACCACCCTTCGCGGACTGGCCCTGTCCGCGAGCCGGTCCACGTCGGCGGACAGCCGGCCCCGAGTGGCGTCGATCTCGGCCCTCATCCGGTCGGGTGACGTGCCCATTGCGCATTCTCCTTCATGGTCTCGACTGTGCGTTCCGGCTTGGGTGCCACCGTGCGCATGCGGGTCCTGCCCCGCTGGTACAGGACGGCTCCGATCACGCCCCAGACGGCGGCGACGATCAGGGCGGCCCAGCCGCCGTCGATCACGTTGGCCAGGCCGAGCACGGCGGCCAGCGACAGGAACAGCAGGACCATGTAGCCGGCGAACCCCGCGCCGCCGTACATGCCTGCGGCCTTGCCGGCCTTGGTCGCCTCCTGCGTGACCTCGGCCTTGGCCAGTTCGACCTCCTGGCGGAACAGGGTCTGGACGTCCGACGTCACGACGGACAGCAACTCGCCCACCGTGCGGTCGTCGGAGGACACGGCCGCCGGGCGGGAGGAAAGGGAGGACATCTCTCACACCCCCGGAACCGGACGGCCGGGCGCGGCGCCCGTCGCGGAGGCGGTCGGGAGGGCGGCCGGCCTCGGCTCGTTCAGCGCCGCCTGCTCGGATGCGGCGACGGCCGCCTGCCTCTGCGCCCCGAAGGCCCCGTCACCCGGTGAAGCGCCGGACGGGGTGTCGGCCTTGGACGCCGCCTTCATCACGCGCCCCACGACCAGCCCGGCCAGCAGCGCGCCGCCCAGGAACGCCGCGGGGCGGCGGCGGGCGAAGCCCTGCACGTCGGAGAGGACGCCTTCGACGCCCTGCTTCTCCAGATAGTCGGCCGCCCGGTGCCCGCCGTCCGCCGCCTGGGCGGCGAGGCTTCGGGCGGGCGAATCGCTCGGGGCGTTCTCGGCCAGTCCCGCCAGGTCGTCCGCCCAGCCGTGCAGCGTCCCGGCCGCCCGCCGGGTCTGTCCCTCGGCCTCGTCCATCGCGCGGTGACGCAGATCGACGGCCACGGCGCCGGCCTGTTGCCGTGCCTCCCCCGCCACGGCCTTCGCCTGGTCCACGGCGGTACCCGCGACCTGGCCCGCGGCCTGCTGGGCCTGGCCGGCCGTGGCCGACGCCTCGGCCCGCGCCGTCTCACCGGTCTGCTGCAATCTGGTGGTGTCGCCCTGCACTGCCTCACTCATCAGCCACGCCTCCTCGCACATCCATACGGCTTTTCTGCGGATATGTACACGAGTGACTGATTTGATCCGACCTACACCCCTTATGGAACGGCAATTGTCAGGAGGCGCGGGCGGACCCGTCCTGCCCCACCGGAGGCCCGCAACGCACGCGTCGACCGGAACGACCGTCAACCGCCCGGCAGCGGGCGCGCGTCGGCCGGGGAGCGAGGGGAACGGCGCCGGACCCTGTCCCGGTGTGACCGCCCGCCATCGGGGATACCTGCAGATCATGAGCGTGACGAGGACCTTGCGGGAAACGGACCGGCGGCTGACCGGGCGGACCGCCTCCCGTGTTCCGGCCGGCTGCGGCAAGGTGCTGTCGGCCGTCGAGGAGTGCGCGGAGAGTTCGAAGCTGTGGTGCTGCGCCGCCGTCGTGATGGCGGCGTGCGGCGGGCGGCGGGGACGGCTGGCCGCCGCGGCGGGGCTGACGGCGCTCGCCGTCGCGCAGCTCGCCGCCAACGGTGTGTGCAAGCAGCTCGCCGACCGGCCCCGGCCGCCGAAGGAGCTGATCCCGCACGACGAGGTGGAGGACCGTCCCGACTCGTCCTCCTTCCCCTCCGGGCACACGGCCGCGGCCGTCGCCTTCACCGCGGCCGTCGCGCCCACCGTGCCGGCGGCCGGCGCGTTGTGCGCGGTCCCGGCGGCGCTGATCGCCGTCGAGCGCGTGCAGAGCGGCGCCCACTATCCGAGCGACGTCGTCGCGGGCGCCGTGATCGGGCTGGGCAGCGCCTGGCTGACGCGCAACGCGCCGCGGTCGGCGGCCAGGCTCTGGGCGTCGTAGCCGGGCGGGCGGCCGCGTCAGGTCAGGGTGCGGGCCGCGGGAGTGCCGCTGCCGGGCGTCTCGGCCAGGGCGATGCGTGCCGTGATGCGCTTGCCGACCTCTTCCTGCTCGACGAAGAGGTCCTCGGTGACGGCTTTGACGATCTCCAGGCCGTGCTGGCCGATGCGTCCGGGGTTGGCCGCCCGCGCCGCCGGCACCGTGGGGTCGCTGTCCCACACGACGACGTCCACACAGCACGCGGTGATGCGCAGTTCCATCAGGACGGGCCCGGGGGCGTACTTGCGGGCGTTGGTGACCAGCTCGCTGACCACCAGCTGGGTGAGGTCCCTCACCCGGTCGGGCAGCGGGCGGCGAAGTTCGACGTGGGCCCGGTCCAGGAAGGCCACGGCGTGGTGGCGGGCGTCGGCGATACAGCCGTCGTCCGCTCCCAGCGCATAGCCGGCCCGCATCAGGTACTCACCCGGGCTGGTACAGCCGTCATCGTCGGCATGGGATTCCACGCGTTAGCCCTCACTCCCCCGTTCACGTGCGCCGGTACCCACAACGGAGCCGTTCATGCCAGGGGTGTTCTCGGCGCGGCCGCCGGGGTGCATGCCGCCGTGGCATCCGGGCAGAATTCCGCGCACGCCCGTTTTCCGGGAGCCAGCCTAGGCGCAGTCGAGGAGCCAGTGACCGACAACCAGCGAACGGACCGGCCGCAGCGCCTCTCCGTCCGGCCCGAAGACGTCGACGGCGTCCGTGTCGTGCGGGTGCGCGGCGAGATCGACCATGACGTGACGGACGTCCTCGGCCGGGCGCTGACGTCCGGGGACGGGTCCGCCCTGCCCCGGATCGTGGCCGACCTCAGCGGGGTGACCTTCATGGACTCCAGCGGGATCAACGTCCTGGTCGCCGCCCATCAGCGGGCGAGCGACGCCGGGGGATGGCTGCGCATCGCGGGCGCGCGGGCGCCGGTGGCGCGTGTGCTGCACCTGGTCGGCATCGACGTGCTCATTCCCTGCCGTGCCACGGTCGAGCAGGCGCTGCGCGAGTGAGGGTGCGCGCCGGACCCGCGCGGTCCGGAGCGCTCGCGGTCACAGCCGTCGGTCCGGTCTCGTTCCGGCCCGTCTGGTTCCGGCCGGTCCTGTTCCGTCCGGCCGGCGCCGGTTGCCGTGCCAGTCCAGCATCAGGACCGTGGCGTCGTCCCTGAGGCTGCCGTGGCAGGCCTCGATCACGGCGGCGGTCAGGCTTTGGACGGCTTCGCGCGGGTGCAGGGCGCGGGTCTCGTGGGCGACCGAGGCCAGGTCGGCGGCGGCGGCGCCGCGCTCCTGCATGCCGTCGGTGAGCAGGATCAGGCGGTCGCCGGGGAGCAGTTGCAGTTCCTGCACGAGGAACGAGGTGGGCGCCGCCACGCCGAACGGCAGGTTCACGGCGAGTCTGACCTCCTCGACGGCGCCGTCGCGCACCCGCATCGGCCAGGGGTGGCCGGCGTTGACCAGGTTGCACAGGCCGGTGTCGAGATCGACGCAGAACAACTGACCGGTGGCCAGGCCGCGGCTGTGGCTCAGCAGGGCCTGGTGGGCGTGCTCGGCCTGCTTGAGCGCGTCGCAGCCGCTGCGGCGGGACCGCCGCAGTGCGCCGACCAGCAGGGTGGCCAGCAGCGCCGAGTTCGTGTCGTGGCCCATGGCGTCCGTGATGGACAGATGCAGCGTGTCGCGGTCGAGGGTGTAGTCGTAGGTGTCGCCGCCGATGTCGTCGGCCGGGATCAGCCCGGCGGCTAGCGTGAACTCGTCGGCCTCGCAGCAGGAGGCCGAGGGCAGCAGCTGGTGCTGGATCTCCGCGGCCAGGCTGGTCTCGGTGGTGCGGCGGCCCAGGTGGTACAGGTCGGTGAAGCGGCGGTCGGTGACGATGATGTAGGCCAGCGCGTGGGCCGCGTCGCGGACCTGCCGCAGCACGGTGTCGTGCACGGACTGCAGGGTCACCTCCAGCACGCCGAGGCAGTCGCCGCGGTTGGTGACCGGCGTGATGACGCGCTGCCCGCCCTGTCCGTCGGCCTCGACATGCTGGCGCTGGCTGCGCAGGACCTCGTCGTAGACGCTGCCTTGCAGATCGATGGGTTCCGTGTCGCCGACGGCGTCGTCACCGGTCGCGGCGAGGCGTACCAGCCGACGGCCGACGAGATCGACGAAGAGAAACGACACACGTTCGGCGCCGAACCGCTTCTGCAGGTCGTGCGCCACCACGTCCACGGATTCACCGGGCGGGGCCGCCTCCGCGGCGGCCAGCAGTTCGCCCAGTTCCAGATCTGCACCCTCCACGGCAACCTCCTATCGGCTGCCGCACCTTCTTCCCCAGATCTCCGCAACGTCACCTGATCCGGCCGTTCCGGCTGGTCGACGGCGTGCGGCGGGGCGCTGTCCGTCAGCCCGGGTCCCTCAGGGCGGTCAGCCGGTCCCGGCTTCGGGGCGCGCGTCCTCGACCTTCAACAGCAGACGCAGGAGGGTCTCCCGCTCCGGCTCGGTCAGGCCCTCGAAGCACTCCCTCAGCACCGAGTCCGCCACCTTGTGGCCCGCCCGGAGGATGCGCTCGCCCTCGGCGGTGAGGTGGTGCTCGATGCTCCGGCCGTGTCCGGGGCGCCGCTCCACCAGGTTCTGCGCCACCAGCCGTCCCGCGAGCGTGCCGAACGCCTGCTCGCTCTGGAACGTCGCCGCCGCCAGCCGGCGCGCGCTGGCCCCGGGCGTGCGGGCGATCGCCCTGAGGGCGTCCCACTGGGCGAGCGTGCTGCCGATCGACGCGAGACGGCTGTCGAGCGTGCGGTGCTGGCGGTACTGGGCGGCCTTCACGGCCCTTCCGAGGATCTGCAGTTCGACAGCCATGCCGAGCAGGCTACCACCATGACTAAGCTTGCTTAGCTAAATATGTTTAGTTATGGTCCGGTCATGACTTCGCAACCGACGCTCACCGCATCCGGTCCGGCGACCGGCCGTCCCGTCCTCGTCCTGCACGGCGGCGGAGGCCCTCTCACCGTCGCCCCCGTCGCCGCGCACTTCGCCGCCGGCGCACGCGCCCTGCTGCCCACCCATCCGGGCTGGAACGGCACTCCCCGCCCCGACGGCCTCTCGACCGTCGGCGGCCTCGCCGCCGCCTACCTCCGCCTGCTGCGCGAACGCGGCCTGTCCGACGTGCTGGTGGTCGGTTCCTCCCTCGGCGGCTGGATCGGGGCCGAGATGGCCGCGGCCGACACCGAGGGCCTGATCAGCGGGCTCGTCCTGGTGAACGCCGTCGGCATCGAGGCCGACGGCGAGCCGGTGCGCGACTTCTTCGCGCTCGACGCGCGCGGCGTCGCCGAGCACGCCTATCACGACTCCGAGCGCTTCTACGTCGACCCGGCGACCGTCCCGGCGGAACGGCTCGCCGTCATGCGGGACAACATGGCGGCCCTGCGCGTCCTGTCCGGCGGCCCCGCCATGAGCGACCCCGGCCTGCGGCCCCGCCTCGCGGCCGTCACCGTCCCGACCCTCGTCGTGTGGGGCGAGAGCGACGGCATCGTGACCCCGGCCTACGGCAGGCAGTACGCGGCGGCGTTCCCCGACGCCCGCTTCGCCGTCGTCCAGGAAGCGGGGCACCTGCCCCATCTCGAGCAACCGGAGCGGACCTTCGCCCTGCTCGACGCGTTCGCCGCGCAGACCGCCCGCCGCTGAGACCCCCGCCGCTGAGACCCGCCCCCGCCGACGCCGGGCGGTCAGGCGCCGGGCGGCCAGGCGGCCCGGACCCGCTTCGGCACGCGCCTCAGCCGGTCAGCACGCGTCGTACTTCCAGGCGTCGCCCTCCAGCGCCCACGGCTGCGACTGCTGGTCGAACTTGGGCAGTCCCGTCACCTTGTAGGTGGCGCGGCCCATCGAGCCCGACACCTCCGCCCGTACGTCGCCGACCGCGTGGTCGGCGCCGTAGTCGGCCGCCGCCTGCTTGACGACGTCGGCGTACGAGTCCTTGGCGATCTTCTTCGCGCAGCGCGCCGACAGCATGCTGTACGCGGTGTCCGCGTCCCCGGCGAAGTAGGAGGCGGTGTAGACGGCGACGGCCGCCTTGAGGTCGTCGCCCTGATGCGCGGCGGGCACGCTGACGGTGGGTTCGGCCACGGGCGTGCCCGAGTCGTTGGCGGCCGGGGCCGCGGCGTCGTCGGACCCGGACGACGAGGAGCAGGCGGTGAGCGCGGCGAGGAGCAGAGCCGCGGTGACGACGGTGGCGCGCGTACGCATGGTGTGTCCCCCCTGGACGTGGTGTTCGAGGGAGCATGCTGCCATGGCGGCCGGAGCCGGGCGCGGGGTGGTGGGTGTTCGGCGAGCGCCTGTGACCAGGCCTTCACGCAGATGTGACAGTCGGGCGGCTCCGGCTCGGGCTCAGCGCAGGCCGCCGTTGACCGGGATGATCTGCCCGGTGACGAACGCGGCGTCGGGGCCGGCCAGGAAGGCCACCACACCGGCGACGTCGGATCCGCGTCCCAGGCGCCGCAGCGGCGTCACCGCCGCGAGCGTCCGCCGCGACCGTTCGTCGTGCAGATCGCGGAGCATGTCGGTGTCCACCGTGCCGGGGGCGACGGCGTTGACGGTGATGCCACGAGGGCCGAACTCCTGGGCAGCGGTCGTGGTGAACCGTTCCAGGGCGGCCTTGCCGCCCGCGTACACCGCGGCGCCGGGAGCGGCCATGGAGGCCGCGATGCTGGAGACGTTCACGATGCGGCCGCCGTCGCGCAGCGCGTCAAGGGCGTACCGCATGACGAAGAACGGCGCCCTTGCGTTGACCGCCATCAGCCGCTCGTAGTGTTCGGGCGTGGCATCGGCGATGCCGAGTTGCTCGGGCTCGGCGGCGTTGTTGACGACGATGTCCAGCCCGCGCAGCAGGCCGTCCGCGGTGTCGACGAGGCGCCGGACCTCGCCGAGGTCGGCGAGGTCGGCCCTGACGGCGTGGGCCGTTCCGCCCGCCTCGCGGACCTCCGCCGCGCAGGAGCCGGCGGCGGCCTCGTCCCGGTGGTATCCGAACACCACGGCCGCTCCCTCGGCTGCCAGCCGCCGGACCACGGCACGTCCGATGCCCCGGGAGCCTCCGGTGACCATGGCCGTCCGGCCGTTCAGCGTTCCCATGCGCCGGCTCCGTCTCTGTGTGCGGGGATGAGAGGGCCGCCCTCCTGCTCGACGAGCGCGGGCAGCCGGTCGATCTGGACCTGGAGGAAGGCGTTGTCGCCGATGTGGCCGCTCATGGCGCGCAGCCGGTGGACCCGTCTGAGCAGTGCCGCGCGCCGCACGGCCGCGTCACCGGGGCGGCCCGGTCCGTAGCCGGAGGCGAAGGCCTGCCACAGGGACGGGTAGTCGAGCTGCTCGGGACTGTGGTGGGCGCCGGCCAGGGCGACGTCGACGGAGGTGGACAGCGCCTCCGCGAAGGCGCCGACGTCGAGTGCGGGCGCCCCGTGCCCCGCCTCCGCGCCGACCAGGACGTGGGCGGTGCGATCGCGTGCGTCCACCACGATCACGCCGGGCGACAGCGTGCCCAGCACGACCGTGTCCGCGACGGCCGCCGCTTCCTCCGCCCACCGGGCGAGACGTGCGCAACGGCCGGCGCCGAGACGGCGCACGAGCCGCTCGGACAGCGTGTCGGGCCGGCGCGACAGCCAGTCGCACAGCCCGCCGAGCCAGGGAACGGGCCGGTGCGGCGCCAGGGGCGCCGGGTTCTGATGGAGCGTTCGGACCGCTCGGCCCACCCGCGACACGACGTCGGTGTACTGCCGCGGAACGGCGTCGCCCGCCAGCATGTGCCATCCGATGCTGACGCTGTCGGGCAGTTCGTAGACGACGTCGGGCGGCTCCTGCCGGGGCTGCGCCGGATCCCGCGACGGCGGCTCCGCCGCGCGGGGGACGGCGAAGCGGACGGCGCTCTCGGCGGGTTGTCCCGTGAGGTGCCGCAGCACGGGCGACGGGGGCGGCCCGGCCGCCTTGACCGTGGTCACGCCCGGTGTCCGGTGCCAGTGGAAGAGATGCGGGCCCCGGCGCACGACGTGGGTCGTCGACGCGCGCGTGCCGTAGGAGACGACGGCGGGCTCGGGTGTCGGGGGTGTCACCTCGCGGCCTTTCGGTGAGGCCCCGGAAGGCCCTGTGACGGGCCTTCCGGGGCGGCGCTTCGACCGGATCAGCAGTCGAAGATCAGGGTGGTGGTGGTGATGACCGGCGTCGCGGTCGAGATGGAGGCCGTGGCATCCGGGCCCTCGGCGCCGGCCACCTGGGCCACCTGGTCTCCGTCGGTGTAGGTGCGGTAGCCGGCGACCAGGGCCTCTGCGGGGTTCTCGATCTTCATCGTTCCTCCTGTGTGCGGATTGCGGTTTCTTCGGTTTCTCTGGTTCCTCCGTCCCGTCGGCCGTGACCGGCGTCGGCGGGGCGGAGAGTCATGGGGGCGACGGACGGGCTGTCGCGATTGCGGTAGGGACGGTCGGGGTCGGCCCCCGCGGCGCGCAGGGCCCGGGCGACGGATTCCGTGAGCGGCGTCCCGTGCAGGGAGTGGTCGACGAGGCCGTCCGCGTAGGCGCGGGCGCGGTGCTGACCGAAGCTCGGCCGCCGGACGGCCCCGGGCTCCGGGTGGGGCTCCCAGGCGATCGACACGCCGGGGGCGATCCGGCGGGCGAACGGGGAGACGGCGTCGGCCAGGTCGCCGCCCGGGGCGTTCGCGGCCGTGTCGGCGAGGGCGCGCAGCGCGATGTCGGTGCGACCGCTCAGATAGACGACCATCGCGTCCTTGCGGGGATACCGGGACGGATGCGCGAGCGCCTTCGCCTGGTAGGGGATCCGGAGATCTTCGAGGACACGCAGCGTCCGGCCCCAGACGGTGCGGGCCGCCTCGGCGCGGGCGATGTGCAGGTAGACCCGCAGCACCGGGGCGGTCCCGGCGGGCGGCTGCCGCGAGCCGAGCACGGCCAGGAAGCCCGGCGAGAGCGCGGGGCGGCACGGCGGCAGTTCCACGGTGACGTCGTCGTCTCCTGGCGCCGTGTTCCCGGGCGAGGCGGGACGCACCAGCGCTCGGGGGACGGCGACCCGTACCCCGTTCAGGACGACGGTCACCTCGTCGCCGCGCACGCCGGCGGCCTCCGTGTGCCGGGCCGGCACCCGGCACACGGCGTGCGGGACCGCGCTCCTCAGATCGGCGACGAAGGCGTCGTCGGACAGGTCGCGCGGGTGGGCCGCCGTGCCGGCCGCGCCCTGGTGCAGCGTGCGGTAGAGGGTGTCCGCGAGGCGTTCACGCAGGGCTCGCAGGCTGCCGGCGCGGAACTCCGCGTCCGCGACCCGTGCCGTCAGGCTCTCCGCGTGGACCGTGGTCACCGCGGCGATCTCGGCCAGTCCGGGGGTCATACCGCCTCCAGACCGAGGACGGCGACGAACGCGTCCGGCGCGGCAAGGGCGGTGCGGCCCACTCCGGCCGCGGCCCGGTGCACCGGTGAGAGGTCGGAGCGGAACGCGGCGGCGGCCAAGACGCGGTCGAAGAGGTGCCATCCGGCGAAGGCGACCGCACGCACGGCGAGCCCCTGGTCGGAGGCGGTGCGCAGGGACCGGTAGCCCTCCGCGAAGGCCGTCAGCGCGGGCCGCGCCGCCTCCAGCCTCCCGACCCCCCTGCTCATGACCTCCGCGTGGGCCCGCCCCGGAGCCGACAGGTCATCGGCCCCGGCGTCCGCAGGGGGGAATTCGTCGTCGGCGATGCCCACCACACTGCGGAAGAGGAACTCGCCGACCACGGCGCCGACGTCGCGCGCCGCGTCGCCACGGCGGAACTCCTCCCAGTCGCAGACCAGCAACCCGCCCCCGTCGACGAGGACCTGGTCCAGCCTCAGGTCGGCGTGGATCGGCACGGCCGGGGCGGCGTCCTCCGCCTCCCTCAGAAGCCGCACGGACTCCGCGATCGCGGCGTCGCGCTGAACGATGCGCCACAAGGCGATCAAGCCCGCACTGCTCTCCACATACTGGTTCACGGACAGCGTGATCAGCATCCGGTGATTCGGCAGCGGCAATGGCTCGCGCGGCAGCAATTCCGGCGGCACGTCCAGCGAATGCAGTTCACCGATCGCACGACCGAGTTCGCGGGCCGACTCGGGCCCGAAAGTTTCCCGGGCGAGCCCTTCGGCTGCCGTATGACAGTTTTTCAGCCAACGTGTGACATGAATGCCGCGACGCGGGTCGCCGCCGAGCGGAGCCGGCCGGCGCAGATGCCGCAAGGGCTGCCCCGAGGCCAGCCGCTCGAAGAGTCCGGCTCGTCGCAGACCGCCTCCGAGCTGGTCCGCGAGCCGTATTCGCTTGGCGAACAGGTCCACCCCGGCGGTCGTCGTCCCGGCGACGTTCTGGTTGCGTCCGGGGAAGGTGACGACGGTCTCGGGCAGGAACTCGCCGTATCCCGCCCCACGAATGAATTCTGCTATCTCCGCATCCGGCATGACTCGACTCTGCGGGCCGGCGAGGTACCGGATCAAGCATTTTGACGATCGTCGAAAAGGGTTTGGCTACATGCCGGATGACAAGGCGTAAGCTCGGAACAGCCGCGCTCGACGGGGATGCGCGGCGAGAACCGGGGGACAGAAATGACCACCTATTCGAAGCTTCAGCTGGGAAATCCTTCCGATCTCCGCGTCCAGGTCGTGCCGCATCCGGGAGCGAGCCTGCTCTCGCTCGTCGCGGACGCGTTCGGGCGGCGACGGCACGCCGTCCCGCACTCGGCGCGCCGGGCCGTCCTCGCCGACACACCGGCGCATGCCCATGCCACGCTCCGCCCGCTCTTCGCGCCCGAACACCCGGCGATCCCGGACTGCCTGACGCCGACGGGCACCATGTCCCACGAGGGGGCGGCCCGCCACCTCGAGCAGTTGCACGACGTGTCCAGTGACATGCTGCTGGCGGATCTGGAGGCCGACTTCGGCGGTGACGTCCCGCCGCAGTGGCGTCATGTGATCGAGCGCCCGAAGCGGTGGCTGGACGCCTACGCCCAGGTGATGCGGTGCGCGTGGAAGACCGTGCGGCCGGTGTGGACGGCGGCGGGCAGGACGCTGGACCGTGAGGCGGAGCGGGTGGGCGGCTCCCTGGTGTGCGGCCGTCCCGAACTGGCGCTGTCCTCGCTCAGCCCGCGCTACCGCCTGGACGGCACGGTGCTCCGGCTCCCGGACGAACACCCCGAGGACTTCGACCTCGTCGGACGCCGGCTGCTGCTGGTGCCCGTGGCCTCCGGCAGCGACGCCTCGCTGTTCGCGTTCGACCGGCCCGACAGCGTCTGGGTGGGCTATCCGCTGCCCGGCCTCGACGCGCTCTGGGCCGGGCGCCGGCCCGAGCACCGGACGAGCCGTCAGGATCCCGCGCAGCTCGTCCTGGGCGACGCGAGAGCCGCCATCCTCCGGGCGACCGGCGCGAGCACGCACATGGGAAGCCTCTCGTCCGCCCTCGGCTACGCGCCCGCGACGCTGTCCCACCACTGCTCCCGGCTCGAGGACGCGGGTCTCATCCACCGCCGCCGACAGGGCCAGCACGTCATGGTCCGCCGCACGCAGCGCGGCAGCGACCTTCTCGACGTGCTCACCCACTGACGTCCGGGGGCGAACGCCGAGGACGAACGCCGAGGGGGGAACGTCGGGGGGCGGGGCCTGCCGGACCTCCCGGCGGGCGGGTCCGGCCCGGCCCCTGCCGAGCCGGGCCCGCCCTCGCCCCCACCCCTGGTCCTCTCCCCGCCCCCGTTCGCCCGGCCGGTAGCGCCTTCGGGGGAACTCCGGGCCGGGGCCGCGATCGGCGGGCCGGCGGGTGGTACGGGCATGGGGTGTCCACACCCCCGGATCAGCCCGCCTCGCCGCCCGGACGCCGAAGCGGCCGGGATCCGCGTGTGCCGGGGCTGCTGCGGACGGCGGCCGCGTACGCCTGGCGGCTCATCGCCGTCGGCGTCGTCGCCCGCGCCGTGTTCTCCGTGCTCGGGGAGTTCCACCAGATCGCCGTCGCCGTGTTCCTCGGTCTGGTCATCACCGCGGTGCTGCGCCCCGTGGCCGACCTGCTGGCCCGGTTCGTGCCCCGCCCGCTCGCGGTGGCCGCGGCGCTCGTCGGGTGCGTCGTCCTGATCCTCGGCGTGCTGACCCTGGTGGGCGAGTCCGCGGCGGGCCAGCGCAGCGGACTGCAAAAGGAGTTCGTGACGGGCGTCGACCGGATCGAGCGTCAGCTCGAAGCGCCCCCCTTCCGGCTCCCCTCGCACGCCTTCGACGACCTGCGGTCCCGCATCGGCGACCTCCTGTCCAGCCACCGGTCCGCCCTCTTCAGCACGGCGCTCAGCGGTGCGAGCCGGCTGGTGGAGGTGCTGACCGTGCTCGCCCTGGCCGTGTTCTGCTCGGTGTTCTTCACGCACTCCGGGGACCGGCAGTGGCGGTGGCTGTGCGACCAGCTCCCGGCCGGCGGCCGGCGGCACTTCATGGTGGCCGGACAGGCCGCCTGGCGGACCTTCACCGGGTACACGCGCGGCATCCTGCTCGTCGCGGCGACCAACGCCGTCCTCGTGGGCATCGCGCTGTTCGCCCTCGGGGTGCCGCTCGCCGTGCCGTTGGCGCTGCTGGAGTTCCTCGCCGCGTTCGTCCCCCTGATCGGCTCGCCGATCGCCCTGGCCGTCGCGACCGTGGTCGCCCTCGCGTCGAAGGGGCTCTTCATCGCCCTGCTGGTCGTGCTCCTGATCGTGGTCATCGGCCAGATCGAGGGCCATCTGCTGCACCCCCTCGTGATGAGCTGGGCGGTACGGCTGCACCCGGTGGTGGTCGCGCTGGCCGTCGTCGGCGGAGCGGTCGCGGCCGGGGTCATCGGCGCCGTCGTCGCCGTGCCGCTGGTGGCCGTGACCTGGTCCGTCCACCAGGCGTTGCGCGCTCTCACCGACGCCCCCCGGTGACCGCCGTCCACCGCGCGCCGTCCCGAAGAAATTCCGCCCTCCGGTCAAGGACTCAACAAAAGAGACGTTTGTACGGGCGCGGACGGTGCACACGAGAGCTAACACCGTTCTTACAAGACGAAGCGGAGACGCAATCATGGGCATCATCGCGTGGATCCTCATCGGCCTGCTCGCCGGCGCCATCGCCAAGGCCTTGATGCCGGGCAAGGACCCCGGCGGCATCATCGTCACCATGCTCATCGGCATCGCGGGCGGTCTCCTCGGCGGCTGGCTCGGCAAGGTGATCTTCGGCGTCGACTCCATCGACGGCTTCTTCGACATCTCGACCTGGATCGCCGCGATCGTCGGATCGTTCATCCTGCTCGCCATCTACCGCCTCGTCACGGGCAACCGGCACTCGCACCGCCACGCGTGACGCACTGACGTCGCACGCAGTCGGTCATCCGGACGGCTCCCCCCTGCTCGCAGGGCGGGAGCCGCCGCCATGAACGGCCCTGCGCGCCCGGCGGCCGGCGGGCGAAGCGGAGGGCCGGATTCACCTGTCTGTGCGATCATTCGCCCCGTGAACGCACCCTCCAGCCCGTCTCCGGGCGTGTCTTCAGTCGAGAGCAGCGCCAAGTCGCCCGGTTTCGCGGCCGAGTTCAAGGACGCGGTCACGCTGCGGGCCTTCGGGCTCGTGCTAGGGGGCCTGCTCGTGCAGCTCGCCTTCGTCGTGTCCTACGTCGGCGCCTTCCACTCCCCCACACCCCACCGGATACCCGTCGCGGTCGTCGCTCCCCAGCAGGCGTCCGCGAAGATCGTCGCCCAGCTCGACGGCCTCGCCGCCGACCCGGTCGACGCGACGGCGGCGCCGGACGCGGCGACCGCCCGGCAGTGGGTCCTCACGAGGAAGGCGGACGCCGCGTTCCTCTTCGACGCGAGCGGCGCCGAGGACACCCTCCTGGTCGCCTCGGCGGGCGGGCCGTCGGTGTCGCAGACCGCCACCCAGATCGCGCAGAACATCGAAACCGCTCAGAAGCGGCAGATCCACGTCACCGACATCCGGCCCCCGAACCCGGGCGACGGACGCGGCATGACCTCCTTCTACCTCGTGCTGGGCTGGGTGATCGGCGGCTATCTGACCGCGACGATCATGGGCATGGCGGCCGGTTCCCGTCCCGCCAACCGTCAGCGCACCCTGATCCGCCTGGCTGTCCTCGCGCTGTACGCGCTCGTCTCGGGACTCGCCGGAGCGGCCGTCGTGGGACCGGTCTTCGACGCGCTCGACGGCCACTTCTGGGCCCTGAGCGGCATCGGCGCCCTGGTCGTCCTCGCCTCGGCGGCGACCGCGCTCGCCCTCCAGACCCTGCTGGGCCTGCTGGGCACCGGCCTGGTCATCCTGCTGTTCGTGGTGCTCGGCAACCCGAGTTCGGGCGGCGTCTATCCGGCCCCGCTGCTCCCGTCGTTCTGGAGCGCCGTCGGGCAGCTCCTCCCGCCGGGGGCCGGGACGACCCTGGTCCGCAACACGGTCTACTTCTCCGCTCACGCCGTCACGCCCGCGCTCTGGGTGCTCGGCGCCTACGCCGTGGGCGGTGCGCTGCTCGCCTGGGCGGCGTCCTGGCGCAACGAACGCCGTGGCGGGCCCGCCACCCCGACCGGCACCCCGCCGGAGGCCCGGCCGACGGGCTGACGGCGACAAATCCTCCCGGCGCGGCACACCGGTCACGAAGCCGCCGCCCGCCGCATGTGCGGGCGGTGGGCGGCTGCGCTTCCCCGGCGGGGCGCGACGGCTCTCAGCGCGGTACGGCCGACGTAGGGACCGCCCCGTCCGGGCCCGGGCGTCAGCAGCTCGGCGCGCCGGCTGCCGTGCGCCGCCGCCCGCTGAATCCGTCCCGCCCGCCGTGGAGTTGGGCCGGGACGGCGGTGCCGAGGTGTAGGAGCACCGCCGTGACCTGCGCCTCTCTCCCGGCGCCGCACGGTAATTCATTGTCCTCGCCATGTCCTGGCAGGTGAGAATCAGGGACCGGCAAGGGGAGGAACACCATGAGCCAGGACCACCTGACTCTTCACGAGCTGCTGCCGCGGCAGGAGTTGGCGGCGGCGCTCGACGCGGGGCACGTCACGCGCAAGGCGCACCCGGAACTGCCGCTGTCCATCTACACGTACACGCGGACGTGCCAGTACGAGCAGGTGTGGAACCGGGTGACCACCCGTTGCCGCGGTCTGGTGGCCGACGACGCCACGGGGGAGATCGTCGCGCTGCCGCTGCCGAAGTTCTTCAACGTCGGTGAGCACGAGGCCGGCCGGCCCTACGCGCCCGGCCTGCCCGACGAGCCGTTCGAGGTGTACGACAAGGTCGACGGCAGCCTGGCCGTGGTCTTCCACTACGCCGGCCGGTGGCGCGTCGCGTCCAAGGGATCGTTCGTCAGCGCCCAGGCCGCCTGGGCGCAGCGGCTGCTCGACGGCAAGGACACCTCCGCCCTCGTGCCCGGCGTCACCTACCTGGCCGAGATCGTGTACCCGCAGAACCGGATCGTCGTCGACTACGGCGAGCGTCGTGATCTGGTGCTGCTGGCGGCGTTCGCCGCGGACGGCGCGGAAGTCGCCCTGGCCGACGCCGTGCCGCACTGGCGGGGCATCGGGTCGGTCGTCACGGTGTGGCCCGCCATGCCGCTGGCGGAACTGCTGGCGCTGGCCGAGGCCAACCGGCTGCCCGGTGGCCGGGCGGCCACCGGCACCGAGGCCGAGGGCTTCGTGCTGCGGTTCGCCTCGGGGGTGCGCGCCAAGGCGAAGCTGGCGGAGTACGTCCGGCTGCACAAGGTCCTCACCGGTGTGAGCGAGCGGGACGTCTGGCGCGGTCACGGCGTGCAGCGGTTCTCTGAGCTGCCCGCCAAGCAGGTGGCCCAGGCGCTCGGCTGCTCGGCCGACGACATCGAGGCGTCCGGGGGGCGGCCCCTGGACGCGCTGCTGGAGCAGGTGCCCGACGAGTTCGACGCGTGGGTGCGCGCCGTCGTCGCGGGCATCGAGAAGCAGGTGGCGGACCGGGAGCGGGCGATCGACGACGCGTTCCGGTCCCTGGCGCCGTTCGCCGGCGACCGGGGGGCGTTCGCGCGCGCCGTGCGGGCGCTGCCCGATCCGGCGCTGCGCCCCGCCATGTTCCTGCGCCTGGACGGACGCCCGACCGAACTGGTGACCTACCGTTCGGTGCGGCCGGAGGCGTCCGACCCGTTCCAGACCGACGAGGAGAACTGAAAGTGCCCGTAGTACACGTCATGACCGGCCTGCCGGCCTCGGGGAAGACGACCGAGGCGCGCAGGATGCAGGCCGAGGCCGGGGGGCGGATGCGCCGCGTCAACCTCGACGACCTGCGGGCGATGCTGGACGTCCCCACCGCCGAGGGAGGGCGCTCGTACGCGCACGAGCAGACCGTGCTGGCGATCCAGGACGCGGCGGTGCGGGCGGCCGTCGACGGCGGGTTCGACGTCGTGGTCGACAACACGCACATGACGCCGCACATCCCGAAGCGGCTGAAGGCGGCGGTGGCGGGACACGCCGTCTTCGTCGTGCACGACTTCACCGACGTACCCGTGGAGGAGTGCGTCCGGCGGGACGCCGAGCGGGAGCGCCCGGTCGGCGAGGAGATCATCCGCATCCTCGCCGACAAGCACGCCGCGTCCCGGCGGGGCGGCTGGCGGCTCACCGCGGAGTGGTTCAACGACGAGCCCGCCGTCGAGCCGTACACGCCCGACCCGGCGCTCCCGTCGGCCGTCATGTGCGACATCGACGGCACGCTCGCCCTGCGGGGCGCCCGCGGCCCGTTCGACTTCACCCGTTGCGAGGAGGACCTGCTCAACGAGTCCGTGCGCGGGGCGCTGCGCTCCTTCCGCAACGCGGACGGCGACGTCGTCGTGCTGCTCTCCGGTCGCGGTGAGGAGCACCGGGGCCGCACGGAGGCGTGGCTGGCGGCGCACGACGTCCCCTACGACGAGCTGTGGATGCGTGCCGCCGGCGACGGCCGCCGCGACGACGTGGTGAAGGCCGAGCTGTTCGACCGCCATGTGCGCCACCGCTTCGCCGTGCGGGTCTCCCTCGACGACCGCGACCGCGTCGTCGCCGTGTGGCGCCGGATGGGCCTGCCGACCTGGCAGGTCAACTACGGCAACTTCTGACGGGACCGTGCCGGCGCGGCGGGCGCAGGGGCCGCGGCTCGTCGGCCGGCCGCGCGCAGGCCGCTGGTAAACTGGGGGCACGCTTCGACACCGCCGGGGCCCGTACCGAGGGGTACGGGCCCCGGCGTGTTCCGGGCGTCAGACCAGGAAGGCTCCCCATGAACGCGCAGCTGCCGGAACCCGGACTCCCGCAGACCGGCCGGGTCCGGCGGACGACGGCCCGGGACGACGATCCGTCCACGCAGGACGCGGTGTCCCCCGGCCTGCCGCCCGCCGCGTCCTTCGACGCGCTCGGGCTGCCCGCGGCGCTGGTGGAGACGATGACCGGCCTGGGAGTGACGGAGCCCTTCCCCGTCCAGGCGGCGACCCTGCCGAACGCGCTGGCCGGCCGTGACGTCCTGGGGCGGGCGCGGACCGGCTCGGGCAAGACGCTCGCCTTCGGTCTGGCGCTGCTCGCGCGGACGGCCGGCCTGCGCGCGGAGGCCAAGCGTCCCCTCGCGGTGGTCCTGGTGCCGACCCGGGAGCTCGCCCAGCAGGTCGGCGAGGCGCTGGCGCCGTACGCGCAGACGCTGAAGGTGCGGACGGCGACGGTGGTCGGCGGTCTGTCCATCAACCGGCAGCAGGCCGAGCTGCGGGCCGGCGTCGAGGTGCTCATCGCCACCCCGGGGCGGCTGACCGACCTGGTCTCCCGCCGCGACTGCCTGCTGAACCAGGTGCGGATCACGGTCCTGGACGAGGCGGACCAGATGTGCGACCTGGGGTTCCTGCCGCAGGTCTCGGAGCTGCTGGAGCAGATCCCCGCCGACGGGCAGCGGCTGCTGTTCTCGGCGACGCTCGACCGCAACGTCGACCAACTGGTGCACGAGCACCTGCACGACCCGGTGGTCGTGTCGGTCGACCGGATCGCGGGCTCGGTCGCCACGATGGACCACCACGTCCTGAACGTCCACGCCGCCGACAAGTACGCCACCGCCACCGAGATCGCCGCGCGCGACGGCAGGGTGCTGATGTTCCTGGACACCAAGGCCGGCGTGGACCAGTTCACCCGCCAGCTGCGGGCGGCCGGCGTCCGCGCCGCCGCCCTGCACAGCGGGAAGTCGCAGCCGCAGCGCACGCACACCCTCGCCCGGTTCAAGGAGGGCGAGATCACGGTGCTGGTGGCCACGAACGTCGCGGCGCGGGGCATCCACATCGAGGCGCTCGACCTCGTCGTCAACGTCGACCCGCCGGCCGACGCCAAGGACTATCTGCACCGCGGCGGGCGCACGGCGCGCGCCGGGGAGTCCGGGCGGGTGGTCACCCTCGTCACCCCCGGCCAGCGGCGCGACGTGAACCGGATGATGTCCGAGGCCGGGATCCGGCCCACCGTCACGCAGGTGCGCTCAGGCGAGGAGAAGCTGACCGCCATCACCGGGGCGAAGCACCCGCCGTCCGGCGCGAAGGCCGCCGGCGGCAACGCTCCCTTCCGCGGCCTCGGCACCCGTCCGGGCCGCCCCGCCAAGGAGTCCCGCAAGGCCGCCGAGGCCCGCAAGGCGGCGGAGGCCCGGGCCGCGGCGCGGGTGCGCAAGAGCCGCTGAGCACCGGACCGGCGGCCCCGCACGTACCGCCCGTACGCCGCTCCCCCGAGCGGCCGCGGGCGGCGGCCCGCCGGCGCGAGGCCGGCGGGCGCTGCCCGTCCGCGGGTCAGCTGATGAAGGAACCCGGCGCGCAGGCGCTCGCCGTCACCCAGGCGTGCGACTCGATGGTGTTGTTCATGAACGCGCCGTTGGTGTAGCGGTCCCGGCTGAGGTCGTCCACGTACTTCTCGCCCGGCTTGAGGCAGCCGTAGGCCGTGTCGTTGTACTGGGCGAGGTAGTAGAAGGCCACGACGTCCTTGCCGCCGACGAAACCGCTGTTCATGACCGAAGACGCGCGGTTCAGGTCGCTGCCCTGGAAGGGGCCGGCGGCGTCACCCCACTCGGGGTCGTTGCCGGGGGTGACGCCGAGGAGCGCCCCGCCGCAGTCGGTGCCGTCCCAGGCGCGGACGTTGCCGTCGCGGCCGTGGCTGTTCCAGTCGGCGTTGCAGCCGGCGCCCGCGTGGGCGGTCGCCGGGAGGGCGATCCCGAACGCGGCGAGACCGAGCGTGGCGACGGAGATGGTCAGTTTGCGCATGACGGATGTCCTGTTCTGCCTCGGAGAAGGCGTGTGACGGTCACGGTGGTGACCAGGAGTGGGTGATGGCGGTGATGAGGGTGGTACGCCGCGAGGTTCGTCGCGGGGCGTGATCCGTGGCTCGGGGGCCCGGAATCTCGGGGAGGCGGGGCGTCGGCCCGCGCGCCTCAGCTGATGAAGGAGCCCGGCGCGCAGGCGCTCGCCGTCACCCAGGTGTGCGACACGATGCTGTCGTTCATGGTGTGGCCGTTGGTGAACCGGTTGCGGGTGAGGTCGTCCACGTACTTCTCGCCCGGCTTGAGGCAGCCGTAGGCCGTGTCGAGGTAGTTGAGGCGGAAGTAGAAGGCGACGACGTCCTTGCCGCCGACGAAGCCGCTGTTCATGACGGAGGAGGCCGCGTCGCCGTCGCCGCCCTGGAAGGGGCCCTTCGTGTCCCACCAGTCGGGGTCGCTGCCGGGGGTCGTGCCCAGCAGCTCGCCCCGGCAGTCGACGTCCCGCCAGGCCCGTACGTTGCCGTCGCGGCCGTGGCTGTTCCAGTCGGCGTCGCAGGGGGCGCTCGCCCGGGCGGTCGCGGGCAGGGCGACGCCCAGCGCGGTGAGGGCGAGGGTCGTCAGACCGAGCGCGGCGAGGGAGGCGGTCGGGGTGCGCATACGGGATTCCTGTCTGCCCGGTCGGGCGGGTGAGGACGGCGGGACGCCGGCCGGAAGGGGGTCAGGTGGCGTGGACGGCCGGGCCGGGTGCGGGCGGTCGGCCGGGGCCCGGATCAGGTGCGGGCGGGGACGATGCGCTCGGCGCGGGTGAACGCGAGCCGCTTCATCCGCGCGTAGGCGTCGAGGGCCTTTCCGTACCCGCCGGTGAGTGCGGCGACGTAGTGGGCCTCGCGCCGCTGCCCGACCGACCGGAGGGAGGTGGTGCGGGCGCAGGTCGCGTCGGCGACCGCGACGCGGGTCTCGGCCGCGAAGGTGCGCGCCTCCTCGGCCGGGCTCTGCTGTGCGCTGTGCTCCCGGGTCGCCTGGCGCGCCGCGGCCGGATCGGCGTAGGGCCGGCCGGCGTCCCGCATGCAGCGCGCCCACGCACGCACCGCGCGGGTGAACTGACCGTCCTTCAGCAGCCTGCCGACGTACAGGGGACGGAGGTTGCTGACGGTGGTGTCGGCCGCGAACCAGGCCGCCGGATCGCCGTACAGCGCCTTCTCGGCGTCGCCCGCGCAACCGCCGGACTGCTTGGTGACCCTGCCGCCCATGGGCGCCTCGGTGCTCAGGACCCTGGCCTCGCGGCCGCCGTCCATCGCGAGGTCGTAGGCCTTCTGCCGGTCGGCGGAGAGGGTCCTGCGGTAGACGAGGTTGGGGTTGCCGAGGCGGGCCCGGTCCTCCGCGGCCAGGATCCGGCTGCCGTAGCCGTAGGTGCGCGCCCACCGCACGTCGTCCTGGACGTAGCCGAGGGGGCGGCTTTCGGCCAGGCTCGGCCGTCGCTCGTCCCAGAAGCGGAATCCGTGCGCCTTCATGCATTGCGTGATGAGGTGCTGCTCAGCGTCGGAGATCCGCAGGTCCTCGGCCCAGCCGAGTTCCGGCCGCGCCGCGGCGGCCCCGGCGACGGATGCGCGGGCGGTGCGGGCGGACGTGCCGCCGTCCGCCGTGCAGGCCGTCAGGGCGAGGGAGGCGACGGCCGCGACCGCGCACATCGTGGCGGTCACGCGATGGGCGGGCCGCCACGGCGGACGCGCGGGTGCTCCCGGTCGTGCGGCCTGGGGCGGTGCGGTCGCGGTGGCGCCGGCGACGGTGTTCACGGCCGGCCGGCGGGCGACGTCGGTGCGCTTCATCGGCTCCCTCCCGGAGACGGATCGAACGGATCGAACGGATTCAACGGATCGAATGGAGACAGGGCGAGCAGGGACAGGGCGGACGGCGACGACTGGACGGCGATCGGCCGGACGGCGATCGGCCGGAGGCGGAACGTGCGCTCCGCGCTCGCGGAACGGGCGAAGACGGACCGGTCGAACACGCACCGGCCGCGCGCAACGAGAGAAGCGGAAGCCGGTGGAGCGTGGGCCGGTCGAGCGGAGAGGGTGCTTTCGAGCCGTTGACGCCTTGGACGGTGCGTTCGTATGACGCCGGAACCGAACCGTTTTCCGGGCCGTCGGACTCATACGAACGTCTCGCGCGGGCCGTCTCTCGGACGAGCCCCCCGACTCGGACCACCCTGATCCGGCCAAGTGCCGCCCGCGCGAGAACGCCTGGGCCACCGTGTTCGCCCCGACGCCCGGCCCGCGCGCGGGCGTGTCCGCCTCGTCGCACCGGCCGGATCCGGCCAGGCGGCCCCGTGGCCGGCGTCCTGCCCCCGACGCCCGCCGATATCGTTGGCGCGCTCCGCGGTGCGGGAACGGTACAGCGATCGGGGACTCATGCTCGAGGTTCGTCTACTCGGTCCGGTCGAGGTGTGGGCGGGGGACCGGCGGGCGCCGCTCGGCGGGATCCGGCCGCTGGCCGTGCTGTCCGCGCTCGTCGTCCACCTCGGTCAGGTGCTCTCCACCGAACGGCTCGTGGACTTCGTCTGGGACGAGCAGGCTCCCGCGACCGCCGCCGCCCTGGTCGCCACCCACGTCTCCGCAGTCCGCCGTGCGCTGGCCCGCATCGGCGCGGCCGACACGATCCGGACCAGGCCGCCCGGCTATCTCGCCGAACTCGACCCGTCCCAGGTCGACGCCCGCCGGTTCGAACGGCTCCTCACCGCGGGCCGGGCGTCGGCCGCGGGCGGCCGCCCGGAGGAGGCCGCCGAGCTGCTGGCCTCCGCGCTGGGCCTGTGGCGGGGGCAGGAGGCCCTCGAAGGCCTCGGCCAGTCGTTCGCGAGGATCGAGGCGGCACGGCTGGCGGAACTGCGCCTGGTCGCGCAGGAGGAGTCGTTCGGCCTTCAGTTGAAGCTCGGACGGGCGGACCGGACGATCGCACCGCTTCTGGCACACGTCGCCGCCCACCCCCTGCGGGAGGGGCCGCGGGGCCAGTTGATGACGGCGCTGTTCCGCACGGGCCGCGTCTCCGACGCGCTGCGCACGTACCAGGAGGGCCGCGAGGCCCTGCGCGACGAACTGGGCATCGACGCCGGGCCGGAGCTGCGGGCCCTGCACCAGGCGGTGCTGACCAACGACACCGCCCTGCTGGGCGCGGACGCCGGCCCGTCCTCCGTCCCGCGGCCCGCCGCCGGGATCCCGCGAGCGCGGGAGGCCGGCGACGAGGCCCCGGCGTCCGGGCGGACCGTGCGCCCGGCCCCTCCCGCGCCCGCTCCCTCCCATCTCCCGCCCGACATCGCGGACTTCGTCGGCCGTACGGGGCAGATCCGGTGGGCCGGGGCGCTGTTGCGCGGTGTCGACGACGCCGAGCGCACCGCGCCGCCGATCGGCGTGATCTCCGGACGCTCCGGCACCGGCAAGACCGCGCTGGCCGTGCACGTGGGCCACCGCACCGCCGAACTCTTCCCCGACGGGCGGCTGTTCATAGACCTCCGGGCCGCCGACGCCGCTCCGCTCCAGCCGGCCGACGCCCTCGCCCGGCTGCTGCGGGCCATGGGCGCCGACCCCAAGACGCTGCCCGGCTCCATCGAGGAGCTGACGGGCCTGTACCGCACGCATGTCGGGCACCGGCGCATCCTGCTCATCCTCGACAACGCTGCCGGCGAGGCGCACGTGCGGCCGCTGCTGCCGCCGGGCCCCGGCTCGGCGGTGCTCGTGACCAGCCGCCGCCGCCTGGTGGCCCTGGAGGGCGCGGCCCATCTGGACCTGACCGTGCCGGACGACGAGGAGGCGCTGGAACTTTTGCGGCGGGTCGCGGGCCGGGAGCGGACCGGCGCGCAACCGGAGCGGGCTGCCGAGATCGTCGCGCTGTGCGGCCGGCTGCCGCTGGCCGTGCGCATCGCCGGCGCCCGGCTGGCCGCCCGCCCGCACTGGGCGCCGGGGCAGCTGGCCGGGCGGCTGCGCGACGAACGGCGCCGGCTCAACGAACTGCGCGCCGGAGACCTGGAGTTGCGCACCAGCCTGGAGCTGGGCTACGCCGACCTCGACCCGCAGGAGCGCCGGGCCCTGCGCCGTCTCGCCCTGCTCGACCTGCCCGACTTCGCGGGCTGGATCGCCGCTCCCCTGCTGGACATCGGCACCGAGGACGCCGAGGAGGCGGTGGAACGGCTCGTGGACTGCCACTTCATCGACGTCATCGGCGTGGACGACACGGGCCGCAACCGCTACCGCATCCACGACCTGGCCCGCGAACACGCCCGCGAGCGCTGCCTGTCCGAGGAGAGCGCGGAGCAGCGCGAGGCGGCGGTGCTGCGGCTCGTGGGCTGCTGGCTGGGGCTCGCCAGGAAGGCGGCGGCGCGCGGACCGGGCGGCGCCGTCAGGTACTTCCCGCGGCCCGCGGCCGTGCACCCCCTGGACCCGGACACCGAGGAGTCGCTGCTGGAGCGGCCCGCGGCCTGGTTCGCCGCCGAGCAGGCCTCGCTGCTGGCGGCGGTGGAGTACTGCGCCGGCCACCGGCTGGACCGGCCCGCCCGGGACCTGGCCGGGGCGCTGATCGCCAGTTCGGCCGCGCTCTACAACCAGTTCGACGCCTGGTCGCGCTCGCACGCCGCGGCCATCGCGGCGGTGCGCCGCAGCGAGGACGGCGAGGGCGAGGCCTGGCTCCTCAACGGCCTCGGACAACTCTGCTACGAACAGGACGAGTTCGAGGACTCGTACGCCCGGTTCAGCGAAGCCCTGCGGCTGTTCGAGGAGCGCGGCGGACCGTCGCAGGGCGCCGCGGTGGCGCTGGCGGGGATGGGCACGGCCCGGCGCGAGCAGGCCCGGTACACCGAGGCGCTCGAACTGCTCGACGCGGCCCTCGACCGGTACGGCCCGGACGCCGAGCGCGGCGCACGGGCCCGGGTGCTGTACGGCATCGGGTACGTGCACCGGGAGCAGGGCCACGGCCCCCGGGCCTGGGAGTCGCTGACCCGGGCGCTGGAGCTGTACCGCGCGCAGGCGGACCGGCACGGCGAGGCGCTCACCCTGCGCTCGCTCGCCCTGTGCCTCCGGGCGGAGGGCGAGCTGGAGCGGGCCGAACGGCTGCTGCACGACGCGCTGGCGATCTTCACCGAGCTGCGCGACACGTTCGGCGTGATGTACGCGGAACAGTCGCTGGCCAAGGTGGAACTGCGACAGGGCCGGCTGGCGGAGGCGGCGGAGCGGCTGGGGCGGTGCCTGGAGGTGGCGCGCGAGCGGCAGGACCGGTTCGGCGAGGCGCTGGTGCTGCGCACCTTGGGGGAACGGCACCTGGCGGCGGGTGAACCCGAGCGCGCCCGGGAGCCGTTGGAGCGCGCGCTCGCGGGCTGGGAGGCACTGCGGCTGCCGCTGTGGCGGGCGCGCACGGCCTGGGACCTGGCGCGGGTGTGGACGGCGGACGGCGACGAGGACCGCGCGCGAGCCGCACGGGCCGAGGCGCTCACGGTCTTCCGCGAACTGGACTGCCGCGAAGCGCACGAACGGACCCCCGCCCCGGACTGAGGCGCGGCGCGACGCGCGAGCGATCCGGCGACGGGCACCGGGGGAAACGGCGTGAGCGGGTCGGTGGCGAGGCGCGTGAACGGTCCGGTGGAGACGACCAGGACGAACGGCGCGAGCCCGCCGAGACGCGACGCGTGAACGGTCCGGTGACGCAGACCCGGGCGAACGGCGTGGGAGCCGGCCGAGGCGCGGCGCGCGAGCGATCCGGCGACGAGGCCCGGAGGAACGGCGTGAGCGGGTCGGTGGCGCGGCGCGCGAGCGGCCCGGTGACGGGGGCCGAGGCGCGGGCATGCGCCGGTCGAGGCGCCGGCGGGAATCGGTCGGCGGTGCGGGCCGGGGCGGGGCCGCCAGCTGGGTCGGGGGCACGGCACCGGTCCGGGCGTCGGCCCGGCCGCGCTGCAAAAGGCCTGGTCGGCTGCTTGCAGGCAACCTGCAGAGCATTTGCAGCGGCCCGCGGGACTCTTCTCCCGTGACAGACATCATCACGCTCTCGGACCCGCGGGTCGCCGGGGTCGCACAGGACGAGTGCGGTGAGCCGCTCGTCGACCTGCGCGGCAGCGCCGGCGCCGGCCTGCGGCTCGACCGACGCCAGGCCGACGACCAGGGCAGTTACGCCCATCTGCGGTCGGGCGTGCTGCGGCGGCTCGTGCGGGCCCAGCGGCTGCTGCCGGCCGGGGTGCGGTTCCTGGTGGTCGAGGGATACCGGCCGCCGGAGCTCCAGCGGCGCTACTTCGAGCAGTACGCGGCGACGATGCGACGGACGCATCCCGGCGCGTCGCCCGAGCGGATACGGGAGCTGGCGAGCGCCTACATCTCCCCTCCGGAGGTCGCACCGCACGTCAGCGGCGGAGCGGTCGACCTGACGCTGTGCGACCGGGACGGCCGTGAACTGCCGCTGGGCACGGAGGTCAACGCGACCCCGGAGGAGAGCGCGGGAGCCTGTCGCACCGCAGCGCCCGGCATCACCGCCGAGGCGCGTGCCAACCGGTCGTTGATGGCCCGGGCGCTGACGTCGTCCGGGTTCGTCAACTACCCCACCGAATGGTGGCACTGGTCCTACGGCGACCGGTACTGGGCGCTGCTCGTCGACGCCCCGGCCGCCCGCTACGGACCGGCCGCCCCGCCCCGCCCGACGGCCTGACCACCGCGGGCACGGCGCAGCACCGACCACATCTGAACGACGGGGAGAAGAAGTGGAGATCAGCAACGCGTCCTGTCCGCCGCCACCGCGCGCGGACGACGACGGGATGAGCCCGGGCGAGTTCGACGCCTCCTTCACGGCCGACATGCCGAGGCTGCGCAGGCGGCTCCTGGCGCTGACGGGCAATCCGCACGACGCCGACGACCTGCTCCAGGAGACGTATCTGCGGCTCTCCCGGCGGGCCCGCGCCCAGAGCCTGACCCAGCAGCAGCATCCGTACGCCTACACCTGCGCCGTCGCGGCCAACCTGCTGCGCGACTCGTGGACCCGGCCCTCCCGGCGTGAACACACCACCGACCGGCTGCCCGAGTCCGGCTGGGACGGCGGGCTCGGCGTCTACGAGGCCTCCGTGACGGCGCTCTCGCTGTTGAGCGTGCTGTCCGAGAAGGAGGCCGCCGCGGTGATCCTGGTGGATCTGGAGGGCCTCAGCCACGACACCGCCGCGCAGCGGCTCGGCGCGCACCGCGGCACGGTGCAGCGCAACCGCATGCGCGGCCTCGCCAAGATGCGCGCGGCGCTCGTCCGCTGACCGCGCCCCCACCGCACCCATCCGCTCACGCCGTACATCCACCGGCGTCGTTGTCCACCAACGTCCTTGTCCACCGGCGTCGTTGTCCACGGGCATCGATCGTCCTCGGGCCGTGTGCCGCATCCCACGGGGGTGGGTGCGGCACGCCCGTTCCTCTTTGCCGTCACCGCCCTCACCGGTGACGTCACGTCGACGAAGGAAGAGTCCCTTGAAGATCACCAGCACGCGCCGCCGGGCCGGCGGCGCGATCCTGGGCGCCTCGGTCCTGGCCCTCTCCGCGTTCCTCTCCGCCCCGGCGCACGCCGCGCCCGCCGCCTCCTGCGCCGTCCTCGCGCCGGGGGCGACGGCCACCGCGCAGGCCGCCGTGACCGCGGCCTGCTCCCAGATCGGCGTCTGGTACAGCTGGGGCGGCGGCCACGGCGCCACTCCGGGCGCCACCTACGGCTACTACGACGGCTCCGACCCCGACAGCGCGCACGACAACGAGCGCAAGGGCTTCGACTGCTCCGGTCTGATGCGATACGCCTACTACCGGGCGACCGGCAAGGACCTGCTCAACGGCACGTCGAACGACCAGTTCCACAGCTCGCAGGCCTCGGCCCGGTTCTCCGCCGCCCAGGGGACCGCGCCGCTGCTGCCGGGCGACCTGATGTTCTGGGGCGCCGGGCACATCCACCACGTCGCCATGTACCTGGGCGGCGGGCAGATGGTCGAGGCGTACGAGTCGGGCACGCACATCCGCGTCGCGCCGGTCCGCACGGGCGACGACTACGCCGGCGCCGTCCGGATCAACGGCTCGGGCACGCCGACCCCGCCGCCCGCGGACGGCGGCACGACCTTCGAGACATGGGGCACGGGGGTGCGCACCCACTCCACGCCGAGTGTGCGCTCCTCGGTGGTGGACACCTTCGCCGGTCCGACCCAGGTGTCGGTGCAGTGCCAGGAGCACGCGGAGACGGTGTCCGCCGAGGGCTACACCAACGACATCTGGTCGAAGCTGGCCGACGGCTCGTGGCTGACGAACATCTACATCAAGGGCCCGGCCGAGCTGCCCGGCGTCCCGGACTGCGGCGGCAGCAGCACCCCGCCGCCGTCCGGTGGCAGCAAGGCGCACCAGACCTGGGGCACCGGGGTGCGCACCCACGGCGAGCCGAACGTCAACGCCGCGGTCGTCGACTACTTCGCGCAGCCGACGACGGTCAACGTGGTGTGCCAGCGGCACGCCCAGGAGGTGACGGCTGAGGGCTACACCAACGACGCCTGGTCGAAGCTGACCGACGGTTCCTGGCTGACGAACATCTACATCAAGGGCCCGGCCTGGCTCTCCGACGTCCCCACCTGCTGACGTCGCGCGCCCCGCGGCGGACGCCCGGCGCCGCGCCGCGGGCCGGAAGGCCGCAGGGCCGATCGGCCCAGGCGCGGCGCGCCTCGGACGTCCGGGCGACCGCTCGTGAAGGATCGCCGGGGCGGCGGCCCGGGAGGGGCCCCGCCCCGGTACCGCCCGACCGCGTGAAGAGGTCCGCCATGCGAGTGTCCGCCGCCCCGCCTTCCGCCGCCCCGCCCGTCGACGCACCGCCCGTCGACACTCCGCCTCCCGACGACTCCTTCGCCGGTCGCCTGCCCGGCGACCCGCCGTCGGCGTCCCCGGGGGGACGGTCCGGCGGGCGCGCCGGGGACGGCCGCGGCCCGCGGGCCGCGTCGTGAGCGCCGGCCGGCGCGGGGACCCGCCGGGCGGCGGCCGGTACGGCGAGGCCGTCTTCCGTCCGGAGCAGGCGGGCGAGGGCGAGCGCATCGACTTCGGCGCGCTCGCCTACGACGACATCACCATGGGGCGGCTGCGGGCGCTCGGGGCCGGCCCGGGCTGGCGCTGCCTGGACGTGGGCGCGGGCACCGGCACGGTCTCCCGTCGGCTGCTGGAGGAGGCGGGGGTGGCGAGCGTGCTCGCCGTCGACCGCGACACGCGCTTCCTCGACGCCCGGCCGACGCCCGGTCTCGACGTGCTGGAAGCCGACATCACCGAACCGGAGTCCGTGCCGGGCCGGTTCTCCCTCGTCCACGCCCGCTTCGTGCTGATGCACCTGCCCGCACGCGACCGTCTGCTCGGCACGCTGGCCGAACTCGTGGCGCCCGGAGGCCTGTTGGTGCTCAGCGACGCCGTCGACCTGACGAGCGACCTGACGCCGGGCACGCCGTACAGCACGGCCATGCGGGCGATGTGGCAGGGGCTGCGGGCCACCATCGGCACCGACGTCTCCCGGGTGCCGTCGTACCCGCGGCTGCTGCGGGGAGCGGGGCTGGTCTCCGTCGCCGCCGAGATCCACGTGCCGCCGCTGACGCCGGGCAGTCCCCTCAGCCGCTTCTGGGCGGACACCTGGGAGCGCGGCAGGACGGCGATGACCTCCACGGGGGTGGTCGACGACGCCGGCGTCGACGCGGCGATCCGGTACCTGGACTCCGCGGACTGCGCGGCGCTGTCGGCCGGCATGCTCACCGCCTGGGGCCGCAGGCCGGACGAGAGCCCGTGAGAGCCGTGCGGGCTCCCGTGAGGGCGGCGAGCCCGTGACCGCGGGGTGAGCCCGCGGGCCGGGCGCGCCGCGCCCCGTCACCTGTGCGTGGGGCGTCGGGCGTCTGGCGTCGGCTGATAGGCAGGTGCGCTTCGCCCAGGAGCCGCTGGGGACGGGCCCGGTCACCAGCGCGGTGCTGGACGACACCTGCGGCACCCTGATCCAGCTGGTGCACAGCAAGGAGCCGCCGCCGACGGCGGGAGCCGCACGGGGTGCACGGAGCGCAGGTCGCGGAGGGTTCGGCCGGTCGGCGAATCCCTCATCCGTGGGCCCCGTGCAATGTCGGGCCGGGATGCTCCCTACGCCCCCGCATCGGCCCCGGCGGCGGGTGCCCGTGCGGGAGCCCGCGGCCGGAGGCGGGAGCCGCGCCCGCCGGCCGATCAGGGAGAGGAGGTGGACACGGTCGAGCCCGTCGGGCTCGGGTCGCCGTCCTGGGCGCGCAGTTCGTCGTTGATGCGCTGGGCCTCTTCGAGCTGGTCCTCGAGGATGACGATGCGGCAGGCGGCCTCGATCGGGGTGCCCTGGTCGACGAGTTCGCGGGCGCGGCCCGCCACCCGCAACTGGTAGCGGGAGTAGCGGCGGTGGCCGCCTTCGGAGCGCAGGGGGGTGATCAGCCGGTGTTCGCCGAGGGCGCGGAGGAAGGCGGGGGTGGTGCCGAGCATCTCGGCGGCCCGGCCCATGGTGTAGGCGGGATAGTCGTCGTCATCGAGAGGGGCGACGGAGGGGGTACTGCGAGGGGGCATAGACCTCTTCTTCCACAAGACGCGTCGGGGGGCCCGGGCGCCATGCCGGCACCCGGGCCCCGAGCCTTCAACACCATCTGCCGGCTGACTGCGCCGGAATTCTGTTCCGCAGGGTGCACCCGGAGAGGTGCGGCTGCGGGGATCGCGGATGCGTGACCGGGGACCACCTTCCAATCGGGGCCTGCGGTACCCGGGCGGACTGCTTCCTCGCCCGGGCGATCCTGATGGCGTGCGCTCCTTACCTTCGGTTACTCGGTTGCACTGCTGGATACCGCGGGTACTGCTCACGGCCCGCGAGGGACCGCGTTCTGCTGGAACTTCCCGCGCGGCGGCCTCGTGCCCGTCGCGCCGTCTTTCTTCGACTTTTCTGGTACGTCAGAAACTCTAGCCCTGCAGCGAGCCCATGTCTACTCCGGCCACTACAGATTTTCTCCGGGAGGACCGACCGCCCGAGGCTCGGGCGCCACCCTACCGAGGTCCGCCCGCCGCCCCGCGGGGACCCGGCCGACACCCGGCGGGAACCCCGCCGTTGACCCAAGCGGCTAATGCAATTAGCTTTTGGCTAACAACATTAGCCGAACAACTGGGGAAGCCATGACCGAGTACCTGGCCGTCGACGGCGGCACCATCGCGTACGAGGTGGCGGGGTCCGGACCGCTCGTCGTGCTCGCCCACGGCATGGGCGACAGCCGCGCCGCCTACCGTGCCGTCGTCCCCGCGCTCGTCGCGGCGGGCTACCGGGTCGCCGCCGTCGACCTGCGCGGCTGCGGCGAGTCGAGCGTCGACTGGCCGGACTGGAGCCGCACCGCCATCGCGGGCGATCTGCTCGCCGTCGTCCGCCGGCTGGGCGGCCCGGCCGTCCTCGTCGGCCACTCGGTGTCCGGCGGCGCCGCCACCATCGCCGCGGCGATGGAGCCCTCCCTGATCACCGGAGTCGTCGAGCTGGCGCCCTTCACCCGCAAGCAGTCGCCGCGCCTGGACGATCTGCGGGTCAGGCGCTTCCGGCAGGGCATGCTGCGGCTGGTCGGCGCGGGCCTCCTCGGCAGCGTGCCGCTGTGGCGCTCGTACCTCGGCCTGGCCTACCCCGGCGTCCGGCCGGCCGACTGGACCGAGCGGCTCGGCCTCATCGAGTCCCGGCTGCGCGAGCCGGGCCGGATGAAGGCCATGCAGGCCATGGGCCGCAGCGCTCCCACCGACGCCGGCGCCCGGCTCGGCGACGTCCGCTCCCCGGTACTGGTCGTGATGGGCACGCTCGACCCGGACTGGGCCGACCCGCACGCCGAGGGCGCGGCGGTCGTCGACGCGCTGCCGTCGGGCCTCGGCCGCCTCAAGATGATCGAGGGCGCGGGGCACTACCCGCACGACCAGTTCCCCGACCGGGTGGCCTCCCTGGTGCTCGCCTTCCTGCGGTCGGAGGCCGCCCGTGCCTAGGGCGGGCCTGGACCCGGCCGCCGTGGTCGCGGCCGGCGCGGACCTGGCCGACGAGACGGGCTTCGACCGGCTGACGATGGGCCTGCTGGCCGAACGGCTCGGCGTGCGCACCCCCTCCCTGTACAAGCACGTCGGCGGTCAGGAGGACCTCAACCGCCGCATCGCGGCCCTGGCGCTGGGTCAGGCCGCGGACGCCGTCGGCGTCGCGGTCCAGGGACGCGCGGGCCGTGACGCGCTCGCGGCCGCGGCCCGCGCCTTCCGCGCCTTCGTCGTGGAGCACCCCGGCCGGTACGCCGCCACCATCGGCATGGAACCGTCCGGGCCGGACGACCCGCTGGCCGCCGGGGGCGCGCGGCTGCTGGACGCGTTCACGGCCGTCCTGCGCGGCTACGAGGTCGCGGAATCCGACGTGGACCACGCCCTGCGCATGCTGCGCAGCCTCTTCCACGGCTTCGCCACCTTGCAGGCGGCGGGCGGCTTCCAGTGGAAGGCCGACGTGGACGAGAGCTTCGAATGGCTCATCGCCTTCGCCGACCGGGGTCTGCGCGCCGGCTGAGCCCCGCCCCGTCGCCGCGTCGCGGGCCGCGCCCCACGGGGTTCCACCCGCGCACGGCGGACGGGCCGCAAGTAGGCTTCACCTCCAACCGGCTTGACGGGGGACGGAGCACATGACGGCGGAGACGGCACAGCGGTGGGGGTCGGCCCTCGACGAGGTCGTGGTGTACGCGCAGGGGGCGCTCTGCCGGCGGCTGGCCCGCGGCAGCGTGCCGCCGGACGGCCGGGTGCGGGTGACGGGACTGCCGCGCACGATGGACCCGGGATCGCTGCGGGCCCGTGTCACCGGGGCCCGCGCGGCACGCGTCGTCGAGGCACGCGTGGAGGTCGAGGCCGAGCCCCTCGACGAGGCGGCGTCCGACGCGCTGCGACGCGAGGTGGAGCGGCGGCGCGACGAGTGGGCGGCGGCCCAGGGCCGCCGGGACCGGCAACTGGGTCTGATCAAGGAGATCGGCGCCGTGCGTCCGGTACCCCCCGCCCGCCGACGGGAGGACCCGCACCGCCGCACCCCCGTGGACGCGTGGCTGGGCCTCGCCGACTTCGTCGACGAGCGGCTGACCGCGCTGCACACCCGTCTCGTCGAACTGGAGCGGGACCTCGAGGTCGCCGAGCACGCGTTCATGGTCGCCTCCGACCGGCTCGACCGCGCGTCCACCGACGCACCGTCCTCGCCTGTGCTGACGACGGTCTCGGCGGTCCTGACCTTCGACGTCTTGGCCGGACCGGCCACCGCGGAGACGGCGGAGCCGTCGGCGGCCCGGGAAGGCGGCGAGGTGGAGGTGGAGATCGAGTACGCGGTGCCGGGCGCCGTGTGGGCTCCGGCCTACCGGCTCACCCACCGCCACGGCGAGGACGGCGGCCGTCTGGTGCTGCGGGCCTCCGTCGCGCAGCGCACCGGCGAGGACTGGACGGGCGTGCGCATCGCCCTGGCCACCGCGGACCTGCGGCGCCGCACCGATCTTCCCCGGCTGCGCTCGATGCGGATCGGACGCCGTCAGCCCTCCCCCGCGCCGTCCGGCTGGCGCGAGCCGCCGACCGGCCTGGCCGACCTGTTCGCCGGATACGACGCGACCGGCCCCCGCCCCTACGGCGCCGGTGCCCCCAGGGCCGTCGGGGGGATGGCCAAGGGCCGACCCCTGGCGGTCGGCGCGGGCCCCGCCGAGGACTCGGGCGGCTACGGCGAGACCACCGGTCACGGAGAGACCGGGGGTTACGGGGTGGCCGGAGGTCACGGGCAGGCCGCGGCTCACGGCGCTCCGCCGCCCCCGCCGTTTCCCGGCGGCGTCCAGCCGCAGGCCTACGGCTCCGCTCCCCCCGCCCCGGCCGCTTCCGGGCCGGCCGGCGGGGCGCGTCAGCGGTCCGCCGGCATGATGCCGCCGCCCACCGTCGCCATGGCCCCCATGGCCTCGGCCCGCCCGATGACGCCGCGGTCCCCCGCGGCCGCCGCGCCCGGTTCGACGCCGCCGCCGACCGCGCCTTCGCCGGCGGTCGGTCCGCCGCGGCCGAGCGGCGCCGAGCTGGACTACCCGGCGCTCGTCCTGAGCGGCCCCGACGAGCAGGGCGGCCGGCGGGGCCGGCTGTTCCCCGACGTCCCGTACGACCCGGTGGCGGCCGAGTACCGCCGCCGTGCCGAGGCGGTGGCCGCGCTGCCGCTGCCCGGTCACGCGGTGCCGCCCCGCGTGTCCGCCGGGTCCTTCGACCACCGCTTCGACGCCGTCGCCCGCGCCGACATCCCCTCGGACGGCGCCTGGCACACCGTCACCGTCGGCGAGATCCCCGTCGGCCTGCGCACCGAGTACGTCTGCGTGCCGTCCGTGGAGCAGACGGTGTACGGCACGCTGGTGCTGTCGCACGCCACCGGCCAGGCGCTGCTGGCCGGACCGGTGGAGGTCGTCGTCGGCGACGACTTCGCGCTGACCGCCGCGCTGCCCACGCTCGCCCCCGGCGGTGTCTGCCGGGTGGGGCTCGGCCCGGCGGAGGGCATCAGGGTCACCCGGCGCACCACGATGCACGAGTCGACGTCGGGACTGCGCAACTCCACCACGGTGCTCGATCACCGCGTCCACGTGGAACTGGCCAACCGCCTCGCCGGACCGGTCACCGTGGAGGTCCGTGAGCGCGTCCCCGTGACGTCCGACGCGGACGTGCGCGTCGAGGAGCACGCCGACTGGTCGGCGCCCCGCGACGACGCCGGCACGGAGCAGCACGCCCCCGGCACCCGCGTCTGGCGGGTGGAGCTGCCCGCCGGCGGCACCACCGTCCTCGACGGCGGCTACGAGATCCGCATCCCGACCGCCAAGGCTCTGGCCGGCGGCAACCGCAGGAGCTGACACCACCCATGTCCACGGCACCGCAGCCGATCCCGCTCCCCGTCACCGCCGTCACCTGCCTGGAGGACCGCGCCCACGTCGAACGCACCGCCCGGCTCGTCCTGGAGGCCGGGGTCCAGCGCCTGCGTCTGGGGCCGGTCAGCGCACTGGCCGTCGACCGAACGCTGCACGCCGAACTGACCGCGTCCGGCGCGGCGACCGTGCTCGACGTGCGGATCGTGCGCACGTGGCAGCCGCGCGGCCCCCTGCCGACCGACGAGGACTCCGCGCCGCACCGCCGGATGAGGTTCCTCGAAGCGGAGCTGGAGGCCCTGAGCCGGCGGCGCGACCGGCTGCGGACGCGTCTGGACGTGCTCGGCCGTCTCGCCGCGGACCTGCTGCGGGAGATCGGCGAGGGCGCGGGCTCCGGGGAGAGCGAGGGTCCCCGCTGGCATCGCGAACTCGACCGGGTGGACGCCGAACGCGACTCCCATGGTGAGCGACTGCGCGCCGTGGAGGCCGAGTCGGCGACCGTGCAGGCCGAACTGGGCGAGCTCCAGCGGGCCGTGGACCTCGCCGGGGAGGAGCCGGCCGAGCTGATCGGCCACGTCGAGCTGACCGTCGAGGCCGCGGCCGCCGGTCCGGCCGGGCTGCGGCTCAGCCACCTCACTCCGTGCGCGCTGTGGCGGCCCGCGTACCGGGCCGTGCTCGACGGCGACGCCCTCACGCTGGAGACCGACGCGATGGTGTGGCAACGCACCGGCGAGGACTGGTCGGACGTCCGGCTGACGCTGTCGACGGCGCGCTCCGCGCTGGCGGCCGAGCCGCCCCGGCTCGGCGAGGACCGCCTGACGCTCCAGGACCGCTCCTCGGCGGAACGCCGCACGGTCGACGTGGAAGTGCGCGAGGAGGACGTCGCGGACCTGGGCCCGGCCCCGGTGCTCGGCCTGCCGGGGGTGGACGACGGCGGCGAGGTCCGGGTGCTGCACGCCCCCGCGCCGGTCTCGGTGCCGGCCGACGGACGCGCCCACCGGGTGCCGCTGTCGGCCTTCACCACGACCGCGGGCACCGAGTACGCCTGCGCGCCCGAGCTGTCCCCGCTGGTCACCCAGGTGGTGCGGTTCGACAACCGGTCGGGCCACGCGCTCCTCGCCGGGCCCGTCGACCTGGTCCTCCGCAGCGGGTACAGCGGCCGCGGCGCGCTGGAGTTCACCGCCCCGGGGGCGGCCGCGGAACTCGCCTTCGGCAGTCGCGACGACCACCGGGTCGTCCGGCGGACCGAGGAGATCCGCGACACCTCGACGATCACCCAGCGGACCCTCGTCACCCGCACGGTGCGGCTGCATCTGTCCCGGTTCTCCACCCCCGGCGAGCACGGCGACCAGACGGTCGTCCTGCGCGAGCGGATCCCGGTGTCGGAGGTCTCGGCGGTGCAGACGCGGGTTCGGGAGGACGCCTGTTCACCGGTTCCCGACGAGGTCGACGCCGACGGCATCGCCCGCTGGAACGTCGTCCTGCCACCGGGCGGCCGGCGCACGGTCACGCTGGTGTACGAGCTGTCGGCGAGCGCCAAGGTCACCGGGCTCTGATCCCGTCGGGCCGGTGACCGCCCGCGCACTCCCAGGCGTCCCCCATCGAGCGCGGCGGTGCCCTCGGCGGCCGACTGGCCGGACGTTCATCCGCGGCCACCGGCTGAGCGTCAGCGGCCGCGGGGCGCGTACATGATGACGGCCATGCCGGCGAGGCAGACCAGCGCCCCGGTCACGTCCCAGCGGTCCGGGCGGTAGCCGTCGGCGATCATGCCCCAGGCGATCGAGCCCGCGACGAAGATCCCGCCGTAGGCGGCGAGGATGCGTCCGAAGTGGTCGTCGGACTGCAGGGTGGCGACGGCGCCGTACAGACCCAGGGCGACCACGCCGGCGCCGACCCACGCCCAGCCCCTGTGCTCGCGGATGCCCTGCCACATCATCCAGGCGCCGCCGATCTCGAACAGGGCGGCGACGACGAACAGGGACACGGAACGCACGACGGTCATGGTGGCCGAGGCTACCGGCGGCGGCGGGCGGCGAACCGGACCGGGTCACGTGACACCGCGGTGCCGGCGTCGCCGCCGGGCCGGTGTCACCGGCCGGTGGCCGCCGTCACCGTCGTGGGATCCACTCCGGTCAGCTCCACCACGCGGTGCGGCGGCACGCCCGCGGCCAGCGCCCGCCCGATCAGGCCGTCCCTGCCGTCGGCGCAGTCCCGGTAGGCGAGGAGTTCCTCCTCCACCTCCGCGAGCGCCGCCGGGGCCCCCTGACGGCGCACCCGGGACAGCTCCTCCTCGCTCAGCGGGACCGGCAGGCGCTCCGCACCCTCGGGGACGGCCCCCCGCTCCTCCGGCGGAAGCAGCCGCAGGAGCGGGGAGGTCGCCGAGCTGCCCTGCGCGGCGAGCCAGGCCCGCACGGCGGGGGTGTCCATGCAGGCGAGGTCGCCGACGGCGGCCGGAGAGACGCCGAGCGCCGTGGTCGCGTCGTCGAGCAGGAACAGGTAGGCGTCGTCGGTCATGCTCACTCCTTCTGCGGGGAGAGCGGCCGCGTCGGGGGGCGGCCGCTCGACGTCCCTTTACCCCGCCGCGGCGGAATCACCGTGCCGGCGGGAAGCAGCGGGCCGGGCGGAGGCGGAGGCCGGGGCGGCGGCCGCCGTCAGCGCCAGGGGGCCGGCGCCACCGTGCCCTTTCGCGGGTTTTCGCCCGGGAGAGGGACAGGTCCGCTGTGTCCTGGTTGGTCTTCGCCGGTCCGGGCACTTGGCAGTGGACCGTTTACCTGTCCTGGAGGTGTGGCGTGGCGGTACGGCATCGTCTGATCAAGGTGAGTCCGCAGACCGTGTGGGACGTCCTCTCGGACGGCAACCTCTATGCGGAGTGGGTGGTGGGGACGGCGTCCTCCGAGCCCGTGCGGGGACAGTGGCCGCAGGTCGGTGCGGCGATCGGCTTCGAGGTGCGCCTCGGCCCGCTCCGGCTGACGAACGAGACCGTCGTCCGGCACTGCGTGGAGGGTTCGGAGCTGGAGCTGGAGGCGCACGCGGGCGCGCTGGGCACGGCGCGAATCGCCGTCGAGCTGCGGCCCTGGGGCGATCACTGCCTGGTCATCGTCGACGAACATCCGTTGCAGGGCGCGGGCGGGCGGTTCCACAACGCGGGCACCGAGGCCCTGATCCAGCTGCGGCACCGTGCGATGCTGGCCCGGCTGGACGACGTCTGCCGGAAGCAGGACCGCTCCGCGCGGCCGGACCGCTCCCGGCAGCACAGCGCGGCCGCCCACTGACCCGTCCTGCCGCCCGCCGACCCGTCCGGAACGCGCACGCGACGGTCCGGACGCGCCCCGACGCGTCCGCACGGGGACGGCCGTCGGTCCCGGCGGTCCCGGCGGCCTCCTGGAAGCCCGGCCGCTCCACCGCAGAGGGCTCGGGCGTCGGGCGGCACGCGTCCGCGGAGGCGGGGCGGTCCGCCGTCCCCGCCCTCCCGAGGAGCGGCGGGCCCGTACAGTGAAAGGGCGGTTCATCCGCCTTCGGCCCGGTCAGACCCCCTGCGACCCATCGGAACGTTCATGCGACGCCCGTCCACCGGCCCGGACCGCGATCCCGACGCCCTGTTCGGGCTCGACGCCCTGGGTTCCGAGCCCGCGGCCCGCACCCCCGCCGGGCCGTCCTTCCGCGACTCCGACGCCGCGCGCCGTCTGCTGCCCGTGCGGGAGATCCACGCCGAACCGGCGGCAGCGGCGTCCCCGCGCGGCCGGCAGATCATCGCCCGGTTCCCCGGGGCGCGGGTGATCGAGGTCGAGTCGCACTGGGGCATCCCCGGGCTGCACGGCAACGAGGGCAACGTCGCGCGGTGGGTGCGCGTCAAGGGCGAGACGCTCGTCCTCGGCGAACGCAAGTCACCGCGCACCCGTCCCAACGGCCGGTCGGCGGACTGGATCGCGCCGGGGGCCTCCAACGGCTGCGCCATGGCCTGCGCCTACTGCTACGTGCCGCGCCGCAAGGGGTACGCCAACCCCGTCACCGTCTTCACCAACATCGACCGGATCATCGCCCACATCGGCCGGCACATCGCCCGGCAGGGCCCCAAGACCGAGCCCAACCAGTGCGACCCGCAGGCCTGGGTGTACGACGTCGGCGAGAACGGCGACTGCTCGGTGGACGCGCTGATCTGCGACAACACCGCGGATCTCGTGCACGCCTTCCGTCAGTGGCCGACCGCGAAGGCGTCCTTCGCGACCAAGTTCGTCAATCCCGACCTGCTGGCCCTCGACCCGCGCGGCCGCACCCGCGTCCGCTTCTCCGTCATGCCCCCGGAGGACTCCCGGCTGCTGGACCTGCGGACCTCACCGGTCGCCGACCGGATCGCCGCCGCCGCCGACTTCCTGGACGCGGGGTACGAGGTGCACTTCAACCTCTCCCCCGTCGTCGTGCGTCCGGGCTGGGAGGAAGCGTGGGCGGAGCTCCTCGGCCATCTCGACGACGTCCTGCCCGACCGGGTGAAGCGGCAGGCCGCCGCCGAGGTGATCATGCTGACGCACAACCGGGAACTGCACGAGGTCAACCTGGGCTGGCATCCGCGGGCCGAGGAGGTCCTGTGGCGGCCGGACCTCCAGGAGACCAAACGCTCGGAGAACGGCGCGCTGAACGTCCGCTACGCGGGCGGCGACAAGGCGCGGGCGGTGGAGCGGCTCCGTGCGCTGGTCGCCGCACGGGCCCCCTGGCTGCGCATCCGGTACGCGTTCTGAGTCCGGGCGCCGCCGCCCTCACACGAGGGCCGTCGCGCTCGAGGCCCGTCGCCTGCGCTCTCGGCCCCTGCTCTCCGCCCCTGCACTCCGCCTCCGCTCTCGGCCCCTGCTCTTGGCCCCTGCCTTCCGTTCAGGCCGCCTGGACCAGTTCGGCGCAGCCGAACAGCAGGGCGTAGCCGGCAGGGAGCCGGGTGAGGATCCGGCTGAGCAGGTCCTCTCCGGCGAGCTGGGCCACGACGCGCAGGACGGTGCCGGCGTCCCACCGGGTGGTGGCGGGCGTGCCGCCGGTGCGGGACGCCAGGTCCTTGACGAAGCCCCAGCCGGTGAGGTTCTCCGTGGCGGGGATCTCGGCGGTGAAGAGGCGCGCGGCCTGGTGCGGGAGCCGGGCGGCGAGTTCCACGCGTTCGTCGCCGGTGATCTGACGGCCGAGGGCGGCCAGTACGGCGCGCAGGGACTCCTCGGCCCGGGCGCGGGTCGGGTACGCGCCTTCGTACCGCACTCTTTCCAGCATCTGCTCGAACGTCATGCCGACGGCGGACGGGCGTTCCTGGAGCGAAGACATCGGTGACGCGGGTGCCTTTCTCGTCTGCGGTGCGCGCGTCGGCGGCCGGGGCTCGCCCGTCGGCCGCCGACGTCGCTCACGGTCGGGGAGGGGGTGGTGCGGTGCCGTCGGCGGGGCCGCTCAGCCGCTGATCTCCTTGCGCGCGGAGCCGCCGCCGACGGCGACCTTGCGGGGCTTGGCGCGCTCGGCGATCGGGATGCGCAGGGTGAGCACACCCGCCTCGTAGTCGGCCTTGATGTGTTCGGTGTCCAGGGTGTCTGCCAGCACCACCTGGCGGGAGAACACGCCCAGGGGCCGCTCGGACAGCTCCATCTGCACGCCGTCCGCCTGGGCGGCGGGCCGCCGTTCGGCCTTGACGGTCAGCATGTTCCGTTCGACGTCGACGTCGATCGCGTCCGGCGAGACGCCCGGCAGGTCCAGGGCGATGACGTACTCCTCGCCCTCGCGGTAGGCGTCCATCGGCATCGGCGACGGCCGCGACCAGGTGCCGGGCGTGTGCAGGAGCTGCTGGGTGAGTCGGTCGAGCTCACGGAACGGGTCGGTGCGCATAAGCATCGGAGACACCTCCAGTGTTCGGATCAGGCACGTAGCTGCCAATGCGGTTCACCTGCCATCGTTGTAACATGTCATCGAAGTGATGACAAGCGGAATGTCGTCGGCACGATGACGCCGGACACCCGCCGACGCGACGACAGCTGGAGGCCCCATGACCACCGACGATCAGCCCGTCGCCCGCGCCCGCGACGTCACTCCGGCGTCCTTCCTGGCCGCCGCGGCGCTCCGCACGATCCACGAGGCCCTGCACACCGCCCGGACGACGCCGGACGACGGGCGGCCGGACGGGGAACGGCCAGGCGGGGACGGGACCGGCTCGGAGCAGGCGCTCGCCGCGCTGCTGATGCTGCGCGAGGTGCGCGACCAGTTGGCCGCGTGGGAGCCGGGGCTGATCGAGGAGGCCCGCGACGCCGGGGCCAGCTGGGCGGATCTCGCCCGGCCGTTGGGCGTCTCCAGCCGGCAGGCCGCCGAACGCCGCTATCTGCGGGTGCGCCCGGGGAACCCCGGGTCCACGAGCGAACAGCGGGTCCAGGCCACGCGTGACCGCCGCGCCGCCGACCGCACCGTCACGGCGTGGGCCCGCGCCAACGCGGCCGACCTGCGCCGGCTCGCCGGGCAGATCACCGCGCTCGCCGACCTGCCCGCCGCCGCGCGGACCCCGCTGGGCGAGCTGAGCACGGCCCTCGCGGCCGACGACGCCGCCGCCCTGGTCGGCCCGTTGCAGGGCACGCGCGCGTATCTGGCGTCCGGCCACCCCGACCTCGCGGCCCGCGTCGACGACGTCGCCCGGCACACCGAGGCGCTCCGCCGCCACAGCGGCGACCAGCGCCGGGGCCCCCGGCCGCAAGCCTCCTCCTGAACGTCCGGCCGCCCCGATCCGGGTCCGGGGCCGGGGCCCCGCGGGCAGCCCGCATACGGGCAGGCATCGCGGACACTGGACAGGAGGAGACCAGAACGCGGGAGGGACGGCAGCGCGGGAGCCCGGACAGCAGGACGACCGGCCCCGGAAGATCGCGCCACCGGACAGCAGGAAGACCGGACCGCAGGAGACAGCCGAGGGGAGGCCGACCGTGCTGACCACCGTCCGTGACCAGTTGGGGCAGGCCCTGTTCCAGCGCGTCGCCGGACCCGACGGACCCGCGAACCGCGCCCGCATCCACGACACCCCGGGCCCGCGGTGGTTCGGACCGGACCGGCCCGTCCGCGTCGTCCACGGCGACGCCTCGATGTTCATCGGCGGCCTGAGCGCCCTGCTGCTGCAGTCCCTGCACCCGCTCGCCATGGCGGCGGTCGCCGGCCACTCCGGTTTCCGGGGCGACCCGTGGGGGCGGCTCCAGCGCACCAGCACCTTCCTGGCCGTGACGACGTACGGCACCGCCGAGGACGCCCAGCGCGCGGTCGACCACGTCCGGGGCATCCACGAGCGGATCCGCGGGACGACCGCCGAGGGCGTGCCCTACCACGCCGCCGACCCCCGGCTGCTGGGCTGGGTGCACGCCGCCGAGACGGACAGCTTCCTGCGCGCCCACGAACGCTTCGGAGCCGCTCCCCTGGACGCCGACGGCTACGACGCCTACGTCGCCGACACCGCGCGGGTCGCCGAGGCGCTGGGAGTGACCGATCCGCCGCGCGACCGCCATGAGCTGGCCGAGCGTCTGAGCGCCTACCGGCCGGAGCTGCGCGCCACCCCCGAGGCCCGCTCCACGGCACGGTTCCTGCTGCTGCGGCCCCCGGTGCCGCTGGCCGTACGGCCCCTCTACGGCGGCCTGGCCGCGAACGCCGTCGCCCTGCTGCCGCCCTGGGCCCGGGGCATGCTGTGGCTGCCCCGCGTGCCGCTCGTCGAAGGCCTGGCCGTGCGCCCGGCCGGGCAGGTCCTGACCCGCGCCATCCGCTGGGTCATGACCCCGCCCGGCCGCGCCCGTCCCTCGTGAACCGGACGGCGCACCGCGGCCGGGGCCGGATCACGTGCGCGCGAGGATGCGCGGCCCGCCGGCGGTCAGTACGGTGGCGTCCCGGAGTTCGGCGTCCCGGTGTTCGCGTCCCGGTGGTCGGGCCCGGGTGTTCGGGTCCGGGCAGGGCGGGAACTGCGGAGTCGGCGGGCCCGAGGGTCATCGGACGGTGGAGGCGGCATGGCCGGCAAGAAGGCGGCGACACTGCCGCGCAAGCGGTACGAGAAGGAACTGCTGCGGCTCCAGACGGAGTTGGTGAAGCTTCAGGAGTGGGTGCGGGCGTCGGGCACCCGGCTGGTGATCGTGTTCGAGGGACGGGACGCGGCCGGCAAGGGCGGCACCATCAAGCGGGTGGCCGAACACCTCAACCCCCGCGTGGCGCGCATCGCGGCGCTGCCGAAGCCGACCGAACGCGAGCGCACCCAGTGGTACTTCCAGCGGTACGTCGAGCATCTGCCCGCGGCCGGTGAGATCGTGCTCTTCGACCGGTCCTGGTACAACCGGGCCGGCGTCGAGCACGTGATGGGCTTCTGCACGAAGGAGGAGCACCAGCTCTTCCTGCGCCAGTGCCCCCTCTTCGAACGGATGCTGGTCGAGGACGGGGTGCTGCTGCGCAAGTACTGGTTCTCGGTGAGCGACACCGAGCAGCAGGACCGCTTCCGGCGCAGGCTGGAGGACCCGCTGCGGCGCTGGAAGCTCTCGCCGATGGACCTGGAGTCGATCACGCACTGGGAGGCGTACTCCCGGGCCAAGGACGAGATGATGGTGCACACCGACATCTCCGAGGCGCCCTGGTACGTCGTGGAGAGCGACGACAAGCGGCGGGCGCGGCTGAACATGATCGCCCATCTGCTGTCGTCCGTGCCGTACCGCGAGGTGCCGCCGCCGGTGCTGGAACTGCCGGAGCGCCCGGCGTCGACCGGCTACGAGCGGCCGCCCAGGGACCTGCGGACGTACGTCCCCGACCACGCGGCGAGCCTGTGACGCACGCTTCGCCGCGGCCGCCGCGCAGCGCCCTCATCGTCGACGCAGCCTGACGGTCGCCGCGTGCGCCGGTCCCCGGACGGGAGCAGAATCGGGGCATGAGGCGTCGACTCGCCGACGTGAGCGGGCCCGCCCGGCTGGCCGCGCCGGGCGAGGCCCTCGGGCTGGACGAGCTGGCGCTGGCCGCGCGCAACCACGGCCTGCCGCTGGAGGCCCTGCGCTACGACGTCACACCGCCCGGCCTGCACTACGTGCTCACGCACTACGACATCCCCGCCGGCATTCCCGCCGCGCCGGACGACGACGCCTGGCGGCTGACGGTGGGCGGCCGGGTGCGCCGCGCCCTCAGCCTCTCCCCCGAGCAGCTGCGTGCCCGTCCCGCGGTCGTCGTCCGTACGACGATGGAGTGCGCGGGCAACGGCAGGGCCCTGCTGTCGCCCCGCCCGGTGAGCCAGCCGTGGCTGGTGGAGGCCGTGGGCACCGCGGACTGGACGGGGGTGCCGCTGCGGCTCCTCCTCGACGAGGCCGGGGTCGCGTCCGACGCGGTCGACGTCGTGTTCACGGGCGCGGACCACGGGGTGGAGCGCGGCGTCGAGCAGGACTACCGGCGCGCTCTTCCGCTCGACGTGGCCATGGGCGACGCTCCGGAGGTCCTGGTGGCGTACGCGATGAACGGCGCGCCGCTGCCGCCGCAGCACGGGAGCCCGCTGCGGCTGGTGGTGCCGGGCTGGTACGGCATGGCGCAGGTGAAGTGGCTGCGGGACGTCGAGGTGAGCGACTCTCCCTTCGCCGGTTTCCAGCAGTCCGTCGCCTACCGGATCAGGCGGACGCCCGCCGAGCCGGGCGCGCCCGTCACCCTGATCGCTCCCCGGGCGCTGCTGATCCCGCCGGGCTGCCCCGACTTCATGTCCCGCACCCGCGTGGTGCGCGCGGGGCCGGTCCCGCTGGCGGGCCGTGCCTGGTCGGGACGGGCGCCGGTGACGTCCGTCGAGGTGAGCACGGACGGCGGGCGGACGTGGGACGCGGCCGCACTCGAACCGGACCACGGCCGGCGCTGGGCCTGGCGCCGGTGGACCTACGCGTGGTCGGCCGTCCCCGGCGCCCACGTGCTGAGCGCCCGTGCCCGCGACGGGGCGGGAAACACGCAACCGCTCGAACAGGCCTGGAACCGGGGCGGGTTCGCCAACAACGCGGTCCAGCGCGTGCCGGTGCTGTGCCTGGAACCCGGCGACGATCCCGGCGGCGGTCGGGCCGGCGCCCTCTGACGGGTCGTGCCGCGGGCCGCCGACCGATGTGCGGGCGCCGCCCGCCGGACGGACACTGGGACTGGCGGCGAAGGCCCCGGCCTCGGCCGTCGGCAACAGTCCGAGGTGCGCATGGACGCCGCGCCGCTCACCGAGACCCTCCCGGACATCGCGCGCGCGTGCGTCCGCCACCGCCATCGTCACAGGGGTGTTCGGCATGGGCGGCGACAACGGAGCGGCGCTGGAAGGTCTGCGGGAGAAGCTGCGGGGGCCGGTCCTCGCGCCCGGGGACGCGGGGTACGACGACGCCCGCATCGTCTACAACGCCATGATCGACCGGCGTCCGGCCGCCGTGGCCCGGTGCGTGGACGTCGGGGACGTGCGCGCGACGCTGGCCTACGCGCAGGAGACCGGCACGGACCTCGCGGTGCGCGGCGGCGGGCACAGCGGACCGGGCCTGTGCGTGATCGAGGACGGGCTGACGCTGGACCTGTCGCCGATGCGCTGGGTGCGCGTCGACCCGGAGGCCAGGACCGCGCAGGTGGGCGGCGGCACCCGGCTGGGCGACCTCGACCACGCGGCGCACGCCTTCGGCCTCGGCGTGCCGGCGGGCATCATGTCGACCACCGGGGTGGGCGGGCTGACGCTGGGCGGCGGCCACGGGCATCTGACCCGCCGGCACGGACTGACCGTCGACAGCCTGCTGTCGGCCGACGTCGTCCTGGCCGACGGCTCGTTCGTCACCGCCTCCGAGAAGGAGCACCCCGACCTGTTCTGGGCGCTGCGGGGCGGCGGCGGCAACTTCGGCGTGGTCACGGCGTTCACGTTCCGGCTGCACCCCGTGGACACGGTGGGCGCCGGGGTGACGCTGTGGCCGGTCGACCGCACCGCGGAGGTGCTCCGCTGGTACCGGGAGTTCCTGCCCGCCGCGCCCGACGAGGTGAGCGGCTTCTTCGCCGTGCTGGCGGTGCCTCCCGGGCCGCCGTTCCCGGAGCCGATCCACGGGCACAAGATGTGCGCCGTCGTGTGGTGCTGCACGGGCGACCTGGCGGACGGGCGGCTGGAGGAGACGCTCGCCGTGGTGAACGACCCCGCGCCCCCGGCCTTCCACTTCACCGCGCCGATGCCGTACCCGGCGCTCCAGAGCATGTTCGACGAGGTGATCCCCGCGGGGTTGCAGTGGTACTGGCGCGGGGACTTCTTCGACTCGATCTCCGACGGGGCGATCGAGGTGCACGGACGGTACGGCGAGGGCCTGCCCACCGACCTGTCGACGATGCACCTGTACCCGGTGGACGGGGCCGCGCACCGGGTCGGGCGCGACGACACGGCCTGGGCCTACCGGGACGCCGTGTGGTCCTGTGTGATCGGGGGCATCGACCCCGACCCGGCCAACGCCGACCTGGTCCGGCAGTGGTGCGTCGACTACTGGGCCGACCTGCACGGGCATTCCATGGGCGGCTCCTACGTCAACTTCCTGGGCGCGCAGGAGAGCCCGGAGCGGGTGCGGACCACCTACCGGGGGCACTACGACCGGCTGGCCGAGGTCAAACACGCCTACGACCCGGACAACTTCTTCCGCGCGAACCAGAACATCCCGCCCGCCGCGCCCGGGAGCGAGGGGGCGAGCGGGGCCTGGTGACGGGCGGCGCGTCCGCGCGGCCGATAATCGGCTGAGCCACAGGCCCGAGCCGAAGGAGAACCGTGCGAGAGCGGACGCAGCAGGGAACAGGGCCGGAGGCCGCGGCATGAGCACTCCACGGATCTCCCGACGGGCCCGGGCCGTCGCCCCGTTCTACGCCATGGAGTTCGGCAAGCAGGCCGCCGCTCTGCGGGCGCGGGGGCACGACGTCGTCAGACTCAGCCTCGGCGAGCCCGACTTCGGCGCGCCGCCGGCCGTGCTGAGCGCGATGCGCGAGGCCATGGACGGACGGCCCATGGCCTACACCGAGGCCCTCGGGCTGCCCGCGCTGCGCCGGGCGATCTCCGGGTTCTACGGGGGGCGGCACGGGGTCGAGGTCGATCCGGCCCGGATCGTCGTGACGGCGGGGGCGTCGGCCGCGCTGGTGCTGACCGCCGCCGCGCTGGTCGATCCCGGCGACGAGGTGCTCATCGGTGATCCGTCGTACCCGTGCAACCGGCAGATCATGGAGAGCTTCGGCGCCCGCGTCACCCTGGTGCCCGCGACCGCCGGGAGCCGGTTCCAGCTGGACGCCGCCTCGGTGCGGGCGAGCTGGACGGAGCACACGCGCGGCGTCATGGTCGCCACCCCGTCCAACCCCACGGGCACCTCGGTTCCGGCCGGTGAACTCGCCGCGATCTGCGACATCGCCCGGGAGCGCGACGCCTGGCGCCTCGTCGACGAGATCTACCTGGACCTCGCCGACCACGACGCCGCGGGCCGGCCGCCGCGCAGCGCCCTGTCGACGGACCCGGACGCCGTCGTCGTCAACAGCTTCTCGAAGTACTTCGGCATGACGGGCTGGCGGCTGGGCTGGTGCGTCGTCCCCGAGGCGCTCGTGCCGGTGATGGAGCGGCTGGCGCAGAACTACTTCCTCTGCGCGTCCGCGCCCGCCCAGCATGCCGCTCTGGCCTGTTTCACCGCGGAGTCCCTGGCGGTGTGCGAGGCCCGCCGCGCCGAGTTCGCACAGCGCAGGGCGCTCGTCCTGGACGGCCTGGCGCGGATCGGCCTGCCGGTTCCCGTCCCGCCCGACGGCGCCTTCTACGTCTACTTCGACGTCGCCGGCACCGGGCTCACCTCGTGGGAGTTCTGCGAGCGGGCCCTTCAGGAGGCGCATGTCGCCCTGACCCCGGGCCGGGATTTCGGCGTGCACTCGGCGCAGACGCACGTCCGCCTGTCGTACGCGGCGTCGGCGGACGACCTGCGCGAAGGGCTCGCCCGGCTGGGGGAGTTCGTGGCCGGACTCCGGTAGCGCACCCGGCGCCGGACCGGTCCGTCGCCGCGCGCGGGTGTCAGGGGCGCTCGCGCACCGCGGCGTCCAGGAGAGGGCCCAGTTCCGCGGCCACCGTCGTCAGGGCGCGGACGTCGCGCTCGGCGCGGGCGATCAGGATCGCCCCCTCCAGGGCGCTGATCATGAGCGTGGCGAGCGCGCCGGACCGTTCCTCGGGCACCCCCAGGCCGGTCAGCGCACGGGCCACCGGCGCGGTCCAGGCGGCGAACGCGGCGGCCGTCGCCTCCCGGGTGGAGTCGGTGGACTGCGCGCAGTCCACCGCGGCGGCGGCGACTGGGCAGCCGCCCGCGAAGCCGGCCGACTCGTACTCGTCGGTCCACTGCCGCACCATCTGCGCGAACAGCGCGGCCGGCGTGGGCTCCGGCAGTGCGGCGAGGAAGCGGGCCACGCGGTTGCCCGCGTACCGGCCCGCCCAGCCGACCGCCTCGTTGACCAGCTGTTCCTTGCCGCCGGGGAAGTAGTGCTGGAGCGAGCCGCGCGGCGCGCCCGCGTGGGCGGCGACCTCGCGCATGCCGGTGGCGCCGACCCCCTCGCGCCGGATCAGCTGGGCGGCGCTGAACACCATCCGCTCGCGCGGTCCCCGCTCGGACACCGCCATCGCCGACCTCCACCGACCGTCGCGTCACCGCTTCGTACCCGGCTCACTCTATGACTGCGGTCATAGAGGGCACTACTATGACCGCTGTCATAGTCGGTGCCCGCCGACGTCCGTGACGGCCCGCCGGGCCGGGCGCGGCCGGACGGCGCGCGAGCCGGACAGTCCCCCGAACCGGACGGCCGTACCAGCCGGGAAAGCCGGGAGGAGGGGCGTGAGCCGGGAAGGGCGGTGCGTCGTGCACGTCGGATTCATCGGGCTCGGGGTCATGGGCCTGCCCATGGCCGCCAACCTCGCCCGCGCCGGGACGCCGCTCGTCGTGGCGAACCGCACGCCCGGCCGGTGCGATCCGCTGCGCGCGCTGGGCGCCGAGGTCGCGGCGAGCCCCGCCGAGGTCTTCGACCGGGCCGGCACCGTCATCCTGATGCTGGCGGACGAGACGGCGGTGGACGACGTCCTCGGACGCGGCACCCCCGCCTTCGCCTCCCGCGTCGCCGGACACACCGTCGTCCACATGGGCACCACGTCCGCCGAGTACTCGGCCGGCCTGCGTACCGACATCGGGGCGGCGGGCGGCCGCTACGTCGAGGCCCCGGTCTCCGGATCCCGCGTCCCGGCCGAACGCGGTGAACTGGTCGGGATGCTCGCGGGCGACGCCGACGCCGTCGCGGCCGTTCGGCCCCTGCTCGCCCCCCTGTGCCGGGAGACGTTCGACTGCGGCCAGGTCCCGGGCGCGCTGCTGATGAAGTTCTCGGTGAACCTGTTCCTGATCACCCAGGTCACCGGGCTGGCCGAGGCGTTCCACTTCGCCGAACGGCACGGGCTCGACCGGCGGCTGCTGAGCGACGTGCTGGACGCGGGCCCGATGGCCAGCGCCGTGTCCCGGATCAAGAGTCCTAAGCTCGTGGAACGCGACTTCAGCGTGCAGGCCGCCGCCGCGGACGTCCTGAAGAACAACCGGCTGATCGCGGCGGCCGCCCGCGAGGCCGGCCTCGCGTCGCCGCTCCTCGACGTCTGCCACGCCCTGTACGGCGAGACGGTCGCCCAGGGCCACGGGGGCGAGGACATGGCCGCCGTCCTGCACGCCCTGGAGTCCCGGACCGAAACCGCCCACCCGTCCGCACACCCGCCCGGCGCGGTCACGACACCCTCCCCGCCGCCGGGGCCGACAGCCGGGACGGCGAGGCCGTGAACGGGCCGACGGCCGGAAGCGGCGAGACCGTGACCGGGCAGGCGGCCGGGGCGAGCCGGCGACCGGGCAAGCGACCGGGCCAGCGAGACCATAAGCGGACCGGCGGTCCCGGCGACGGGGGGACGTGAAGGGGCAGCCGACCGGGGGCGGCGAGGCCGTGAACGGGCGGGACGGGACCGGAAAGCGTGAGCGGGGACCGGCAGCGGGAGGGGCGCCGTCCGGCACGGGACGGGCCCGGCGTCCGGACGGCCGAGGGCGCGAGACCGTGAAGGGCCGGCGGCCGGAGGCGGCGAGACCGTGAAAGGGCCGACGGCCGGAAGCGGCGAGGCCGTGAGCAGGCAGGGCGGGACAGGACCGGAACGCGTGACGGGGAAACCGGCAGCGCGAGGGGTGTGGTCCGGCACGGGACGGGCCCGGTGCCCGGACGGCCCTGGGTTCCGCGGTCGTCATCGGCGCCGCCGGCCGCTGCTGCCTGAGCCGCGGCCGGGGCCGCCGCCGGGACGGCCCTGGTCGCCGTCAGAACCAGTGCAGACAGTGCGGGGAGCGGTCGGAGCGGAACAGGGCGTCGGCGAGGGCGGCCGCGCCCGGGCGGTGGGCCCGGATCCGCCCGGCGCGCACGAGCGTGCCCGGGGCGGTGCCGCCGAGGTAGACCGAGCCCAGGTCGCTCACATCGAGCGACAGGTCGGGGTCGCGGTCGGTGGGGACGCACTCGGCCTTGCCGTCGCGGACCGTCAGCAGGTAACGGCCGCGCTCGCCCAGGAACGGGTCGTCGACGTCGAGAACCAGTTCGCCGTCCGCGAACCAGCCGCGCGCGGTCAGCGCGCGCGGGACGTCCAGCAGCCGCACCCAGAGCCAGTCGGTGTCGCCGCTCACCCGGCCCGCACGGAAGTCCGCGAACTGCCAGCGCAGCGGATGACCGGGCGGAAAGTGCTTGAGCACCACCTCGGTGACCAGGTCGTGCCCGAGGACGAACCGGACCAGCTCGGTGAACACGGCGTCGTCGAGGGCGACGGTCTCGTCGACGGTGAGGGTCTCGGAGTCGTCGAGCGCGTAGGAGGCGTACCCGTCGGGGACGCCGTCGGCGTCGCGGTGGACGGCGACGTGGCGCGCCGCCGGGGAGACCGGCGGCTGCCCCGCGCCCACGGCCCACCAGCGGTGCGGCCGGGACAGCGCGCCGGGCTGGGCGCGGCGGTACCGGTCGTAGACGTCTTCCAGGACGTCGACGCACGCGGACCGCCGCATCAGTTCGACGGCGCCGCCGTCCGCCCGGCCCACCGGCGGTACGGCGAGGGCGCCCTGCCGGCGCGGCACCGTCAGCCGCTGGGTGTAGGTCGCCGGGCCGTAGCCGAACCTGCGGTAGATCAGGGCCTCGGAGGCCAGCAGCACGGAGAGGAACTCCCCGCGCGCCCGCAGCTCGGCGAGCTGATGGCGCATCATGGCGCTGAGCACGCCACGGCGACGGTGCGTGGGCAGGACGCCCACGGCGCTCACCCCGGCGCAGGGGGCGAGGGTCTCGCCGGGGAGGGTGAGTTCGAAGGTGTACGCGCAGGCGGTGCCCACGGGGCGGCCGTCCCCGGTGAGGGCGAGCAGCCCGCGGTCCATCTCGATCGCCGACCACCAGAGCCCGCCGTCACCGGTCGGGGTCTCCGGGAACCGCCCGAACGCGGCATGGAGCGTGTCGACGAAGACGTCGAGGTCCTGGTCGGTCGTGGAACGTATCTCCATGGCTGGCGGCGCCTCCCCGGAACACACGGACGCCACGGCTCGTGCGCCCCGCACAGTGCAGCGTCGCGCCACGACCGGGTCAAGCGGATTACGGCCGGGCCGTCGCCACCCGCGCCCGGTCGCACCGGCGGGAAGCAGCGGGGACACCGTCTCGGCGAGCATGTCCTCGTCGCCTCGTCGCCTCGTCGCCTCGTCGGGGTCGACGCCTACCGCCTCGTCGAAGAAGCGCGCCATGGGCAGCAGGACGACGCCCGGGCCGCAGCCCACGTCGGGGAGCCGGCCCCGGCCGTCCGTGCCGAGCGCGTCGGCGAAGCCCGGAGCGTACGGAGGGCGACCGTGCACGTGGTGGGCGGCGCCGCCGGCGAACAAGGTCCTGCCCCACCGCCATCCCTCGGGCATGCCGGTTCCCCTGCGACGAGCTGAACGGGTTGGCTCCCGAGTCTGGCACCGTCGACCGACCGGGCGGTATACATGCCCGGTCGAACCGTCGCGGCCGCCGTACCGGCGGCGTCGCGGGCGGGCCACGGGCTGCGAGGGGGAGAGACCCGATGCAACGCGGAACAGGAACGGGAAGACCGGCGGTCCGTCGCCGGCACGGCGTCACCTTGCTGGCAGCGCTGGGGGGTTGCGCCCTCGTGGCCGCCTCGGCGACGCCGGTCGCCGCGCACGGGCCGGGCGGCGGGGCGCGCTACACGGCACTCGGGGACTCCTACACCTCCGGCCCCTTCATCCCCCGCCAGGTGGACGTAGGTTGCGCCCGGTCCGACCACAACTACCCTTCCCTCGTGGCCGCCCGGCTTCGCGCCACCACGTTCAAGGACGTCAGCTGCGGCGGGGCGACCACCGAGAACATGTGGAAGCCGCAGGGCGCCAACGGGCCCCAACTGGACGCGGTGAACCGCCGCAGCGACCTGGTCACGGTGCAGATCGGCGGGAACGACATCGGCTTCGGCTCCATCATCGCCACCTGCGCGCAGGTGGCCGCGCAGGACCCGGCCGGGGATCCGTGCCGTCGTCACTACAGCGTCTCGGGCGTCGACCAGCTCAGCGTGACGATCGCGAAGACCGCGCCGAAGATCGCGCGGGTCCTGCGGGCCGTGCACGAGCGCGCCCCCCGGGCCCGGGTCGTCCTGGTCGGCTACCCGGACCTGCTGCCGGACGACGGCAGCGGCTGCGCGCCGTCGGTGCCGTTCGCGGCGCGCGACTTCCCCTACCTGCGCGACACCGGCAAGCACCTCAACCTGATGCTCCGTCTGGTGGCCCTGCTGAACCGCGCGGAGTACGTCGACACCTACGGCCCCACCGTCGGCCACGACATGTGCACGTCTCCCGCGGTCCGGTGGATCGAGCCGCTTCAGCCCGCCTCCCCCGCCGCCCCCGCGCACCCCAACGCCAAGGGCGAGGCGGCGATGGCGGACGCGGTGTGGCAGCGCCTGACCCACGGGCGAGGCGGTCGCTGAGGGGCGGTCCACAACTGCACCTGCACGCGAGCACGTTGGGGTCGGCGGGCGGGAGCGCGCGGACGGCTCACATCTCGGAGTCGATGCCGGTGATCACCGCCGGTCCGAGCGGCGCGTCGCTCCCGTCGAGGCCCGCCGCCCGCAGGGCGGAGTCCGCGAGCCTGCGGGCGTCCTCCTCCGCGTGGGGAACGCTGTCGGCCTCGACGGCGAGCCGGATGGTGAACGTGTCGTCCTCGTTCACGGTGAGGGCGTCGAGGTCCTCCGCGTCGCCCATGCGCGTGTGATGCGGGTCGCCGGGGCGCAGGGCCCGGTTCAGCCGGGTGCGCGCCTCGTCCTCGATCCCCGCGGTGAAGGTGCCGGGCACGGTGATCACATAGGTCGTCATGACGATCCCTTCGTCGGTCTGCTCCCTCCCGCCTACCCCGCCGCACGCCCGGCTCGCCTCCCGGCGCGGGACGAAGGCTCTGAAGCTCCTCAAGTCGCTTGGCAGGGACGACTCCGGGATCCGAGCATGATCGACATGACAGGATTCACGGGATTCGGCAAGAAGCAGGACGCCGTGCTGGTCGTCCGGGACGCGGACGTGGTCGCGGCGGCACTGCGCGAGGCCCTGGCCGGGGCTTCCCCCGAGGAGCGCCCGGGACTGGAGCGCGCCGTCGCCCTGGTGGAAGCCACCGCGGCGGCCACCGAGGCGCGGCTGCGCGCCGACTGGGTGCGCTCCCGGCTGGCCGCCGTCGGCTTCACGGGGGACGTGGCCTCGATCGCGGCCGTGAAGGCGCTGCGCCAGGCGGAGAAGAGGCTGAGCCTGCTGGCGGCGGTGGAGCTGCAGAAGGACGCCGTGGCGCATCCGGCGTGACGGCGGCCGGGTGCGCGCCGCCGTGCCCGGTGGACGCTCCCGGCGACGTGCGTCGCGGCCGCGCTCCGTGGCCGCGCTCAGCGGACGACGTCGGACAGGTGGGGCACCACGCGGGTCAGCCGCAGCACGCCCCACAGGATGAGGAGCACGCCGAGCGCCTCGGGCAGCAGCCACCAGCCCGAGCGGATCTCCTCCTCGAACAGGACGACGCCCAGCAGGAGGCTGACCGTGGCGTCGCCGATGGTCAGCGCCGGCTGCGAGGCGGTGAGGGGACCGGCCTGGAGAGCGTTCTCCAGCAGCAGGAGCGCCGCCACGCCGGTGAGGGCGAACCCGTAGGTCTGCCAGGCGGTGAGGAAGGCGGGCAGCCCGTCGTCGGCGAGGCGTCCGGTGGACGACTTCATGAGGGCGGCGGTCAGCGCGTTGCCGATCGCCGCGGCCGAGCCGAGCGCGGCGGCCCGCAGGAGCGGCCCGGAGGACCGGGTGAGGGCGACCGCCGCGGCCATCGCGCCCAGGGTGAGCGCCAGGACCGGGACCCACCGCTCCATGGCCGCCTGCTGCCGTGTGCCGTGCGGGGCGGCCGAGGCCAGCAGCAGGGCGAGCCCCGCCACCGCCGCCGCGACCGCCCGCCAGGCCTCGGGCGACAGCCGGCGGTGCATCAGGGGCGCGGCCACCAGCAGGGCGAACGGCAGTTCCAGGATGAACACGGGCTGCACGAGGGCCATGGGCCCGTTGACGAGGGCGAGCGCCTGGAACACCGCGGCGCCGATGACGCCGGCGATGCCGAGTGACCAGGCGGGACGCCGCACGAGGGCACGCAGCAGCCGCAGACCGCCGCCCTCGGGAACGGTGGAGGCGGCCTTGCGCTGGAACGCCGTGCCCACCGCGTTGCTGGCGGCCCCGAGGACGGCGAAGAACAGCGCGAGCACGGTCATGTCTCCACCTTGCCCGGGAAACCGGCGGCCGGACAGCCGCCCCGGGCGCGCCGGGCGCATGGGACGCGTCGGACGCATCGGAGACGTCCGGGGTCTCGTCTGCGCCGGTGGACCGGGTCCGGCGCGGCGTCACGCGGGCGTCCCGGGGTAGACGGAGGTCCGGTGGACGCTATCTCGGAGGGATCAAGGAATGGACCGATCAGCGCTGCGGGCAGTCGGATGGGCCCGCTCCCTGCCCCTGGAGTGCACGGTCAAGACGGCCCGCGACTGGGCCCGGCATCACCTCGACACCCTGGGCTGGGCCACCTCCGCTCCGGACACCGTCGACGCCGTGCTGCTGACCGTGTCCGAACTGGTGACCAACGCCCACCGGCACGCGCACAGCGACGCGCAGCTCGTGATGACCTGGGACAGCCGCTGTCTGCACATCGCGGTCCACGACGCGTCGGCCGAGCTGCCCGCCCCCCGCGACCCCAGCACCGACCGCGCCGGGGGACGGGGCATGTTCCTCGTCGACGCGCTGGCCGACAGCTGGGAGGCGCACCCGTGCCCGCACGGCAAGACCGTCACGGCCTGTTTCAGCCCGCAGCACACGGGTGCCTGACCGGCAGACACCCCGCGCAGCAGTCCGCCCGCCGCCGGAACCGGACCGGGCGGACTCGCCCCGCAGAGAGCGGTCCGCGCAGACAGCAGTCCGCCCGCCGTCATGACGACGGCGGGCGGATTCGTCGGTGTCGCCCCGCAAGCGGTCAGCGGCGGGTGCGCAGTCGTGCCAGCAGGCCCCGTGCCTGGGCCCGGCGCTGCGGGTCGGCCGCGGTACGGCGCACCTGCTCGATCGTGCGCCGCCCCTCAGGGCTCCTGCTGAATTCCTTGATGCGCTGGATGACGCTCATGTGGTCCTCCCCTGGTCGGTGCGCGCGGTCCGGGTACGCGGCTCTGCGCGGCCGGTCCGTGCCGTCTGTGTGCGGCGCCGTCGGCGGGCGACCGCTTCTGGGGCTGCGGCTACCCCGCGAAGCGCCGATCAGGCCGCTCGCGCCGGGCGCCGCCGCACTCCGGCCGGCGCGACGGGAGCGGGCGCGGGGCGGGCCGCCGCGCCCGCGGTGCGTGCGAGCAGCACCCGGTAGGTCGTCTTGGCGGGGTCCGTGACCGGCTCGCCGAGCGTGATCCGGCCGGCCGCGTACAGCTCGTCGCATTCGGCGGCCGACAGCGCCACGTAGCAGCCGCCACGCCCGCCCTCGGCGTCCAGCGGCCGCCAGTAGCCGTACACCCGGCGTCCGTTGGCGTGCTCGGTGACGAACACGGGCGTACGCGGGTCGGAGACGATGCGCAGCACGTCGGTCCCGGCGCGGCGCGGCGCGGCGGCGGGAAGCGGCGCGGCCGTGCGCCGGGCCGGACGCGGCGCCTCGCGGGGGCGGGGCACACCGGCCACGACCGCGACGACGGGTCCCGGGGCGACGGGGGCCGGCCACTCCTCGCGCATCGGGCGGCGCGCGGCGGAGCGTACGTCGAGGATGTGCGGCTGGTCGGCGGTGAGCGGCATCGTCGGTGACCTTTCCTGGACGGGGACATGAGACCGCCTACCCGGCTGAGCCGGAGTTGATCTCACCTGGGGGCATCCTTCATCAAGGCACTGACAACGAGCCCGCCTTCAAGATCCACTGGTGCCCCGGTGCGGGCCCCTTACACCGCGAAAGGGTTCACGGCTGCCGATATGGGCACTCGGCGCACCTCGTCCGCAGCGATCGCAGGAGGCACGGTGGCTGTTGCGCACCGACCGCACCTACCGCGTCGGCCGGCCCGGCGCCGACCGGCCGGAGCGTCCCCGAAGGGCACGGCGCTCCCGTTCGCCCGGGGAGGCGGCGATGGCTGACGCGGTGGTGATCGGCGCCGGACCGAACGGACTGGTCGCGGCCAACCTCCTGGTGGACGCCGGCTGGAGCGTGGAGGTCCTGGAGGAGCAGCCCGAGCCCGGGGGCGCGGTGCGGCACGACCGGTCCGTGGACCCGGAGTTCGTGAACGATCTCTTCAGCTCGTTCTATCCGCTGGCGGTGTCCTCCCCCGTTCTGTCCGCTCTGCGCCTGCACGAGCACGGCCTGCGCTGGAGTCATGCGCCCAGCGTCCTGGCCCACCCCCTCACCGACGGGCGCTGCGCGCTCCTGGACCGCAGGATCGCCGTCACGGCCGACTCGCTGGACGCCTTCCGGCCCGGCGACGGGGACGCCTGGCGCCGGCTGCACGAGGTCTGGGAGCAACTGCGGCCGGACATCCTCGACGCGCTGTTCACGCCGTTCCCGCCGGTGCGGGCGACGGCCCGGCTGGCGGCCCGACTCCGTGCGGCCGGCGGACTGCGCATGGCCCGCACGCTCATCCTGCCGGTGCGCCGGATGGGCGAGGAGGAGTTCGGGGGCGAGGGCGGACGGCTGCTGCTCGCAGGCAACGCGCTGCACGCCGACCTCGCTCCGGAGGCGGCGGGCAGCGGCGGTTTCGGCTGGCTGATGTCGATGCTCGGCCAGAGCTACGGCTTTCCCGCTCCGGTCGGCGGCTCCGGCGCGCTGACGGCGGCCCTGGTCCGGCGGCTGCGCTCCCGCGGCGGCGTCCTGCGCTGCGGACAGCGGGTGGACCGGATCGTCGTCCGCGACGGGCGCGCGGTCGGGGTGCGCACCGCGGACGGCGAGCCGCTCGCCGCGCGGCGAGCCGTGCTGGCCGACGTGTCGGTCCCGGCGCTGTACGGGTCGCTCCTGGAGCCGGAGCACCTGCCGGCCCAGGTGTCGGCCGACCTGGAACGGTTCCAGTGGGACTTCGCGACCTTCAAGGTCGACTGGGCGCTGGGCGGGCCCGTGCCCTGGCAGGCCGAGGCGGCCCACCGGGCCGGGACCGTGCACCTGGCGGACGGGCTCGACGAGCTGACCCGCTTCGCCGCCCAGATCGCCATGCACCGGGTCCCCGACCGCCCCTTCGCGCTGTTCGGCCAGATGACCACGACCGACCCCGTGCGCTCCCCCGCCGGCACCGAGTCCGCCTGGGCCTACACGCACGTGCCGCAGGAGGTCGCGGGCGACGCCGGGGACGAGGGGCTGACGGGCGTCTGGGACGCGAAGGAGCAGGAGCTGATGGCCGACCGGGTCGAACGGCAGGTGGAACGGTTCGCCCCCGGCTTCCGGTCCCTTATCCGGGCCCGGCGGGTCCTGGCTCCGCCCACGTTGCAGTCCCTCGACGCCAATCTGCACGGCGGCGCGATCAACGGCGGCACGACCGCGCTCCACCAGCAGCTCTTCTTCCGGCCGCTGGCCGGCAGCGGCCGCCCCGAGACCGCCGTGCGCGGCCTGTACCTGGCCTCCGCAGGAGCCCACCCGGGCGGCGGCGTCCATGGAGCGCCGGGCGCGAACGCGGCTCGCGCGGCGTTGCGCCGCCGTGTCCCGCCGGGCCGCAGTCAAGTCCAGCGGATCCTGGCCCGCCGTGACCGCACGGGTGCGAGGAAGCCCCCCACCGGCTGACCGGTTCCACCGTCGTCGAGGAACGGAGCAGGCCGTGCACGAGAGTCCGTTGCAGGAGCGCACCGTCGTGATCACGGGAGCCGCGCGCGGCCTGGGCGCGGCGCAGGCGCGGGAACTGGCCGGGCGCGGAGCCCGGCTGGCGCTGATCGGGCACGAGGGGGCGGCGTTGCGGAAGCTGGCCGCGTCCCTGCCCGGCCCCGCGCTGGCCGTGGAGGCCGACGTCACCGACGCGGAGGCCCTCGGCCGGGCCGCGGCTGCCGTGCGGGCGCGGCTGGGGCCGCCGTCCGTGGTCGTCGCCAACGCGGGCGTCGCCGAGGGCGGGCCGTTCGCCGACGCGGACATGGTCTCGTGGCGGCGCGTCATCGACGTCAACGTGGTGGGCAGCGCGCTGACGGCGCGCACGTTCCTGCCGGACCTGATGGACACGGCCGGCTACTACCTGCAGATCGCCTCCCTGGCCTCGATGGGCGCCGCTCCCCTGATGAGCGCCTACTGCGCCTCGAAGGCGGCGGTGGAGTCGTTCGCGCACTCGCTGCGGGCCGAGGTGGCGCAGCACGGCGTGGCCGTCGGGGTCGCCTACCTGAACTGGGCCGACACCGACATGATCCGGGACGCCGACCGCCATGCGGTGCTGCGCGAGCTGCGCGCGCACATGCCGCCGCCCGCCCGGCGCGTGTATCCGCCGGAGTTCGTCGCACGGCGGCTCGCCGTGGCCGTCGAACGCCGGCGCACCGCCGTCTACGTCCCCGCCTGGCTGCGCCTGGTGCAGGGGACGCGCGCCGTGCTGCCGCCGCTGGTCCTGCGCGTGGCCCGGCACGAACTGCCGCGGCTGGAGGCCGCCGAGCCGTTCCGCCCCACCGGACTCCTCGGCGCGGGCGGCCGAGCCGACGGCGGGACGGCCCGCCCGCACGGGGGGCCCGGCGGGCGGTGAGCCGCGCACGGGGACGGATCCGCGGGCATGACTCGGGCCGGTGCGGAACTCTCTTGCTCGACGGAACGGGTCCGCGGGCATGACTCGGGGCCGGTGCGGAACCCGGTAGGCCGGTGGTGTGTCCGCGGGGGCGCACGGGACGGAGCAGGCCGGTGTCGGTCGATCTGGCGGGTTTCCTGGGTGTGGTGCTGCTGGCCTATCTGGTTCCCGGGCCCGACTTCCTGGTGATCGTCAGGGCGGCGGCGCGGCGTGCCGCTCTGGGACGGGCGGCCGCGCTGGGCGCTCAGACCGGGCTGTGCGTGCACATGTGCGCGGCGGCCCTGGGTCTGTCGGCGCTCGCCGCGGGATCGGCGTTCGCCTTCACCGCCGTCAGGCTGGCGGGGGCGGCCTATCTCACGTATCTGGGCGTACGGGTGCTGCTCGGGGACCGGCGTACGCCCGGCGGCCGCGAGGGCGCGGCTCCGGAGACCCGCGTCCGGCGCGGCGCGGCGCCCGGCTCGGGGCACGTCCGGCGGGACGGGGCGGGAACCGGTTCGGGCACCGGGACGTCGGCGAACGTCCCGGGCGGCCGGCGCGACAGCTTCGTCCAGGGGTTCCTGACGAACGTGCTCAACCCCAAGGCGGCGCTGTTCTTCCTCAGCGTCCTGCCCCAGTTCACCCCCCACGGCGGCGCGCCCGCCCGGGAGGTCCTCCTGCTCGGCGGACTCGACATCGCCGTCGGCGTCGTCTACTGGCTGCTGCTGGTGCGGGTCGCCGCGCGGCTGCGGTCACTGCCGGCGCGGCCCGCCTGGCGGCGTCGCTGGGAACGCACGACGGGCTGGCTGTTCATCGCCGTGGGCGTGGGCGTCGCCACCGCGCAGTGAGCGGCACGGACGTTCGGACGTGGACCCGGAGGAAGTCGGCGGCGCTCCCGGGAGGAACCGGCCGGGTCCTCAGGAGAAGAACGACCGCTGCGCGGGGAGGCTGCCCTGGGCGAAGGAGGAGGGGGCGCTCATCACGCGGTCGAGGTCGCGCTTGATGCGCTCGGCCTCGCCGCGGACGTCGGCGGGCACGTCGCCGCGTTCGGTGACGAGTCGGTGGTAGATGGGAGTGTCGTCGAAGGCGGAAATCACCGGAGAGGCTCTGCTTTCGTGGGCGGTCGGGCGGGCCGACGCGGCAGGACGGACAGGGGACACGGCCGACGATCCGACGGGGCGAACCGGCGTTGACGGGACGCCGCCTGACGGCTCGGCAAGCCGGCCACGGGCGACGACATCATCGTATTGTCCCCGACGAAACGGCGAACGCCGACACCGAGGTCCTGCGAACGGCGCGCGGCGCGGCCGGACACGGCCCCGCGTCACCACGGCAAAGGGCCCTCGGCCGCGCAGGCTTCACCGGCCAGGCCCGTCAAACCCTGGTCGGACTCCAGCAGTTGGGCGACGACCGAAGCGGTGGCGCGATGCCAGTCGCCGGCCCGGCGCAGCATCGCGTGGTCGCCGCCCCGGACGAGGACGAGGCCCGCACGCGCGCCTGCCTCCCGGGCGCGGCGCACGTAGCGGGCGGACTCGCCGGGGTCGGTCACCCGGTCGCGGTCGCCGTGCAGGACGACCACGCTCGTCCCGGCGAGATGGCCCGCCGGCTCGCCGGGCGGACACCACGGCGCCAGAGCCAGCACCGCGTGCACCGAGGGATCGGCGGCCGCCCGCAGCGCCGCCCGGCCGCCCATCGAGTGGCCCACCAGGATCACCGGCACTTCGCCCGCGCCCGCGCGCAGTTCGTCGAGGGCGCGCACGGTGTCGGCAACGGGGTCGGCCGTGTCGTTCCAGCCCCGGAAGCGGTAGCGGACCTCGCCGACCAGCACGTCGCGCCGGTCCGTCGCGGCCAGCGCCGCCCGCACGACGGGACGCATCCGCAGCGACGCCGGGTGCCAGGGCCGGGAGCGCTCACGGCCGTGTTCGCGGCCGCCGTGCAGGACCAGGACCGCGGCTCCCGGCGGTGTGGGCGGCCGGCGCCGCACCACCAGCGCGGTTCCGGCCGCGGTCAGGGCCTCTCGTTCCGCCACTGCTGCTCCCCCGCTCTGCGCGCTGTGCCGCCGCACCGGGCCGGCCCGTCGCGGACGGCCGGACCGCCGGTCCCGGTCGAGACGTCGAGGATGTCAGAGACCGGCCGTCGCGCACGACCGGGCCCCGGCGGGGCGGGCGGTCGCGGGCGCGGGCTCACGCGTCCTGGGAGGCGGACGGCCGGGCGGCCCGGCGGCCGTGGTCCCGCTCGTCGCCGGCGTCCCGGTCGAGCAGTCCGGCGCCGGGGCTGCCTGGGCCGCCCGCCGCACCGTGCCGTGCCCGGTGCCGGGTCCTGAGGACCGCGGCGCGCATCGCGGGACGGATCTCCTCGGGCAGCCGTCCGCTCATCACCCAGCGCATGACGTGCTGGGCGACGTCGCGCAGCTTGATGTTGGTGTGCTGGGAGACCTGCCGGAGCACGTCCCAGCTGTTCTCGGGGCTCAGCCGGCACACCGCCGCCACCACGCCCAGCGCCTGGTCGATGTCGGCGCGCGAGGCCAGGGCCTGGCGCAGCTGGTCCACCTCTTGCTCGAGGGCGGCGACCTTCTGTACGAGTTCGTCATGGTCCGGCATACGAGGTCGCTTCTCCTCCTCACGCCCCGGGAGCGCCGGTGCACAGGGACGCGCACGACGCAGTTCTGCTCCACTCTGCGCGGCCCGGCGCCTCGCCGCGATCCGGCAAACGAAGAGAACCGGGGAAGACCGTCCCCACAACGAAAGAAGATCCGGTCGTGCGCCGGCCGCGCGGGCTTCGTGAAGGAAATATGGGGCAGACGCGCCCCGAAGGACCGTACACCGTTCCAGGGCGAGGAGATCCGGGGGCCATGCACACGCTGACGTTCGACAGCGACGACCTGGACCGGACCGAGGACTTCCTCAGCCGCGCCTACGCGAAGATGCGGATCGGCAGCAGCACACCGGACGCCGGCCGGGCGCGGATCAGCCGCAACGGTCTCGGACCGGTCACCGTGGACGAGATCGACCTCGACTTCGACATGAGCTACGCCGTCACCCCGCTGAACCGGATCTGCCTGTGCGTGGTCCACGAGGGCACCATCCGGGACCACGTCTACCAGGGGGTGGAGGACTCGTTCGGCCCCGGGGACGTCGTGTCCTTCGCGCCGCCGACGCTGTCCTACGCGGGGCGGGTCTGCCGCGCCCGCTACAACGTCACCTTGCTGGAGCCGGCCCTGCTCGACCAGGTCGCCGCCACCGCGGCCCCGGCCGCGACCGGCCCGGTCCGGCTGACCGGACACCGGCCGCACTCCCCCGCCGCGGCCGAGCAGTTGCGGCAGACGATCACCTACGTCCGCGACCACGTGCTGACCGAACCGGCCATGACGGAGCAGCCGCTGGTGGTGTCGACGGCCGCCCAGCACCTGGCCGCCACCGTGCTGAACGCCTTCCCCAACACGGCACTGACGGACCCCACGCCGGCCGACCGCCGCGACGGGCATCCCGACGCCCTGCGCCGGGCGCTGGCCTACATCGACGACCACGCCGACCGGGCGATCACCGTCGCCGACATCGCGGCGGCATCCCACGTCACCGTCCGCGCGCTGCAGTACGCCTTCCGACGGCACCTGGACACCACGCCGCTCGCCCACCTGCGCCAGGTGCGGCTCTCCCACGCCCACCGGGAGCTCCGGGCCGCGGCCCCCGACGGCGGGACGACGGTCACCGAGGTCGCGGCCCGCTGGGGCTTCTTCCACCCGGGCCGCTTCGCCGCGCTCTACCGCGAGGTCTACCGGCGGCCGCCCGGCCGGACCCTGCTCGGCGACTGACCCGGACGCCCGCCCCGCGCCCGGCGACGGGCGGCTGCCCCTGCGCCGGCGGGGGAGCCGCGCGACACTGGGAGTGCTGACGACCTCGGGTGGCGCGCGGAGAGGAACGCCCGATGCCCAAGCGGCCCTCGCTCGCCGAGTCCGTCGGGGCCGGCCGCCGGGCGGTCCGGGTGACGGCCTCCGCGGCCGCCGGGTTCTATCCGGCCGCCTACCTCGTCGACCAGCCCGTGACCGCGGTGTACGCGCTGTTCACACCCATCGCACTGGGCGTCCTGTCACCGCTGCCGGGCTCCGGGCGCGGACGCGCCGCCACCGTGCTGTGGGCGCTGCCGGCCGCCGCCGCTCTCGCCGCCCTGGGCACCGCCCTCGCCGTGACGACCTGGGCGGCCGTGGCGGGCATGCTGCTCGTGGGGTTCGGGCTGGCCTTCGGCGCGGTGTGCGGCCCCCGCCCGGCCGGGACCGCGCCCGGGCTGCTGCTGTTCTACATCCTCGCCTGTTTCCCGCCCTTCGCCCCGCAGACCCTGCCGCAGCGGCTGGCGGGCGTCGCCATCGGCGGACTGTTGCTCGCGCTGTGCGAACGGACGGTGCTCCCCGACCCGCCGCAGCCCTCGTACCGCGGCCGGATCGCCGACGTCCTGGACCTCGCCGAGCACACGGCCGTGGCGCTGACCCGCACCGGGGGCGCGGGGCACGGGGCGGGCGGGCGGCTGCGGGCGGCCGGCCGCGAGCTGCGTTTCTCCCGGCTCCCGGCCGGGGCGCGCCCGACCGGCGCGGGTCGCCGGGACCGCGCGCTGGCCCAGGCGGGCTCCGCGACCCGGCGTCTCGTGGACCAGCTGGCGGCACTGTGCGAGATGCCGCGCGCCGCCGCGGACACCGCCTCGCAGCAGCTCCTCCGGGGTGTCGCCGACGGCTGCGGCGGGGCGGCCCGTTCCCTGCGCGACCGGCGCCCCGCGGCCGGTCCCGAGCTGATCGAGGAGATGATCGCCGCGTTCCTCGTCTCCCGCGAGACGACCCCGGCCGGGCGCGGCGCCCGTCCGCGCGAGCTGCTGCGCCGGCAGTCGGCGGTGCTGACGATCGCCGTCTCGGCGGTGACCGTGCGCACCGCGGTCGCGCTGGCGTACGGCGGCCGGCGGCCCCTGCACGGGCTGCCCCGGGAGCAGTTCTGGTACGCCGGGCTGCCGGCGGTCCGCCTGTTCTCGGTGCGCCTGTCGGGCAATCTGACGCGACGTTCCGTCGTCTTCCAGAACGCGATGCGCACCGCTCTGGGGCTCTGTGCCGCCCGGCTGGTGGCGGGTTCGCTGGACCTCTCGCACGGCTTCTGGGTGCTGCTGGCCGTGCTGACGTTGGGGCGCACCACGGCGGGCGCGACGTGGTCGACGGTGCGCGCGGCCGTCGTCGGCACGCTGGCCGGAGCGCTGGCGGCCGGGCTGCTGCTGGTCGAGGCGGGCGGCGCCACCGAGGTGTACGCGTGGCTGCTCGTGCCGATGATGCTGGTGGCCTTCACGGTGGGCCCGCTGGAGGGGCCGGCCTGGGCGCAGGGGCTGTTCACCCTGGTCGTGTCGGTGGCGTTCGCGCAGATCGCGCCCGTGACCTGGCGGCTCGCGGAGATGCGGGTCGTCGACGTGCTGACCGGGAGCGCGGTGGGGCTGCTGTGCGGCGTCCTCGCGTGGCCGTTCGGCGCCCGCGCCGAGGCGCGGCGCAGCATGGCGGCGCTGCTGTGCGCGGCCGGGCCCCTGGTGACGTCCACCGCCGCCGCCACGACCGGCGACGGCGACGACGGCGGTCCGGGCGGCGAGGAGGCCGACCGGGCCGTCCGGCTGACCCGGCACCGGCTCCGGATCGCGGAGGCGGCGTACGCGCAGTACCGCACCGAGCCCTCGTCGGAGTCCGGGACGGAGCCCGACTACCTGGCCGCTCTCAACTTCGGCGCCCGGGTCCTGGTGGGATCCCACTGGCTGCCCCGCACGGACCGGGTGCGCGAGCTGCCCGGCGTCGCCCGGCGCTGGCTGCGGGAGGCCGCCGGGGAGGTGGAGGCGGCCGGCGTGCGGGCGGCCGGCTTCCCCGCGGGCGGCGTCCGGATCCGGCCGGCGCCGCCGCCGGACCTCGCGCCCGACTGCCCGCCGGGCGCGCTGTCCCTCCTGAGCGACATGGAGGTGTGGCTGGACGCCCTCGCGGCGGACCTGCGGGCCGGCGCCGCGACGGGCGGCCGGCCCCGGTGAAGCGGCGGGTCAGCGGGCGGCGAGCAGTTCGAGCGTGTCGATCACCCGGTTGGAGAAGCCCCACTCGTTGTCGTACCAGGCGACGACCTTGACATGACGGCCCTCGACCCGGGTCAGCTCCGAGTCGAAGATCGACGACGCCGGGTTGCCGGTGATGTCGGACGACACCAGCGGGTCCTCCGAGTACTCGAGGACGCCGGCCAGCGGGCCCTCGGCGGCCGCGCGGTACGCCGCCAGCACGTCCTCGCGGGTGACGTCGCGGGCGACGGTCGTGTTCAGCTCCACGATGGAGCCCACCGGGACCGGCACCCGGATCGAGTCGCCGGACAGCTTGCCGTCGAGGGCGGGCAGCACGTGGCCGATGGCCTTGGCGGCGCCGGTCGTGGTCGGCACGATGTTGACGCCGGCGGCACGGGCGCGGCGCGGGTCGCGGTGCGGGCCGTCCTGGAGGTTCTGCTCCTGCGTGTAGGCGTGCACGGTCGTCATGAAGCCGTGCTCGATGCCGGCGAGGTCGTCCAGGACGGCGGCGAGGGGGGCGAGCGCGTTGGTGGTGCAGGACGCGTTCGAGACGATCGTGTGCAGCTCGGGGTCGTAGGCGTCGGTGTTGACGCCGTACGCGAGGGTGACGTCGGCGCCGTCCGAGGGCGCGCTGACGAGCACCTTGCGCGCACCCGCGTCGAGGTGGGCGCGGGCGGCCTTCGCCGAGGTGAACCGGCCGGTGGCCTCCAGCACGATGTCGACCTCGAGCGCCGCCCAGGGCAGCTGCGCCGGCTCGCGCTCGGCGAGGACCTTGATACGGCGGCCGTCGACGACGAGGACGTCGCCCTCGACGGTGACCGGGCGGCCCAGCCGGCCGGACGTCGAGTCGAAGGCGAGCAGCCGGGCCAGGGCGGTCGGCTCGGTGAGGTCGTTGACGGCGACGATCTCCAGGTCGCTGTCGCGCTCCAGGAGTGCGCGCAGCACGTTGCGTCCGATGCGGCCGAATCCATTGACGGCGATGCGAGTCATGAGTGATGTCCCTTCGGTTCTCCACCAGCCTCGCGCGCCGCGCCCGCGCACGGCCCGGGCGTGAGCGCCATGGTTCGCAAGGATCTCGCCAACCGGTGATCTTCCCCCCGCCGGTCCCGGCCCGGTGACTCGCCCCGGTCACTCGCCCCGGGTGAAGGTGCGCCGGTACTCGCTCGGCGTGGTCCCGAGGATCTGCTGGAAGTGCAGCCGCAGGTTCGCGCCGGTGCCGAGCCCGACGTCCCCCGCGATCTGCTCGACGCCGCGCCCGGAGCGCTCCAGCAGTTCGCGCGCCCGGTCGATGCGGGCGCGCATCACCCACTCCATGGGCGTGTATCCGGTGTCCTCGACGAAGCGCCGCGACAGGGTCCGCTCGGAGACGGCCGCGTGCCGGGCCAGGGTCTCCAGGGTGAGGGGCTCGCCGAGGTGGTGCAGCGCCCATTCGCGGGTGGCGGCGAAGCGCTCGCCGAGCGGCTCCGGCACGCTGCGCGGCACGTACTGGGCCTGGCCGCCGCTGCGGTAGGGGGCCGCGACCAGCCGCCGGGCCGCGTGGTTGGAGGCGGCCACGCCGAGGTCGCGGCGCAGGACGTGCAGGCACAGGTCGATGCCGGAGGCGGCGCCCGCCGACGTCAGCACGCTGCCCTCGTCGACGAACAGGACGTTCTCGTCGACGCGCACGTGCGGGTGCCTGGCGGCGAGGGCCCGGGTGTAGTGCCAGTGGGTGGTGGCGCGTCTGCCGTCGAGCAGACCCGTCGCGGCGAGGGCGAAGGCGCCGGTCGAGATGGCGGCCAGCCGTGCCCCCCGCTCATGGGCGGCGCGCAGCGCGTCGACGACCGCGCGCGGGGGGTCGTCGCGGTCGGGGTGGCGGTAGCCGGGGATGAAGACGACGTCCGCCCAGCCGAGCGCCTCCAGCCCGTGCGCGACGTGGTACGACAGTCCGTCGCCGCCCGTGACGAGGCCGGGCGTGGCGCCGCACACCCGCACCTCGTAGGGCATGCTCGCGCGGGTCGTGAACACCTGCGCCGGGATGCCGACGTCGAGCGGCTTCGCTCCTTCGAGCACGAGGACGGCGACACGTTGCAGACGGGAGGACGGCACCCGGAAAGGGTACGGCGCTGCCGCGGCGCCTCCGCCGACGTCTGTGCTCCGACGTCGGTCCGCCGATGTCTTCGTCCGTCGACGCGGCGGGACGCCCCCGGCGGACCGTGCCCGAAATCCGCCCTGCCATTGGCATAGACCTGCCACCCGTCACCCATTAGGCTCCGCCCCACCTGAGAGCGCTCTCACCCACCTGTTCCACCCTTGTTCCGCCCCTGTTCCACCCCCACTCCTGGAACGACGAAGGGCAACTCCCATGAGACGCACACGGCTCGGCCCCCTCTGTCTGGCGGCGCTGTTGACCCTGGGCGGGCTCGTCGGCGCGGGTATCTCCCCCGCGGCGGCGAGCGGCCAGGCCCCGGCGCCACCCGCCGCCGGCCCCGGCTCCCACGCCTCCCGGCCCGCCGCCGCTTCCACCGGCGGCGACTCCGCCCGCGCCTCCGCGGGACTGCTGCGGGCCATGCGCCGGCAGTTCGGCCTCACCGAGCGCGAGGCGAGCGCCCGGCTGCGGGCGGAGCGGGCCGCCGCCGCCCTCGAACCGAGGGTGCGCCGCACGGCGGGCTCCGCGTACGCGGGGTCCTGGTTCGACGCCGCCGACGGCCGTCTGACGGTGGCGGTCACCTCGCGGGCGTCGCAGGCCACGCGCACGGCGATCGGCTCCGCGGGAGCGGTGGTCCGCGTCGTCGAGCACAGCGCGAGTTCGCTGGACGCGGCCAAGTCGCGCATCGACCGGCTCTCCGCCCCCGCCGGCGTGGCGGGCTGGCACGTCGACCCGGCCGCGAACGGCGTGGTGGTCACGGTCGTCCGCGACCGGCGCGCGGACAACGATGTCCGGCGCTTCCTCGCACAGGCCCGCGCCGCCGCGCCCGTCACGGTGGAGACCGTCGCCGCGGCGCCGCGCACCTTCGCGGCCGGCACGGTCGGCGGCGACCCCTACTACACGGGCAACGTCCGCTGCTCCATCGGCTTCTCGGTCCACGGAGGCTTCGTCACCGCCGGCCACTGCGGCACCGCCGGTGCGGGCGTCCGGGGCTGGGACGGCTCCTACGTCGGCGAGTTCCGGGGCTCCTCGTTCCCCGACAACGACTACGCGTGGGTCAGCGTGGGCAGCGGCTGGTGGACGGTGCCGGTCGTGCTCGGCTGGGGCACGGTCCCCGACCAGCTGGTGCGCGGGTCCGCCGAGGCGCCCGTGGGCTCCTCCGTCTGCCGCTCCGGGTCGACCACCCACTGGCACTGCGGGACGGTGCTGGCCAGGAACGAAACGGTCAACTACAGCCAGGGCGCGGTGCACCAGATGACGAAGACGAGCGTCTGCGCCGAAGGCGGCGACTCCGGCGGCTCGTTCATCAGCGGGGACCAGGCACAGGGCGTCACCTCCGGCGGCTGGGGCAACTGCTCCTCCGGCGGCGAGACCTGGTTCCAGCCCGTCAACGAGATCCTCGGTCGCTACGGACTCACCCTGCACACCTACTGACCGCCTGCCGCCGCCCCGCGCCGTGCGCGTCCACCGCGACCCGGCGCACACGGCCCGGCGGCGCACAGGCCCGGGACGCCCCGGCCCTCCTCCCCGAGGACACCCTCGGGGCCCGGGGCTCCCGGCACCGAAGGGCGGGGGTGGCCGCATGTCAGGCGCGGCCACCCCCACCCGGCCACTCGCCCGCCCGCCCCTCCGCCCTTCCTCGCCCTCGCCCCGTCCCCTGAACACCCGTGGCGCCGGGCCCGTATGCAGTCCCGACTGCTTTCGGAAAGGCGCGGTGATCACGTGACGGCTCGCTCTCCCCACTCCGGGCACCGCAGGCCGCAGAACAGGACCCCGCTGATCGCCGCGGTCGCGGCGGGCGTGCTCGGCCTCGCGATCGCCGCGCAGGCCGCTCTCGCGACCGGGAGCGAGGGCACGGCCGGTGTGCGTGCGCTCGCGGTGCCGCGGGCGGCCGGCGAGGAGCGGCTCACCGCGACACGGCGGATCACCGGCGTCTTCGACGGGGAGCTGACCAGGTTCACGGCGGCGGCGACGCCGTCCCCGAAGGGGCAGAGGGTCGGTGGCCGGGACCCGCTGTTCGAACTCGCCGACGGCGCCGTCCTGAAGAACGTGATCCTCGGCGCCCCCGCCTCCGACGGCGTCCGCTGTCTGGGCAGCTGCACCCTGGAGAACGTGTACTGGGAGGACGTCGGCGAGGACGCCGCGGCCTTCCTCGGCGAGTCCCCCGACGCCGCCTACGTCGTCAGCGGCGGCGGCGCGGCCGGGGCGGCGGACACGGTGTTCCGGTTCGACGGCGCGGGCACGCTGACCGTGCGGAACTTCGAGGCGGTCGGCTTCGGCGAGCTGGTCCGCTCCTGCGGCGACTGCGCGAAGCGGTTCCGGCGTCATGTGGTGCTGGAGGACGTCACGGCCACCGCCCTCGGCGGCGACCTGGCCGGGTCGACTCCGACCTCGGCGACACCGTCCGGCTGACCGGCGGCACCGTCCTGGACGACCTCGGCCGCGAGGTCGTGCCCTGCCCCGCGCGAAGGTGCTCCCGACGGCCGGTGCAGGCAAGTCGAACGCTTCGCGCATCGCCCGGAGGGGCGGGTGACCCGGCATCCGGGAGGGACCGGCCGGACGGCACCTGCTCGCCACACCCGACCCCCGCCTCCGGCCGGACGGCGGTGCCCCTGCGGGGGGCACGTGCGGGCCCGGCAGGACGCCCGGCCCGCACGGCGGGCGTTCACGACGGACCGGAGGGGCCGGAGGGGCCGGAGGGGAAACCGCCGGGCGGGCAGGCCGGACTGGAAAGCGCCTGGCGGGCAGGCCGGACGGGAAAACGCCTGGCGGGCGGCCCGGCGGCCTCGCGGTCAGAGCTTGGCGCCGAAGTTCTGCGTCCACCACGGGCCGCCCGATCCGTCGTGGATCCCGACGCCGATGTTCTTGAAGGAGCAGTTGAGGATGTTGGCGCGGTGGCCGGGGCTGTTCATCCAGGACGTCATCACCGACTGGGCGGTCTGCTGCCCCATGGCGATGTTCTCCCCGTAGGTGGACCAGCGGTAGCCCGCGGCCGTGATGCGTTTCCCGGGGTCGGCGCCGTCCGGGTTGGTGTGGTCGAAGAAGCCGCGGGCGGCCATGTCGTCGGAGTGCCCCTGTGCGGAGTTGCGCAGCAGGGGGTCCTCGGTGAGGGGTCCGCAACCGGCCTTCGCCCGCTCCTCGTTGACGAGCGCGATCACCTGGGACGAGCGGTCCGACGACCCGGACCGCACCGTCGGCCTGCGGGATGCCGGCGGACGCGAGCCGGCCGGCTTCGCCGCGGGAGCCGCCGACGCGGTGGCGCTCTTGCGGGGGCGCGGCGAGGCGCTCGCGCTCGGCGACGACGACGGTGACGGCGACGCGGACGCCGTCGGGGAGGCGGACGGCGACGGCGAGGTCGCGGCACCGGCGTCGGGGGTGGGACGGCCGGAGATCAGCGCGTCGTCCACGGGCCGTACTGCGGTGCTGTCCTGGGCGCCGCCGTCCGGCCGCAGGCCGAAGTAGAGGAAGCCGCCGCCCGCCACGCACGCCGCCACGACCGCGCCGCCCACCGCGCGTCGCCGGGTGCGCCGCCTGCGCCGGGTCGCGGTGCGGGACGCCGAGCGGCCGGCCGTCGAGTGCCGTGAGCCGGACCGGACGGTGACGTCCGGTCCGCCCTCGGGGAGGGAGGACGCCGAACCCGCCAGGGCGACCGTGTCGGCGGCGGCGCGCGTCCGCGCGAGCAGCGCGGAGGACGCGGCGACCAGCGCGAGACCGGCCAGCAGCCCTTCCGCGGGCACCAGTCCGCTCCACAGACCGGAGCACTGGACGCACCCGCGCGCGTGGCGGGCTATGCGCTTGCGCCACAGCGTCGAGGGCCGGCCGTCCCACGCGGCCAGCTCACCGCGCAGTTCCGGGCACGGCGGCTGGGCCTCCAGGGCCCGCACGACCACACGGGCAGCCTCCAGCTGCGCCTTCATCCGCTGGACGCGGACCGCGGTGTGCTGCGGCGAAAGGGCGAGGGCCTCGGCTATCTCGGCCCGGGTGAGTTCACCGGCGCACTCCAGCCACCACAGGGACAGCAGCCCCCGGTCGTCCGGCTCCAGCCAGCGCGTGGCCAGAGCGGTCTCCTGGCGCTGGCCGGACAACTGCAGCCGGACGATGGTCAGATCGACGAAGTCGGCGCCCGGGTCGGCCACTTCGTCGGCCTCCTCCATGGCGGTCCGGGTCGGCTGCTGCCGGTTCCAGTGCGCCCGGACCTGGTTCATCGCGATCGCCACCAGCCAGGAGCGGAAGCTCTCCGGGTCGCGCAGCGCGCCGAGCGAGTCCAGGGCGCGCAGCATGGTGTCCTGCACGACGTCGTCCACGTCCACCGAGCCGTTCAGCGCCCGGCCCACGATGTTGTAGACGAGCGGGAGGTACTCGCCGACGAGCGCCTCCTGGGCCGCCTGGTCTCCCGCTCGCGCGGCGGTCACCAGCGCCGTCGTCTCCACCGTGTGCCGTTCACTCATTGCAGCTTCCCTGTCGTCGATTCCGAACGGTGCTGTCCGTCGCATCGGGGATCTCCTCGGGGGCGACGGATAACAGTTCTTCGGAAAAACGTGCGAGGACAGACACTGTCGCCGTACGCCCCCCGGTGCAATGGAGGCGGTCACATCCGGACGCCCCCGTGCAGATTCCGTAAGCGAACTCCGTGCGATCTCGGGCCATCTCGGGCGGTACCGAACGATCTCGGGCGGTTTCGGGCACTCTTGGGGCGTGCGCGGGCGTGCGGGCGGCCGGTTGCGTGGTCCCGCTCACGCGCGGCGGCGCCGTCCGCCGGTCCCCGGCCGCGGGTGCCGGGCCCGGCGTGACGACTCGCCGTCCGAGCGGGCCCGGATCGCGGCGGTCGCGGCGGTCGCGGTACTACTGTCGCCGGCATGGACCGTGATGGCCGACGATGGCTCCCCTGTCTGCTCGGCGGCACGGTGTTCGCCGTCTGCATGGCCGGCACCACGCTGCCGACCCCCCTTTACGGCCTGTACCAGGACAAGTTCGGCTTCTCCGAGCTGACGGTCACCGTCGTGTACGCCGTGTACGCCTTCGGCGTCATCGGCGTGCTGCTGCTGGCGGGCAACGCCTCGGACACGGTGGGCCGGCGGACGGTGCTGCTGTGGGGCCTGGGCTGCGCGGCGGCGAGCGCGGTCTGCTTCCTGTGCGCCACCGGACTGGGCTGGCTCTACGCGGGGCGGCTGCTGTCGGGGCTGTCGGCCGGACTGTTCACCGGGGCGGCGACGGCCTACGTCATGGACCTGGCCCCCCGGGGCGGGGCCTCCCGGGCCACCCTTGTGGCGACGGCCGCCAACATGGGCGGCCTGGGCTGCGGTCCGCTGCTCGCCGGACTGCTCGCGCAGTACGCCCCCTGGCCGCTGTACCTGCCGTTCCTCGTGCATCTGGTCCTCGTGGCCGGCTCGGCCGTCGTGGTGGCGCGGCTTCCGGAGACGGTGCCCGAGCGCAGGCCCGTGAGCAGCGTGCGGCCGCGGCGACCGGCCCTGCCGGCGCAGGTGCGGGCGGTGTTCGGGCCGGCGGCGACCGCGTCGTTCGCGGGGTTCGCCCTGTTCGGCGTGTTCACCTCGGTCAGTCCCGCGTTCCTGGCCGAGTCCCTCGACGTGACCGACCACGCCGTCAGCGGACTGGTCGTGGCGCTGGCGTTCTTCGCGTCGACGGGCGGGCAGTCGGCCGTCGGCCGGGTCGGCGTGCGGCGGGCGCTGCCCCTGGGCTGCGCCGCGCTGCTGGCCGGTCTCGCGCTGCTCGCGGGCGCGTTGCGCTGGGAGTCGCCGGCGCTGGTGGTGCTGAGCGCGCTCGTGGGCGGCGCGGGGCAGGGGCTGGCGTTCCGCGCGGCGCTGTCGGCGGTGGCCGAGGCGTCCCCGCCGGAGCAGCGGGCGGCGGTGATCTCGACGCTCTTCGTCGTGGCGTACACGGGGATCTCGGTGCCGGTGATCGGCGTGGGCCTGCTGACGGACCCGCTCGGTCTGGAGGGCGCCGGGCTGGTGTTCATCGCGTGCATGGCCGTCCTCGTGACGACCGCGGCCGCCTACCTGTTCCGGCGACCGCTGCCGGCGAGGACGTGAGCCCGACGAACCGTCCGACCGGAGGCCCACGTTCCGGTCCGCCGGCAGGCGCGGCGCCGCTCATGGGGTGGGCGGCGGCGGCCGTCGGGTGCGGTGGGACCGCCGGCCAGGGTCTGCGCACCGGCGATGATGCGCCGATCCCGCGGCGAGCCGTGCCTCCCGTGCGGGGCGAGCCATGCTTCCCGTCCGCGGCGAGCCGTGTTTCACGTCCGGGGCGGGCCATGCTTACCGTCCGAGGCGGGCCGTGCTTCGCGTCCGCGGCGAGCCGTGCCTCCCGTGCGGGGCGGGCCATGCCTCCCGTGCGGGGCGGGCCATGCTTCCCGTCCGGGGCGGGCCGTGCTTCACGTCCGGGGCGAGCCGTGCCTCCCGTGCGCGGCGAACCATGCTTCCCGTCCGGGGCGAGCCGTGCCTCCCGTCCGGAGCGGGCCGAACACGCCTGGGCGCGTCCGTACGAGTGGCTTCGCTCCACCGGCGAACCGACGGGGGGCCGGCCCGCGTTGGGCAGAACCCAGCCGTCATCACCGGAAAGGCCCCTCCATGCGACGTACCGCTCTCCTGGCCGTCTGCGCTCTGGTCAGCGCCGCAGCCACGGGATTCTTCACCACCAGCGCACTGCGCAGCCGCTGACGCACGGGCCGGGGCCGCGGACCGTCCGCTTCCCCGGCCGTGCGGCCGACCCGCCGGGCCCGTGCCCTCAGCCGCGAGCGGCACCCTCCTTCGTCGCCTCTTCGTCGGTCCCCCTGCCGCCGGGGTGCCGCAGCGCGCACAGGTAGCCGACGCCCAGCGCGACGGCCATTCCGTAGAACACGTACTGGTTGGCCTCGGCGAAGTCCATGCGGATCGCGGCCATCTGCTCCCGCACCGTCTGCGCGACCGCGCCGCCGCCGCTCAGCGGGCGGTCGTCGCCGCTGCCGGTCACCGATTCCGCGACGTTCCTCGCCGCGTCCCCCGCCGCCGACGACGGCACTCCGTGCGATTCCAGCGTGTCCCTGACGTTGTCGGTCATGGCGTGGGTCAGCAGCGTGCCGAACAGGGCCAGTCCGACGCTCGCCGCGTAGTTGCGGATGGTCTGGGTGATGCCGGTGACCTCGCCGTACGAGGCGTCGATCGCCCGGTTGACGGCGTCCGTGGAGGCGGGCGCGAGGATGAAGCCGATACCGGCCCCCGCGAGGCCCGCGTAGGGCCACTGGTCGTGCATGGACAGGTCGGTCAGCTTCCCGGCCCAGAGGGCGAAGCCGACGGCGCCGACCACGCAGCCCAGTTTCATCGTCGGCCTCGCGCCGCGTTTGTCGAGGATCCGCCCGCCCCACTGCGAGGCGAGCGCGAAACCGACGAAGAAGTACAGCAGGTACAGGGCGGCCTGGTTGGGCGACGCGCTCAGGGAGACCTGGGCGTACACGGAGGCGAAGAAGAACAGCGGGACGAAGGCGAGCATGGCGAAGAACAGCACGAGCCCGTCGACCACGAACGCCCGGTCGCGGAAGACCGCGAGCTTGACCAGCGGATGGGCCGTGCGCAGTTCGTAGCGGCAGAACAGCCACAGCACACCGAGGCCGCCCACGATGCAGATCCAGGTGTACGCGCTGTCCCATCCCCACGCCGACGCCTGCTGGAAGCCCAGCACGCTGGCGCCCATGCCGAGAGCGACGAGCACGGCGCCGGGCACGTCGAGGCGCTCGTCGCGGCGGCGGTCGGACACGTGGGCGAGCGCGGTGAGGACCAGCGCGACGACGGCCACGGGCACGTTGACCCAGAAGATGGCCCGCCAGGTCCAGTCGGTGAGCCAGCCGCCGAGCAGCGGACCGACGGCCGTCAGGGCCCCGGTGACGCCGAAGAACAGGGCGAGCGCGCGGCCGCGCCGCTCCACCGGGAACACCGCGACGACCACCGCCAGCGCGGCGGGGAAGAGCAGGGCCGCGCCGAGCCCCTGGGTCGCGCGGAAGACGATGAGCCAGCTCAGGGCGAAGTCGCCCCGGGGGACGCAGCCGCACAGCACGGACGAGACCACGAACACGACGGTGCCCACCACGACGATGCGCCGGGGGCCGAACAGGTCGGCCAGTCGTCCGCCGAGCGCGAAGAACGCGGCCAGGGACAGCAGGTAGGCGTTGACGACCCACTGCATCCCGGACGCGGACAGTCCGAGTTCGTCGACGATGTCCGGCGTCGCGATCGCCACGATGGTCTGGTCGATGAACGTCATCGCCACCGCGAACATCATGGCCGCGAGCGCCACTGACTGCGAAGGAGCACCCCGGCCCACGGGCGCGCCGCCCGCCTGCTGCTTGGTGTACATGCCAGTCATTCCCTCAGTCTGCTCCGGCTCGGGTGACGACGCATGCGGTGAGCGGCGGACCACGGCCCCCGCGGTAAGGCCTGCCCTCCGACGGCGGCGAACACCTCCAGCGCCCGGACGCGCGGCCACGACCCGCGTCCCGCGTGGCGCTTCCGGTCTGACGGAACGTCGGCGAGTCCGCCCGGTCCGGGGCGGCGCGGGAACGCCGTGGCCGTGTCGGGCGTCTTCCGGGGAGCCCGGCGTCCGGCCGACATGCGTGAGCGGCCCGGCGGGGGGAAGCTGGCGATCATGGTGCGCAAGAGCGCGCGGCCCAGTGAGACGCAGGACGTGGAGGCGGCCCTCGACGAGCTCTACGCCGCTCCGCCGTCCGAGTTCGTCCCCCTGCGCGAGCGACTGGCCCTCGCGGCGAGGACCGGCGGACGTCCGCAGGACGCCCGCCGCCTGCATGCCGCCCGCCGTCCGACCCTCGCGGCCTGGGCGGCGAACCTGCTGCTGCGTGCGCGGGAACAGGAGAGCCGGCGGTTCCTGGAGTTGGGGCGGGCACTGCGCGAGGCCTACGGGAATCTGGACGCCCAGGGGATCAGGGAGCTGTCCGAGCAGCGCCGGAGCGTCGTCTCCGCCCTGTCCCGGCAGGCCGCCGAGCTGGCGGCCGAGGCCGGGCACCGGCTCTCGGACGCGGCCCGGCAGGACGTCGAGGCGACGCTGCGGGCCGTGCTCGCCGACCAGGACGCGGCGGACCGGTGGGCGGCGGGCCGACTGGAGAGCGCCCTCACCCCGCCGTCGGAGTTCCCCTCCGTCACCGGCGCGGCGACCGGCGGACCGGCCCGGGCGGGATCCGCGAAGCGGCCGCCGGGCTCGTCCCGGTCGGACCCGCCCGAACCCTCGCCCCGATCCCCCCGTTCGTCCCGGTCCTCACAGTCGTCGCAGCGGTCGCAGCGTTCGCAGTCGTCCCGGAGACAGGACGAACTGGCCGAACGGCGCCGGCGCCGCCGGGAGCAGGAGGCCGAGGCACGCCGGGCGTCCGAGGCCGCCGATCGCCGCCTCGGCGACCTGCGGGCGGCGCTGGCCGGGGCCGAGGACGAGCTGCACCGCGCTCAGGACCGCCAGGACCGGGCACGCCGGCAGCACGCCGACGCCGGACAGCGGCTGCACGACGCGGAGCGGGACCTGCGGCGGGCCGAGCGGGAGATGCGGCAGGCCGAACAGGACCTGCACGGCGCGGAGCAGGAGCGCCGGACGGCCGACGAGCGGCGCCGGGCGGCGGCGGACGCCGTGACCGCGGCCGGGCGGGAGGCCAGGGACGCCGAACGGAAGCTGCGACGCCTCACCGGGCCGCAGTCCGGTCCCGGCTGAGGCGTCCGGCCGGGACGCTGCGGCGGGCCGGGCCGGCCCGCCGGCGGTGCCCGTCGTCCCGCGTGGTGCGGGGCGGCCCGCGGTGCGACGCTGGAGGCACGAGGCGTCCGCCGCCGGGCGAGCCGGGAGGGCCGATGGGACGAGATGTCCCGGCGCTGGTCTTCACCCGCGAGGACCGCCGCCGGTACCGGATCAAGATGCAGGAGAACCTCGACGTGTTCGCGCAGATGCTGCGCGAGTCGCGGTTCGAGTCGGAGCGGCCGCAGGTGGGTCTGGAGATCGAACTGAACCTCGTCGACGACGAGGCCGAGCCGGCGATGCGCAACAACGACGTCCTGGAGGCGATCGCGGATCCGGCCTGGTCCACCGAGCTGGGCCGCTTCAACCTGGAGATCAACGTCCCGCCGCGCCGTCTGACCCAGGGCGGTCCGGACGCCTGGGAGTCCGAGATCCGTGCCGCGCTCAATCACGCCGAGGAGCGCGCCGCGTCGGTCGGCACTCATCTGATCATGGTCGGGATCCTGCCGACCCTGCGGCAGCAGGACGTCGGCGAGGGGGCGCTGTCGGAGAACGCCCGCTACCGGCTGCTCAACGACCAGGTCTTCGCCGCGCGGGGCGAGGATCTGCGCATCGAGCTGGACGGCGTGGACCGCTTGCGCACGTACGCGGACACGATCACGCCCGAGGCCGCCTGCACCAGCACCCAGTTCCACCTCCAGGTCTCCCCCGACGAGTTCGCCCCCTACTGGAACGCGGCGCAGGCGGTCGCCGGCGTGCAGGTGGGGCTGGCGGCGAACTCGCCGTTCCTGTTCGGCCGGGAGCTGTGGCACGAGACCCGGATCCCCCTGTTCGAGCAGGCCACCGACACCCGCCCGCAGGAGATCAAGGTGCAGGGCGTGCGCCCGCGGGTCTGGTTCGGAGAGCGCTGGATCACCAGCGTCTTCGACCTCTTCGAGGAGAACCTGCGCTACTTCCCGGCGCTGCTTCCGCTGTGCGACGAGCAGGATCCGCGCGAGACGCTGGCCGCCGGGGACGTCCCCGAACTCGCCGAGCTGACCCTGCACAACGGGACGATCTACCGCTGGAACCGGCCGGTGTACGCCGTCGCGAACGACCAGCCGCACGTCCGGGTGGAGAACCGCTGTCTGCCGGCCGGCCCGACGGTCGCCGACACCCTCGCCAACGGCGCCTTCTACTACGGGATCACCCGCGCTCTGGTGGAGGAGGAGCGGCCGGTGTGGTCGCGCATGTCGTTCCAGGCCGCCGAGGACAACCTGCACGCGGCGGCCCGGCACGGGATCGAGGCGCGGCTGTACTGGCCGGGGATGGGCGAGGTGCCGGTGCCCGAGCTCGTCCTGCGCCGTCTGCTGCCGCTGGCCCACCGGGGCCTGGAGCACTCCGGCATGGACGCCGCGTGGCGGGAGCCGCTGCTCGGCATCATCGAGCAGCGCTGTGTCACCGGCCGCAACGGGGCGGTGTGGCAGAAGGAGACGTTCCGTCGCATCACGGCGGCCGCCCACGCGGGCCGCCACGAGGCGCTGCGGCGGATGACGCGGCAGTACATCGACTACATGCATCTCAACGCCCCGGCGCACACCTGGCCGGTCGACTGATTCCGGGATCGGCGTCTGCGCAGATCAGCGCGGTGTGCGGTGCGCCGGGCGGCGGTGGGCGGGGGCGCCCGCGCGGGCGGGGGCGGGGCGACACGGGACCCCGCGGTGCGACAGCACGGAGGGGACCGTGCAGGATAGAGGTATGACGATCAAGGTTTACTTCGACATCACCATCAACGACCAGCCCGCGGGCCGCATCAACTTCAACCTCTTCGAGGACGTCGTGCCGAAGACGGCGGAGAACTTCCGCGCGCTGGCCACCGGCGAGAAGGGCTTCGGCTACGCCGGCTCCTCCTTCCACCGGGTCATCCCGGCGTTCATGCTCCAGGGCGGCGACTTCACCCGGGGCGACGGCACCGGCGGCAAGAGCATCTACGGCGAGAAGTTCGCCGACGAGAACTTCCAGCTCAAGCACGACCGTCCCGGCCTGCTGTCCATGGCCAACGCGGGCCCGAACTCCAACGGCTCGCAGTTCTTCGTCACCACGGTGGTGACCGACTGGCTCGACGGCAAGCACGTGGTGTTCGGCGAGGTCGCCGACGAGGACAGCATGGCCCTCGTGAAGAAGATCGAGGGGCTCGGCTCCCGTGGCGGCGGCACCTCGGCGAAGATCACGATCTCGGCGTCCGGCCAGCTCTGATCCGAGCGGCGGGCCGTCCGGCCGGCGGGGCGGTCGCCCCGGCCGGCCGAGGCCGGAGCCGGGGGCGCCGTCCGGCCGCCCCCGGGCCGGCCCCGCGGCGCGCTTCCCGGCTTTCCCCGCCGTCCCCACCGCTCGGCTCCCCCCTTCCTCCGGCTCCCCCTCCCCGGCGCACGGTCTGTGCTTCTGGTCACACCGCTCGCCCTATTTACTAGGACGTCCTACTATTTTCTCAGTAGGCGTCACCGTGACCTGTCTGGGAAGGCCCCATGAGCGATCTGCACCGGCCCGTGCACCCCGTCCGTCTGGTCACGGCTTCGGCCCTGTTCGACGGGCATGACGCATCGATCAACATCATGCGGCGGATCTTCCAGTCCCAGGGCGCGGAGGTGATCCACCTCGGCCACAACCGCTCGGTCCAGGAGGTCGTCGACGCGGCGCTGGAGGAGGACGCGCACGGCGTGGCCGTCTCCTCCTACCAGGGCGGACACGTGGAGTACTTCGAGTACCTCGTCGAGTCGCTGCACGCGCGCGGGGCGGAGCACGTCCGTGTCGTGGGCGGCGGAGGCGGCGTCATCGTCCCCGAGGAGATCGCCCGGCTGCGCGCGCGGGGGGTGACGATCTTCTCCCCGGAGGACGGGCAGCGGATGGGCCTGGCCGGCATGGTCAACTCCGTCGTCCGCGACTGCGACTTCGACCTGTGGGACGCCAAGCCGGCCGACGCGGCCGGGGTGCTCGCCGGCGACCGGTTCGCCGTCGCCCGCGCGATCACCGGCGCGGAACTCGGCAAGCTGCCGGAAGACTTCACGGACCAGGTGCGGGCCACGGCGGCCGGGCGCACCACCCCGGTGCTGGGCATCACCGGCACCGGCGGCTCGGGCAAGTCGTCGCTGACCGACGAACTGGTGCGCAGGTTCCGGGTGGACCAGCAGGACAAGCTGCGGATCGCGGTGATCGCCGTCGACCCGACCCGGCGGCGGGGCGGCGGCGCGCTGCTCGGCGACCGGATCCGGATGAACTCGCTCGACGGCAACCGGGTGTTCTTCCGCAGCCTGGCCACCCGCGGCAGCCATGAGCTGCCGGAGCACCTGTCCGACGTGATCGACGTGGTCAAGGCGGCCGGGTTCGACCTGGTCATCGTGGAGACACCGGGCATCGGCCAGGGCGACGCGGCGATCGTGCCGTTCGTCGACACCTCGCTGTACGTGATGACGCCGGAGTTCGGCGCCGCCTCGCAGCTCGAGAAGATCGACATGCTCGACTTCGCCGACGTCGTGGCGATCAACAAGTTCGAACGGCGCGGCGCGAAGGACGCGATGCGTGACGTGGGGCGTCAACTGGTGCGCAACCGCGAGGCGTTCGGCAAGCGGCCGGAGGACATGCCGGTCTTCGGCACCTCGGCGGCCACCTTCAACGACGACGGCGTCACCGCCCTGCACCAGTACCTCAAGGCCGCTCTCGCGGAGAAGGGTTTGCCGCTCTCGGAGGGCCGGCTCGCGCCCGTGGACGTGCGCCACTCCTCCGGCATCCGGCAGGTGGTCCCCGCGGACCGCGTGCGCTACCTCGCCGAGATCACCGAGAGCGTCCGCGCCTATCACGCCGAGACCGAGCGGCTGGCCGAGGCGGCGCGCCGGGTGCAGCGGCTGGAGACGGTCAGCGGCGAACTCGCCGAGGCCGGCGCGGACGCGGCGAACGTGCACGCGCTCCTCGACACCGCCCGCGGCGACCTTCCGCGCCCGGTCGCCGAGCAGCTCCGCGAGTGGCCGGCCGTCGTGGCCGCCTACTCCGGGGACGAGCAGGTGGTGCGGATCCGCGACAAGGAGATCCGCACCAAGCTGACCCGCGAGTCCCTGTCGGGCAACAAGATCCCGCGCGTCGCGCTCCCCCGCTTCACCGACCACGGCGAACTGGTGCGGTTCTGGCGCCGGGAGAACCTGCCCGGCCGCTTCCCCTTCACCGCCGGGGTGTTCCCGTTCAAGCGCGACGGCGAGGACCCGGCGCGCATGTTCGCGGGCGAGGGCGACCCGTTCCGCACGAACCGGCGCTTCAAACTGCTCTCCGAGGGCCAGCCCGCCACCCGGCTGTCCACCGCGTTCGACTCGGTCACCCTCTACGGCCGCGACCCCGACGAACGGCCCGACATCTACGGCAAGGTCGGCACCTCCGGCGTGTCGGTGGCCACCCTGGACGACATGAAGGCGCTGTACGACGGCTTCGACCTCGTCGCGCCCACCACCTCCGTCTCCATGACGATCAACGGCCCCGCGCCGACGGTGCTGGCGTTCTTCCTGAACACCGCCGTCGACCAGCAACTGGACGCCTTTCGCGCCGCCGAGGGCCGCGAACCCACCGCGGAGGAGGCGGCCGAACTGCGGGCGCGCGCGCTGGCGAGCGTGCGCGGCACCGTCCAGGCCGACATCCTCAAGGAGGACCAGGGCCAGAACACCTGCCTGTTCTCGACCGAGTTCAGTCTGCGGATGATGGCCGACATCCAGGAGTGGTTCATCGCGCAGAAGGTCCGCAACTTCTACTCGGTGTCGATCTCCGGCTACCACATCGCCGAGGCCGGCGCGAACCCCATCAGCCAGCTCGCCTTCACCCTGGCCAACGGCTTCACCTACGTGGAGGCCTACCTCGCCCGGGGCATGCACATCGACGACTTCGCGCCGAACCTGTCGTTCTTCTTCTCCAACGGCATGGACCCGGAGTACTCCGTCCTCGGCCGGGTCGCCCGCCGCATCTGGGCCGTCGCCATGAAGGAGAAGTACGGCGCGAACGAGCGCAGCCAGAAGCTGAAGTACCACGTCCAGACCTCGGGACGCTCCCTGCACGCCCAGGAGATGGACTTCAACGACATCCGCACCAGCCTTCAGGCGCTGATCGCGATCTACGACAACTGCAACAGCCTGCACACCAACGCCTACGACGAGGCCGTCACCACGCCGACCGAGGAGTCGGTGCGCCGGGCCCTGGCCATCCAGCTGATCATCAACCGGGAATGGGGCCTGGCGATGAACGAGAACCCCTTGCAGGGGTCGTTCGTCATCGACGAGCTCACCGATCTGGTGGAGGAGGCGGTGCTCCAGGAGTTCGACCGGATCAGCGAGCGCGGCGGCGTGCTCGGCGCGATGGAGACCGGCTACCAGCGCGGCCGCATCCAGGACGAGTCGATGCTCTACGAGCAGCGCAAGCACGACGGCACCCTGCCCATCATCGGCGTCAACACGTTCCGCAACCCGCACGCCGAGACCGCCGAGCCCGGCGTCATCGAACTGGCCCGCGCGACCGAGGAGGAGAAGGTCTCGCAGCTGGAGCGGGTGCGCGCCTTCCAGGCCGGGCACCGTGACGAGGCGCACGAGGCGCTGACCGCCCTCAAGGACGCGGCGGTGAACGACCGCAACGTCTTCGCCGTCCTCATGGACGCCGCCCGGGTCTGCTCCCTCCAGCAGATCACCGACGCCTTCTTCGAGGTGGGCGGCCAGTACCGCCGCAACGTCTGAGCGCAATCCGTGCGACGGCCCCGGCCGCGCCGCGTGTCCCTTCCCGATCACCGCGTCCCGACGCGGAGAGCACGGAAGGGGCCGCGGCGCGGCCGGGGCCTTCCCGCTGCACGCCGCACCCGCGACGGCGGCTACCGGTACCGGGGCGTCAAGGCGTCAAGGCGTCAAGGCGTCAAGGCGTCAAGGCGTCAAGGCGTCAAGGGCGACCGTACCGAAGCGTCGGTGCGCTGAGCACAAGCTCCGAGGCGGTGTCAAAGGGGCCGGCGTCCCGGAACCACCCGAGTCCGGCCCCGGAACCACCCGAGTCCGGCAGGGCCCGCGGCCGGGCCCGAGCCGTCGGCGAGGCTCAGCTGGACTCGCGGACGACCAGCCGGCACGGCACGGTGTGCACGCCGGGGCGCGGCTCGGCGTCGATGGCGCGCAGCAGCTCCAGGGCGGCGATCCGCCCGATCTCGGCGAGGTTGGTGTCGACGGTGGTGAGGGGCGGGCGGCTGGCCAGGGCCATGGTGTCCCAGTTGTCGTAGCCGACGACGGCGACGTCCGCCGGCACCGTCACCCCGCGCTCGCGCAGGGCGTCCGCCACCCCCCGGGCGATCTGGTCGTTGCCGCAGAAGAAGGCGTCCGTGTCGGGGGCCGTGCGCAGCACCGCGTCGGCGGCGCGGCGGCCCCACGCCTCGCTCCACTCGCCGTAGTGGATGCGTCCCGTCGACGGCTCCAGTGAGGCGCCCGCCAGTTCCTCGACCGCGAACCGCGCCCGTTCCCGGGCGGCCGCGTGGTGCTCGGGACCGGTGACGTGCGCGATGCGGGTGCGTCCGGTGGACACCAGGTGCTCGATCGCCAGCCGCACGCCCCCGCGGTCGTCGGTGACGACGGAGGCGTCCGACGGATCGGTGGACGGGGAGAGCGCGTAGACGACGGGAACGGACTCCACACCGGGCAGCGGCGGCCGCGGGTCGGTACGGCGTCCGGCGACGATGATGCCGTCCACCCGGCGGTCCATGAGATTGCGCAAGTGGTGCTGCTCGCGGATGGCGTCGCCCCGGGTGTCGCACAGCAGCACGGAGATCTTCCCCGCTCCCAGTGCGTCCTCGGCGCCCAGCAGCACCGGCGTGCTGAAGCGGCCGATGCCGTCCGTCGTCATCAGACCGACCGTCCAGCTGCGTCCGCTGTGCAGGCTCTGCGCGTGCTGGTTCGGCCTGAACCCCAGCTCCGCCACCGCGTCCATCACGCGCTGACGCGTCTCGGGACGCATCCGCCCCCCGCCGTTCAGGGCCTTCGACGCCGTGCCGACGCTGACGCCGGCGAGGGCGGCGACATCGGTCAGCCGGGCCCGGCCTTCGGGGGGAGAGCCTGGAGCAGAGGTCACGAGCAAACCTTTTCCTGAGCTGTGCGGTCGCCCGACATGGTGGCAGGTGACGGCGCGTTTTGCCAGTCCATGGGGGAAAACAAAAATTCCCTGCCCCGACTCTTGACCGGATAGGCCCGCTGCCCTCTACTTTCACGACGAGAAAACGGTTTCTCAAGCGGGACCTCACCGCCGCTCCCCACTGCTCCCGGGCCGGCCGCGAGGGCGGCGGTACGCACGTCCGGCTGCCCCTGCCCTGAAGCCCGTCCTTCCCACTCCCTCCCCCTCTCCCCTCTCCCCTCTCCCTCCATGAGGAGAACACCCTTCATGAGCCGCACCAGATCACCCCTGCCCGTACGCCTCGGCGCCGGCGTCGCCGTGGCCGCGCTGTCGGCCGCCGCCCTGGCCACCGCGGCGCCGGCCGACGCGGCGCCCACCTCCGCCACCACGCTGGTCGTCGACGCCGGCCGGACCCTGCGTCCGGTCACCCATGTCGCCACGGGCAGCCTCTACGGCCTCGCGGACAACGCCACCCCCACCGACAGCCTGGTCCAGGCGCTGAAGCCGAACACGTTCGTGCAGATGGCGCCGGGCGGCTCCCAGCTGCCCAACGGCGAGCCCCGGCCGGCCGGCGACGCCCTGGTCGTCGCGCCGAAGGCGGCCCGCGCCGGCGCCAAGGTCGTCGTACGGATGCCGGACTGGTACCCGAACTTCCCCTACCGGTGGGTGAGCTGGGCGGACTGGCTGTCCGCCGTCGACAAGCAGGTCGCCTCCGTGCAGTCCTCGGGCGCGACGAACATCAGCGCCTACGAACTGTGGAACGAGCCCGACTGGACCTGGGACACCGCGAAGGCCGGCGCGTTCGACGACGGGTGGGCACGCACCTTCAGGGAGGTCCGCGCCAAGGACGCCAGGACGCCCATCCAGGGACCCAGCCACTCTGCCTGGAACCAGTCCTGGATGACCTCGTTCCTCACCGACGCCAAGGCGAGCGGCACGGTCCCCGACGTCATCGCCTGGCACGAACTCCAGGGCAGCTCCGGCATCGCCGCCCATGTCGCCGCCTACCGCTCGCTGGAGTCGAGCCTCGGCATCAGCCCGCGCCCCATCGACATCGAGGAGTACGGCACCCCCGACGAGATGGGCGACAGCGGCGCGCTCATCGGCTACGCCGCCAAGTTCGAGCGGGCCGGAGTGCGCGACGCGGAACTCGCCTTCTGGAACCACTACGGCACCCTCGGCGACACCCTCACCGACACCGGCGGCTCGCCCAACGGCTCGTACTGGACCTACAAGTGGTACGGCGACATGTCCGGCAACATGCTGGTCACCACGCCTCCCGCCCAGACCGGCATCGACGGCATCGCCTCCCTCAACGGCGCGGGCAACCAGATCGGCGTCGTCGCCGGCGGGTGCAGCGGCTCCTGCGCCGTGACGGTGAAGGGCCTCTCCTCGCTTCCGGCGTTCGGCGGCACCGTCCACGTGAAGCTGGAGTACAGCCCGAACACCGGCCGTCTCACCGCCTCCCCCGGTCCTATCACCGTCTCCGAGGCGAACTACACCGTCTCGGGCGGCTCGATCACCGTGCCCGTCACCATGAACGCCGCCGACGGCTACCACCTGGTGATCACCCCGAGCGGCACGAACACCTCGCTGGCCGGGCGCTACCAGATCACCAACAAGAACAGCGGACTCGCCCTGGACACCAGCGGTGCGGGCACCGCACAGGGCACCGCCGTCGTGCAGTCCACGTCCACCACCGCCACCGACCAGAACTGGACCCTGACCGCCGCCGGTTCGGGCCTGTACAAGATCGTCAACCAGAAGAGCGGCCTGCTGCTCGGCATCACCAACGCGGGCACCGCTGACGGCGGCACCGCGCTCATCTGGGGCGACAACGGCACCGCCGACCACCTCTGGCAGGTCATCCCGGCCCGTGACGGCTACTACAAGATCGCCAACTACAACAGCGGCCGGCTGCTCGGCGTCGACGGCATGAGCACGTCTTCGGGCGCGCGGGTCCTGCAGTGGACCGACAACGGCACGGCGGACCACCTCTGGAGGCTGACCTCGCGCTGACCGCCCGTCCGTCCGTGTCCCCGGCCGATGTCGGCGGCCGGGGGCACGGACACGTTCGGGCCCACCGAGACGGAAAAGGGTGCAACCCCAGGGGCGTTCCGGTTGTCTCAGTAGATGTCCGACACGCACATCCCTCGGGGGAGACCATGATGCGAAGCAGAACCGTCTGGGCCACCACCGCCCTTCTCACCGTCACGCTCGGCGCGTCCATGGCTCCCGCCGTGGCAGCGCCCGCCACCGCGGCGCCCGCCGCCGCCGTCGTCTGTCCCACCGGCTGGGGCAGTCTCGGCAAGACGTACCTCGCCTCCGCCACCACGTCGGTGACGAACGTGCGCACCGGCCGCCACGACTGCTACGACCGGTTCGTCGTCGACGTGCCCGGCGCGAGCGCCGACCGCCTCGGCTTCTCCGTCGGATACGTCGACCAGCTCTACCAGGACGGCTCGGGCCGCCCCATCCCCGTCGGCGGCGGGGCCATCCTGGAGATCCGGGTCGACGCGCCCGCGTACGACGTCCAGACCGGCGCCTCCACCTATCCGGGCCGGGTCGCCCAGCCCCTGCCCGGCGTCGACCTCGCCGGGTACCGCACCTTCCGGGACACCCGCTACGGCGGGAGCTTCGAGGGCGTCACGCAGTTCGGACTCGGCGTGCGGGCCCGCCTGCCGTTCCGGGTGCTGCGCCAGGCCGACCACCTCGTGGTGGACGTCGCGCACACCTGGTGACCTCACCGGATCCCCGGATGCGGCGGCGCGTTCGCACCCCGGCGTCGGGCCCGTCAAGGGCGACGACGAGCGCCGCCGCACCGCCGTACGGCCCTCGTTCGTCCTCTCGTTCGTCCCCGAACTCCCGCGGAAGTGTCCGCAATCGGTAACAGGCGGATCCTGCCGCGTCGTTTCGCCGTCCTGACAACTGCACGGGACACACGGACACGACGAGGACAGGGCAGACATGGCGCGGCATGGCGGGCGGGGTTGGTACGGCCGGGTATTCGCGGCGGCGATCGGGGTCACGACAGTTGCGGCCGTCACCTCGGTGTGGACCGCGCAGGCCGGTCCCGCCTCCGGCGCGCACGCGGACGCGGGCGTGTCGGCGAGCCCGTCCCCGGGCAGTCCCGGCTCGGTCCCGGCGAAGGTGTCGGTGGACATCGCCCACGCCTCCGACCACGGCGCCCACGGCGTCAACATCACCGTGGACGACGGGCCGGACCCGAACTGGACCCCGCAAGTGCTCGAGGTGCTGCGGGAGAACGGCGTCAAGGCGACCTTCTGCATGGTGGGCACGCAGGCCAAGGCCTACCCGGACATGGTCAAGGCGGTCGTGGCGGAGGGGCACCGGCTCTGCGACCACACCGTGTCGCACGACACCACGATGGACAAGAAGTCCGAGAGCTACCAGTCGCAGCAGATCCTGGACGCCGAACGCATGATCACCGAGGCGTCGGGCGGCGTCCGGCCCCTGTACTACCGGGCTCCGGGCGGCGCGTTCACCCCGTACAGCCGCAACCTCGCCGCCTCGCACGGAATGCGGCCGCTGGGCTGGAACGTCGACACCAAGGACTTCGAGAAGCCGGGCTCGGCCGCCATCGTGGCGACCGTCAAGAGCGAGGTCTCCAACGGCCCGACGATCCTCTTCCACGACGCGGGCGGCGACCGGTCGGAGACCGTGGCCGCCCTGCGCGAGGTCCTTCCGTGGCTGAAGCAGCAGGGCTACTCCTTCGGCTTCCCGGTGCGCTGAGCGCCGCCGCCCGCGCCCGGGCGCGTCACTCCTGCGCCCGGCGCTTGTCCTCCTCGCTCCACGCGCGGGTGTCCCGTGGCCGGACGTAGGGTTCCTCGCCCTCCGGCAGACCGCCCGCCTCGGCACGCTGACGGGCGAGTTCGGCGTCGAACTCCAGGCCCAGCAGGATCGCGATGTTGCTGATCCACAGCCACACCAGGAACACGATCACACCGGCGACCGTGCCGTAAGTCTTGTTGTACGAGGCGAAGTTGGCCACGTAGAACGCGAACCCGGCGGACGCGACCAGCCAGATGAGCAGGGCCACGACGCTGCCGGGGGTGATCCACCGGAAGCCCCGGCCGCGTACGTTCGGCGCCGCCCAGTACAGGATCCCCACCATGACGGTGACCAGGACGACCAGGACCGGCCACTTGGCGATGGACCACACCGTCAGCGCCGTGTCGCCGACGCCGAGCGCTGCGCCCGCCTGACGGGCCAGGCCGCCCGTGAACACCACGATCAGCGCGCTGACCACGGCGAGCACCAGCAGCACCACCGTCACGCCCACCCGGATCGGCAGCACCTTCCACACCGGCCGCCCTTCGGGCATGTCGTACACCGCGTTGGCGCTGCGGATGAACGCGGCGGTGTAGCCGGAGGCCGACCACACCGCGAGCACGAGTCCGACGACCGCCATGACGGAGCCGACGCCGCCCCGGCCCTCCAACTGCTGCACGGCGTCGCTGATGACGTCCCGGGCGGAACCCGGCGTCACCTTGCGGAGGTTGTCCAGCACCTCGTCGGTCGCCGACTTCCCCGCCACTCCCAGGAGCGACACGAGGACCAGCAGGGCCGGGAACAGCGACAGGACGCCGTAGTACGTGAGCGCCGCGGCCCGGTCCGTGAGTTCGTCGTCCTGGAACTCCCGCACGGTGCCCTTCAGCACGGCCCACCAGGACCGCTTCGGCAACTGCGCCGGTTCGTCCGGCTGGTTGCGTTCCACCCGGTCGTCCGGACCCGCCGTCTGCTCCCGGCCGGACGCCGGAGCCTGGGCGCGGCCGTCGTGGGAATTCGCTCTCGCTGCCATGTCACCGGAGTAACCGCTGAAGGCCGCACCATGCGCGCGACGGCACGGTCGCCTCGGCCCGGCGGGACACGAAGGGGTTCCGGCCACCGGTTCGACCGGGAGTCTGCCAGGCGGCGCTGCGGTACCGCCGGTCGGTCGGTGCGCCGACGGTGCCGGCTCCGGGAGCGGAACGGTCGCCCGACCATGCGTCACACGAACGCAGCACAAGGGTTCATGAGGGAACGTCAGGACAGGCCCCACCCGGACTGACGCGCCCCGGCCTCCGGCACGCCCCGGCCCCCGGCACGGGGTGGACGCTGTTGGTCGGTTCCAACAGCGTCCCCGGGGTGCGCCGGGGGCCGTTCTGCCGAGGCGACCGGTGGGTCAGATCCGGCCGCCGGTGAGCCGGGTGATCGGGCCGTGCGTGTGCCGGCCGGAGCGGCGGCCGACGGCGTACGAGGCGGCGGTCAGCGCGGAGAGACCGGCGGCCGCTCCGGCGGCGACCAGCTTCCGGTGGGCGATGACCGTCCACGCCGTCTTGGCGGTCGCGGCGACATGGCCGGTCGTCGTCACGATCGCCTGGCGGCTCGCCTCGACGCCCCGCGCCGCGCCCTGGGCCGCGCTCTGCACGGCGCCGGTGGTCGCCTCGGCCGAACGCTCGACGCCGTTCTTGGCGGCGGAAGCGGCGCCGGACGTCTTGCTCGCGGCGCTCTGCGCGGCCTGGGAGGCCGGAGCGGTGGCCTTTGCGGCGGAGTTGCGGGCCTTGGCGGCCGTCGCCCCCTTGGTGCCGGACTCCTGGTTCGTCTTCCTGTTCGGTTCAGTCATGGACATCGCGTTGCCCCTCACTCCGACGGCAAACCCCGGCCGCGGCGCGGGAACCCGCGAACGCGACGGCGAACGGCGGGCGGGACGAGGGGTGATCGTGGGGTCGGACGAACGCGACAGACGCAGACGAACGCGGGCGGACGCAGGTGTCGGCAGGCGAGGGGCGGTGCAGCGGCGGACGAAGGGGGCGGTCCTGCGTGGCTGGGGTCAGACGCCGCCGGGGGTCGCGCCGCCCTTCAGGCGCTCCAGGTCCGAGGGGCGGACCTGGATCACCACGACCGCGACGAGCGCGGCCAGCAGCGTGAAGATGGCCGCCATCACGAAGGCCGCGGTGACGCCCGCCGTGAGGATCTCGTCGGACCAGGGCGAGGGGACCACGCCGGTGCGCCGGAAGCGCAGCCGCTCGGCCGGGGTCGCCTGCGCCAGGAAGTCGGGGATCTGTTTGTCGGCCTCGTTGCGGCTGGCCGTGCCGTACATGGTGACGAGAATGGACAGGCCGAGCGAACCGCCCACCTGCTGGGTGGCGTTGAGCAGCCCGGAGGCCGCGCCGGTCTCCCGCGGGGAGACGTTGGACAGCGCCATCAGCGTGAGGGAGACGAACTCCATGCCCATGCCGAGGCTGAAGACGAGCATCGGCCCGAGGACGCTGCCCGCGTACGTGGAGTGCACGTCCGTCAGGGTCAGCCAGGACAGGCCCGCGGCCGCCAGCACCGCGCCGGCCACCATGAAGGGCTTGGGGCCGAACTTCGGCAGGAACCGTGAGGCCAGCCCGGCGCCCACCGCGATCACGGCGCTGACCGGCAGGAAGGCGAACCCGGCCGCGAGCGGGCTGAAGCCGAGCACGTTCTGCACGAAGAGCGTGAGGAAGAAGAACATGCCGAAGATCGCGGCGGCGAGGCACAGCATGATGCCGTACGTGCCCGCCCGGTTGCGGTCGGCGAACATGTGCAGTGGTGTGATCGGCTGCCGTGAACGCCGTTCGACCAGGATGAACAGGGCGAGGACGACGACGGCCGCGGCGAACGAGGCGAGCGTGAAGGGGTCGCGCCAGCCCTCCTGCGCCGCTCTGATGAACCCGTACACCAGCAGCACCATGCCCACGGTGGAGGTGAGCGCGCCGGCGACGTCGAAGTGGCCGGGGTGGCGTTCGGACTCCTTGATCCAGCGCGGTGTGGCCAGCGCGATCAGCAGCCCGATGGGGACGTTGACGAACAGCACCCAGCGCCAGTTCAGGTACTCGACGAGGATGCCGCCCGCGAGCAGGCCGATCGCACCGCCGCCCGCCGAGACCGCGGCGAACACGCCGAAGGCCCGGTTGCGTTCGGGGCCTTCACGGAAGGTGGTGCTGACCAGGGAGAGCGCGGTCGGGGACGCGATGGCGCCGCCGACGCCCTGCAAGGCGCGCGCGGACAGGAGTTGGGCCTCGTTCTGGGCGAGTCCGCCGAGCAGGGAGGCGAGCACGAAGAGCAGCACTCCGCAGACGAACATGCGCCGTCGGCCGAGGATGTCGCCGGTGCGGCCGCCGAGGAGCAGCAGCCCGCCGAAGGTGAGCGTGTAGGCGTTGACCACCCAGGCCAGGCTCGTGGTGGAGAAGTCCAGGGAGCGCTGGATGTCCGGCAGGGCGATGTTCACGATGGTGATGTCCAGGACCACCATCAGCTGGCACGAGGCGATGACCAGCAGCGCCATCGCGTGTCCCCCACCGTCCTGTCGGTCGGTGGTGCGGGGCGCGGAGGTGGGCTGCGGAGCGCTGCTCATGACGTGTCGCCCGCACGGGGGCGGGCCCTGGGGAGAGTTCGGCGGACGGTGTCGTCCGCGGTCGTGTCCACCGTTCGACGGTACGCCCGCCCCCGGAGCGTCACCACTCGATCATCCGGGGCCCGGTGCGGGACCGGGCGCTCCGCCCCGCCGTGCCAGGACTCCCCTGTTGTCCTGGCACGGCCGGGAACGGCGCGGACCAGCGCCGCGGTGTTCACCATGATGCGGGAGAGACGCCCGGGGTGTCGTTGGCGGAGCGTCCACGAACGCTTGGCACGGTGTCCACCACGTCGCCGTGCGGGTGGGCGGCGTGCGGGACGGTGAGGGCCCGTTCGCGCAGTTCGCTGGGGGGCAGTCCGTAGGCGGTCCGGAAGGCCCGGGTGAACTCGGCGGCGCGCGGGAATCCCCAGCGGGCGGCCACCGCGTGGACGGGCAGGGCGCGCAGCCGCGGGTCGAGGAGTTCCCGGCGGGCGTTGTCCAGTCGCTGGTCGCGGATGTAGGAGGCGACGGTGAGGCCCTCGGCCTGGAACAGGCGGTAGAGGTAGCTGCGGGAGATGTGGTGCGCCGCGGCGATCGTGGCGGGCGTCAGGCCGGGGTCGTCGAGGTGCCGTCGGATGAACGTCTTGACGCGCAGGACGAGGGTGCGACTGTGCGTCTCCGGCGGCAGGCGCAGGTCGGCGTCGGCGGCGTGCGCGAACGCGGTGGTGACGAGGTCCGTGACGACGGTGCCCAGCCGGGGCGCGTCGGCGGGCTCGTAGACGGAGGTGTCCGAGACGAGTTGGAGCAGGAACTGCGCCAGCAGGGCGCCGACTCCCTCCCGTCCCGAGATGAGGCTGCCGAGTACACGGTCCGCGTGGCGGTCGGGCACGGCCACGAGGGCGCGCGGCACCTCGACGCCCACGATGGTGACGGGGTCGGCGCCGGTGAATATCTCGCCGGGCCGGGACGAGGAGTTGGTGTGGAAGTCGTGGACGCGGTAGGCGCTGCGCTGCCGGCCCCAGTCGGCGGCCCCTTCGCCCTTCAGCAGGAGGGACAGGTGGTAGGTCTCGGGGTCCGAGCGGCGGATGAGCTTGGGCGTGCGGCGGAAGACGAGTTGGTCGAAGGTGGCGGGCCACAGCGTCACGTCGCCGAGTCCGATCACGCGTTGCCGGCCCCGGTAGTCCGCCGTGCGTTCGCTGTCGAGGTGCATGGGGGCATGGGTTCGGCCCATGCGCTCCGTCCACGCCTCGAACCGGGCGCTCTCCGGCAGGTCCGTGGTGCGGAAGACCGACTCGTGCAGCACGCAGGCAGTCAACCACACCGCGCTGCCGTGCCGGTGGGGAGGTCCCGGCCGGTGGACCGGCCCTGGGGAGCGGATCAGCCCAGGTGGGCGGTGTCGATCGTGACGGAGGTGTCGTCGGTTCCGGTGACGGAGATGTAGCCGGGGTCGCCGTTGCGGTCGAGGTAGCACATCGCGTAGGTGACGGACACGGCGGTCTGGCGCGTCGGGTGCTCCGCGACGGCCTTGCGGCAGCCCGCGGCCGTCGGCACCTCGGACGAACTCCACGACGCCAGCTTGCCGTTGGTGGACATGAGGTAGCCGTTCTGGACGTAGAGGGCGTCGGTGCCGGCGCCGGCGACGACGGGCGGCGAGGGGGTGAAGTCGTAGCCGACGGCGCCCTTCCCGCCGTCCGAGCGCTGCATGACGAAGCCGCGCACGAGCGAGGTCGACGGCGAGGGCGTGGAGTCGGGCAGCGCCGCGCCCACCGCGGCACCGCCGCCCCCGACCAGCACGACGGCCAGGAGGCCGGCCATCAGCGGATGGGTGTACGCCAGGCTGAGCAGCGGCCCGACGACCGGGACGGAGAACTTCAGCGAGGTGTTCTTCTGCGTGATCGTGTTGTTGTCGCCCGCGGTCACCGTCTGGGTCGGCGAGTGGTGCGTGCCGGGCGGCGGCACGTGGGGGTGGTTCGGTGGGGCGGGGTCGCCGAGTCGCGCGCCGCGCGTGCGGTCCGTGTTCATGGCTCGGGACGCTAGCGACAGGCGACCACCAGGGCTGGTTTTGGCGGGAACTGCCGCCGATGGCCCGCTTCTGAACGCGCCGGACGTCAGGTGTGACCGCCGCGGCGAAGAGTTCCGACACGCTACCGGTCAGTCATATTACCCAACCGTAACCTACCGACCGCTACCCCGGGTAACCCGGCGCTCGCTACGGTCCTGACAGTTCGTCTAAGAGCGGTGCGGGCGGCGGTGGGCGACCGCCGCCCGTACCGCTCGGTCGTCACGGCCCGCACCCCACCGGGCCGTCCGCCGCCCGAGCCGCAGACGAAGGCTCGGCCCTCCCCTCCCCGGAGGCCCGCCATGCCCGCCCCCACCCGCCTGCTGGCCGCAGCCGTCACCGCTGCCGCCTGCCTCGGCGTCACCGCCGTGCCCGCCCACGCGTCGCCGTCCTCGGACGCAGTGGTCTCGCGCGGCGTCACCATCCCCGCGTTCTACGACCCGCCCGCCGCACTGCCCGCGGCCGACGGCGCCCTCGTGCGCTTCGAACCGCTCCCTCTCGCGCTGAGCCTGCCGGGCGTCGAAGGACCGCTGCCCGGCACCGCGACCCGCCTGATGTACAAGTCCACCGACTCCGCCGGCCGGCCCATGGCCGTGACCGGCGCCTACATCGAACCCTCGGCCCGCTGGACGGGCCGCGGCCCGCGACCGCTGGTGGCCGTGGCCCCCGGCACGATGGGCCAGGGCGACCAGTGCGCCGCCTCCCTCGGTCTCGAACGGCCGCTCGTCGTCAACGGGCAGACCCTGTCCGTCGGTTACGAGGACCTGGCGATCTACCGCCTCCTCGCCCGGGGCGTCGCCGTCGTGGTCACCGACTACACGGGCCTCGGCTCGACCGACCGGCTGCACACCTACGTCAACCGGGTCGACGAGGCCCATGCCGTCCTGGACGCCGTCCGCGCGGCCCGTTCCCTCGACGGCACCTCGCTCACCGCCGGCTCGCGGGTGGCGCTGTTCGGCTACAGCCAGGGCGGCGGGGCCACCGCGGCCGCCGCCGAGCTGCAACCGTCCTACGCTCCCGACGTGGTGCTCGCCGGCACCTACGCCGGAGCGCCGCCCGCCGACCTGGCCGCCGTCACCAAGGCCATCGACGGCAGCGACCTGGCCGGCGCGCTGGGCTGGTCGGTGAACGGCTTCCTGGAGTCCGACCCCGCGCTCCGCCCCATCGCCGAGGCCCACCTCAACGCGGCCGGCCGGGCCGCGCTCAAGGACCTGTCGACGATGTGCGTGGGCGACGCCCTGCTCGCCTACAACTCGGCCCGCAGCACGGCCTGGACCACGGACGGCCGGTCCATCAGCGACGTCGTGGCCTCGGAGCCGGCACTCAAGGCGTTCCTGGCCGACCAGCGGATCGGGACCCGCGAGCCGGCCTCGCCGGTGCGCGTCGCGACCGGCACCGCAGACGACCTGGTGCCGCACGCACAGGCACGGGCCCTGGCCGTCGCCTGGTGCGCCAAGGGCGCCGACGTCACGTACAAGCCGGTGATCCTGCCCGGCGTGGGCCGGGCGCTGATCAACCACTTCACGCCGCTGCTCGTGGACCAGGGCGCGGCGATCTCCTGGCTGGCCGACCGGCTCGACGGCAGACCCGCCTCGTCCAACTGCTCGACGCTCGCGCTGCGGCCCTGACACGAGTCACGCACACGCGTGACGGACGCGTGTGACGGACGCGTGTGACGGACGCGTGTGACGGACGCGTGCAACGGCCACACGTCACGCGGTGACGGCCGGCGCCGGGACTACAGTGCCTCCATGACCGGGATCGAGATCGTGGAGCTGCTGGTCTCGGCGTCGCACCGGCTCGCGGGACGACCCGCGGACGGTCCGGCCGACGGTCCGCGGGACGAGTCGGTGACGGCCGTCCAGGTGCGCCGGGGCCTCGGACTGGTCGGCGACCGGTACTACGCCCGCCCGGCGCACAAGGACGCCTCGGTGACCTTCATGGCCGCGGAGCATCTGCCCCGGCACATCGATCCGGCCGTCGGTCTGCGGCACACCCGCCGCAACGTCCTGCTGCGCGGCGTGGACATCGACGCCTTCGTCGGCTCGACGATCGTGCTCGACGGCCCGTCGGGCCCGGTCGCCTTCGCCGTGAACCGCCCGGCGCGCCCCTGCGCCTGGATGGACGTCACCGTGGGACCCGGTGCGCAGCGAGCCCTGCGCGGAAAGGGGGGCGTGCGCTGCACGCCGCTGTCCGACGGGGTGCTCGTCCTGGGCCCGACGCGGTTCAGCGTGCTCGACGCGTCTCCGCCTCAGGACTGAGCCCGCCCCGCTCGCGCCGGAGGGCGTGCGACGGCACGACCGGCGAGGGCGGAAGGCGGGTGCCGCCCAGCGCGCCTCCCTTCGTCGACAGCTCCGCCGGCGCACTCGGCCTGCCCGGCCGGGCAGGCACGACGGCGGATCCGCTCCGGGTCAGCGCTGATCGGCCAGGCCCAGGCGGGCGACGACGCGCTTGCCGATCGGCTCCCTCGTCACGGCGAAGGCCTCGGCCACGGCCCGGACGATCTCCAGGCCGTGCTGGCCGACCCGCGTCGGGTCGGGCGCGTGCGGGGTCGGCAGCGCGGGGTCGCTGTCCCAGACGACGATCTCCACGGCGGCGCCGGCGATGCGCAACTGCAGCAGGACCGGGCCCGGCGCGTATCTGAGGGCGTTGGTCACCAGCTCGCTGACCACGAGCTGGGAGAGGTCCATGGCCCGGGCGGACACGGCCAGGCCTTCCCGGCGCTGGACACGGGTGAGGAACTCACCCGTCAGCTGCCGCGCCCTGGCGATGCAGCCGTCTTTGCCGTCCAGGGCCACCGTGGTCTCGGCGGGGGCCCCCTCGGTCGAGGAAAATCCCTGGTCGGGCGGGACAGGTGCCATCCGGACCGCCTTCGCTGCTACCCCGTTCATATCCGCGCGGCTACCCGCTGAGCCACCACCTACGCCCCAGCCGCCTCACTCACGCGCCCTTCGGCCCCGCACCCGCCGTGCCGCGGTGCCGCCCGGCCGGACCGGCGCAGCGGGTGCGCGGCCCGGCCGGGGCGGCGGTCAGGGGCGGGGCGGGGGCGGGGGCGGGGGCGGGGCCGAAGGTTTCCGCTCCGCCGCTCGCGTCAGCCGATGTGGTAGCTGTCGCCGTACACCTTCCAGTCCAGCGGCGGTTCCAGGTCCAGGTTCCCCTTGCGCAGGAAGACCCGCTGGGCGGTGTCGACGCGGCTGGTGTCGCTGTGCGCCTCCTCCTGCTTCATGGCCCATACCCGGGCGTCGAGGAAGGCTTTGAGGTACGCCGTCTCGTCGCCGCCCTGGGCCGGCGGCTTGGCCTTGGCGAGGGCGCGCCTGCGGATGTTGCGGAAGCTGGTGGGGTCGCCGCCGTCGCCGTGCATGACGATGGCGTCGTAGTAGGCGAACTGTCCCAGCGCGCGCAGTCCGTCGGTCCTGCCCTGGCGGACCGCCGGGTCGAAGTACACCCGGTCGCGTTCGTCGTTCTGGGCCTGCTGGAACGCGGTGTCCTGGGCGGCCCTGCGCCAGTCCTTCGGGAAGTCCGGGTCGAGGCCGGCGTGCGAGTCGGTGCCGTCGACGGAGCGCAGGGCGGGCAGGTACTTCGCGAGGACGTTGCCCGGCTTGCGGTCGGCGTACAGCTCCACGAGGTCGAGCATGTCGCCGGTGCCCGAGCAGAAGCCGATGATGCCGGCGGTGTAGCCGCGTCCGTCGCCGATGTCCTCGATGTACTTGTACTGGGCCTTCCAGTCGAGCGAGGAGTTCTCCGCGCTCGACACCAGCTTCATGGCGATCTCCTTCTTCGCCGGGTCGTCGAGGCCCTTCGCGGCGGGGGCCGCCGTCGCCTGCGCGGCGCCGAGGAGGGGAGCGGCCGCCACCGCGCCGGCGAGGGCCAGGAAGAGGCGGCGGGAGGCGGGGGCCGGGGTGTCGGACGGCCGGGATATGTGCACCACAGTGGCTCCAGGTGAGGAGTGGGGGGTGGGGTGTTTCCGTGTTGCGACTGACAGGAAAGTTTCCTATCAAGCGCCGCGCGCAGAAGTAACCCTGCCGAAGCCATGTTCGTACGATCGAACAAATGAGCCGCCCGGGTGACAGAAGCACCCGAGCGGCCCGGAAACCGAGGGACCGAGCAGAGCCGAGAGGCGCCGGCGCCCTACCGGAGCAGTTGGAACAGCACTGATCCGAGGAACCCGAGGAGGCCGACATGGAAGAGGACCAGCCAGATCCACTGCGAGACCGACATGCGCCAGGAGGCCGCCGAGAGGATCTCCCACTCGCTCACGGCGAAGGCCGCCAGCACCAGGGCGAGCACCTCCCACACGACGAGCCACCAGCTCGACGGGGTGGAGCCCGTGGGGGCGTCGACGGCCGCCGGGACGCGCGTCACACGGCCGAGCAGGACGAGCGCGATGAGCAGTTTGTGCCAGCCGTGGCGGGTCTTCGGCGCGGCGGCCGCGAGCGGGGCCGAGGCGGATCCTGTGGACATGCGCACATTTGATCATCCCCGCACGACGGAAGCCATCCTTCCGGTGCCGCGGGCCACCTGGGGCGGCTCCCTCCTCAGAGGACGCCCGGGGCGTCGCCTCGCCAGTCGAGACGGCGGCCGTCGTTCTCGCGCCGCGCGTACAGGGCGCGGCCACCGGGCCCGTAGCGGCCTATCTCCGTGGTCAGCGCCACCTCCCGCAGTTCCTGCTCCGAGCGGTCGGTGACGTCCAGCAGCAGTCCGTCCAGCGGGCCGCCCACCAGATGCGCGTACACGCGTTCCGGGCGGGGGCCCGCGTCCTCGTGGTCCGCTCCGTAGACCCGGCCCCGCAGGAACTCAACCTCGTCCATGACCGGCAGCTTGTCACCCGCCACTGACAACGGCCCGTCGTCCGGGGGCCGAAGGGGCCGCGGGGAACGGTGTCGGTGGCGCGCGACGGCGGGTGACGCCGGCCGCTCTTCGGCCAAGGCGTGGCGGAAAGATGACGTTCGGGCGCAATCCCCCGATGGGCCGGGTATGCACCGCGTACACGCCGTTGTGTGTGGGGTGGGGGGCCGACCCTGATGGCACGTGGACGGAAGCGGGCGCGGGCCGGTGAGTCGGCGTGTGCGCGGCGGCGGCGCGCGGTGCGCGAGCTGCGTGCGTCGGGCCGTGACGGGCCCCGGCTGCGCGAGGTGCTGCCCGCCCTGTGCGCTCTGCTGGCGCTCGCGGGCGCGTGCCTGGCGGGACTGGCGCTGCTCTGCCGCGCGTTCGGCTGGCCCGCCGGCGTGCTGGCGCCGGCGGCGCTCGCCGTGGTGGTCGTCGTCGTGCGCCGTCGCTCCCGCCGGCCGGCCCGGCTGCGGCGCGGGTACTACACGGCCTGCGAACTGGCGGAACTGGACACGCCCGCGCTGGTGATCGCGGTGGCCCGGATGCTGCGGCGGGACGGCTGGCGGGTGTCGTCGCCCGCCCGGCACGACGCCCTCCACCTGGCCGCCCGCGACGACCGGGGGCGGCTGCTCGACGTGGTGTTCCGTCCGGTCGCCGAACCGCTGCCCGGCGAGGAGGCCTGCTCCTGCCGGACGCGGCGGCGGTCACGGGGGCCGGCCGGTCCGCCGCTGCGCCTGGTCGTGCACCGGGGCGCGTTCACGCACCGGGACGAGGTCTGGGCGGCGCGAGAGGGCCACACGTATCTGATCGACGGTCCGCGGCTGCGGCTGTGGGCGCTCGGCACGCCGCTGGCCCAGCTCGTGGCCGGCGCCGTCCCCGCGCCCCGCCGCAGCCCGTGAGTCGGCCGGTGCCGGGCGGCAGGGCGCGGCGACCGCGCAGGGCACGACGACCGCGCGGGGGAAGGCCGAAACCCGTATGCCGTCGGGGGCGTAACCGGGAGCGCACGGCCGCCCGGGTCGCACGGGACCCGGGCGGCGGTGTGGGGCGTTCCGGGTCAGGGGGTGAGCTGCCAGCCCCTGATGTACCCGACGTCGATCGAGGCGCGGTCCTGCACCCGCAGTTTCCAGGTGCCGTCGAGAGGCTGCGCGGAGGCGTCGATGGTGAAGGTCTGGTCGACGTCGTCGGCGGAGCCGCCGCTGCGGTTGAGCAGGGAGTAGACGGTGCCGTTGGGTCCGACGAGGTCGACGGTCAGGTCACCGCGGTAGGTGTGGACGATGTCGACGTGGACGGACGTGGCGGCGGAGGCGTTGCCGTCGCGGCCCGTGATGGTGACCGGGCTTTCCACGGCGGGGCCGTTGTCGGGGATGTCGACGCGGGCGCTGCCGGCGTAGATGTACGCGATCCGCCAGGTGAACGTGTCCGTGGCGGACGCGCCGGCGCTGTCGGTGACCGTGACGGAGACGTCGCTGTCGCCGAGGGCGTCCGGCGTTCCGGAGATCAGTCCGCTCGGGCTGATGCTCAGTCCGTCGGGCAGTCCGGTCGCCTCGTAGGTCAGGCCCGCGCCGGAGTTGGTGGTGTAGGCGTCGACCTGGAAGCTCACCGCCTGGCCGATCCCGCTGGTCCGGTCGGCGATCGGGGCGAGGTTGACGCCGAGGGCTATGCGGTTGCCCACGTTGATGGCGGCCCACGCGTCGGCGACGGCGAGGTAGGCGGGGCTGTACGTGCCGAACAGGTCGCCGGCCGCCTGGAGCGTGGCGGTGCGCGCGCCGGCGTAGTCGGTCGTCGACGTCATGTAGGTGGTGAGCGCCCGGTACCAGACGGCGGCGGCGTTCTCGATGCCGATGCCGGTGACGGGCCGGCCGTCGGACGTCGGGCTGTCGTAGGAGACGCCGTTGACGGTCTTGGCGCCGCTGCCTTCGGAGAGCAGGTAGAAGAAGTGGTTGGCGGGGCCGGAGGAGTAGTGGACGTCGAGCCCGCCGAGGGAGGAACTCCAGCTGTCGCGGGAGGAGCCGTCCTTGGAGGGCTTGTCCATGTAACGCAGCGGGGTGCCGTCGCCGTTGATGTCGATCTTCTCGCCGACGAGGTAGTCGCCGGGGTCGGCGGCGAGGTTCGCGTGGAACTCGACGGCGGCGGCGAAGATGTCGGAGGTCGCCTCGTTGAGGCCGCCGGACTCCCCGCTGTAGTTGAGGCCCGCGGTGGCGGCGGTGACGCCGTGGCTCATCTCGTGGGCGGCGACGTCGAGCGCGGTCAGCGGGTGGGTGTTGCCCGAGCCGTCGCCGTACGTCATGCAGAAGCAGCTGTCCTGCCAGAAGGCGTTGACGTAGTTGTTGCCGTAGTGGGCGCGGCTGTAGGCGGCGACTCCGTCGTTTCGGATGCCGTTGCGGCCGAACTCGTCCTTGTAGTAGTCCCAGGTGGCGGCGGCGCCGAAGGCCACGTCGACGCCGGCGGTCTGGCGGTCGGAGGGCAGACCGTTGCCCCAGACATCGTTGTCGTCCGTGAAGAGGGTCCCGGTGCCCGACGTGCCCTGCTTCAGGTCGTAGGTCTTGTGGCCGGCCCGGTCGGGGTCGGTGAGCTGGTACGTGGACCCCGACAGGACGCTGCCGACGGGGACGGTGCCGACGAACTGGCCGGTGCCCGTGCCGGTGTGGACCTTCTCGGCGGCGAGGATCCGCTTGCCCGTGGTCGCGTCGGTGACCACCTGGAGCTCGCTGGGCGTGCCGTCGTCCTGGACTCCGCCGACGACGGTCTCCCAGGCGAGGACGGGCCTGCCCGCCGCGGCCCAGACGACGAGGCGCGGTGCGCGCCCCGCCGACGCTCCGGTGACGTCGGCGCTCTTCGCCGCGGCGAGCGCCGTCCCGGCGGCGCTCGCGGCCGAGAGCTGCGGGGTGAGGGACGGGACCGTGACGGCGGCCCCGGTCGCCCGGGACACGGTGGTCCGGCCGTGGGCGGAGTGGACGACCAGGTCCCCGCCGAGCACCGGGAGTCCGGCGTAGCTGCGCTCGTAACGCGTGTGGGTGGCGCCGTCCGCGTCCTGGACGACGTCCCTGACGAGCAGTTTCTCCCGCGCGCCCAGGCCGAGCCGCCGGGCCGTGTCGGCGGCGGCGGTGCCGGCCGCCTTGATCAGTGAGGCGCGGCGGGCCGCCGACAAGGGCGTCGGGGCGGCGCCCGCGCGCGGCGTGGCGGTGATCGGCGAGGGCGCCGGGTCGGCGGCGGCCGCGGTCGCGGCGCCGGTGGGGGCGCCCAGCGCCAGCAGGGCGCCGGCGGTCGTGAGGGCGAGGGCGGTGGCGGTGGCGCGTCTGCGCCGGGGGGTGGGGCTGAGTCGCCGGGGCAACGGGGTCTCCTTCTGTGCGACGGTCGGCCCGTGAGGGGGACCGGGGTAGGGCGGGGCCGGCGGGACAGGGGCCGGGCCCGGAGCGCTGCACGACAGGCGGGTGGAAGGAGGTGGGGGGTGGCTGGTCGTAGGCCGCGTGACGCGGTGTGGAGGAATGGTGAACTCCGCAGCAGGGTGGCACTCGGTGCCACGATTTGTCATGCGAATGTCAAAACATCGGCTGGAAATGACCATGCGGCGCTGGGGATTCCGCCTGTTCAGCGTGCGTTTTCGGCCGCGCCCCCCGGAACCGTCTCCCCGAAAGCGTGAATGCCGCCGCCCGCACGGTGTGTCGGGGCACTACGGCCGCAGCGTCATCGCGGCGGACGGCCCGGCCCGAAGACGCACGCGCCGCCTCGCGGCCCTGGGCCGTTCGAGTGGTCGCCTTCCGCTCGTGGCCGTAGCGTCGGTAGAGGACCCCGGCGGGGCGCGGCACAACGGCGCGCCACTGTCCGGGCGGGCGGGAGCGGACATGCGACACATGCGACACACGACGCGGACAGCGGTCACGATCTGCGCGGCGCTGGGACTGACGGCGACCGTCGGCTCGGCGGCGGCCGCACCGGCCTCGTCGCCTCCCGCGGCACGTCCGGCGGTGGTGCGGCAGGCGCCGCCGGTCCTGGTCGACTGCTTCGGGCACGCCAAGGTGCGCCCCGCCCGCTTCATCCTGGCCTGCGGCGACGGCAACAGCCGTCTGGTGTCGCTGCACTGGTACAGCTGGGGCGCGCGCTCGGCGCGGGCGAACGGGGTCAACGTCGTCAACGACTGCGTTCCCTACTGCGCCGCCGGCCGCTTCCACCGCTACGCGGTCGTGGTGAAGCTCGACCGCCCGGAGCCGTGGAAGAAGCGCGCCCATGTCCGGCACTACAGCCGGATCACGCTCTTCTATCCGAAGGACAGGCCGGCGCACGTCGCACGCGTCGTGACGTACTCGCTCTGGAACTGATCCCGGCCGACCGCCCCCGCGCGGAAGGTCACCGGCGCGGCACAGCGCGGGTCACCGCATGAGACCGGCCGCGAGGGTCGCCCCCAGTTCCCAGCAGGCCTCCAGATCGCCTCTGCCCGGTTCCCCGGTGACGGTCACCGGCTCGGCCGCGCGCCGCCAGCCCAGCCCGGTGGTGACGGTCTCGACCGAGCGGACCGCCCCCGTGACGTCGTTGCCGCCGTGCACGTAGTAGCCGAAGGCCCGGCCGCGCGTGGCGTCGAGGCACGGGTAGTAGATCTGGTCGAAGAAGTGCTTGAGCGCGCCGGACATGTATCCGAGGTTGGCCGGGGTGCCCAGCACACAGGCGTCGGCGGCCAGCACGTCGGAGGCGGTGGCGGCGAGGGCCGCGCGGCGCTCGACACGGACGCCCTCGATCTCCGGCGCGGTCGCGCCCGAGACGACCGCTTCGAAGAGGGCCTGGCAGTGGGGCGAGGGGGTGTGATGAATGATCAGCAAGGTGGCCACGGCACGGAACCCTGCCCGCTCACCGGACCGGCCGCAAGCGACGCCGCCGTCCCCCCGCGGAGCGGACCGGCCCGGCCCGCATCCCGGTCCGCCCACCGGCCCGGGACCGGTGACCGCTCGCGGACCGGACCGCCGTCCGCCGGCGCCGCCGCCGCCGACCGGGGGCATGGCGCCACGGCTTGACGGGTACTCAGTGGCTCACGACCCTCGAGGAGGACGATGTGGCCGCTCGCAGCTCGGCTCTCGTGTGCGCGACGGCGGTGGCGCTGGCACTGGCCGGCTGCTCCGCCGGGGACGACGGGAAGCCCGCGGAGCCGGCGGACGACGCGAGCGTCTCCGTGTCGCTCTCCGGCACCCCGTCGCCGTCCGCCCCGGCCGCCCCTTCCTCTGCCGCCCCTTCCGCCGCTCCTTCCGGGCCCACCGCATCGGCCTCCCCAGGCGCCTCGGATCCGGCGGGGGCGACTCCGCCGCCGTCCGGCACCGGCCAGGGCCGGAAGCTGGTCACGATGACGGTCACCGGGGGCTTCGCCGGGGTGAACCGCGAGGTGATCGTGCGGGGCGACGGCACCGTGCGCACCGCCGACCGCGGCGCGTCCGGGGTCCGCCGCGCGACGTCCGCCCAGTTCACGAGGCTGCGCACCCTGCTCGCGGACCCCGCGCTCGACGACGTCCCCGCGTTCTCGCTGGACGGGGGCGCCGCGGACAGGTTCCGGTACACGCTCCAGTTCGACGGGCGCACCGTCACGACGGACCGGACCGGGGACGAGCCCGCGCTGGAGCGCCTCATCGACGCCCTGGAGAAGTGGCTGCCGGGCACTTGACCTGCGGTCCGGCCCGCCCGCCGCGAGTCCGGCGGTGCCCGGCGCGGACGCCCGGCGCGGACGTCCGACATGGGCGTCTGGCACCATCATGGGGACACACGGCGGCCACCGGGAGACACCATGACGCGAGGAACAGGGCGGAGCGGATCCTCCCCGGCGCCCCGCAGCGCGGACGTGGCCCAGCTGGCCGGCGTCTCCCAGAAGACGGTGTCGCGCGTCTTCAACGACGAGCAGTACGTCTCCGCCGACGTGCGCCGACGTGTCCTCGAAGCCGCCGAGCGGCTCGGATACCGGCGCAACAACGCCGCCCGCGCCCTGGCGTCCGGGCGCACGCGATCCATCGGCGTGGTGACGCTCGGCACCGCCCTGTACGGTCCCGCCTCCCTGCTCATGGGCGTCGAGCGCGTCGTCCGCGGCACGGGATACGCGCTGCGCGTGGTCAACACGGTCGAGGGCGATCCCGGGGGCGTCGCGGGGGCCGTGGACTCGCTCCTTGACCAGGGCGTGGACGGCATCGTCATCTCGGAGCCGATCGACGAGCAGGCGGGCGGCGGCGACGGCGCCCTGCGCGTCGACGTCCCCATCCTGGTCCTCGGCGCCCCCTCCCCCGTCGTCGCGCCCACCGTGCTGACAGCGGGCGGCGGAGCCGACGCGATGGCCCGGGCGGCGACCGAACACCTGCTGGGCCTGGGCCACACGACGGTCCATCACCTCGCGGGGCCGCAGGCCTGGTACGCCGCCCGCTACCGGCTGGAGGGCTGGCGGACGGCGCTGACCGCCCACGGCAGGAAGGCGCCGCCCGTCGTCCAGGGCGACTGGTCGGCCGCGTCCGGCTATGCGGCCGGCCGTGAACTGGCCGCGGACGGCGACGTCACCGCGGTGTTCGCCGCCAACGACGACATGGCGATCGGTCTCGTGCGCGCGCTGACGGAGGCAGGGCTCCGGGTGCCGCACGACGTCAGCGTCGTCGGTTTCGACGACATACCGGTCGCCGCCTATGTGATCCCTCCGCTGACCACGGTGCCGCAACGGTTCGACGCCGTGGCGCGGGACGGCATCAGGCGTCTCGTGCACGCCATCGAGAACCCGGACGCGGTCCCGTTGCCGGCGAGCGAGCCACCGGTCGACCTCGTCGTCCGCGCCTCGACCGCGCCTCCGCCGGACCGGACGCCCCGGGTTCGGTGAGGGAGCGCCTCGTCCGCTCCCGCGGCTCCGTGCCTGCTCGTGATCCGGTCGGATCGCGGACGCGTGTGATCAAAAGGGAGCCGGAACATGCGCGTTCCGGAGGTCCTTGCGCCAGTCCCGGAAGACGTCACCCTCCCGGGGGACAGTCTCCGTACGGTCGGGGGACCAGCGGGGCCGGAGGAGACCGGACCCGTGCAACCGGCGGGAGCAGCGCCATGGCCAATGTGGAGATCTCCATGAAAGAGACGATGACCGCGGTGGAGGGGGCACTGGGAGTCGCCGTCGTGGACTACACCAGCGGGATGGCACTCGGCACGCTCGGCGGCGGCAAGGACCTCGACCTGAACGTCGCCGCGGCGGGCAACACCGACGTGATCCGCGCCAAGGTCCGCACCATGGAACACCTCGGCCTCAAGGGCGAGATCGAGGACATCCTGATCACGCTCGCGACGCAGTACCACCTGATCCGGCTGCTCAAGGGACGCACCGGCAGCGGGCTGTTCCTCTATCTGGTGCTGGACCGCAGCCGGTCCAACCTGGCCATGGCCCGCCACCAGCTGAAGCGGATCGAGTCCGAACTCGAGGTGTAGGGACGCCCGCGGTCCCGGACTTCGCACGCCCTGGATATGAAGAATTCTTCATCTCGACACATCCAGATCAGCGCATCACACGGGTGTGCGGAGCCGGCAGCCGTCAGGATCGGGACGAAGCACGCGCGCGGCGGTGTACGACCGGCGGGACGGGCCGCCGTGCCGGCGAGGACCACGTACCGAACGCGGCAGGGAGCGAGCGATTGACCATGCAGGTTCCCCTCTACCAGGCCAAGGCCGAGTTCTTCCGCATGCTCGGGCACCCGGTGCGCATCCGGGTCCTCGAACTGCTGCAGGGCGGCCCCGTCGCCGTGCGGGACCTGCTCACCGAGATCGAGATCGAACCCTCCAGCCTGTCCCAGCAGTTGGCGGTGCTCAGGCGCTCGGGGATCGTCGTCTCGATCCGGGAGGGCTCGACGGTGAGCTACGCGCTGGCGGGCGGTGACGTGGCGGAGCTGCTGCGTGCCGCGCGTCGCATCCTCACCGAACTGCTCGCGGGGCAGAACGAGTTGCTGGCCGAACTGCGTCAGGCCGAACCGCCGCTGCCGGTACCGCAGCGGGGCGCGGGGCGGAGCTGACCCGGCCGCGCCCGCCGGAGTGAGGCCTCGCCCCGGCGGGCGCGCGGGGACGTCGAACGGAACACGAAGGGCCCGGCGGTTTCCGACCGGGCCCTTCGTGCTGCGAACGGAGTCGAACAGCGGCGCGGACGTCGAACGAAACAGACCGAAACGCCAGGGTTCGCCACCCCTTCCGCCACGGGCAAAGATCCACCAGCATGCATATGCCCGGTCGGCAGGCGGCCGCCGGCGGACGTCACACGGAGCCGACATGAGCGATGCGAGGTGGATGCGCGGCGTGGAGTGGCTCTCGGCCGCCGCGACGGACCCGCGGCTGTGCAAGCGGGAGTGGGACCACGGCGACGGGGTGGCGCTGCTGGAGGCGGGCCGCTACTGGGACGTGCTCAGCGTGCCGGACCGCCTGGGACTGCTCACCCTGGACCTGCTGTGGCAGACCTCGCGTCCCGTGCCAGGGCCGACGCTCGTCGACACCGCGGCGCACCGCGTGGGCTTCTTCCTGCCGCCCGATCCCGGCAGCCGGTGGATCGGGGCGGGACTGCGGCGCGCGGGCCGGGGATCGTGGGTGGCGGTGCCTCCCCCCTACCGGGCGGCCCGTTTCGTGGAGTGGCTGGTGCCGCCGGACGGCACGGGCGCGCTGCACCCGCCCGGCACGCTGGAACTCGCGCTGCGACAGGCCAACGGCACGCTGGCCGTGCTCTCGCCGGCTCTCGGGGTGTGACCGGGTCCGCGTCGGCCGGCGCCGGGGACCGGTGACCTGACCGGGGTGGACGACCTGGTCCGCGTGCGTGGGTGTCGTCCAATTCGCTTGCGGCGTAAGGCAATTCCGACAGTCGGCGCAGAAGTGAACAGATGCCGGGCACTTTCGGAGCGAAGTCCCGCTCGACCGTGCGGGATCGATCGATGACGGTGTGTACTGTGCTGCGAGTGCCCGGTCCGAGCCCGTCGGACCCGGCCTGCCCTGAACGCCGCGAAACCGCCCGACCCTCACTGGACCGCATCCATGATCGAATTACCGGACCTCGTGGCCGGCGCCCTGGCCGCCGGCACACTGTCCGCGTTCGCCCTCGGCGGCGGACTCGTGCGTGGCAGGCGGCGGCACCACCGGCAGCTCGCGGAGATCGCCGCGCTGCGCACCCGGCTCGACGGCACCGCACGGGCGTTCACGGCCGAGGTCGAGCATCTGGCGACGCGGCGCGTGCCCGCCGCCGCCCGCCGGGTGGCGCACCCGCACCTGTCCGTGCCGGGGCCCCTCCAGCCGCTCACCGCCGGGACCCCGCTGGGCGTCGCCCTGGAGGACGTGCTGCTGGCCGTGCAGACCGAGGCCGCAGCCCAGCGCACCCGCGTCGACGCCGCGGCACAGGCCGGCATGCGGGGCGCCGTCCGGGAGATCCAGGCGGCCCTGTACCGGCTGCAGGACGCCCTGCGCGGGCTCCAGCAGCGCTACGACGACCCGGAGTTGGCGCAGACGCTGTTCCGGCTGGACCACGAGAACGAGCAGTCGCTGCGCCGCGCCCAGGTCGCGGCCGTGGTGTGCGGCGCCTGGGTCGGGCTGGCGCGCGAGGAATCGCACCTGGTGGACGCGGTGACCGGCGGCCAGGCGCGGCTCGCGGGATACCACCGGGTACAGGTCCACAACCACCTCGAACCCGGAACGGCCCTGGTGTCGCACGCCGTCGAGCCGGTGGCCGTCATCGTCGCCGAACTGCTCGACAACGCGCTGCGGCACTCCGCCCCCGACACCGAGGTCGTGGTCAGCCTGGAGCACGTCCATCACGGGGTGTGCGTCACCGTCGACGACGCGGGCCTGGGCATGACCCTCGACGAACGGGAGCGCGCCCAGCGGCTGGTGGCCGGCGACGATCCCATCCTGCTCACCGACCTCGGCGACCCGCCGCGCATGGGCCTCGCCGCGATCGGCCGGCTGACCCGGCAGTTCGACCTCGGCGTCGACGTCTCCTCGGCCTCGCCCTACGGAGGCGTGCGGGCCGTGCTGCGGGTGGACAGCCACCTCCTCAGCCACCTCGACCCGGCCGACCGGCCGCCGGCCGCGAGCGCCCCGCGCACGACCCGCACCACGCGCAGGACGGCGCCCGACCGGCCGGCCTCCGCTGCCGCACCGGCCGGTCCCGCCCACGCCTACGGCTCGGAGGCCGCCGCCGCGGACCCGCCGCCCGGGCACCACGAACTCCCGGACGCCGACGGTCTGCCGCAGCGCCGCCGCCGCAGCAGGACCGCACCCCCGGCGCAGCCCCGCGCGCCGTGCGGAGGAGGCCGCGGCCGCCCTCGGCGCACTGCAGTCCGGCACCGCGGCGGCACGCGCCGCGGCCGCGGGCCCCGGCGAGCGCACCGGTCCGCCCGCCTCGGACGAGCGCACCGAGCGACGCGATCGCACCGACCTGAACGACCCGCACGACCCGCACGACCTGCACGGCCTGAACGACGACACCGACCAGAGCGACGACGAAGGGGGCGCGGCCAGATGACCAGCCGCAACACGGGCGACACGGCATGGGTGCTGGAGCCGATCCTGCAGGTGCCGCACGTGCTGGCCGCCGTCATGCTGACCCGGGACGGTCTAGTGACGGGCTACACCGACGCCCTGTCCCAGCCCTCGGCCGAGCGGGTGGCCGCCATCACCAGCACCGTGCAGGGCGCCTGCCGGACGGCGGCGGCCGCGTTCGCCGACCGGGAGCGCGCCGAGGTGCGGCAGATCGTCATCGAGTCCGACCACGGGTACGTGCTCATCGTGCCGACCGACCACGGCACCTGCGTGGCCGCGTACGGCGACGCGGAGGTGCGGCTGGACCTGCTGGCGCACCGGCTCCACTCGCAGGTGGCGCGACTGGGCGAGAAGGCCATGGCGGCCGCGCCCCGAGGAGCCGACGACGACCCTGCGGCATGACCGACCGCCCGGCCGGCCGGCCCCTGGTCCCCGCGTACCTGTCGACCGGCGGCGTGACCCGGCCCAGCCGTCCGCACCTGGAGCGGCTCTCGGTGCTCGCCCGCAGCGGCGAGCCGCCGCCCGCCGGTCTCCCCGCCGCCGAACTCGCCCTGCTGGACAGCCTGGAGGACGGCTCGCTGGCCGTGGTGGAGGCCGCGGCGCTGCTGCGGCTCCCGGTCTCCGCCGTACGGGTGCTGGCGGCCGACCTCCTCGACCGGGACCTGGTCCTCGCCCGCGCGCCGATTCCGCCCGCCGAACGGTACGACCCCGACCTGCTGAAAAGAGTGGCCGATGGCCTCCGCGCCCTCAAGCTTCGCTCGTAGCGCCGGTGCGACCGGCGCCGTCCACGTGCCCGACACCGACCGCGACCTGGTGAAGATCCTCGTCGCGGGACCGTTCGGGGTGGGCAAGACGACCCTCATCGACTCGGTGTCGGAGATCCGGCCGCTGCACACCGAGGAGCCCCTGTCGGAGGCGTCCGCCGGGGTCGACGACCTGGCCGGAGTGCGGGAGAAGTCCACCACCACCGTCGCCATCGACTTCGGCCGCATCAGCCTGCCCGGCGACGTCGTGCTGTACCTGTTCGGCACACCCGGACAGGAGCGCTTCCGGAGCCTGTGGGACGACATCGCCCACGGGGCGCTGGGGGCGCTCGTCCTGGTCGACAGCCGCCGCCTCGACGCGTCGTTCGACGTGCTGGGGCTGGTCGAGGAGAGCGGGCTGCCGTACGCGGTGGCGTTCAACGCCTTCCCCGACGCACCGCGTCACTACGGCGAGGAACGGCTGCGCCGGGCGCTGGACCTGGAGCCGGGGACGCCGATGGTGACCTGCGACGCCCGCGACGCGAACTCCTCGGTCGACGCGCTGCTCGCGCTGGTCGACCATCTCGTCGGCCGCTTCCCGGCGGAGGCCCGGTGAACGCCCTCCCCGCCGGCCGGCGCGACGTCGACCGCGCCGCGCCGGTCCGGCTGTGGGAGGACGGCTTCGCCTCGGACCCGCACCGCTACTACGCCGCCCTGCGCTCCCAAGGGGACGTCGGGTGGGCCGAGTTGGCGCCCGGCGTGCCCGCGTACGTGGTCACCGGCCGGCGGGCCGCGCTGGACGTCCTGCACGACACGCAGGCCTTCTCGCACGATCCGCGGGCCTGGGAGGCCACCGTGCCCGTCGACTCGCCGGTGCTGGGCATGATGCGGTGGCGGCCCAACGCGCTGTTCGCCGACGGCGCGGAGCACCTGCGCTACCGCACCACCCTCATCGACGTCTTCGACCTGGTCGAACCGCACGACCTGCGCGGGCGCGTGCACCGGGCGGTGCGGCTGCTCGCGGGCCGCATCGGTCCGCGCGGCGAGGCCGACCTGGTCGCGGACTTCGCGCGGCCGCTGATGGCCCTGGTGCTCAACGACCTGTTCGGGCTGCCCGACAGCCAGGGAGACCGGCTCAACGAGGGCCTCGGCAAGATGATGGAGGGCGGTGCGCAGGCCGCCGAGGGCGAGGCCCAGTACGCCCAGTACGTGCTGGAGCTCATCGCGGCGAAGGCCGGGCGGCGCGGCGACGACCTGCCCAGTCATCTGCTGGACCACCCGGCCGGACTGACCCGCGAGGAGGTCACCTGGCAGGTGTTCCTCACACTGGGCGCCGGGTACGAGCCGACCGCCAACCTCGTGTCGAACACCCTGTCCCGGATCCTGGGCAACCCGGTGTACTACTCCACGCTCACCAGCGGCGCCCGTCCGGTCATGGACGCGGTGGTGGAGGTGCTGCACCACGAGACGCCGTTGGCCAACTACGGCGTGTACTACGCCCGCAGGCCCGTCTCGTTCCACGGGGTCCGGCTGCGCGAGGCGGTGCCGGTGGTGGTCTCTTACGGGGCGCTCGGGCGGTTCGCCGAGCGGGAGGGCGACGCCGGCCGGCATCCCGCCGACGCCTCGCACCTGTCGTGGGGCGCGGGGGCGCACGCCTGCCCCGTCAAGCAGCACACACTGCTGCTCGTCACCGAGGCGATCGAACAGCTCACCCAGTGGCTGCCCGACCTGGACCCCGTGGTGCCGCGCGACCGGCTGACCTGGCGGCCGGGCCCGTTCCACCGCTCGCTGAGCGCGCTGCCCGTCCGCTTCAGCCCCCGCTCCCCCTCGCCCGCCTCCTCCACCTCGCAAGGAGTCCGTACGTGACCGTGACCGACCGCATCGCCCTCGACCCGTTCGGCGCCGACGTGCACGCCGAGAGCGCCCGGCTGCGCGCCCTCGGCCCGATCGTGCCCGTCGAGCTGCCCGGCGGCATCCCGGCCTGGGCGCCCACCGGCTACGACACCCTCAAGACGCTGATCCTGGACCCGCGGGTCAGCAAGGATCCCCGGCGGCACTGGCGGCTCTGGCCGGAGATCGGCCGACACCCCTCCTGGGGCTGGATCCTGGGCTGGGTCGGCGTGGTCAACATGCTCTCCACGTACGGCCCCGACCACGCACGGCTGCGGCGACTGGTGGCGCCGAGCTTCACCCACCGGCGCACCGAGGCGCTGCGCGGGCGCGTGGAGGCGATCACCACCGAACTGCTCGACGCCCTCGACCACGACGCTGCCCGCGACGGCGAGGGCGACGGCGACGGCGTGGGTGGCGGCGGGGCGCCGGTGGATCTCAAGGCCGCTTTCGCCCACCCGCTGCCGATGCGGATCATCTGCGAACTCTTCGGCGTACCCGAGGAGTTGAGGCCCGCCACCGGGCGGCTCATAGCGGCGATCATGGACACCTCCGATCCGACTCCGGAGCACGCCGCGTTCGTGCAGGAGCAGATCGGCGCGGTGCTGGGCTCGCTCATCGCCCACAAGAGCGAACAGCCCGGCGACGACCTGACGACCGAGCTGATCCGGGTGCGCGACGAGGAGGGCGACCGGCTGAGCGACGAGGAGCTGCTGTACACGTTGCTGCTGGTCATCGGGGCCGGGTTCGAGACGACCGTCAACCTCGTCGGGAACGCGGTGGTGGCGCTGCTGCGCCGGCCCGAGCAGCTCGCGGCCGTGCGGCGCGGTGAGATCGGCTGGGACGCCGTCGTGGACGAGACGCTGCGGCTGTACCCGTCGATCGCCACGCTGCCGCTGCGTTTCGCCGTCAGCGACCTGAAGGTCGGCGACGTGACGATCCCGGCCGGCGACGCCATCATCACGACCTACGCGGCGGCGAACGCGGACCCGGCGCACTACGGGCCGGACGCGCAGGAGTTCGACGCGGCCCGCGGGGCGGAGGACCATCTGGCCTTCGGGCTCGGCGTGCACCGGTGCATCGGGGCGCCCCTGGCCCGCATGGAGGCGCTCACCGCCCTGCCCGCGCTGTTCGAGCGGTTCCCCGGGCTGCGACTGGACATCGCGGCCGGGGAACTGCGGCAGGTGCCCTCGTTCATCGCGAGCGGCTGGCAGGAGATCCCGGTCCGGCTGCGCGACTGACGGCCGCGCGGCGGGGGACGGCCCCCGGCGGCGCGCGGAGGACCGACCGGGGAACCGGTCGGCGGGGGCGGCACCGCGCGCGGGGGCCGCCTCCCGCCGCCGTCGGGTCCGGCGCCGCGCCGCCCGGCTCCGGCCCGCGCGGGGCGGGCCGGACGTTCCGGGACGGTGCCACCGCCCGGCACGGCATAAGCTCGGTCAATGGCGAAGTACTACGACGTGCACCCCGACAACCCCCAGCCGCGCACCATCTCCCAGGTCGCGGCGGCCATCCGGGCGGACGCGCTGATCGCGTATCCGACGGATTCCTGCTACGCCCTCGGCTGCAAGCTGGGCAGCAAGAACGGCATCGACCGCATCCGGGCCATCCGCAACCTCGACGACCGGCACCACTTCACGCTGGTCTGCCAGGACTTCGCGCAGCTCGGCCAGTTCGTCCGGGTGGACAAGGACGTGTTCCGCGCGATCAAGGCGTCGACTCCCGGCAGTTACACCTTCATCCTCCCGGCGACGAAGGAGGTGCCGCGCATGCTCCAGCATCCCAAGAAGAAGACGGTGGGCGTGCGCATCCCGGACCACGTCGTCACCCAGGCCCTGCTGACCGAGCTGGGCGAGCCGCTGCTGTCCAGCACCCTGCTGCTGCCGGGCGAGGACGAGCCGATGACCCAGGGCTGGGAGATCAAGGACACCCTGGATCACGTGGTGGACGGCGTGCTCGACTCCGGGGAGTGCGGGACGGAGCCGACCACGGTGATCGACTTCTCGGAGGGCGAGGCGCAGATCGTGCGGCACGGCGCGGGCGACACCTCGCGCTTCGAGTAGCACCGCCGGGCGCCGGGGGCCCTCACGGCCGGATGAATGGTGCGTGCAACGATGACGTCGTGTCGTCCGCCCGGTCCGGCCGGGCCCGGGCGACCGCTCGTCGCCGTGCACCGCGCAGAGAGGCTCCCCCATGACCTCCGTACAGGGAACAGCAGTGGACATCCGCACCGGGGACGGCGTCGCCGACGCCTATCTCGCCCACCCCGGCGACGGGGCGCCCCGCCCGGGCGTGCTGCTCTACCAGGACGCCTTCGGGCTCCGTCCGCAGCTGCGGGCGATGGCCGACCGGCTGGCCGGCGCCGGTTACGCGGTGCTGGTGCCCAACCTGTTCTACCGCCACGGCCGCGCCCCCCTGATGGAGTTGCCGGAGTTCATCGACCCGGCCGCGCGGCCGGAGATCTTCGAGACGCTGTACCCGTTCGTGCTGGCGCTCACCCCGGAGCTCATCGTCCGGGACGCCGACGCGTATCTGCGGTGGATGCGGGAGAGCCCGGCGGTCGCTGACGGGCCGGTCGCGGTGACCGGATACTGCATGGGAGCCCGGCTCACCCTGCCCACGGCCGGGGCGTACCCGGACCAGGTCGCGGCGGTGGCCGGCTTCCACGGGAGCCGCCTCGTCACCGACGCGCCGGACAGCCCGCACCTCGCCGCCGAGCACATCACGTGCGAGGTGTACTTCGGCCACGCGGACAACGACCACGGCCTGCCTCCGGAGCAGATCGCGCGGTTCGACGAGGCCCTCACCGCGGCCGGCGTCCGGCACACCTGCGAGGTGTACACCGGCGCCGAGCACGGTTACACGCAGGCCGACACCTCCGCGTACGACGAGGCCGCCGACGAGCGGCACTGGACCGCGCTGCTCGACCTGCTGAAGCGGACCTTCTGACCGGACCCTTTCTGAACCGGACCGGCAGCCGGCACGGACGCCCACGGCCCTGAAGGGTCGTGGGCGTTCTCTTTTGTTGAAGTCGTTGACATGCGCACGGCCCGATGCGACGTTGAGAGCGCTCTCACACTGGTCCGGACCAACTCCGCCCCCCACGGACGTTCCACGGACCACCCCACATGCCTATCCCCCACGGAGGTGGAGAGTGCTCAGAAAGATCACCCTCAGGCTGCTGGGAGCGGGCGCCCTCGTCGGCGCACTGCTCACCCTCGGGCCACCGCAGGTCGCCGGGGCCGCCGTCCCGGACACCATCCCGCTGAAGATCACCAACAACTCGGGCCGCGGCGAGTCCGTCTACGTGTACAACCTCGGCACCCAGCTGTCGTCGGGCCGCCAGGGCTGGGCGGACGCGAACGGCGGCTTCCACCCCTGGCCGGCCGGCGGCAACCCGCCGACCCCCGCCCCCGACGCGTCGATCGCAGGACCCGGCCCCGGGCAGTCGGCCACGATCCGGGTGCCCAAGTTCTCCGGCCGGATCTACTTCTCGTACGGGCGCAAGCTCGACTTCCGGCTGACCACCGGCGGACTGGTGCAGCCGGCCGTGCAGAACCCGAGCGACCCCAACCGCTCCATCCTGTTCAACTGGTCGGAGTACACGCTCGACGACTCGGGACTGTGGCTCAACAGCACCCAGGTGGACATGTTCTCCGCGCCGTACGCGGTCGGGGTGCAGCGCTCCGACGGGAGCACCGTCAGCACCGGGCATCTCAAGCCGGGCGGTTACACCGGCTTCTTCAACGCCCTGCGCGGCCAGCCCGGCGGCTGGGCGAACCTGATCCAGACCCGCTCCGACGGCACCGTGCTGCGCGCCCTCTCCCCCCTGTACGGGGTGGAGACCGGGGCGTTGCCGGCGGGCGTCATGGACGACTACGTCAACCGCGTGTGGCAGAAGTACGCGACGACGACGCTGACCGTGACGCCGTTCGCCGACCAGCCGGGCACGAAGTACTACGGCCGCGTCTCGGGCGGGGTCATGAACTTCACCAACGCCTCCGGGGCCGTCGTCACCAGTTTCCAGAAGCCGGACGCTTCCAGCGTCTTCGGCTGTCACCGGCTGCTGGACGCCCCCAACGACGCGGTGCGCGGGCCGATCTCGCGGACCCTGTGCGCGGGCTTCAACCGCTCCACGCTGCTGGTCAACCCGAACCAGCCGGACACGACGGCGGCGAACTCCTACCAGGACGCCGTGACCAACCACTACGCGCGCAAGATCCACGCGCAGATGGCCGACGGCAAGGCGTACGCGTTCGCCTTCGACGACGTCGGCCACCAGGAGTCGCTCGTCCACGACGGCTCACCGCGCCAGGCGTACCTGACGCTCGACCCGCTGAGCTGACCGGACCGGCCCGTCGAGCCGAGCGGACAGGCGGACAGGCGGCGTCCCGCCCACGGAGGGAGCCCGTGGGCGGGACGTCGTCGTCGCCTGAGCGATCAGCCGGTGGTGACGGCGGTGTCGTCCACGACGAAGCTGGTCTGCAGGGAGGAGTCCTCGGCGCCGGAGAACTTCAGGGTCACGGTGGAGCCCGCGAACGACCCGAGGCTGAAGGACTTCTGCACGTAGCCGGAGGCCGCGTTGAGGTTGGAGTACGTGGCCAGGGTGGTCGACCCGGCGGTCACCGTCAGCTTGTCGTACTGGGTGCTGGAGGTGGTCTCGGCCGTGTCGACGTGCAGGTAGAAGGTGAACGTGGTGTTGGTGCAGCCGCTCGGGATCGTCACCGGCTGCGAGAGCGTGTCGGTGTGGGTCGAGCCGTAGCCGTCGAGCCAGGCCTTGTAGGAGCCGGTGCGGGCCGCCTCGCCGCTGGAGGTGGTGATGACGCCGCTGGAGGCGGTCCAGGTCGTGTTGCCCGACTCGAAGCCCGCGTTGCCCAGGAGCTGCGTGGCCGTGCAGGAGCCTCCGCCGGAGGCGTTGACCGTCCAGGTGAAGGCCGCGGTGCCGGTCGCGCCGGTCGAGTCGGTCACCGTCACGGTGGTGCCGGACGAGCCGGCCGTGGTCGGCGTGCCGGAGATCAGACCGGTCGAGGAGTTGATCGACAGGCCGGCGGGCAGACCGGTCGCCGCGTACGTCAGCGAGCCGCCGTTGGTGCTGCTCGCCGAGATCTGCAGGCTCACCGCGGTGCCGACCTTGGCGGTCTGGCTGCCCGGGTTGGTGACCGTGACACCGGTCGACGGGACCGTGATGTGACCGCCGACGTTGATGCCGGCGAACGCGTTGCCCACTCCCGCGTACTGCGCGGAACCGGAGCCGTAGAGCGCGGCGGCCGCGTTCAGGGCCGCGGTGCGGGCGCCCGCGTAGTTGGTGCTGGACGTCATGTACGTGGTCAGGGCCTTGTACCAGATCTGCAGCGCGGCGGCCCGGCCGATGCCCGCGACGGCCACGCCGTCGGACGTCGTGCTGTTGTAGGTGACGCCGTTGATGGTCTTGCTGCCGCTGCCCTCGGAGAGCAGGTAGAACATGTGGTTCGCCGGGCCCGAGGAGTAGTGCACGTCGAGGTTGCCGACGCCGGAGTACCAGCTGTCGGCGGAGCCGCCGTCCTTGCTGGGCTTGTCCATGTAGCGCAGCGGGGAGCCGTCGCCGTTGATGTCGATCTTCTCGCCGATGAGGTAGTCGCCCACGTCGGAGGAGTTGCCGGCGTAGAACTCGACTCCGGTGCCGAAGATGTCCGAGGTGGCCTCGTTCAGACCGCCGGACTCACCGGTGTAGTTCAGGCCCGCGGTGTTCGAGGTGACGCCGTGGCTCATCTCGTGGCCGGCCACGTCCAGCGAGGTCAGCGCGTGGGTGTTGCCGCTGCCGTCGCCGTACGTCATGCAGAAGCAGTCGTCGTCCCAGAAGGCGTTGACGTAGCCGCTGCTGTAGTGGACCCGGGAGTAGGCCGCCGCGCCGTCGTTCTTGATGCCGCTGCGGCCGAAGGTGTTCTTGTAGAAGTCCCAGGTCTCCTGGGCGCCGTAGGCCGCGTCCGCGCCGGCGGTCTGCGTGTCGGACCCCGCGCCGGTCCCCCAGACGTCGTCGGCGTCGGTCATCAGGGTGCCGGTGCCCGAGGTGGCCTTGTTGAGGCTGTACGTCTTGTGACCGCCGCGCGTGGTGTCGTACAGCTGGTACGTCGACCCGGACAGCGTGGTGGACAGGCTGACCGCGCCGCTGTACTGGGTGTTGCCGGTGCCGGTCTCGACGCCTTCGTACCGGGCGAGTTCGGCGCCGGTGGTGGCGTCGGTGACGACGTGCAGCTTGCTCGGCGTGCCGTCGTCCTGGAGTCCGCCGACCACGGTCTCCCAGGCGAGCTTCGGGGCGCCCGAGCCGGCCCAGATCACCTTGCGGGCGCTCCCGGCGGCCGGGTCCTTCGCGTCGAGGGCGCGCGCGGCCTTGAGCGCCTTGGTCTCGGCGGCCGCCTTGCCGTACGAGGCGGTCGTGGACCGGACGGAGACGGTGCGGCGGTTGTTGTTGAAGGTCGCGCTCACCGTGCCGGCGGCGAGCGAGGCCGGGGGCGTGTGCACGACGAGGTCGCCGCCGAGGACGGGCAGTCCGGCGTACGTGCGCTCGTAACGCGTGTGCACGGTGCCGTCGTTGTCCTTCACGACGTCCTTGACGAGCAGCTTCTCCTGGGCGCCCAGGCCCAGGGTCTGCGCTGTCTGCGCCGTCTTCGCCTCGGCTCCGCGGATGAGTGCCGTGTGCTGGGCGGGCGTGAGGTCGGCGGGCAGGCCGCCGGTGCGCAGGGGGGCGGGGTGGGGGGCCGCGGGCGCCGCGGTCGCCGGAACCGACTGGACGCCGAGAGCCAGAAGGGCGGCGGTGGAGAGCAGGGCCGCTCCGACGGCGGACCGCTTGCGGGGGTTGGGTCTCACTCGTACTCCTACTGCTGCGGCCGGTGGGATCGGCCGGTGACAGACCGGGCAGACGGGTGTGCTGTCCGGACGAGCTGAGCGGTGCGGGACCGTGTGCAGGTGGGGGCACCATGCCGCTCGTGTGCGGCAGTTGGGTGGGAGAATGACAGGCTTGTCGATGACATGTCAGCCCGACCGGGACGCTTCAAGGGTTATCCCTCGGTTGCGGACGGGTCCGGCGCCGCCGCGCCCGGCAGTGCTGTGAGCTGCCTGTGCGTTCCCTGTCGGCGTTCCCTGTCCGGCGGTCGCGGGCGCAGGCCCGGCGCCGCCCCCGGCGCGGTCGTTGCTACGGTGCACCGGTGTCTGACTCCTCACGCGATACCGCCGCGGGCGCCGGCTGGGGCGACGCCGACCGCGGCACCTACCGCCACCTCATGCCGGGCGGGGTCGAGAAGATCTCGTGGCTGAACCCCCGGCTCCTGTGGGCCGCCCGCAACGGAGTGCTCGCCTCCTGGTTCGGCGACCCCACGGGACGCACCCGCAGCCGTCTGGTGGCGCAGCGGGCGGCCGCCGGCGCACCGGCCGACAAGGTCGTCCGGCGTGACGACCCGGACGAGTTCTCCTTCATGGTGATCGGCGACACGGGAGAGGGGGACGACCCCCAATACGCCGTGGTGCCGGGCTTCCTGAGGGTGAGTCAGGGAACGTCGTTCACCGTCCTGGCGAGTGACGTCATCTACCCGGTCGGCAGCGCCGACGACTACGAGGCGAAGTTCTTCCGCCCGTACCGCGACTACCGGGCCCCCGTCTACGCGATACCGGGCAACCACGACTGGTACGAGGACCTCGGCGCGTTCATGCGCGTCTTCTGCGGCGACGCACCTCCCCTGCCCGCCGAGCCCGCGCCGCACCCCCTGACCCGTGCCTGGCTGCGCTCGCTGCTGTGGCACCGGCCGCGCCCGGACGACGGCCGGCTCCTCGCGCGGGCACGGGCGTTGCGCGGCGCTCCGGGTCAGCAGGCCGTACAGCCCGGACCGTACTGGGCCGTCGACGCCGGCCCCCTGCGCGTCATCGGGATCGACACCGGGCTCCTCGGCGTCCTGGACGCCGAACAGGGCGCGTGGCTGCGCGAGGTGTCGCAGGGGCCGCGCCCGAAGATCCTGGTCACCGGCTCACCCCTGGTCGTCGACGGGGAACGCCGTCCGTGTCCCGTCGAGGGCGGCGGCACCGTCGACGACATCGTCCGCGACCCCGCCCACCGCTACGTCGCGGCGATAGGCGGCGACATCCACAACTACCAGCGCTACCCGGTGCGCCTCGCGGACGGCCGGACGCTCCAGTACGTCGTCGCGGGCGGCGGCGGCGCCTTCATGCACGCCACGCACACCATCCCCCGCGTGTCCGTCGCCGGCGTCACGGAGGGCGACTTCCGCTGCTACCCGCTGCGCGGCGACTCACTGGCCTTCTACAGCCGGCTCTACGGGCGCCGGCTGCGGATGCGCCGCTTCTTCGCCCTCACCGAGGAGGAGGCACAGGCGGTCGTCGTCGAGCGGCTGGGCATCCCGCCCACCCGCGCACCGGGCCCCCGGGTGCGCGTGACGCGACGGATCCGGCTGGTCGCCTCCCTGCTCGGAACCGGCAGCCGCCCGGAGCGCCGCGCACGCCTCCGGCTGCCCGTGCGCAAGATCTACACGCAGCTCTTCTCGCCGGGCTCCGCCACCTACAGCCCGCCCTTCTTCAAGTGCTTCCTGCGCCTGGACGTCTCACCGGAGTCGGTCCGGCTGCGCTGCCACGCGGCCACCGGCAACCTCGCCCAGGAGCTGAACCCGCCGGTGGAGGACGAGGTCGTCATCCCGCTGGTGTGAACGCCCGCGCACCTGCGGCCGAAGGGCGGCGGGGCGTCTCACCAGCGGCCCGTCCCCGTCACCGCCTCGGACGGCCTGCCGTCCACGCCGACGGGGACCTCGCCGGCGAGCATCACCCGGTGCATGACGCGCGGGAAGCCCAGATGGGCGTTGTCGCCGGGCGCGAGATGGATGGTGGCGCGGTTGTCCCAGAAGGCCACGCTGCCCGGTTCCCAGCGGAAGCGGACCGTGTACTCGGTGCGGGTCGCCTCGTCGAGCAGCATGTCCAGGACGGCCCGGCTCTCCGCCCGCGAGAGACCGGTGATCTGCTCGACGTAGTAGCCGTTGACGAACAGCAGATGCTCGCCCGTCTCGGGGTGGACGCGCACCAGGGGGTGCACCGAGGCGACCTGGCGGTCGAGGAGGTGGCGGACGTAGGCGTCGTCCCCGGCGCGGGGCTGGTAGCCCACGCCCAGGCGGTGCTCGGCGCGCAGCCCCGACACGAACTCCCGCACCGGCGCGGAGAGTCCGGCGCAGGCCGCGGCCAGGTTGGACCAGGTCGTGTCACCGCCGTAGGGCGGCACGGTCTCGGCGCGCAGGATCGTCGCGGCGGGCGGGTCGACGCGGGCGCCGTGGTCGCAGTGCCAGCCGCGCAGCAGCGTGTGACGGCGCCGGCGCAGCCACTCCTCGTGCTCCATGCCGAACCTCCCGCCCAGTTCCAGCCGGTCGGCCGTCGTCTCGATCTCGGGGACGTCCGGCGGCGAGGCGCCGCCGCGGCTCCGCAGGACGACGGGTTCGCCGAACAGCCGCGCGAACGCCACGTGTCCCGCGTGGTCGAGGCGCTGGCCGCGGAAGAACACCACCTTCCAGCGCCGCACCGCGCCGCGGACCACGGCGACCTGGGCGTCGTCGAGGCCGGCCGCCAGATCGACGCCGTCGATCTCCGCGCCGATGTGCCCGGCGACCGGCATCACCCGCATCCCGGCCGCCCGCGCGGCCTCCTCGGCCGCCGCGTCCTCGGGCCCGGCCGCGGGCCGGCTGTCCGTCGTCATGCGCTCTCCGCTCGTCCGCACTGTCCGTCGCTGTCCGTCGCTGTCCGACGGGAAGATCGTGACAGCGGACGGCCGTCCTGGCGACACCGCGTCCCGCCTCCTGCTTCCCACCCGCGTTCCCGCTCGCCCACAACCCCCTTTCCCCTTCGCCCTTCCGGGCCCCGCCCGAGTGTCCGTACGGTCGATCCGCCGCTCGTCCGCGAGGCTGGAAGAGGACGACACCGCAGAGGAAGGCTCCATCGTGATCGACATCCCGCAGCACACTCTGAACGACGGAACGAAGCTCCCCGCCCTGGGCCTGGGCACCTGGCCGATGGACGACGCGGAGGCGGAGGAGGCGGTGGCGGAGGCCCTCGGCCAGGGCTACCGGCTGGTCGACACGGCCGCCAACTACCGCAACGAGACCGGGGTCGGCCGCGGGATGGCCCGGTCCGGAGTGCCGCGCGAGGAGATCCTGCTGACCACGAAGCTGCCCGGCCGCCACCACGGGTACGAGGAGACCCTCGCCTCCTTCGAGGAGTCCCGCCGGCGGCTCGGCGTCGACTACGTGGACCTGTACCTCGTGCACTGGCCGCTCCCCCGCGTCGACAAGTTCGTCGACTCGTGGCGGGCCATGATCAAACTCCGCGAGGACGGCGCCGTCCGGTCGATCGGGGTCTCCAACTTCACCGCCGGGCACCTGGACCGGCTGGAGAAGGAGACCGGCGTCCTGCCGTCCGTCAACCAGGTCGAACTGCACCCGCTCCTCCCGCAGGAGGAACTGCGCGCCCACCACGAGGCCAAGGGCGTCCGCACGGAGAGCTGGAGTCCGCTGGGGCGCGGGTCGGCGATCCTGACGGACCCCGCCGTCGTGTCGGTCGCGGAGGCGCTGGGGGTGACCCCCGGCCAGGTCGTGCTGCGCTGGCACGTCCAGCTCGGCGCGGTCCCCATCCCCAAGTCGTCCAGTCCGCAACGCCGGCGCGCCAATCTCGACGTCTTCGGCTTCGCACTCGGCCCGGCGCAGATGGCGGCGATCGCGGACCGGACGCACCGGCGCCTGGGCGGCGACCCCGAGGTGCACGAGGAGTTCTGACCGCCGCGAGCGGGGTCGCCGCCGGGGGCGGCCGTGAGCCGTGCGGCGGCCGCGCCGGGACCGCCGCCCGGCCGGACCGCCGGCCGGCCGCGCCACGAAGGGCCGCTGTACGCGGTCGTCGAGGGCGGGCGTGTTCAGCCACTTCGCGTCGGACTGCGCCTCCGACGGCGTCCACCCCGCCGCCCAGCGTCCTTCGCGGGCCGGCCGGTCCGGGAAATGTGCACATCGGGCGCGACCTGGGCGACACCGGTCGTCCTGGACCCGCTGTACGTGCTGGACGTGCTCCCGCACGGCGCGCCGTTCTCCGGGGACGCGCCGAACCCCGGCTGCTCCTCCGAGTGATCACCCGGGGTCGAGCGGCTGCTCCGCCCAGATCGTCTTTCCGCGGCCCGTCTGCCGGCTCCCCCAGCGCCGGGTGAGCTGGGCGACGAGCAGCAGGCCGCGCCCTCCCTCGTCGAAGGCGTGGGCGCGGCGCAGATGGGGAGAGGTGGAGCTGCCGTCGGAGACCTCGCAGATGAGGGTGCGATCGCGGATCAGGCGCAGTTGGATGGGCGGCGCGCCGTAGCGGATGGCGTTGGTGACGAGTTCGCTGACGACGAGTTCGGTCACGAACGCTGCCTCTTCCAGGCCCCATGCCGCGAGCTGTTCGGTGGCGGCCTGCCGGGTGGCGGCCACGAGCGCGGGGTCGGGGGCGACGTCCCAGGTGGCGACCCGGTCCGCGCCCAGTGCGCGGGTGCGGGCGAGCAGGAGCGCGACGTCGTCTCCCGGCTCCTCCGGCAGGACCGCCTTGACGACGCTGTCGCAGAGGGCGTCGAGCGAGGCGGCGGGCGCGGTGAGGGCGTCGCACAGTTCGCCGACGGCGCGGTCGACGTCGCGGTCACGGTCCTCGACCAGGCCGTCCGTGAACAGGGCGAGGACCGATCCCTCGGGCAGTTCCAGCTCGACGGCCTCGAAGGGCAGCCCTCCCACGCCGAGCGGGGGCCCGGGGGTCATGCCGATCAGCTGCGCGGTGCCGTCTGGCCGGACCAGGGCCGGTGCGGGGTGGCCGGCCGAGGCGGCGGTCAGCCGCCGGCCGACGGGGTCGTAGACGGCGTAGAGGCAGGTGGCGCCGAGTTCGGCGGCGTCCTCACCGCCCTCGTCGTAGGCCGCCAGGTGGGTGACGAGGTCGTCCAGGTGGGTGAGGAGTTCGTCCGGCGGCAGGTCGACGTCGGCGAGGGTGCGCACGGCCATGCACAGGCGTCCCATGGTCGCCGAGGAGGGGATGCCGTGTCCGACGACGTCGCCGACGACCAGGGCGACGCGGCCGCCGGACAGCGGGATGACGTCGAACCAGTCGCCGCCGATCCCCGCCGTGGAGACGCTGGGCAGATAGCGGTGGGCCACCTCGACGGCCGCCTGACCGGACAGTCCGCGCGGCAGCAGGCTGTTCTGGAGGGCGAGGGCGGTGGTGCGTTCGCGGGCGAAGCGGCGGGCGTTGTCGATGCAGACGGCGGCCCGGCTGGCGAGTTCCTCGGCGAAGACGGCGTCGTCGCTCTCGTAGTCGTCGGGGTGGGCGATGCGCACGCCGACCAGGACGCCCAGGGTGGTGCCGCGGGCCTTCAGCGGCACCGAGATCACCGAGTGGACGCCGCTGCGGTAGCGGTGGCCCTCGGGGGCGCGCGCGTTGCGTTCGGCGAGCCAGCGCATGAAGTCGGGCTCGCCGGCCTGGATGCGGACGGCCCGGCCCTCCCGCAGGGCGCGGGCGGGCGGGCTGAAGGGCGGATGGACGTCGGTCTCGCCGAGGCGGACGGCCGCCTCGGGGGTGCCCTCGTGGGCGGAGCCGTGCGCGACCCGGCGCAGCACGACCTCGCCGGTCGGGACGGGCGGCGGTTCGTCGGCGCCGAGCACCCAGTCCAGGAGGTCGACGCTGACGAAGTCGGCGAACCGCGGGACGAGGAGCGCGACGACCTCCTCGGTGGTACGCACCACGTCGAGGGTGGTCCCGATGGAGGCCGCGGCCTCGTTCAGCAGGGTCAGCCGCTGGCGGGCCAGGTACTGCTCGGTGCTGTCGAACGCGGCCAGGGCGACCCCGGTGATCTCGCCGGAGTCGTCGCGCACGGGCCACATCTCCGTGGTCCAGGCGTGCTCGCGGTTGAGGGAGGGGGCGCCGGTGAAGCTCTCGTAGCGGATCGGGCGGCCGGTCTCGGCGACCTGGCGCAGGTGCCAGTTGAAGCCGCGGCTGTGCACGGCCTCCTCGACGGTGTCCGGGAAGTGGCGGCCGAGCAGGACGTCCTCGGAGACGCCCATGACCTTGCAGGCGACCTCGTTCAGCCGCAGATAGTGCTGCTGGGGGTCGAAGACGGACATGGACATGGAGGCCTGCTGGAAGGCCCGCCCGGCCAGGGTCGGCTCGCCGTCCGCGGGTCGCCGGGCGCTGAGCGTGTACCCGGTGCGCCGCCCGTCGGGGCCGAGCACCGGGCAGGCCGTCACGACGAGCGTGACGGGCCGGCCGTCGCGGTGACGGACGACGACGGGAGCGGTCCACTCGCCGCCCCCGCGGCGCGGCGGGTCCTGCGCGAGCAGGTCGGCCGCCGTGCGTCCCACGGCTTCCTCGGCCGAATGCCCGGTGAGCTGCCGGGCGCCCTCGCTCCAGCCCGTCACGATGCCGTGCGCATCGATGACCGCCGCAGCGACGACTTGCTCCATTCGTCCAGAATGGTCCCTCGGGCCCGGCGCATCAACCGCGACGGCCCGGCCGGGCCGCGCGGCCCGTCAGGGACGAGGGGCGGCGCGCAGCGCGGCCAGGGCGCGGTCGGCGTGGGCGTTCATGCGCAGCTCGCTGCGCACGACCTCCAGCACGGTGCGGTCACGCCCGATGACGTAGGTGACCCGCTTGGTGGGGGCGAGGGAGAAGCCGCGCTTCACGCCGAACCGCTCCCGCAGCGAACCGTCCTCGTCGGACAGCAGGGGCATGCCGAGCGAGTGCCGGCCGGCGAACTCCTGCTGGCGGTCGACGGAGTCCCCGCTGACGCCGACGGGCCGGGCGCCGACGGCGGCGAACTCCGCGGCCAGGTCGCGGAAGTGGCAGGCCTCGGCGGTGCAGCCCGGACTGAGGGCGGCCGGGTAGAAGAACAGGACCACCGGCCCGTCGGCGAGCAGGCCCGTCAGCGTGCGCACGGCGCCCGTCTCGTCGGGCGCGGCGAAGTCCTCGACGAGGTCGCCGACCTCGGGAGCCTTGGTCATGACCGTCCCTCCGTCGTCCCGGCGGCGCCCGCGGCGACGCTGCGGGCCCACAGCACCAGGGGCGCCTGAAGGGGCAGCCGGCCGATCGCGGCGGCCCTCAGCGGGGCGGGGCGGTGGCGCCAGTCCCACGCCATCTTGACGTTGGCGGGGAAGACGCCGACGAAGAGCGCGGCGGCGGCCAGGGCGGCCGGCTTCCTCGTCCGGGGCAGGGCCACTCCGGCGGCGAGCGCCAGTTCGGCCACTCCGCTGGCGTACGTCCAGTGCCGGGGCGAGCCGGGCAGGGCGCGCGGGACGATCGCGTCGAACGGACGCGGCACGGCGAAGTGGGCCGCGCCCGCGGCGGCCAGCAGGACCGCCAGCAGCAGGGGTGAGCGTTCGGACCGGGGCACGGTTCCTCCTCAGACGACCGGGCGCCCGACACTACTGGAGGGTAGTCGCCGGCCGCCGGGCGGGGTCCCGGAGGCGCTCGCGCCCCAACCCGCGCCCTCGCAAACGGGGTTGCGGGCCGCGCACGGGTAGCCTGCGACGATGATCGTTCATCTGCTGTGGCACGTGGCCCACCACAACGAGGCGGGCGGGAACGGCACGGCGCTGCACCTCGACGGGGAGACGGTGCACATCGACGAGCAGGACGGCGACGACGTCAAGCTGCTCGGCGTCTGCTCGACGCGCGCGAAGGCCGAGGAGCGCAGACTCCGCGCCCTGCTCGTGCCGGGGTTCGCCGAGGAGCCGGACTGCTTCGTCATCGACGCGTACACGGTCGACGAGGACGAGTGGACCGGCGGCTACGTGCGCACGTGAGCGGACCATCCTCCCCCCGAGGGCCGCGACCGCCCACGCCCCCGCCCCCGTCGGCTTCGGCTTCGGCTTCGGCTTCGGCAGGGCCTCCCTCCAGGGGTCGGCGGACGAGCGGCGCTCGACCGGTACCCGGATGGCGCGCGGCGGCCCATACTGAGCGGTATGCCGTCAGGCCGTCGGCCCGGCGGCGGGGCCCCGGCACGCCCGCACCGCCCGCCGGGGTCCACCGAAAAGCCGCCGGGAACCCGCGCTGTCCTCGGGTCGGCGGGCCGGCTCGCGACCCGGCTCCCTCCGTCGCCCGGCGTGCACACGGGAACGGGCCCGCCTCCGCTCCCGCGGGCAGCCCCTGCACCGTTCAGGGGAAACGGCCGCCCCGCGCGCGTGGCGACGCGCCGCCGTGTCGACAACTGACCCATGTCCCTCCCCCTCGTCGCCCCCATGCTCGCCACCCCCGGCTCCCTTCCCCCCGCGGGCCAGGACGCGCGCTGGGCCTACGAGACCAAGCAGGACGGGCAGCGCGCCGTGGTGTACCTCCCCGGCGACGGCACGGTCACCCTGCGTGCCCGCTCGGGCGAGGACATCACCGCCGCCTACCCGGAACTGCGGCCGCTCGGCACGGCGCTCGGCGGCACGCCCGCGGTGCTGGACGGGGAGGTGCTCGCCCTGGACCGCGAGGGCCGCGCCGACTTCCAGCTGCTCCAGTCGCGCATGGGACTGGTGCAGGCCCCCGGCAAGGCCGCCCGGCTCGCCGCGACGACCCCCGTGCACCTGGTCCTGTTCGACGTGATGCACCTGGCCGGACGCTCCCTCCTCGCCCTGCCCTACACCCGGCGCAGGACCCGCCTGGAGTCGCTGGCGCTGGAGGGTCCGTCCTGGTCGACGCCGGGCGCCCTGGTGGGGCACGGCCGGGAGGCCCTGGAGGCGACCCGGGCGCACGGACTGGAGGGGCTCGTGTGCAAGCGGCTGGACTCGGTGTACGAGCCCGGCGTCCGTTCCCGCGCCTGGATCAAGATCCGCAACATGCGGGTCGCGGACGTCCTGGTCGGCGGCTGGCTGCCCGGCAAGGGGCGGCTGACCGGACTGCCCGGCGCCGTCCTCGTGGGGCAGCGCGCCACGACCGGGCTGCGCTACGTGGGCAGCGTGGGCACCGGCTGGAGCGAGGCCGAGCGCGCCGAACTCGCGGCGCTGCTGCGGGCCGACGCGACCGGGGCGTGCCCCTTCGACGCCGTGCCGCGGTCGCCGGGCGCGCACTGGGTGACGCCCCGGCTGGTCGGCGAGGTCCGCTACAGCACCCGCACCCGGGCGGGCCTGCTGCGCCAGCCGTCGTGGCTGCGGCTGCGACGGGACCTCACTCCCGAGGAGTCCGCGGCCGACCTTCCGGACACTTCCGCCTGAGTCGGCGACGGCGGCCGCCTGTTCGGCTGTCCTTCATCACCACGACGGCTACGACCTCTTGGCGCGGCAGGGAAAAGCATGGAAGCTGAACTCCCTTTTCCCCCACAGCCGTTCCGGCTGCGCCCGCATCCCCAGGAGAACTCCCCGTGTCCTCAGCCAGGTTCAAGGTCCACCGCAGGAGATGGCTCACCGGTCTCGCCGGCGCCGCCGTGCCGGTCGTCGCCGTGCCCTCGGTCGCCTTCGCCGCCCCTCCCCAGGCGCTCGCGCAGAACGCCGAGGCGGCGGAGCTGACGTACCAGCCCGCTTTCGACTACGACACGGACGGCTGCTACTCGTCGCCCGCCATCGGCCCCGACGGCACGGTCAACGGCGGTCTGAAGCCGACCGGCGCGCTGAACGGAAGCTGCCACGACGCCTCCGACCTGGACAACACCAACAGCTACTCGCGCTACAAGTGCAACAACGGCTGGTGCGCGTACATGTACAGCCTCTACTTCGAGAAGGACCAGGCGCTGCCCGGCAGCGGCATCGGCGGCCACCGCAACGACTGGGAGCACGTCGTGGTCTGGGTGCAGAACGACCAGGTCCAGTACGTGTCGACGTCCAACCACGGCGGGTTCACCGTGCACCCCGCGTCGACGGTGCGCTTCGAGGGGACCCACGCGAAGGCCGTCTACCACAAGGACGGCATCCGCACGCACTGCTTCAGGATCGCCAACTCCAACGACGAGCCGCCGGAGAACCACAAGCACACCTGGCAGTACCCGCCGCTGGTCGGCTGGAACGGTTACCCGCCCGGCCTGCGGGACAAGCTGAGCAGCTACGACTTCGGCAGCGCCAACTTCGGCCTGAAGGACGCCTCCTTCGCCGGGAACCTGTCGTCGGCCAAGCCGTCCGGCATCTCGTTCGACCCCGCCGCGTAGGCGTTCGGCAGGGCCCGACCCATGGGCCCCGCAACGGAGTTCGGCCCCGGAAACCGGCGTCCGGGGCCGTCTGCGGGGCATGATGAGCGGATGGATCTTCTTCGAGAACTCCCGCCCGTGACCACGGGGACGGCGCATGTCCGCGTCCCTGTCCCTGCCGGGAGCGAGGTCCGGTGAGCGCCGCCCGGGTGCGGCCCGCCGAGCGGTCCGATCTCCCGCGCGTCGCGGAACTGGCCGCGCAGCACGCGCGGTACGAGCGCGCCGACCCGCCCGTGCCGGACCTCGCCGAACGCCTGGCGCGGCTCCTGTTCGACGTGCCCGCGCCGCTCCTCGGGTGCCTGGTCGCCGAACTGCCCGACGGCGAGGTCGTCGGCTACGCCACCTGCTCGCCCGCGCTCTCCACCTGGGAGGGCCGCGAGTACCTCCACATGGACTGCCTGTTCCTCGCCCCGGACCACCGCGGCCGGGGGCTGGGCGCCCTGCTCATGGACGCGGTCGAGGGCCGGGCCCGCAGTCTGGGGCTGGCCGAGGTGCAGTGGCAGACCCCGGTCTGGAACGAGGGCGCGATCCGCTTCTACGCCCGGCGCGGCGCCCTCGGAGCGGACAAGCGGCGCTTCAGCATGCGGGTGGACCCGTGAGCCGCTGAGCGGTGGCGGAAACCCGTGAGCCGTGCGGGCCGCGGGCCGCGAGGGTCTATCGTGTCCCGCATGTCCGTTCCGGAACTCATCCGCATCGTCTCCCGCGACTCGCCCATGGCCCTGGCCCAAGTGGAGCGGGTGCGGGCGGAGTTGACCGCCCTGCATCCCGGTGTGCGCACCGAGGTCGTCCCCGTGAGGACGACCGGCGACAAGTGGATGGGGGATCTCTCCCTGGTCGAGGGCAAGGGCGCGTTCACCAAGGAGGTCGACGCGGCGCTGCTGGCCGGCGAGGCCGATCTCGCGGTGCACTGCGTCAAGGACGTCCCCGCCGACCGGCCGCTGCCCGCCGGGACGGTGTTCGCGGCGTTCCTGCGGCGCGACGACGTCCGTGACGCGCTGATCCACCCGGGTGGCCGCACCCTGGACGAGCTGCCGGCCGGGACGCGCATCGGCACCTCCTCGGTCCGGCGGATCGCCCAGCTCGCCGCCACCCACCCGCAGGTGCAGTGCGTGCCGTTCCGCGGGAACGCCAACCGGCGGCTGGAGAAGCTCGCGGCCGGCGAGGCGGACGCGCTGCTCCTCGCGGTGGCGGGGCTCGAGCGCATCGACCGGCGGGACGTGATCACCGAGGTGCTGTCGCCGGAGACGATGATGCCGCCGATCGGCGCGGGCATCCTCGCCCTTCAGTGCCGCGAGGGCGACGCCGACCTCATCGACGCCGTCAGCGGGCTCGGTGATCCGGCGACCCATCGCGAGGCGACGGCGGAACGCATGTTCCTGCATGTGCTCCAGGGCCACTGCAACAGCCCGATCGCGGGCTTCGCACGGGTGGACCGCAGCGGCGAACTGTCCCTGCGGGCCTGCGTGTTCACGCCGGACGGCAAGACCCGGCTCAACGCCCACGAGTGGGCGGGCCGCCTCGATCCGGCGACGCTCGGCACGTCGGTGGCGGTGGCGCTGCTGCGGCAGGGCGCGCGCGAGATCATCGACGGCATTCCGCACTGACCGTCCGCCGCACCCGCGAGGGGCGCCCGGCCTGCCGGACGGCGCACCCTTTTCGTCCCTCAGCCGGCGTCCGCCCCGTCCGTCAGGCGGTGCCCTCTTCGGCCTGGTCGCGCAGGAAGTTGCTGACCTGGCGGGCCAGGCTGTCGCGTCCCGCGCCGGTCTGGGCGCCGCCGGAGCCCTCGTGCAGTCCGATGCCGCCGCTCCACAGCCGGCGGTCGGCCCAGTCGTCGTCCACCCGCAGCTGGATCTGGACGTCGACCTGGCCGAGAGAGGCCTCCGGGCCCGCCGCGTAGAGCACGGCGGTCGCCCGGCGCAGCGGGTAGACGTCGAAACCCTCGATGAACTGCGAGTTGCGCCAGTCGATGAACGCGCTCTCGCCGTCGGACCCGAGCCGCACGTCGATCTGGCCGTCCTCCAGGTGGATCGTGGAGTGCAGGGGGCCCCGGTTCTCCACGGTCACCCGCAGACAGAAGTAGGTCAGCCCCTCCGCGGCGTCGTCACGCCCGCGCGGCGGCTCGCTCTGTTCCAGTCGGTGGACGCGGACCCGCAGACCGGCGTACTCGTCGTACTCCAGCCAGTCCCCGACCACGTTCGGCTCGTGCACAGTCCACCTCTCGACTTCTACCGGCTGCTTCCTATCCGTGCGCCGATCGCACTGTCAAATGAGCAGAATGCGCTGTGGCCAGGGAATTCACCCCGTTTGATCGCTGATCAAGCCGTGCGCAGGGACAATCGTCCGACGGGCCCCGCAAGGGCTTGCCCGGGGCGTGCCGCACATCACGTCCCCGCGCCGCGTCAACGGGCCGGCCGGCCCAGGAGCGAGGAGGCCGCGGCGACGCCGAGCGCGGCGGACACGGCGAGCACCCCGAAGTCGGTCCCGAGTCGCGCGGGCGTGCCGAGGAGCAGTCCGCGCAGCGCGTCCACCTCGTAGCTGAGCGGGTTGACCCGGCTGACGGCCTGGAGCCAGCCGGGCATGACCGCGACCGGATAGAGGGCGTTGGAGCCGAAGAACAGCGGCATGGTGATGGCCTGGCCGATGCCCATCAGGCGGTCGCGGCTGAGGACGACGCCCGCGATGGTCATGGACAGGCAGGAGAAGAACGCCGAGCCGAGGACCACGACGGCGGCGACTCCGAGCAGTCGGAGCGGGTTCCAGGTCAGGGAGACGCCGAGCAGGGCGGCGATGACGACCACGACGACCGCCTGGATCACCGACTTCACCCCGGCCGCGAAGGCCTTGCCGGTGACGAGCGCGGAGCGCGGGGTGGGGGTGACGAGGAGCTTGGTGAGCACCCCGGCGTCCCGTTCCCAGATGATCTGGATGCCGTAGAAGATGGCGATGAACATCGCGGACTGGGCGATGATCCCGGGCGCCAGGTAGTCGAGGTAGGGGATGCCTCCGGTGGGGATGGCCTTGATCCGGGTGAAGGTCTGGCCGAAGATCAGCAGCCACAGCGCGGGCTGGACGGCACGGGTGTACAGCTCGGTGCGGTCGTGGCGCAGTTTCTGCAGTTCGACGGCGCACAGTGCGGCGACGCGGGCGGGCAGCAGACGCCACCCGGCGCGGGGCGGCGGCGGGGTCAGCAGCAGGTCGATGCTCTGGGCGGGGACGCGGTCAGCCGACGCGGCGGGCGGTGCGGCGGGTGCTTCGGACATCGCGGAAATCTCCTGCCTGCTCGTCGAGGCCGCTGCCGGCGACGTCCCGGAAGACGTCCTCCAGCGTGGGCAGCAGGTCGGTGTCCGGCGCCCCGGCGTCCCGTCGGCGCCGGCCCAGGTCCGCACGGAGCCGAAGCGGGGCGCCGAGGGCGCGGATCCGGCCACGGTGCATCAGGCCGACCCGGTCGCAGTGGCGGTCGGCCTCGTCCATGTAGTGCGTGGTCACCAGGACCGTCATGCCGGTGGCCTCGCGCACGGCGGCGATGTGCTCCCAGACCCCCGTTCGGGCGATCGGGTCGAGGCCGATGGTCGGCTCGTCCAGGATCAGCAACCGGGGCGCGCTCACCAGCGCCTGGGCGAGTTCGAGGCGGCGCACCATGCCGCCGGAGTAGGTGCCGGCCAGCCGGTCGGCGGCGTCGGCGAGGCCGACGGCGCCCAGTGCCTGGGCCACGCGTGCGGCACGCTCGCGCCTGGGCACGTCGAAGACGCGGGCGAACAGGGAGACGTTCTCGCGGCCGGTGAGCCCCGAGTCGGCGGACAGCTGCTGCGGGACGTAGCCGAGCAGCCGCCGTACGGCCATGCGGTCCCCGGCGGCGTCGTGGCCGAAGACGCGCACCCTGCCGGAGGGGACCGGCAGCAGGGTGGTGATGCAGCGGATGGCGGTCGTCTTGCCTGCCCCGTTGGGTCCGAGGAGGCCGAACACCTCGCCTTCCCGGACGGTCAGTTCGAGCCCGTCGACGGCCCTGGTGTCCCCGAAGGCGTGGGTGAGCCCGCTGCACACGACGGCGGGCGGCGCGGTGTCGGTCGTCATGGCTTCCCGGCCTCCTCGCGCAGGGTGACGGCGAGCGCGCGCAGGGCGGGCAGCGCCGCGTGCAGGGCCCGGCGGTCGGCGTCGTCCAGACGGGCGACCTGCCGGGCGAGGAGCGCGGATCGCCGTTCCCGCCAGGCCCGCAGCCGGGTCTCGGCCCGCCCGGTGAGCAGCAGCCGGGCGGCGCGCCGGTCGACGGGGTCGGTCTCCCGGACCAGGTATCCGTCCTTGGCCAGCCTGTTGACCAGCGTCGACACCGAGTTGCCCGCGAGGTGCAGCTCCTTGGCCGCGTCCGAGACGCCGACGCCGGGCCGCGCCTCGACCAGGCGCAGCAGTTCGACCTCGGCGCCGCGCAGCCGCGGCTCGGTCAGACCGGCCCGCAGCCGCCGCCGGAGCAACCGCTGAAGGCCGACGACGGCGTCGGCGAGGTCCTCGGCCAACGCGTCCTGCGCCACTGCGTCCACCCCGTCGATGGTGTCCGTGCCGAGCGCGGGATCCGTGTCGTGCGCGGGACTCGTGTCGTGCGCGGGATCCGTACCGGCCACGGCATCCGTGGCGGCCACGGCATCCGTGGCGTCCCGAGCGTCCTCGCCGTCCGTGGTCGCGTCCATACCGGCGACGTTACCTCTGTGTCAGAGGTAACGGAGCCAAGGGCGGGTCAAGGAGGGAGGCGCTCGGGACGCGGGGGGCGGTGAGCGACAAATCGGGTGAAACTGTTTCGTGGCACCCTTTCGCGGGCATCGGCAGGGAAGTGCTTCGGACAGGAGGCACGTCCGTGGGACCTGGCGGCCGGCCTGCCCCGGGTGTCGCCCGAGTCCCTCCGAGTGTGCCTTTCCCACGGTGTCCCCCGTTCATCGCCAACCCTCCTGAGGGAGGCGCGCGTGATGCGTACCACCGTCCGAACGAAGCAGCACCCCCATGACGACGCCCCGGACACGACCGAGTGCTTCGTGCGTCTCGCCGGGCTGCCACCGGGTCCCGAGCGCCAGGCGCTCAAGGACGAACTGGTCCGGCTGTGGCTGCCCATGGCGGAGCGGATCGCGGTCCGCTTCCGGGGACGCGGCGAAGCGCTGGAGGACCTCTACCAGGTCGCCGCGCTGGGCCTGGTCAAGGCCGTCGACCACTACGACCCCGAACGCGGCCGCGCCTTCGAGGCGTACGCGGTCCCCACGATCACCGGGGAGATCAAGCGGCACTTCCGCGACCACATGTGGACGCTGCACGTGCCGCGCCGCGTGCAGGACCTGCGCAACCGGGTGCGTCACGCGGCGAAGGACCTGTCCCAGACGACTCCGGGCCGGGCCCCGACGATCGCCGAGATCGCCGCGTACGCGCAGCTCACCGAGGACGAGGTGCGCACCGGCGCGGAGGCGCTGGAGTGCTTCACCGCCCTGTCGCTGGAGGCCGAGCTGCCCGGCACGGACGGCTACGCCCTCGAGGACGCCCTCGGGCAGTGCGACCCCGGCTACGACACCGTCGTCGACCGGGTGGCCGTGACCCCGTGTCTGCGGGCCCTGCCGGAGCGCGAGCGGACCATCCTCTACCTGCGGTTCTTCGCGGGCATGACGCAGAGCCGGATCGCCGAGCAGCTGGGCATCTCGCAGATGCACGTGTCCCGCCTCCTGAGCGGCTGCTTCGCGCGGCTGCGGGAGGAGATCACGGCCGAGACGGAAGCCGAGTGCCCTGCCGGAGGAGCCGGAGCCGGAGCCGGAGCGCGGGCGGCAGCCGCGACGGCTTCCGCCTCCGGGTCCGGGGCGGCGACCGGCTGAGCCCCCTGGCATCTCACCCTCCGGAAACGTCCTCACCCGAACGGCCCGGTCGCCCCGGGCCGTTTCGGCTGCGCTTTCGCGCGGTACTCGTGCCGCCCCTCCATCGAACGGCCCGGTTCCCGGCAGGCGGCCGGGGCCGGTGCGGCCGGACACTGGGGAAGTCCCTCTCCCCCGCCCACCCGGCCGACAGACCAGGAACGCGAGTGCCATGAACCAGCAATCGACATCCGCCCACGGCGCCCGGGGAGCGGTCTCCACGCACTCCGTCTTCGGCGCTCCCTGCTGGGTGAGCCTGACCAGCCGGGATCTCGAGGCCACGCAGGACTTCTACCAGGCGGTGCTGGGCTGGAAGTGGCTCAGGGGCGCGCTCGGCGACCACTTCCGCACGGCCCTGGTGGGCGGTGTGCCGGTCGCGGGGATCGCCGCCGTGGCCTCGATGTGGCAGATGGCGGTCGCCTGGACGCCGTACTTCGCGGTGCCCGCCGCGGACGAGGCGGCGTCCCGTACGCGGGAGCGCGGCGGCACCGTGGCCGTGGGCCCCATCTCCCTGCCGCCGGGCCGGGCGGCCCTGCTGGCCGACCGGGACGGCGCGACCTTCGGGATCTGGGAGGGCGAGCTGCTGGGCAACTGGGAGGCCTGGCGGCAGGCGGCGCCCGCGTTCGTCAGGCTGCACACCCGCGACGCCTTCGACTCGGCGATCTTCTACGGCGAGATCCTCGACTGGGCGACCGACCGTCCCGGGGCCTGCGAGGTCCACTACGAGGGCGGCGAGGTCGTGCTGCGCAGCAGGGGCGACGTGGTGGCCCGGATCGTGTCGGGCGCGCTGGAAGCCGCGCCCGACCCGACGATCCGGCCGCACTGGCAGGTCCACTTCGCCGTGGCGGACGTCACCGCGTGTGTGCGTGCGGCGGAGAAGCACGGTGGCAGCGTGCTCGCGGAGGGCGCCCGGGAGGCGGTGCTGCGGGACCCGGACGGCGCCCAGTTCACGGTGACGTCGCACCGGGAGCGCTGAGCGCCGCCCTCCTCACCGCCGGCCGAGCGGGGGCCGGGAGAGCACCAGGACGCTCCGGGCGTCCAAAGTCACCTCCGCGCCCGCCTTGTACTCGCTCTCGTCGGGGCCGCCGTCCGCCTCCGTCGTGTCGACGCACACGGTCCAGCGCTCCCCGTGGCGCGCGTCCGGCAGGCGGAAGCCGACCGGCTCCCAGAAGCCGTTGAACAGCAGCAGGAACGAGTCGTCGACGACGGGCCGGCCGCGCGGATCCGGTTCGGCGATGGCGTCGCCGTTGAGGAAGACGCCCACGCTGTGCGCGTCGGCGCGCTGCCAGTCGCGGGCCTTCATCTGCCGCCCGTCCGGCCGCAGCCAGACCAGGTCGGGCAGCGGCTGGCCGGCGCGGGTGACGGTCTCGCCCCGGAAGAACCGGCGGCGGCGCAGCACGGGGTGGGCGGCGCGCAGGGCGAGGAGGCGGCGGCAGAAGTCGGTGAGGGCCCGCTGCTCGTCGGTCAACCGCCAGTCGATCCAGGAGACTTCGTTGTCCTGGCAGTAGGCGTTGTTGTTGCCGCGCTGGGTGCGTCCGAGTTCGTCACCGTGCGAGAGCATGGGGATGCCCTGGGACAGCAGCAGGGTGGCGAGCAGGTTGCGCTGCTGCCGGGCCCGCAGCGCGAGGACCGCGGGGCGCTCGGTGGGGCCCTCGGCTCCGCAGTTCCACGACCGGTTGTCGCTCTCGCCGTCCCGGTTGTCCTCCCCGTTGGCCTCGTTGTGCTTGTCGTTGTACGACACGAGGTCGCGCAGGGTGAAGCCGTCGTGGGCGGTGACGAAGTTGACGCTGGCGCGGGGGCGGCGCCTGCTGTGCGCGTACAGGTCGGAGGAGCCGGTCAGCCGGGAGGCGAACTCGCCGAGCGAGCCGGGCTCCGCGCGCCAGAAGTCGCGCACGGCGTCGCGGTAGCGGCCGTTCCACTCCGACCACAGCGGTGGGAAGTTGCCCACCTGGTAGCCGCCCTCTCCGACGTCCCACGGCTCGGCGATCAGCTTGACGCGGCTGATCACCGGGTCCTGCTGGATGAGGTCGAAGAACGCGGACAGCCGGTCCACCTCGTGGAACTGCCGGGCCAGGGTGGCCGCGAGGTCGAAGCGGAAGCCGTCGACGTGCATCTCGGTCACCCAGTACCGCAGCGAGTCCATGATGAGCTGGAGCACATGGGGATGGCGCATCAGCAGGCTGTTGCCGGTGCCGGTGGTGTCGTAGTAGTGCGCCCAGTCGCCGTCCACGAGCCGGTAGTAGGAGGCGTTGTCGATGCCGCGGAAGGACAGGGTCGGGCCCTTCTCGTTGCCCTCGGCGGTGTGGTTGTAGACCACGTCGAGGATCACTTCCAGGCCGGCGGCGTGCAGCGCCTTCACCATCGCCTTGAACTCGCTCACCTGTTCACCGCGGGTGCCCTGTGCGGCGTAGGCGTTGTGCGGGGCGAAGAAGCCGATGGTGTTGTAGCCCCAGTAGTTGGACAGGCCCCGGTCGGTCAGGACGCCGTCCTGGACGTACTGGTGCACGGGCATCAGCTCGACCGCCGTGACGCCCAGCGAGGTGAGGTGTCCGGTCACCGCGGGATGGGCGAGCCCGGCGTAGGTCCCGCGCAGTTCGGGCGGGACGTCCGGGTGGGTGCGGGTCAGGCCGCGCACATGGGCCTCGTAGACGACGGTGTCGGCGTAGGGGCGACGCAGGGGCTCGTCGTCGCCCCAGTCGAAGGCGGGGTCGGTGACCACGCCGAGCAGGGTGTGCCCGGCGCTGTCCGCCGGGTCGGGCCGGTCCCCGGCCCGCTCGAAGAGGGAGTCGTGGTTGTCGATCTGGCCGTCGACGGCCCGGGCGTAGGGGTCCAGGAGCAGTTTCGCCGGATTGCACCGGTCGCCCGAGGAGGGGTTCCACGGTCCGTGCACCCGGAAGCCGTAGCGCTGCCCGGGTCCGACGCCGGGCAGGTAGGCGTGCCAGACGAAGCCGTCGACCTCGGTCAGCGGGACGGTCCGGGCGGCGCCGCCGTCGTCCACGAGGACGAGTTCGACGCGCTCGGCGACCTCGCTGAACAGCGCGAAGTTGGTTCCCTGGCCGTCGAAGTCCGCGCCCAGCGGATAGGGGCGCCCGCTCCAGGCGGGCACCCCTGCGCCGCGGCGCGTCCGGTCGGTGCGCGAGCTCACCGGGCGGCCTCCAGGACGCGCTCGTCGTCGGCCCGGGCGGCCACGTCGGCGATCACGAGAGCGCGCGGCACCGGAAGCCCCTCCCGCAGGCTGGGGGACGGCGCGGTGGGGACACGGGGCACGCGCTCGCCGGCGCGGGCCCGCTGGGAGAACCAGATGACCTTGCTGCCGGTGCCGGTGGTGCAGCAGCCCCAGCCGTCGCTCATGGCGGCGATGCGCTCCAGGCAGGCGCGCAGGTCGAGGTCGGGGCGCAGATGGCGGTCGTCGCCGCCGATGGCGGTGATCAGATGCTGGCCGTTCCACCACATCTCGATAGAGGTGTGCTTGTCCTTCGCGTGTTCGTCGATGGCCTTCAGCAGCATCTCGGCCCCGCGGCACACGGGCTCGACGAGCGTCTCCAGGTCCCAGTACGTCAGGTGGGCGGCCAGAATCCGCCTGACCTGTCCGACGCGTTCCGCGCTGACGTCCACGTCGAGGTGGTAGTAGCAGGGGACTGCGGTCTTCATCGTCGTTCGCTCCTCACCGGCGAGGCTCACACTCCTCCCCGGCCCGACGGGCCGGGGTCCCCGACACGAAGCGTGAGCGGTAATCGCTTCAGAGTCACAACCACAGTGGGGCTGCTACGCCATTCGTGCAACACGAGCGCACCACAACCAAGATCCAACAGGACGTTGGGTGATGCGCCGTGCACCATAAGTGAAGGCCTCGGGAGGTTGGACGTTTTCGCACCTCTGCGGAAAGGGCCGATCCGCTCGTCTCGAGCGGCGTACCTCGTGAACTCCCGAAAGGTGAACAGCGCGATGCTGCAACCAGCGAAGACCGAAGTCGCCAGGACCTTGCGCGGTTACCGGGCCTGGGAGCGCGCCATGCTCGCGCACCCCGGCGACCGCTCGGCACGGGCCGCCTTCGAGGACTGCGGGTACACCCTGTGCGTGCTCATGGGCAAGCGCTGCGCACGGGAGGCGGCGGACGCCGCCGAGCAGTATCTGCGGGCCACCGCCGACGGCCGGCTGCGCGAGCGCAGGGGCGCCGGCCGCAGGAGCGGCGTCGCGCGGCTCTCGGTGACGTCGTCCCTTCCCCGCCTGCCCGCGGAGACGTAGCACCCCGCGCGAGCGCGGGTCGGTCGCCCAACCCGGGGCGGTCAAAGCCATTTTCAGCCAGCGGAGGTGCAAAGGTGAAGTCCACCAGGGCGATCGGCCGTATCCCGGTCCGGGACGTCGAACCGCGTGTGGAGTGCGGGCGGCGGCCGGCGAAAGCCGTGATCGGGGAGACGGTGCGGATCTCCGCCACGGTGTTCCGTGAGGGCCACGACGCCATCGGCGCCAACGTGGTCCTCAAGAACCCGGACGGCGACCGCGGGCCCTGGACGCCGATGCGCGAGCTGGCCCCCGGCACGGACCGCTGGGGGGTGGACGTGACGCTGGACGCCATGGGCCGCTGGACCTACACCGTGGAGGCGTGGAGCGATCCGATCGCCACCTGGCGCCGCCACGCGGACGTGAAGATCCCTGCGGGCATCGACCTCGGTCTGGTCCTGGAGGAAGGGGGCCGGCTCTACGAACGGGCGGCGGCCCGCGCCCCGCGCGGGCCCGAGCGCACCCTGCTGCGGGACGCGGCGAAGAAGCTGCTCGACGACTCGGCCCCGGTGGCGGACCGGTACGCGGCGGCGCTGACGCCGGAGGTGACGGCACTCCTGGAGCGGCGGCCGCTGCGGGAGCTGGTGACGGCCTCGGAGCCGCTGCCGCTGCTGGTGGAGCGGGAGCGGGCCCTGTACGGGTCCTGGTACGAGTTCTTCCCGCGCTCGGAGGGCACCCCGGAGCGCCCGCACGGCACGTTCCGCACCGCCGCCCGCCGGCTGCCGGCCATCGCGAGGATGGGCTTCGACGTCGTCTACCTCCCGCCCATCCACCCCATCGGCACGACCTTCCGCAAGGGCCCCAACAACACGTTGGACGCCGGGCCGGACGACGTGGGCGTGCCGTGGGCGATCGGCTCGCCGGAGGGCGGCCACGACGCCGTCCACCCCGACCTGGGCACCCTGGAGGACTTCGCCGCGTTCGTGGAGCGGGCCCGCGAGCTGGGGCTGGAGATCGCCCTCGACTTCGCCCTTCAGTGCTCCCCCGACCACCCCTGGGTCCACAAGCACTCCGAGTGGTTCCACCACCGCCCGGACGGGACGATCGCCTACGCCGAGAACCCGCCGAAGAAGTACCAGGACATCTACCCCCTGGCGTTCGACGCGGACATGAAGGGCCTGGTGGCGGAGACCCTGCGGGTGCTGCGGCACTGGATGTCGTACGGGGTGCGGATCTTCCGGGTGGACAACCCGCACACCAAGCCGGTCGTGTTCTGGGAGCGCGTCATCGCGGAGATCAACCGCACCGACCCGGACGTGATCTTCCTCGCCGAGGCCTTCACCCGCCCGGCGATGATGCACACCCTCGCCCAGATCGGTTTCCAGCAGTCCTACACCTACTTCACCTGGCGCAACACCAAGGAAGAGCTCACCGACTACCTCACCGAGCTGTCGGGCCCGGCCGCCTCCTACATGCGGCCCAACTTCTTCGCCAACACGCCGGACATCCTGCACGCCTATCTGCAGCACGGCGGCCGGCCCGCGTTCGAGATCCGGGCCGTGCTGGCCGCGACCCTCTCCCCGACCTGGGGCCTCTACAGCGGCTACGAGCTGTGCGAGAACGCGCCGTTGCGGGAGGGCGGTGAGGAGTATCTGGACTCGGAGAAGTACCAGCTCAGGCCGCGTGACTGGGAGGCGGCCGAGCGCGAGGGCCGCAGCCTGGCCCCGCTGATCACGAGGCTCAACGAGATCCGGCGGGCCCACCCGGCCCTGCACTGGCTGCGCAATCTCCGCTTCCACGGCACGGACAACCCCTCCGTCATCGCGTACAGCAAGCGGACGGGTTCGAACACGGTTCTGGTGGTCGTCAACCTCGACCCCCACCACACCCAGGAGGCGACGGTGTCGTTGGACATGCCGCGACTCGGCCTGGACGACGGCGCGACGCTGTCCGTGCACGACGAACTGACGGGCGAGACCTACGCCTGGAGCAGGACGAACTACGTGCGCCTGGAGCCCGGCCGGACGCCCGCCCACGTGTTCCACGTCCGGTGATCCGCATCACCGCCGAACGGAGGCTCCAGACAGCCATGACCGTCAACTCCCCTGTCCCGGACACCTTCGAGGACACTCCCGCCAAGGACCGCGACCCCGAGTGGTTCAAGCGCGCCGTCTTCTACGAAGTCCTCGTCCGCTCGTTCCAGGACAGCAACGGCGACGGCGTCGGCGACCTCAAGGGCATCACCGCCAAACTCGACTACCTGCAATGGCTCGGCGTCGACTGCCTCTGGCTGCCGCCCTTCTTCAAGTCACCCCTGCGCGACGGCGGCTACGACGTCTCCGACTACACCGCCGTCCTGCCCGAGTTCGGCGACCTCGCCGACTTCGTCGAGTTCGTCGACGCCGCCCACCAGCGCGGCATGCGCGTCATCATCGACTTCGTCATGAACCACACCAGCGACCAGCACCCGTGGTTCCAGGAGTCGCGCAAGGACCCCGACGGCCCCTACGGCGACTACTACATGTGGGCCGACGACGACAAGCAGTACGGCGACGCCCGCATCATCTTCGTCGACACCGAAGTGTCCAACTGGACCTTCGACCCCGTCCGCAAGCAGTACTTCTTCCACCGCTTCTTCTCCCACCAGCCCGACCTCAACTACGAGAACCCGGCCGTCCAGGAGGAGATCCTGGCGGCGCTGCGGTTCTGGCTGGACCTCGGGATCGACGGCTTCCGCCTCGACGCGGTCCCGTATCTCTACGCGGCCGAGGGCACCAACTGCGAGAACCTCCCCGCCACGCACGCCTTCCTGAAGCGGGTGCGTCGTGACATCGACGCGCACTACCCCGACACGGTGATCCTGGCGGAGGCCAACCAGTGGCCCGAGGACGTCGTGGACTACTTCGGCGACTACGCCTCCGGCGGCGACGAATGCCACATGGCCTTCCACTTCCCCGTCATGCCGCGCATCTTCATGGCCGTGCGCCGCGAGTCGCGCTACCCCGTCTCCGAGATCCTCGCCAAGACCCCCGCCATCCCCGCGAACTGCCAGTGGGGCATCTTCCTGCGCAACCACGACGAGCTGACCCTCGAGATGGTCACCGACGAAGAGCGCGACTACATGTACGCCGAATACGCCAAAGACCCGCGTATGCGCGCCAACATCGGCATCCGCCGCCGCCTCGCGCCCCTCCTCGACAACGACCGCAACCAGATCGAGCTGTTCACCGCACTGCTGCTGTCCCTGCCCGGCTCCCCGATCCTCTACTACGGCGACGAGATCGGCATGGGCGACAACATCTGGCTCGGCGACCGCGACGCCGTGCGCACCCCCATGCAGTGGACCCCCGACCGCAACGCCGGCTTCTCCTCCTGCGACCCCGGCCGCCTCTCCCTGCCCACCATCATGGACCCCGTCTACGGCTACCAGGTCACCAACGTCGAGGCGTCCATGTCGTCGCCCTCCTCGCTGCTGCACTGGACCCGCCGCATGATCGAGATCCGCAAGCAGAACCACGCCTTCGGCCTGGGCACCTACACCGAACTGCCCTCCTCCAACCCCGCCGTCCTCGCCTTCCTGCGCGAACACGAGGACGACCTGGTGCTGTGCGTGCACAACTTCTCACGCTTCGCACAGCCCACCGAACTCGACCTCAGCCGCTACGACGGCCGCCACCCCGTCGAGCTGTTCGGCGGAGTGCGCTTTCCCGCCATCGGTGAACTGCCCTACCTGCTCACCCTCGCGGGCCACGGCTTCTACTGGTTCCGGCTCACCAGAGCCGCGTCCCGGCTCGGTCGCCGCCAGTGAGCGTGCGCCGCGGAAAGGATGGGTCACCGTGACGAGGACCGCACCCCTGCGACCGGGCAGCGCGAACGCCGTCCGCACCGCCGGACCGCTCGCCGCGCTGCTGTGCGAGTGGCTGCCCCGGCAGCGCTGGTTCGCCGGCAAGGACCGGCCGCTCACCGATCTGCGCATGCTGTCGATGACGGAGCTGTATCCGGGCTGTCTGCACCTGCTCGTGCACGCCGACCAGTCGGGGGTCCCGACCCCCGGCGGCACTCCCCCGGCCGGCGACTGCTACCAGTTGCTGCTGGGCGTTCAGGAGCATCTGTCGCCGCGGCTGGGGCGCGCGCTGATCGGCAGGGTCGAGGAAGGGCCGCTGGCGGGGCTGACGGTCCACGACGCGTTGCAGGACCCCCGGTCGGCTCAGCTGCTGCTGGAGCGGATGCGTCATCCCGGCGTCCTGGGTCCGCTGTGCTTCGAGTCGGACCCGTCCGTGTCGCTGCCCCCCGGGCTCGCGCCGCGTCTGCTGGAGGCCGAGCAGTCCAACACCTCGCTGGTGTACGGGGACGCGTTCATCCTGAAGATCTTCCGGCGCGTCCAGCCCGGGGTGAACCCCGATCTGGAGGTGCCGGTCGCGCTGGCCGGGCAGGGGTGCGGGCGGGTGCCCGCACCCGTCGCCTGGTTCCGCACGACGCATCCGCAGGAGGCCACCCTCGGCGTGCTCCAGCCGTTCCTGCCCGACGCCTCGGACGGCTGGACGCTGGCGTTGCGGGCCCTGGCCCGGGGCGAGGACTTCACGGCCGAGGCCGAGGAACTGGGCCGGGCCACCGCGGACGTCCACCTGGCGCTGGCCGCGGCGCTGCCGGCCGGGCCGGACGCCGAGGACGGACGCACCGCCGCGGCGATGACCGAGCGGCTGGAGGCGGCCGCGCACCATGTGCCGGCGCTGCGGCCGTTCGTTCCGGGGCTGACCACCGCCTTCGGCGCGCTCGCGGTGTGCGACTCCGGTCCGCCCGCCCAGCGCATCCACGGCGACCTGCATCTCGGCCAGGTCCTGCGCGCCGGGCGCGACTGGTTCGTCATCGACTTCGAGGGCGAGCCGTCGCGTCCGCTGGCCGAGCGGCGCAGCGCCCACTCCCCGGTCCGCGACATCGCCGGAATGCTGCGCTCCTTCGACTACGCCGCCCGCCAGCGCCGCCCGTGGCGGCCGGAGTGGGCACGGCGTTGCCGGGAGGCCTACTGCGCGGGCTACGCGGCCCGCGCGGGCTGGGACCCCCGGAAGAAACATGCCCTGTTGCGTGCCTACGAGACCGACCGAGCCGTGTACGAAGTGCTGTACGAGGCCCGTAACCGTCCCGACTGGCTGCCCGTACCCATGGCGGCGATCGAACGACTCGCCGTCCGAGGAGGCTGACCCCCGTGGCCCTGCGTGACACTTCTCCGCCCGAGTCGGCCGGCCCCCGCCCGCGCACGGCGCCCGCGCTCGGTCCGGCCGATCGCGGCCGTCTGCTGTCGGGCGCCCATCACGATCCGCACGCGCTGCTGGGCGCACACCCGGTGCCGGGCGGCGTGCTGTTCCGGGCCCTGCGTCCCTTCGCGGACGCCGTGAGCGTGGTGATCGACGGCGTCGCCACGCCGCTGGCCTCCGAGGGCGACGGTCTGTTCGCCGCCGTGCTGCCCCTGGCCGGGACGCCCGCGTACACGCTGCTGGTGTCGTACGACGGCGTCGAGCACAAGGTGGACGACCCGTACCGCTTTCTGCCCGCCCTCGGCGACCTCGACCTGCATCTGATCCGCGAGGGCCGGCACGAGGAGCTGTGGAAGGCGCTCGGCGCGGAGCCGATGGCGCACCAGGGGGTGGCCGGCACCCGGTTCACGGTGTGGGCGCCGAACGCGCAGGGGGTGCGGGTCGCGGGGGACTTCTGCTTCTGGGACGGGACCGCCTTCCCGATGCGCTCGCTGGGCGCCAGCGGGGTGTGGGAGCTGTTCCTGCCCGGGATCGGCGAGGGCGCCCGCTACAAGTTCGAGATCACCTCCCGGCACGGGCACCGCTTCCTCAAGGCGGACCCGATGGCCCGGCGCTGCGAGGTGCCGCCGGACACCGCGTCGATCGTGCACGCCTCGCACTACGAGTGGGCGGACGAGGAGTGGATGGCGCACCGGGGCGACGTCCCCGTGCACGTGGCGCCGTTCTCGGTCTACGAGGTCCATCTGCCCTCCTGGCGACCGGGGCTGACGTACCGCCAGTTGGCCGAGGAGCTTCCCGCGTACGTCGGCGACCTCGGGTTCACCCATGTGGAGTTCATGCCGGTCGCGCAGCACCCGTTCTCCGGCTCCTGGGGCTACCAGGTCACCGGGTTCTACGCGCCGGCCTCCCGGCTCGGCACGCCGGACGACTTCAAGTACCTGGTGGACGCGCTGCACCGGGCGGGCATCGGCGTGATCGTGGACTGGGTGCCGGCGCACTTCCCCAAGGACGACTGGGCGCTGGGGCGCTTCGACGGGGACCCGCTGTACGAACCCGGTGACTCCCGGCGGGCCGAGCACCCGGACTGGGGCACCTTCGAGTTCGACTTCGGGCGCGTGGAGGTGCGCAACTTCCTGGTGGCGAACGCCGCTTACTGGTGCGAGGAGTTCCATGTCGACGGGCTGCGGGTGGACGCCGTCGCCTCGATGCTCTACCTCGACTACTCGCGGGACTCCGGTCAGTGGGCGCCGAACGTGTTCGGCGGCCGGGAGGACCTGGACGCGATGGCGTTCCTCCAGGAGATGAACGCGACGGTGTACCGCCGCAGTCCGGGCGTCGTCACCATCGCGGAGGAGTCGACCGCCTGGGAGGGCGTCACCCGGCCGACCGACAGCGGCGGGCTGGGGTTCGGGCTGAAGTGGAACATGGGCTGGATGCACGACTCGTTGCAGTACATCGCCAAGGAGCCGGTGCACCGCAAGTACCACCACAACGAGATGACGTTCTCGATGGTGTACGCGTACAGCGAGAACTACGTGCTGCCCATCTCCCACGACGAGGTCGTCCACGGCAAGCAGGCGCTGGTCTCCAAGATGCCCGGCGACTGGTGGCAGCGGCGCGCCAACCACCGCGCCTACCTGGGCTTCATGTGGGCCCACCCCGGCAAGCAGCTCCTGTTCATGGGGCAGGAGTTCGCGCAGGGCGCGGAGTGGTCGGAGGAGCACGGGCCGGAGTGGTGGCTGCTGGACCCGGGTTACGCCTCGGCGGGCGATCACCGGGGTGTGCAGGACCTGGTGCGGGATCTGAACGCCGTCTACCGGGCGACCCCGGCGCTGTGGGAGCGGGACACGGACCCGGCCGGGTTCCGCTGGGTGCTGGGCGACGCGGCGGACGACAACGTCTTCGCGTTCCTGCGCCACGACGCCCGGGGCGGGCCGCTGCTCGCCGTCAGCAACTTCTCGCCGGTCGTGCGGCACGACTACCGGCTGGCCGTCCCCGGTGACGTCCCGGCCTGGCGCGAGGTGCTCAACACCGACGCCGCACGGTACGGCGGCAGCGGTGTCGGCGAAACCGGTCCGGTGGCGGCCGTCGAGGGCGGGCTCGGGCTGACGCTGCCGCCGCTGGCCACGGTGTGGCTGGTCCCCTCGTCCGCTTGAACACCGGCGGACGGGGCAGTCGGATGCGTACCACCCACCACAGGAAGGTCACCTCGCGTGCGCACCGTCGGAGTGGAGGAGGAGCTCCTCCTGGTCGACCCCGAGACCGGGGAGCCGCAGTCCCTGTCCGCCGCCGTCCTCGCCCGCGCCTCCCGGTGCGAGGCTGAGGACGACGTCTTCGAGAAGGAACTGCACAGCCAGATGCTCGAGTTCGGCACCCATCCGCAGTCCGGCATGGACGAGCTGGGCGCGGAGATCGTGCGCATCCGCGGGGAGGCGGCGCCGCACGCCCGGGAGGCCGGGTGCGCCGTCGCCGCGCTCGCCGCCTCGCCGCTTCCGGTGCGTCCCGCCATCAGCATGAACCGGCGATACCAGTGGATGGCGGAGCAGTACGGGATCGCCACGCGTGAGCAGATGGTGTGCGGCTGCCATGTGCATGTGTCCGTGGAGTCGGACGACGAGGGCGTGGCCGTGGTCGACCGCATCCGGCCGTGGCTGCCGGTGCTGATCGCGCTGAGCGGCAACTCGCCCTTCTGGCAGGGGCGGGAGACCGACTACGCCAGTTACCGCAGCCGGGTGTGGCAGCGCTGGCCGTCGGCGGGGCCGACCGAGCTGTTCGGCTCGGCCGAGCGCTACCGCCGGCGGGTGGCGGACATGGTGGACACGGGCACGATCCTCGACGAGGGCATGGTCTACTTCGACGCCCGGCTCTCGGCGCGCTATCCGACGGTGGAGGTGCGGGTGGCGGACGTCTGCCTGCACGCGGACACCGCGGTGCTGGTCGCCACGCTGGTGCGCGGGCTCGTCGAGACGGCCGCCCGGGAGTGGCGTTCGGGGCGCGATCCCCTCGACCACAGTGTGAGCCTGCTGCGGCTGGCCAACTGGCAGGCGGCCCGTACCGGGCTCGGCGGCGACCTGCTGCACCCCGTGACCATGCGGCGCGCGCCCGCCGAGGCGGTCGTGCGGGCCCTGCTGGAACACGTGGAGGGCGCGCTGTCGGACAGCGGTGACCTGGAGCGGGCCCGGACGTCGTGCGCCGACCTGCTGCGGCACGGCAGCGGGGCCCGGATCCAGCGCGAGGTGTGGGAGCGGACCGGCAGTCTGCGCGAGGTCGTGGCCGCCTGCGTCGAGCACACCCAGGCCTGAGGCGGGCGGCCTCGGGGCGAGATCATCAAGGCGGATTACTTATTCGTTCCTGGCCACAAGTGGTCTTACCTGGGCTACATTCGACCACCGCCGATGACAGTCCTCGTCGGCGGAGTCACAGCCCGTACACGTCAGGAGCAGCGCATGCGCGACTTCGCCCTCGCTCCCCCAGCCGCCTCGCCCCTGACCGGAGGGCTCGCCGACAGCGTTTTCGAGACAGCCGCCCGCACCCCCGCGCTGCCGGTGCTCGCCCGGCGCGCGGCAGGGGCGGGCGGCTGGGAAGAGGTCACCGCCGTCGAGCTGCGCGACGAAGTCGTCGATCTCGCCAAGGGGTTCGTGGCGTCCGGCATCTCGCCGGGGCACCGCGTCGCCGTCATGGCGCGCACCCGGTACGAGTGGACGGTGCTGTGTCACGCGCTGTGGGCGGTGGGCGCGGAGGTGGTGCCCGTGTACCCGACGTCCTCGCGCGAGCAGGTCGAGTGGATCCTGCGCGACGCCCGCTGCGTCGGGGTGGTCGTCGAGGACGAACAGAGCGTCATGACCGTGGGATCGGTGTGCGCGGCCCTGCCGGCGCTGCGGCACGTATGGCAGTTGGACGCGGGGGCGCTCGAACAGCTCACGCAGCGCGGCGAGTCGGTCGCGCTGACCACGGTGAACTCGCTGCGCCGGATCGTGCTGCCGGACTCCACGGCGGTGATCGCCTACACGTCCGGCACCTCCGGGCGGCAGCTGGGCTGTGCGCTGAGCCACCGCAGCCTGGCCAGTCCGTGCGACACGCTCCTGGCCGGCTGGGGGCACACGGCGGCGCCCGAGGGCGAGCAGGCGAGCGTCCTCGCCTTCCTGCCGTTCTCCCATGTCTACGGGCTGATGATCCAGGGCCTGTGCCTGCGCGGGGGCATCCTGATGGGCCACGAGCCGGACCTCGCCGCAGAGTCGCTCACGGAGTCGCTGCGCACCTTCCGTCCCACGTATCTCTACGCGGTCCCCTCGGTGTTCGAGAAGATCTACAAGAACTTCCTGCGGGTGGCCCAGGAGGCGGGCCGCGGCGCGCTGTTCGAGCGGGCGGCGGAGACGGCCCGGGTCTTCGCGGCGGCCGTCGAGCGGCAGCGTCTGGGCCGCGGCTCGGGTCCGGGGCTCGATCTGCGGTTGCAGCACGCCGTGTTCGAGCGGACGGTGTACCGCAGGCTCCGGGCCGCGCTCGGCGGCCGGGTTCACCGCGCGACGTCGGGCGGCTCGCCCCTCCACCGCGACCTGTCCCTCTTCTACGAGGGCATCGGCATCTACGTGCACGACGGGTACGGCCTGACCGAGACCGGCGGCGGGATCACGATGCAGCCGCTCGGCCGGGAGAAGTCGGGCACCGTCGGGCAGCCCCTGCCGGGCACGGAGGTGCGGGTGGCGAGCGACGGGGAGATCCTGGTGCGCGGCCCGTCGGTCTTCCAGGGCTATGTCAACGACGAGGCGGCGACGCGGGCGGCCCTGTCGGGGGGCTGGCTGGCCACGGGCGACCTCGGCTACCTGGACTCCGACGGCTACCTCACCATCACCGGCCGCAAGAAGGACGTCATCATCACCAGCGGCGGCAAGAGCGTGGCGCCGACCGCGCTGGAACAGCGGCTGAGGATGCATCCGCTCGTCCACCAGGCGGTGGTGGTGGGCGACAACCGGCCCTGCGTGGGGGCGCTGATCACCCTGGACCCCGACTTCCTGGCGCACTGGCGCGGCAGCCTGACGCTGCACGGCGACAAGCAGAGCCGGGAGGCGCGGGAGGAGAACGCGCTGCGGGAGGAGATCGGGCGGGCGGTGGCCGCCGCCAACAGCGCGGTGTCCCGTTCCGAGTCGATCCGGGCGTTCCGCATCCTGCCGCAGCCCTTCGACCAGGCCAACGGACTGCTCACCCCCTCGATGAAGCTGCGCCGCGACTCGATCGTGACGCACTACGCGGCGGAGATCGAGGCGATGTACCAGGCCCGTGCGCGGCTGCCCCGGCAGGGGCCCCAGGAGGAGGTCCTCAGCTGGGACGACGCGGACGACGTGTTCCGCTGAGCCGGGTCGGGCAGCTCGCACGGACGCGCGGTGGCCGTCCGGTCACGGACGGTCCGGATCGGCGCGGCGCGTCCGCGAGGGCCGTCGCCCGCGGCCCGGCCGGGGCGCAGGCTGCGGCGAGACGGACGCGTAGCCTGGGCAGCCCCGGGAACCCAGCAAGGGGCGAAGCCAGAGCGAGTCGCACGAGAAAGGACGACGGTCCGGCCGAGGCGGGACCGCACACTGACATGGCAACCGAGCCGCGGGGTAACGAAGCATTGTCCTCCTGGGCGATTCCGAGCCGAACGGCCCGTTTTGCGGGTGAACCGCATGACGTGACGGGTGCACGACTGACCACCGAGGAGTTCCTCCACGACCTGGCGCGGGCGTCGCCGCCGACGGCGCCGGAGTGCTGGCACGACATCGTGCTGATCGTCACGGAACTGGCCGCCAACGCCGTCCAGTACGCTCCGGGGCCGTTCGAGTTGCAGCTGCGGCGCACGTTCGACGGGGTGCACGTCACGGTGCACGACACCAACAGCACCCCGCCGACCCCGCGTCCCTTCCACCCCGACAGCGGTGGCGGGGGCATCGGCTGGTACCTGGTGCACACGCTGTGCAGCCAGGTCAGCGTGGTGACGGCGGACGAGGGCCAGGAGCCGGGCAAGGACGTCCACGTCTTCCTGCCCTGGTGAGCCGCACGGCGCAAGCACGGCGGGAGCACGGGACGACGGGTGTGCCGTGCGCGCTCCTCGTAGCGGCCGGCCGGCCTCGCGGACCGGCGGGAACACGCTGATCGTCTTCCCGTGCGGCACGGCGGCGGACCGGCCGGCTCGCGGGCGTCCGCACGGTCGCGGACTCCCGCTCCCTCACGGCGACGACGTCCCCCGCGGGGCCGGCCGGCCGTAGTGCTCGCCGACGGCGGTGAGGTAGGCCGGGTCGCTCGTCTCGCTGTCGGTGCGGAAGCGGGGCGCCTCCTTCACCTCGTCCGCGGTGCAGGCCAAGGAGACCTCGCGGGCCTCGTGGTCGACGCCCTTCACCACGCCGACCGGGACGACGGCGCTCCTGCCGAACACCCAGACGCCGGTGTCGACGACGAGGTGCCGCATTCCCTGCGGGCCGGCCTCGCGTTCCACATGCCCGAGGGTCCCGTCGGCCGTCACGACGGCGTAGCCGGTGAGGTCCTGTCCCTCGACATGACCGCTGCCCGGCGCGTACGACCAGATTCCGTTGATGGTCACGCTGCTCCCTTCTCGCGTTCCACAGCTCCAACTACCCTGTCGGCGCAGCCGCATTCGGGGCGTGTCGGCCCGTTCCGGACGTCCCGCGGACGGGCAGGACGCCCGCGCGCGCCGCACACGGAGAGCCGGCGGCGACACCCGCGCGGGTCGCGGGTGCGGGGGGCGCAGAGGGGCCCCTGGGGGCCGGGCTGACCCGTGTCCGCGGGACCGGGACCGGGGCCGCACCGCCTCTCCTCACCTTGGCTCCCGGACCGGCGCAGGCCGCCGACGCGGGTCAGAAACGTGTTTGGGTACCCCGTATCCGGCCAGGCATGCATGGTGTGCGCGGTCTGGAATTCCTGTGTGGACGAAGTGACGTCCGGCTTTGTTTCCGTGCGCTCCGGTGGGTTAGCCTGCGGCGGATTTCTCTCATCGCACACTTCCGTGAACTGCGGAAACACTGGCGCGACATGCGGGGCCGCCCACCCGGACGGCCCGGTTCCGAGTCCCCGACCGGGGGCTCCTGGGGAGCGGAACGAGGGTACGCATGACCAGCAACGCGACCGAGCCGTTGGACACGGTTCCCGGCGACCACGAGCTCCGCCAGCTCCTGGCCGGCCTGACGGCCGTCCGGGACGGGGACTTCGGCACCCGCCTGCCCACCGACGGCGACGGTCTCATGGGCGACATCGCCACGGTCTTCAACGGCATGGTCGACCAGCTGTCGGTCTTCACGTCGGAGGTCACCCGGGTGGCCCGGGAGGTGGGTACCGAGGGCACGCTGGGGGGCCAGGCCGAGGTGCCCGGGGTGTCCGGGACCTGGGCGGACCTCACGGACTCCGTGAACGCCATGGCCGGCAACCTGACCACGCAGGTGCGCGACATCGCGCAGGTGGCGACGGCGGTGGCCAAGGGCGACCTCTCCCAGAAGATCGACGTGCCGGCCCGTGGCGAGATCCTCCAGCTGAAGGAGACCGTCAACACGATGGTCGACCAGCTGTCCGCGTTCGCCGACGAGGTCACCCGCGTCGCGCGCGAGGTGGGCACCGAAGGACGCCTCGGCGGCCAGGCGCAGGTGCCGGGCGTGGCCGGCGTGTGGCGCGACCTCACCGATTCGGTCAACTTCATGGCCGGGAACCTGACCAACCAGGTCCGCAACGTCGCCCAGGTGACGACGGCGGTGGCCAAGGGCGACCTCTCCCAGAAGATCACCGTCGACGCCCGCGGCGAGATCCTGGAACTCAAGAACACCATCAACACGATGGTCGACCAGCTCTCCGCCTTCGCCGACGAGGTCACCCGCGTCGCCCGCGAGGTCGGCACCGAAGGACGCCTCGGCGGCCAGGCGGACGTCAAGGGCGTCAAGGGCACCTGGCGGGACCTCACCGACTCCGTGAACTTCATGGCCGGGAACCTGACCAACCAGGTCCGCAACGTCGCCCAGGTGGCGACCGCGGTGGCCAAGGGCGACCTCTCCCAGAAGATCACCGTCGACGCCCGCGGCGAGATCCTGGAACTCAAGAACACCATCAACACGATGGTCGACCAGCTCTCCGCCTTCGCCGACGAGGTCACCCGCGTCGCCCGCGAGGTCGGCACGGCCGGCAACCTGGGCGGTCAGGCCACGGTCCGCGGGGTGTCGGGCACGTGGAAGGACCTCACCGACAACGTCAACGTGATGGCGTCGAACCTGACGGGCCAGGTGCGCTCCATCGCCCAGGTGGCCACCGCCGTGGCCCGCGGCGACCTGTCGCAGAAGATCACCGTCGAGGCCAAGGGCGAGGTCGCCGCGCTGGCCGATGTGATCAACACCATGGTGGACACGCTGTCCGCGTTCGCCGACGAGGTCACCCGCGTCGCCCGCGAGGTCGGCACCGAGGGACGCCTCGGCGGCCAGGCACAGGTCCCGAACGTGGCCGGCACCTGGAAGGACCTCACCGACAACGTCAACTCGATGGCCAACAACCTCACCGGCCAGGTGCGCAACATCGCGCTGGTGACCACGGCCGTGGCCCGCGGCGACCTCTCGAAGAAGATCGACGTCGACGCCCGCGGCGAGATCCTCGAACTGAAGACGACCATCAACACGATGGTCGACCAGCTCTCCGCCTTCGCCGACGAGGTCACCCGCGTCGCCCGCGAGGTCGGCACCGAGGGACGCCTCGGCGGCCAGGCCGAGGTGGAGGGCGTCTCCGGCACCTGGAAGCGCCTCACGGAGAACGTGAACGAACTGGCCGGGAACCTGACCCGGCAGGTCCGCGCGATCGCCGAGGTCACCAGCGCCGTCGCGGAGGGCGACCTCACCCGGTCGATCACCGTGGTGGCGTCCGGCGAGGTCGCCGACCTCAAGGACAACATCAACTCCATGGTGGAGTCCCTGCGCGAGACCACCCGGGCCAACCAGGAACAGGACTGGCTCAAGACCAACCTGGCGCGCATCTCGGGTCTCATGCAGGGCCACCGCGACCTGCCGGTGGTCGCCGAGCTGATCATGGACGAGCTGGTGCCGCTGGTGTCGGCCCAGTTCGGCGCCTTCCACCTCGCCGAGGACGGGCCCGACGGCCCCGAGCTGCGGCTCGTGGGCGCCTACGGCTACCCCGCCGACGACACCCGCCCCACCCGCATCCCCTTCGGCCGCTCCCTCGTCGGCCAGGCCGCGCGCAGCCGCCGTACGATCACCGTCGACGAGCTGCCGCCCGGCTACGTCACCGTCTCCTCGGGCCTGGGCGAGGTCGAGCCCAGCGCCCTGCTCCTGCTGCCCATCGTCTTCGAGGGCCAGGTGCTCGGCGTGATCGAGCTGGCGTCGGTCACCGCCTTCACCCAGACGCACGTGGACTTCCTGGAGCAGCTGCGGGTGACCATCGGCGTCAACGTCAACACCATCGTCGCGAACGCGCGCACCGACGAGCTGCTCGACGAGTCGCAGCGGCTGACCGCCGAACTCCAGGCCCGTTCGGCCGAGTTGCAGTCACAGCAGGAGGAACTCCAGCACTCCAACGCCGAACTGGAGGAGAAGGCCTCGCTGCTGGTGGCGCAGAACCGCGACATCGAGGCGAAGAACCTCCAGATCGAGCAGGCACGGCAGGAACTGGAGGCGCGCGCGCAGCAGTTGTCGCTGGCGTCGAAGTACAAGTCGGAGTTCCTGGCGAACATGAGCCACGAGCTGCGCACCCCGCTCAACAGCCTGCTCATCCTGGCCCAGTTGCTGGCGCAGAACCCCTCGCGCAACCTCACCCCGAAGCAGGTCGAGTACGCGGGCATCATCCACTCGGCCGGCTCGGACCTGCTGCAACTGATCAACGACATCCTGGACCTGTCGAAGGTCGAGGCCGGCAAGATGGACGTCTCGCCGGAGCGGGTCTCGCTGCGGCAGCTCATCGAGTACGTCGAGGCCACGTTCCGGCCGATGACGTCGCAGAAGAGCCTGGAGTTCACCGTCGACACGGCCGCCGGCGCCCCGGCGGACCTGCTCACCGACGACTCACGGCTGCGTCAGGTGCTGCGCAACCTGCTGTCGAACGCGGTGAAGTTCACCGAGCAGGGCCGCGTGGAGCTGCGCATCGAGCCGGCCTCCGACGAGGAGGTGCCCGGCGGTGTGGTGCGCGGCGGCACGATCGTGGCGTTCCGGGTGAAGGACACCGGCATCGGCATCCCCGAGCAGCAGCTGGAGACCATCTTCGGCGCCTTCCAGCAGGCGGACGGCACCACCAGCCGCAAGTACGGCGGCACGGGACTCGGGCTGTCCATCACCCGTGAGATCGCACATCTGCTGGGCGGCGCGGTGACGGTGGACAGCACGCCGGGGCGCGGCAGCACGTTCACGCTCTATCTGCCGGTGGCGCGGCGGGACTTCCAGGAGGTCATCGACGGCGGCCGGCCGGTGGAGCGGGTCGTGGGCGAACCGCCCGCGGCGATCCCGGCCGGCGTCCAGGGCGTGCCGCTCGCGGCCGGTCCGGCGGCCCGGCGCCCGCGCAGACTGCTGGTGGTGGAGGAGCGGCCCCGCGGTCTGCTGACGCTGGTGGCCGAGAGCGTCGTCGCGGACATGGCGCGCGGCCGCGAGGACGGCACGTCGGCGGCCCCCGTCGACATCGTCACCGCGGTCGGGGCGCACGAGGCGGCGGGGGCGCTGGCCGCGGAGCCGTGCCACTGCGTCGTCCTGGAACTGGGCATGCCCGACGCCGAGGCCTCGCGCTTCCTGGAGGCCCTGCACAACGACTCGGCGCTGACCGGGGTGCCGGTGCTCGTGCACAGCGGGCACCGGGCGGACCTCGCCCAGGAGCGGAGTCTGCAGTCGCGTGCCGCGGGCAAGCCGATGGAGTTCCTCTCCAGCCTGGACGAGCTGCGCGAGCGCATCACGCTGCACCTGTCGGCCGAGCAGCCGGGCGACGTGCTGGCGCTGGTGCGGCCGGAGGAGCCGCAGCGGCCCGAGGGGCCGCCGCCGGTCGACGACGCCGTGGTGGGCCGCACGGTCCTCGTGGTCGACGACGACGCGCGCAACCTCTTCGCGCTCAGCGGCATCCTGGAGCTGCACGGCGTGCGGGTGCTGCACGCGGAGAACGGGCGCGAGGGGATCGACACCCTGCGCAACAACCCGGACATCGCGATGGTGCTGATGGACGTGATGATGCCCGAGATGGACGGGTACACGGCCACGGCCGAGATCCGCCGCATGCCCGAGTACGCCGAGCTGCCCATCGTCGCGGTGACCGCCAAGGCGATGCCCGGCGACCGGGAGAAGAGCCTCGCCTCAGGGGCCAGCGACTACGTCACCAAGCCGGTGGACACCCACGACCTCATGGCCTGCGTACGACGCTGGCTGACCGCCTGAGGACGTCCTGCCCGCCCCGCGCCCCAGGCGTCCCCAGCCGAGGAGACCGCACACCGTGACCATTCCCGCCCAGCCCACAGAATCCGGCGACGCCCGCTCGCTGCCGGCTCCGGTCGGCGCCGCCGGGGCCGCGACCGCCACGGCGGGCCCGACCGCGCCGGCCGGGCACGAGGTGGTGTCCGCGCAGGAGGCGGACCTGTCGGAGGCGGACGCCGGGACCTCCCCGGTGGGCCGGCTCGCCGCGACGGTGGACCGGCTGCGCCGGGAGGTGCGGGCGGCCCAGGCCGAGGCCGACGGGCGGGCCCTGGTCGAGCTGGCCAAGGGCATCCTCGTGGAGCGCCTGGGGTGCGGGCCGGCCGAGGCGGCGCAGCAGTTGACGGCGCTCGCCGAGCAGGCCGGCACCACCGCGCTGGAGTTCGCGGTGGACGTCATCAACCAGGCGGCCAAGGACCGCGTCTCGGAGGTGGCCGAGGCGTTCCTCGCCGCCGTGCGCGAGGCGGAGGATCCGGGGCAGGCGTCGACGGCGGTGCGGCTGCGGACCGCCGAGAGCGCGGCGCTGGCGGCCGCGCACGACACGCAGGCGGTCGCCGACTCGCTGCTCCAGCACGCGCTGGGCCCGCTGGGCGCGGTCGCCGTGGCGATCTGGGCGGTGGGCTCGGACGGCTCGCTGACGCTGGCCGGGAGCGCGGGCTTCTCCCCCGGCGAGGCGGAGCGCTGGCGGTACGTGCCGCCGGACGTGGCCACGGTGGCGCGCAACGCGCTCACCGAGGGGACGGCGCAGTGGATCGGTTCGCTCGAGCGGACCGGGCTGCCCACGGTGGGACGTCAGCTGCACCCCGACGGCGGGCGGGTCGCCGTGCCCGCCGCGACCGCCGGACGCGTCCAGGGGATCCTGGAGATCGCCTGGCCGGCGCCGCTGGCCCCGCAGCCTCCGCAGGTGGCGCGCCAGGTGGAGGCGCTCGCGGAGCTGTGCGCGCACACCCTCCAGTCGTACGCGTACGTGCGCGGGACCGATCAGCAGCCGGTCGTGCTGCCGGACGCGTCGGAGCTGATGGACCTCACGGACGGTCTGCACGATCCCGCCCTGGTGCTCGTGCCGCACGTCGACGGGGCGGGCAAGCTCCTGGACTTCCGCATCCAGCACGTCAACGACCGCTTCCTGGACCCGGCGGGCCGGCCACGGGCGGTGATCAACGGCGCTCTGCTGCTGGAGGCCTATCCGATGGCGGCGGGCGGGAGCGACCTGTTCCAGCGCATCGAGCGCGTCCACGCCACGGGCGAGCCGTTCCGGGCCCGCCGGATGAGTCTGACCGCGCTGGTCGGCGAGGTGCCGCTGGCGGCGGTGGCCGATCTCAGCATCAGCCGGCACGGCACCTGCGTGCTGCTGATCTGGCGGATCGAGGACGAGGCGGCGCGGCTGGCGAGCCTGTTGCAGAACGCGCAGCGGCTCGGACGCATCGGCGGTTTCGAGGAGGACCTCCTCACCGGCGAGACGACGTGGAACGGGCAGCTGTTCGCCCTGTACGGGCGGCCGCTGTCGAGCCCTCCGGTCCGCCTGGAGGAGCTGTCGGAGCACACCCACCCCGACGACGCGGTCGTCGTGGGGCGCCTGCTGCGCACCCTGCTGCACCACCGCAGGCCCGCCTCGGCCGCCTTCCGGCTGCAACGGCCGGACGGGGTGACCCGGCACATGCGGATCGTGGCCGAGCCGGTGCTGGACACCGACGGGCGGCTGGTCGCCGTGCGCGGGGCCTACCAGGACATCTCCTCCCAGCACTGGACGGAGGTGGCGCTGGCCGCCACCCGCGACCAGCTGGCGCAGACCGAGCAGCAGGCCAGTGAGCGCAGCCGGCTGGCGCTGCAACTCCAGCACGCCATCATGCCGCCCACCCGGGCCCCGCTGGAGGCGCCCGGTCTGCAGGTGGCCGTCCGCTATCGGCCGGCCGAGGAGGAGCACCTGGTGGGAGGGGACTGGTACGACGCCGTCGTGCTGCCCTCCGGGCTGGTGATGCTGTGCGTGGGCGACGTCGCCGGGCACGGCATCGAGGCGGCCACCAGCATGGTGGTGCTGCGCAACGCGCTGCGCGGGCTGGCGGTGACCGGGGCGGGGCCGGGGCAGCTGCTGTCGTGGCTCAACATCGTCGCCCACCATCTGACGGGCTCCATCACGGCCACGGCGGTGTGCGGTCTGTACGACCCGTCCCGGCACACCCTGCGCTGGGCCCGCGCGGGGCATCTGCCGCCGGTGCTGGTGCGGGACACCCAGGCGGCCCCGCTGCCCCTGCTGAGGGGGATGCTGCTGGGCGCGGTGCCGGACACGGAGTACGAGGAGGAGGAGGTCCAGCTCGCCGCGGACGACACCCTGCTCATGTACACGGACGGGCTGATCGAGCGGCGCGACCGGTCCGTGGAGGAGTCGCTGACGCAGTTGCTGGTGCAGGCCCGCACGGTGCCGCCGACGCTGGACCAGCAGCTGGACCGGCTGCTCACCTACAGCAGGTCCGACACGGACGACGACACCTGCATCGTGGGCATCAGGCTGCGGTAGGGCACGGCGGCCGCCCGGGACCGGCCGGCGGGGCACTGCCCTGATGCATGTCCTGACGATTCGGGGGTATCCGCTGGGCGCACCGACAGGCCGGGGATCGACGGGCGGAAAGGGGCTGGACCGGACCATGGGGAACGTCTCCGCGCCGTCCTTCGTCCCCGTCCGCCGTCCCGGCGTGTCGCTGCCGCCCGCCGGGGCAGAGCCCCCGACCGCCAGTTTTCCGGAGGAACACGTGTCCATCGCCCAGAACCCCCTGTCCGTCGAGGTCACCCTGCCTCGTGAGGACGTCGCCCTGGTCACGGTCGCGGGCCATCTCGATCTCGACACCGCGACCGAGTTCCAGGCCCATCTGGCGAACCAGCTGCATCACGGACGACGGCACTTCCTCATCGACCTCTCCGAGGTCCCGTTCATGGACTCGTCCGGGATGAACATCATCCTGCGGGTGTACCAGGAGGCGCGGGCTCTGCCCGGCAGCGTGCACGTGATCAATCCGACGCCGGCCGTGCGCCGCGTCCTGGACCTCACCGGGGTCAGCATCACCGTGCCGATATCGGACAAGCCGGAGCAGGCCCTGGAGCTGATCGACCAGCAGGCCGCAGGGTCCGCCGGGAGCTGAGCGGCGGCGGGCCGCCCGCGGGGCTCCGGCGCCGGCCCGCCCGGGAACGTCGCGGACACCCATGAACGCCGACCCATGCTGACCAGTGCCGGCCAATGCCGATGAATGCGCCATGAATGCCCATGAATGCCGATGAACGCTGCCCGACAGTTGTCATTTGACAACTGTGCCGGGCAGGCAACAGAGTGAGCGGGACAGATGCGGGAGGGATCACGGATGCGCCGGTGGGCGGACCCGATCACCCGGGAACGGCGTCAGGCGGTCCGGGCGTCAGCGGCGTCGGACTCGTGGATCTGCGCGGCCGCGGTCGCGCAGAACGCCTCCAGGCCCGTCAGCAGGGCGGCGCGCTGCGCCGCCGGCATCTGCTCCAGCACGTCCTCCAGCGCCGCCTCGCGGCGCGACCTGAGGCCGTCCAGGAAGGCGCTCCCCCGGCGGCTCAGGAACAGCTCCAGCTCCCGCCGGCTGCCGGCGGACGTGCGGCGCTCCACGAAGCCGACGGCCTGGAGCCGGTCGCACAGCCTGCTGGTGGACGGTGGAGTGGAACCGAGGGAGTCGGCGAGCGTGCGCAGGTTGATGCCCTCGTGGTGTTCGAGGATGAAGAGCACCCGCAGCTGGGAGGCCGAGACCGGCGCCGTGGAGGCCCGCCCCCAGAGGACTTCCAGCAGCTCCGACGCCTGCGAGGTCACACGCGCCACCTGGTGCGGCTGCGGGCGCGGGGAGCGTGAGGAGGGGGACGTCACGGTGACACTCTCGCAGGCTTCCGGACGGCTGTCAGCCCGCCCCCGCCGCCGGGCGACGACGGGACCGGCCGCGTGAACGGACTCGCCACCGCCGCACGCGCCCTGCGCGCGGCGGCGCCGCACCGGCTGCCCGGCACGCTGCACACCGTGCTGCGCGCCGGTTACGCGGCCGAGCGGACCGACCTGCGGCTGGCCGACTACGGGCAGACGGCCCTGCTGAGCGTGGCGCCCGACGGGCGCGGCGCGCGCAGCCGCCGGTCGCTCCCGCTGCACGGCAGCGCGCCGGGCCGCGCCTTCGGCGCCCAGGAGCCCTTCGTGGAGGAGCTGGACGGCGGGCGCGTCCTCGCGCACCTGCCCGTGACCGTGCGCGGCGACCGGCTGGGCGTGCTGTCGGTCACGCTGCCCGGCGCGGGGCTCGGCGACGGCGGACTGGCCGAACTCGCCGCGCTGGCGCGGCTCCTGGGGCACGAGATCGTGGTCGCCGAACGCGACACCGACGTCTACCGCCAGGCGCGCCGCACGGAGCGGCTGACGCTGGCGGCCGAGATGCAGTGGCAGTTGCTCCCGGCCCGCTCCTGCACGGGCGACGGCTATGCGCTGGGCGCCCAACTGGAGCCCGCCTACGCCGTGTTCGGCGACAACTTCGACTGGGCCGCCACCGCCGACCGGCTGACGGTGTACGTCACCGGCGGCATGGGCGAGGGCATCGAGGCGTCGCTGCTGACCGGACTCGGGGTCAACGCGCTGCGCCACGCGCGCCGGGCCGGGGCGCCGATCGCCGAGCAGGCGGCCCTCGCCGGCCGAGCCGTCCACGCCCACTACGGGGGCGAGGCGCATCTGTCGGTCCTGCTGGTGGACCTCGACACGGCCACGGGACGCATGCGGGTCGTCGACGCCGGGTCGGCGCAGCTGCTGCTCGTGCGCGACCGGGTCCCGGCCCGGATCACGTTCGACGCCCTACCGCCGCTGGGCCTGGCCGGGGAGGCCGACTACACGGCGCGGGAGTTCACGCTGCTCCCGGGCGACCGGCTGCTCCTCGTCAGCGACGGGGTGCACGCCGCCGCGTCGCCGGGCGGCGAGATCTACGGCGAGCAGGCGCTCGCCCGGGCGGTGACGTCGGCGGCACTGCTGCCGGCGGCGGACGTGCCCGCGGCGGTGCTGCGCGAGCTCGCCGGCCACCGGGGCGGATCCGAGCCGGACGACGACGCGCTGGTCGTCTGCCTCGACTGGTCCGGACGGCGGCCCCGGTCGTCGTCCGGCGGCCCCGGAACGGACCTGTCGCCCGGCGACGGGCACAGCACGGTCCCCTCGCCACCGTCGGGACCACAGCGACACGACGAGGACCAGGACGCGGACGAGGAGTGAAGCACTTGCCGGAACACGACACGACGGCACGGAACACGGAGAACCCGGCGCCCTCCCAGGCGGTGGGCGCGTTCCTCGGCCGGCGCCGTGAGCAGATCGCCCAGCGGTGGGCCGACGAACCCCTCTTCCGCGCGGTGTTCACCGTCTCGCGGGACGAGGCGGTGGAGGCGGGCCGCGCGGTCGCCGACGCGCTCGCCCAGGTGGCCGGATCGGGCCGGGTGGAGGACACCGACGGCGCGGGCTTCACGGCGGTGCGCGACCAGCTGGCCCGGATGGCGGCCTCCCGGGGCCGGGCCGGCCTGACCTCGGCGCAGATCTCCCGCGAGGTGGACGCCCTGCGCGTGCCCGCGGTGGACCTGCTCGTGGCCGACCTCCCGCAGGCCCCGTCCGAGCACGTCAGAGAGTGCGCGACGACCCTCACCGCGCTCATGGGGACGCTGCGGCTGGTGGTGATGGAGACCTCGCTGACGGAGGGCCAGGCCCTCATCGACCGGCAGCAGGTGCAGCTGCTGGAGGTCGCCACGCCGGTGATCCGGCTCTGGGACGGCATCGTCGCCGTCCCGCTGATCGGCACGCTGGACAGCGCCCGCAGCCAGGTCGTGATGGAGACCCTGCTGGAGTCGGTCGTCGACCAGCAGGCGCGGTTCGCGATCCTGGACATCACCGGGGTGCCGACGGTCGACTCGCTGGTGGCGCAGCACCTGATGAAGACGGTGGCGGCCGTGCGGCTGATGGGCGCGGAGTGCGTCGTCTCCGGCATCCGGCCCGCCATCGCGCAGACGATCGTCCACCTCGGCCTGGACCTGCCCGTGGTCACCCGGTCCAGCCTCGCCGACGCGCTGGCGTACGCCCTGCACCGGCTGGGCGCCGACATCGTGTCCGTGTCGCCCGGCGGTGCTGGTCCCCGGTGAACGACGACCTCCTCCGCGCGGGCGCGGCCCCCGTGCCGGTGCTCAGACTCGGCGACGTCCTGCTGATCACGCTGCAGGGCGATCTGCACGACGGCACCGCGGAGCAACTTCAGCGCGACATCGCCGAGTCGATCGTCCGCAGCCGGGTGACCGGAGTCGTCATCGACATCTCCGGGGTCGAGATCATCGACTCCTACCTGGGGCGCGTGCTGGCCGAGATCGCGGCCGGCTCACGTCTGCTCGCCGCCCGGACCGTCGTGGCCGGCATGCGGCCGGCGGTGGCGATCACCCTCGTGGAACTGGGGCTGACACTGCCGGGACTGCGGACCGCGCTGAGCACGGAGGCCGCCCTGGAACTGCTCGCGGCGTCCGCGGACGGCCCGCACGGGGAGCCGAGGTGAGCGGGACGGCCGCGGGCGTGGACGCCCGCCTGCCGATCCGCTCCGACCTGGACCTGGTGTGGGTGCGCCAGCACGTGCGCCAGGCGGCCGCCGCGGTCGGCTTCGGCCTGGTCGAGCAGACCAAGCTGGTCACGGCCGCCAGCGAGCTGGCCCGCAACACCCTGGTGTACGGCGGGGGCGGCGAGGTGGCGACCGAGCGCGTGTCGGACGGGAGGTCGGCGCACGGGCTGCGGCTGACCTTCACCGACCGCGGGCCCGGCATCCCCGACCTCGACCAGGCGCTGAGCGACGGCTACACCTCGGGCGACGGACTGGGCCTGGGCCTGGGCGGCGCGCGCCGGCTGGTGCACGAGTTCGCCATCGACAGCGCGCCCGGCTCCGGCACCACCGTCACGGTGACCTCCTGGGCCGCCCGTCCGCCCCGGCCGCGCGAGGAGCTGCGATGACCCGGGTGTGGGACGTGCCCGTGCACGACTCGACGCGGCTGCGCGACGCGCGGGTGGCCGCGGAGTGCGCGTCGGCGCTGGCCGGTCTGGACCGGGCGCGCGCCGACGCGGCCGCCCTGGTGGCGACGGAGCTGGCGACGAACCTGCTCAAGCACGCGCACGGCGGACAGCTCCTGGTGGAAGCCGTCTGCGGGCCGGGCGGACGGGCGGCGGGCCTCATGGTCCAGATCGCCGCCGTGGACCACGGGCCCGGCATGGCGGACGTCCCGGCGGCCCTCGGCGACGGGTTCTCCACGGCCGGCTCGCTCGGCGCCGGCCTCGGCACCTGCCGGCGGCTCGCGGACGACTTCGACCTGCACAGCGTTCCGGGGCGCGGGACGGTCGCGATCGCCCGGATGGGCGGTGCGGCGGCCTCCCGCGGCGGCCGCGACACGGCCGCGTGCCCGAGCGGCTCCGGCCCGGCGGGCGGGGACGCCGCGGACGCGCCCCTCGGGGTGCGGGCCGGCGGCGTCAACATCCCCTTCCGGGGCGCCGAGCACTCCGGGGACGCCTGGACCTGCGTGCGGGCCGGACATCTGCTGACGCTGATGCTGGCCGACGGCCTGGGGCACGGCCCCGACGCGGCCCTCGCCTCGACCGCGGCCGTGGAGGCGGTGCGCGGCTCCGGTCATCTGCCGCCGGCCGAGCTGCTGCGCCGGCTCGACGACGCGCTGCGCGGCACCCGGGGAGCGGCGGCCGCGGTGACCCAGCTCGACGCCCGGGCCGGACGGCTGCGCTTCTGCGGCGTCGGCAACGTGGGGGCGCGGCTGCGCGAGGGCGACTCCTGGCGGCATCTGCTGTCGCGGCCCGGCATCGTCGGCGCGCACCGGCCCAGGACCCTGCCCGAGACGGAGGCCCCCTGGGGCCCGGACCGGCTCCTGGTCCTGCACAGCGACGGGCTGCCCAGCCGCTGGGCGCCGCCCGCCGATCCCCGTCTGCTCGGCGCCGACCCCGCGCTCGTCGCCGCCGTGACGGTGCGCGACGCCGGGAGTTCCGCCCGCCCGGTGCGTGACGACACCGCCGTGGCCGTCCTGTCCCCGACCCCGCCGGACCGGCCATGACGCGCACCTGGGAGATCAGTACCGTCACCGACGCCGCGCGGGCGCGGATCGCGACCGCGCGGGTGGCCGCCGCGCACGGCGTGCCGCCGCTGGAGCGCGCCCGGCTGGCCGCGGCGCTCAGCGCCCGGCTGCACCGGTGCCTGGCCAAGGGCGGCGCCTGGCGGCTGGCCCTGACACACGCCGACGGGACCCTGCTGATCGAGCTGACCTCCTCCCCCGCCGACGGCGAACGCCCGTGGCTGATCAACGCCCCCTGCCCGGAACCCGCCGCCGGGCCGGTCGGCGACTGCGTCGCGGACGACGCCCCGGTGCTCGCCGAGGCCCTGCTCGGCGCCGACGAGGACACCGCCGTGGTGCTGGACCGGCTGGCCGAGCAGGAGGAACTCGTCGCCTTCCACCGCGAGGAGCTGCACCAGACCAACCAGGGCGTCCTCGCGCTGCACGCCGAACTCGACGCCGCCGGACGCGCCCAGCGCGAGGCCTTCGCGGCGGAGCGCGCGGCGCGCCGGGAGGCGGAGGCGGCCCGGCGCAGACTGACCTTCCTGGCCGACGCGAGCGCGGCGCTGACGGCGTCCCTGAACCACGAGGAGATCGTGCGCCGGCTCCCCGAGCTGCTGGTCCCCGAGTACGCGCGCTCACTCGACGTGTGGCTCCTCGACGCCGAGGAGGACCACGGCCCGTCCGTCCCCCGTCCGGCGGCCGCCGTCCTCGCGGCCCGCACCGGGCGGCCGCAGTACGCGGCGGCCGAGCCGGGCCGCCTGCCGGGGGTCGACGACCAGCCGCCGTCGGCGCTGCTGCCCGGCCGGCCCCTGCTGTGCGTACCGCTGCCGGCGCGCGGCGCGCCGCTCGGCGTGCTGACGCTGACCCCGCCGGGAGAACGCTGGGACCCCGACGACGCCGTGATGCTGCTGGAGCTCACCAGGCGGGCGGGCGGCGCGCTGGAGAACGCCCGGCGTTTCGAGCACAACCGGGACATCGCCGAGACCTTGCAGCGCGCCCTGCTCACCGACCTGCCGGCCCTGCCCGGACTGCGCCTGACGGCGCGCTATCTGCCGGCGACCTACGGCCTGAACATCGGCGGCGACTGGTACGACGCCTTCCGGCAGCCCGACGGCAGCCTCATCACCGTCATCGGCGACGTGACCGGGCACGGGCTGCACGCGGCGGTGATGATGAGCCAGCTGCGCACCGCGCTGCGCGCCTACGCCGTCGACGGCGGCACCCCGGGCGAGCTGCTGACGCGGCTGCACACCTTCCTGCACCACCTCCAGCCCGATCTGTACGCCACGGCCGTGATCGCGCGCTTCCGGCCCGGCGAGCCCGAGCTGACGTGGGCGGCCGCGGGGCATCCGCCGCCCGTGCTGCGCGGGCCCGACGGGCGGGTGCGCACGCTGGACGCGAAGCCGGGGGCGATGCTCGGCATCCCGCTGCACCAGGAGATCGCCGACCACACCGTGCCGCTGGAGCCGGGATCGACACTGGCGCTGTACACCGACGGGCTGGTCGAGCGCCGCGCGCAGGGCATAGACCCGGGGATCGAGCGCCTGTCGGCGGCGCTGGGCTCGTTCCGGACGGACGAACTCGACGCGGACCTGGACGGCTCGGCGGAACGCATCCTGGAGCCGATGCTGAGCGACTCCGAACGCGACGACGACGTCTGCCTGCTGCTGTGCCACCTGGACGGCAGCCCCGGCGGCGGCCTCGGCGGCCCGTTCACCGGCGGTCTCGAGGGCCTCCCGGGCGCACGGGACGGCCGGCTCGGCGGGAGCCGCCTCGACGGCCACCTGCCGACCGGTTCCTGAAGAAGGCTCAGCCACCCGCCCGCCCGCGCGGCCGATTCCCGGCCCTCGGCAGGGCCCGTCGTGACCGCTCCCCGGCGGCCGTGATCGTCCCGCATGCCGGTCCGTTCGAAGGCGAGGGCGTACAAAGGGTCATCCCGGGGTACGGAGGCAGCCTCAGGAGAAACGTTCGTCTGCATGCCTCGTCCGACTGGCGCCACCGGTTCGCGCGCGGTGGTATCGATGAGGTGCGAAGGCCCGGGGGCGGGGCACGCGCACCAGGTCGGGCAGACCGCCTGGAGCCGCAGAAAGGGATGGACATCGTGACACGACCCAGGATCCTGGTAGTGGGCGCGGGCTTCGCGGGAGTGGGGTGCGTACAGCGTCTGGAACGCGCGCTCTCCGCCGCGGAGGCCGACGTCACTCTGGTGACGCCGTTCGCCTACCAGCTCTATCTGCCGCTGCTGCCGCAGGTCGCCTCAGGCGTGCTGACGCCCCAGTCGATCGCCGTATCACTGCGCCGCAGCAAGAAGTACCGCACGCGGATCATTCCCGGCGGCGCCATCGGCGTGGACCTCAAATCGAAGGTCTGCGTCATCCGGACCATCACCGACGAGATCGTCAACGAGCCCTACGACTACATCGTGCTGGCTCCCGGCAGCGTCACCCGCACCTTCGACATCCCGGGGCTGACCGACCACGCCTTCGGGATGAAGACCCTCGCGGAGGCCGCGTACATCCGCGACCACGTCATCACCCAGCTCGACCTCGCCGACGCCAGCAACGACCCCGCCGAGCAGGCCTCGCGGCTCCAGTTCGTGGTCGTCGGCGGCGGCTACGCCGGCACCGAGACCGCCGCGTGTCTGCAACTGCTCACGCACAACGCGGTCAAGCGCTATCCGCGACTGGACCCCGGCCTGATCAAGTGGCATCTCATCGACATCGCGCCGAAGCTGATGCCGGAGCTGGGCGACAAGCTGGGCCGCAGCGCGCAGGAGGTGCTGCGCAAGCGCGGCATCGACATCTCGCTGGGCGTGTCCATCGCCAAGGCGGGCCCGCAGGAGGTCACCTTCACCGACGGACGGGTGATCCCGACGCGGACGCTCATCTGGACGGCGGGCGTCGTCGCGAGCCCGCTGATCGCCACCCTGGGAGCCGAGACGGTCCGCGGGCGGCTCGCCGTGTCCGCCGAGATGAACCTGCCCGGCGAGGACGGGGTGTTCGCCCTCGGCGACGCCGCCGCCGTGCCCGACCGGGCCAAGGGCGAGGAGGGCGCCGTCTGCCCGCCGACGGCGCAGCACGCGATGCGGCAGGGCAAGGTCGTCGCCGACAACGTCATCGCCGCGCTGCGCGGGCAGCCGATGCGGCCCTACGAGCACAAGGACCTCGGTCTCGTCGTCGACCTCGGCGGCACGGACGCCGTGTCCAAGCCGCTCGGCGTGGAACTGCGCGGACTGCCCGCGCAGGCCGTGGCCCGCGGCTACCACTGGTCGGCGCTGCGCACGGGCGTCGCCAAGGCCCGCGTCCTGACCAACTGGACGCTGAACGCGATCGCGGGCGACGATTTCGTCCGTACCGGGTTCCAGGCCCGCCGGGCGGCGAAGCTGAAGGACTTCGAGTACACCGACAGCTATCTGACGGCGGAGCAGGTGCGGGCGCAGGTGGAGCAGGCGGGCCGGACGGAGGCGAGCGGGCCGGATCCCGCCTGACACCCACACCGCGAGGCACAGCACGGGCAAGGGAGAGTACGGCGGCGTGAGGGCGGCGGCACGGGCGTTCGGCACACGAGGGCGGGACCGGGTCGCGGCGTCCGACCCCGGTCTGCTGCGGCTGGCCGCCGGACTGCGGACGGTGGGCGCGATCACCGTGACGCTGGCCGTGCTGTCGCTGTTCGGCGCCGACATCTCCCACCTGGTGGCCGGCGCGATCGCCTCGATGGTCGCCACGTTCGCGGTCCGGGAGAAGCAGCGGGACCGGCAGGCCGTCACCCTGGCGGTGGGCCTGCCGGTCGCGCTGGCCTCGGTGTCGGTGGCGGCGCTGCTCAGTTCCCGGACGGTGGCCGGCGATCTGTTCTTCGTCGCGCTCATCTTCTGCGCGGTCTACGGCCGCCGGTTCGGCGACCGGGGCACGGCGCTGGGGCTGATCGGCTTCCAGGTGTACTTCATGTCGCTGTTCGTCGGCGTCGGGACGTCGTCGCTGCCCGGGTACTACGGGGTGATCGCCGTGGCCTTCGCGAGCAGCGCGGTGGCCCGGTTCGCGCTCGTGCCGCAGACGCCGGCCGGGATCCTGGGGCGGCTGCGCCAGGCCTTCCGGGCGCGGCTGGCGCAGTTGCTCGACGCCCAGCTCGACCTGCTGGACGCGGCGCCGGACGACGTGGCGAAAGCCGTCGCCCAGGTGCGCGAGGGCACCGCCCGGCTGCACGAGACGGCCATGATGATCCAGGGCCGGCTGGACGAGGGCACTCCGGACGAGTCGGTGGCCCGGCTGGTGCAGCGGCGCATCGCCGACGCGGAGATCGCCGCCGAGCGCCTCGGCCTGCTGCTGCTCACGGCCCGCAGCGCGGAACGCGCCGACACCCTGACCATGCACCTGCCCGGAGCGCCCCTGCCGGACAGCGGCCGGCTGCCGGTGCGCGACGAGGCGCTGGAGACCCTGCGCCGCGACCTGCTGGCCCTGCGGCTGCTGGTACGCGATCCGGCGGCCGCGGGGACGGGGACCGCGCTGTCCCAGGTGCGCAACCGGCTGCTCGGCTACCGGGACGAGGAGAACCTGCCCAAGGCGCCGCCCGCGGTGCAGGACGTGTTCCGGGGGGTCGGCGAGGCGGCGCGGGCGGTGCTGGGGCTGCGGATCGCGCTGGACGGCCCGCAGGACGAGTCCGCCGACAGCCCCGAGACGGCGCGCTCGCGCGAGGAGCTGGACGCCGAGGACGCCGCGATCGGCGGAGCCGAGGAGGACGAGGAGACGGCGGAGCAGCCGACGGGCCTGCGGCGGCCGACGACGCGGGCCGCCGTGCAGGTGGCCGTCGGCTCGGCGCTGGCCATCGTCGGCGGTGAGCTGCTCTCCTCGCACCGCTGGTACTGGGCGGTGCTGACCTGCTGGATCGTGTTCATCAACACCGCCTCCACCGGGGAGATCCTGGTCAAGGGCTCCCGGCGGCTGCTGGGCACCGTGCTCGGCGTGGTCGCCGGCATCGTGCTGGCGGGGCTGGTCGGGCACCACACGTGGACCGCGTTCGCCGTGGTGCTGCTGTGCGTGTTCGCGATGTTCTACACGGCGCCGCTGTCGTACACGCTGATGTCGTTCTTCGTCACGGCCGCCCTGGGCGTGCTGTACACGCTGCTGCACACCTACAGCCTGTCGGTGCTGGTGCTGCGGGTGGAGGAGACGGCGCTCGGGGCCGCCTGCGGGATCGTCGCGGCGGCGCTGGTGCTGCCCGTGCACACGGACCGGCGTACCAACGAGCTGCTGACGGCCGTGCTGGAGCGGCTGGACGAGGTCACCGGGGCCGCCGTGGAGCAGCTGAGCGGCGCTCCCGCGGCCGATCTGCTGGACCGGGCGCGCGATCTCGACCAGGCGCTGGCCGACCTGAGGGCGGCGACCCAGCCGCTGACGCATCCGGTGACGCCGCTGCGCACCAGGCGGGACACCGCCCGGTACGTCGTGGCGCTCCTGGAGACCTGCGCCTATCACGCCCGGTCGCTGGCGGCCACCGCGGAACTGCTGCCGACGCACCCGTCGATAGCGGCGGATCCCCGGCTGCGGCGGGCGGGGCAGCGCATCCGGCACAACATCGGGGCGATCTCCGCGCGGGTCGCGCGGGAGCCGGGCGCCGCCGAGGTCGTGACCGGGCCCAGCATCGCGGCCCTGCTGAAGCCGGGGGTGCCGGGGACGCCGCGGTACGGCCGGGTGACCGACCGGGTGCTGCGGCATCTGCAGCGGCTGGACGAGGCGGTGGTCGGCCTGGCCCGCCCGCTCGGCGCGCCGGTGGCCCCGCCGCGGTGAGGGCGGGCCCCGGCCGCCGGGCCCGGGCGCACGCTCAGAAGTCCGTGGACATGCCGCTCGCGGCCGCTATGCCCCGCAGCGCCTCGGTGTCCTGCTGGCGCTGCTGGATGCAGCCGGCGATCTCGGCGAGGCGGCCCGGGTCGGACGCGGTGGCCGCGTCGGTGACCACCCGGACCGGGCCGGTTCCGTCGACCTGGATCTCGACCAGCTGGTTGTCCAGCCGGCCGGTGACCGCGGTGGCGATGACGAGGGCCGCCTCGTCGCGGATCTCCTGGGGCAGGTCCTCGGTCTCCTCGGGGTCGAGGGCGAAGTCGAGGCTCTCGGGGGGCTGTTCGTCCAGGGCGCGCAGCGCGGGCGCCACGACCTTCAGCAGGAGCTGGTAGTCCTCGCTGTCCATGCGGACGCGAAGCAGGTCGAGGTACATGTCCACGGGCCGTCCGTCGCGCGGGAACTCTGCATCGTTCATCTCGTCCGTGTTCCCCGTGAGGCCGACGTCAGACCTTGCGCCAGCGGGCCATGGCGAAGGAGAACAGTCCGAAGAGCATGAGCCCGGCCGCGACGCAGGCCAGCAGGCCCGGTCCGGCGGGGGTGCCGGCGAACGAGCGCAGCGTGTCGTCCAGTCCCTTGGCCTTGTCCGGCTCGTACTCGACGGCGGCCCGCACGGCGAAGACGCCCGCCGCGGCGAAGACCAGGCCGCGGGTGCCGCCGCCGCCCACGCCGGTGACGTCCACCAGGCGCCGCACGCGGGGGGACATCTCCCCCAGTCGCAGCTTCTTGTGGTAGGAGCGCATGACGGCCCGGGCGGCGATCCACAGGCCCGCGACGACGATCCCGACGCCGGCGACGCCCACGATCCACTGTCCACCGGACAGCTCCAGCACCCGCGCGGTGACGTCGCGGGACTGTTCGTCGCTCGATCCGCCGCCGCTGCCGGAGCCCGCGGCGAAGGCGAGGACGGAGTAGGCGACGAAGGAGTAGAAGACGCACCGGCCGAGCGCCACCAGCCGCTTCTTGGCGCTGCGCCCGTCGGCGCCGACGGCGCCGAAGACGGCCTCGGACAGCCGCCACAGGGCCATGCCGACCAGGCCGACGCCCAGCGCCCACAGCACCACCGAGCCGAAGGGCTTCTCGGAGATCGCGGCCAGGGCGCCCTGGCGGTCCGCCTCCTCCTTGGTGTCGCCGAAGGCGATCTGCAGGGCCAGCAGCCCGACCAGCAGATAGATCACGCCCCGTGCGGCGAACCCGGCCTTGGCGGCCCCCTTCGTCACCGAGCCGCGTGCCGCCCGTTCCGCTCCGGCACGGCCGTTGCGCGCCATGGCGCTCGCGTTCATCGCGTCCCCTCCCTGAATTCTCCCCGAATTTCGCAGAGTCCGACTGCCCCGCCTCCAGCCGCACACACGTACGGGTGCGCACACACCTGCGGCCGGCCGCCCCTGGTGGGGGCGGCCGGCCGCGGGTGCGGGGCGTGCGGGTGGTGCGGGGCCCGGGCGGGGCGGGCCGGACGCCGGCGCGGTGGCCGGGCGGACCGCAGGGCGGCCTGCCGGCCGGACGGCCTCGCACCGGCCTTACGGGCGCGGCCTCCGGCGCCCTTCAGGCGTACACGCGGGGGCCGTCGTCGCTCTGCGGACGGGCTCCGGCCGTCTGCGGACGGGGGACGGCCTTCTGCTGAAGGCCGGAGGCCGTCTGCCGGCGGACGACGGTGGTCTGCGGGCGGGGCGCCGCCGCGGTGTCGGCGGCGGAGGCCGCCTCCAGCCAGCGGCGGGCCGTGCGCAGGGCGTCGTCGACCTCGCGGGTGCCGGTGGACACGCACAACGTGTAGGCGAGGTCGCGCTCCTGCGCGCGCGCCTCGGCGGTGCCGTCGGCGGACAGCGCCTCGTACTCGTCGACGAGCGTGCGCAGGACGACGGGATGGGGCATGAGCATCGGCGGGCTACTCCTGACGTCGAGAGGGGGAAAGGGGGTTCGGTGTCGTACTGTCAGCGCAGGGCTTCCTGGCGCACCCGCTCGCAACTGCGGCTGATGAGCCGGGAGACGTGCATCTGGGAGATGCCGAGCCGGTCGGCGATCCTGCTCTGCGTCATGTCCTCGAAGAAGCGCATGTAGAGGATGGCGCGCTCGCGTTCGGGAAGGCGGCGCAGTCCCTCCTTCGCGGACTCGCGGTCGACCACGACGTCGAAGGAGGGGTCGGCGGCCCCGAGGGTGTCGGCGAGGCTGTAGCCGTCGTCGCCGGAGGGGACCTCCGCGTCCAGTGAGAGGGTGCTGAAGCTCTCCAGGGCCTCCAGGCCGGCGGCGACCTCGTCCTCGGTCAGCCCGGTGTGGGCGGCGATGTCGGCGACCGACGGTTCGGGCGCGCCCGGGCTCTGGGCCAGTTCACGGCGGGCGACGCGCACCTTGTTGCGCAGTTCCTGCACCCGGCGGGGCACCCGGAGGGCCCACATCCGGTCGCGGAAGTGCCGCTTGATCTCGCCGGTGATGGTGGGCACCGCGTAGCTTTCGAAGGCCCCGCGTTCGGGGTCGAAGCGGTCCACCGCCTTCACCAGCCCGAGGGCCGCCACCTGGCGCAGGTCCTCGAGGGACTCGCCCCGGTCGCGGAAGCGGCCGGCGATCCGGTGGGCCATGGGCAGCCAGGCGGTGACGATCTCGTCGCGCACCGCGTCCCGTTCGGGCCCCTCCTCCAGGGCGACCAGCCGGGCGAACCGGCTCGCGGTGTCGGGCGCGTCGTCGTGGGTGCGTCGCGGCGCAGCGGCGGCGGCCGGTCCGGCGGGACGGCTTGTCGACATGTCGATGAGCATGCGTAAACGCTCCTGAACGGTTGTTTCAGGTGACTGACGACGGGAGGGCTCCTGCCACCCGGGGCACGTGCAGCGCCCGAAGCGGTCCCACCGCTCCCGTCGGCGCGCCTCCGGTCCGAAGCACGAACCTCCGTCTGCCCTGCCCCCGGAGGCGCAAACTCCGCGGGGGAAAAAGTGTGCGGGCGCGGTCCGGAAGGCGGCCGGGAACCGGGCCGGAGGACCGGTCAGAAGGCCGGCCGGAACACGGGGACGACGGCGGTGATGCGCTTGCCGCCTGACGGCAGGTCCGCGACCTCGACGTCGCGGGCGAGCCGGCAGACGATCGGCCAGCCGCGCCCGCCGACCCGCCGTCTGCCCTGTTCGTCGAGGGGGCCGACGGCGACGGGCATCCGGTCGCTGCGGTCGCTCACGGACACGCGCACGGCCCGCCCGTCCATGCCGACGTCGAAGCCGGCGACTCCGCCGCCGTGCAGGAGGGCGTTGCTGGTGAGTTCGGTAGCGACGAGCAGGGCGTCCGAGAGGGCCTCCTCGTCATAAGGGCGTCCGAGGGCTCGGCAGCGGCCGTTCACCGCCTTTCTCACGGCGCTGCGGACGTCGGCCGGCCGGCACCGCCCCTCCCCCTCGCAACCGAACGGCGGGGCCTCGGGCGCCCTCGCGCGGTAGGTCGAGTCGTTCGTACGCATCCTTTCGCTCCCCTGACTGTGACGGCTGTGACGGCTGTGCTGTGGGTCGACCGGATGTGGATCGACCGGATGTGGAAGCGGCCGCGGGACGGGCCGGCCACCGGCCGAGCGGATCGCGGGCCGGGCGGTCGCCGGTCGAGCAGACCACCGGCCGCGCGGCTGTCGTTCCGGCCCTGTCGCCGGCGCACGGCCGCGCGCGGCGCTCACGGGCGGCCGTTCCGGCGCCGGCACGGGGCGACGGCGCTCACCGGGCGGCCGGTGGGGACGGCCGGGTGGTGGGACTTCCCAGTGGGGGCCCGAGGGGTGGGGCGCGGTCCGTTGGCGCGCTCCGGGGCCGGTCGGCATGGTCTGCTGTTGTCTCTGACCGGCTGACCTTCCCCGCGACGGCCAAACCTCCCGGACCGGGAGCAATCGTCCGGGAAGCATCGGGCGACGGCGGGAGCCATACGTCCGGCCCGGTCCGGGTAGGCGGGCTGCATGACCGATGTCGTGGACTCCGACGAACTGCTGCGGCGCATCCAGCGCTCCCGCACCTGCGCCCGGGAGGAACTGCTCGCCTGCCGGGCCCGCAGCGCCGACCTCTCCCAGACCGACCCGGACGGGGCGCGCGACGCCCATGTGCGGGGGCTCGCCTACGAGGCCGTGGTGAGAGTGCTGGACGAGATCGTGACGCCCGGCCGTTCCACCGACGGGGACTGAACCCCAACGCGCGGGCACGGCAACGCGGTTGGGGGCCGCCTCGGCGAGCACCCGACGACCGGGGCGCGGGAGGCGGGCCGGACCGCGCAGGATCGCCGCGAGGAGGGAGCGCCCGACGGCGGCGGAGTGAAACGGGTCACTGGACCGGGTTTCCCGTGCGGAAAACCGCCATGAATGGTTTACGGTTCATCCATACGTGGTGGACGGAGTCGACGCTACTCCTCCTCCGTCCGCCACCCTTTACTGCCCTGGCTGGCTTCCCCCGTCCAGCCAGGGCTTCTCCATGTCCGCGCCGGGTCGGCGCCCGGGACATCAGCCGGACCGGTGCCCGGAAACCCGGGACGCCTGGCGCCCGGGACCGTGCGGGACCGGCGGTCCGGACCGCCGGATGTGCCGATACCGGGAAAGTACCGTCCGCCGAGGTGCCCGGGACGGCGGCAGCGGCTCCAATGGGAAGGGGAGGAACACGCCCCACCGAACCGTCGGCGAGGAGCCCCGCGCCATGACCAGAGCGACCAGACTGCTGACCGCCCTTCCCCCGCCCCAGCGCGCACGTCTGATGGAACTCGCCAGGGAGGTCTCCTTCGCGGAGGACGCCCGGATCTTCGAGGCGGGCGACACGGCCGACCGCTTCTGGGTCGTCCGGTCCGGCGCGGTCTCGCTCACCCAGCAGGTGACGCCCCAGCGGCGGGTCACGGTCGCCGGCCTCGGCGCCGGCGACCTGCTCGGCTGGTCATGGCTGTTCCCGCCGTACCGCTGGGACTTCGGCGCCGAGGCCTTCAGCCCCGTGCGCGCCTACGAGTTCGAGGCGCAGCCCGTGCTCAAGCTCTGCGAGGAGGAACCCGCGCTCGGGATGTCGCTGGTGCGGATCGTGGCGGAGATCCTCGCGCACCGGCTGGAGATGACCCGGGGCCGGCTGATGGAGGAGTACGGCTCCCACCGGCGCGGAGCGCTGTAGCCCCCGACGGCGGCGGCTCTCGCGGTACGCCGGCCGGTCCGGTCCCGCGGGCGTCCGCGGCGCGGCGGCCGGCCCGCCGCGTCAGACGCGGTAGCGGCGCAGGGCCGGCACCGCCGCCGCAAGGGCCAGCATGAGGGCGACGACCAGGAGGCCTCCGCCCGCGACGGCCGCGCGAGGCCCGAACGCCGCGCCCGCGGTGCCGTGCAGGACGTCGGCCAGCCGCGGGCCGCCCGCGACGACCACCGTGAAGACGCCCTGCATCCGGCCGCGCATCTCGTCGGTGGCAGCGGACAGCAGGATCGCCCCCCGGAAGACCATGGAGACCATGTCGGCGACGCCGGCGCAGGCGAGGAACGCCACCGCGAGCCACAGGCTGCCGCTCAGCCCGAAGCCGGCGATCGACACCCCCCAGGCGACGACCGCGCCGATGACCATCCAGCCGTGCCGGCGCGCCCGTGAGAACGTGCCGGAGAACAGGCCGCCCAGCACCGCCCCGACCGGGATCGCCGCGAAGAGCAGACCGAGGGCGAGGCCTTCGCCGTACGAGCCGTAGGTCTCGGCCGCGAGCTGCGGGAACAGGGCGCGGGGCATGCCGAAGACCATGGCGATGACGTCGGCGAGGAAGGACAGCAGCAGCACCTTGTGCAGGGAGATGTAGCGGAAGCCCTCCGCGATCTCGCGCAGACCGGCGCGCCGGACGGTCGCGCTCGCCGACGGGGGCAGCGCGGGCAGCCGGAACACCGCCCACAGGGTCACGCACAGCGCGACGGCGTCGAGGAGGTACAGCTCGGGCAGCCCGATCACGGGTATCAGGGCCCCCGCGAGCAGCGGCCCCGCGACCAGGCCCGTCTGCATGACGGTGGAGCCGAGCGCGTTGGCGGCGGCGAGTTCGTCCGCCGGGACCAGCCGGGCGATGGAGGCGTTGCGGGCGGGCGAGTTGAGGCCGAAGAACGCCTGCTGGGCGGCGAGCAGCACCATCAGCACGGCGACCGAGCCGAGCCCCGAGGCCGCCTGGATCCAGAACAGCACCGAGGTGACGGCGATGCCGCTGTTGGTCACCAGCAGCAGCTTGCGGCGGTCGACGGTGTCGGCGACCGCACCGCCCCAGAGCGCGAACAGCACCATCGGCACCAGCCCGGCGAGGCTCGCGTAGCCGACCCAGGCGGAGGAGCCGGTGATGTCGTAGATCTGCTTGGGGACGGCGACGGCGGTGAGCTGGCTGCCCACGGCCGTGACGACGGTGGAGGACCACAACCGCCGGTAGGCGGGCCGGCGCAGGGGCCGGGTGTCCATGGCCCAGCGGCGCCAGCCGCGCCGGCCGGGGCCCTCGGGAACCTGCCCGCTCTCCACGGCCTCGGGGTCGGGGACGGGGGTGCTCTCGCTGGTGTCCACGCACTTCCTGGTTGCTCGTTACATCTTTCGATTCCGTGGGTCACTATGGCAGCCCTGGAATTCGGCCGCTCTTATGACCCCGGCGTCCCGGATCACGGACTCAGGCGCGGGCGATCAGCAGCACGCCGAGCGTGATCATCGTGGCGGCCACCAGACCGTCGAGCACCCGCCAGGCCGCGGGGCGCGCCAGGAAGCGGCCCAGCGCCCGGCCGCCGAAGCCCAGCGCGGCGAACCAGCACAGGCTGGCCAGCGCCGCGCCGAGACCGAACGTCCAGCGCAGCGAGCCGCGGTCCGCGGCGACCGAGCCGAGCAGGAAGACGGTGTCGAGGTAGACGTGCGGGTTGAGCCAGGTCAGCGCCAGGCAGGTGAGCACGGCCCGGCGGCGCGAACCCGCGGCCTCGCCGTCCCCGCGCAGCGCCTGCGTGCCGGGGCGGAGCACGCGGCGGGCCGCGAGCAGCCCGTACCCGAGCAGGAACGCCCCGCCGACCCAGCCGACCACGGTGAGCGCGTCGGGCCAGGCGACCACGACCGCGCCGACCCCGCCCACGCCGAGCGCGATGAGCACGGCGTCGGACAGGGCGCAGATCCCCACGACGGCCAGGACGGCGTCCCGGCGGATCCCCTGGCGCAGGACGAACGCGTTCTGGGCGCCGATGGCGACGATGAGCGAGAGACCGGTGCCGAAGCCGGCGGCCGCGGCGGTGAGTGCGGAGGACATGCCGTCCACGCTAGACAGTCGATCACTGCGGGTACAGCTAAAGATTCTAACGTATCATTAGCCGCTGTGATGATTCCTGTGACGACGCGACCGGCGGTGACGCGGCGATGATGACGGACCTCCCGCTCGACCAGGTGCGCACCCTGCTCGCCGTGGTCGACGAGGGCACCTTCGACGCGGCGGCGGCCGCGCTGCGGGTGACGCCCTCGGCGGTCAGCCAGCGCGTCAAGGCGCTGGAGCAGCGCACCGGCCGGGTCCTGCTGCTGCGCACCAAGCCGGTGCGGCCCACGGAGTCGGGCGACATCGTCGTGCGGTTCGCCCGCCAGCTGGCCCGGCTGGAGCGCGACACGCGGGCCGAGCTGGGCATGAGCGGCGAGGGCGAACCGACCCGGGTGACGGTGGCCGTGAACGCGGACTCCCTGGCCACCTGGTTCCTGCCGGCCCTGGCCAGGGTGGCGCAGGAGCCGCCGCTCTGTTTCGAGCTGCACCGCGAGGACGAGACCCGCACGGCCGAACTGCTGCGGGAGGGGCTGGTGATGGCCGCGGTGACCTCGTCGCCCGTGCCGGTGACCGGCTGCTCGGTGCGGACCCTCGGCACGATGCGCTACCTGGCCACGGCCGGCCCCGGCTTCGTCGCCCGCCATCTCGCCGACGGCCCGCTCCACGAGACCCTGCCGCGGGCGCCGGTCATGGCCTTCGACCGCAGCGACGACCTCCAGGACGCCTTCGTGCGCGGGCTGCGCCGGGGCGCCCGGGGCGCGGGTCCGGTGCGCCACGCCATGCCGACCTCGGAGGGCTTCGCCGCCTCGGTCGTGGCCGGGCTCGGCTGGGGCATGGTGCCCGAGGTGCAGGCCGAGCCCCTGCTGCGCTCCGGCCGTCTGGTCGCCCTGGCCCCCGGCCGGCCGCTGGACGTGCCGCTGTACTGGCAGCAGTGGAAACTCGACTCCCCGGCCCTCGCGGCGGTCGCGGACGCGGTGGCCGCGACGGCGGCCGAGTCGCTGCGCCGCACCCCCTAAGGGCGGCGGCGGTCCGCCGCAAGGGCCGCCAGGCGGGCCTGCGCGCTCTCCAGCAGCATCTCCAGCGCGGTGGGATAGGCGCTGGTCACCATGCGGGCCGAGAGCAGGGAGGCCGCCTCGGCGATCCTGGGGTGGGTCTCCGCGGGCAGCCGGGCGTAGGTCGAGCGCCAGATCGCGTCGTCGGCGCGCTGCGCCGCGCGGGGCAGGGCCAGCGCGGCCGCGTCCAGGGCGGCGAACGCCAGGGTCTGGTCGATGAACGCGTGGTAGATCCGCACGGTGTCCGGCAGCGGGAAGCCGGCGGTGCGCAGGACGTCCAGGACGGCCTCGTCGGCGGCGAGTTCGTTGGCCCGGCCGGTGACCCGGCTCGCGGTGAGCTGGGCGGCCTGCGGATGGGCGACGTAGGCGGCGTGGATGCGCAGGCCCACGGCGTGCAGGTCCGCCCGCCACTCCCCCGTCGGCCGCCAGCCGCGCAACGCCTCCCCGATCAGCGCGTCCCCGATGGCGAGGGTCAGCTCGTCCATGCCGCGGAAGTAGCGGTAGAGCGTGCTGGGGTCGCAGTCGAGGGCGAGCCCGAGACGGCGGGCGCTGAGCCCCGTGCTGCCGTGCTCGCGCAGCAGCCGCAGCGCGGCCTCGACGATCAGGGTCTCCGACAGCACGGTGCCGCTCCGGGTGGGCCGGCGCCGCCGCCGCTTCTCCTCCGGGACGACCTGCTTCGCCATCGGCCCCACGCTCCCTCGTCGTCCGGCCGGACGGGTGGCCCCCTCCGCTCTTATGCCAACGCCATTGACCTTACGCGGACGCGCGGCGTTGTATCGGGTGCGGGGCCCTGCTTCGCACACTTTCGTCTCGCACTCGCACTCTCAACCGAGGGAGTTCTCGCCATGCGTGTCCTGCTCGTGGGCGCCGGCGGTGTCGGCACCGCCATCACCCGGATCGCCGCCCGCCGTCCGTTCTTCGAGGCGATGGTCGTCGCCGACTACGATCCGGCGCGCGCCGACGCCGCCGTCGCCGCGCTCGACGGCGACGAACGGTTCCACGCCGAGCGCGTGGACGCCTCAGACGAGGCGGCCGTGACCGCCCTGCTCGCCCGCCACCGCTGCGACGTCCTGCTCAACGCCACCGACCCGCGGTTCGTGATGCCCCTGTTCCACGCGGCGCGCGCCGGCGGGGCCCGCTATGTCGACATGGCGATGTCGCTGTCCCGGCCGCATCCGGAGCGCCCGTACGAGGAGTGCGGTGTGCGGCTCGGCGACGCGCAGTTCGCCGAGGCCGACGAGTGGGCCGAGGCGGGCGCCCTCGCCCTGGTCGGCATGGGCGTCGAACCGGGACTGTCGGACGTCTTCGCCCGGTACGCCGCCGACGAACTCTTCGACGAGATCGAGGAGATCGGCGTCCGCGACGGGGCGAACCTCACCGTCGAGGGCCACGACTTCGCGCCCTCCTTCAGCATCTGGACCACGATCGAGGAGTGCCTGAACCCCCCGGTGGTCTACGAGGCCGACCGCGGCTGGTTCACCACCGAGCCCTTCAGCGAGCCCGAGGTGTTCGACTTCCCCGAGGGCATCGGGCCGGTGGAGTGCGTGAACGTCGAGCACGAGGAGGTGCTGCTCGTGCCGCGCTGGGTGAAGGCGCGCAGGGTCACCTTCAAGTACGGCCTGGGCGGCGAGTTCGTCGAGACCCTCAAGACGCTGCACCGGCTGGGGCTGGACCGCACCGCGCCGGTGACGGTGCCGGGTGAGCGGGGGCCGGTGTCCGTCTCGCCGCGTGACGTGGTGGCCGCCTGTCTGCCCGACCCGGCGACGCTGGGCGAGTTGATGCACGGCAAGACCTGCGCGGGCACCTGGGTGCGGGGCATCAAGGACGGCGCGCCGCGCGAGGTGTACCTCTACCACGTGGTCGACAACCAGTGGTCCATGGCCGAGTACGGCAGCCAGGCCGTCGTGTGGCAGACGGCCCTGAACCCGGTGGTGGCCCTGGAGTTGCTCGCCGGCGGAGCCTGGTCCGGCGTGGGCGTGCTGGGCCCCGAGGCGTTCCCCGCCCGGCCCTTCCTCGACCTGCTGACGGAGTACGGCTCCCCGTGGGGCCTGCGGGAGCAGTGAACGTCTTTGCGGGCCCGCCCTGTTTCAGCGCGGCCGTGCCGGTGACCCGATCGGAGGCAACACATCCGGAACGGCACAGACGACCCGATCGCAGGTGACTTCGATGCACGACTGGCGAGAGCAGGCCGAATGCCGCTCAGAGGATCCCGACCTCTTCTTCCCGATCGGCACCTCGGGCCCGGCACTGATGCAGGCGGAACAGGCGAAGGCGGTCTGCCGGCGCTGCCCGGTGCGTGAACCGTGCCTGGAATGGGCCATGGAGACCGATCAGACGCTCGGGGTGTGGGGCGGGACGAGCGAGACCGAGCGGCGCGCCCTCAAGCGCCGCATCAGGGCCCGGCGCAGTGCCTGACCCGGTGGAACCGGCCTCGCGCAACCGGCGGCCCGGCCGGGCCGCCGGTTGCGCTCCGCGGCCGCTCGGGGCGGCGCCCGTCAGCCGTCCGCGGGCGGCGGCGACGCGGGCAGCCGCAGAGTGAACACACTGCCCGCTCCGGCACGCGCGGCCGCTTCCGCCGTGCCGCCGTGAGCGGCCGTCAACTGGCGCACGATCGCCAGCCCGAGGCCGCTTCCGCCGGTACGGCGGCTGCGTGACTTCTCGGCCCGCCAGAACCGCTCGAAGACATGCGGCAGATCCTCCTCGGCGATGCCCGTGCCGGTGTCGGCGACCGTCAGCACCACCTCCTCGCCGTCCCGTCGCGCGCCCAGCGTGACCGTGCCGCCGGGCGGCGTGTGGCGCACGGCGTTGGCGACGAGGTTGCCGAGCGCCTGCCGCAGCCGTACCGGGTCGGCGTCCAGCCAGGGCAGGCCGTCGGTCTCGGTCCGCAGGGCGACCCCGGCGCCGTCGGCGGCCACCCGGTGGGCGGCGGCGACCTGGGCGAGCAGTTCGTCCGCGGCGACCGGCTCGCGGCGCAGCAGCAGGGTTCCCGCGTCGGCGGCCGCGAGGTCGCGCAGGTCGTCGATGACGCGTTGCAGCACGAGGGCCTCCTCGTGCAGGGCGCCGAGCAGTTCGGCGTCGGGCTCGACCAGTCCGTCGCGCGTGACCTCCAGCCAGCCGCGGATGTTGGTGAGCGGGCTGCGCAGTTCGTGGGCGACGTCGCTGACCAGCGCCTTGCGCTGGGCCTCCAGGCGCTCCCGGCGCTCGGCGAGGTCGTTGAACGCCTCCGCCAGGATCCCGGTCTCGTCCCGTGTCGTGACGGGCACGCGCGCGTGCCGCTCCGGGGGCTGCTGCGCGGCCTCGGTGAGCGCACGCAGGGGCCGCACCAGCCGGGTCGCGACGACGGCGCTCACGGCGACGGTGACGGCCAGCACCAGGCCCGCCGCGCCGAACACCTTCGTCTTGTTGGCCGGCGACATGTCCCACCGTGGCGCGCCGCTGTCCCCGCCGCCGAGGAACAGCTCGGCGACCGGCGCCACGTACGGGTCGAGCTGCGCCCGGCGGGCCTCCTGGAGACAGGCCTGGGCGGCGCGGCCGGATCTGCCCTCGCCCGCCTTGACGAACGCGGGCGCGGGGGTGGCGTCCCGGCCGTCGACAGCGGGGACGCCCGCCCCGAAGTACAGCGGCATGTCCGGATCCAGGCCCTCGCGGACCAGACACGGGCCCGCGTGGGCCTGGAGCACGGTCAGCGCCTTCTGCTCCGTCGGCGTCGGCGTGTCGAGGCGTCCGTCCGCGCACTCCTCGGGCACGTACTCGTCCACCGTGCCGCCGTCGGCCCCGGCGAGCACCGGGCGGCCGGACGGGGTGTGGGCGACGGTCGTCTCGATGCCGTAGCGGGAGAAGCAGCGCCGGCGGGCGCGCGCGACGCCGTCGAGCTTCTGGCGTTCGGGCGGGGTGAGGCGGTAGGGGCCCACGACACGGGGGTCGGTGCCGCTGAGCTGGGCTCCGCGCTCGGTGTAGGTGTCGGTGCGCAGCGGGTCGACGGTCGCGGCGGCGCGCGGCGGCAGCGAGGCGCCCCGCGGCGCGGAGTCGGCGAGGAGGGTGCGGTCCGGGCTCGTCAGGGCGATGCGCCGGCCGGTCCTGGCGGACAGGTCGCGCACCGTGCGCCGCACTCCCGTCCAGTCGGCGTGGGTGGCCGCGTAGCCGCTGAGCCGGGCGAGGATGTCCATGTCGTCGGAGAGCGCCTGGCCCTGCTCCTCGCGCAGCGCGCGGGTCGTGGTGGCGACCGCCAGCCACGCGGTGGCGGCCACCGAGCACACGGCGATCAGCACCGAGGCGCTCAGCAGCCGCACCGACAGCCGTTTGCGCAGCGGTATCCGGGCCCGGCTCCGGCGCGTCACGCGCGGCCGCCGCTGAGTTTGTAGCCGACGCCGAACACGGTCAGCAGCCGTACGGGTCTGCGCGGGTCGGCCTCGATCTTGCGGCGCAGGTTCATGACGTGCACGTCCACGGCCCGTTCGGTGGAGGAACGGTCGAAGCCCCGGGTGCACTGGAGCAACTGGAGCCGGGAGAAGACCCGTTCGGGTTCGGCGGCCATCGCCAGCAGGATCTGGAACTCGGCGGGCGTGCAGTCCACGGGCTCCCCGTCGCAGCGCACCTCGTGCCGCTCGGGATCGACGGCGAGACCGGCGGCCCGTACGACGCGCTCGTCCCGGCGGTCGGCGCCCGCGCGCCCGCTGCGCCGCAGGACGGTGCGGATGCGGGCCATCAGCTCACGCGGGCTGTAGGGCTTGGTCATGTAGTCGTCGGCGCCGAGTTCCAGGCCCAGCAGCACGTCGTCCTCGGCTGCGCGGGCGGTGAGCATCAGCACCGGCAGGTCGTCGTCGCGGCGCAGCACCCGGCACACGCCGAAGCCGTCGATGACCGGCAGCATCAGGTCGAGGACGACGAGGTCCGGCCGGTCGCGCCGCACCGCGTCCAGTGCGGCGGAGCCGTCGTGCACCACGGTGGCGGTGTGCCCCTCGGCGATCAGCGAGCGGCGGATGAGTTCGGCCTGCATCGGGTCGTCCTCGGCCACCAGTACATGAGCGCACACGCCACGACTCCGTTTCCTCAGCGGGCCAGGGAGGCACGGTCGCCCATGACGACCACGGGACGCAGCGCCGGGTCGAGCGTGCGCAGCAGTTGCTTCATGTGCCCCTCGGAGATGCTCACACAGCCGTGGGTGGGCCCGCCGTGGTCGACGTGGAACCAGATGCCGCCGCCGCGGCCCGCGCCGAGCGGCCGGGTCCAGTCGAGCGGCGAAGTGCCGGGCGCGCGGTTGTAGTTGATCGCCACCACGTAGTCGAAGGATCCTTCCAGCGGTTCGCCCTCGAAGCCGGTGCCCGGCGAGTGGAAGCCGGAGCCGTGGTCGTAGGGCAGTCGCGTGCCGGGGTCGGCCAGCAGCCCGCCGGCGTCGGTGAGGCCGTAGACGCCGACGGGCGAGCGCAGGTCGCCGCCCCTGTGCCGGTCGCTCCAGCCGCGCAGCGCGTTGTGCGCGGGCCAGGCCTCGCCGGGCTGCCAGCCGGAGCCGGTGCGCCGGTACAGGACGACCGTGGAGAGCGGCGAGTTCCTGCCGCGGCCGCTCACCACGACCGCCTGCCGGGCGGTGCGGGGAACCGCAGCCCGGGTCCGGGGCCCCAGCCCGGGTATCTCCCGCGCCGGCCCGGCGGTGCTTGCGGGCGCGGGGGACGCCGGGGCTCCCACGGCCGCGGCCGCGGCCGTGGGGTGCGCTTGGCCCGCGGAGGCCGCGCCGCCGCATCCGGTGAGGAGAAGGCAGGCAGCGAGCATCGCTGCACGGGGGCGGTGCGTGATCATGAGGTGACCTTGGCCGAGAGATGTGTGGAACTCGTCAGGTTCCCCATGCCCGTTCAGCGGGAGATCACGGGTGGCGGGGCTTGCCCTGCGTGTACAGCCAGGTGGTGAACAGGGCGTGGAGGTTCCTGCCCGACTGCCGCTGCGCGAGCCGTTCGAACTGGGCGGTGGTGCCGTGGCCGTAGCGGTGCTGCGTGGCCCAGGCGCGCAGGATGCGGAAGAAGGCGCGGTCTCCGACGGCGGTGCGCAGGGCGTGCAGGGTCATCGCGCCCCGGGCGTAGACGGGGGTGCCGAAGATGTGGGCGCCGCTGCCGGGGGCGCCGGGCGGGAACGCCCACAGGCCGTCCGTGGCGGGTCGCGCGTACAGGGCGTCGAAGGACTTCTGCGCGCTGTCGCCGCCGTGCTGCTCGGCGTAGAGCCACTCGGCGTAGGTGGCGAAGCCCTCGTTGAGCCAGATGTCCTTCCAGGAGGTGAGTGAGACGGAGTCGCCGAACCACTGGTGGGCGCTCTCGTGGACGAGAGTGCCGAGGTCGGGGGCCCTGTCGTACACCGGCCGGGTCTGGGTCTCCAGCGCGTAGCCGACGTCCGGGGCGTGGTCGACGAGGGAGCCGGCCGCGCGGTAGGGGTAGGGCCCGAACAGCCCGCTCTCCCACTCCAGCACCGAGGGCAGCTTCTTGAGCACCGGCCCGGCCGCGGCGGCCTCCCGCGGATCCACCGCGTCGTAGACCTGGACGCCGTCGCGCGTCGTGTAGCGGGTGACCTTGAAGTTCCCCACGGTGGCGGTGGCCAGGTAGGCGGCCATGGGCTCGGTCTGGCGCCAGTGGAAGGTGGTCGTGCCCTTCGCGGTGCGCTGGGCGAGCAGGACGCCGTTGGCGACGGCGGTGCGGCCCTGGGGGACGGTGAGGTGGAAGTCGTAGGAGGACTTGTCGAGGGGGTGGTTGTTCGCCGGGAACCAGGTCATGGCGCCCTGCGGTTCGCCCGCGACGAACGCGCCGTCGTCGGTGGGGATCCAGCCGTCGGGGGAGCCGTCGGGGTCGGTGACCGGGCCGGGGGTTCCGTTGTAGGCGACGGCGATCTGGAACCGCTCGCCCTTGCGCAGGGCGCGCCGTGGGGTGACGACGAGTTCCTGGCCGTCGCGCCGGTGTCCGGCCTTGACGTGGTCGACGGTGAGCCCGGTGATCCTCAGGCCGTGGAGGTCGAGGTCGAAGCGGGTGAGCCGCTGGGTGGCGCGGGCGGTCAGGACGGCTGTGCCGGCGAGGTGGCGGCGGGCCGGGTCGTAGCGCAGCGTCAGGTCGTAGTGGCTCACGTGGTATCCGCCGTTGCCGGCGAGCGGGAAGTAGGGGTCGCCGACCCCGGCCGTACCGGCGGGGCCGGCCGCCACCGCGGGCCCGGCCGCGGTGAGCAGCGCGGCCACGGCGACGGGGACGGTGGCCAGGACGGCTTCGCGGCGCAGCGGGGCGGGACGTCTGCGGGGGTGTGTCACGTGCGCTCCTCGAAATGCGGCGGGCGGATGATCGACCCCCTCAGCCTAGGGATCGCTCCCGCCGTCTCTCCCCCTCGTTCAGGTCAAGCCGGGCCGGGGTGTCGCACGCCGCACGCATAGGCTGGAGAAACCCTCGGCCCGTCACCACGTCGGCACCTCGCCCCTCGGCCCCGTCAGCCCGTCGGCCCGTCAGCCCGTCAGCCCGTCAGCCCGTCTGCTTGGCCGCGGCTCGGCCGGCCGCGCGGCCGGAGAAGAGGCAGCCGCCGAGGAAGGTGCCCTCGAGCGCGTTGTAGCCGTGGACGCCTCCGCCGCCGAAGCCGGCCACCTCGCCGGCCGCGTACAGGCCCTCGACCGGCTGCCCGTCGGCGCCCAGGGCGCGTGAGTCGAGGTCGGTCTGGATGCCGCCGAGCGTCTTGCGGGTGAGCACGTGCAGCTTGACGGCGATCAGCGGACCGGCCTCGGGGTCCAGGACGCGGTGCGGGGTGGCGACGCGGCCGAGCCGGTCGCCGATGTAGCGGCGGGCGTTGCGGATGCCCTGGATCTGGGCGTCCTTGCTGTACGGGTTCGCCATCTGCAGGTCGCGGGCCCGGATCTGACGGCGCAGGGTGTCCGCGTCGAGCAGCGGCTCGTCCGTCAGCCCGTTCATCTTCTCGACCAGCTTCTCCAGCGTGTCGGCGGTCACGAAGTCGGCGCCGCGGTCGAGGAAGGCCTGCACCGGCGCCGGGGCGCCCTTGCCGAGCAGCCGGTCGCGCAGCACGGCCTTGCGGTCCTTGGCGGTGATGTCCGGGTTCTGCTCGGAGCCCGACAGCGCGAACTCCTTCTCGACGATTTTGCGGGTGAGGACGAACCAGGAGTGGTCGTGGCCGGCGAGGTCCTCGGTGGTGCGCAGGTACTTGAGCGTGTTGAGGGTGTCGTAGCCGGGCAGGCAGGGGTCGGGCAGCCGGCGGCCGAGGGCGTCGAACCACAGGGAGGACGGGCCGGGCAGGATGCGGATGCCGTGGCCGGGCCAGATCGGGTCCCAGTTGCGGATGCCCTCGGTGTAGTGCCACATGCGGTCGCGGTTGACGAGGCGGGCGCCGGCGGCCGCGCTGATGTCGAGCATCCGGCCGTCGACGTAGGCGGGCACGCCGGTGACCATCTCGGCGGGCGGTGTGCCGAGCCGCTCGGGCCAGTGGCGCCGCACGATGTCGTGGTCGGCGCCGATGCCGCCGCTGGTGACGACCACGGCCTGCGCGGTCAGCTCGAACGCGCCGATCGGGTCGCGGTTGGAGGCGACGCCGCGCGCGGAGTCGTCGGGGGCGAGGACGGTGCCGCGCACCCCGCGGGCGGCGCCGTCCGCGAGGACCAGTCCGTCCACCCGGTGCCGGTGGTAGAAGGTCAGCAGCCCGTCCTTCGCGGCCTGCTTGGCGTACCGCACGAACGGCTCGACGACGCCCGTGCCGGTGCCCCAGGCGACGTGGAAGCGGGGCACGGAGTTGCCGTGGCCGTCGGCGCGCAGGTCGCCGCGCTCGGCCCAGCCGACGGTCGGCACGAAGGAGATCCCGTGCCCGGCGAGCCAGGTGCGCTTCTCCCCCGCCGCCCACTCGACGTAGGCGCGCGCCCAGCGCACGGCCCAGGAGTCCTCGTCGTCGGTGCGGTCGAACTGCGCGCTGCCCTGCCAGTCGCTCCAGGCGAGGTCGAAGGAGTCCTTGACGCCGAGCCGGCGCTGCTCCGGGGAGTCGACGAGGAAGAGCCCGCCGAAGGACCAGAACGCCTGGCCGCCGAGGTTGGCGGCGTTCTCCTGGTCGACGAGGGCGACCCGTCTTCCCCTGCTGGTGAGTTCGTGCGCCGCTACGAGGCCCGCGAGGCCTGCTCCGACGACGATGACGTCCGCGTCCATGGCGTGGGTTGCCTTTCTCATTCGGAACATCCGGGAGGGGTGCTGCCGTCGGTCAGCAGCGCGGTGAGGAGTTGCTTCAGCCAGCCGCGGGCGCGGTCGACGTCCCTGTCCAGCAGCAGTTGGGTGGTGACCCCGTCGTAGGCGGCGACCACCGCGCGGGCGGCGGAGTCGGCGTCGCCGAGGACGGCGGGCAGCGGGGTGTGGCCGCGCGCCCGGGCCAGCCGGTCGGCGATCGCCTCGCGCAGCCTGGAGCGGTGCTCGAGCAGGGTCTGCGCGACCGTGGCGTCGCGGGCGGCGTGCACCAGGAAGTCCGTCTTCACCAGCAGCCAGTCGAGGTCGAGGAGGAGGACCTCGGTGACGCGGTCCACGGAGGCCGGCACGGCGAGGTCGGGTCCGTCGCCGGCGAGGGCGTCGGCGACCTGCCGGGCGATGAGGCCGGCGCGCTCCCGGTACAGGGCGAAGAACAGCTCGTCCAGGCTGGCGAAGTTGGAGTAGAAGGCGCCCCTGCTGTAGCCGGCGGCGTCGCAGACCTCCTCGATGGAGACCCGTCCGAAGCCCTTGGAGGCGAACACGGCAAAGGCGGCGTCGAGCAGGTTGGCGCGGGTGCGGGCCCGCCGCCGGGTGACGCGCACCGCCGGCTCCCGCTGCGGTTCGGGCTGCGGTTCCGGCTGCGGTTCGGCCATGGAGGAACCTCCGTTCGATACGGGAATGTATCCGATACACCGATGTATCGAAAGAGCCGGAGCGCCCTCGCGGTCACCTGAGTGCCACCAGCTCCACACGAACACACTTTCGATTGAGGCGTACGCTGGTCGTATGACCGCGCACCACCTTCAGGGCTCCCTCTTCGACCAGGCCGACGAACTGCGGCTCGGCCCGCTCGACGGGATCCGCCGCACCGTGCTCGGCGCGGGCGCCTGGATCGACGTGCTGCCGGGCTGGCTCACCGGCTCGGACGCGCTCTTCGAGCACCTGGCGGCCGAGGTCCCGTGGCACGCCGAGCGCCGGGCCATGTACGACAGCGTCGTCGACGTGCCGCGCCTGCTGGCGTTCTACGGGGCGGGCGAGAGCCTGCCGCACCCGGTGCTGGAGGAGGCCCGCCGCGCCCTGTCCGCGCACTACGCCGACGAGCTGGGCGAGCCGTTCGTCACCGCCGGCCTGTGCCACTACCGCGACGGGCGGGACAGCGTCGCCTGGCACGGCGACCGGATCGGCCGCGGCGCCCGGACCGACACGATGGTCGCGATCCTCTCCGTGGGCTCCCCGCGCGACCTGCTGCTGCGTCCCGCGGGCGGCGGCGAGACCGTGCGGCGCCCGCTGGGGCACGGCGACCTGATCGTGATGGGCGGCTCCTGCCAGCGGACCTGGGAACACTGCGTCCCCAAGTCCACCCGCGCCGCCGGACCGCGCATCAGCGTCCAGTTCCGCCCCCGCGGGGTGCGCTGAGCCCGCGCGACGCGACCGGGCCCGCACGGGCCGGACACGGTTCCCGCCCCGCGGGCGGAGCCCTGCCCTCCGCCCGTCCGCGGCGGTCTGCTTTGCTGTCCCCGTCGGGCACCTCGCGAAGGACACGGGACGGGTCATGCGGGCAGACGTACGGCAAGTGGCGGACGGCACCTACCTGGTGCACGGCAGCAACACCAACTGGGTGATCCTCACGGACGGGGACGCGGTCACCCTGATCGACACCGGCTACCCGGGCGACCGGGGACTGGTCCTCGACTCCCTGGCATCCGTGGGCAGTTCGCCGGAGGCCGTCACGGCCGTGCTCGTCACGCACGCCCACAACGACCACCTCGGCTCCGCCGAGCACCTGCGCACCGCGTACGGCGTCCCGGTGTACCTGCACGAGGCCGAAGTGCCGCACGCCCGCCGCGACTTCCTCCAGCAGGTGAGCGTCGGGGAGGTGCTGCGCAACGCCTGGCGGCCGGGGGTACTGCCGTGGATGGTGCACGCGCTGCGCTCCGGCGGCACCGAACAGCACCCGGTCACCGCGCCCGAGGCGTTCCCGGTCGCCGAGGGCCCCCTGGACCTGCCCGGCCGGCCGGTCCCGGTGCACACCCCGGGCCACACCGACGGGCACACCGTCTACCACCTCCCGGAGCGCGGGATCCTGGTGTCCGGCGACGCCCTGGTCAGCGGACACCCGACGTCGCGTCTGCGCGGCCCGCAACTGCTGCCGGACATGTTCCACCACGAGAAGGCCCGCGCGGTCGCCTCGCTCGACGTGATCGCCGGGCTGACCGGCGAGCTGCTGCTGCCCGGGCACGGGCCGCTCCACCAGGGGCCCGTGCGGGCGGCGGCCGAGCAGGCCCGCGAACGCGCCGTCTAAGGTCGGGCCATGGCTTTGCAGATCAGCGCCACCAACCCGGAGCACCCGGCACTCCTGCTGGAGCTGCCCTGGCAGCTGCCCCTGGAGGAGTGGCCCGAAGAGGTCCTGGTGCCGCTACCGCGCGGCATCTCCCGGCACGTGGTGCGCTACGCCCGCGCCGGCGACGAGGTGATCGCCGTCAAGGAGCTCGCCGAGCGGCCCGCGCTGCGCGAGTACGAGCTGCTGCGCGACCTCGACCGGATCGGCATCCCGGCCGTCGACCCGCTGGCCGTCGTCACCGGCCGCGCCGACGACGACGGGGCGCCGCTCGAACCGGTGCTGGTCACACGGCACCTGGGCGGTTCGATGCCGTACCGCTCGATGTTCGAGACGACGATGCGTCCGGCCACCATGCACCGGCTGATGGACGCCCTCGCGGTCCTGCTGGTGCGGCTGCACCTCGCCGGTTTCGCCTGGGGCGACTGCTCGCTGTCCAACACGCTGTTCCGGCGCGACGCGGGCGCCTACGCCGCCTATCTCGTGGACGCCGAGACCGGAGACCTGCACCCGCAGCTGAGCACCGGCCAGCGCGAGTACGACCTCGACCTCGCCCGCGTCAACATCAGCGGCGAACTGCTCGACCTGGAGGCCTCCGGGGCGCTGCACCCCTCGGTGGACCCGATCGAATTCGGCATGGAGATCTGCGCCCGCTACGGCGCGCTGTGGGAGGAGCTGACCCGCACGTCGGTCTACCCGGCGGGCAAGTACCACTACATCGAGCGCCGGATCCGCCGACTCAACGAGCTGGGCTTCGACGTCGCGGAGATGCAGATCGAGCACTCCTCCAACGGCGACACGGTCACCTTCGTGCCGAAGGTCGTCGACGCGGGCCACCACCAGCGCCAGCTGCTGCGGCTGACGGGCCTGGACACCGAGGAGAACCAGGCCCGGCGGCTGCTGAGCGACCTGGAGAGCTGGATGGCCACCCAGGACGACTACGCCCCCGGCGACCCGCTCGCGGCCCGCCCCGAAGTGCTGGCGCACCGCTGGGTGCGGGACGTCTTCCGGCCCACCGTGCGCGCGGTCCCGCTGGACCTGCGCGGCTCCATGGACTCGGCGGAGATCTACCACGAGCTGCTCGAACACCGCTGGTACCTGTCGGAGCGCGCGCAGCACGACATCGGGCTCGACACCGTCGTCGAGGACTACGTCGCCCACATCCTGCCCAAGGCGCGCGAGACCCTGGAGCCGACCCTCCCGGAGTGACTCCGGGAGGGCCCGGCCGGATCCGGGGCGGCCCCGGGGGCCGCGGATCCGGGCGTGTCAGTCGTGGGGCACGACGGCGACCGGGCAGTCCGCGTGGTGCAGGACGCCGTACGCCACAGAACCGATCCACGCCCCGACCGCCGTGCGGTGGGCGCGCCGGCCGACCACCATCAGCTGCGCCCGTCCGGAGACCGACAGCAGCACCTCGGCCGCGCTGCCCATCTCCACGTGCTCCACCACCGGCACGTCGGGGAACCGCTCCCTCCACGGCCGCACCGCCTCGGCCAGCGCCTTCTTCTCGTACGGCTCCAGGCCGCCGGCCTCGTCGAGCAGCCTGAGCGAGCCGGGGCTGTAGGCGAACACCGGCGGCAGCGTCCAGGCCCGCACCACGCGCACGCCCGCGCCGCGCGCGGCCGCCGTCTCGAACGCGAAGCGCAGGGCGGCCGCGCTGTCCTCGGGCTCGCCCTGCTGGCCGACGACGATCTCGTGGCCGGCCACCTCGGAGGAGGGCCGGTCCCCGGCCCGCACCAGCACGACGGGACACGCGGCCTCGGCGATCACCTGCCGGCCCACCGACCCGAGCAGGAACCCGACGACGGCGCCGTGCCCGCGCGAGCCGAGCACCAGCAGCTCCGCGCCGGCCGCGGCGGCGACCAGCGACTCCACCGGGCCGCCCTCGTCGACGTCGACGCTGACGCCCAGCGCCGGGTGCCGCTCGGCGACCGCGGCCACGGCGCGCCGCACGGCCTCGCGCACCCATCGCTCCTGCGCGTCGCGGTCGGCCACCTCGGCCGCCGCGTTCGGCTGGAACCGCCAGGCGTGCACCACCCGCAGCGCCAGGTCGCGCCGTACCGCCTCGCGGGCCGCCCAGGCGAGCGCCGCGAGGCTCTCGTCCGTTCCGTCGATCCCCGCCGTGATCGGGCCCGTCATCCCGTCGCCTCCTCGTGTCGTGCTCACATCCGTCGGCCCCAGTCTTCACTACGCTGCCGGCATGACTTTGGAGTGGGAGCAGACGGTCGTCGACGCGGCCGACCCGGCGGCTCTGGGACGCTGGTGGGCGGCGGCCCTCGGCTGGGCGGTCGTCGGCGACGCGGCCGACGAGTACGAGATCCGCCCGCACCCGGACCGGCTGCCGGGACTCGTCTTCGTCCCGGTGCCGGAGGGCAAGACGGTGAAGAACCGGCTCCACCTGGACTTCCGCCCCGACGACCAGCGCGCCGAGGTGGACCGCCTGCTGTCCCTGGGCGCCCGCCGCGCGGACGTCGGCCAGGGCGAGCAGCCGTGGGTGGTGCTGGCCGACCCGGAGGGGAACGAGTTCTGCGTGCTGGGAGCCCGGCGGCGGGGTTGACGGCGAGTGCCCGGTCCTGTGCCGGGAGCGCACGGTCCGGCGGCGTCCCGGAGCGGGCGGGGGCGATCGAACATACGATGGGCGGAGCCGGCACGGGGCTTCGCCGTGCCGCGACGAGCAACGACCCTCTCGGGGTGGGAGACGCATGGCACAGGCCGCCGACGGCGCGCGGACCGTCATCCTGACCGTGGACGACGACCCGGGGGTCTCCCGGGCCGTCGCCCGTGACCTCAGGCGCCGCTACGGCGCTTCGTACCGCATCGTGCGGGCCGAGTCCGGCGAGTCCGCGCTGGACGCCCTGCGCGAGCTGAAGCTCCGCGGCGACCTGGTGGCCGTCATCCTGGCCGACTACCGGATGCCGCAGATGAACGGCATCGAGTTCCTCGAACAGGCCCTGGACGTGTACCCGGGCGCACGGCGGGTGCTGCTGACCGCGTACGCGGACACCGGCGCGGCGATCGACGCGATCAACGTCGTCGACCTCGACCACTACCTGCTCAAGCCCTGGGACCCGCCCGAGGAGAAGCTGTACCCGGTCCTGGACGACCTGCTGGAGGCCTGGCGGACCGGCGACCACCGGCCCGTGCCGGCCACGAAGGTCGTCGGGCACCGCTGGTCGGCCCGCTCCTCCGAGGTCCGGGAGTTCCTGGCCCGCAACCAGGTGCCCTACCGCTGGTACTCCGCCGACGAGCCGGAGGGGCGGCGGCTGCTCGCGGCGGCCGGCGTGGACGGGCAGCGGCTGCCGCTGGTGGTCACCGCCGACGGCACGCCCCTGGTCGAGCCGGACGCGCCCGCACTGGCCGCCCACGTGGGGCTCGCGACCACGCCGACGGCCGACTTCTACGACCTCGTGGTGATCGGCGGCGGACCGGCCGGTCTGGGCGCGGCGGTGTACGGGGCGTCCGAGGGGCTGCGCACGGTCCTCGTGGAGCGGTCGGCGACCGGCGGACAGGCCGGTCAGAGCTCCCGCATCGAGAACTACCTGGGTTTCCCCGACGGTGTGTCCGGGGCGCAGCTCACCGACCGGGCCCGGCGGCAGGCGGCCAAGTTCGGCGCCGAGATCCTCACCGCGCGCGAGGTGACGGGGCTGGAGGTCAACGGCTCCGCGCGCGTCGTGCGGTTCTCCGACGGCTCGGCGGTGGCCGCGCACAGCGTGATCCTCGCGACCGGCGTCTCCTACCGGCAGCTGGCCGCGCCGGGCTGCGACGACCTGACGGGCTGCGGGGTGTTCTACGGGTCCGCGCTCACCGAGGCGTCCTCCTGCCAGGGCCAGGACGTGTACATCGTGGGCGGCGCCAACTCCGCCGGGCAGGCGGCGATGTACCTGGCCAGGGGCGCCAAGTCGGTCACGCTGCTGGTGCGCGGGGAGTCGCTCACGGCGTCGATGTCGTACTACCTGATCCAGCAGATCGAGGAGGCGCCGAACATCTCGGTGCGCCCCGGAACCGTCGTCGAGGCCGCGCACGGCGACGGCCGCCTCGAGCAGCTGACGTTGCGGGACGTGGCGAGCGGGCGGACCGAACTCGTCGACGCGCAGTGGATGTTCGTGTTCATCGGCGCCGCCCCGCTGACCGACTGGCTGGACGGCACGGTGCTGCGCGACGAGCGCGGATTCATCCTCGCCGGCCCCGACCTCACGCCGGACGGGCGGCCGCCGGCGGCCTGGGAGCTGGACCGGCCGCCCTACCACCTGGAGACCAACATCCCCGGGGTGTTCGTGGCGGGCGACGCGCGCGCGGAGTCCGCCAAGCGGGTCGCGTCCGCCGTCGGAGAGGGAGCCATGGCCGTGATGCTCGTCCACCGATACCTGGAGCAGTCATGAGCGGGACGCCGATGCCGTGCAGCCCGGCCGAGATCAGCTCGCTGTTCCTGTTCGAGAAGCTCACCCCGGAGCAGCTGGGGCGGCTGTGCGGCGAGGGCCGCGTGGAGCGGTTCGAACCGGGCCCGGTGTACACCGAGGGCGATCCGGCGACCTGCTTCTACGTGATGCTGGACGGCACGGTCGTGCTCTACCGCCGGGTCGGCGCGGACGACGTCGAGGTCAGCCGCACCTCCCAGCGCGGGGTGTACGCCGGGGCCATGCAGGCCTACCTGGGCGACCGGGTGCCGCAGGTCTACAACAACTCGATGCGGGTGACCGAGCCGACGCGGTTCTTCGTGCTGCCCGCCGAGTCGTTCTCGGCCGTCATGCGGGAGTGGTTCCCGATGGCGGCCCATCTGCTGGAGGGGCTGTTCTTCGGTTCGAAGAACAGCCAGCGGGCCATCGGCCAGCGTGAACGGCTGCTGGCGCTGGGCTCGTTGTCGGCCGGTCTGACGCACGAGCTGAACAACCCGGCGGCGGCGGCCGTGCGGGCCACCGCCACGCTGCGCGAGCGGGTGGCGAAGATGCGGCACAAGCTCGCCGTCATCGCGTCCGGCGCGTACGACCCGGAGGCGCTGACCCGGCTGATCGAGATCCAGGAGCGCACGGCCGAACTGGTCGCCAAGGCCCCGGTGCTGAGCCCGCTGGAGGCGTCCGACCGGGAGGACGCGCTCGCCGACTGGCTCGACGACCACGACATCGAGGAGGGCTGGCGGGTCGCGCCGACGTTCGTCCAGGCCGGGCTCGACGTGGACTGGCTGGAGCAGGTCGCGGCCGCCGTCGAGCCGGACATCCTGCCCGGCGCGGTCGGATGGCTCAACTACACGGTCGAGACCGAGCTGTTGATGGACGAGATCGACGACTCCACCAACCGCATCTCGCATCTCGTCGACGCCGCCAAGCAGTACTCGCAGCTCGACCGCGCCCCCTACCGGATCGTCGACGTGCACGAACTGCTCGACTCCACCCTGCTGATGCTGTCGGGCAAGATCGGCCGGCGCATCGAGGTCGTCAAGGACTACGACCGCACGCTGCCGCCCGTCCCGGCCTACCCGGCCGAGCTGAACCAGGTGTGGACGAACCTGGTCGACAACGCCGTGTTCGCCGTCGACAGCGCCGGCGGGGAGGGCACGCTGACCGTGCGCACCGCGCGCGAGAGCGACCGGCTGCTGGTGGAGTTCCGGGACACCGGGCCCGGCATCCCGCCGGAGATCCGCGAGCGGATCTTCGACCCCTTCTTCACCACCAAGCCGGTCGGCGAGGGCACCGGCCTGGGCCTGGACATCTCCTGGCGGATCGTCGTCAACAAGCACCACGGCAGCCTGCACGTGGAGTCCGTGCCGGGCGACACCCGGTTCCAGGTGCTGCTGCCGCTGACCGCCCCCGACCCCGAGGACGCCCCCGGCGACGCCGGGAGCGCCGAGAACACGGCCACCGCCGACAACGCCGAGGAGACGGTATGAGCGACGTGGAATCCATCGATCCGAACGTCCCGCCCAGCGGCGCGGGCTGCGTGGACTGCGACGCGTCCGGCGGCTGGTGGTTCCATCTGCGCCGCTGCGCCGCCTGCGGGCACATCGGCTGCTGCGACTCCTCCCCCGCCCAGCACGCCACCGCGCACTACAGGGCCACCGGGCATCCCCTGGTGCGCAGTTACGAGCCCGGCGAGGCGTGGTTCTGGGACTACTCCGCCGACGAGCTGTACGAGTCCGGGCCCGACCTCGCCCCGCCCGAGAGCCATCCCGCGGAGCAGCCGACGCCCGGGCCGGCCGGCCGGGTGCCCGCGGACTGGGCGCGCTCCCTGCGCCGCTGAGCCCTGCCGGTTCTCCCGGCGGGGCCGCGTTCCTGGTCGCGGGCCGCGTCCTGCGCGGCGCGTGCCAGGATGGAGCCGTGCCGCAGACCGTGTTCGCCACTCCGTTCATCGGCCGGGAAGAGGAACTCGCCCGCCTCTCCGGCGTGCTGGAGCGCGCCCGGACCGGGGAGGCCCGCGCGGTGCTCGTCGCCGGGGACGCGGGCGTGGGCAAGACACGGGTGCTCGACGAGACGGCGGCGCGGGCCGCGCGCGCCGGCATGACCGTGCTCACCGGGCACTGTGTGGACCTGGGCGACGTGGGCCTGCCGTATCTGCCGTTCACGGAGATCCTGGGCCTGCTCGCCGCGGACGGCCGGTTCGCCTCCGTCCTCGCCGCGCACCCGGTGGTCGACCGGCTGCTCGGCACCGGCGCGCGCGGCACGGCGGACGACGACGGCGCCGCTCCCCCGGACGGCGGCGGGCGGCTGCGGCTGCTGGAGGGCATGGCGTCACTGTTCGCCGACCTCTCCGAGGTCACCCCGCTGCTCCTCGTCCTGGAGGATCTGCACTGGGCCGACCCGTCCTCCCGCGACCTGTTGCGCTTCCTGCTCAGCCGCGGGTTCCTCCAGCGGCCCGCGGGCGAGGGGCCGGGGCACCGGCTGGCGGTCCTGGCCTCCTACCGGGCCGACGACCTGCACCGCCGCCACCCGTTCCGTCCGCTGCTGGCCGAGCTGGTGCGGCTGCCGTCCGTGGACCGGCTGGAGCTGCGGCCGCTGGCGGACGCCGACGTGGCCCGGCTGGTGCGCGCCCTGGAGGACCGTCCGCTGCCGGAGGCCACGGTGCGCCGGATCGTGGAGCGCGCGGAGGGCAACGCCTTCTACGCGGAGGAGCTGGTGGCGGCCCGGGACGCGGAGTCCGGCGGGGTGCCCAGCGGCCTGGCCGATCTGCTGCTCATCCGGGTCGAGCAGCTCACCGACACGGCCCAGCAGGTGCTGCGCACGGCCGCCGTGGCGGGCCGGCGGGTGGACCACGACCTGCTGCGGGACGCGGTGGGGCTGCCCGAGGAGGAGCTGGAGTCGGCGCTGCGGGAGGCGGTCGGCCGGCAGCTCCTGGTCGCCGGGGACGACGGCACGTACGCCTTCCGGCACGCCCTCGCGCGCGAGGCGGTCTACGCCGACCTGCTCCCCGGTGAGCGGTCGCGTCTGCACGGGGCGTTCGCCGCTCTGCTGGCCGGCCGCGGGCGGCGCGCCGACACCGCCGCGGAACGCGCCCACCACTACCGCGAGAGCCACGACCCGGGTGAGGCGCTCGCCGCCTCGCTGGAGGCCGCCGACCACGCGCGGCGGGTCGGCGCGCCGGCCGAGGAACTGCATCATCTGGAAGCGGTCCTCGATCTGTGGGAGTCCGCGCCCGCCTCGGCCCTGCCGTCCGGCGAGGGAGGCGACCGGGTGACGCTGATGCTGCGCGCCTCGGCGGCGGCAGCGCACGCCGGGGAGGCGCACCGGGCGGTCTCCCTGACGCGGGCCGCGCTCGCCGGAGTCGGCCAGGACACCGACTCCGAGCTGGCCGCGCGCGTGCGTTACACGCTCGCCGGCACCCTCATGGGCGTCGACAGTCTGACGGCCGCGTTCGCCTACAGCAGCGAGGCGCTGGCGATGATCCCGGCCGAACCGCCGTCGCCGACGTGGGTGTGGGCCGCCGCCACCCATGTCCTGGCGGCGCGTCAGGTCGGTGACACGGACACCGCGCTGCGGGTCGCCCGGCAGGCGCTGGGCGTGGCCGAGCGGCTCGGGCTGCCGGACGCGCGCGCCGACCTGCTGGTGTCGCTGGCCAACCTGGAGGGCGACGGCCGCCGCTCCCCCGAGGGGCGGGCCCGGCTGGAGGAGGCGAGGGAGCTGGCGCGGCGCGGGGGCAACGCCCCGGTGGAGATGCGGGCCCTGTTCTCGCTGGCGATCGGGGCCTACGAGGCCGGGGAGCCCGGCCGGTGCCTGCCCTGGCTGGCCGAGGGCCTGGACCGGGCCCGCCGGGCGGGTCTGCTGTCCTCGCCGTATCCGCTGGAGATGCGCTATCTGCAACTCCTGGTGCTCTACACCCTGGGCCGGTGGGAAGAGTGCCTGCGCACGGCGGCGAACGATCTGGCGGTGGTCCCGGCGTCGGGGGGCTTCGCGCTCGGCCCCACGCTGTACGTCGCCCTCGCGCGCGGTGAGCGCGGCGCCGTCGAGCGGGCGCAGGCGCTCGTCGAAGGGCGGCACGACTGGATGGCGGCGCTCGTCGCGGGGATCGTCCTGACCGACGCGGCGGCGCTGAGCGGTGACGCGGAGGCCGCCGTGGCGCGGCTGCGGTCCTCGGTCGAGTCGTTGACGGACGAGTCGGGGACCCGTCCGGACGTCGTCGTCCGGCTCACGGCGCTGGCCCTGACGGCGGTCACGGAGGCGGCCGCCGCGGCACGGCGCGAGGGCGACGGGAGCGGGGCCCGCCGCTGGTCCGCCGTCGCGGCCGAACTGCTGGAGCCGGCCCGGGAGGCGACCCTGCACGGTCAGACCGGCGCGCCGCAGGGCCCCGAGGGGCGGGCCTGGCTGGCCCGTGCGGAGGCCGAGTGCGCGTGGGCCGTCTCCGGTCCGGACCCGGACGCCTGGGAGGGGGCGGTGCGGGCCTTCGGATACGGCGACCCGTACGAACTGGCCCGCTGCCGGCTGCGGTACGCCCAGGCCCTGCTCGCGGCGGGCCGGGGCGAGGAGGCGACGGCGCAGGCGCTCGCGGTGCGGGAGGCGGCCGGGCGCCTGGGCGCCACGCCCCTGTCCGGGCGGGCGGACGCCGTGCTCCGCGCCGCCCGCCCGGCGGCGGGCCCGTCGGGAGCGCGCGACCGCTCGCCGGCCCTGACGGCCCGTGAGCGGGACGTCCTGCGACTGCTCGCGCTCGGCCGCAGCAACCGGCAGATCGGGGAGGAGCTCTTCATCAGCGGCAAGACGGCGAGCGTCCACGTCTCCAACATCCTCGCCAAGCTGGGCGCGTCCGGCCGCACGGAGGCGGTGGCGATCGCCTACCGCGAGCACCTGATCCCACCGGAGCCGGGCGCGACGGGCTGACCGGGGCCCGGCCGAGCGGGCCGACGCGCCCGGTCCGGAGGGCCGACGGCAGACACCGACGCGAGATACAGGCCTCCCGCACGTCAACTCCCCTGCCGTGCGGCGCGGTTCGCTCCGGCCGCCGCACGAGGTGATCTCGACCTCACAGGCAACCCCGCCCCCGTCGGCAGCGTCTTGCCCGGCAACACAACCGACTATACCCATCGTGTATACACAGCGTGCATATACGCGTACGCGCAGCCGCCGCGGCACCCCCGGCACTCCCCCCGTGCCGTGGCCGCGCGGCGCGCACGGTGGCGGCGAAAGGAACCGATGTACGGCAAGGCATTCGCCCCGGAGTACCAGGGCGCCCTCACCACCCTCTCCGTGAACTCCTCGCTGGACGACGTGCTGGCCGCCGGCACCGCCCGGCTGCGGGCGGCCGAACAAGCCGGCGAGCAGGGCGAGGCGGCCCGCTCGGGGCTCGCGGTCGCCGAGGCCCACCGGCGGCTGGGACAGATACGGGAGGCCGACCGGGCCTGGAAGGCGAGCTACCGGGCGGCCCGCGACGCGGGGGACGTCGCCGCGATGGCGTGGGCCCTGTGGAGCGGCGGCACCCTGGCCCGGCAGCGGGGCGCGTTCGCGCTGGCCCGGCGGCTCCTGGGTCTGGCGGCGGAGTTCGGCGAGCGCGGCGGCGACATCGTCGTGCGCGGCTACTCGCTGGCCGGGCTCGCCGAGACCGGGCGCATCCAGGGCGACTACGACGCCGTCGGCAGACTGCACGAGCAGCTGCTGGCCGAGGCCCGCAGGCGCGGCGAGGCACGGCACACGGTGTGGGCCCTGGAGGGCATCGCCCAGATGCACCGCAACCGCGGCGACCACGACACCGCGTACGCGCTGTTCGAGGAGGCCGCCGAGATCGCCGCCAAGGCGGAGGACCGGCGCGGTCGCGCCTGGGCGCTGCGCGGACTGGCCGACATCGTCTCCGTCCGCGACGGGGACGCCGACCGCGCCCTGCGCCTGCTCGCGGAGGCCGAGGAGTCCTGCCGCGCGATGAACCTGTCCGGCGCCCTGGCCTACAACCACAAGATGCGCGGCAACGTCTTCTACCGCGCGGGCCGTTACGGCGAGGCCTGTGACCTGTACGAGCAGGCGCTGGACGAGTTCCGCGCGATGGGCGAGCCGCGCGGCGAGGCCCTGGCCCGCCTCGGCCTGGCGAAGTCGCTGGCGCGCCTGGGCCGCGACCGGGACGAGACGGCCGCCGAACTGGCCGACCTGGCGCGGGTGCTGGAGCGCATCGGGCTGCGGCACGCCCGCGAGATGGTCGCCCATGCGCAGCGCGAACTGGGTCTCGAACCGCGTCTCGAACCGGTCCCGGACGACCCGGACGACGCCGGGGCGACGGGCCGGACGCGGACGCAGGCCGCCCGGTGACCGCGCTCGACTCCGCGGTGCGCGAGCCCGGGACCGCCCTCACGTCCGCACCCGACGCCCGCCAAGTCCTCGCCCGCTGCCGCGGGTTGGCGGGACCCGCGCTGCGGGAGGCCGTCGGGCGGTCGCACCCCTGGGTGGCCGAGATCGCCGGCTACTCCTTCGGCTGGTGCGAGGTCGGCGGGGCGCCCGCTACCGGCTCCGACGGCAAGGGGCTGCGCCAGGCCCTCGCGGTGCTCGGCGCGGAGGCGGCCGGCGCGCCCGCGCGGGCGGGGGTGCCCGCGGCGGTGGCGGTGGAACTCGTGCACGCCTTCTCCCTGCTCCACGACGACGTCATGGACGGGGACCCGGTCCGGCGGGGGCGCGCCACCGTGTGGAAGGCGTACGGCACCGGAGCGGCGGTGCTCGCGGGGGACGCGCTGTTCGCCCTGGCCGTCGAGACGCTCGCCCGCCGGCCCCACCCGGCCGGCGCCGAGGCCGTGCGCATGCTGTCGGGCGCCCTCGGCGACCTCGTCCGCGGACAGGCCGACGACCTGCTGTTCGCCGACCGGCCCTGGACCGGGCCGGAGCGGGTGCGACCGCGGGCCTACCGGGCGATGGCCGAGGGCAAGACCGGCGCCCTGCTGGGCTGTGCGGCCGCCCTGGGGGCCGTCCTCGGCGGTGCGCCCACGGCCACGGCGGCCGCGCTGGACCGGGCGGGCCGCCACCTCGGGATCGCGTTCCAGGTCGTCGACGACGTCCTGGGGCTGTGGGGCGACCCGTCCGTCACGGGCAAGCCCGTCCACGGAGATCTGCGGGAGGGCAAGAAGACGTTCCCGGTGCTCGCGGCCCTCGACTCACCGGATCCCGCGGCCCGCCGGCTGGCCTCCCTGCTGGAGCGGGGCGGCGATCCGGTCGAGGCCGCCGGGCTGGTAGAGGCGGCGGGCGGACGGGCGGCGGCGCTCGCCGAGGCGGGCCGGCAGCTCGCCGCCGCCGAGACGGCGCTCACCACGGCGCCCCTGGCCTCACGTCCCGTCCGCGACCTGCGCGCCCTGGCGGACTTCGCCGTGCGCCGGGACCTCTGACGCGGACTGCGGGACGGTGGGCGGCGGGACGCTGGGCGGCGGGACCGCGGCGGCGGACTACGGAACTGCGGGACGGCGGACGGCGGACGGCGGACCGCGGCGCTGCGGGACGGCAGACCGCGGACCGCGGGACGGCAGGCGGCAGACCGCGGACCGCGGGACGGCAGGCGGCAGACCGCGGACCGCGGGACGGCAGGCGGCAGACCGCGGGCCGCGGGACGGCAGGCGGCAGGCGGCAGGCGCGGGCCGCGGGCCGCGGGCCGCGGGCCGAGTTGACCACGGGCCCGGCGGCGGGCGAGTCTGCGAGGCGGAACAAGGCGCGGCCGACCTCCTCCCCGCCGCGCCGGAAGGGTGGCTGTGGTGATCGGCATCTCGGACATCGAGGCGGCCGCCGGGCGGATCGCCGGGCACGTCGTCCGCACCCCGACCGTGCCGAGCCCCGGCCTGTCGGCGCTGCTCGGCGTCCCGGTGACCGCGAAGCTCGAACTCCTCCAGCGCACCGGCTCGTTCAAGGCGCGCGGGGCGACGGCGAAGCTGCTGTCGCTGGGCGAGGAGGAGCGGGCGGCCGGGGTCGTCGCGGTGAGCGGCGGCAACCACGGCATCGCGCTCGCGGTCATGGCCGCCGCGCTGGACGTGAAGGCCACGGTGGTCATGCCGCGTTCGGCGCCCGCCCGCGCGGCCGAGATCGCGCGGACGGCCGGCGCGTCGGTGCGGCTGACCGACAGCATGGACGGCGCGTTCTCGCTGGCGGACCGCTTGCGGCAGGAGGGCCTCACGCCGGTGCACCCCTTCGACGACCCCTTCGTCGTCGCCGGGCAGGGCACGGTCGGCCTGGAGTTCGCCGACGACGCGGACGACGTCACGGACGTCGTGGTGAGCGTCGGGGGCGGCGGGCTGATCGCCGGTGTCGCCGCCGCCCTGCGCGCCCGCCGCCCGCGGGTGCGGGTCTGGGGCGTGGAGACCGAGGGCGCACAGGCGATGACCGAGGCGCTGGCGGCGGGCGGGCCGGTACCGGTGGCGCTGTCGTCGATCGTCTCCACGCTCAGCGCGCCGAGCGTCTCCCGGTTGACGTACGACCATGTGTCCGCCCTGGTCACCGAGGTGCTGAGCGTTTCCGACCGGGAGGCCGTGCGGGGCTGTCTGGAACTCGCCGAACACGCCAAGCTGTGGACCGAACCGGCCGCGGGCGCACTGCTGCCCGCCGCCCGGCAGGTCGTCGAGCGCATGGGCCCCGGCGTGCGGCTGGGCCTGGTCGTGTGCGGCGGCAACGCGACGACCGCGGACATGGCGGCCTGGACGGAGCGGTACGCGCTGCGCTGAGGGCGCTACGGCACGCCGGAGGCGGCGCCGGTCCGGCGCGGCGGCACTCCCCCGCGAGGTCCGCTCGACCGGGCGGCTCGTTCCCGGACGCCGCGTCGGCGATCGGCCCCCGCGGGTTCGCGCGGGGAAATCCGGCCAGGGCCGGGCGGCCCGTTCCCCCAGATTCGTTCGAACGGCCCGCCGTCGGCGTCCCGCGCGTTCCCCGTCCTCCACGTCCGCGCCTCTCCCGCACGCCGTCACGTTTGTGCGTACGCTCGAACACCTGCATTTCTTGAATGAAAGACAGGAATGAGCCGGAGTTGCGCGCCCGTTGAACGCACCCCCGCGCGCCGGGCGTACCACTGGGCAAGGTGAGTACCAGCGGTTCAGCGAGGGATGACCATGGTCAAGACGCACGTCTCCACGCACGAGTTGGTCGCCGGGAGGTACCGGCTGCTCGACGTCGTCCACCGGGAGACGAACCGCGTCAGCTGGTACGGCGAGTACGTGGAGGAGACCGGGGCCGCCCGGCCCTGCCTGGTCACCAGGATCGGGCTGCCGGCAGACCAGGGCGAGGAGAAGGCGCGCCAGGCGGCCGACCGGGTGCTGGGCATGTCGGAGACGATGGCACGGCTGTGTCCGGGCCGGATCGCCTCGGTCGTCGACGCCGTCGAGGAGGCGGGCTCCCTGTGGACGGTCACCGAGTGGATCGACGGCCTGCCGCTCAGCCAGGTCATGGAGCAGAAGGGCGCGTTCGGCCCGGCCCGGGCGGCGGCGATCGGACTGCAACTGCTGGACGTCCTGGAGGCCGCGCACGGCGAGGGCATCACCCACGGCGAACTGAGCCCCGGTCAGGTGTTCCTGCGCAGCCAGGGCCCCCTCGTGCTCACCGGGTTCGGGCTGGCGGGCGCGACGCTCGCCCCGCGCGTGGCCGCGCCGTCGTACGCCTCTCCCGAGCAGGCCCGCGACGAGCGCATCGGCCCCGCGGCGGATCTGTGGGCGCTGGGCGCGATCCTCTACACGATGGTCGAGGGAAGGCCGCCGTACCGGGACCGGGACCGGCCCGAGGCCACGCTGAAGGGCGTCGACCGGCTGCCGCTGCGCGCTCCCCTGCGGGCCGGCCCCCTCACCGCGACCGTGCAGGGGCTGCTGCGCAAGGACTCCCGGGAGCGGCTGACCCGCACGGTCGTGCGCCAGTCCCTCACCCGGGTGCTGGACGACGACCCGCACGTCGCCCTGCCCGCACCGCGGCTGCGGCGCGTGTGCGCCGCGGCGCGGCAGGTCGGCCCGCAGTGGAGCGGGCGGGCCATGGCGGCCGGGACCGCGCTGGCCGTCGTCACCGTGGCGGTCGCCGCCCTCGTCGTGACCCACCAGCTGCCCGACTCCGACGACGCCTCGGCGGGCGGGACGCAGGCCCGGCAGTCCGCGTCCGCCGCGGCGCCCGACGACGACGGCGGCGACAGAGGCTCCCCCGCGCCCGCCCCCTCGCCGACGACCGCCCCGCCGAGTCCGCCGCCGACGGCAGCGAGTCCGGCCGCGCCGGTCCGGCCGTCCGCGAGCGCCTCACCGGCCGCCCCGCCCTCCGCCGCCGCGACCGCCCTCCCCCGGGGCTTCCGGGTCTACCGGGCGCCCGAGGGCTTCTCCGTCGCCCTGCCCGCGGGATGGAAGCGACTGGAGACCGCGCGCGGCGCCGGCCACGCCTACCGCGTCACCTTCGGCGCGTCCGGCGATCCGCGCACCCTCGCGGTGACCTACAGCGAGAGCGCCGGCCCCGACCCGGTCGCCGTCTGGCGCGACGACGTCGAGCCGAACCTGAGGAAGGCCGACGGTTTCCGGCGGATCGGCGCGATCAGGGCGACGACCTACCAGGGATACCGGGCCGCCGACATGGAGTGGGTCTTCGACGCCGACGGCGGGCAGCAGCGGACGTTCGGCCGCGGATTCCTCCTCGGCGGGGGCCGCAGCTTCTCGCTGCGCTGGACGACTCCCGCCGAGGACTGGGACACCACGGCCGACCGGCAGGCCCTCGACACGTTCCTGAGGACCTTCCGGCCCGGCTCAGCGGCCTGACCGGGACGCGTCTCGCGATCGGGACGCGTCTCGCGGCGCCCGCATCGAGCGCAGGCCGCCGCCGTGCAGGGGCGTCGTGTCCCAGCGGGCGGTGAAGGTCCGCGTGGCGAGGGAGCAGGTCACCCGCAGGCGGTGCGGCGTCTCCAGGAAGACGATGTGCGCGCTGAGCGTGCCGGCGTCCGTCCATCCGCCGCCGACCGCGGTGGGCACCGGTTCCTCGCTCACCAGCCAGCCGCCGGCGGAGGGCAGCTCCAGCCTGAGGTCGCCCTGCTTCTCGGCGAGGCTCAGCGTCCAGCCGTCGGCCCCGTCGGCGACCGTGACGCCGGTCAGTCCCGGCTGGTCGGCGCAGATCCCGCCGGCGGGGGCGAACGCGGCGCCCGCCCAGTCGGCCGCGTCCCGCGGCGGCTCCGGCTCGCCCTCGGCCGGGGGCAGCGCGAGCCGGGTCAGCCGCCCGGCGAGAGCCGCGTCGGCCTCCTCGCGGCCGGTCAGCGGCCCCGGCGCGAACGCGGGCAGCAGACGCTCCCAGACGAGGGTGAGCAGCGCCTGCATGTCGCGGGTCGCCGCGGTGGTCGCGATCACGGCGTCGTGCTCGGGCAGGACCAGGCAGAACTGTCCGTAGGCGCCGTCGCCCCGGTAACCGTGCCGGGATCGCCAGAACTGGAAGCCGTAGCCGCGCTCCCAGTCCATCCGGTCCGCGTCCGCCGGAAGCCCGGGAGCCGTCGGCACGTGCACGCGGGTGGCCTCGACGACCCACTCCCGTGACAGCAGCCGCTCCCCCTGCCACGTGCCCTCGTCCAGCCAGAGCTGACCCAGCCGGGCGATCGTGTCGGTCGTGCCGTGCAGTCCGCTGAAGCCGAGTTCACGCCCGGACCGGTCCGTCAGCCAGGCCACCTCGCCGACGCCGAGCGGGTCGAGCAGGCGCGGCCGCAGATACGCGGTGAGCGACTGCCCGGTCACCCGCTGCACGATCGCGGCGAGCGCGTAGGTGGCGGGCTGGTTGTAGGCGAAGACGCTTCCCGGATCGCGTTCGGGCGGCAGCAGCAGGAAGCCCCGTACGAGGTCGTCGCGGTCGAGGGCGTGCGCCCGGTCGTACGTCTCCTCCTCGTGCCCGCTCGCCATCGCGGCCACGTGGCGCACCAGCACGGCCCGGCTGCGCGGGTCGGTGATCTCCGCCTCGAACTCCGGGAAGTACGAGACGACCGGGTCGTCGAGGCCGATCAGCCCCTCCGCGACGGCGAAGCCGGCGGCCGTGGACGTGAAGCTCTTGCTGAGCGAGTACAGCAGGTGCAGCCGGTCGGAGGCGTACGGCTCCCACCAGCCGGAGGCGACGAGCCGGCCGTGCCGCAGGATCATCAGGCTGTGCGGCTCCACGGCCTCGGCCGCCTCGACGGCGTCGAGGAAGGCGAGGACGCCGAGAGCGTCGACGCCCTCGGCGGACGGGGTGCCGGACGGCAGGGGGGACGGGGGGCGGGTGCCGTGGGACGGGGGATGGGCGCTCATGTCCGCATCCTGCCCGGCCCGGGCCCGGTGATCGACGGGTTTTCCGGCCCCCTACGGTCCGTTTCCCCTGGCGGCGGCCGGGGACTCGGACCCCATGGTGCGAATCGGATACACGATGATGACCGAGCAGGCCGGCCCTCGTGACCTGGTCGACCACGTGGTGCGGGCCGAGGAGGCGGGCTTCGACTTCTCGGTGACGTCGGACCACTACTTCCCGTGGCTGCGCTCCCAGGGGCACTCCTCCTACGCGTGGAGTGTGCTCGGAGCCGCCGCCCAGGCCACGTCACGCATTCCCCTGATGACGTACGTGACGTGTCCGACGTTCCGCTACCACCCCGCGGTGGTGGCGCAGAAGGCCGCGACGATGCAACTGCTGTCGGAGGGGCGGTTCCGGCTGGGGCTGGGCTCCGGGGAGAACCTCAACGAGCACGTGGTGGGCGGCGGCTGGCCCTCGGTGGACGTACGGCACGAGATGCTCGAGGAGGCCGTCGGGATCATCCGGGACCTGTTCGAGGGCGCTCATGTCACCCGGCACGGCACCCACTTCGACGTGGACTCGGCCCGGCTGTGGGACCTTCCCGACGAGCCGCCGCCGATCGGGATCGCCGTCTCCGGCGAGCGCTCCTGCAAGCTCGCCGGCCGGCTGGCCGACCTGGTGATCGCCACCGAGCCGAAGCCGGACCTGCTGGAGTCCTTCGACCGGCACGGCGGCACGGGCAAGCCGCGCGTGGGCCAGCTTCCCGTGTGCCACGACGCCGACCGGGAGGCCGCGGTGAAGCGGGCGCACGACCAGTTCCGCTGGTTCGGCAGCGGGTGGAAGGTGAACTCCGAACTGCCCCACCCCGACTCCTTCGACGCGGCGACCCAGTTCGTGACCCCCGACGACGTCGCCTCGTCGATCCCCTGCGGCGACGACCCGGACGACTTCGTCGAGGCCGTGCGCCCCTACGCCGAGGCCGGCTTCACGGAGATCGCCCTGGTGCAGATCGGCGGCGACTCGCAGCCGGCCTACCTCGACTGGTCGGAGAAGACCCTGCTGCCCGCCCTGCGCAAGGCGTTCGGCTGAGGGCCACGGGCCGGCAGCGGGCAGACGAGGAGCCGCACGTACGGCAGGCGGGTCGGGCAAAGCGTCGCCAAGGCGTCCATATAGGCTGCGGGCCGGCACTCCCACGGTGCCGGCCCGCCCGTCCCCCGCAGCCCGCAGCCCGCAGCCCGCAGAGGAGAGTCATCCGTGACCCTGGCGCCCGACCTGCCCCAGACGACCCTGACGCCCGAGGCGCCCGAGACACCCGTCGAGGTGTCCGCCGAGACGCCGCGCGAGCCGCTTTCCGCGCCCCTGTCGGACCTCGTGGCGCGCGACGCGCGCGAGTTCGGCGTCTACGCGCGCACCGGCGGATGGGCCTTCGGCCTGATGGTGGCGCGCAGCGTCCGGCCCGGCGGACAGGGCGCCGGCGAGACGCCCAAGGTGTCGGCGAGGGAGTTCGCGGAACTGGCGGGCTGCTCCCCCGAGCGCGTCATGCGCTACTACAAGGCGTGGGACCGGGCCGCCGACGACGGTCTGGTCCCGCACTTCGAGGAGCTGGCGCCGGGCCAGGAGGTGGAGCTGCCGGACGCCGACGTGTGGCTCGGCTACTACGTCTCGCGTTCCGGCGCCGCCTCCGAGCGCGGCGCCGCGATCGCGCAGGCCGCCGAGGCCGAGGGCATCCGCCCGACGAAGGCGCTGGAGGTCGCGGAGAACCCCACCGCGCTGCGCGCCGCGATCCTGGCGGACCCCTCGACCGCCCGCGCGGCCCGCGCCGCCCTCCTGGACCGCGTGCGGGAGGACCCGGACCTCCAGACGGAGCTGGCGCGGGACGTGGTGCGCACCGACGACCTGAAGAAGGCCGTGGCGAGCGAGAGCCGCTCGGCCGACCGGATCGGGTACGTCCGGCAGATCGCCGAGTCGGGCATGATCAGGACTCCCGCGGGCCAGACCGTGGACGCGCCCGTCGAGGTGCGCCAGGAGGCCGAGCGGCATCTGTCCCTGCTCGACGAACTGGACGACGACGAGGACGCCGGCGAGTGGGCGAGCGAGGCCTACGACACCATGAAGTCACTGGTCGTGGAGACCGTCGAGGCCGATCCCGGCCTGCGCGTCCAGGAACGGCGCACGAAGTTCTACAGCGGCCTGCAACGGGCGACCAGGGTCTTCGAGGAGCTCACCTTCGACGACGTCGACACGCGGGAGTTCTACGAGGACGACATGGTGCAGCGGCTGGAAGAGCTCCAGCAGGCGATCGGCACCTGCATCGCCGCGCTGCGCGGGGCCCGCGGCGACGCACCCGAAACCGGATGACCCGCCCGGGCCGGCCCCGGGTGCGCTGCCGCGGCCGCGCTCCGGAGCCCGGCCCGGCTCCGGGCCGTCGTCCGGTTCAGTTCGTGGTGTAGCGGCGCCGGGTCCACAGGGGCACCACGAACCAGCACAGCCCGTACCACGAGACCACGCCCGCGACGAGCCAGGGCACGAAGGCGTCGTGGGTGGCCACGCGCAGGATCAGCAGCAGCGACGCGGTCATGGTGGCGAGCAGCAGGATCAGACCGACGAGGGTCATCCTGGACGCCACCTGCACCGTCTGCGGTTTGACCCGCCGCCCCGAGACGAGCCGGTGCAGCGACACCGGGCCGATGAGGGCGCCGGTCGCACACGCCCCCAGGACCACGGTCACGATGTAGATGACCTTGTCCACGTCCTGCAGGTCCGCGTAGCGCGGGGTGAAGACGACGGTCAGCAGAAAGCCGAAGAGGATCTGTACGCCCGTCTGGGCGACGCGGATCTCCTGGAGGAGCTCCACCCACATCCGGTCGGCTCTCTCCTCCTGGGTCTCGTTGCGCCCCGTGCGCCGCTCGGCGTCCGTCCCCGTGTCCGTCACTTTTGCCGTCCTCCCGATTCCGGGTGGTCCCTCGACCCCCTCGTCCTCGCGAGTACCCCGTGAACGGCGGTTTTCGCAGGTCGCCGCCGCGTTCGTCTACCAGCGTCCCTCGACCTGGTCCTTGATGCGCCGGTCGTAGAGGTCGCGCACGGCCGCGAGGGTCTGCTCGGAGAGTTCGGGCAGTCGGGCGGCGGCCGCGTTGGCGCGGGCCTGCTCCGGCGAGCGGGCGCCCGGGATCACCGTGGTCACGCCGGGCTGCTGGACGATCCAGCGCAGGGCGAGCTGGGCCGGGGTGTACCCGTCGGGGGCCAGGGCCGCGAACTCGACGGCGGCCTCGACGCCGGTCGTGTAGTCGACGCCGGAGAACGTCTCGCCCTGGTCGAAGGCCTCGCCGTGCCGGTTGTAGGCGCGGTGGTCGTTCTCCGGGAACACGGTGTCGGCCGTGTACTTGCCGGAGAGCAGGCCGGAGGCGAGCGGGACGCGGGCGATGATGCCGACGCCGGCCGCGCGGGCCGCCGGGAGCACCTCGTACAGGGGCTTCAGACGGAAGGGGTTGAGGATGATCTGCACGCTCGCCACGCCGGGCCGGGCGATCGCGGTGAGGGCCTCGGCGCAGGTCTCCACGCTGACGCCATAGTGCGCGATGCGCTCCTCCTCGACGAGCGTGTCGAGGGCGTCGAACACCTCGTCGGAGGAGTAGACGGGGGTCGGCGGGCAGTGCAGCTGGACCAGGTCGATCCGGTCGACGCCGAGGTTGCGGCGGGAACGGTCGTTCCAGGCGCGGAAGTTGTCGAGCACGTAGTTCTCGGGGATCTGGTCGACCCGGCGGCCCATCTTGGTGGCGACCAGCACGTGCAGGTCGGGGCGGCCGCTGAGGAAGGCGGCGATGGTCTGCTCGCTGCGGCCGTCGCCGTAGACGTCGGCGGTGTCGAAGAAGGTGACTCCCGACTCGGCCGCCGCCTCCAGGACCGCCAGTGCCTCCTTGTCGTCGACGTCACCCCAGTCCGCGCCCAGCTGCCAGGTGCCGAGACCGACGACGGATGCGTGCTGACCAGACCTACCGAATTCGCGCTCGTCCATGGCGTCAGTCTGTCATCCGGTGCCCGGGGACGCGGCCCCGGCCACCCTCCCGCGGCCGCCGCGGGTGCGGCTCACTTCCCGGCCGGCTCGGACGGGGGCCGCGGGGCGGGGCCGTCGAGGTGCGCCTGCACGGTGGGCCCGTACCGGTCGACGACGTCCTCGACCGGCATCGCCCGCAGGGCGGCGCCGCGTGCGATGCCGAACATCACGCCGAGGCCGAGCAGCGCGGCGACGGCGAGTTCCGCGCGCACGGCCGGGTCAGGGCCGGTGAGGCGGGCGGCGAGCCGCTCGGTGACCTGGGCGCGGAAGTTGGCGCGCAGGACGTCGCCGTGCTCGCCGTGCAGGGGCGCGAAGGCGATGCGCAGCACGGGGTCGGCGCCGCGTTCGCGCTGACTGACCAGCACGTGGCGGACCATGTGCCGGCCCAGCTCGGCCGGCGGGGCGTCGAGCAGGGCGCGGGCGTCCTCCTCGAAGGACATGACGCGGGCGAAGAGGGCGTCCTTGTTGCCGAAGTACTTCACCACCAGCGGTGCGCTCACTCCGGCGCGCTCGGCGACCGCCTTGAGGGTGAGGTCGGCGTGCGCCTGTCGGGCGAGGAGGTGCCGGGCGGCGTGCAGGATGGCCGCTTTGGTGGCCTCGGCGTCGCGCCGGCCCGGGGGCTGCGCGGCGCCGGGGCCGGGGGCGTCCGGTGGGGTGCTCACGGCGCTCATGCTCCCCCGGTGGCCCCGTCGCTCACCGGCCGGGGGCGGCTCCGGGCGGGCGGCGGGTCGTCCGGGGCGGAGTCGCCGGGGATGGTGAGCGCCATGGCGCAGGCCGCGAGCGCCACCGCGCCCGCCACGGCGAAGGCCACCAGATAGCCGTGCAGCGTCGGCACGGGCCGTCCGCCGACGAGGCCGGTGTGGTGCACGAGCACGGCGGCGACGGCCGCGCTGGAGACCGCCTGGCCGATGGTGCGCATCAGGACGTTCACGCCGTTCGCCGAGGCGGTCTGTCCGGGCGGGACGGCGCGCAGGATGAGCGCGGGCAGCGCCGAGTAGGCGAGGGTGGTCCCGGTGGCGACGACGGTCGCCCCCACCATGATCATCCACAGTTCGCGGCTGTCGGCGACGCGCAGCGCGTAGCCGGAGGCGATGACGGCGGCGCCCAGGGCGAGGGTGACGCGCGGGCCGCGGGCCTCGGAGATGCGGGCCGAGACCGGTGAGAAGAGCAGCATGGTGATGCCGCCGGGCAGCAGGCACAGCCCGGTCTGGACGATGGACAGCCCGAGTCCGTACCCGCTCGCCTTCGGGGCCTGTACGAGCTGGGCGGTGACCAGCGAGTTGGCGTAGAAGGCGAAGCCGGTCAGGAGCGCGGCCAGGTGGGACAGGCCGACCCTGGGCCGGGACACCAGGCGCAGGTCGACCAGCGGCCGCGGCGCGCGCAGCTGCTGCCGGCTCCACAGGGCGAGGACGACGGCCGAGCACAGGAAGAGGCCGAGGACCCGGGCGCTCGTCCAGCCCCACTGGCCGCCCTGGGACACGGCGAGGAGGAGGCAGATCAGCCCGGCGGCCAGTGCCAGCGCGCCGGTGACGTCGAACCGGCCGGGCTCGCGGACGGGCGACTCGGGCACCGCCCACCGGATCAGAGCGACGCCGGTCGCTCCCAGGGCGGCGGTCACCCAGAACATGACGTGCCAGTTCGCGTACTGCACGACCACGGCGGCCGCGGGCAGCCCCAGCGCGGCGCCGATGCCGACGGTGGAGCTCATCAGGGCCACGGCGGAGCCGCGCCGGTGCGGAGGCAGTTCGTCGCGCAGGATGCTGATGGACAGCGGGACGACGGAGGACGCGGCGCCCTGGAGGGCGCGCGCCGCGATCAGGATGCCGATGTCGGAGGTGAGGGCGCAGATCACCGAGCCGGCGGTCATCAGGGCGAACGACAGGAGCAGCACCCGGCGCTTGCCGTACATGTCGCCGGCCCGGCCGAGGACGGGGGTGAGGACCGCGCCGGACAGCAGCGAGGCGGTGACCATCCAGGAGACGGCGCCCGCGGAGGCTCCGGTCAGCCGGGGCAGGTCGGGAAGCAGCGGGACGACGACGGTCTGCATGACCGCCATGAGGATGCCGCAGTACGCCAGGACCGGGATGGTGAGCCGGGCCCGCAGGCCGCCGGGCTCCCCGGCCGGGGCGGATATCGGAGCGTGCGACGCCATGGACACTCCAGCGGCCGGTGCGACGACCGGTCACGGTGCACACGCGAGCACGCGAACGTTTGGCTGCGGGGCCGCGGGCACACGTGACCGAGGTGAATGGGAATTCACCGTAGCAGTGAATTCCCATTCACCCAAGGGCGCTCCGTCGGTCCGCGAGGACCGGGACGGCCAGGAGGGCCAGGAGGGCCGGGACGGTCATTCGCGGGAGCTGAGCGCGCGTGCGTGCGCGCCGCGTGCCAGCTTCGGCCCCAGCCAGCGCTTGAACCGGCGCAGCGTCTCCAGCCGTCCGGCCGCCCGGTCGAGCCGGTAGTACAGCTGGGGCGGCACATAGGGCAGCAGGGGCGAGTGGCGCTGGCCGAGCAGCGCGAACATCTGCTCCGGGGGCAGGTCGATGTAGCGGGTCAGGTTCTCGTACCACTGCGCGCTGTAGCGGGCGGCGCTCTGCGGGGAGAGCAGCGCGGAGCGGCGCTCGCCTTCGTAGTGGGCCAGTGCGCGCGGCAGGTCGGGACTTTCGCGGAGCGCCTCGGCCAGGGCGATGGCGTCCTCCAGGGCGAGGGTGGTGCCGGCGCCGATCGAGTAGTGCGTGGTGTGGGCGGCGTCGCCGAGGAGGACGAGGCGGTCCCGGCGCCAGGTGCGGTTGGTGAGGGTGCGGAAGGTCAGCCAGGGGGAGCCGCCGTCGGAGGCGGCGCGGCCGACGAGGGGGTGGCCGTCGAGGATGTGCGCGAAGTGCTTCTCCAGTGCGGCGAGGCTGTCGGCCTCGCTCGCCCGGTCGAGGCCGAGTCCGGCCAGGGTCTCGGGCGCGCACTCGATGACGCAGGTGCTCTGCTCGGCACTGAACGGGTAGCCGTAGCACCAGATCCAGCCGTGCTCGGTCTCGACGAAGGCGAACGTGAAGGAGTCGAAGACCTTGCTCGTGCCGAGCCAGACGTAGCGGTTGCGGCCCGGTGTGAGGGCGGCGCCGAAGTCCTGCGCGTAACGGGAGCGAAGGGCGCTGTGGACGCCGTCGCCCGCCACGACCAGATCGGCGTCCGGGAGGTCGTCCGCGGTGATCTCGCTCTCGTACTCCAGGCGGACGCCGAGGGCGCGGGCGCGGGCGGCGAGCAGTTCCAGCAGCCGGTGGCGGCCGATGCCGTGCCCTTCGTCGCCGGGCTGACGGGTGGCCAGGTCCCGTACGTGGGCGACGCCTTCGTTCCAGCGGACGGAGTGCTTCTCGATCGCCTCCGCCGACTCCGGGTCGCAGGCGCGGAGTTTGTCGAGCAGTCCCTGCCAGTAGGTGACGCCCCAGCCGTAGGTCGAGCCCTCCGGGTCGCGTTCGTGGACGGTGACGTCGTGGGACGGGTCCTGAAGCTTGAGCAGGATCGAGAGATACAGGCCGGCGGGCCCGCCGCCGACACAGGCGACCTTCACGCGCACCCCCAGGGGTTACCGTTCGTGGTGGATTGACGACGCAGGGTAGCAGTGCGGGAGCCGGGCGCTTGTCGCCCCTCGCGTCCGATCGCGCCACTTTTCGCACGTGAGCCACACCACCGGCGGAGCGGGGCCGCGCGAAAGTCCACCGAAAGCGGGGTCCCGGCACGAAGGAATTGCCCCTTCCGCCGCGATCGGGACCGTCGCGGGACAAGATCATCTTCGTTCAACACTGTACGACATGTAATCGATTGTCCGGATCGCGGCCAACCGGCCGGAGGCGATTTCCCCGCCTCTCCACGCCGCAGATAGGCATGCGGAGTCGTCAACCGAACGCACTCCAGGAGGTCCCGCATGCCGGAACTCAGCCGTCGTCGCGCACTCACCGCGGCGGCCGTCGTCGCCGGTGCCCCGTTCGCCGCCGCCACCGCCGCCCGCGCCGCCGAGCCGCACCACGACTCCCACGGCGGCTCCCACGACCCCCACGGGTCCCACGGCTCCCCCGAGTCCTTCGACGAGGTCTACCGGGGCCGCCGCATACAGGGCCGGCCCGCCACCGGGGGCGGGCACCACCACGGCGGCGGCTACGCCGTGTACGTCGACGGGGTGGAGCTGCACGTGATGCGCAACGCCGACGGCTCCTGGATCAGCGTGGTCAGCCACTACGACCCGGTCTCCACGCCGAGGGCCGCCGCCCGCGCCGCGGTCGACGAGTTGCAGGGCGCCCGGCTCGAACCGTTCCCGGCCGGCTGACCCGGCGCCGTCCGCCCTCCTCTCCCGCACTCTTGGAGCTCCGCACCATGACCGTCCGCAAGAACCAGGCGTCCCTGACCTCCGACGAGAAGCGGCGTTTCGTCGACGCCCTCCTCGAACTCAAGCGCAACGGCCGCTACGACGCCTTCGTCACCACCCACAACGCGTTCATCCTCGGCGACACCGACAACGGCGAGCGCACCGGCCACCGTTCACCGTCGTTCCTGCCCTGGCACCGCAGATTCCTGCTGGAGTTCGAGCGGGCGCTTCAGTCCGTGGACGCGTCGGTGGCGCTGCCCTACTGGGACTGGTCCACCGACCGTTCGCCCCGCTCGTCGCTGTGGGCGCCCGACTTCCTCGGCGGCAGCGGACGCAGCCGGGACGGGCAGGTGATGGACGGTCCGTTCGCCGCCTCGGCGGGCCGCTGGCCCATCAACGTGCGGGTGGACGGGCGCACTTATCTGCGGCGCGCGCTGGGGGCGGGGGTGCGCGAGCTGCCGACCCGGTCCGAGGTCGACTCGGTGCTGGCGATGCCGACGTACGACATGGCGCCCTGGAACAGCGCCTCCGACGGCTTCCGCAACCATCTGGAGGGCTGGCGCGGGGTCAATCTGCACAACCGGGTCCATGTGTGGGTCGGCGGCCAGATGGCCACCGGGGTCTCCCCCAACGACCCGGTGTTCTGGCTGCACCACGCCTTCATCGACAGGCTGTGGGCCCAGTGGCAGCGCCGGCACCCGGGATCCGCCTACGTGCCGAACGGCGCGACGCCGGACGTCGTCGACCTGCACGAGACGATGAAGCCGTGGAACGACACCGCCCCGGCGGACCTGCTCGACCACACGGCGTTCTACACCTTCGACGCCCTCGACGCGGACCGGCCGTCCCCCGCCTCCGCCCGCTGACCGCCGCCCCCGGCCGGCGGCGTGCTCACCGTGTCCGGAGTTTCATCGAGGACCGCGGTCCGGCGACCGGCGGCCGGCGCGGTGCGGTGCAGTGCAGTGCGGTGACGGCCGCGCGCACGCTCAACCGGCGTCCGCCGTACGGCACTCCGGGTGTCCCCAGCCCTGCGCGTTCTTGGCGATGTCCTCGCCCGCCGCGTAGGGGCGGCCGCACTGACAGCGGCCCGGGAACTTGGCCTTGATCGTGCGCGAGGACGAACCGCCGCTCCGCCGGGACGACGTGTTCCCGGCGGGGCGGCCGTTCTTGGGTCCGGACGACTTCGGGGTGTCCGGCGAGGCGGGCGGCTCGGGGGAACCCAGCTCGCTGCCGGCCGGCTCCTGGACGATCGCGGCCTGGCTGGCGGCGCGGTCGGCGAAGTCGTTGAGCGGGTCGCCGTCGACCTGGTGGGCGGGCACGTAGCGGAAGTCGACCGAGCGCCCGTCGAGCAGCCCGTCGATGCGCACCACCAGTTCCTGGTTGGCGACCGGCTTGCCCGCGGACGTCTTCCAGCCGTTGCGCTTCCAGCCGGGCAGCCAGGTGGTGACGGCCTTCATGGCGTACTGGGAGTCCATGCGGACCTCCAGCGGCACGGCCGGGTCGGTAGCCGCCAGGAGGCGTTCCAGCGCGGTGAGTTCGGCGACGTTGTTGGTGGCTCTGCCGAGCGGGCCCGCCTCCCAGCGGGCCGGCGCCTCGGCGTCGTCCGCGACCACCCACGCCCAGGCCGCCGGACCCGGGTTCCCCTTCGAGGCCCCGTCGCACGCGGCCACCACTCGTTCACGCATGCGCACGATCATGCCATGGGCCCTCGACGGCCCCGGCCGCGCGGCCGGGGTGTACGGTCCGCCGGCCGTGGGGTCACGGCACCTCGTCGGCCTGCGGCATCTCCCCGGCCGTCCTGGTCACGTCGATCACCGAGAAGTTCGCGCCCTGCGGGTCGCTGAGGGCCGCGAACCGGCCGAACGGCGTGTCCATGGGGCCGAACCGCAGCACACCGCCCTGCCGGGCGGCCCGCGCCACCGCTTCGTCGCAGTCGTCGACGGTGAAGTAGACGTTGACGTACGGCGGCACCTCGGGCGGGAACTCCTCCCCCATCCGCATGCGGCCGAGCACGGTGTCGCCGCCGATCTCGAACATGCGGAAGTCGACGGCGTCGTCCCGCATCTGCTTGGCCTTGTACGGGAAGACGGCCGGGAGGAACGCGTCCGTCTTCTCGGGCTCGCGGGTGAAGACCTCGGCCCAGCAGAACGCGCCGGGCTGCTCGGGCGGGGCCTCGAAGCCCTCGTGGACGCCCGCCTGCCACACCCCGAACACCGCGCCGCCCGGTTCGCGGCCCAGGCACATCGTGCCGAACTCGCCGACCTGCATCGGCTCCATCAGCACCTCGCCGCCGTGCTCACGGATCCTGGCCGCGGTCGCGGCGGCGTCCGGGGAGGCGAGGTACAGGCACCACTGGGACTGCCCTTCCTGACCGGGCATCGGCGGGACGACGGCGGCCACCGCCTTGCCGTCGACGTAGGCCTGGGTGTAGTTCCCGTACTCCGACGTCGCCTCGCCGAAGGTCCAGCCGAGGACGTCGCCGTAGAACCTCTTGGCGCCCTCCACGTCGCTGAACATCGCGTCGGCCCAGCAAGGGGCCCCCTCTGGTCGTACGGCCATCACGACGGCCCTCCTGATGAGACGGACACGGAACGGTGCGGTGGAGACAGGACGGGGATGCCGCGCGGCCGACGGCGGGGTGCGGCGGGGCCGGTCCGGGTTCTCACGCTAGCCATCCGGCCCCCGGCCCGCGCGTCGAGCACACGGGCCGCCGACGGGCGCCGGCGGGCGACGGGGGCGGGCGCGGGCGGGGCCGGGCCGTGAATTCGCTGGACGGCGGGTCGGCCGGACTCGTCCAATGGGGTGCGTGTGCGCCGCTGTGAAGAAGATGCGTCCGGACGAGGTCGACCTCGACTCCGAACTGGTGAGCCGGCTCGTCGCCGCCCAGTTCCCGCGCTGGGCCGGGCTGCCCGTGCGGCGGCTGGCCTCCTCCGGCACGGAGAACGCGATGTTCCGGCTGGGCGACGACAAGGTGGTGCGACTGCCCCGCCATCCCGGCGCGGTCGAGAGCGTGGGACACGAGCAGCAGTGGCTGACCCGGCTCGGGCCCGCGCTGCCGGTGGCCGCGCCGCAGCCGCTCGCGCGGGGCGGCCCGGGAGAGGGGTTCGCCTGGCCGTGGTCGGTCTACCGCTGGCTGGACGGCCGCAACCCGGTCGCGGGCGCCCTGGACCGGCCGCTGACGCTGGCGGCGGAACTGGCGGCGTTCGTCACCGCGCTGCGCGGGATCGACGCGCGGGGCGGGCCGCCCAACAGCCGGGGCGTTCCCCTGGCCGAGCGGGACGGGCCGACCCGCGACGCCCTCGCCCGGCTCACCGGACGGATCGACGTCGACGCGGTCACCGCCCTGTGGGAGGAGGCGCTGCGGACGCCCGGGCACGCGGGGCCGCCCGTGTGGGCCCACGGGGACCTCTCCCCCGGGAACGTGCTGGTCCGGGACGGGCGGCTCAGCGCGGTGATCGACTTCGGCGTCGCCGGCGTCGGCGACCCGGCCGTCGATCTGATCGTCGCGTGGAACCTGCTGCCCGCCCCGGCGCGCGGCGCGTTCCGCGCGGCCGTGGGCGCGGACGACGCCGAGTGGGCGCGCGGCCGGGGCTGGGCGCTGTCGATCTCGCTCATCCAGCTGCCGTACTACTGGGAGACCAACCCGGCGCTCGCGGAGAACTCCCGGCATGTGATCCGCGAGATCCTGGCCGAGGCCCGAACGGCCGACGCGCCCTACGCGCCCGGCTGTTCGGCGCCCTCGTAGGCCCTGCGCAGGGCGGCGACGTCGAGCTTGCCCATGGCGTACATCGCCCGGGTGGTGCGGGCGGCCTTCTCGGGGTCGGGGTCGCTGATCATCTCGATCACCCCGTCCGGGACGACCTGCCAGGACAGGCCGTACCGGTCCTTCAGCCAGCCGCACGGGCCGGGCTCGCCGCCGTTCTCGGTGAGCTTGGCCCAGTAGTGGTCGACCTCCTCCTGGTCCGCGCAGTGGATCTGGAAGGAGATCGCCTCGCTGAAGGTGAACTGCGGGCCGCCGTTGATCCCGACGAACTTCTGTCCGTTGGCCGTGAACTCCACGGCCAGCACGGAGCCGGCCGGGCCGGGACCGGCCTCGTTGTAGCGGCCGATGCTGCCGATCGAGGAGTTCTTGAAGATCGAGACGTAGTAGTGGGCGGCTTCCTCGGCCTGGCCGTCGAACCAGAGACACGTGGTGAATCCGTCGGTGGTCATCGAATACCTCCTGGGCGTGTGACGCGGTCGGTCTGGGTTGTCCGGTCTGGGGTGTCCGGTCTGGGGTGTCGACTCCGGCAGGCCCGAAAACTCATCGGTCGACGGCCGGGGCGCGTTCTCCCCGGCCCTCGGCGCAACGCCTGCGGGCGGCGCGGGCGGGGGCTCTGCCCGCAGCGAATCTGCCGCGGGCAGAGAAACGGCCTCCGGGCCCGGTTCCCGGTCGACAGTGGAGCCGACGGCATCCGCGCCACGACGAGGAGAACCGATGACTCCACTCACCACGTTCGCCCCCCGGGCCGAGGAGGGCGACACGGCGCCCACCCGGTTCGACGACCAGCTGGCCGCCCAGTTGCTCGGACGACGCATCGTCCTGCTCGGCACCCAGGTCGACGAGGTCTCCGCGAACCGGGTCTGCTCCCAGCTGCTGATCCTGTCGGCCGAGGACCCGCGTACCGACATCAGCCTGTACATCAACAGTCCGGGCGGATCGGTGCACGCCGGGCTGGCGATCTACGACACGATGCAGCTGATCCCCAACGACGTCTCGACCCTCGCCATGGGGTTCGCGGCCAGCATGGGCCAGTTCCTGCTGAGCGTCGGCGCGCCCGGCAAGCGGTACGCGCTGCCCAACGCGCGGGTCATGATGCACCAGCCGTCGGCCGGGATCGGCGGCACCACCGCGGACATCGAGATCCAGGCCGAGAACCTGGAGTTCACCAAGCGGACCATCGAGCGGATCACCGCCGAGCACACCGGCCAGTCCCCGGAGACCATCTCCCGCGACGGGGACCGCGACCGCTGGTTCACGGCCGAGCAGGCCAGGGAGTACGGCATGGTGGACCGGGTCGTGGAGTCCCTCGCGGACGTCCAGCCCACCGCCTCCAAGCGACGGATGGGGCTGTGACATGGGGACCTACACGATTCCGAACGTCGTCGAGCGCACCCCGCAGGGCGAACGGTCCTACGACGTGTTCAGCCGGCTGCTGTCCGAGCGGATCATCTTCATCGGCACGGAGATCGACGACGGCGTCGCCAACGTCGTCATCGCGCAACTGCTCCATCTGGAGTCGTCGGCCCCGGAGAGCGAGATCGCGATCTACCTCAACTCCCCCGGCGGCTCGTTCACCTCGCTGATGGCGATCTACGACACGATGACGTACGTGCAGGCCCCGATCTCGACGTTCTGCGTCGGGCAGGCGGCCTCGACGGCGGCCGTGCTGCTCGCGGGCGGGGACCCAGGCCGGCGGTTCGTGCTGGAGCACGCGCGCGTGCTGCTCGGGCAGCCCGCGAGCGGCGGGCGGCAGGGCACGGTGTCGGACCTGGCGTTGCAGGCCAAGGAGATGGTCCGCATCCGCGCCCAGGTGGAGGAGGTGCTGGCCCGGCACACCCGCCACGACATCACGACGCTGCGCGCCGACATGGACCGCGACAAGGTGTTCACCGCCGAGGAGGCGGTGGCCTACGGGCTCGCCGACGAGGTGGTGAGCCGGCGTCTCGCCAAGGTGTGAGACGCCGGCCCCGGGAACGCGTCAGGCGGCCAGGCAGAGCCCGTCGTGCGAGGAGGCGGGCGTCGTGCGGCTTCGCACGGGATGCCGGCCGGCGAGCCTGATCAGCTCGCCCTGGGCCCGGGTCAGCAGGTCGCCCAGGCTCAGGCCGAGGGCCTGGGCGGCGGCCGCGAGGACCTCCGAGGAGGCTTCCTTGCGGCCGCGCTCGACCTCCGAGAGGTAGGGCAGGGAGATGCGGGCGGCGTCGGCGACGTCCTTGAGCGTGCGCTCCTGCGCCTGGCGCTCGCGGCGCAGGACGTCCCCGATCAGGTCCCGCCACAGGGGCTCCCGGACGGCGGGCCGGGAGGCGGCCGGAACGGGGGCGGGCGCGGAGGCCGGGACGTGTGGCCGGGCGGAGGGCGGGCGCAACGGGATCACCCGTGCGCGGTCCGGTCGGCGGCTGCTCACCTCTTGATTGCTCACCTCTCAAGCCTAGGAGGGCCGGTGGGTCCCGCAAGGGTGCGGTGTTGCGCCCTCGGTGGAATCCGCCGGGCCCCGGCGCGGGAGATCCGCCGGGCCTGGGGCGGGAGTCCGCCGGGCCTGGGCGGGAGATCCACGGGGGTGGTCTCCCGCCCCGAATTCGCCCCCGTCCGCGTGCATGGGTCCGCGAGGAGCGGGTACCCGCCACCTGAACGGGCGTGCACACGGGTGTTCGCTCACGGACCGAGAGCAACAGACGTCGAACCGTGACTGTCGAGGGAGAGACCATGCAGACCGCCGTGAACCGGTCGGAGGCAGAGGTCGTCGAGGGCGGCGCCGGTGCGAGCACGGACGGCGCGCCGCTGCCGGGCATCGAGGAGCCCCGCAGCATCGCCCCGCGCGACGCCCGCGAACTGTCCCGGCAGTTCTTCCAGCGACTCGCGGTGCTCGAAGAGGGCACGCACGAATACCAGTACGCGCGCAACACGCTCATCGAGATGAACATGTCGCTGGTGCGGTTCGCGGCCGGCCGTTTCCGGGGCCGCGGGGACGACATGGACGACATCGTCCAGACCGGGATGATCGGCCTGATCAAGGCCATCGACCGGTTCGAGGTGGCCCGCGAGGTCGAGTTCACGTCGTTCGCGGTCCCCTACATCGTCGGCGAGATCAAGCGGTTCTTCCGGGACACGACGTGGGCGGTCCACGTGCCGCGCCGGCTCCAGGAGCTGCGCGTCGAGCTGGCCAAGGCGCGCGAAGAGCTGGCCAGCCGCCTCGACCGGGAGCCCACGGTGGCCGAGCTGGCCACGCTGATGAACATCGCCGAGGCCCAGGTCGTCGAGGCCCAGATCGCCGCCAACGGCTACAACTCCTCCTCCCTCGACGCCGCGCTCACCGGCGACGGCCCGGAGAACGGCGAGTCGGTCCTCGCCGACTTCATCGGCGTGGAGGAAGAGGGACTGCGCCTCGTCGAGGACTACCACTCGCTGGCCCCCCTCATGGCCGAGCTGAGCGAGCGCGACCGGCAGATCATCCACATGCGGTTCGTGGAGGAGGCCACCCAGGCGGAGATCGGCGAGCGGCTGGGCTGCTCCCAGATGCACGTCTCCCGCCTGATCAAGCGGATCATCGCCCGGTTGCGCGAGGGCATGCTGGGCGAGATGGGCTGCGCCTGACGGCGTGACGGCGGCCGTGTCCGGCCCGACGGCCACGACCGCCGTACTGAGCGCCGGGGAAGCGCCATCAGCCGTTTTCTGGAAGACGCCGACCTGACCTGCACGGGGTCCGCTCGACGAGCGGTACCTGCTCGACAAGGGCCCGCTCGGCGAAAACGGCCCCGACGGGGTCCGGGGCGGCGAGGGCCAGGTCTGCGAGGGCGACGAGCACAGGTTCGTCGGCATGCCGCGGCGCGGCGTGCGGGAGTGGATCTGCTGGAGTGGACCGGTGTGGGGCGGGGCCGCCCCACCGGCCTGACTAGGCTTCGAGCTTCAGCACCGCGCGGACGCGCTTGCCGACCGGGACGCGCTCGGCGGTGACCTCCGCGGCCACGGCGTGCACGATCTCCAGACCGTGCCGGCCGATCCGCTCGGGGTCCTTGGGGTACCGCATGGGGAGCGCGTCGCTGCTGTCGTACACGCAGACCGTGACGGAGGAGTCCGTGCCCTCCAGTTCCAGGATGTAGGGCCCGTTGCTGTGCCGGTCGGCGTTGGTGACCAGTTCGCTGACCACGAGCATGACCTCGCCGACCACCCGGTCGCCGGCCGTGGCACACCACTCGGTCCGCAGCTGCTCCACGAAGTGGGAGGCGAACGCGCGGGCCTCGGCTATGCAGCCAGGCTCGCCGGTGTAGTGCGCAGCCCGCCTGAGCGGTTCCACGGGTACATCGAAACCAATCGGTATCACTGCCCCGTCCAGGTGCTCGATGTGCTCGATCATGCGTTTCTCTCTACGAGGCCGGACGTGCCGGACGCTGCTGTGCACCAGTGCTCGTACCCCGAGTCGCGTGGTGCAGTCCCCCTCATTTATCACCTCCCGCACGCAACGACCATGGAGTGCCTCACATCCTGTCCGCGACCGCGGCGGGCCACTCGGGCCGCCCGGTCGGCCCGGGTGGCCCGTGCCCGGCTCGGGGGCGCGGCGCCGGGCCGGTCAGCCGACGGGGAGGACGAGCGCCGGCAGGGTCCGCTGCATGCGCAGCGCGTCGACCGACTCGGCGAGCAGTTCGTATTCGGTGGTGTCGTCGCTGACTGCGATGCGCACCAGCCGGCCGCCCGCCAGCTCGTCGCCCACCTGCTCCTGCCGGTCCGGGTCGGCGCACCAGGCTCGCAGCAGTGCGGGCACGTCGCGCACGGTGTCGGCGACCGGGACGAGCGCGCCCCGCGGGACGTGCCCGTCGTCCGGCTGCGGATCGAGCCGTTCGGCCATCCAGGACGCCCGGTCCCGCAGCCACCACAGGGCGAGAGCCAGCGTCGGAGCCCGGTAGGTGCCGAGCGGTACGCCGATGCGGCGGCCGTCGCAGACGCCGTACGCGGTGACATGGCACAGGAATTCGTCGTGCACGTCCCTCTCCCCCGGTGCTCGTTTGCCGGCGGTGCCTCGCTTTCCGTGCGGCTCCTATGACGGAACGGTTCCCTGACGTTCGAGTATGTTCACTGCTGAAACACTGTCACCATGTCTTTTTGGCCAGTCTCTTGGCATATTCCCCCTCGATCGTGGCCGGAATGCGGCACCGGTCGGTGAGCGCTGTCATCACCCGTCGGGCAATCGACCCGCGCGTCGGACCCGGGGAAGGCCGGGGGGACCGGATCGACGCAGAGCCGGATCCCGGTTCCGACCAGTGACGACGACCTCGACGGAGGCTGATCCACCATCTCCGCGGACACCGCACGCCACGAAAACGCCGTCGCCCGCTGCTTCGCGGCATGGAACACCCGCCGTCCCGAGGCTTTGGCCAAGGCTGTCGACGCAGCGTGGGCGGCTGACGCCGGGTACACCGACCCTCTCGCCGACGCCGTGGGCCATGAGCCCTGTTCTCCTGGGAACTGGTGGGCGGGGACGGCGGAGCCTCTCGGCCGCAGAGTGGCGCCGGTGGCCGGATCCGACGTCATCACCCTCGACGCGTGGGGCCGGATCACGGCCGTCCTCGGATTCCTGGACCGCGTGCCGGCGGAAAGCCGAGACGCCGAAACAACAATTCCCCCGCTCCCGGAGGCCCACCCGAAAAGGGATCACCGGGAGCGGAGGAGATCGTGAGCGGCTGCGGAAACCGCCGGCGTCACAACGGGCAGGACGGCGGAAGGAACGGCGGACCGGACCGCAGAACGGAACGCTGAATGCCGAATTCGCCGCCGCCCCGCGCGGACGTCACGAACGCCCCGCCGGACAGCCGTGGATCACCAGCAGATCAACCGTGGCAGCCGGGAATCAACCGTTGATCAACCCCGTAGATCAACCGTTGATCACGGCGTCGATGCGGGCCAGTTCCTCGTCCGCGAAGTCGAGCCGGTCGAGCGCGCCGACGCTGTCCTCGATCTGGCGGGCGCTGCTCGCGCCCACGAGGGCGGAGGTCACCCGGCCGCCGCGCAGCACCCAGGCCAGGGCGAGCTGGGCGAGGGACTGGCCGCGCGACTCGGCGATGGCGTTGAGGGCGCGCAGTCTGCCGACCAGCTCCTCGGTGACCGCGTCGGAGCTGAGGAAGGGGCTGTCGCTCGCCGCCCGCGAGTCCTCGGGGATGCCGTTGAGGTAGCGGCCGGTCAGCAGGCCCTGCTCCAGCGGGGAGAACACGATCGAGCCGACCTGGAGCTCGTCCAGGGCGTCGAGCAGGCCCTCGGTCTCCGGACGGCGGTCCAGCATCGAGTAGCGGGGCTGGTGGATGAGCAGCGGGGTGCCCAGGTCGCCGAGGATGCGGGCCGCCTCCCGGGTCTGCTCGGCCGAGTAGTTGGAGACGCCGACGTAGAGCGCCTTGCCCTGCTGCACCGCGGAGTGCAGGGCGCCCATCGTCTCCTCCAGGGGAGTCTCCGGGTCGGGGCGGTGCGAGTAGAAGACGTCCACGTAGTCCAGGCCCATGCGCGACAGGCTCTGGTCGAGGGAGGACAGCACGTACTTGCGCGAGCCCCACTCGCCGTACGGGCCGGGCCACATCAGATAGCCGGCCTTGGTGGAGATGACCAGCTCGTCGCGGTACGCCCCGAAGTCGCTCCTGAGGAAGGAGCCGAGCGCGGACTCGGCGGCGCCGGGCGGCGGGCCGTAGTTGTTGGCCAGGTCGAAGTGGGTGATGCCGAGGTCGAAGGCGCGGCGCAGGATCGCCCGCTGGGTCTCGACCGGGCGGTCCGGGCCGAAGTTGTGCCACAGGCCGAGCGACAGCGCGGGGAGCTTCAGGCCGCTGCGTCCGGTGCGCCGGTAGGGCATGTCCGCGTAACGGTCGGGGTGTGCGGTGTACAACGCGACTCCAGGGGGTTGGCACGACGATCCGGTCCGGGACGATCTTCTCCGAACCTCCTCCCACTCTCACCCCGCCCGCGGGCAGTGGTCCAACAGAAGAATGCGATGCGATTCAGCGGCTAGGCTTCTCAATCATGGAACTGCGCCACCTCCAGCACTTCGTCGCCGTCGCCGAGGACCGGCATTTCACCCGTGCCGCCGAACGTCTGATGGTCTCCCAGTCGGGGCTGTCGGCGTCGATCCGGGCGCTGGAGCGTGAGCTGCGCGCGCCCCTGTTCGTGCGGACCACCCGCAGGGTGACGCTGACGGAGGCGGGCCGGGCGCTGCTGGCCGAGGCGGAGCGCGTCCTGGCGCAGGTGCGGGCGGCGCACGAGGCGGTGGCCGCCGTCCAGGGCGTGGTCCGCGGCACCCTCTCGGTGGGCACCGAGCAGTGCATCGCCGGGGTGCACGTGGCGGGGCTCCTCGCGGCGTTCCGGCGGCGCCACCCCGATGTGGAGATCCGGCTGCGCCAGACGGGTTCGGGCGCCCTCGGCGAGGAGGTGACGGCCGGCCGCCTGGACCTGGCGTTCGCCTACCGCACCCAGTCCGACACCGATCAGCTGCGCTGCGTGCCGCTGGCCGCCGAGCCGATGTACGTGCTGTGCCATCCCGACCACCGGCTCGCCGGGGCGCCGGCTGCGGTGACGCCGCAGGACCTGGCCGGCGAGGCGTTCGTCGACTTCCATCCCGACTGGGGGCCGCGGCGCGCCACGGACGCCGCGTTCGCCGAGGCGGGGGTGCGGCGCACGGTCGCGCTGGAGGTCAACGACGTGCACGACCTGCTGGACCTGGTGGACGAGAACCTGGGCGTCGCGGTCGTGCCGCGCCATTTCCGGCACAAGCGCGAGGCGCTCACCGCCCTGGCCCTCGAGGGCACGGGCGACGCGGCCTACGAGACGGTCGCCCTGCTGCCGCCCGTCCGGGCGACCAGCCCCGCGGCCAGGGCGCTGATGGGGCTGCTGGAAACGGGAGGCGGATGAGCGCGCGCTGCGCGATGGTGGACGTATGCATGCCAAGGACATCCTCATCGACGGCTTCGACCGCATCCGGGAAGAGGTCCACGCGGCCGCCGGGGACCTGGGACCCGACGTCCTCGACGCCCGGCCCGCCCCGGGGGCCAACTCGGTCGCCTGGCTGGTGTGGCATCTGACCCGGGTCCAGGACGACCATGTCGCGGGCGCCTTCGGGCTCGACCAGGTGTGGCTCGCCCAGGACTGGGAGAAGCGGTTCGGCCTGGACCTGCCGCCCGAGGACACCGGGTACGGCCACAGCAGCGCGCAGGTGGCGAAGGTGCAGGTCCCGGACGCAGCTCTGCTGACCGGGTACCACGACGCGGTGCACGCGCAGACCCTGACGGCGCTGCGCGCGCTCACCGCGGCGGACCTGGAACGCGTCGTGGACGAACGCTGGGATCCGCCGGTCACGCTGGGCGTGCGGCTGGTCAGCGTCCTGTCCGACGATCTTCAGCACGTCGGACAGGCCGCCTACGTCCGCGGGATCCTTCAGAGCGCGGACGCGTAGCCCGGCAGGACGACGTCCTCGATGAGGGCGTTGCGCTCGTCGAACGGGATGAACGCGCTCTTGAGGGCGTTGACCGTGACCGTGCGCAGGTCCTCGGCGCCCCAGCCCGCGTGCTGGACCAGCAGGGCCATCTCGCGGGTCATCGTGGTGCCGGAGACCAGACGGTTGTCCGTGTTGAGGGTGACGCGGAAGCCGAGGTCCTTCAGGGCGGTGATCGGGTGCTCGGCGATCGAGGCGGCGGCGCCGGTCTGGAGGTTGGAGGTCGGGCACATCTCCAGCGCGATGCGGCGGTCGCGCACCCAGCCCGCGAGCCGGCCGAGCTTGCCGTCCACGATGTCGTCGGTGATGCGGACGCCGTGGCCGATGCGCTGGGCGCCGCACGCCTGGAGCGCCTGGTGGATGCTGGGCAGGCCGTGGGCCTCGCCCGCGTGGATGGTGAAGGGCACGTTCTCGCGGCGCAGGTGCTCGAAGGCGGCGAGGTGGTCGGCGGGCGGGAAGCCGTCCTCGGCGCCGGCGATGTCGAAGCCGACGACGCCCGCGTCACGGAAGGCCACCGCGAGGTCCGCCGCCTCGCGCACCCGGTCGAACATCCGCATGCCGCACAGCAGCGTGCCGACCCGGACCGGCGTCCCGGCCGCCGCCGCCTTGGCCATGCCGGCCGCGAGGCCCTCCTGGACCGTCTCGACGACCTCGGGGAGCGTCAGTCCGCCGTTCAGCATCAGCTCGGGGGCGTAGCGGACCTCGCCGTAGACGACGCCGTCCGCCGCGAGGTCGAGGACGTACTCCTCGGCGGTGCGCAGCAGGCCCTCCGGGGTCTGCATGACGGCGAGGGTGTGCTCGAAGGTGGCTATGTAGCGCACCAGGTCGCCCGAGTTGGCGGCCTCGAAGTACCACGCGGCCAGCTCGTCGGGGTCGGTGGTGGGCAGGGTGTGGTCGACCGCCTCGGCGAGTTCCACGACGGTCGCGGGGCGCAGGCCGCCGTCGAGGTGGTCGTGCAGGACGGCCTTGGGGAGCCGGCGGAGGGTGTCGGTGTCGATGCGGGGCGCGGTCATGTGCGTGTTCCTCGGCGAGTGGTTCGGCGGGCGGTGCTCAGGCGGTGGCCGGCTGGAGCAGGTCCCAGCGGTTCCCGTACAGGTCCTGGAAGACGGCGACGGAGCCGTAGGGCTCGTGGCGGGGCTCCTCCAGGAAGGTCACGCCGGCGGCCAGCATGCGGGCGTGGTCGCCGGCGAAGTCCTCGGTGTGCAGGAAGAAGCCGACCCGACCGCCGGTCTGGTCCCCGACGCGGGCGCGCTGGGCGTCGTCCTTGGCGCGGGCGAGCAGCAGCCCCACGCCCTCCTGGCGGTCCCCCGGCCGCACGACGACCCAGCGGGCGCCGTCGGCGCGGGGCTCGTCCTCGACGAGCCGGAAGCCGAGCGCTCCGGTGTAGAAGCGGATCGCCTCGTCGTAGTCGTCGACGACGAGGGTGACCAGGGCGATGCGGCTCATCGGGACCTTTCACGGGCGGGCGCGGAGCGGTCCGGAGTGATTCTCCGGAAGGGGTTGACGGGTGAGGTTATACGTAAAACCTCCCGCGCGCCACTCTCCCCCGCGCGGCTCGGCGTCCGCCGGCCGCGCGGCGCTGCGGCGGGATCAGTCCGCGCCGTCACGCCCGTCCTGACCGGCCTTGTCGTCGCGAGCGCCTGGACCGACCTCGCCGTCGTGACCGGTCTGCCCGGTCTGCCCGGTCTGCCCGGCCTCACCGGCCGCGCGGTGGGCCGCGTCCAGGCGGCGCAGTTCCTCCGCCGTGAGGCGCAGTGCCCCGGCGGCCACGTTCTCGGCGAGGTGGGGGCGGGCCCCGACGGCGGCGCCTCAGTGCGCCACTGTCTCCTCGCATCGGCGCAGTGCCTCCGAGACGTCTCGGCTCCACTGCCGGCCCGCGCGGGGGGTGGCCGAGGTGACCGTGTGCACGGCGGGTTCGCGGCGTTCGGGCAGTGCGACGGCCCTGGCCCGCCGTCGCTGGCCGTCCGGCGCGGCGCCGTGCGCCAGGGCCGCCGCCACGATCCCGGCCAGGTCCGCGTCGGGGAGGGGCAGGTCCAGGTCGTCGTCGACGAAGCCGACCACGGCCGGCACGTACTCCACCAGCGCCCGCAGCGCCTTCGGCAGTCCGCGGTGGCCGCGCCGCAGTCCGCTGAGCACGTGCAGCGCGGTGGCGATCTCGACCTCGGTGGCCTCCCGGCTCAGCGTGGCGGGAGTGATCTCCGTGTGGCTCAGCCACCAGTCGGCCTCCTCGTCCTCCCCCATCGACCGGTGGTGGAGGTAGAGGCAGTACGAGGAGACGGTGTCGGACGCGCCCGCGCCGTACTGCCACCAGAAGCGGGCGCCGTCCTCGCACCCGGCCAGGAAGAGCAGGCTGCCCAGGATCCGCGCCCCGGAGGGTTCGGGCAGGGCGCTGCCGAGGAAGCCGCCGAGGCCGTCCGGCGCTCCGGTGCGGGTGAGCAGCGCCTCGCACAGCGCCGCGAGGTCCCGGGCCGCGGGGTGCGTGCGCGGGGTGCGCCGGGCGGCCGGTGCGGGCCGCGGGCGCGCCCCCGCCGGGTGCTCGTCGGCGGCGTCCGCCGCGACGCGGGCGGCGATCCGGGCTTCGGCCGCCTCGATGTCCGAGCGGCGGTAGGGGGCCGTGGGCGTCAGCCGCGCCCGGGCCAGCAGGGTGTCGATGTCACCCGTGGTGTCGAAGGTCATGACCGCTCCGCCTCCTCCTCGGCGCACCTGGTGTAGATCTCCCGCAGCCGGCGCTTGGCGTAGCGCTCCAGGGAGCGCACCCCGGCCTCCGTGATGCCCAGGTGGAAGGCCACGTCCGCGGTGCTGTAGCCCTCGCAGTAGCGCAGCCGGACGACGTCGCGCTGGCGCTCGGGCAGCGTGGAGATCGCGTGGAACAGCCGCAGGTTCTGCTCGATCACCTCGTAGGCGTCCTCGGCGCCCTGGAGGGTGACGGTCTCGAAGACGGCGGTGTCCATCAGCGTGGCCCGCCGGCCGCGGGCCCTCGCGTGGTCGATGACGCGGTTCTTCATCACGCGCCACGCGTAGGCGGCGGGGTTCTCGGCGCGCAGTATCCGCGACCACTCCCTGGCGAGCTGGACGAACGCCTCGTCGACCGCCTCCTCGGCGTCCGCGCGGCAGCGCAGACAGCGCTCGGCCTCGCGTACGTAGAGGGGGCGGTGCATCTGGTGGAAGGCGCTGAAGTCCAGGGACAGCCGGGGCGTGGGCGGGTCCGCTGCGGGGCGCAGCTCCTCCTGGGTCACCGGTCGCCCCCGGGGAGGCGGCGGTCCATCTCACGGACGCCCACCCTCACGAGCGCGGCGACGAACCGGCGTCCCAGGGAGAGGGCCTGGGGGCCGAAGACCCGCAGGGCGAGCAGGGAGAGCGCCAAGTCGCGGGTGAGCTGTTCGAACTGGTCGTTCACGGACCCGTCGGTCCTTCCGCTGGCTGTGCGGGACCCACGGGCCCCGGAAGGCGTCGGTCACACCTTCTGCCACCACGGCGTCCGGCGGCGGGGTTTCGTGCAGCCGGATTCGAAAGTCCGATGGATTTGGCCGGATCGGACTACGGAGCGTTCCGTTCCGGGCCAAGTCCGGTTCCGTTGCTGCCCCTCGGCGGACTACTTCGGCCCACTCGTGTCCGCTTCGGCCCGTCGGCCGTCACGGACCGTCACCACCCGCCCCGTGAACGGCCGGTGAGGCCGCCCGCGTGACCGACCGTGACGCCTCCCGCCGACCGCCCGCCCCGGCCACCGTCGCCCGTCGCGGCCGCCGTTCAGCTCAGCGGCTTCTCCAGCACCGCCTTGCGGTGGCTGAACGTCTCGATGGAGTAGCGCCCGTGGTAGCTGCCCATGCCGCTCTCGCCGACCCCGCCGAACGGCAGGTCGGAGACGGTGAGATGGGCCAGCGGGAGACCGAGGCCCAGGCCGCCCGAGGAGGTCTCGGCGGCGATGCGGTCCCGGGTGTCGTCGGACTCGGTGAAGACGTAGAGGGCGAGCGGCTTGTCGCGGTCGTTGACGAAGCCGATGGCCTCGTCCAGGTCCTCGACCGTGACGATCGGCAGGATCGGGCCGAAGATCTCCTCCCGCATGACGGGCGACTTCGGGTCGACGTCGGCGAGCACGGTCGGCGCGATGTACTTGTCCGCGCGGTCCCCGCCGCCGCCGACCACGACCCGGCCCGAGCCGAGCAGACCGCTGAGCCGGTCGAAGTGGCGTTCGTTGACGATGCGTCCGTAGGCGTCGGAGGACTGCGGGTCGGCGCCGTACAGCGTCTCGACCGCGTTCTTCAGGAGGGGTTCGAGGGCGGCGGCCGTCCGCGGGTCGGTCAGGACGTAGTCGGGGGCGACGCAGGTCTGCCCGGCGTTGAGGAACTTGCCGCGGGCCAACCGGTCGGCCACGACGGCGAGATCGACGTCGTGGTCGACGAACGCCGGTGACTTGCCGCCGAGTTCGAGGGTGACCGGGGTGAGGTGTTCGGCGGCGGCGCGCAGGACCACGCGGCCGACGGCGCCGTTGCCGGTGTAGAAGATGTGGTCGAAGCGCTCGGCGAGCAGGGCGGTGGTCTCCGGGACGCCGCCCTCGACGACGGCGACCGCCTCGGTGTCGAGGTGCGCCGGCAGCAGCCGGGCCAGCGCGGCCGAGGTGGCGGGCGCGAGTTCGCTGGGCTTGACGACCACCGCGTTGCCGGCGGCGAGGGCGCCGACCAGCGGGGCGAGCAGGAGCTGGGCGGGGTAGTTCCAGGGCGCGATGACCAGGACGACGCCGAGCGGCTCGACCAGCGTCCAGGCGCGGGCGTCGGGGCCGAGGTGGGCCGGGACCGGGGCGGCCTCGGGGCTCAGCCATCCGTCCAGGTGCTCCAGGGTGTGGTCGATCTCGCGGACGGTGAAGTCGATCTCGGTGCGGTAGGCCTCGGCGGAGCTCTTGCCCAGGTCGGCGTGGAGGGCGGCGGCGAGTTCGGCGCCCTGGTCCGTGAGCAGGGCGCGCAGCCGGCGCAGCTGGTCCGTGCGCCAGGCGACGGGCCTGGTGCGGCCGGTGCGGAAGGCGGCGCGCAGTCGGGCGACGACGTCGGCGGGCTGTTCGATGGTGGCTGCGGTGGTCACGGTGCCTCGCTGAGGGTGCACGGGCCTGTCGGCCCTGGGTCGTGTGGGCCTCACGGCCTGCGGTGTCGACACGAGCGTCAGCTCGATGTATATGCCAACCTTTCAGTCGCCGCCATGCATTCCCGGATCGGCGGGCAGTTCTCGCCGTCGCCGCTCCAGGAAGGCGCGCTCCGCCGGGCTCTCGCTCAGCGCGAGGGCCGCGTCGTAGGCGGCCGCCGCCTCGGCGGCCCGGCCGAGACGGCGCAGCAGGTCGGCGCGGACGGCGTGCCAGACGCGGTAGCCGTCCAGGCGCAGGGCGTCGACCAGGTCGAGCGCCGGGCGCGGGCCCTCGGTCTCGGCCACGGCGACCGCGCGGTTCAGCGCCACCACCGGGCTCGGCGCGACGGCCATGAGCTGGTCGTACAGCCGCAGCACCTGGTCCCAGTCGGTGGCCTCGGCGGCCGGGGCGTCGCTGTGGACCGCCTGCACGGCGGCCTGGATCTGATAGGGGCCGGGGCGGTCGCGGCGCAGGCAGCGCCGCACGAGCTCCTGCCCCTCGGCGATCAGGTCCCGGTCCCAGCGGCCCCGGTCCTGCTCGGGCAGCGGCACGAGCGTGCCGTCGGCGTCCTCGCGCGCGCCGCGCCGCGACTCGACGAGCAGCATCAGCGCCAGCAGCCCGGTGGCCTCGGGTTCGTCCGGCATCAGCTCCGTCAGCAGCCGGCCCAGGCGGACGGCCTCCGCGCGCAGCCCGGAGTCGCCCTCGCAGCCCTGGTTGAAGATCAGGTAGACGACGGCGAGCACAGCGCCGAGCCGGTCGGGCAGGTCGGCGTCGCGGGGCACCCGGTAGGGGATGCGGGCGTCGCGGATCTTCGCCTTGGCGCGGACCAGTCGCTGCGCCATGGTCGGCTCGGGCACGAGGAAGGCGCGGGCGATCTGGGCGGTGGTGAGACCGCCGAGCAGCCGCAGGGTCAGGGCGACCCGCGCCTGCGGGGCAAGCGCCGGGTGACAGCAGGTGAAGACGAGGCGGAGCCGGTCGTCGCGCACGGGTCCCTCCTCCACGGGCGGTACGGCGGCGTGCAGCAGGACGGCCTCGGCCTGGCGGGCGTCCCGGGTGGACTCGCGGCGCAGCCGGTCCACGGCCCGGTTGCGGGCGGTGGTGATGATCCACCCCGCCGGGCTGGGCGGCACGCCCGTCTGTACCCAGGCGCCGGCGGCGCGCAGCTCGTCGTTGTAGGCCTGCACGCGGCGCATGATGCCGGCCAGTTCCTCGGCCGCGGGCGGTTCGCCGCCGGCGGGCTGGACCACGCTGAGCAGGTAGTGCGTCATGGCGTCCTCCTGGGGTGTCGTGCCGTGTCGTGCCCTTGTCTCATCTCCTACACGAACGGCACGGTCCCGGATCGACACCCCGCGCCGGGATCCGGGAAACAATCGCGTCCCATGACCGCAACCCACCCCCTCGTCGACCGCGCCCGGCGGCTGGCCGACGAGCTCCTCGCCCCGCAGGCCGAACACGTCGACCAGGGGGAGGTCCCCGTCGGGCACCTGGCCGCGATCAGGCGCTCGGGTCTGCCCGGCCTGAACGCCCCGAAGGAGTACGGGGGCTCGGCGGCGCCCCCGGCGGTGGCGCGGGAGACGGCGGAGATCCTGGCCGGGGCGTGCTGCTCGACCTGGTTCGTGCAGACGCAGCACCACACCCCGGTGCTCACGCTGGCCGGGAGCGGAGGCCCGGCGCGCGAGCGGCTGCTGGGCCGGCTGGCGAGCGGGGAGCTGCTGTCCGGGGTGGCGTACGCGCATCTGCGGGCGTACCCGCGCACGCCGGTGCGGGCCGTTCGGGAGCGGGGCGGCTGGCGCTTCGACGGAACGGTGCCCTGGTACACGGGGTGGGGCCTGAACGACGTCATGCTGCTGGCCGGCGTCACGGACGCGGACGAGGCGCTGTTCGCGTTCGCCGAGGCCCGCCCGCAGCCCGGCCTGCGGCCGTCGGCCCCGATGCGCCTGGCCGCCCTCACCGCGGCCCGCACGGTCTCCCTGGAGCTGGACGGCCTGTGGCTGCCCGAGGAGGCGGTCGCGCTGCGCACCCCGTACGCGCTATGGGCGGCGACGGACCGCGCGAGGACGGCCAACGTCAGCCCCGCGGTGTTCGGCGTCACCCGGAGCGCTCTCGCCCTGCTGGACGAGGACACCGCGGCCCCCTTCCGCACCCGGCTGGCCGCACTGCGCGACGAGGCCTACGCGCTGGCCGACGCCCCGGCGCCGGACGACCACCGTGCGCGTCGGCTCGCCCTGAGGGCGCGGGCGTCGGAGCTGATGGGGGCTGCCACCACGGCGGCGGTGGTGGCCGGCGGCGGCCGTTCGATGCTGCTGACGAACCGGGCCCAACGCCTCGCGAGGGAGGCCCTGTTCCTGATGGTGCAGGGCCAGACGCAGGCCTCGCGGACCGCGCATCTCGCCGCGCTGGCCGGGTGACCGGCCCGGCGGCGGGACGGCGCGTTCAGCTCGCCGCGGCCAGGTACGGCGTGCGTCCGAGCGCGGCCGAGAACTCGTCGACGACCTGGGCAAGGGCCTCGGTGGCGGCGGGCGCGACGGTGACGGAACCGTCCTCGTGGGCGGTGATGTCCTGGTCGAGGGTGAACCGGCCCTGCACGATGTGGGCCGCGCCCATGGAGGTCAGCACCGGGCGCAGGGCGTAGTCGATGGCCAGGACGTGGGCGGTGGAGCCGCCGGTGGCCAGCGGCAGGACCGTCTTGCCGGCCAGCGCGTACTGCGGGAGCAGGTCCAGGAGCGCCTTGAGGACGCCGGAGTAGGACGCCTTGTAGACGGGGGTGGCCACGACGACGCCGTCGGCGCGCGCGAACAGTTCGGCCGCCTCGACGATCGCCGGGTGGCGGAAGTCCGCGCCGAGCAGGGCCGCGGCTGGGACCGTGCGGACGTCGAGCGGGATCACCCGGTGTCCCTGGGCGGCGAGCCGCTGGTCGAGGTGGCGCAGCAGGCGGCCGGTGCGGGAGGAGGCGGAAGGGCTGCCGGAGACGGACAGGACGGTGGCCATGGGTCCTCTTTCGAAGGAGCCCGGGACGCCCGCGGCACGGCGGGGCGCTCCGGGGTGGGAGCGGTCGGATCTGCCGGGCGGCTGCGGGCGGTCCGCCAGTGGGGACGGCGGACCGGCCGGCCAGGGCGGGCGTGCGGAACTCCTGGTGCGGGACGGGTGGTTGCGGGCACACCGCACGCACGCCGCGGGCGCCGCGGATGTCGCGGACGCCGGCGGGAGACGGGCGCGGTGGATCCGGGCGGACGGGGCGGGCGGACGGACGGCGAGCCGGGGCATGGAGGGACGGGCGCCGTTGAAGCGGCGAATCCGCGGACCGGAGAACCGAAGTACCGGATTACCGGCTCAAAGCCGGAGAAAAGAAAGAAGCGCGGGCGGATCGCGTGGAGGGATCAGGCCGCGGCGCTACAGGAGGCGCTGGAGACACGCGCGAGGTCGACGTGGCGTCGCCGCGTGAGGTCCAGTCGCATCGTCATGTCGTTGATCGTGGCAGCAGCCCGGGACGGCCGTCAAGAAGAACCCGGGCGGTCTCGCATCGCGGACCAGGCGGTCTTGCCCAGCGGGAGCCGTAACGGAGCCGGGAGGCGGGAGTTGCGAGGGCGGGAGCCGGAACGCCGTCCGAACACCCTTGGCGCGGGCCCGGCTTCCCCCGTCGGCGACCGGGCGCCGCCCCGGTGGCCACCATGGGTGAGTCCGGGGCGGGCCCGGCCGGCGTCGCCGGGGGCCGTCCGAGGGGATCCGCCGGGCGGCTCCCGGTCCGACGGGTCGTCAGTCCTCTTCGCCGAGGGGGACCACGACGAGGAAGGCGTCCGACTTCAGGTCCATCACCACGGTCGCGGGCTCCCCCTCGGCCCGCCGCCGTGCCGCGTACTCCTCCGCCGGCCACGACCCTCGCGGGGATCCTGCGGGGAATCGCTCCAAGACCTTCGCGCTCATAGCGGCGGACACCTCCCGATGCGAACGGACAGCTTCTCCCTACACCGGCTTCCCGGGTTGGGCGCGAACATGTTCAGCCGCGGGCCGGCGGGGCGTCGTCCGCCGTGTCCCGGACGCGGCCGAGCCGTCCGGGCCACCAGGCGCGGGCGCCGATGTCGCGCACCAGCGCGGGCACCAGCAGCGAGCGCACGACGAGGGTGTCCAGCAGGACGCCGAAGGCCACGATGAAGGCGATCTGGGCGAGGAAGGCGAGCGGGATCACCCCGAGCGCGGCGAACGTGGCGGCCAGCACCACGCCGGCGGAGGTGATGACGCCTCCGGTGGTGACCAGGCCGCGCAGGACGCCCTCGCGCACGCCGTGACGCAGGGACTCCTCACGCACCCGGGACATGAGGAAGATGTTGTAGTCGACGCCCAGCGCCACCAGGAAGACGAACCCGTACAGCGGCACGGACGGATCGGTGCCGGTGAAGCCGAACACGTGCCGGAACACCAGCGCGGAGACGCCGAGGGTGGCGAGGAAGTTCAGCGCCACCGTGGCCACGAGCAGCACGGGCGTCAGCAGCGAGCGCAGCAGCACCGTCAGGATGAGGAAGATGACGGCGAGGACGACGGGGACGATGAGGGTGCGGTCGCGCTCGGCGGTGCGCAGGGTGTCGTAGCGCTGGGCGGTGTAGCCGCCGACGAGGGCGTGCGCGCCGGGCACGGCGTGCAGGGAGGTGCGCAGGCGGGCCACGGTGCGCAGCGCCTCGTCGCCGTCGGCCGGGGAGGTCAGGGTGGCGTCGATCCGCACCCGTCCGTCGACCACCAGGGGGGCGCCGCCCGGACGTCCGGACGCGGCGACGGCGGCCGCCGAGGCGACGCCCTCGGTGTTCCGCGACGCGGCGAGGACCTCCTGGAGGCGGCGGGCGTCGGCGACGATCACGGTGGGGTTGCCGGAGCCTCCCGGGAAGTGCCGGCTCAGCGTCTGCTGCGCGGCGACGGAGGGGGCGTCGTCGACGAAGGTCTCGTCGAGAGGCGTGCCCCGCGAGGCGAGCGCCGGGGCGAAGGCGGCCCCGGCCAGCAGGACTGCGAGGGCGACCGCCCAGACCCGGCGCGGGGCCCGGTCGACGACGTCGGCGACGCGCCGCCACACGCCGTGCCCCTTGCTGCCCGCGGGCTCCCGGGAGGGCCAGTAGGCGGTCCGGCCGAGGAGGAGCAGGGCGGCGGGCAGGAAGGTGAGGGCGCTGAGCACGGCGCAGCCGATGCCGACGGCGCCGACCGGTCCGAGCGCGCGGTTGTTGGTGAGGTCGCTGAGCAGCAGTGCGAGCAGCCCGAGGGCGACGGTGGCGGCGCTGGCCACGATCGCTCCCCAGGAGCCGCGCAGCGCGCCCGTGACGGCGGCGAACCGGTCGGCGCCCGCGGCGAGTTCCTCCCGGTGGCGGGCGGTCACCAGCAGCGCGTAGTCGGTGGCCGCGCCGATCACGAGGATGGAGAGGATGCCCTGGACCTGCCCGTCGACGCGCACCAGGCCGTGGTCGGCGAGCGCGTACACGACGGCGCAGGCGAGGCCGAGGGCGAGGACCGCGCTGAAGATGATGACCAGGGGGAGCAGCACGCTGCGGTAGACCAGCAGCAGGATGACGAGGACGGCGGCGAGGGCGACGGCGAGGAGCAGTCCGTCGATGCCGGCGAACGCGTCGCCCAGGTCCGCCCGGGTCGCGGCCGGTCCGGCCAGCTGGACCGTGGTGCCGGGGACCGTCTCGGCGGCGGCGCGGATCCGGTCGAGGGCGGGGGCGAGATCGTCGCCGAGGTCGGGGCGCAGCGGCACCACGGCCTCGATCGCCCTGCCGTCCTCGGAGAGCAGTGCGGGCGACACCGCGCCCGAGACGTCCCGGTCGCGGGCGAGCGGGGCGAGGGCCCGGCCGGCGTCCGCGATCCGGTCCTCGAGCACGGCCCCGTCTGCCGCCTTCCCGCCGGCCGCCTTGCCGCCGGCCGCCTTCTCGCCGTCCGCCTTCCCGCCGGCCGCCTTCCCGCCGGCGCCGGACGCGGCCTCGCCGCTCGCGGTCCACAGGACGATCGCCGGCAGCGTCTCCTTCTGCCGGAAGGCGCGCTGCGCGGTGACGACCTCGGTCGACTCGGCGCTGCGGGGCAGGAAGGCGGCCTGGTCGTTGGTGGCGACCTCGCCCAGCCGCCCCGCGTAGGGGCCGAGGACGCCGCCGACGCCGAGCCAGACGGCGACGAGGAGGACCGGGACGAGCCAGCGGGCGCGTCGGGGGGTGGCAGACATCGTTCTCCAGCTCCGAGGGGGCAGGCGGGGAGGGTCGGGCAAGGGCGGCGAAGGCGGGACGGGCGGGGGCAGCGGGTCACGGACAGCTCGACGATCGTGACGCTCGACGGAAAACAATCTCGATGATCGAGCAAGTCATCCGTCGAGCGATCGTAGACGTCGCCTGTTCTTCTGCCCTCGGCCGGTCCCCGGATGCACGTCCGCCCGGCGACGACCCCGTTGCGACGCTCGTGCTCCCGACCGGCGCCGGCCGGGCGGGCCCCGCTCAGCGGCCGGGCGCGTGGATCCCGGACAGTTCCTCGCCCATCGCGCCGAGGAAGCGCGCCACCACCGACAGTTCCTCCTCGGTGAAGCGGGCGCGGGCGGCCCGGGTCGCCTCGGCCAGCGGCCGGAAGTAGTCGCGGGCCGCCGACCGGGCGTCGTCCGCGTAGTGCAGGTGGACCACCCTGCGGTCGGCGTTCTCCCGGACCCGGCGGATGTGCCCCGCCCGCTCCAGCCGGTCCACGCACGCGGTGACCGCGCCGGAGGTGAGCCCGAGGTGCTCGCGCAGCCGCTTGGGGGTCATCGGCCCGTCCGCGTCCAGGATCGCGGCGAGCGCCTGGACGTCCGTCGCGTGCAGTCCCTGGTCGCCCGCGAAGCCGTGCACCAGCCGGTTGATCTCGCCGTTCATCCGCCGCAGCCGGACGGCGAAGGCGTGCAGGTCGGTCGGCGCGCCGGACGCCTCGGACGGCTCTTCCGGCACCCGCTCCGCACGCTCGTCAGCTGTGGCCACGGGGTCAGCGTAGTCGCCGTTCGCGATCACTCGTTCGTGCGCACAAGCCCAGCGTGCATCCGCCCGCCGCCCCCGGGTGGAAGCGATGTGCAGAGGCGATGTGCAAGCAATCGTCCACGGGGCGTCGCCCGCCCCGGCGGACACCGCCGGACAGGCCCCCGGGCCGACGAGACGAAGGACCGAGGACCCATGACCTCAGCGGCCCGCGACGACGGAGCGCTCTGCCTGGTGACCGGCGCCACGGGATACGTAGGCGGCCGGCTCGTCCCCGAACTGCTGGCCGCCGGGCACCGGGTGCGCTGTCTGGCCCGCGATCCCGACCGGCTGCGCGACCACCCGTGGGCCGGCGACGTCGAGACCGTGCGCGGCGACGTCACGGACGCCGCGTCGGTCGCCGCGGCCCTCGACGGCGTCGGGGTCGCCTACTACCTGGTGCACGCGCTCGCCTCGGGCGACGACTTCGAGGAGACGGACCGCAGGGCCGCCCGGATCTTCGGGGAGCGGTGCCGGGCGGCGGGCGTGCGACGCATCGTCTACCTCGGCGGCCTCACCCCGGCCGACGTGCCCGAACGCGAGCTGTCGCCGCACCTGCGCTCCCGTGCCGAGGTGGGGCGGATCCTGCTGGACTCCGGCGTGCCCGCCGCCGTGCTGCGGGCCGCGGTGGTGATCGGCTCCGGGTCCGCCTCCTTCGAGATGCTGCGCTATCTGACCGAGCGGCTGCCGGTGATGGTCACCCCCAGCTGGGTGCACACCCGGATCCAGCCCGTGGCCGTGCGCGACGTGCTGCGCGCCCTGGTCGGCTGCGCCCGCCTCCCGGACGACGTCAGCCGCACCTTCGACATCGGCGGTCCGGACGTCCTGACGTACCGGGAGATGATGCTCCGCTACGCGGCGATCGCCGGGCTTCCGCGCCGGCTGATCGTGTCGCTGCCGATGCTCACCCCCGGTCTGTCCAGTCACTGGGTCGGGCTGGTCACGCCCGTGCCGGCCTCGATCGCCCGCCCGCTCACCGAGTCGCTGCGGCACGAGGTGGTCTGCCACGAGCACGACATCGCCCGCCATGTGCCGGACCCGCCGGGCCATCCCCTGGGCTTCGACGAGGCGGTCCGGCTCGCCCTGCGCAAGGTGCGCGAGGCGCAGGTCGCCACCCGCTGGTCCTCCGCCTCCGTCCCCGGCGCCCCGAGCGACCCGCTGCCCACCGACCCCGGCTGGGCCGGCGGCAGCCTCTACACCGACGTCCGCGACCTCGCCGTCGACGCGCCGCCCGCGTCGCTGTGGCGGGTCATCGAGGGCATCGGCGGCGACAACGGCTGGTACTCCTTCCCGCTCGCCTGGGCCGTCCGCGGCCGGCTCGACCGGCTGGCCGGCGGGGTGGGACTGCGCCGGGGCCGCCGGGACGCCGCCCGGCTGCGGGTGGGCGACTCGCTCGACTTCTGGCGCGTCGAGGAGATCGAGCCGGGACGGATGCTGCGGCTGCGGGCCGAGATGCGGCTGCCGGGCCTGGCCTGGCTGGAACTGCGGGCCGAGGCCGGCGCCGACGGCCGCGCCCGCTTCCACCAGCGCGCGGTGTTCCACCCCCGCGGACTGCTCGGCCACGCCTACTGGTGGAGCGTGGCGCCCTTCCACGCGCTCGTCTTCGGCGGCATGGCCCGCAACATCGCCCAGGCGGCGGTCGCGGACGCCGCGGCCCGGGCCCACGAGCCGGCCCGCTGACCGGCCGCGGCGGAAAGCGGTCCCCGCCGGTCCCGCCCGGCCGCCTCCGCCGTTCCCGCCGACCACGCCGCATGCGACTAACCCCTCCCCCGGAGCCCCTTGACCGGCGCGGACCGCGCGGCGCTCGACCACCCGGACCCGGTCGTGGCGCTCGCCGACGGGCCGGCCCGGTTCAGGCGGGCACGGGAACGTCCCTGAGCGTCCCTCACCACTGCCGGGCCGCGCTCAGCAGCAGCTCGCGCACGGCGGTCACGTCCGGGTTCGCGACGGCGCCGGGCCGCTGGACCAGGTACGCCGTGTTGATCGGCGGGTCCGGCGGCTCGTGGAGCGCGACGAGCGCCCCGGAGGCCAGTTCGCCGAGGCAGAGGTAGCGGGGCAGCACCGTGACGCCCGCCCCCGCGACGGCGGCGGCCAGCACCCCGCGCAGGTCGGGCACGGTCACCGCGGCGGAGCCCGACAGACGCCGGCCGAACACGTGCCGCCAGTAGCGGCGGGCGATGGGCAGGTCCTCGGCGTACGTGAGCAGCGGGACGCCCAGCAGGGCGGCCGGGCCGTCGGCGGCCAGCGGGTCCCGCAGCCGCTCGGCCCACACCGGGGCGGCGACGAGGACGAACTCCTCGTCCGTCAGCGGGACCGCGTGCAGGGTGCGGCCGCGGGGGCGGGTGGTGGCGACGACCAGGTCGTGGCGCCCGGCCCGCAGTTCCTCCAGCAGGGCGTCGGTCAGGCCGGTGGCGACGCGCAGCCGGACGCCCCGGGCCATCAGCGGGGCCAGGGCGGGCAGGGCGCGGGTGCACAGCAGTTCGGCCGGTCCGGCGAGATGCACGGGGTCGGCCGGCCGGGCCCCGCCCGCCGCGGGGTCCGGGCCCGCCACGACGGCCAGCTCGTCGAGCGGCGCGGACACCCGGGCCGCCAGCTCGTCGGCGACCGCGGTCGGGGCGACCCCGCGCGGGAGCCGCTCGAACAGCTCGCGGCCGGTCTGCCGTTCCAGCGCCCGCATCTGCGTCGTCACGGTCGGCTGGGACACCCTCAGCAGCTGCGCCGCGCCGGTGAACGAGCCCGAGCGGTACACCGCGAGGAAGGTGCGCAGCAGATTCAGGTCGAGGGGGCCGGCGGGCCGGCCGTCGCTGTGTTCCACCCCGCCAGTATTCCTCCGCCGCCCATAGGATCCTCGATACCGGGCATCGGAATCCGCATTGGATCCCTATGCCCCGACCGCCTAGGTTCGCTGGTGAACCCATACGTCGGCGGTCCGCGAGCGGAACGCCGACGCCGACCCCTCGGAGATCAGTCATGGCAAAGATTCTTTTCGTGCTGTCCGGCGCCGACCACTGGACGCTCGCCGACGGCACTCAGCACCCGACCGGCTTCTGGGCGGAGGAGGCCGCCGCGCCCTACGAGGCGTTCCGGGCGGCGGGCCACGAGGTCGTCGTCGCCACGCCGGGCGGCGTCGTGCCCACCGTGGACAAGGGCAGCCTGGCCGCGGAGGTCAACGGCGGGCAGGACGGCGCCGACCGGGTCGCCGCCGTGCTCGCGGGCATGACGGAGCTTCAGCGTCCGCTGCGGCTGGAGGACGTCGACCTCGGCGACTACGCGGCGGTCTTCTACCCGGGCGGCCACGGCCCGATGGAGGACCTGGCCGTCGACGCCGTCTCCGGTCGCCTGCTGGCCGACGCCCTCGCCTCGGGCAGGCCCCTGGGCGTCGTCTGCCACGGCCCCGCGGCCCTGCTCGCCGCGGTCACCGAGAACGGCGCCAACGCCTTCGCCGGCTACCGGATCGCCGCGTTCACCAACGCCGAGGAGCAGCAGGCCGGTCTGGCCGACAAGGCCAAGTGGCTGCTCCAGGACCGGCTCACCGAGGCGGGCGTCGACGTACAGGTCGGCGAGCCCTGGGCGCCGCACGTCGTGGTCGACCGCAACCTCGTCACCGGCCAGAACCCCGCCTCCTCGGCCCCGCTCGCCGACGAACTGCTGAAGAAGCTGAGCTGAACCGAGGCCCCGGCGAGCCCGGCCCGCGAGCCCGGCCCGGCGCTCACCGGGCGCCGGTGGCCCGCGACTACCGGCGGCCTGCGGGTGCCGGCGGACGGCACCCCGCACGCATGTGACGCCGTGCCGTGACCGTCCCGTGCGACGCGTGCGACCCGTGTGGGCAGGCCGGTGACGGTGAGATCGTCGCCGTCCGTCAGGCCCCGTGCGATCCGTGCGATCCCTGCGGCCCGTGCGATCCGTGCACGCCGGCCAGCAGTGTCAGCGCGTCGCTCAGGCCCGTCGGCCGGGGCAGGCCCGGGGCGGAGCGGCCGGCCCAGCCGGGGCCGCCGAGCACCACGGTCGGAGCCCGGCGGGCCCCGGTGACGCCCCAGCGGGTGTCGGAGAGATGCCGGGCCAGGGGCAGGCTGGCGGTGGAGCGCGTCTGCGCCCACAGCACCACGGCGACCGGGCCCAGCCGCCGCACGGCCGCGGTGAGCGCCTCGACGGGCACGGCCGCCCCGAACATCCTGGCCGGGACGCCGAGTTGGAGAAGGCCCGCGTGAAGCGCCTCCAGGGGCAGGCTGTGCTGCTCGCCCGGCACGCAGGCCAGCAGCACCGGCCCGGGCGCGCCCTCCGGCCCGCCCGGCACGACGGCGTGGGGCGCACGGCGCAGCGCGGTGGAGACCTGCCAGGACAGCAGATGCTCCACCTCGACGTAACGGTCGCCGGACGACGCCCACTTGCGGCCCACGGCGTGCAGCGTGGGGACCATCACCTCCTGCCAGGCGACGGCGAGCCCGTGCCGTCGCACGGCCGCTTCCAGCATCTCCCCCACGGCCGGCGCGTCCAGCCGCACGGCGGCCCGGGCCAGGCCCCGGCACTCCTGGCGGACGTCGCCGCCGTCGGGGCCGGGAACGTCCGGCGCCGAGGCCCACTCACCGGCCGGGTCCGCCCCCGCGACGGCAGCGCCCGCGGGCTCGGCGGACGTCCGCTGCACCGCCTCCTTCGCCGCGCGCGCCGCGTCGGCGGGCGGCACGCCGGACGAGGTGAGCCGGCACATCGCCTCCAGCACGGCCACGTCGCCCGGCCGCCAGCGCCGGTGCCGGCCGTCCGCGCGCACGGCGGGCCCGATGCCGTAGCGCCGGTCCCAGGAACGCAAGGTGGTGGGCGCGACGCCGAGCCGGTGGGCCAGCGCGCCGGTGGTCAGGCCGGCGTCCCGCGGACTCGGCGACTCGCTCATGGCGCCACGATACGACGCACCGGCGACGCACGAGGATCCGGTGCGAACCGTCCACCCGGCCTGGCCCGCCCGGCCCGGTCCACCCGGCGGACGAGGGCGGATCCGCCGGCGCGAACCCTACACATAAAGGATTAATAAGAGCACAATGAACATGCGCGGCACATACCGCACACCGCACCGAAGCGGTCGGCCCTGAGAGTCAAAGGAGACAGATCATGGCCAACGTCTCGCCCACCAGAGGCGACATGTCGACGCACCCCGACGTGCATGAGATGCAGGCCCGCTACGCCCGCATGCTCGGCGGTCGTGACGTGGCACTCGTGGACGGACCGGTGTTCCTGCTCGGTCTGTACTGCGCCGTGTCCCCGTGGGTCCTGCACTACACCGCCAGTCAGCCCGCCCTCGTGACCCACAACCTGATCGTCGGCATCGCGATCGCCCTGCTGGGCCTCGGCTTCACGGCGGCTCCCGCCCGGATGTACGGCCTGAGCTGGGCCATGTGCGCGGCGGGCATCTGGATGATCGTCGCGCCGTGGGTGGTCGGCGACAGCCCGGACGCCGGTGTCGCGGTCAACAACATCGTCATCGGCGCGCTGGCCCTGCTCCTCGGCCTGATGTGCATTGCCACGGCGATGCGGAGCACCCGCACCCCCACCCCCACCCCGTAGTCCCCTCCGCCCCGGAAGCACGGCCGGGCCGACCCGAGGATCCGGGTCGCCCCGGCCGTCACGCGTCCCCTCGCGGTCGGGACGGCTCGACGGCGATCCGGCCGTACCGGAGCGGAGCGGAACGGACTGTCCCGCCCCCGCGTGGGCAGACATCGGTCAGCGGGCTCCGGTCAACGGGCTCCCACGGAGAAGCGGAGGGGCGGAGATGGAGATCGACGGCATCATCAGTGCCATCTTCATCGGCATCGTCATCGGCGTGCTCGGGCGGCTCGTCGTGCCGGGGCGGCAGCGCATCGGCGTGCTGTGGACGATCGGGGTCGGCATCGCGGCCGCGCTGGTCGGCTCCCTGCTCGCCGCGGGCCTGGGCGTGGACGACACGAAGGGCGTCGACTGGATCGAGTGGCTCATCCAGATCGGGCTGGCCGCGGTGGGCGTCGCGGCACTGGACCGCGCGAAGTCGCGCCGCTGACCCCGGAGGCGGGGCGCGCCGGTCGACGTCAGGGCGCGTAGACGTACGGGGTCGTCGTGGTCAGCGCGGCGAAGCCGAGGCGGCCGAGGATGGGGCGGCTCTGGTCGGAGGCGTCGACCTGGAGGTACGGGTAGCCGCGTTCGGCGGCGATGCGGGCGCGGTGGGCGATCAGCGCGCGGTAGAGACCCCGGCCCCGCCAGCCGTCGACGGTGCCGCCGCCCCACAGGCCGGCGAACCCGGTGCCCGGGACGAGTTCCATCCGCGCCGAACTCACCGGCACGTCCCCCGCCAGTGCGACGAGGGCGACCAGTTCGCCCGGGTCGGAGGCGAGGCGGGCGAGCAGGAGGTCGCGCAGCCAGGAGCCGTCGCGGCCGAAGGCCCGCTCGTTCGCCTCGACCATGAGCTCGACGCCCACCCGGTCGGTCACGGTGACGATGCGCACGCCCTCGGGCGGCGGGGCGTCGACGAGTTGCTCCCTCGTCCCGCTCACCATCAGGGTCTCCTCGGGATCGGCCGCGAAGCCCGCCGCCACGAGCCGCCGCCCGAGGTCGGCCGGACGGTCGTGCCCGTACAGCTTCCACTCGAACTCGTGGCCGAGACGGCCGAAGTAGGCGATCTGCTCGGCGATGGCCGCGTCGGCGTCGGCCGCGTCTAGGCCGGACCACAGCACGCCGCTCCAGCCGCCGTCACCGCCCACGTGCCGGACCACGCCGCCGGCCCTCTCGATCCGGGCGTCGGAGCTCTCGGGGCGCGCGCCTTCGCGCATCTCCCGGTCGTACAGGGCGAGTACCTCGGCATGATCCATGCCGCCACTCCAGCACCCGTGCCCGCCCCCGCACAACGTGATTAGCGGGCCGGGACCGCACCCGTGGCACACCTCCGCGACCTGCGTCGCCACACCGCGCGGACCGGACAGCCGGCACGCACGGGACCGACGGGACAGGACGGACGGGACAGGGCGGACGGGACGGACGGACTCCTGCGAGGTCGGTGCGGGCCCCGGCGCCCGCCCCGCCGCCGGGCGCGGCCGCGACCCCTCGACCACCGGGGCCCGCGGCTCGTCCGCCCGTCCGCCCGTCCGCCGCTCAGCGCTCCGTGCTCGGGCGGAACCTCCGGTAGAGCAGCGCTCCGCCGAGCATCAGGGCGGTGCTGCCGGCGAGGGCGGGCAGGGCGGCGTCGGCTCCGGTGCGGGCGAGCGCGGCGACGGGCCCCATGGTCTGCGGGGCGTGAGCCGGGGGCTCGGCCCGCGGACCCGGGTGCTGGGACTGCGACGGCGGGTTGTGCCGGACCGGGGGGTGCGGCGCGGGCTCGCCGGGCTCCTCGTCGGAGGCGTTGACGGACACGTTGCCGAAGGCCGGGTCCGCGATGCCGACGACGTTCACGCTGTTGCCGCTGACGTTCACCGGGAGGTCCACCGGCAGCTTGATCCCGTTGCCGGAGACGACGCCCGGGGAGCCCACCGCGTCGCCGAGCGCGGTCGCGCCGCCGCCGTGGCCGGACGAGGACGAGGAGCCGGAGGAGGACGAGGAGGCGTGGTGCGCGCCGTGCGTCCCGGCGCCGGGGCCTCCGGAGGGGCCGCGATGCGCGCCGTGCCCGGTGGACGTGCCCGTGTTGGCGCAGGTGTTGCCCGCGGCGGGGTTCAGCACGCCCACCACGCTCACCGTGTTTCCGCACAGGTTCACCGGAAGGTGCACGGGCAGCTGCACACCGTTGCCGGAGATCAGCCCGGGCGAGCCGACCGCGGAGCCGTCGGCCGCGGAGTCGGCGTGGGCGGGCAGTGTCACGGCCATCGCGCCGGAGACTGCTGCGACGGCCAGCACACCGGTTCGGGTAACCCGTCTCATGGGGGGTCCCTGCCTTCCAGACATGAGTCGCGGGCGCTCGCCCGCACCGGGTAGAACGCCGCAACACGTTCCGGGTTATGCCTGGACGTTCTTTCACCCGCTCGGAGGTCACTCCCGTCGAACTGGTGTCGAACCCGCGGCCCGGACGCCCGCGGCCCACCGGCCCCGTGAGCCGCGCGAGCCGGGCCGTTCCGCCCGGAGGCGGGCCGCGGGACCGCCGCTTATCGTGAGCGAGGACGCCGTCCCGGACCGCTGCGGGCGTCCCTGGAGGCATTGATGCTGGCCAAGCTGTCGACGCGGCCCGGGTTGCGACGCTGCGCGCTCGCCGCCACCGCCGCACTGACCCTGATGGGCGCGGGTCTGCCGTCGCTCGCCGCCCACGGCGGGGCGGACGCGGACGACCCGCTCGACCTGTCCCGGTTCCACGACCAGAAGGTCGTCTGGTCGGCGTGCAGGGGCGACGGCATGCCGAAGGATCTGCAGTGCGCCAAGGTGACCGTCCCGCTCGACTACGCCCACCCCGGCAGGGCCACGCTCGACCTCGCGATCGCCCGTTACCGGGCCACCGGCCACAAGCGCGGTTCCGTGGTGCTCGACTTCGGCGGCCCCGGCGGCGCGGGGGTCCCCGAACTCGCCCACAGCGGGAAGGAGTTCATGGATCTCACGGACGGCTACGACGTGGTCGCCTTCGACCCGCGGGGCGTCGGCCGCTCCTCCCCCGTGAGCTGCGGCAACGGACAGCAGAGCGCCCTGGCCTCGCTCGACGACGACACGGCCCTCGCCGATCCGCAGGCCCTGCTGCCCCGGCTGAAGAAGGCCGCCGCCGTCTGCGCCGAGCACTCCGGGCCCGTCCTGCCGCACATCGGCACGGTCGACGCGGCACGGGACCTGGACGTGATCCGCCAGGCGCTCGGCGACAAGAAGCTCAACTACCTGGGCTTCTCCTACGGCAGCCGGCTCGGCGCGGTGTACGCCGCCCAGTTCCCCGGCAAGGTGGGCCGGATGGTCCTCGACGGCGTCGACACGCTGACCGAGCCGCTCACCGAGCAGGGCCTCGCGGGCGCGCGCGGGCAGCAGATGGCGCTGGACGACTTCGTCGGCTGGTGCGTGAAGGACATCGCCTGCCCCCTCGGGCGGGATCCGCGGATGGGCCGCGAGGGCGTGGTGCGGCTGGTCCGCTCGCTCGACGAGAACCCGCTGCCGACGGACTTCGGCGCCGACTTCACCGGTCAGGACCTGGTCGGGGCCATCGGCCAGGGGCTGTACAGCAGGGAGCTGTGGCCGCTGCTGGAGCGGGCGCTGGCCCAGTTGATCGAGGGCGGCGACGCGAGCGGGGTCCTGGGTTTCGCCGGCGGCGGCATCGCGCTCCCGCTGCCCTTCCCGCTCCGGTCGCCGGGCGCCGGGCCCTCGCCCGGCGCGCTCGTCGACGCCGAGGACGTCCCGCCGGACAACCTGCCCGCCGCGCTGATGGCGATCAACTGCGCGGACGACCCCGACCGCCCGACCGCCCGGCAGGTCACCGCGGACCTGCGGCGGCTGCGGGCGGCCTACGACAAGGCGTCGCCGGTGTTCGGCCGCTACCGGCTGACGGAGGTGCTGATGTGCTACGGCCGCCCGAAGGGCACCGACTTCATCCGCGACGAGGTGAAGGACCTCCGCACGCCGAGGATGCTCCTCGTCGGCACGCGCGGCGACCCGGCGACGCCGTACCGCTGGACCGTGGAGACGGCGAAGCGGCTCGGGCCGTCGGCCGTGGTGCTCGACAACAGGAGCGAGGGGCACACCGGGTACGGGACGTCCAAGTGCGTGCACCGCAAGGTCGACGACTTCCTGCTGTACGGCTCCCTCCCGCCCAGCGGCAGTTCGTGCGGCGCCGACGACGACGCCGACTGAGCGGACCGGCTCCGGCCGCCGTCGTCGTGGGAGGCGGACCGGAAGGCGGCGGACCCGGACGCCTTCGGCCGAAGGGCCGTGCGCGTCAGACGATCCGTTCGCTTCGGCCGGCCCCTTCGGCCTCGCCGGCGCCGTCCGCCGCGGCGGCCTCCTCGACGACGCCGGCCCTGTCGGCCCCACCGGGCCTGTCGGTCACGAAGGCGTCGATCGCGGCGGTCAGCTCGGCGGGCCTCTCGACCGGGAGTTCGTGTCCGGCGTCGATGATGCGGACGACGGCGTCGGGGTAGGCCATGGCCATCCGCAGCATCTGCCGCACGGGGAGCTGGATGTCGTGGTAGCCGTGGATCATCAGGGTGGGCGCCTGGATCTCCCTGACGCGGTCGAGGACGTCGAAGGCGCGCATGGCGCCGTACAGCGTCATGACCACCTCGCGCGGGGTGCCGGCGGAGGAGGCGACGTAGGCGTCGATCTCGTCCTTGGGGTGGCCGGGGGCGAAGGCGCGCCGGATGTTGGCGGCGACGAACATCTTGAAGGGGACAAGCGTGGAGGCGCCCATCAGCAGGCCGCGCCCCCGGCTGTAGGTCATCCGCGCGATGGAGTTCACGAGCACCAGGCGCTCCACGCGTCCGGGGTGGGAGAGGGCGACGGTCTGCGCGATCATGCCGCCCATCGAGTGGCCGACGAGCACGCACCGCCGCACGCCGAGATGGTCGAGGAGGGCGAGGAGGTCGGCGGCCAGTTCCGCGACCGTCCGCACGCCCGCTCCGCCGCTCTCGCCGTGCCCGCGCAGGTCGAGTCTGATCACCCGGCGGCGCGCGGCGAAGTGCGCGCTCTGGTGGTCCCAGCGGTGCCGGTCGGCCGTCCAGCCGTGCACGAAGACCAGGGGCACTCCGTCCCCGTCGCGCGGGCCCTCGTCGTCGTACGTCAGGGCTGCGCCGTCGACTTCGAGCTGCGGCATGGTGCCTCCTGTGCTGTGCTGTCCCGGTTACTGACGCGTACGGTAACCGGCGGCCGGGGTCGCCGTCACCGTCCGGCCACGGGCATTTCGCGGCGCAAGCGGATTGCGCGCATGCGCCGACATTGCCCCGAATGCCTGATATGCGGATCGGCCCTATCGTGCTCGTATGGAGCACGCACTGAGCCCCGCGACCCTCTCCGAACTGCGCCGCCCGCGCCCCTATCCGGCGGTGTCCGTGCTGACGCCCACCCACCGGCGCGAACCCGAGAACGCCCAGGACCGCGTCCGGCTGCGCAATGTCGTGGCCGAGGCGAAGAAGCAGCTGGAGCACGATCCGGCGGTCACCCGCGAGCGGCGGGCCGACGTCGCCGGTCAGCTGGACCGGGCGCTGGCCGAGATCGATCTGGCGCACAGCGAGGACGGCCTGGTCATCTACGCCGCCCCCGGCGAGCACCAGGTGTGGTCGCTGGCCCGGGCCGTGCCCGAACGCGTCGTCTTCTCCGACACGTTCCTCACCCGCAACCTGGTCTCCGCGCAGGCCTCGGAGCGTCCCTTCCGGGTGCTGTCGGTCTCCGCCGACCGCGTCACGCTGTGGCACGGCGGCGACGACCGGGTCACCGAGGCGCGCGGCGGCGGGTTCCCGCTGACCAGGAGCCGGGAGAACTTCGACGCCGAGCGCCGGCAGCGGATCGGCGACCAGCCCAGCACCTTCCGGGACGAGGACACCCGCCACTTCCTGCGGGACGCCGAGGCCGCCGTGGCACGGCTCCAGCGCGAGAATCCGCTGCCGTTGTACGTCACCGGCGAGCCGGCGGCGCTGGCTCTCCTCGACGAGCAGGGCCCGGCCGTCCGCAACGCCGTGCACCTCGCGCACGGCGGGCTGTCGCACGGCACACCCGAGGCGGTGTGGCAGGCGGTGCGTCCCGCGCTCGACGAGCGGTCCCGGCGGGACGCCGAGGCCGTCGCCGCGGAACTCGACTCGGCCCGCGGGCAGCGGACGTTCGCGGCGGGCGTGGACGAGCTGTGGCAGAGCGCGCGGGAGGGCCGGGTGCGGCTGCTCGCCGTCGAGGAGAACTACCGCGTCACGGTCCGCGACGACGGCGAGCACCTCGTCCCCGCCGCGAGCGGCGACCTCGACGCCCGCGAGGACATCGTGGACGAGATCGTCGAGCAGTGCCTGGAGACCGGCGCGGAGGTGCGCTTCCTCCCGGACGGCGCCCTGGACCCGGTGGACGGCCTCGCCGGCGTGCTGCGTTACTGACGACTGACGACGGCCCCCTCCGGCCCGCCTTCCCCGGCGGCGTACGCTACGCCGTGATCGTCGACCGGGGAGGAGATCAGGGGTGGCCGACCTGCTGGGCGTCGCCGTGCTGGGCGCCGGACACATGGGCGCCGACCACGTTCGCCGGCTCGACCGCGTGGTGAGCGGCGCCAGGGTCGCCGCCGTGGCGGATCCGGACGTCGCGCGCGCGAAGGAGGCCGTCGCCGGGATCGACGCGGTGACGGTCCACGCGGACGCGTCGGCCGCGCTCGACGCGCCGGGCGTCGACGCCGTGCTGATCGCCTCTCCCGGTCCCGCGCACGAGGAGGCCCTGCTCGCGGCGTTCGCCCGGGATCTGCCGGTGCTGTGCGAGAAGCCCATGGTCCCGGAGCCGGCCGGGGCGCTGCGGGTGATGGAGGCGGAACTGCGGCGCGGGCGGCGGCTGGCGCAGATCGGGTTCATGCGGCGCTACGACGCCGGGTACCGGCGGCTCAAGGCGCTGCTGGACGACGGCGGGCTCGGGCGGCCGCTGATGCTGCACTGCGTGCACCGCAACGTGTCCTCGCCGCCGGGCTTCACCAGCGCGATGCTGATCGACAGTTCGGTGTCGCACGAGATCGACGCGGCCCGCTGGCTGCTCGGCCAGGAGCTGACCGCGGTTACCGTGATGCGGCCCCGCGCCTCCGCGGGCGCCCCCGAGGGGCTGCTGGACCCGCAGTTCGTGCTGTTCGAGACCGAAGGCGGCGCCCTGGTGGACGTGGAGGTCTTCGTCAACTGCGGCTTCGGGTACCAGGTGCGCTGCGAGGCCGTGTGCGAGGCGGGCGCGGCGCGCGTCGGCGACGACCACGGGATGCTCGTCACGGCGCGCGGTTCCGCGGGGAGCGACGTGCCCGTGGACTATCTGGTGCGGTTCGCGGACGCCTACGACCGCGAGGTGCAGGCCTGGGTCGACGCGACCCGGCGGGGCGAGGTCACCGGCGCGAGCGTCTGGGACGGTTACGCGGCCTCCGTCGTCGCCGAGGCGGGGGTCAGGGCGCTGGAGAGCGGCGCGCGCACCGCCGTCGAACTCCCCCCGCGCCCGGGCCTGTACGCGGGGACCGGCCGCTGACTGCGCGCGGGCCTCAGACGTTGCCGAGGAGGGCCTGCAGACCCCGGTCGACCGCGGCCGTGACGTCCTCGCGCCCCGCCGCGACGACCGCGTAGCTGCGCAGCAGGAACCGGCGCAGGGCGCCCGTGTCGAACTGGAGCAGGGCCAGGCCGAGCGGGGAGTGGAACTCCATCACCGTCAGGTCCGGGCCGCAAGGCCAGATGCGCACGTCCCCGGTCCCGGCCGGGCCGCTCACTCCCCGCTCCAGCAGGCCGCGGCCGAACGTCCAGGTGACCGGCTCGCCCTCCAGGGAGACCTCCGGCGGGAAGTCGACGTGCACGGCGAACGGCTCGGCGGAGTCGTAGCGGAGCGTGGCGGGCACGGGCAGCTCCTGGTCCTCCGCGGTGATCAGACGCGCGTGGACGGCCTGTTCCAGAGTGATGTCCATGCATGTACGACCTCGCAAGGGGCTTTCGCATTACGCGAAAGCGCGGTCCAATTATTGTGACCTGCATCACAGCAGTTGCGGCAGAGAGCGCAGCCTCGCGAAACGGAGAACACAGGGCCGTCGAACACATGACTGACGGTCTCCCCCGCTCCCCCACCCGTCCCTCAAGTCACGTACGCCACATACGACTTGGGGCCGACCGGAACCTCCCGGAGGGCGGTCCTCCGCACCGCCCGAGGGACAGTGGCATATGCCAGAAGCACCACCGAATCGGGTGTTGCCAAAGCACTTACACGTCGTCGCGCGCTGTGCAACAGTCGTGACGGCCGTTGTGTCAGCCCTCGTCGAACCGTCCCGTATCGGAGTGCGTCATGCCGCCCCATGTCTCCGCGGACCGCTCAGCCGCCCAGCCGCCAGGACGCGGCCCGGTGGACGCGCTGATCACGCAGACGCGACGACTCAAGGGCGACATGGACGCCGTCCGGCCGGCCGCCCCGGGCGACCAGGCGGACCCCCGAGGCCGCTGGCAACGCGCGCTCTACGAACTCGCCCGGCACCAACTCGACGACCTCGACGCGCACCTGGCCCAGTTACGGGACGGGCCCCCGCCCACGCCGGCCGTCCGCACCGCGCCCGCCGCACCGGCGGCCGACCGGCGCGAGTCTCTCCTCAGCCGGGTCGGCAGCGCCGAATGGAACCTGCTCACGGACGAGGCCCTCTGGTCCGAGGAGCTCTGCCGCATCCTCGGCCGCGACCCCGCCGCCCCCGCCCTCACCCTGGACGAACTGCCCTCGCTCGTCCTGGAGGAGGACCGGCCGAAGCTGACCTCGATGGTCACCGGCTGCCTGGTCGACGCCCGGCCCATCGACGGCGAGTTCCGCGTCGTCCGCCCGGACGGCGAGCCGCGCACCGTGCACATGATGGGCGAGCCCGTGCTCGACGCCGAGGGCGGCACCGCCTCCATGTGGGCGGTCCTGCGCGACGTCAGCGAACTGCGCCGCAGCCAGCGGGCGGTGCGCGAGAGCCGCGACTCCCTCCAGCGGCAGCGACAGCACGACCGGGCCGAGCAACGGCTCGCGGCCGAACTGCGCGAGGCGGTCCTGCCGTCCTGGCGCGGCCCGCTGAACCTGCCCGGCGGGAGCGACGGCTCCCTGGACCTCGCCGCCCGCCGGCTGCCCGCCGCGACGGCCGCGCCGTCCGGCGGCGACTGGTACGACGCCCTCGAACTGCCCGGCGGCCGCACGCTGCTCGGCGTCGGCGACCTCACCGGCCACGGCCCGGCCGTCACCTCCCACACCGCGATGCTGCTGGGCGCCCTGCGCGGCATGGCCATGGCGGGCACCGGGCCCGGCCAACTCCTGGCCTGGCTGAACCAGTTGCTGGACGCCACCGTCCAACCCGCCCTGGCCGGCGCCCTGTGCTGCCACTACCGGCCGGACACCCGCACCCTGACATGGGCGCAGGCCGGACACCCCGCCCCGTTGCTGTTCCGGGCCGGGACCGGGCGCCGGCTGGACGCGCCGCGGGGCGTACTCCTCGGGGCCGCCTCACGCGCCGTCTACGGGCAGGCCGAGGAGACCCTCGAAGAGGGCGACGTGCTCCTGCTGCACACCGAGAGCCTGTCCGCCGACCGCCTCCTCGGCCTCGCCCCCCGCCTGGACGGAGCGCGCACCGCACAGGACTGCCTGCGGACGGTCGTGGAGGAGTGCGGCGAGACCGGACGCGACCACGACGCCTGCGTGCTCGTCGCCCGCGTCGCCCGCTGACGGTCCACGGCGACCGGCCTGCGACGCCGACGTCCGGGACGGACCGCGCCCCGCTCACGCCCGGGCTTCGTCGCCGGGCCGCGCCCCCTTCTGCCTCGGCAGCGCCAGCCGGATCTCCTCGCGCAGTTCGCCGATCCGCGGGGAGTCGGCGTACTGCGCGGTGAGCCGGTACATCTGGCTCAGCCGGTCCCAGGTACGCCGGGAGGAGTTCGACCCCATCGACATCAGGGCCAGCCGTGCGAACCGGTCCGCCTGTTCGGGATCGTTGGCGATGAAACAGGCGGACGCCATGGACAGATGGTCGAAGATCTTGGACCGCTCCCGGCCGTCGACGCGCAGCGCGAGGGCCTTCTCCGCGTAGTACTGGGCGTGCGCGGCCGCCTGCGGCTCGAACTCGGCCAGCGTGCGGTAGGCCAGGGCCTGCATGCCGTACAGATCCTCGTCCTTGAAGGTCTGCATCCAGGACGGCGGGGTGACGTCGCCCCGGTCGGAGACGAACAGGTCCTCCGCCCGGCCCAGGGTGCGGCGCATGGCCTGCCCCTTGCCCATCGACGCCTGTGCCCAGGCCTCGATGGTGTGGAACATCGCCCGGGTGCGCGGCATCACGTCGTCGCCGGAACCGGACTGGGCCAGTTTCATCAGGTCCAGGGCGTCGTCGGGCCGTCCGAGATGGACCATCTGACGGGCCGCCCGGGACAGCGCCTCGCCGGCGCGCGGCCGGTCGCCGCCCTCACGGGCGGCATGGGCGGCGATGACGAAGTACTTCTGGGCCGTCGGCTCCAGACCGACGTCGTGCGACATCCAGCCCGCGAGGACCGCGAGGTTGGCGGCGACGCCCCACAGGCGCCGCTGGAGATGGGCGGGGTGACGGTAGGCGAGGATGCCGCCCACCTCGTTGAGCTGGCCCACGACGGCCTTGCGCTGGAGGCCGCCGCCGCGGGCCGCGTCCCAGGCCCGGAACACCTCGACGGACAGCTCCAGTTCGTCGACCTCCTCCGTTCCGATGGGAGCTGCCTCGTAGCGGTCGGATCCGGCCTGGTCGGCGTGGTGGAGGAGGGGGTGGTCGATGACAGGAGCGTCGGCGGAGAGCGTGGGGTCGGTGTGCAGCCACTCGTACATGGCACTGCTGAGTGCTGATCCCGCGGCGAGCGCGGCACCCGCGCCCACCAAGCCGCGTCGGTTGAGCATGAGGTCCATTCCCGTGAATTCGGTGAGGACCGCGGCAGTCCGTTCGGGCGCCCACGGCATGCCGTCGGGATGTTGCGCACTCCCGCCGCCCGGCCGCTTCCCGGTACGCCCGTGCCGGACCAGACCGAGGTCCTCCATGGTCACGACACGGCCGAGACGCTCGGTGAACAGGGCCGCCAGCACCCGCGGCACCGGATCGCGCGGGATCTCTCCCGTGTCGATCCATCGCCGCACCCGGGAGGTGTCGGTCGACAGCTGGGGGTGGCCCATGGCCGCCGCCTGCCGGTTGACCAGCCTCGCGAGTTCGCCCTTGGACCAGCCGGCCAGGCCGAACAGGTCCGCCAGGCGGGTGTTGGGTTGTCCGCTCACGTCAAGCCCCCAGGTTCTCGGCTGAGTTGACAGTAGCCCCGGGAAAGTTGCCGGGCGACTATTCGCCAGGGTTCGCCAGGGTTCGCCAGATGGTGTGCCACTGGCCGACGGGTGTCAGGTAGGAATGCGCCACCCCGACCCGGCCGCCGAGGGACATTCCCCAGGGTGTACCCGTGGAGGGCAGGTCGGGGCAGCGCATTGACGTCCGGCACACGAAGGGATCTGTTTCTCCCATGTACGCAGCATCGTCCTCCGTGTCCGCCCCGCCCCGGTCGCTGCACACCCGCCCGGGCGGCGGCGGCCCCTACCTGGACCCCGCACGGTCGGCGGGCCCCGCGCTCGGCGCGGGTCCGGTCCGCCGCCCCGCGGGGCTCGGCACGCAACCGCTCAGCGGAAGACTCGACCTGTCCGGCCCCCAGGGGGCCCAGCTGCGCACGGCGATCGCCGCGGTGCACCGGATCTGCCCGGAGTTCACCCCGGTCCAGGTGCTGCGCCGCAGCGGCCGCTCGGTCCTCCTGGTCGGCACGACGGGACGCAGCACGGCCGTCGCCAAGTGCTTACTGGACCACTCCCCCGTATGGGCGGAGCGCGTCCGGCACGAAATAGCCGCGTACCGCACGTTCGTCCGGCACCGCCCCCCCGTGCGGGCGCCGAGACTGATCGCGGCGGACCCGGACAACTGCACCCTGGTGATCGAGCGGATGCCGGGGCGGGTGGCGGCACTCCAGCGGCACCCCACCGAGGCCCCGCCGCGGGCCGACGTCCGCGCGGCGCTCGGCGCGATCTGCCGGCTCAACGCCTGGCGGCCGCCGGCCGGGACGTTCGACGCGCCCCTGGACTACGCGGCCCGCATCTCCCGCTACCACGAGCTGGGTCTGCTCACCGACCGCGACCTGGGCGACCTGCAGAAGCTGCTGCACGGCATCGCCGCGGGTGCGGGCCGGCAGGGCATGGGCCAGTTCTGCCACGGCGACGCCCTCCTGTCGAACATCCTCCTCTCACCGGCCGGTCCAGTGCTGGTGGACTGGGAGCACGCGGGCTGGTACCTGCCGGGCTACGACCTGGCGACGCTGTGGTCGGCGCTGGCCGACGCCCCGGTGGCGCGCCGTCAGATCAGTCAGATCGCCCAGTCGGCGGGACCCGCCGCACGGGACGCCTTCCTGGTGAACCTGATGCTGGTGCTGACCCGCGAGATCCGCACCTACGAGACCGCCGTGCAGCGTTCGATGCACGACGCGGTCCCGGCCGCGGGCCACCCGGGCGCGGTGCCGTCCGGCGAGGAACAGCGCCTGCTGCTGCGGCGGTTGCACGACGACTGCCAGCTGGCCCGCCGGGCCGTGCGCGCGGCGGTCGGCACCCGCTGACGGACCGAGGGGTCCGTGGCACGCCGTGGACGCGGCGGGCCGCGGGCCCCTCTTCCGCGCGCTCGGGCGGTGTCTTGACGGGGGAAATGCCCTGTTTGCGGTCATGATTGACGGGTTGTCGACAAGGCGGAACCGCTCGGGCCCCACCGGGCCCGCGCTCCGCCGCCCGCCCGTCCCCAGGAGACCGCAGTGCGAGAACCCGTCACTCCCCCCGGATCCCGCAGACGTTCCCGCAGAGCCGCAGGCGCCATGGCGTCGGCGGCTCTGCTGCTCCCGCTGTGCGCGGCGTCCCCCGCCGGCGCCGCGGACCCCCGGCCCGCCCCGGCGACCGGCCTGCAACGGGCCTTCGCCGCCGCGGCCGCCGAGTCCCACGTGCCGCAGAGCGTGCTGCTGGGCGTCTCCTACCTCCAGTCGCGCTGGGACGCGCACGCGGGGGCGCCGAGCGTGACCGGCGGCTACGGCCCGATGCACCTCACCGACGCCCGTACGGCGCTCACGGCGGCCTCGCCGCGCGGCCGCAGCGCCCGTGACATGCGGGGCGACTCCGTCCGGCCGACGCGGCGTCCGGCGCGGTTCCCGGACGTCCGGGTCCCCTCGGACGCGCAGCTGCCGGCCCGGCTGAAGACGCTGCCGAAGGCGGCGCGGCTGACGGGCCTGAGCCCCGCGGCCCTGCGCACGGACCCGGCGGCCAACATCGCGGGCGGCGCGGCGCTCCTCGCCGCCGCCCAGCGCGCGCTGGGCGAGCCGCTCAGCGCCGACCCGGCGGACTGGTACGGCGCGGTGGCGCGCTTCACGGGCGCGGACGACACCGCGACGGCCGCCGCCTACGCCGACGACGTCTACAGGGTGCTCCGCAGCGGCGAGGCGCGCACCACGGACGCCGGCCAGACGGTCGCCCTGGCCGCGCGGCCGGACCTGGTCCCGCGGACGGCCCCGCTGCACGGGGCCGGTCTGCGCACGCTCGCCGCGGCCGACGCCGAGTGCCCGGCGACGGTGTCCTGCGAGTGGATCCCGGCGCCGCACGAGCGGTTCGGCGCGGACGACTACGGCAACCACGACCTGGCCGACCGGCCCGCCTCGCCCCCCGTCAGGTACATCGTCGTGCACGACACCGAGGGCGGCTGGGACGGCGTGCTGTCCTCGGTCCAGGACCCGACGTACGTGTCCTGGAACTACTCGCTGCGCTCCACCGACGGTCACATCGCCCAGCACGTCAAGGCGAAGGACGTGGCGTGGCACGCGGGCAACTGGTACGTCAACTCCACGTCGGTGGGCCTGGAGCACGAGGGCTTCCTCGCCCGGCCCGACGCCTGGTTCACGGAGTCCATGTACCGGGCCTCGGCGCGCCTGGTGACCTACCTGGCCGGCAAGTACGGCGTCCCGCTGGACCGGCAGCACATCCTGGGCCACGACAACGTGCCCGGCCCCAGCTCCGCGAACATCCCCGGGATGCACACCGATCCCGGCCCGTTCTGGGACTGGCGCCACTACTTCGAGCTGCTGGGCCGGCCGTTCGAGGCGACGCCCGCCGGCGAGGGGGCCATGGTGACGATCCGGCCCGACTACGCCGCCAACCGGCCTGCCTACACGGACTGCGGCGGCCAGGGCGTGGCGTGCGCGGCGCACGGTTCCGGCGACGTGCGGCTGTACTCCGACCATGACGAGAAGTCGGCCCTGGTGAAGGACGTCGGCGACGGCTCGGCGCCCACGACGGGCGTGAACGACGTCTCCTCACGGGCGTCGACCGGCCAGCAGTACGCGGTCGCCGACCGGTGGGGCGACTGGACGGCGATCTGGTACCTCGGCCGCAAGGCGTGGTTCCGCAACCCCGCCGACCGGCCGGCCGCCGTGCCCGCGACGGGCCGGGTGGTCACCCCGAAGGAGGGCCGCGACAGCGTGCCCGTGTACGGCAGGGCCTACCCCGAGGCGGGGGCCTATCCGGCGGGCGTGCCGGTCCAGGCGCTCTCGCCGCTGCCGTACACCCTGCCCAAGGGGCAGAAGTACGTGGCCGGGGACGAGGTGCCGGGCGAGTACTACTACGCGGTCACCTTCGACGGCGCCCCGCACCGGCTGGTCACCGGGGCCGAGCGGTACTACGAGATCCAGTACGGCCACCGGGTGGCGTTCGTGCGCGCCTCGGACGTGACGGTGGGCCCGGCGACGTAGCGCCTGTCGCCCGGACCGGCGCGGGGCGGGCCTCAGCCCTGCTGGAAGAGCTCCGCCGGGAGCGGCTTCAGCAGGGCGTACAGGTCGTCGGTGATGGGACGGTCCCAGGCGGCGATGGTCACCAGGACGTTGTCGCTGCGGTCGAACTGCACGCAGGAGATCCGCCCTTCGGAGAGCTTGAGACGGCGCACGATCAGCAGGTTGTCGCCCTGCATCACCGGCATGTCCTCGGTGCCGACGACGGTCACCTCCTCGTCGTTCTCCAGGGCGAGCAGGAGCTGCGCGACCTCGAAGGGCACCTCGCCCTCCTCCACCTCACGGGCCGGGGACCCCTCGGGCAGGTTGCCGATGATCATGGCGGGGCCGCGGCCGCCGAAGAGGTCGTAGCGCAGGAACACGCCCTGGCAGCTGCCGTCGGGCGCGGGCAGGAGGCCGGCGCCCAGGTTGCCGGGCCAGTCGCCCGGGTCCATGGCCAGGACGTCGAAGTCGGGCCCGGCGGGCGTGGCGCTGCGGCGGCGGAGGAACGACATGCGGCCATGGTACGTGGCCGGAGCCCTCCGGTGGCGCGTGGGCGGGACGCGTCCCGCGGCGCGCGAGCCGGTGCGCGCGCCACCGGCCGCGGCGCTCCCCCCGCCTCCGCGGGCCCGGCCCCGCACGGACGTCGCCGCACCCCCGCCCGGCGTCCGGGCGGCCGCGTCGGCGCCGTGCCGCGGGTGGTCAGGTCAGGTCGAACTCTCCCGCCCGCGCCTCCGACACGAACGCGCCCCACTCGGCGGGTGTGAAGATCAGGGAGGGGCTCTGGGGGCTGCCGCTGTTGCGCATCGCGATGAACCCCTCGACGAAGGCGATCTGGACATCCCCCCGCCCCCGGCTGCTGGACTGCCACTCGGCGTTGCTGAGGTCCAGCTCCGGCTTGTCCCAGCCCGTGAGCGGCTGCTGCTGGATGGTGCTCTCGGCCACGTCCGTGCTCCTCCCGGTTCGTCGTCCGCGGGCCAGCCTAGCGATCGGTCCCGGACGCCGACAGAGCACGCGAGGGGGTGACCTTTCAGGACATCGGCGGCCGGTCCCCCACCAGCCACATGGAGAAGAACTGCGAACCGCCGCCGTAGGCGTGGCCCAGCACCCTGCGGGCCCGCTCCAGCTGGTGTTCCCCGGCCTGCCCGCGTACCTGGAGGGCGGCCTCCGCGAAGCGGATCATGCCGGAGGCGCCGATCGGATTGGTGGACAGGACACCGCCCGACATGTTGACGGGCAGGTCGCCGTCCAGCTCGGTGACCCCGGCCTCGGTGAGCTTCCAGCCCTCCCCCTCGGCGGCGAAGCCGAGGTTCTCCAGCCACATCGGCTCGTACCAGGAGAACGGCACGTACATCTCGACGGCGTCGATGTCGCGGCGCGGGTCGGTGATCCCGGCCTGGCGGTAGACGTCGGCGGCGCAGTCCTTGCCGGCCTGCGGCGAGACGGCGTCCTTGCCGGCGAAGAGGGTCGGTTCGCTGCGCATCGCGCCGCCGAGCACCCAGGCGGGCGGGCGGGGTGCGCGGGCGGCGCCGGCCCGGTCGGTGAGCACCATCGCGCAGGCCCCGTCGGAGGAGGGGCAGGTCTCGGAGTAGCGGACGGGGTCCCAGAGCATGGGCGAGGCCTGGACCTTCGCCAGCGTGATGTCGTGCTCGTGGAGGTGGGCGTAGGGGTTCTTCAGCGCGTTGCGGCGGTCCTTGTACGCCACGAGCGAGCCGACGGTGTCGGGGGCGCCGCTGCGCCGCATGTACGCGCGCACGTGCGGGGCGAAGAAGCCGCCGGCTCCGGCGAGCAGGGGCTGCTGGAAGGGAATGGGCAGGGACAGTCCCCACATGGCGTTGGACTCGGACTGCTTCTCGAAGGCCAGGGTGAGCACGGTGCCGTGGACGCGGGCGGCGACCAGGTTCGCGGCGACCAGGGCGGTGGATCCGCCGACCGAGCCGGCCGTGTGCACGCGCAGGATCGGCTTGCCCACCGCGCCGAGCGCGTCGGCGAGGTACAGCTCGGGCATCATGACGCCCTCGAAGAAGTCGGGGGCCTTGCCGATGACGACGGCGTCGACATCGGTCCAGGACAGCTCGGCGTCGTCGAGGGCGCGCCGGGCCGCCTCGCGGACCAGTCCGGCCATCGAGACGTCCCGGCGGGCCGCGACGTGCTTGGTCTGGCCGATGCCGACGACGGCCACGGGCTCCTTGCTCATCGCGGTTCCCCTTCGAGTACGGCGACCAGGTTCTGCTGGAGGCACGGGCCGGAGGTGGCGTGGGCGAGGGCGCGGTCGGAGTCGCCCCGGTGGATGCGGGCGGCGGCCTCGCCGATGCGGATCAGTCCGGCGGCCATCACGGGGTTGGCGGCGAGCGCGCCGCCGGACAGGTTCACGCGGACGCTGTCGTCCAGCCGCAGCGCCTTGCGCAGGACGACCTCCTGCGAGCTGAACGGCGCGTGCAGTTCGGCGGTGTCGACGGGCCGGTCGAACGCGCCCGCGCGTTGCGCGGCGAGGCGGGTGGAGGGCGAGTCGGTCAGGTCGCGCACGCCGAGCGAGTGGGCCTCGACGCGGTGGTCGACGCCCCGGATCCAGGCGGGGCGCGAGCACAGCTCGCGGGCCCGTTCGCCCGCCGCGAGGACGACGGCGGCGGCCCCGTCGCCGACCGGCGGGCAGTCCCCGGTGCGCAGCGGCCGTACCGCGTAGTCGCCCTGCGGGACGGAACCGCGCAGCTGGGCGTGGGAGTTGAGGGTGGCGGTGCGCCGGCTGCGGGCGCCGATCGCGGCGAGGGCCGGCTCGTCGGTGTCGCCGGCGTCGATCAGCGCCTGCGCCTGGAGTGCGGCGAGGGCGACGGAGTCGGGCCACAGGGGGGCGACGTAGTACGGGTCGAGCTGGCGGGTGAGGACGTCGCGCAGGGAGCCGGGCGAGGACTTGCCGTAGGAGTAGACGAGGGCGGTGTCGGCGTCGCCGGTGAGCAGTTTGGTCCATGCCTCGTACAGGGCCCAGGCGCCGTCCATCTCCACGTGGGACTCGGAGATGGGGGGCCAGGCGCCGACGCCGTCGAGGGCGAGGGTGAAGGAGAAGGCGCGGCCGGCGAGGTAGTCGCTGGAGCCGGAGCAGGTGAAGTCGATGTCGGCGGTCTTCAGGCCGGTCCGCTCGAGGACGCTGTGCAGGACCGGCATGAGCATCTCGACCTCGGAGAGCTCGTCGGTGGTGCGCGCGACGTCGGTCTGGGCGAAGGCCACCACCGCGACGTCGCGGCGGCCGGGGGGTTCCTCGCGGGTCACAGCAGCTCCTTGTAGACGTCGTAGTCCGCGTCCGGTTCGCCGGTGGGCCGGTAGTGGTCGGGGTGGCGGGCGCCTTCCGTCCAGACGGGTTCGACGCGCAGGCCCATGCGGACCTGGTCGTAGGGGATGCCGCCGATGCGTCCGTGCAGGGCGAGGTCGGCGCCGTCGAGGGCGATGTGGGCGTAGACGTAGGGCACCTCGATGTCGAGGTTCTTCGCCTTGATGTTGACGATGCAGAAGGTGGTGACGGTCCCGCGCGGTCCCACCTCGACCCGTTCCGCGGTCGGGACGCCGCAGGTGGGGCAGGCCCCGCGGGGCGGGACGTACACCTTGCGGCAGGAGGGGCAGCGTTCGCCGACCGTGCGCCGGGCGGACAGGCCGGCGATGTAGGCGGACTGGGCGCGGCCGGGCGAGTAGGTGTAGTCGAGGCGGGCGGGGGCGACGATGCCGGTGACCGGGTCGTGCGCGAGGGCGTCGAGCCCGCCGCCGGGGGGCTCGGGTTCGCCGGTGTGGGGTTCGAAGCAGGCGATGTCGGTGATGGCGCCGACGCGTTCCGCGGCCCAGCGGATCCGGACGCGCATGCCGGTGCGGACGGCGTCGGGGCCGGGGGCGTCGAGGGCGTGCAGGAGGGCGGTGTCGGCGCCGTCGAGGCGGACCAGGACCCAGGCGAACGGGGTGGCGAGGGGCTGTCCGCGGCGGGGGGCGTGGTTCCAGGCCCAGGTGGTGACGGTGCCGGTGGGCGCGACCGGGACGAGGTCGTGGATCTCCTCGGCGGTCACGGGGTCGTATTCGACGGGCGGGACGAGGGTGCGGCCGTCGCCGGTGCGCACGCCGAGGACGACGCGCTCGCGCAGCCCGGTCAGGAAGGCGCTCTGCACGGGGCCGAGGGACCGGGTGAACGGGAACTCGACGACCAGGGGTGCTTTCAGGACTTCGGGCATCGGGGCTGCCTCCTAGGGGGCCGACGTCGAGGGAGGGCGCGCCCGGTGGCGGGCGCGGGGCGGTCGGCTGTGCGGTCGCGGCGCGTCGGCCCGGCGGTCACGACGGCCTCGCGGGGCGCGTGAGGGCCCGCGCCTTGTGCCCGGCCGGTTTCATGCGCGCCGGTAGCGGGGCGGGCGCTTCTCCGCGAAGGCGCGGGCGCCCTCCTTGGCGTCGGCGGTGTCGAAGACGGGCCAGCCGCGGGCGAGTTCGGCGGCGAGGCCGTCGGTCTCGGTGAGTTCGGCGCTCTCGTACACGGACGCCTTGACGGCCTCGACGGCGAGCGGAGCGCAGGAGTTGACGCGGTCGGCGATCTCCAGGGCCTTCTCGAGGGCCGTTCCCTCCGGTACGACATGGCCGATCAGGCCGATGTCCGCGGCCTCCCGGGCGCTGTACGGGCGTCCGGTGAGCAGCATCTCCAGGGCGTGGGTGCGCGGGATCTGCCGTGGCAGCCGCACGGTGGAGCCGCCGATCGGGAAGAGTCCGCGCCGGACCTCGAAGAGGCCGAAGGTGGCGGAGTCGCCGGCGACGCGGATGTCGGTGCCCTGGAGCATCTCGGTGCCGCCCGCGACGCAGTGGCCCTCGACGGCGGCGATCACCGGCTTGCGCGGGCGGTGGTGGCGCAGCATCGCCTTCCAGTGCAGGTCGGGGTCGGCCTTGAGCCGGTGGCGGTACTGCTCGCCCTCCATGCCCTGTCCCGCCAGGGCCTTGAGGTCCATGCCGGCGCAGAAGGAGCCGCCCGCGCCGGTGAGGACGACGGAGCGGACCGAGTCGTCCTCGTCGGCCTCCAGCCAGCCGTCGTACAGGCCGACGAGCATGGCGAGCGAGAGCGCGTTCCTGGCCTGCGGCCGGTTGAGCGTGAGCACGAGCGTGGCGCCCTCGCGTCGCACGGTGAGGTGTTCGGTACCGCCCATGGCACATCTCCCCTCGGAAAGAACGAGAACAGGTTGCAGTAGGCGTGACGGCAGTTCAAGGGTTTTCTGACAGACAGTCAGATTTCTTGGCGCGGGCCCTTCCCACTTACCGCCCCCTTTGCTCTGATGACCGGCGAACCGTACGGGAACCCGGCCCCGGTCAGGAGGAACGGTGGAGTACAACCTTGCCGACCTGTTCGAGTCGGTCGTCGACGTGGCGGCGGACCGCGAGGCGCTCGTGTACGTCGACCACCCCGGCACGGGCGCGGAGCGCCGGCTGACGTACGCGCAGCTCGACGCGGCGGCCAACCGCATCGGACACCACCTCCTCGACAGCGGCCTGCGCCCCGGCGAGCATCTCGGACTGCATCTCTACAACGGCGTGGAGTACCTACAGACGGTGCTCGGCTGCCTGAAGGCGCGCATCGTCCCCGTCAACGTCAACTACCGCTACGTAGAAGAGGAGTTGGTCTACCTCTACCGGGACGCGGATCTGGCGGCGCTGGTCTTCGACGCCGAGTTCGCCGACCGGGTGGCGGCCGCGCTGCCCCAGACGCCGGCCCTGCGGCACCTGATCCGGGTCGACCCGCCGACCGAGGGCGCCGCCTCCGTCGAAGGCACCAACTCGGCCGACGGCGTCATCCCGTTCGCGCGGGCCGAGGCGGGCGGCTCGCCCGGACGCGTGTTCCCGGCCCGCTCGGGCGACGACCAGTTCATCATCTACACCGGCGGCACGACCGGCATGCCCAAGGGCGTGATGTGGCGTCAGGAGGACCTGTTCTTCTCGGGGCTGGGCGGCGGCTCACCCACGGGCGAGCCGGTGCGGAAGCCCGAGGAGCTCGCCGAGCGGGTCGCCGCCGGCGGCACGGGCATCACCTTCTTCCCGACCCCGCCGCTCATGCACGGCACCTCCACGCTCACCGCGTTCATCGGCTTCAACTTCGGCCAGCGCGTCGTGATCCACCGCAAGTTCGCGCCCGAGGAAGTGCTGCGGACCGTCGAGAGGGAGAAGGTCACCAGCATCTCCCTGGTGGGCGACGCGATGCTGCGGCCGCTCATCGACGCCCTGGAAGGACCCCTGAAGGGCACCGACTGCTCGTCGGTGTTCAGCGTCTCCTCGTCCGGGGCGATCATGTCGGACACGGTCCGCCGCCAGTTCCGGTCGCTGATGCCGAACGCGATGCTGCTGAACAACTTCGGCTCCTCGGAGTCCGGCTTCAACGGCACGGCGACGGAGGACTCCGGGCCCGACCGGGGCTTCCGCGTCCGGGTCAACGCCCGTACCCGGGTGGTCGACCCGGCCACCCGCGAGCCGGTGGCCGCGGGCGGGATCGGCCGCGTCGCCCAGTGCGGCCACGTCCCCCTCGGGTACTACAACGACCCGGCGAAGACGGCCGAGACCTTCTTCGAGAAGGACGGCGAACGCTGGGTGCTGCTCGGCGACATGGCCACCGTCGACGAGGACGGCGTGGTCGTCGTCCTCGGGCGCGGCTCGCAGTGCATCAACACCGGGGGCGAGAAGGTGTACCCCGAGGAGGTCGAGCAGGCGCTCAAGGCGCATCCGGACGTGTACGACGCCCTGGTGGCGGGGGTGCCGGACCCGACGTGGGGCAACCACGTCGCGGCGGTGGTGCAGGTCCGCCACGGGGCCCCGCCGCCGTCCCTGGAGGACATCCAGAGCCACTGCCGCACCCGGCTCGCCGGCTACAAGATCCCGCGTCAGCTCGTGCTCGCCGAGGCCATCCGCCGCTCCCCCAGCGGCAAGGCGGACTACCGGTGGGCGCGCGAGGTCGCCGTCGCGCAGGGGCAGGGCGGCTGACCGGGCCGCACCGGCCCGCGCCCGCCCGGGGACCCCGCCCTCAGCCCGACCGCGCCGCACCCCTGCGCCCGGCCGTCTCCAGGAAGTCGCCGACCCGCGCGGCGAACCGGCCCGGATCGTCCAGCCACGGATAGTGGCCGGCGCCGGCCTGGACGGCGAACCCGGCGTTCGGGAAGGCGTCGGCCACCAGCCGGGCGCGGCCGGGACGGGGCCCGCCGTCCAGCTCGCCCGCCAGGACCAGCACCGGGGCGCTCACCTCGGCCAGCGCGGTCCGCAGGGCCGGCGGGTCGAAGGCGGCCGGGTCGAGGAAGCGGTCCTCGCCCTCGGCGCAGGTCTGCTCGTCCACGGCGGCCTCGTGGGCGCGGGCCGCGTCGTCCCACCTGCCGTGGAAGAAGGCTGCCACCACCGCCCAGTCGGGCTCGGCCCCGCCCCCGAGCCAGGCCTCGAACGCGGGGAACGCCTCGTCGAACCAGGGCTCGCCGCGCCGCAGCCGCGCGGCCGCCAGCCGCTCCTCCGCCGTGGCGGGCCGGCCGAGCGCCCACGGATTGACGGTGACCAGCACGAGAGCGGACACCCGGTGCGGATGCCGCGCCGCGTAGAGCATCGCGAGGCTGCCGCCCGCCGAATGGGCCAGCACGTCGATCCGCTCCCGCCCCAGGTGCACCCGCAGCGCCTCGACGTCGTCCACCTGCCGGTCGCAGCGGTAGGTCGCCGGATCCGCGGGGCGCGCGGAGCCGCCCGTGCCGCGCAGGTCGAGCAGGACGAGACGCCGCCGGCCGGCGAGGCCGCCGAGGTCGCCCAGATAGGCGGAGGCACGCAGGGGGCCGCCGGGCAGGACGACGAGCGGCTCGCCCTCGCCCGACTCCCGGTAGCTGAGCCGGGTGCCGTCCGGCGCGGTGAAGATCGGCATGCCCCGATTCTCGGCAGGGCCGGCGGCCGCGCGCAACGGGGTTCTCCGTGCTCCCCGTGCGCCGAGGGCTCCCCGCCTCCCGGCGCTCCCTGTGTTGTCGGCGCTCCGGTGTCCCGGTGTCCCCGGTGTTCCAGGTGCTCGTGCGGGGAAAGTCGCCGCCCGGCCCTTGCCTGATGTGCCCGGGCCTGGATTACTGATCACGAGAGGGTCGACCGAATGATCGGTCGCCCGGATGGAGACAGTTCGGTGTCGGGACGTCCGGCGCCGGGACCGTCCGGCGTCGGCGAGCGTCCCGCGCCGGGCGTCCCGCGGCGCGCGGACAGGTCGGTGAGGGAGACGTCCCATGACGGATGTGCGGAACCTGCTGGACGAGGGCGAGCGCCTCGACGAGAGCGCGCTGCGCGCCCTTCAGCTGGAGCGGCTGCGGACCTCGCTGCGCCTCGCCTACTCCCGGGTGCCCTTCTACCGCGAGGCCTTCGACAAGGCCGGCGTCCACCCGGACGACTGCCGCGACCTCGCCGACCTGGCCCGCTTCCCCTTCACCACCAAGGCCGACCTGCGCGCGCACTACCCGTACGGCATGTTCGCCGTCCCCCGGGACCGGATCCGCCGCATCCACGCCTCCAGCGGCACCACCGGCCGGCCGACCGTCGTCGGCTACACGGACGCCGACCTGTCCATGTGGTCGGACGTGATGGCCCGTTCGCTGCGCGCGGCGGGCGCGCGGCCCGGTGACACCGTCCATGTGGCGTACGGGTACGGCCTGTTCACCGGGGGTCTCGGCGCCCACTACGGCGCCGAGCGCCTCGGCTGCACGGTGATCCCCGCCTCCGGCGGCATGACGTCCCGTCAGGTCCGGCTGATCCTGGACCTCGAACCCCGCGTCATCATGGTGACCCCGTCCTACATGCTCACCCTGCTCGACGAGTTCGAACGCCAGGGCGTGGACCCGCGCTCCACCTCGCTGCGCGTGGGCGTCTTCGGCGCGGAGCCGTGGACGGAGGCGATGCGGCAGGAGATCGAGGAGCGGTGCGCGATCGACGCCGTCGACGTCTACGGGCTGTCGGAGGTCGTCGGGCCGGGCGTGGCGCAGGAGTGCGTGGAGACCAAGGACGGGCTGCACGTCTGGGAGGACCACTTCTTCCCGGAGGTGGTCGACCCGGTCACCGGCGAGGTCCTGCCGGAGGGCGAGGAGGGCGAGCTGGTCTTCACCTCGCTGACCAAGGAGGCCATGCCGGTCGTGCGCTACCGCACGCGCGACCTGACCCGCCTGCTGCCGGGCACGGCCCGGGTCTTCCGGCGGATGCGGAAGGTGACCGGCCGCAGCGACGACATGGTCATCCTGCGAGGGGTGAACCTCTTCCCCACGCAGATCGAGGAGATCGTGCTGCGCACCCCGGGGGTGGCGCCCCACTTCCAGCTCCGCCTGACGCGCGAGGGCCGTCTCGACGCCCTGACGGTGCGTGCCGAGGCGCGCCCCGACGCCACGCCCGCGGACCGCGACGCCGCCGCGCGCGCGGTCGCGGCGGCGGTGAAGGACGACATCGGCGTGTCGGTCGCCGTGGAGATCGTCGACCCGGAGTCACTGGAGCGGTCGGTGGGCAAGATCCGGCGGATCGTGGACGAGCGCCCGCGCGCGTGACGGCCGCGAGAGGGCAGCCGCCGCGCGTAACGCCGGCCGTGGCGTCAGGAGGCGAACCGGTCCCTCAGCTCCCGTTTGAGGATCTTCCCGCTGGCGTTGCGGGGCAGCTCGTCCACGAAGAGCACCCGCTTGGGGGCCTTGAAGGAGGCCAGCTTCTCGCGCGCGTGGGCGATGAGCTGTTCCTCCGACACCTCGCCCCGCGCGACGACGACCGCCGTGACCGCCTCGATCCACTTCTCGTCCGGCAGGCCGATCACGGCGGCCTCGGCGACGCACTCATGGGTGTAGAGGACGTCCTCGACCTGCCGGGAGGCGACCAGCACGCCGCCGGAGTTGATGACGTCCTTCACCCGGTCGACGATCGTGAAGTAGCCGTCGGCGTCGCGCACGGCGAGGTCGCCGGAGTGGAACCAGCCGTCCCGGAAGGCCGCGGCGGTCTCCTCGGGCTTCTCCCAGTAGCCCTCGCACAGCTGCGGGGAGCGGTAGACGATCTCGCCGGGCGTGCCGTCGGGGACGTCGGCGCCGTCCTCGTCGACCACGCGGGCGTCGACGAACAGGACGGTGCGGCCGCAGGAGTCCATGCGCCCCTTGTGCTCGTCGGGGGCGAGGACGGTGGCGAGCGGGCCGATCTCGCTCTGCCCGAAGCAGTTGTACAGGGCGAGCCGGGGCAGCCGTTCGCGCAGGCGCTCCAGGACCGGCACCGGCATGATCGACGCCCCGTAATAGGCCTTGCGCAGGCCGGTCAGGTCGCGGGTGGCGAAGTCGGGGCGGTTCGCCAGGGCGATCCACACGGTCGGCGGGGCGAAGAGGCTGTCGACGCGGCCGGCCTCGATCAGGTCGAGGAGCCGGTCGCCGTCGGGGGCGTCCAGCACGATGTTCGTGGCGCCGACGGCGAGGTAGGGCAGCAGGAACACGTGCATCTGCGCCGAGTGGTACAGCGGGAGCGAGTGCGCGGGGCGGTCGCCGGCGCTCAGGTCGAGGGCGGTGATCGCGCTGAGGTACTCGTGCACCAGGGCGCGGTGGGTCATCATCGCGCCCTTGGGCAGGGCCGTGGTGCCGGACGTGTAGAGCAGCTGCACCAGGTCGTCGGTGCGCGGCTCGGGGCCCTCGTGGACGGGGGCGGCGGCGAGCCGCGCGAGGAGCGAGTCGTCGGCGTCGCGCAGGGGCGTGGTCCGCACGCCCGCGGGGAGCCGGCCTGCGAGGCCGGGGTCGGCCAGGACCAGCGAGCTGCCCGACTGGGTCACCAGGTACGCCAGGTCGTCGCCGGTGAGGTTCTGGTTGAGGGGGACGTGGACGAGTCCCGCGCGGGCGCAGGCCAGGAACGCGATGAGGTAGGCGTCGGAGTTGTGGCCGTAGGCCGCGACCCGGTCGCCGGGGGCGAGGCCCTCGGCGAGCAGGACGCTCGCCGCGCGCGAGACCGCCTCGTCCAGTTCCTCGTAGGTCCAGGTGCGGTCGCGGTACTCGACCGCCACGCGCGCCGGGGTGCGGCGGGCGCTGCGCCGCAGCACCCCGTCGACCGTGCTGCCATGTCCGGGGGGCGTCATGGCTCATGATCCTGGGACGGCGGCCGGACCAGGTCAAGTCGCCGGCGCCCCAGGGGGCGGCGAGCGAGCCGGCGCGGCCGGGTGCGGGACGTTCAGACCTGGCGGGTGCGTCCCTCCCAGTACGGTTCGCGCAGCCGCCGCTTGTAGAGCTTGCCGTTGGGGTCGCGGGGCATCTCGGCGATGAAGTCGACGGACCTGGGCCGTTTGTAGCCGGCCAGCCGCTCGGCGCAGTGGGCGAGGAGGTCGGCGGCGAGGTCCGGGCCGGGCTCCCGGCCGGGGGCGGGCTCGATCACCGCCTTGACCTGCTCGCCCCAGTCGTCGTGCGGGATGCCGAAGGCGGCGGCGTCGGCGACGGCGGGGTGGGCGAGCAGCACGGACTCGATCTCGGCGGGGTAGACGTTGACGCCGCCGGAGATGATCAGGTCGATCTTGCGGTCGCGCAGGAAGAGGTAGCCGTCCTCGTCGAGGACCCCGAGGTCGCCGACGGTGAAGAAGTCGCCGATGCGGTTCTTCCGCGTCTTGTCCTCGTCCTTGTGGTAGGCGAAGCCGCCGGTGGTCATCTTCATGTACACCGTGCCGAGTTCGCCGGGCGGCAGCCGCTCGCCGTCGTCGTCGAAGATCGCCAGCTCGCTGATGGGCCAGGCCTTCCCGACCGTGCCCGGCTTCTTCAGCCACTCCTCGGCCGTGGCGAACGCACCGCCGCCCTCGCTGGCCGCGTAGTACTCCTCCACGCACGCGCCCCACCAGTCGATCATCGCCCGCTTCACGTGGTCGGGGCAGGGCGCGGCGCCGTGGATGGCGTGCCGCATCGAGGTCACGTCGTAGCGCGCCCGGGTGTCCGGCGGGAGGGCCAGCAGGCGGTGGAACTGGGTGGGGACCATGTGGGTGTGGGTGCAGCGGTGGACGTCGACGAGACGGAGCATCTCCTCGGGCGTCCACTTGTCCATCACGACGAGCCGGTGGCCCAGGTGCAGGGAGGCGGCCGCGAACTGCAGCACGGCCGTGTGGTAGAGCGGCGAGCACACCAGGTGCACGTTGTCGTCGAAGGGCCTGATGCCGAAGATGCCGAGGAAGCCGCCGAGGTAGGACTCCTCGGGCGGCTTCCCGGGCAGCGGACGCCGGATGCCGCGCGGGCGGCCCGTGGTGCCCGAGGTGTAGTTCATGACCCAGCCCAGTGTGCGCTCGGCGGGCGGCGACTCCGGTCGCCCGTCGAGGAGTTCGGGATACGGCCGGAAGCCGTCGGCCTCGCCGACGGCGTAGCGGTGGGTGGCGGGCAGACGGGCCTCGTCGGCGGCCCGGCGCGCCTGTTCGGCGAAGCGTTCGTGGGCGATCAGCACCTTGGCCCCCGAGTCGGAGACGATCCAGGCGATCTCGGGGCCGACGAGGTGGTGGTTGACGGGCACGAGGTAGAACCCGGCCTGGGTCGCGGCCAGATGGGCGGTGAAGAACTCGGCCGAGTTGGGCAGGACGACGGCGAAGGCGTCGCCGCGTTCCAGGCCGGCGGCGCGCAGGCCGTGCACGAGCCGGTTGGCGGCGGCGTGCAGGCGGCCGGCGGTCCACTCCTGGCCGTCGGGGGCGATCAGGACGGTGCGGTCGGGGTCCTGGGCGGCCTGGGCCCAGAAGCCCGCGGGAGGTGTGCCGGTCACTGTCCGCTCCTTCCGGCGATGCGGTTGACGCGGTCCACGGCCTGTTCGAAGCCGCGGGTGAGATCGTCGAAGACCGCCCGGACGCTGCGCACCTCGTTCATCCGGCCGACGATCTGGCCGACGGGCGTGCCGAGCAGGGGGTCGACCTCGTGTTTCTGGATGCGTGAGACGGCCTCCGCGACGAGCAGGCCCTGGAGAGGCATGGGGAGGGCGCCGGGTCCGTCGGGGCCGTCCCAGGCGTCGGTCCACTCGGTGCGCAGCTGGCGGGCGGGTTTGCCGGTCAGGGCGCGGGAGCGGACGGTGTCGCCGGAGCCGGCCGCGAGGAGTTTGCGGGTGAGGGCGGGCGAGTGCATGTCGGCCTCGGACGTGGTCAGCCAGACGGAGCCGAGCCAGACGCCCTGGGCGCCGAGCGCGAGGGCGGCGGCCGCCTGCCGTCCGCTGCCGATGCCGCCGGCGGCGAGCACGGGCAGCGGGTCCACGGCCTCGACCACCTCCGGGGTGAGCACCATGGAGGCGATCTCGCCGGTGTGGCCGCCCGCCTCGTAGCCCTGGGCGACGACGACGTCGATGCCGGCGTCCTTGTGCTTGCGGGCGTGGCGTGCGCTCCCGGCGAGCGCGGCGACGAGGACGTCCCGGTCGTGGGCGCGGGCGACGACGTCGGCGGGGGGCGAGCCGAGGGCGTTGGCCAGCAGCCGGATCGGGTAGTCGAAGGCGACGTCGAGCTGGCTGCGGGCGACCTGCTCCATCCAGCCGGTGATCCGCCACCCCGCGGCCTCGCCCTGGGCCAGTTCGGGGACGCCGTACTTGGCGAGGGTGTCCCGCACGAAGTCCCGGTGCGCCTCGGGGATCATCGCCTCGACGTCGGCCTCGGTCACGCCCTCGACCTTCTTGGCGGGCATGACGACGTCGAGTCCGTACGGCCGGCCGTCTACGTGGGCCTCGATCCAGTCGAGGTCGCGTCTGAGGTCGTCCGGGGCGGTGTACCGGACCGCGCCGAGCACGCCGAAGCCGCCCGCGCGGCTGATGGCCGCGGCGACGGCGGGGAACGGCGTGAAGCCGAAGACGGCGTGCTCGACTCCCAGTTGTGTGCTCAGCTCCGTCTGCATGGGCGCAGGATGCCGCAGCGGAGCGGACGACGGAAGACCTTTTCTGATAGACCGTCAGATTCAGGCGTCCGGGTTCCCCGCGGCCTCCAGCACCGCCATCGCCGCGTTGTGCCCCGGCACCCCGCTCACCCCTCCCCCGCGCACGGCCCCCGCCCCGCACAGCAGCACGTTGCCGTGCCGGGTCTCCACGCCCCAGCGGCCCGCGCCGTCCTGCGCGTAGGGCCAGGACAGCTCCCGGTGGAAGATGTTGCCGCCGGGGAGCCCGAGGTCGCGCTCCAGGTCCAGCGGGGTCCTCGCCTCGATGCAGGGGCGGCCGTCGGCGTCGAGGGCCAGGCAGTCGGCGAGGGGCTCGGCCAGATGCGCGTCGAGCAGGGCCAGGGTCGACCTCAGCAGCTCCTCGCGCACGCCGTCGTTGTCCGCGCGGAAGAGCCGGGCCGGGGTGTGCAGCCCGAACAGCGTCAGCGTGTGGTGCCCCGAGGCGGCCAGGTCCGGGCCCAGGATGCTCGGATCGGTCAGCGAGTGGCAGTAGATCTCGGAGGGCGGGGCGGCCGGCGGCTCACCGGCGGCGGCCTGGGCGTGGGCGGCGGCGAGCTGCTCGTACCCCTCGGCGATGTGGAAGGTCCCGGCGAACGCCTCCCGCGGGTCGACGGAGCTGTCGCGCAGCCTCGGCAGCCGCGTGAGCAGCATGTTCACCTTCAACTGGGCGCCCTCCGCGGGGGCGGGCGGCTCGTCGCCGGTGAGGGCCGCCAGCGTCTGCGGGGAGGCGTTCACCAGGACGTGCCGGGCGGCGACGACGCCCTCGCCGTCGGCACTGCGGTAGGCCACCTCGGCGCTGCGGCCGTCCGTGTCGATCCGTACGGCCTCGTGTCCGGTGGCGAGGACCGCGCCCGCGTCCCGGGCGGCGTCGGCCAGGGCGTCGGTGAGGGCGCCCATCCCGCCCACCGGCACGTCCCAGGCGCCGGTGCCGCCGCCGATGACGTGGTAGAGGAAGCAGCGGTTCTGCCGCAGGGAGGGGTCGTGGGCGTCGGCGAAGGTGCCGATGAGCGCGTCGGTGAGGACCACGCCCCGCACGAGGTCGTCCGCGAAGCGCTCCTCGACGGCCGTGCCGATCGGCTCCTCGAAGACGGTCCGCCAGGCCTCCTCGTCGTCGACCGTGCGGCGCAGTTCCTCACGGGTGGGCAGCGGCTCGGTGAGCGTGGGGAAGACCCGCCGGGCGAGGCGTCCGGTCATGCCGTAGAAACGCTCCCAGGCCGCGTACTCGCGCTCGCCGCCCGTGAGCCGCGCGAACGCCTCACGGGTGCGCTCCTCGCCCCCGCCCACCAGGAGCCCGGTGGCCCGCCCCGCACGCTCCACGGGCGAGTACGAGGAGATCGTGCGGCCGCGTACCCGGAAACGCAGCCCCAGGTCCCGCACGATCTTCGACGGGAGCAGGCTCACCAGGTACGAGTACCTCGACAGCCGGGCGTCGACCCCGGCGAACGGCCGGGTGGAGACGGCGGCGCCGCCGGTGTGGTCCAGCCGCTCCAGCACCAGCACCGACCGCCCGGCCCTCGCCAGGTAGGCGGCCGCGACCAGGCCGTTGTGGCCGCCGCCCACGACGACGACGTCGTAGGAGCGCACCCTCCCGGGCCCCGCCTGCCCCTCGGATCCCGCGTGCGCCTGGTGCCCGGGCTGCCCGGATGGTCCCTGACGGCCCGGCTGTCCCGGCTGCCCCGTGTGTCCCGTGTGTCCCTCGTGTGCTGGCATGGTTCTTGCTAGCACGGGGCGATCAAGGTCCGCCAGAGGCCGTTCCGGGCCCGCGCGGGGAACGGCGTCCCTTCGAGCCGGGGGCGCGGACCGCCACTCCCCCGGCCGGTGCGGCCCGCCCGGCTCATGTGGCTCCCCCGGCCCGTGCGGCTCATCGGCCCGTCCGGCTCGTGCGGCCCGTCCGGCCTGCCCGTCCGTCCGGCGGGGCGGCCTACGGCCGGACCTTGTCCGGGGCCGGGCGGGCTTCGGGGCCAAGGCGGGCCATGGCCCGCAGGATGTGCCGGGGCGGGAGCCGCCAGCGCAGACGTGCGGGAACGCGACGCAGCACGGCCCCGGCGGTCCGCAACCGCCGGGTGACGACGGCGGGTTCGGGGGCGCGTCTGCCGTACAGCTCGTGCGCGTACGGCGGCAGTGAGGCGTACGCCAGATCCGCGACGCGCCGCCACAGCAGGGCGCGTGCGGGCACCAGCAGCGGGTGGGTCGGCGGGCGGAGCAGGAAGTCGTCCACCGCGCGCGCCTCGGCTCCGGCGGCGAGTTCGGGGCGCACCTTCTCGAAGTAGGCCTCCATCGCGGCCCGGTCGCCGGGCAGGGTGTCCGGATCGAGCCCCACCAGGCGGGCGCTGACGCGGTGTTCGCCGATGTAGCGGTCGGCGGCCGCGTCGGACAGCGGGTAGCCGGAACGGCGCAGGACGTGCAGATAGGAGTCGATCTCGGCACAGTGCACCCACAGCAGCAGTGCGGGTTCGCCGACTCCGTAGGTCTCCCCGGTGTCCGGGTCGGTGGCGGTGAGCAGGCGGTGGATCCGGCGGACGCGGGCGCCCGCCTTCTCGGCGGCCTCGGCGGTGCCGTAGGTGGTGGTGCCGACGAAGTCGGCGGTGCGCATCAGCCGGCCCCACGCGTCCCGCCGGAAGTCGGAGTTCTGCATGACGCCGCGCACGGCCCGCGGGTGGAGCGCCTGGAGGTAGAGCGCCCGGATCCCGGCGACCCACATCATCGGGTCGCCGTGCGTCTGCCAGGTCACGCTCGTCGGGCCGAACAGCCCCGGGTCGGCCGTCATACGGGAAGGCTAACGCCGCACCCGCGGCATCCCCAGGCCGATCCAGGAAATGATCTCCCGCTGGATCTCGTTGTTGCCGCCGCCGAAGGTGAAGATCACGGCGGACCGGTAGCCGCGTTCGAGCTCGCCGTGCAGGACGGCGCCCGCCGAGCCCTCCTGGAGCGCGCCGGGCGCCGCGACGACCTCCATCAGCCAGCCGTAGGCGTCGCGGCGGGCCTCGGAGCCGTAGACCTTGACGGCCGAGGCGTCCTGCGGGGTGAGGGTGCCGTTCTGGAGGGCGCCGACCATCTGCCAGTTGAGGAGCTTGAGCGCGTCGAGTTTCACATGGGTCTGGGCCAGCCGCCGGCGCACCCAGGGCAGGTCGACCACCCGGCTGCCGTCGGCGAGCTTGGTCCCGGCCGCCCAGCGCTGGACGTCGTGCAGCGCGCGGATCGCCATCGTGCCGTGCGCGGCGAGGGTGACGCGTTCGTGGTTGAGCTGGTTGGTGATCAGCCGCCAGCCCTGGTTCTCGGCGCCCACCCGCCGCGAGACGGGCACGCGGATGTTCTCGTAGTAGCTGGCGGTGGTGTCGTGCGAGGCGAGCGTGCGGATGACGGTGCAGGAGTAGCCGGGGTCGGTGGTCGGCACCAGGAGCATGGTGATGCCCCTGTGCGGCGGAGCCTCGGGATCGGTGCGCACGGCGAGCCACACCCAGTCCGCGGTGTCGCCGTTGGTCGTCCAGATCTTCTGGCCGTTGACGACGTACTCGTCCCCCTCGCGCACCGCGCGCGTTCTGAGCGCGGCCAGGTCGGTGCCCGCGTCGGGCTCGCTGTAGCCGATGGCGAAGTCGATCTCCCCGGCCAGGATCCTGGGCAGGAAGTACGACTTCTGCTCGTCCGTGCCGTAGCGCATGATCGTCGGTCCGACGGTGTTCAGGGCCATGAGGGGCAGCGGTACGCCGGCCTGGGCGGCCTCGTCGAAGAAGACGAACTGCTCGACGGGCGTGAGGCCGCGCCCGCCGTACTCCTTCGGCCAGCCGACGCCGAGCCAGCCGTCCTCGCCGAGGCGCCGGACGGTCCTGCGGTAGAACCGTTTGGCGGCGACCGGGTCGGCGTGCCGGGCGTAGGCGTTGTCCGGCACCAACTCGGCGAAGTAGGACCGCAGTTCGGTGCGCAACCGCAGTTGTTCGGGCGTGTGGTCGAGGTGCACGGCGCCTCCTGGCTTCCCAAGGCCGGTGTCCTGACGGCGCACACCGTAGAACGTGTTCCAGAAATTGGGAATGCCATGGGGAATGCCATCGGGAATGCCGAGGGGCGCGCGAAGCGGAGAAGGGGAGCGGCGGGCGCGGATGCGGCCCGGCCGTTCCGGTGCGGGCCGCATCCCGCGCTCCCGGGCTCAGCGCAGGGTCGCGATGAAGTCGGTGCAGGCCTGGGCGCAGGCGCGACAGGCGGCCGCGCTGTCCTCGGCGCCCGGCTGGCGGTCGAAGACGTGCGCGCTCTCCAGGCAGACCGTCCGGCACCATTCCAGCTGGGCACGGATGCCGGCCTCGTCCGTCGCGCTCTCCTCGGACAGCACGCGGCAGGTGGCGTCGCAGACCTCGGCGCACATGATGCCCTTGCGCCGCACCAGTTCGTGATGCTCTCTGCCGTCCGGATCCACGAGGCTCGCGCGCAGCGCGCTGGCGCGCGCGCACTCGGTGCACGCCTGGGCGCACGCGAAGCGGTCCTCCAGGAACCGGAACAGCTCCTGTTGGGATGTCGTCGTAGTCACAGGGGGCGGGTAGCCGGGAGGCCCGCCGCCAAACCCGGGGGCGCCTCCGGGGCCGTCAGCCCTCCGTCGGCCCTCCGTCGATCCTCCTGGGGCGGTTCGTCCCGTTTTCTCCGGGTATTCAGCTGGTATGACTACCGCAAGCCAACAGCTGGCCGCCGCGAGCGGCCTGCTCAGTCTCGGGCTGTTCGTGGTCGGAATGGCCCTGCTCGCCGTGCTCGGCGGCGGCTTCTGGCTGGGCGCCCGCGTCAAGTCGCGCGAGTCGGCACGGCCGCGCCCCGAGGAACAGCCGCACCTCCCGCCGGGCGGCGCCGTGCACGAGATCCGCGAGAACCGGGAACCCGACGAGGTGCCCCGGACGGCGGAGGGCGGCCGTCCCCTCACCCCGTACGAGTTGACCAACATGCAGACCCGGGCGAGCACGGACAAGAAACGGCCGCGCTGGAGCCGGGGCAGCAGCGGCTCGTTCGGCGGCGGCGGTCTGGGCGCGCACTGAGCGACCCACGCTGAACACCGCGCGGATTCACGCCCCCGCGCCCGTCACACCTCACGCCGGTCGCACCCTGCCCGTTCCCCTGCGGCGTGTGCGATGCGAAGCGGCCCTCACCGGGCCGCTTCGGCCACCGCGAGGGCCTGCTCCGCGTACGGGCGCCCGAACAGCACGGCGTGCACGAGCAGGGGGAAGAGCTGGTGCAGGCCGACGCGCCCGCGCCACCCGTCGGCGAGCGGCGACTGCTGCTGGTAGCCGGCCAGCACCTGGTCCAGGTGGGGGCAGCCGAACAGGAGCAGCATCGCCAGGTCCGTCTCCCGGTGACCGCCGTGGGCGGCCGGGTCGATGAGGCGGACGTCGCCGTCCGCGCCCCACAGCACGTTGCCGTTCCACAGGTCGCCGTGCAGGCGGGCGGGCAGTTCGGACGGCCCGGCCAGCTCCGGCAGACGCAGACACAGGCGCTCGATCCGGGACGCCTCGGCCGGGCCGAGCGTGCCCGCTTCGGCTGCCGCGCGGGCGTACGGCAGCACGCGCTCCTCCGCGTACCAGACCGGCCAGTCGTCGCCGGTCACGTTGCGCATCGGGGCCCGGCCGACGTAGGCGTCGCGGAGGCCTCCCGGCGGGGCCGCGCCGAACGCCGGAGCACCGGCGGCGTGCAGGGCCGCAAGGTCCCGGCCCAGGCGGCGGGCGGCCGCGGCGTCCGGGGCGCCGGTCGCCACGCGGTCGGTCACCAGCCAGCGGTCGTCGTGCCCGTGCACGGCCGGGACGCGGACGGACCCGGCGGCGGCCAGCCAGCGCAGCCCGGCCGCCTCGGCCCCGGTCGCGCCGGGATCCTCGCCCCGCTTGACCATCACCACGCGCCCGTCGTCGAGGACGACCTCCGTCAGCGTCCCGGACAGCGACCGCTCGCGCCGGGGCGCCGCCCCGGCGTACCGGGCGGCGGCCGCGCCGGGACCGGAAGGAGGCACCCTCATCCGAGGACCTCCCCCGGCGTACGGCCGGACGCACACCGGGCGGACGGGGCGGGACACGCTGACATGACGGCCAGCCTACGCACGGCGCGGGCGGTGCACGGGGGGGCATCGGGCAGCCGACCGGCCGGGCAGCCGACCGGCCGGTCAGGCGGCCGGCCGGTCAGGCGGTCCGGCGGTCAGGCGGCCGGCCGGTCAGGCGGTCCGGCGGTCCGGCGGCCGGCCGGTCAGGCGCCGACGTATGCCGCGAGGTGCTCGCCGGTGAGGGTGGAGCGGGCGGCGACGAGGTCGGCCGGCGTGCCCTCGAAGACGATCCGGCCGCCGTCGTGACCCGCGCCGGGGCCGAGGTCGACGATCCAGTCGGCGTGCGCCATGACCGCCGGGTGGTGCTCGACGACGATGACCGACTTGCCCGAGTCGACCAGCCGGTCCAGCAGGCCGAGCAGCTGTTCCACGTCGGCGAGGTGGAGGCCGGTGGTCGGCTCGTCCAGGACGTACACGCCGCCCTTCTCCGCCATGTGGGTGGCCAGCTTGAGCCGCTGGCGCTCGCCGCCGGACAGCGTGGTGAGCGGCTGGCCCAGGCTCAGGTAGCCGAGGCCGACGTCGGCCAGCCGGGTCAGGACGCGGTGCGCCGCCGGAGTGCTCGCCTCGCCCGCGCCGAAGAACTCCTCGGCCTCCGAGACCGGCATCGCGAGCACCTCGCTGATGTCGCGCCCGCCGAGGCGGTACTCCAGGACGGACGCCTGGTACCGCCTGCCCTCGCACTCCTCGCAGGTGGTGGCGACGCCCGCCATCATCGCCAGGTCCGTGAAGACGACGCCGACGCCGTTGCAGGTGGGACAGGCGCCCTCCGAGTTGGCGCTGAACAGCGCCGGCTTGACCCCGTTGGCCTTGGCGAAGGCCTTGCGGATCGGGTCGAGCAGCCCGGTGTACGTGGCGGGGTTGCTGCGCCGCGAGCCGCGGATCGCCCCCTGGTCGACCGAGACCACGCCCTCGCCGGGCGGCACCGAGCCGTGTACGAGCGAGCTCTTGCCCGAGCCGGCCACGCCGGTGACGACCACCAGCACGCCCAGCGGGATGTCGACGTCCACGTCGCGCAGGTTGTGCGCGGACGCGCCCCGGATCTCCAGCACGCCGGTGGGCTTGCGCACCGTCTCCTTGACGGCGGCACGGTCGTCGAGGTGGCGGCCGGTGATGGTGTCGCCGGCCCGCAGTCCCTCGACCGTGCCCTCAAAACAGACGCTGCCGCCCGCCGTGCCGGCGCCGGGGCCGAGGTCGACGACGTGGTCGGCGATCGCGATCGTCTGCGGCTTGTGCTCCACGACGAGCACCGTGTTGCCCTTGTCGCGCAGCCGCAGCAGCAGGTCGTTCATCCGGCTGATGTCGTGCGGGTGCAGACCGGTGGTGGGCTCGTCGAAGACGTAGGTGACGTCGGTGAGCGAGGAGCCGAGGTGGCGGATCATCTTGACGCGCTGGGCCTCGCCGCCCGAGAGCGTGCCCGAGGGGCGGTCGAGCGAGAGGTAGCCGAGGCCGATCTCCGCGAACGAGTCGAGGGAGTGCTGGAGCGCGGTGAGCAGGGGCGCGACCGACGGATCGTCGAGCCCCCGGACCCACTCGGCCAGGTCCGTGATCTGCATCGCGCAGGCGTCGGCGATGCTGACGCCGCCGATCTTCGACGACCGGGCGCCCTCGCTCAGCCGGGTGCCCTCGCACTCGGGGCACACGGAGAACGTCGTCGCCCGCTCGACGAAGGCGCGGACGTGCGGCTGGAGCGCGTCGATGTCCTTGGACAGCATGGACTTCTGGATCTTCGGGATGAGGCCTTCGTACGTCAGGTTGATCCCGTCAACCTTGATTTTGGTGGGCTCCTTGTGGAGCAGGTCGTGCAGTTCCCGCTTGGTGAACCTGTTGATCGGCTTGTCCGGGTCGAAGAAGCCGCAGCCGGAGAAGATCCGGCCGTACCAGCCCTCCATGCTGTAGCCGGGGATCGTGAGCGCGCCCTCGTTGAGGGACTTGCCGGCGTCGTAGAGCTGGGTGATGTCGATGTCGGAGACCGTGCCGCGGCCCTCGCAGCGCGGGCACATGCCGCCGGTGCGCGTGTAGGTCGCCTTCACCGCCTTCTTGTTGCCGCGCTCCACGGTGATCGCGCCGCTCGCCCGTACGGAGGCGGTGTTGAAGGAGTACGCGGTGGGCGGTCCGATGTGCGGCTGCGCGAGCCGGCTGAACAGGATGCGCAGCATCGCGTTGGCGTCGGTGGCCGTGCCCACGGTGGAGCGCGGGTCGGTGCCCAGCCGCTGCTGGTCGACGATGATCGCGGTCGTCAGCCCGTCGAGCACGTCGACCTCGGGGCGCGCCAGGTTCGGCATGAAGCCCTGCACGAAGGCGCTGTAGGTCTCGTTGATCAGCCGCTGCGACTCCGCGGCGATCGTGTCGAACACCAGCGAGCTCTTGCCCGAGCCGGACACCCCGGTGAACACCGTCAGCCGGCGCTTGGGGATCTCGATGCTGACGTCCTTGAGGTTGTTCTCGCGCGCCCCGTGCACGCGGATCAGGTCGTGACTGTCGGCGGCATGCGGCTCGGGCGGCTGTGACTGCGTCCTGTGGGCCATGCTCATCTCTCTCCATCCGTCGCGCGGACCGCCCGGTCCGTGTCGGCGTCGCCCGGCTCGTCGCGTTCGACGCCACGCTAGCCGGGCCACCGGGGCCGGCGCTTCTCCAAACGTGATCGGTTCGGCGGCGTTCATGTTCGGACAGGCCCTGGACAGTAAACGACAACGCGGAGCGGGGGCGGCGCGAAGGCGCTGGGATGGCCTGATTCGTCGTGCGGGATGAGGTGGCACATGGCCGAGGTGATGCGGGCGGAACCGGCGCGGCGCACGGGTACGGGGGCGGGGGCGGGCGCAGCGAAGCAGAACGTCAGGCAGGACGGGAAGAAGGACGGGCCGGGGAAGGACGGGCAGAAACGGTGCGGCGGCCCGGCGGGAGCGCCGGACGACGCGCTCGGCGGGGCCGAGGAACGGTTCCGGGGGCTGCTGGAGGCGGCGCCGGACGCGATGGTCATCGTCGACGACACGGGCATCATCAAACTCGTCAACGCCCAGACGGAGGCGCTGTTCGGGCACGGTCGCGAGGAACTGCTCGGCTGTCCCGTCGAGTTGCTGATCCCGCACCGCTTCCACCACCAGCACACCGCGCACCGGCGCGGGTACACGGCCAACCGCCAGGTGCGTCCCATGGGCGCCGGGCTCGAACTGCACGGGCTGCGCAAGGACGGCACCGAGTTTCCCGTCGAGATCAGTCTGAGTCCGCTGGAGACCGCGGAGGGGCTGCTCGTGTCGGCGGCGGTGCGCGACGTCAGCGACCGCAAGGCGGCCGAGGCGCGCATCAACGAGCTGGCCGCGCTGGTGGAGTCGTCGCAGGACGCGATCCTCGCCAAGACCCTCGACGGGTACATCACCTACTGGAACGCGGCCGCACAGCGCCTGTACGGCTACACCGCCGACGAGGCCATCGGCCGGCACGTCTCGGTGCTGGCCCCGCCGGAGCTGCGGGGCGAGGTGCGCGAGCTGCTCAAGCGGCTGCGGCACGCGGAGAAGGTGGAGCACTACGAGACGCTGCGGTTGACCAAGTCCGGGGCGCTGCTGGACGTGGACGTCACGCTGTGGCCGACCAGGGACACCCACGGCAGGGTGGCCGGCGCCTGCGCCATCGTGCGCGACATCAGTGACCGCAAGCGCGCGGAGGCCGAGCTGACCGTCCTGTACGAGCAGCAGCGGCACATCGCGCTGACCCTCCAGCGCAGCCTGATGGGCACGCCGCCGGCGCTGCCCGGTCTGGCCACCGCGAGCCGCTACCGGCCCGCCACCCAGGGCGCCGGGGTGGGCGGCGACTGGTTCGACCTGATTCCGCTCGGCGCCGACCGGGTGGGCGTGCTGATAGGCGACGTCATGGGCCGCGGGCTGGAGGCGGCCGCCGTCATGGGGCAGCTGAGGTCGGCCGCGCACGCCCTGGCGAAGACCGGGATGCAGCCGCGGCAGCTGATGCGGGCCCTGGACACCTGCGTCGCCGACCTGGACGTCCCCGACCAGCTCGTCACCTGCTGCTATCTGGTGATCGCGCCGGACGCGGGCACGGTGACGGTGTGCTCTGCGGGGCATCTGCCGGTGCTGGTCGCCGGGGTCGGCGAGGGCATCAGCCAGCTGTCCTGCCCGGTCAACACCCCGCTCGGGGTGGGCGACGTGGTGTACGAGCAGTCCAGTTCGGAGATACCGCCGGGGGCCACGCTCGTGCTGTACACGGACGGCCTCATCGAGACCCCGGGCAGCGACATCGAAGTGCGCATCGACGAACTGACGGACCTGCTGGGCCAGTTGTTCGTCGGCACGCCGTGTCTGGAGGCCGCGGCGGACCATGTCCTGGCGGGTCTGCTGCCGGACGCCGACGGTCACAACGACGACGTCACCCTGCTGCTGGCGCAGCTGCCGGCCGCGCCGCTGGCCGCCGTCACGACGCACCTCCCGGCCGCCCCGGCCTCCGTGCCGCAGGGGCGTGCCTTTCTGCGTGCGGCGCTGACCGGGTGGGACTGCGCGGACAGCGCCGACGACGCGCTCCTGCTGCTGTCGGAGACGCTGACCAACGCCGTCCAGCACGCCGAGGGCCCGGTGGGCGTGCATCTGCACCGCACGGCCACCGACCTCACGGTGGAGGTCAGCGACCGCAGTCCGCAGCCGCCCCAGCCGCGCACGGCGGTCGAGGACGAGGAGTCGGGCCGCGGTCTGATCCTGGTCCGGGCCCTCGCCGCCGACTGGGGGGTGCGGCCGACGGACGAGGGCAAGACGACCTGGTTCACGCTGAGGCTGTGAGCCCCCGGCGCGGACCGCCGCGGGTACGCGACAGGGCGTTCAGGTGCGCCTGGACGTAGGGCACGGCCACGGCGTGCAGTTCGCGTTCGCCGTCGACGAAGGCGGGCTGCACGTTGACCTCGAAGACGACCCCGCCGTTCTCCGCGGCGAGGTCCACGCCGGCGAAGGGCAGACCCACGGACGCGGTGGCGGCGACGGCGAGTTCGGCGAGCCGGGGCGGGAGGTCCGGCGGGGCGAGGTGGACGGCGGTGGCGCCCTGGCAGGTGTTGCAGGGGGTGTCGGTGGCGGGCTGCACATGCTCGCGGGCGTGCACGACCCGGTCGCCCAGGACGAACACGCGGAACTGGTGGCGCAGGCCGTCGGCGGTGATGTTGCCCGCGTCACGGGACAGGAGCCAGTCGGTGCCGCGTTCCGCGTAGTAGGCGGCCGCGCGCTCCAGCCGCTCGGGGGTGTCGACGTGGAAGGTGTCGTTGCCGCCGGTGCCGACGACGGGCCTGGCCCAGGTGTCGCGGCCGAGGCGCTCGAACACGTCGGCCGCCTCCCTCGGGGAGGGCCGCGACAGCACCGCGGTCTCCATCTGGGCGACGCCGTCCCGCCGGAAGCGTTCGACGGTCAGGTTCTTCTCGGTGGCGGTCCGCCACGCGTCCGGGCCGGCGGCGAGGGTCACCACGCCGTGGCTCTCCAGGAGCCGCTGGAACCCGGCGAGCGCACGGCGGTGGTGCGGCGGGATCTCGTAGAGCAGGACGACGTCGGGCACGAAGTCCAGCCGCTGCTCGGGAACCTGAAGGCGTAAGCGGTTCCCGTGCCGGACGCCGCGGCCGGTCCCGCCGGTCGCGAAGTGGTGGGAGTCGACCCGGACGGGCGGTGCGCCGGTGAGCAGTTCCACGGCGTCGGCGAGGTACTCACGGCAGCCTTCGGGCGAGGTGGGGTCGGCGATCAGGGCGATGCACGGTCGGGACACAGCGGCCTCCAGGGGCTCTCGACGCGCGCTCGTACCGCGGGCGGCCCACGCGCGGCCCGAGCGGTGTCACGGATGGTGCCTGTCGCGTGGGTGGTCGTCGCACCCGTCGCCCGGGGGAGCCGCGCCGGTGTGCGGAGCCGTGCCCGGTCCGGACGGCGCCGGTCGGGACGGATGACCACGAGGTGGTGGGGCTCGCCCCGCCGGCTGCGCCCGCGGGGCTGGCCGACCACTGTAGGCACCCCGCGGGACGCCGTGCCAGGGCGCACGGCGGTCCGCATCCTGCCCCTGTGCCTGCGCCGTCCGCCCCGGTGCGTGCGCCCTGCCTCACCGCGGGCGGGCCGTCGCCTCAGCCGTCCCAGGCCCAGTCGGCGACCTCGGGCAGATCGGTGCCGTGGGCGCGGATCCAGTCGTGGTGGCGCAGCCGGACGTCCTCCATCCGCTGGCGCACGGCGGCGGCCCGCACGGCGAGGCCGGGGACCCGGTCGATGACGTCCATGACGAGGCGGTAGCGGTCGAGGTCGTTGCGGACGACCATGTCGAAGGGCGTGGTGGTGGTGCCGATCTCCTTGTAGCCGCGCACATGCAGGTGGCGGTGGCCCGTGCGGCGGTAGGCGAGCCGGTGGATGAGCCACGGGTAGCCGTGGTAGGCGAAGATCACCGGCTTGTCGGCGGTGAACAGGCCGTCGTACTCGAAGTCGCTCATCCCGTGCGGGTGTTCGCCGCTGGGCACGAGACGGGCGATGTCGACGACGTTGACGACCCGCACGGCGACTTCCGGCAGGTGGCGGCGGAGCAGCTGGGCGGCGGCGAGCACCTCCTGCGTGGGCACGTCGCCGGCGCAGGCGAGGACCACGTCGGGTTCGCGGGTCCCGTCCCCGGTGCCGGCCCAGTCCCACACGCCGGCCCCACGGGCGCAGTGCGCGCGCGCCTGGTCCATCGTCAGCCAGTCGAAGCAGGGCTGCTTTCCGGCCACGATGACGTTGACGTGATCACGGCTGCGCAGGGCGTGGTCGGCGACGGCCAGCAGGGTGTTGGCGTCCGGCGGGAGGTAGACCCGCACGACCGCCGGGCTCTTGTTGAGGATGTGGTCGACGAAGCCGGGGTCCTGGTGGGAGAAGCCGTTGTGGTCCTGGCGCCACACGTGCGAGGTCAGCAGGTAGTTGAGGGAGGCGACGGGTGCGCGCCAGCCCAGTTCCCTTGACGTCTTGAGCCACTTGACGTGTTGATTGACCATCGAGTCGACGATGTGGACGAACGCCTCGTAGCAGGAGAACAGTCCATGCCGTCCGGTCAGCAGGTAGCCCTCCAGCCAGCCCTGGCAGGTGTGTTCGGAGAGGATCTCCATCACCCGGCCGTGCCGGTCGAGGTTCTCGTCGACCTCGAGGGTCTGCGCCTGCCAGGCCTTGCCGCTGGCCCCGTACACGGCCTGCAACCGGTTGGAGGCGGTCTCGTCGGGGCCGACCAGACGGAAGTCGCGCCGGTCGGCGGTGGCCCGCATGACGTCCTCCAGCACACCCCCGAGGACCCTGGTCGGTTCGTGCAGGCTGATGCCCGGCTTGTCGACGGGGACGGCGTACGCGTCGAGGTCGCCCAGCGGGAGTTCGCGCAGCAGCAGTCCGCCGTTGGCGTGCGGGGTGGCGCCCAGCCGGCGGGCGCCCTCGGGGATCCGGGCCAGGACGTCGGGACGGGGGCGGCCCTGCTCGTCGAAGAGCTCCTCGGGCCGGTAGGAGCGCAGCCAGGCCTCCAGTTGCCGCAGATGCTCGGGCTCGTCCCGGACGGCGGACAGGGGCACCTGGTGGGAGCGCCAGGTGCCCTCGACGGGCAGACCGTCGACGTGGGCGGGGCCGGTCCAGCCCTTGGGGGTGCGCAGCACGATCACCGGCCAGCGGGGGCGCTCGCCGGACCCGTCCTCGCGGGCCGCGCGCTGGAAGGCCGCGATGCGGTCGAGGGCGGTGTCCATGGCCTCGGCCATCGCACGGTGGACGGCGTCCGGCTCGTCGCCGGTGACGTGGATCGGGTCGTGGCCGTAGCCGCGCAGCAGCTCGTCGAGTTCGGACTCGGGGATCCGGGCCAGCACGGTGGGGTTGGCGATCTTGTAGCCGTTGAGGTGGAGGATCGGCAGGACCGCCCCGTCGTGGACCGGGTCGAGGAACTTGTTCGAGTGCCAGGCGGCGGCCAGCGGACCCGTCTCCGCCTCGCCGTCGCCGATCACGCAGGCGACCAGCAGGTCCGGGTTGTCGAAGGCGGCGCCGTAGGCGTGGGACAGGGAGTAGCCGAGTTCGCCGCCCTCGTGGACGGAACCGGGCGTCTCCGGCGCGACGTGGCTGGGCACGCCGCCGGGGAAGGAGAACTGCCGGAACAGCCGGGCCATGCCGGCCGCGTCCCGGGTGACGTCCGGGTAGGTCTCGGTGTAGGACCCCTCCAGCCAGGAGTTGGCGACCACCGCGGGCCCGCCGTGGCCGGGGCCCCAGACGCAGAGCGCGTTCAGGTCCCGGGCGCGGATCACGCGGTTGAGATGGGTGTGGACCAGGTTCAGTCCCGGCGAGGTCCCCCAGTGCCCCAGCAGCCGGGGTTTGACGTGCTCCGGCCGCAGCGGCTCGGTGAGCAGCGGGTTGGCCATCAGGTAGATCTGGCCGACGGCCAGGTAGTTCGCGGCGCGCCAGTGGGCGTGCAGCGTCCTGACCTCGTCGTCGGTGAGCCGGGTGGACGTCGCTCGCGGGTCGACGGACATCTCGGGTTCCCTTCCCGGTCGGGTTGGCTCGCGGGTGTGCCGGTCCGTACCTGCCCACCCTGCCCCGTTTTCGGGGTGTCCGACAGAGCGCGGCGACCCGTACGGAGGAGCGGAGCCGTCCGTACGGGGGGGCGTCCGCTACCCGGGTGAGCCCGCCCTGCCGGCGTCGAGGCCTTCGACGTGGGCGACGTTTCGCCGGTCCTCGGCGTCCCCGCCGGCCTCGGCGGCGAACCAGGCGTCCAGGATCTCCTTGAGCAGCGGCTCGGACGTCAGGCGCAGGCTGAGCGCGAGGACGTTGGCGTCGTTCCAGCGGCGGGCCCCGTCGGCGGTGTAGCCGTCGGCGCACAGCGCGGCACGGACGCCGGCCACCTTGTTGGCGGCGATGGACGCGCCGGTGCCGGTCCAGCAGCACACCACGGCCTGCTCGGAGGTGCCGTCGGCCACATCGCGGGCCGCGGCCTCGGAGCACACCGCCCAGCTCGGGTCGTCGCCGCTGCGCAGCGCGCCGTGCGGGACCACGTCGTGCCCGCGGCCGCGCAGTTCGGCCACCAGGGCCCGGGCCACTGGCTCGTCCATGTCCGAGGAGACGGAGATCCGCATACGAGGGAGCCTACTGAGGGCGACCGCGCACCGCCGCCCGGAACGGCATTCACCCACAACTGCCCGGTACGGCATTCACGTACGGCCGCCCGGTAGGGCATTCACATACGGCCGCCCGGAGCTGCGTCCACCGGCCCCGCGGGGTTCGCCCACCGCGCGGTGTCCACCGGTGGATGGAGTTCGCGGCCGGGTGGAGTTCACCGGCGGGTGGACTTCATCGGCGGGTGGAGTTCATCGGCCGTGCGCGCGTCACCGGCCGGACCGAGTCGAGCGGCCGGCCGTAACGGGCCTCGGCCGGACGACTCCGACCGGCCGGGCCGCGGCGGCGGACGGCGTCTGCGTGATCGCCGGTACCCGGGGGTGCCGAGGGTGCCGACCACCCCGTCGGGGCCGAGGCGGACGAGCCGGGACCCGGGCCCGGGGCCCGCACACCTCCGTGGCCGCCCGCCGTGGCGCGGTCAGCCGGGAGAGCCCCAGGTGCCGTTGGTGAGTCCGACCGGGTTGGCGGCCGGCACGATTCCGGAGTCCAGGACGGTGCGGGCGAGCGGTTCGAGCAGATGGGCCAGGCGGGCGGTGGCGTCGGGGCCCAGGGCCGTCCACGGCGCGGCCGCGGCGGCGTCCGTGTCCGCCTCGATCCGCTCGTGGGCTGCCGACCCGGCCGCGCTGAGGCGTCCCCGGCCGTCGAGCCAGCCGCGCTCGGCGAGGTCCTTCTCCGCCGCCCGCCACGCGTCGGCGTCCCACTGGCGGGCGCTCCGCTGGAACTCCGCGTCGGTCTCGCCGGCCGCGCTCTTGAGCGCCATCGCCGCGACCGGCCCCAGTCGGCGGCCCACCAGCACGGCGAAGTGCCCGTCGCCGCGGTGTTCGCGCAGCGTGGTCACGGCCTGCCAGAGCCTGACGTGGGGCTGCGCGGGGCGGGGCAGGGCCTGGTTGGCGGCGCCCAGCACGCGCCCGGCCGTGTCCGCGGCCAGGGCCGCCCGCCAGGCCAGGTCGGCGGCCTCGGCCACTTCGGCGGAGGCGACGACGTCCGCGCCGTACAGGCGGGTCATCGCCGCGTCTATGGCCCGCTCGCGCGCTCGGAGCACCTCCTGCGGCGAGGCGTGGCCCCAGGCGTCCGGCAGTGCGCGCGCCACCCGGTCGGGGTGGAAGACGTGGAAGCAGCTGGTGACCACCGCGGCGGGCGCGGGCCCGAGGGGCGCCGCGCGCAGCGCGAAGTACCCCATCCAGTAGCCGCGCATCCCGAGGCCGTCGGCCGCCTCGCGTACCTCGGGGGCGAAGTAGACGAGCTGGTGCACCGGCTCGAACCTCTCCCACATCGCCCGTGCGACGGTGTCGCCCACTGCCCGGCCCTCCCGGTTCGTCGTCCTGCGCGGCGCGCGTCGTCGCGCGGCCCGCCCTGTACGTCGCGTGTCCTGCCCCGCGTGCAAACGGCTCGCGCGACCGCGCGTCGCGCGTCTTGCCTCGCGTGCACCCGTGCACCCGTGCACCCGTGCACCGTGCGTCGCGCGCGCCCTGCCAGGCATGCGGTGCCTCGCGTGCCGCCATGCAGCATCCGTCATGACGGCGGTCATAACAACCCCGCCGCCCGAACGGGTGCGTCGCCCGGCGTCGCGGCACGCGCGCGTATGGACGCGGGGGACGGGGGTGTCCTAGGGTGCCCAGAAAGCGCTTTCTAGCATGGTCATGCCATCACCTGGTCAGGAGCGTCCATGTCGCACACCGCACCGCAGGAACCCTCGCAGCCGTGGACCCGCAAGGCCTTTCTGCGGGGCATGACGGCCGCCGGGCTGACCCCGCTGCTGCCCGTGGCGCTTCCGGCGGCCGCGCACGCCGCGCCCGGATCCGCACGGCCCGGCTTCGACCTCGTGCGCGACGGCGTCGCGGCCGAGGTCTTCGTGGACGCGGCCGACGACCCGGCCGTGATCCGCGCGGCCGGCGACCTCCAGGCCGACGTGGAACGGGTCGCCGGAGTCCGGCCCGAGTTACGGCACACCCTGCCGGAGCGGGCCGCCGCACTGGTGCTGGTGGGCACGCTCGGGGCGAGCCCCGTCATCGACGGCCTGGCCGCACGCGGGCGGCTGGACGTGTCGCGGGTGCGGGGACGCTGGGAGGCGTCCGTGGCACAGGTCGTGGAGCGTCCGCTGCCCGGCGTGCGACGCGCCCTGGTGATCGCGGGCAGCGACCGGCGCGGCACCGTCTACGGCGTCTACGACACCTCGGAGCGCATCGGCGTGTCGCCCTGGCACTGGTGGGCCGACGTGCCCGTGGAACACCGGGACACCGTCACCGTGCCGGCCGGTCCCCTCGTCCGGTCCGAGCCCTCGGTCCGCTACCGGGGCGTCTTCCTCAACGACGAGGAGAACCTGACCACCTGGTCGCACCGCACCCAGGAGCCGGACAAGAACATCGGCCCCAGGACGTACCGGCGGATCTTCGAGCTGCTGCTGCGCCTCAAGGCCAACTACCTGTGGCCGGCGATGCACCCGTACTCCGACTTCTTCAACGCGTACCGGGAGAACCCCGAACTCGCCGACGAGTACGGCATCGTCGTGGGCTCCAGTCATCCGGAGGCCCTGCTGCGCAACGGCGTCCACGAGTGGGAGCCGTGGGCGCGCGAGCACCGCGGAGCGGACGGCGCGCTGCCCGTGTACGACTACACGGTGAACCCCGCCGTCATCTCCGACTACTGGCGGGCGCGGGCGCGCCAGAACGCGGCCTACGAGAGCAGCTGGACCCTCGGCATGCGCGGACTGCACGACTCCGCGCTGGAGACGCGCAACGCGACCACGGTCCCCGAGAAGGTGGCGGTGATGAACGACATCATCGCCGACCAGCGGCGGATCCTGGCCGAGGAGGTCGGGGCGGCGGCCGCACCGCAGATCTTCATCCCGTACAAGGAGGTCCTGGACCTGTACAACGCCGGCGTCCGGGTCCCCGACGACGTGACGCTGATCTGGCCCGACGACAACCACGGCAACATGCGCCAGCTGCCGGACGAGGCGGAGCGCGCCCGCGCGGGCGGCAACGGGATCTACTACCACCTGTCCTACTGGGGCCGCCCGCGCAGCTATCTGTGGCTGGACACCACGCAACTCGCCAAGGTGTGGCAGGAGTTGCGACGCGTGTACGAGCATGGCGCGGACCGGGTGTGGATCTTCAACGTGGGCGACCTCAAGTCGATCGAGACAGGCCTGTCCTTCTCCATGGACATGGCCTGGGACGTCGACCGGTGGGGCGCCGACGACGTCGAGGACTTCCTCGCCCAGTGGTACGGACGGCAGTTCGGCGTGCGCCACGCGCGCGAGATCGCGGCGATCCGCACCGAGTACTACCGCCTCGCGGCGGAGCGGCGGCCGGAGTTCATCGACCGGAACGTGTTCTCCGTCGTCCACCACGGGGACGAGGCCGGACGCCGCATGGCCGCCTATGACCGGCTGCTCGCACGGACGCGGGCGCTGGGGGCGGAGCTGCCCGCCGCCTACCGGGACGCGTACTTCGAGCTGCTGGAATACCCGGTGCACGGCGCCTGCTTGATGAACCTGAAGTACTACTGGGCGGATCGCAACGCCCTCGCGGCGCGCCAGGGACGCGGCGCCGGGACCAACCGCTTCGCCGACCTCGCCGAAGCCGCGCACGCCCAGGAGGCGGCGCTCACCAGGCGGTACAACACCGAGGTGGCGGGCGGGAAGTGGGACGGCTACATCAACCCGTACCCCTCGCAGATCCCGAAGGCGCCCGGCCGCCCCGCCGTCACGCGGGTCGCCCGGCAGGAGACCTCCGGTCTCGGGGTCGCCGCCGAGGGGAACGAGACCGGCGCCCAGCGGCCGCTGTCGTTCGACTCGGCGACCCGGGACCGGCGCTTCGTCGACGTGTTCAACACCGGATTCCTCGACGTGACCTGGGCCGCGGAGGCGAATCGCCCCTGGGTCCGGCTGAGTTCGGCGGGCGGAACGCTCACCGCGCAGACGCGGGTGTGGGTCGGGATCGACTGGGCCCGCACGCCGGAGGGCGCCCACGACGTCACGGTCGCCGTCACCGGCGGCGGACGGCGCTTCGAGGTGCCGCTGAGGGTGGTCAACGACGGTGAGCGGGCGCGCCGGCGGGCGCGCGGGTTCGTGGAGGCGGGCGGCTGGGTGTCGATCGACGCCGCGCACACCGAGCGGCGGATCGCGCGCGGCGGGGCGCACTGGCGGACGGTCCGCGGGCTCGGCCGGCGTGCGGCCGCCGTGGAGGCGGGTCCGTCCACGGCGGACCCGGTCACCGCCGACTTCGCCGCCCGCGCACCGGAGTTGCGCTACCGGGTGCACTTCCGCAGCACCGGGACCTTCCCCGTCACCGTGTTCCGGCTGCCCTCGCTCGACGAGCGCGGCGCGCGACGGCTCGCCCTGGCCCTGGACGACCGGCCGCCCGTGATCCTGTCGGGGCAGGCCGTCGCCACCGGGAACCGGGGGGACGCCTGGGCGCGCAACGTCGAGGAGGGGGTCGAGAAGCTGACCGCGGCCGTGACCGTCGGCGAACCCGGCGAGCACGTCCTGCGCGTGTTCATGGTGGATCCGGCGATCACCGTGGACCAGATCGTCGTCGACACCGGAGGGCTGCCGACCGCCTACCTGGCGCCGCCGGAGAGCTACCACCCGGTCTTCAACCCCCACCCCGAGACCCGACCGGGCCTGGACGCGCCGGACCAGTGATGCCCCGGACGTGCCCGTGGCATCACTGTGCGTCCCTGTGTTCCCTGTGCGTCCCTGTGTCCCGCGTGACGTTCCGGTGCGTCCCGCGTGACGTTCCGGTGCGTCCCTCATGGCGTCCTCATGGCGTCCTCATGGCGTCCGCGCAGGTCCCCCGTGGCGTCCGCGCACGTCCCGCGTGACATCCCCGTGCGTCCCGCGTGACGTCGGGCGGGCCGGGGGCAGGGCGGGCCCGCGGCGGGTCAGGGCGTGGGGATGCCGGCCGGGCCGGGTCGGCGCGCGGGGCGGGCGAAACGGACCGGGACACCCGGCGAGTACAGGACGCTCACCGGATCCCGCTCGGGCGCCGGCAGGCCCGCCGCCGCGATCAGGTCCTCCTCGCACTCCACCAGCTCGGCCCGGTGCAGCGGCCAGCGCGGATGCGCGTTGGGCAGAAACATCGACCGGCCGAAGAAGGCGCTGTGCAGCCCCCAGCGCGCGGTCAGGAAGTGCTCCAGCGCGGTGGGTTCGCCGATCGGCCCGCCCACCCGCACCGCGATCCGGCTGCGGGCGCCGCGCGGCGCGGGCCAGCGGCGGCGGCTGGTGTAGACGACGGTGTCGCCTTCGGCGTCGATCGCCATGCGCGACCACGCGTAGGGCAGCCGGAAGCCGGCCCGCGCCACGGCCACCGGCACCAGCCGGGAGGCGTCCAGCGAGCGGAAGACCACGCCGCGGCGCCCGTGCGCGTCGACCGAGTACAGCCGCACGTTCGTCTCGGGGAAGGAGCCGAGGTAGGGCACGCCCGGCAGGCGGAACCAGCCCACCCGGTGCATCCGGAACGCCACCAGGCCGACGTAGGTGACGCCGTCGAGGGTGTCCGGGACCGTTCCGGGCGGCAGCAGCCCGGCGACGTCCGCCGGGTCGGCCGCCCAGTGCAGGAAGGTCAGGTCCAGCCAGGACTGGGTGAGCAGCGGGCGCGCGATCAGGCCCGGAGCGTCGGGCGTGACGGGTTGCGGCGGGACCGGGGCCGGTGGCTGCGGTATGTGCGGCACCGCCTCAGTATCCCCGACGGCGGCCCGGGAGGACCGGCCGCTGTGGCTGAGGACACATGTCGTTCCGCGGGGGTCTCGGGCTACGGTTCTTCGCAGCCCCCGCATTTCCGCAGCCCTCCTGCGCTGCCCCTCCCCCACTGATCACCGCTGCTCTTCGCTGCCGCACACCTCGGACGGCCCGCCTTGTTCGCTGATCTCTCCCCGCTCACCGCCGCCAGCGCCCACTGGCTCACCCGGGCCTACCCGGCGAGCGGCGGCGCGCTCGCCGACGCGTTGTGCGAGGCGCAGGCCCGGCAGGCGGCGACGGTGGCGGCCCGGCTGCGCTATCCGACCGCCACGGACGCCGCCCTGGTCGGCATGGCGGGCCCGGGCGGCTCGGGCCGCCTGGACTGGGTCAGCGGCGCGGACGCCGGCGTCTCCCTCGACGACCATGCCTGGCGGACCTGGGTCGACGAGGTCGTCGTCAGCTGGGCGGCCTGTCTGCTCGGCGACCCTGAGCTGGCAGCCGCGGCGGTGGCCGCGCTCGCGGAGGACGAACCCGGTCCGGGGACGCCGCCCGGCTTCCGGCGTCTGGTCGCGCCCGACGACCGCGACCTGGGCGCGGCGGCGCTGCTGCGCCACCCCGATCTCCTCGCCCCGGTGGCCGGCCTGCACCGCGCCCGGCTCCTGGACCGCCTCGGACACGGCCGGGCGCTCGTCGCCTGAGGCGCCCCTCGCCCGTGCGCCCGCGCGTGTGGCACTGCCGCCCTGAGGTCTCGATCGGGGCGTTTCCGGCCCCGTTTCCGCCGGTGAGGGCCGGGGACGGTCGGGCACGCTCCGGCCGTCCCCGTCCGCCCGGCGCGCCCGTCATGTGGGGCACTGCCGTCCTGAGGCCTCGGTCCGGGCGTTTCCGGCCCCGGTTCCGCCGGTGGGGGCCGGGGCGGTCGGGCACGCTCCGGCCGCGCCCGTCCGTCCGCCCGCCCCCGCGCCCGTCCGTCCGTGCCTGCGGCGAAGGACGCTTTCGGCGGCGTCGCGTTCCCGGCGATCGGCTCGCAGGAGCCGACGCGAGGACAACTGCCGTCGGTGCGAGCGCGGTTGGCGGCCGCAGGCGGCACGGGCCGGGCGGTCGGCCTTCCGTCACCCGTCCCGGGCCGCCAGGAGGCCGGTCCGGCCCGCTTGCGCCTTCCCTCTCGCCGCACGTCGGCGTGTCCGGCAAGTGACCCGGACCGGCCTGGCGCGCAGAATGGGAGTGGTGCCGCATCTACTAATCCCCCTGGGAGGTATCCATGAGGATGCTGATCAACGTTGCCGAGACCGTCGTCGCGGACGCGCTGCGCGGGATGGCGGCGGCTCATCCCGAGCTGACCGTCGACGTCGAGAACCGGGTGATCGTTCGGCGGGACGCTCCGGTGGCCGGGCGAGTGGCCCTGGTCTCCGGCGGAGGGTCGGGGCACGAGCCGCTGCACGGCGGGTTCGTCGGGCCCGGAATGCTCTCCGCCGCCTGTCCGGGCGAGGTGTTCACCTCCCCGGTGCCGGACCAGATGGTGCGGGCCGCCGCGGCCGTCGACAGCGGGGCCGGGGTCCTGTTCATCGTGAAGAACTACACCGGTGACGTGCTCAACTTCGACATGGCCGCCGAGCTGGCCGAGGACGAGGGCATCCAGATTGCGAAGGTGCTGGTCGACGACGACGTCGCGGTCACCGACAGTCTCTACACGGCCGGACGGCGCGGTACGGGTGCGACGCTGTTCGTGGAGAAGATCGCGGGGGCCGCGGCCGAGGAGGGGCAGCCGCTGGAGCGGGTCGAGGCGCTCGCCCGGCAGGTCAACGAGCGCTCCCGCAGCTTCGGCGTGGCGCTCAGCGCCTGTACGACGCCGGCCAAGGGCAGCCCGACCTTCGACCTGCCGGCCGGCGAGCTGGAGCTGGGCGTCGGCATCCACGGCGAGCCCGGCCGCGAGCGGCGTCCGATGATGACGTCGGGCGAGATCGCCGACTTCGCCGTCCAGGCGATCCTCGACGACATCACGCCCCGCAACCCGGTCCTGGTGCTGGTCAACGGCATGGGCGCGACGCCGCTGCTGGAGCTGTACGGCTTCAACGCGGAGGTGCAGCGGGTGCTGGCGCAGCGCGGAGTGGTCGTGGCGCACACCCTCGTCGGCAACTACGTGACGTCCCTCGACATGGCCGGCGCCTCGGTGACCCTCTGCGAGGTCGACGAGGAGCGGCTGCGGCTGTGGAACGCGCCGGTGAAGACCGCCGGGCTGCGCTGGGGCGTCTGAAGCGGGGCACGCGCGCGTCCCGGACCGTACCGACCATGCAAGGAGATCCCGTGCTCGACGCCGACTTCTTCCGCCGTTGGATGACGGCGGCCGCCGCGTCCGTGAACCGCGAGGCGGACCGGCTCACCGCTCTCGACTCGCCCATCGGGGACGCCGACCACGGCAGCAACCTCCGGCGCGGATTCACCGCGGTGACCGCGGCCCTGGAGAAGGAGTCGCCCGCGACTCCGGGCGCCGTCCTGACCCTCGCGGGCCGTCAGCTGATCTCGACGGTCGGCGGGGCCTCGGGGCCGCTGTACGGAACGCTGCTGCGCAGGACCGGCAAGGCGCTGGGCGACGCGGCGGAAGTGGACGAGCGGCAGTTCGCGGAGGCGCTGCGGGCCGGTGTGGACGCCGTGATGAAGCTCGGCGGGGCCGTCCCGGGCGACAAGACCATGATCGACGCGCTGGCGCCGGCCGTCGAGCGCATCGGCGACGGCTTCGGCGCGGCCCGCTCCGCCGCCGAGGAGGGCGCGGAGGCGACGACCCCGCTGCGGGCCCGCAAGGGCAGGGCCAGCTATCTCGGCGAACGCAGCGTCGGTCACCAGGACCCGGGCGCGACCTCGGCGGCGCTCCTCGTCGCCGCCCTGGCCGAGACCGAGGCCGAGGGGAAGTGAGGCGGCCGTGAGCACACAGAAGCCGGTCGGGGTCGTGCTGGTGTCGCACAGCGCGCAGGTGGCGGAGGCCGTGGCCGAGCTGGCACGGGGGCTGGCGGGCGGCGGCGCGGCCGTGCCGGTCGCCGCGGCGGGCGGCACCGAGGGCGGCGGGCTGGGCACGAGCGCCGAACTGATCTCCGCCGCGGCCGCTTCGGTGGACCGGGGCGCCGGGGTCGCGGTCCTCGCCGATCTGGGCAGCGCCGTCCTCACGGTCAAGGCGCTGCTCGCGGAGGGCGACGAGCTGCCCGAGGGGTCGCGGCTCGTGGACGCCCCGTTCGTCGAGGGTGCGGTGGCCGCGGTGGTCACCTCCGCGGCGGGCGCGGACCTCGACGCGGTCGAGGCCGCCGCCCAGGAGGCGTACACCTACCGCAAGGTATGACGCCGTCCGTCCGTCCGTCCGTGCGTGCGTGCGTCCGCCCGGCCGAGCCTTCCGGGCGGACGCCCGGTGGTACGGCCGGGGGCCAGCGGTGCGTCGGGGCCCCGTCTCCTCGCCCCGACCCGCCCGCCGCCGGTCAGCCGTCCTGGTCGTCCTGGCCGGCGCTTTCGCCGTCGTCGGCGGCCCGGTCCGCGTGCGTCCCGGCGTCCTCCGTGGCGCCGGCCCGCGTCCAGGCCTCGCCGTCCGTCCCCTCCGGGGTCTCCGGGGGCTCCTGGGCCTCCGGTTCCGTGTTCGGCGCCCAGTCGTCGTCGGCGTCCTCCCGCGGGGTCGCGGCGGCGCTCGTCGCCGGGGACGAAGACGGGGACGGAGACGACGACGGGGACGGGGACGGGGAAGCGGGCGGCTGGGGGACCGGGGGCCGGCCGGTCCCCGGCCCCTGCGCGAACGCCCGCGCCAGCCGCTCCCCCACCGCCACGGCGGACGCGTGGCTCTCGATGGGCGTCGCCCGGGCGTTCCTGAACACGATGTACGTGACGCCCGAGGGCGTGCCGCCGCCGTGCGGGTCGGCGCGGATGCCGAGCGCCCGGGCGGTGGCGTAGGACGCCTCGCCGATGATCCCGCGCGGTCCGACGTCGCCGACGACCGCGTACTCGACCCGGTCCCCGTAGACGACGGCCGCCACCGATCCCCCGCCCACCCCGTGGGCACGGTGGTCCCACACGGCGCTCACGCCGGGCACCACGATGTAGGGCAGTTCCTCGGCGCTCAGGTAGCGGCCGTCGGACTGCTGGTAGGCGGTGGCGTCGGAGAACAGCGGGTCGGTGGCGCTGTTGCAGTGGGGGCCGGGGCGGCCGTCGCAGTCGATGTCCATGTCGGCCGTCCAGAAGACCGCCTCGTCGGTGCCGCAGACCTGGACGGTGGCGGGCGCGTCGTCGTCGGTGCGGTACCGGCCGTGTGAGACGGGGGCGCAGTCACGGACCCGGGCCAGCAGGCCGGCGGCGCGGACGGATCCCTCCTGCCGGGAGGCGGCGGCGCCGGCGGCGGCCGGTGAGGGGCGCACGGCCAGGGACGGGGTGGCCGGGGCCAGCAGGGCCAGGCCGGCCGCGGCCAGCGTCAGCGACTTGACGCGCACGATGCGGGACCCTCTCGTGAGGACGTTGACGGACACGCGGAACAATCTGGTGCCGGTCTCGTCACGTGGCCACTTCGAGAGGGCCGTACGGTGCACGACGCGCGGTCCGCGGCCACCGGGAGGGTCAGGGCATGCCCCGCGCGACCGATCGCCGGTCCCCGGGGGAGCGCCCGCCTGCGCGCTGCGGGCCCGCGGCCTGCTGCTACCTTGCGCTGCCATGAACGACAGCGTGTATGTGGGCAATGCCGGCCGGGACGCGGCGCTCGACCGCGGGTGGCTGCTGGGGCATTTCAAGGACGCCTCCGATCCCCGGCACAGTGAGGCCGTGGAGATCAAGTGGGGCGTCCACCCACGGGGCGACGAGCGCGCCCGGTGGGTGCGGGGCGAGGAGCGCACCGCCCTCCTGGTCCTCGTCAGCGGGCGCTTCCGGGTGGAGCTGCCCGGGCGCAGCGTCGTCCTGTCCAGGCAGGGGGACTACGTCGTGTGGGGTCACGGCGTCGACCACTCCTGGTTCGCGGAGGAGGAGTCCGTGGTGCTCACGGTCCGCTGGCCGTCGGTGCCCGGCTACCGGGTGGACGACGAGGACGGCGAGGAGAGCGAGGACGGCATCGTCGCGGGGGAACGGGCGCTGCCGCGAGCCGGGTGAGGCGCTTCGGCCGGGCCCGTCGCGGACGGGTGTCCGCTCCGGCCTGCGGCCCTCGGCGGCCGGGCGTCTCCTCCGGCCCGCGGGCCGGGACCGGGCAGGAGGCCGGGGGTCCGGCGGCCGTCTCGGCCGCGGACCCCCGGACGACTCCGCCGGCGCGGGATCAGCGACGACAGCGGTCCGCGCCACCGGCATGAACTTCCGAGCCCTCAGGGAGAGTTCAGCCGCGAACCGCTTCAGCATACGTAATGTCCGGATGCGGTCGTCAACGGCGGCCCCCGGAACCGTGCTCGCACCCTTTCGCCTGTCCCGCGCACTCTCTTCGCCCTCTTGATGTGCTCGCGGGAGCGGGTCATATTGGTCCGGACCATTGCCGCGGTCCGGGCCGGGAGGCGAAGCCGTGCGACGTGTTGCGCTGGGGATCGCGGGGAGTGCGCTGGTGGCGGCCGTGTCGTGCGGCTGCGCGGCCGGGGCCGGCTCCGACGAGGGGCGGGCGCCCGGCGCGCCGACCGGTGTGAGCGCCCGGGCCGGAAGCGCGACGAGCGTGCACGTGATGTGGAACGCGGTCGCCGACGGTCCCGAGGTCAGCGCCTACGAGGTGTACCGGAGCGGGCGGAAGGTCGGCGAGGCGCCCGGCTCCGCGCACATGCTGGACGTCGTCCGCCTCGCGCCGTCCACCGCGTACGTCTTCACGGTGCGCGCCCGCGACGCCGGCGGACGGCTGGGACCGCGCAGCCGGGAGGCGCGGGCGACGACTCCGGCCGCCGTGGCGGACGGCTCGGCCCCGACCGCGCCGGGCGGGGTCACCGGACGGGCCGTCGGGAGCCGGGCCGTCCAGCTGTCCTGGTCGGCCTCCACGGACGACCGACGGGTCGTGTCGTACGACGTCTACCAGGGCGGCACGAAGATCCACAGCGTCGGAGGCGGGCAGACGGCGACGGTCGTGACGGGACTGCGGCCGCACACCCGCTACGCGTTCACCGTCCGGGCCCGCGACGCGGCCGACAACGTCTCCCCCGCCGGTCCGCCCGTGCGCCTGACCACGGCGCCGGGCACGGACGGGGGGCGGGACACCGCGCCGGCCGGTTTCCGGGCCGCCTCCCGGCTCGCCGACGGCGCGTACTACCTCGACCTCTCGTGGACGGCGCCGCGGGTGGACGGCGTCGTCACCGAGTACCAGGTCGAACTCGACGGACGGCGGGCCACCTCGCTGGTCTGGGGCGGCGCCCCGCCCCGGGGGCGGGCGGCGTACAGCTTCTACGCGGGGCGGGAGGCGGGGGTCGTCCACCGGGTGCGGCTGCGGGCCCGGCTGCCGGACGGCACATGGGGCGCGTACTCGGCGCGGCGCACGGTGACGACGGGCGGGGGCGGGTGAGCGGGGGCGGGTGAGAGGGGGCGCCGCGTGGGCCGTCCGGGGGAATCCGTCACCTGCCCGGGGGCGGCCCGGGTGCGGGGCGGACGGAAGGCGCATTGGCTGACCCTGAGGCAGCACGGGCGTACCCGATCCTCGGCGGCGCAAGGGATGTACCGCCAACCGTGCCGCCGCCGGAGGACATCCGATGCGCACTTCCCGTCTTCTCGTCCGCTCTGGGCTGACCGTGGCAGCCGCCGCCGCGCTGCCCCTCACCCTCGCCTCCGGGCCGGCCGCCGCCCGGGCCTCGGGCATCTCCGTCAGCACGACCGGCTCCACGGTGTCGGTGGTGACCAGCTCCTGCACCCAGATCAACGGCAGTTGGGGCACGGCCGCCCTGCTCACCGGCAGCCAGGCGAGCTTCTCCCAGGGCCGCCAGGTGGCCCTGTCGGGGACGGCCGCCGGGCAGTCCGCCGCCTGGTCGGCCGTCTCGCCGGGCACCTACACGGTGGTCGTGATGTGCTCCCGGGGCGACACCGCCGGCACCCAGTCGGTGATCGTCTCCGCCCCGTCGGCCCCGACGGTCTCCCCCACCCCCACGGCCACGGCCTCGCCCTCACGGGGGGTCATGGGCGGCCTGGGCGGCGCGGCTCGCGACTACGGCACGGTCACCATGGCGGTGGGCGGCGCGCTGGTGGGGGCGGGCGCCATCGCGGCGGCCTGGTTCCTGCGCCGCCGGTCGAAGCCCTACCGGCTCTGAGGTCCGTCCCGACCGCGAGTTCGCCCCCTCACCGCCGAGTCCCGAGGCCCGCATCCTTTCGTGCGGCCGCACGGCTGAGGAGACCGCTCACGGCTCCCGAGGCCGGTCCTCCTCGGCGGGCAGTCCCGCCAGGGCCTCGGTGAGCCACCGGGTCCAGAAGGTCTCCAGCTCGATGCCGGCGCGCAGGACCAGGTGCTGCAACCTGGCCTGCGCGCTTACCTCGCCGGGCGGGAAGTCGCGCTTCTCGATCTCCTCGTACTCGGCCAACTGCCGCCGGTGCAGCTCCAGATGGCGCCGCAGGTCGGCCTCCAGACCCGCGGTCCCGACGACGGCCGCGGCGCGCAGCCGCAGCAGCATGGCGTCGCGGTGCGGCTTCGGGTCCTGGGCTGCCGCCGTCCAGCGCGCGAGTTCGGCGCGGCCCGCGGGCAGGACCTCGTAGGCCTTCTTCTGCCCGCGGGCCGGCTGCTCGGCCGGCAGGGCGCGGATGTGGCCCGCGGCCTCCAGTCGTCCCAGTTCGCGATAGATCTGCTGGTGCGTGGCCGACCAGAAGTAGCCGATCGACCTGTCGAAGCGGCGGGTCAGATCCAGCCCCGACGAGGGCCGCTCTAGCAGGGCGGTGAGGATCGCGTGCGGGAGTGACATGGAGTCATCCTAGGGACGGACCCGGAGGCCCCTACAGGGCCGCCGCCAGCTCCGTGCCCTGCTGGACCGCCCGCTTGGCGTCCAGTTCGGCGGCCACGTCCGCGCCGCCGATGAGGTGCACGGAGCCGCCGGCGGCGACCAGGGCCTCGTACAGGTCGCGGCGCGGGTCCTGGCCGGTGCACAGGACGATCGTGTCGACCTCCAGGACGGTGCTCTGCTCACCGACGGTCACATGGAGCCCGGCGTCGTCGATGCGGTCGTAGCGCACGCCCGGGACCATGGTGACGCCCCGGTGCCTCAGCTCCGTGCGGTGGATCCAGCCGGTGGTCTTGCCGAGACCCGCGCCGACCTTGGTGGCCTTGCGCTGTAGGAGGTGGACCGTGCGCGGCGGTGCGGGGCGCTCGGGCGCGGCGAGGCCGCCGGGCTCCTGGTAGTCCATGTCGACGCCCCACTGGCGGAAGTAGGCTGCCGGGTCCTCGCTCGTCTTGTCGCCGCCGTCGGTGAGGAACTCGGCGACGTCGAAGCCGATGCCGCCCGCGCCGAGGATCGCGACGCGGTCGCCGACGGGCGCGCCGTCGCGCAGGACGTCGAGGTAGCCGACGACGCTCGGGTGGTCGACGCCGGGGATGTCGGGGGTGCGGGGGCTGACGCCGGTAGCGACGACGACCTCGTCGTAGCCGGCCACGTCCTCGACGGCGACGTGCGTGTCGAGCCTGACGTCCACGCCGTGGGCGTCGAGCTGGTGGCGGAAGTAGCGCAGCGTCTCGTCGAACTCCTGCTTGCCCGGCACCTTGCGGGCGACGTTGAGCTGGCCGCCGATCTCGCTCGCCGCGTCGAACAGGGTGACGTGGTGGCCGCGTTCGGCCGCGCTGACCGCGCAGGCCAGGCCGGCGGGCCCCGCGCCGACGACGGCGACGCGCTTGCGCAGCCGGGTGGGGGCGAGGACCAGCTCGGTCTCGTGGCAGGCGCGCGGGTTGACCAGGCAGGAGGTGATCTTCCCGCTGAAGGTGTGGTCGAGGCAGGCCTGGTTGCAGCCGATGCAGGTGTTGATGGCCTCGGGGGTGCCGGCGGCGGCCTTGTTGACGAAGTCGGGGTCGGCGAGCATCGGGCGGGCCATGGACACCATGTCGGCGCAGCCGTCGGCGAGCAACTGCTCCGCCACCTCGGGGGTGTTGATCCGGTTGGTGGTGACCAGGGGCACGGAGACCGCGCCCATCAGCTTCTTCGTCACCCAGGTGTAGGCGCCGCGCGGCACCGAGGTGGCGATGGTGGGGATGCGCGCCTCGTGCCAGCCTATGCCGGTGTTGATGATGGTCGCGCCGGCCGCCTCGACGGCCTTCGCGAGGGTGACGACCTCGTCGAGGGTGGAGCCGCCGGGCACCAGGTCCAGCATGGACAGCCGGTAGACGACGATGAAGTCCTCGCCGACCGCCTCGCGCACCCGTCGGACGATCTCGACCGGGAACCGCGTCCGGTTCTCGTAGGAGCCGCCCCAGCGGTCCGTGCGCAGGTTGGTGCGGGCCGCGATGAACTCGTTGACGAGGTAGCCCTCGGAGCCCATGATCTCGACGCCGTCGTAGCCGGCCTGCCGGGCGAGGCGGGCGGCGCGGGCGTAGTCGTCGATGGTGCGCTCGATGTCGGCGTCGGTCAGCTCACGCGGCACGAAGGGGCTGATCGGGGCCTGCACCGGGCTCGGGGCGACCAGCTCCGGGTGGTAGGCGTACCGGCCGAAGTGCAGGATCTGCATCGCGATGCGGCCGCCCTCGCGGTGCACCGCGTCGGTGACGATCCGGTGCTGCTCGGCCTCCGCCTCGGTGGTGAGCTTGGCACCGCCCGCGGCGGGCCGCCCCTCGTCGTTGGGGGCGATGCCGCCGGTGACGATGAGGCCCACTCCCCCGCGCGCGCGGGCGGCGTAGAACGCGGCCATGCGCTCGAAGCCGCGCTCGGCCTCCTCCAGCCCGATGTGCATCGAGCCCATCAGGACGCGGTTGGGCAGTGTGGTGAAGCCCAGGTCGAGAGGGCTCAGCAGATGGGGGTAACGGCTCATGGCGGGCCTCCGTGCGCGGCGGTAGTCCCTCAGTTCTAGAGGACCGCGCACGGGTTGTGCAACTAGTTGCACAATGAGGCCCCGCTCATGTGCCGCAGGTCACCGGCGCTCCGCCTTCCGGTTCGCGGTCACGCCGGCCCGCCCGGCCGGATGCTCACCTGCTCTCGAGGAGCACGTGCAGCTCGCGCTCCTGGTCGCCGGAGGCGGACGACAGGTCGCGCACGGAGAACACCGAGTCGAGCGTCGAGCGGAGCCGCTCGATCGCCCAGTAGCTGCCCTGGGCGTCGGCCTCGACGGACGACGAGAGCCGGGCCGGCTCGGCGCAGTCGCGCGCTTCGGTGACCTCGAAGGTCCCGAGCCACACCATGGGGCGCGACTCGTGGAGCTGCTGCGGCTCCTCACCGGCGCCGCGGTCGGACTCGAAGCACGCGTTGAGCGTGTCGAACACGATCCGGGCGTCCTCCTTGCTGCATCCGCTGATCTCGACGGAGACGGACTCCTCGTGCGATCGCTCGCGATCCATCGTGATCGCTCCTCTCGTGGGGTGGCGCGGCTGTGCGGGTTCCCCGCAGACCGCTCCACATCCCCAGAAAAGCATCAGTTTCCCGGCCGGACCAGCGACGGGCCGGCGGCGCGGGGCCGCCGGCCCCCGGCTCAGCCGCGGGTGAGCCGGTACGTCTTGCTGTCGGTCAGCACGCAGAAGCCGGGCGAGACGACGATCACGCGCAGCGTGCCGCTGCGGCGGTCGTAGTCGACGCCCTCCGCCTCGAAGGACCCCGAGCAGGAGCTGCGCAGGGGCAGCTGGCGCAGGGCCGTGACATGGCCGGTGACGTCGGAGCCGCCGGTGGGCGGCGCGGACAGGTCGATCTGCAGCAGGGGTTTGGTGACGCCGAAGAGGGCGCCGTCCGGGTCGTCCGAGGAGCACAGCAGGGTGGTCGGGCCGCTGAAGTCGCAGCCCTGGACGTCGCGCACGGCGTGGTCGAGGCGGACGGTCGACGCCTGGGGCAGATCCGCGGAGGGCGAGGTGGCCGGGTTCGCGCCGGGGGTCGGGAAGACGAGGAACCGGGTCATGGTGCCCCACTCGCCCGAGAGCATCCACTGGCTGTCCGGGGTGATCGCCACCCAGGAGTTGTTGAGGGCCTCGCCGGGACGGAGCGCGTGGACGTACTCCGACCAGGCGCCGCCGGGCGCCTGCACCCGGTACATCTTCGCGCCCGCCGAGTCGCTCTGGTAGGGCTCGACGTAGTAGCCGTCGTAGGAGGCGTCCGGGTCGCCGACGTGGTTCCAGCCCCGGAACGAGAGGGACACGGGGATGGTGCCGATGCCGGTGTAGCGGTTGGGACTGCCCGCCGGGACCTCCACCGAGGCCAGCCCCTGGCTCTCGGTCAGCGGGGCGGCCCGGTCGGAGCCGATCTCGTTCCAGGCGTCCGCGGCCGCGGCCGGCGGGGCCGCGGACAGGGCGGTGACGGTCGCCACGGCCAGCGCGAGCAGGGAGGCGCGGACGGTGCGGGCGGCGCCGGCCTGGCGGGCGCGGCGGCGGACGGGGCGCAGGGGCATGGGACTCCTCGTGACGGGGGGGTGGGGCGCGCTCGGCGCACAGTCTGGCCCGCCATTGTGGTCATGTACAGACCAATGGATTGGACGGGAGCGGACCCTGAGGGGAACGGCGCGCCGGGCCGTACTGGAGGACCATGGAGACGGATGTCCGGGCCCGGCGGAAATGGGTTGAGCGCGAGAGAACAGGGGAGACGGCATGGGGGAAGGCGTGCCGCAGCGAAGCGCGGAGGCGGTGCGTGGCATGAGCGCAGACGGATCGTCCGCGGCCGGCGAGGGCGGCCCCACCGGGCCGAGCGGGCTGCTGGACGTGCTGAACGTGGCCTCGGTGGTGCTCGACACCGAAGGCCGTATCGCGCTGTGGAGCCCCCAGGCCGAGGAACTGTTCGGCTACACGGCACGGGAGGCGCTCGGCCGGTACGCGGCCCGGGTGATGGTCCACGAACGCCACGTCGACCTGGTGGTGAAGCTGTTCGCCGACGTCATGGCCACCGGCCGGAGCTGGGCCGGGGCGTTCCCCATCCGGCGCAAGGACGGCTCCACCGTGCTGGTGGAGTTCCGCAACATGCGGCTGATGGACGAACGGGGCGAGGTCTACGCCCTGGGGCTGGCCGCCGACCAGACGACGGTGCGCAGACTGGAACGCGACGTCGCCATGGCCACCCGGATGGTCGCACAGTCACCCAACGGCCTCGCGGTCCTGGACACCGATCTGCGGTACCTGTCGGTGAACCCCGCGCTGGAGCGCATCAACGGCGTGCCGGCCGCCGGGCATCTCGGGCGCACGGTCCGCGAGGTGCTGCCGCTGCTGGACGCCGAGGCCCTCGAGGACGCGGCGCGCCAGGTGCTGCGGACGGGGGAACCGCTCGTCGACCGCTTCTCCGCGGGCCGCACCCCGGCCGACCCGCAGAAGGACCACGCCTGGTCGGTCTCCCTGTACCGCCTGGAGGACGCGCGCGGCACCGTGCTGGGCGTCGCCGTCTCGGTCAGGGACGTCACGGACCGGCACCGGGCGGACGTCGAGGCGGAGACGGCGCGCCGCAGGCTGGCGCTCGTCGCGGACGCCTCGGCCCGCATCGGCACCACCCTGGACCTGGAGCGCACCGCTCGCGAACTCGCCGAGGTGGCCGTGCCGGAGCTGGCGGACGTGGCCGCGGTGGATCTGCTCGACGCGGTGGTCGCGGGCCGGCGCACCAGTCTGGGGCCCGCCGAACCCGCCGTCATCCGCGCCCTCGCGGTGCGGGCCGACGACGAGCCGGACGCGCTGCGGGCGGCCGACCAGCCCGGCGAGGTGGCCCGCTACGCGCCCGACCGGCTCGTCACCGAGTGCGTGCGCTCGGGCCGGCCGGTCATGCTGACACGGGTGGAGGAGGCCGACCTCGCCCGCATCGCCCGCTCGCCGGAGGCGGCGGCCCTGCTCGCCCGGGCCAAGGTGCACTCCTATCTGGCCGTGCCGCTCATCGCGCGGGGCGAGGTGCTGGGCGCCCTCGACCTGAAGCGGACCCGCAACCCGTCGCCGTTCGGCCACGACGACCTGCTGCTCGCCCGCGAACTGGCGGCCCGCGCGGCCGTGCAGATCGACAACGCCCGCTGGTACCAGAACGCCCGCACCACCGCGCTCACCCTCCAGCGCAGTCTGCTGCCGAGCCATCCGCCCGTCACCGGCGGCCTGGCGGTCGCCTCCCGCTACCAGCCCGCGGGCGCCACCACGGAAGTCGGCGGCGACTGGTTCGACGTCATCCCGCTGCCCGACGGCAAGACGGCGCTCGTCGTCGGCGACGTCATGGGCAGCGGCATCGACGCCGCCGCCACGATGGGCCGGCTGCGCACGGCGACGACCACGCTGGCCTCCCTCGACCTGGACCCGGCGGTGCTGCTGGAACACCTGGACCGCATCACGCAGGGCCTGGACCACTCCATCGCCACCTGTGTGTACGCCGTCCACGACCCGGCGCTCGGCAGGTGCAGGATCGCCAACGCCGGGCATCTGCCGCCGGTGCGGGTACGGCCCGGCCGCCCGCCGGAGCTGCTGGAGCTGCCGACCGGCGTGCCGCTGGGCGTGGGCGGGGTCGCGTTCTCCACGACCGACGTCGACTTCGCCCCCGACGACCAGCTGGTGCTCTACACGGACGGGCTGGTCGAGACCCGCACCCACTCCCTCGACGAGCGTCTGGCGGCGCTGCTGGCCCTGCTCGACGATCCCGCCCGGCCGCTGGAGGAACTGTGCGACCTGCTGCTGCGGGCGCTGCACCACCCGGACAACCAGGACGACGTCGCGCTGCTGGTGGCACGGGCGCTGACCCCCGGCGACCCGGACGGCTGAGCAGCCGAGCGGCTGAGCCGCGGGGAGGAACGGGTGGGCGCACCGCTTCACAGGTTCCCGTTACCTCTTCCTTAACCGGCGCCCCGGACAATCGCAGACAGGCGTGACAGGAGCGGAGCCGTTCGTCGCCGAGGAGAGTGAGCCGCCATGCAGGAGCCGCGGGAGTCGCACGAACCGCTGGGACCGCAAGGGCCGCAAGGCCCGCAAGGGCCGTACGGGGAACGGGATCCGCGGACTCGCCGTTCCGCCCGCGCGCGGGCGCTGGTCGCGGCCACGGCCGTCGCCGTCCTGGCCCTGGGCGGCACCGTCGCGTACGCCGCCACGTCGAACGGCTCGGGCGGCGGCTCGCCGTCCGCGGGGCCGTCCGCCTCCTCCTCCGAGGGGCCCGGCGGACGGCACGGCCGGGGCGGCCCCTGGTCCGGCCTCGGCGGCGACGCGGCCCACGGCGAGGCGACCGTCAAGGATCCGCGCACCGGCGACTGGGTCGTGCGCGTCTGGCAGCGGGGCGCCGTCGAGAAGGCGGACGACGCCCGTCTCACCGTCAAGAGCGAGGACGGCGTCTCGTGGACGTGGACGCTGGGCAAGGACACACGCGTCCTCGCCGACGGCGCCCCGGGGTCCGGGGCCGCCGCGCCGAAGAAGGGCGACACCGTCCTCGTCGTCGGAACCCGTGCCGGTGACACGAACACGGCCGACCGGGTGCTGTCCGGCTCCTTCGGCGAGCACGGACGCGACGACGATCAGGGCAATGACCACGGCAACGACGACGGCCACGACCGCCGCGACGGCTTCCCGGGCCACGGGCCGTGGGACCGCGGCGGCCACGGCCGCTCCCCCGGCCCCACGGCCGGCGGCTCCGCTACCTGAGCCTGGTCCCCAGGATCACCTGGGCGGACCGCTCGTCGTCCCGCGCCACCCGCACCGTCAGACCGCCGCGGGTGAACGCCTCCACGGCCGCCGGAACCTGGTGCTCGCCGGTCTCGACGAGGAGGCAGCCGCCGGGGGCGAGCCAGAGCGCCGCCCCGGCGGCGACCCGGCGCAGCACGTCCAGCCCGTCGCCGCCGCCGTCCAGCGCGGTGAGCGGCTCGTGCTCACGCGCCTCGGCCGGCAGCAGCGGCACCTCGTCGCTGGGGACGTACGGCACGTTGGCGGCCAGGATGTCGACGCGGCCGCGCAGCCGCGCGGGCAGCGGCCCGAACAGGTCGCCGGCGTAGGCGTGTCCGCCGTACCCGGCGAGGTTGCGGCGCGCGCAGGCGACCGCCGCCGGGTCGATGTCGCAGGCGTGCAGCTCGACCGGCCCGAGCGAGGCGGCCAGGGCGGCGCCCACCGCCCCCGAGCCGCAGCACAGGTCGACCACCACCGACGCGTGCGGCGCGGCCGCGAGCGCCTGGTCGACGAGGAACTCGGTGCGGCGGCGGGGCACGAAGACGCCGGGTTCGACGTGGACGCGCAGTCCGTGGAACCCGGCCCAGCCGACGACGTGTTCGAGGGGCAGGCCCCGCGCACGGCGGCGTGCCATGGCGGCGGCCTCGTCCGCGGTGGAGGCGGCGTCGAGGATCAGCTCCGCCTCTTCCTCCGCGAAGACGCACCCGGCGGCGCGCAGGGCGGGAACGAGGGTGTCACGGGACGACGCGTGCCACGCGGAGGACGGAGGGCGCGCGGAGGACGGGGAAGAGGCGGGAGGGGTGAGGGGAGGCATGGAGCCGAGAGCCTTTCGGGGAGCCGAAGGGCGCTCACGCGATCGCTGGGGCGCGGCGGTCCACGCCGTCACGAGGGGGGAGCACCCGACCTGACACAGCGGTAATGGGTCTCACCTCCCAGGGCTCGCACGACCGGGACCCTCCACGGCCGTCGGCCACCCTATCGCAGCACCCGTCCCCTGTTCATGACAGCTCCGACCGCTCCAGTTGTATTATGCAACCGAGGGGTGCGCGGGGACATGGGAGGAGAGGACCGGTGGAAGCAGCCGATGCCGTGGAGACGATCCAGCGGGAGATGACGAGCTTCGCCCGGCGGGCCCGCGCGTCGGCGGGGCGGCTGCACCCCGAGCTGTCGCTGGTGTCGTACACGCTGCTCGGCCACCTGGAGGAGAGCGACGGCTGCCGGGCCACCGACCTGGCCGCGCACTACGCGCTGGACAAGTCCACCGTCAGCCGGCAGGTCGCCGCCCTGGAACGCGCCGGTCTGATCGCCCGCCGCCAGGACCCGGACGACCACCGCGTCCAGGTCCTCGACCTCACCGACGCCGGACGGCGCATCCTCGCGCAGGTCACCGAGAGCCGTCGCACCGCCTTCCGCGAGCGCCTGGCCGAGTGGGCGCCCGGGGACCTGGAACGGTTCGCGCGGTACCTCGTGCGCTACAACGCGGGGCCCGGCCACGCCCCGGACGCCGACTGAGCCGCGACGCGATCCGGGAGAGACCGCTGCGGCTCCGGCTCCACGACCACGGCCCGACCGCCCGTCCGTCCGCCCGACCGCCCGCCCGTGGAAGGGGGTTCACCCGCCCCTGGCGATCGACGGGCGGACCCCGTGCGGGACGCCCCTGACTTGCACGTACCGTGGACTGCACGACCATCCGCCGCCCTCACGCTGGAACCCCATGAACGTCACCCGAGGCTTCACCGGACGCCCCCGCGTCGCCGACCCGGGGCTTCCCCCCGGCCAGTACGACGCCGGCGACGACTGGCCCGTGCTCTCCGCCGAGGTCACGCCGGACCTGGCGCCCGCCGACTGGACCTTCCGCGTCGACGGACTGGTCCGGGCCCCCCGCACATGGAACTGGGACGAGGCGCACGCGCTGCCGGAGTCCGTCTACGAGGGCGACATCCACTGCGTCACGAGCTGGTCGAAGTTCGGGATGCGGTTCGGGGGCGTCAGCCTCGACGCGTTCCTGGACGCCGTGCGGCCCGAGCCGTCCGCGACCCACGTGGTGGCGTACTCGCACACCGGGTACACCACGAACCTGCCGCTGTCCGACCTGACCGGCGGGCGGGCCTGGATCGCCTGGGACCACGACGGCCGGCCCCTCCCGGCCGAGCACGGCGGTCCGGCCCGCCTGCTGGTGCCGCACCTGTACTTCTGGAAGAGCGCCAAGTGGATCGCGGGCCTGCGCCTCCTCGACCACGACGAACCGGGGTTCTGGGAGCAGAACGGCTACCACGCGCGGGGCAACCCGTGGGAGGAACAGAGGTACTCCGGTGACTGAGACCTCCGCCGCCCCGGCCCCGCCCGCCGCTCCCCCGTCCGGGACGTTCACGCCCGCGACGCGGTTCGCCGTGCCGGGCCGTATCCCCGTGCCCGACGAGGCCGCCTCCGCATGGCAGACGGTGACACTGACCGAGATCCGCCGGGAGACCCCCTGGGCGTCCACCTTCCGGTTCAGGGCCCCGGCCTGGGCGGGTCATCTGCCCGGCCAGCACCTGATGCTCCGGCTCACCGCCGCCGACGGCTACACCGCGCAGCGGCACTACTCGATCGCGTCCGCGCCCGACGACGAGGGGCACATCGAGCTGACGCTGGACCACGTGGACGGCGGCGAGGTCTCGGGCTGGTTCCACACCACGGCCGAGCCGGGCGACGAGATCGAGGTGCGCGGCCCGCTCAGCGGCTTCTTCGCCTGGCCCGGCGACCGGCCCGCCCTGCTGATCGGCGCCGGCTCCGGGATCGTCCCGCTGATGTCGATGGTCCGCCACCACCGCGCGCGCGGGCTCGACGTGCCGCTGCGGCTCGTGGTCTCCGCGCGCGGCCCCGAGGAACTGATCTACGCGCGCGAACTGGGCGCGGAGACGACACGCGTGTTCACCCGGTCCGCGCCCCGCGGCACGCCCGTGGGGCGGCTCGGCGCCGCACACCTGGCGCCGCTGCTCGCCGGACCACCGGCGGGCGGCTGGGAGGCGTACGTGTGCGGCTCGAACGGGTTCGCCGAGCACGCGTCGCGGCTGCTGGTCGCGGCCGGGCAGCCGGTGGACCGCATCAGGATCGAACGCTTCGGCTGAGCCGGGCCGCGGGCAGGCGGCCGCCGCCGCGGCTGCCGAGGGGCCGTCGTGAACGATGCGTGAAACGATGTACTCCGGACGGGCTACCTCCCTGCGGTGGGCACTCGTACGCGTGACGGCGAGGAGGTCGACATGCGAAGCGGGGTGCGCGGCTGGCGTCGGCGGGACAATCCGCTGCGGCGCCGGTCGGATGTCGTCGAGGCGTGGACGGCCTTGGTCGTCGCCGCGCTGCTGCTGGTGGTCGCGCCCCTGGCCGGGGCGCTCGCGGGCCGTTGGGCCCATGACGACGCCCGGGCGGCCGCGCTCCGCCAGCGGGCGGACCGGCACCAGGTGAGCGCGCAGGTCGTCGGCCGCCCGCCCGAGACCGTGCCCAGCGTCGAGGGCGGCAGACAGCAGATGGTCGCGGTGAGCGTGCGGTGGACGCCGCCGGGCGGCCACGCGCGCACGGCGACGGCCCGGGTGCCGGCGGGCACGCACCGGGGAGACGTGGTGGACGTCTGGTTCGACCGCCACGGCCGCAGCGTCGCGCCGCCGCCCAACGACACGATGGTGTGGCAGCACACCCTCACCCTGGGCATCTGCGTGGCCGGCGGCTCGGCCGCCACGGTCCTGCTCGGGCACGCCGCCGTCCGCCGCGTGGCGATGCGGCACCGGCTGGCCGAGTGGGAGCGCGAATGGGCGCTCACCGAGCCGCAGTGGACCCGGCGCAGGCCCGCCTGAAGCGTCCGCGGCACTCTGGCGACGCCTCCCGCGCCCCACGTACGGTGTGATCATTCGTATGGGCAATTGACAAAAGGTGGTCCTCGATGGCCCTGTTCGACCTGTCCCGCGACGAGCTGCGCGAGTACCGCAGCGCCTCCGTCGCTCCGGAGGATTTCGACGCGTTCTGGTCCAAGACCCTCCAGGAGGCGCGCGAACACGACCTGGACGCCCGCTTCGAGCCGGTCGAGACGGGTCTGACGACGGTGCAGGTGTACGACGTGACGTTCGCCGGGTTCGGCGGTCACCCGGTGAAGGGCTGGCTGACAGTGCCCGCCGGGGCCGACGGGCCGCTCCCCCTGGTCGTGGAGTTCGTCGGGTACGGCGGCGGACGGGGACTGCCGCACGAGCACCTGCTGTGGGCGTCCACGGGCCGCGCGCACTTCATCATGGACACCCGCGGCCAGGGCAGCGCGTGGGGCGGCGGGGGCGGCACCGCGGACCCGGTGGGCGGCGCGCCCTCGTACCCCGGTTTCATGACCCGGGGCATCGACGCCCCCGAGAACTACTACTACCGGCGGGTGTTCACGGACGGCGTCCGCGCGGTCGAGGCGGCCCGTTCGCACCCGCTGACCGACGCCTCGCGCACCGCGGCCGTCGGCGGGAGCCAGGGCGGCGGCATCACGATCGCCGTGGGCGGCCTGGTGCCCGACCTTGCGGCGATCGCGCCGGACGTGCCGTTCCTGTGCGACTTCCCCCGCGCGACGACGCTGACGGACCGTCACCCGTACCGGGAGATAGGCCTGTTCCTCAAGACGCACCGCGGCCGCACCGAGGACGCGCTGCGCACCCTGTCCTACTTCGACGGCGTCCACTTCGCCTCCCGCGGTTCGGCCCCGGCCCTGTTCTCGGCCGCGCTGGAGGACCAGACCTGCCCGCCCTCGACGGTGTTCGCCGCCTTCCACGCGTGGGCGCACACGGACAAGCAGATCGAGGTGTACGAGTTCAACGACCATGAGGGCGGCGGCCCTTACCAGGAGGCGGCCAAGCTGAGCTGGCTCCGCTCGTACATCTGAGCCGCCGCCCGGCGCCCGGCGCCCCGGCGCCTGACGCCGACGCCCGACGCCCGACGCCCGCCGACGCGCGCCACCGCGGACGCGGCGCGCCGCCGGTCGGGCGATCCGGGCGGTCCGGGCGCTCCGCGACCTTGCCGCCCCGGATGCCCCGGGGCGGTACCGCGGGGCATCCGGGCCCGCGGCCTTCCCTCCAGTCCGACCAGTCGGTACGTTCAAGGGCCGGGCCGTACTCTCGCGGCCCGCGCGTTCCGGCGGACCACGGAGGGCCCATGTCCGAGCACGTTCCCCAGGTTCACGGCCACTGCGACCCGCGGTTCGCCGCGGTGCGCGCCGCCTTCGAGGAGAACTTCCGCGACCGGGGCGAGCTGGGCGCGGCGGTGAGCGTGACGGTCGACGGCGTGACGGTCGCCGACCTGTGGGGCGGCTGGGCCGACCCGGCGCGCACGCGCGCGTGGGAGCGGGACACGCTGGTCAACGTGTGGTCCACGTCGAAGGGGCCGACGGCGCTGTGCGCGCACGTCCTCGCCGACCGGGGGCTGCTGGACCTCGACGCCCCGGTGGCCGCGTACTGGCCGGAGTTCGCCGCCGCGGGCAAGGAGGGGGTGCTGGTACGGCATCTGCTCTCGCACCGCGCGGGGCTGGCCGGGCTGCGCGAACCGCACTCGCTGGAGCAGCTCTACGACTGGGAGCTGACCACCGCGCGCCTGGCGGCCACCGAGCCCTGGTGGGAGCCGGGCACCCGGTCCGGCTACCACGCCCTCACCTTCGGCTTCCTGGTCGGGGAGGTCGTCCGGCGCGTGTCGGGGCTGCTGCCGGGGGCCTTCCTGGAGCGGGAGGTGACCGGTCCGCTGGGCGTCGACTTCACCATCGGGCTCGCGGAGAAGGAAGCCGGGAGGGCGGCGGAGCTGGTGCATCCGCCGGCCGCGCCGTCGAGCGAACAGGCGGCGGCTTTCGGCCGGTTGGCGCCCGCGGCCGTCGCCGCGCTGACCAACCCCCTGGCAGGCGCGGCCGAGGCCAACTCGCCCGGATGGCGGGCCGCGGAGATCCCGGCCGCCAACGGGCACGGCACGGCGCGGGCCGTGGCCGCCCTCTACGGCGTCCTCGCCGGGCGGGGCGCGTACGGCGGGCATCGCGTCCTGTCCTGCGAGGCGGTCGAGCGGGTGCGCGAGGGACAGGGCGCCTGCCGGGACCTGGTCCTGGGAGCCGGGTTCGACCACGAGACGGAGATCGGCCTGGGACTGTGGCTCAGCGGGCCCAACGGCTCGTACGGCCCCAACCCGCGCGCTTTCGGTCATGACGGGTTCGGCGGCTCCTGCGGTCTCGCCGACCCGGAGGCCGGCGTGTCCCTGGGGTACGTGATGAACCGGATGGGGCCGCACATCGCCGACGACCCCCGCAAGACGGCGCTCGTCGACGCCGTCTACCGCTCGCTGTGAGGACGGGCGCGACGCGCTCGCGACGGGGCGGGACGGGCGTGCGGGGCAAACCGGTTTCGGCCGATCCGGCGATCCGCCCTTCCCTGGTGGTTTAGACCAATGCTAGATCTGGTGGCGCACCGAGTCCGCACGAACACGGCACGTCACTCACAGGAGGCGCGCGGCATGGCCCGCAGCACCATCCCCACCACCGACCACGTCCATCCGAGCCCCGAGGACCGGCCGCTGTACTGGCGGATCGCCCAGCGGCTGCTCGGCGAGCTGCGTGACGGCACCCTCGCTCCCGGCGAACGGCTGCCCAGCGAACGGCAGTTGGCGAAGCACTACGACGTCAGCCGGGAGACCGTACGGCAGGCCCTGGAGGTCCTGCGCCGCGACGGGCTGGTCGAGACCGACCGGCGGGGCAGCTACGCGGCCCTGCCGGACGGGCCGCTCGGCACGCCGTCGTTCCTCGCCTTCCCCGTGGGCGCGCGGCCCGCCGACGATCCGTCGGCGGTGGCCCGTGCGGCCGTGAGCTGGGAGGCGCCCCCGCCCGGCCACGCCGAGGCGCTGGGGCTGGCCCCGCACCGGCCGACGCTCGTGCACCGCTACGAGTCCGCCCGCGCCGACGGCCGGGGGCGGCGCACGGCCGTCACGTCGTTCTCGGCGGTGGCGCTGAGCGAGGTGGAGGAACTGGCCCGCTACCGCGACCGCGCCGACGGCGACGCCGCACCGGAGCTGCGACGGGCCTACGACTGGATGCGCCGGGCCGGCCTGACCCTGCACCACCGCGACCTCATCACCCCGCTCGACGACGCCCCCTCGATGCGGGTGACCCGGCAGGTGCACGACCAGTACGCGCGCCCCCTGGAGATCACCGACCTGGTGGTGGACGCCCGACGCGAGGCACTGGTCTACGCGTTCACCCTCCCGGCGGCCTGACGCCCCCGGCCCGGACCTCCGCCGCTCCGTCCACGTCGGCGTCCGCGACGACGTCGGCGTCGGACGCCCGCATCGCCTCGACGAGGCGCACCCGCGGGCTTCCGTCGCGCCTCGCGCCGAACTCGGGCAGGGCACGGAGGGACACGGAGAACCCCGCGCCCTCCAGCGCGCTCCGCACCTCGCCGAGCCGGAAGGCCCGGTAGTACATCACGAAAGGGGGCCGCCACAGGGCGTTGCGCACGCGCATCGCCGCGTCGAAGCCGAGGAGCATCCAGTGGACCGGGGAGGAAGGCGGCGGCGGTGCGAGGACGGGGAACGCGAAACGGCCCCCGGGTCGCAGCGCACCGTGCACGCCGGCGAACAGACCCGGCAGTTCACGGGGCAGGAAGTGCCCGAACGCCCCGAAGCTGACGACGAGGTCGAAGGCGGCGGTGAACGGCAGGGCACGGGCGTCGGCCCGCACCCAGGACACGCGCGGGCCCGGCGCGGGGGTCCGCGCGCGGGCCACGTCGAGCATGCCCGCGCTGAAGTCGACCCCGGTCACGCCGGTGCGGCACACCGCGGCTAGGACGTCCACCCCGGCGCCCGTGCCGCAGCACAGGTCGAGGCCGTCCTCGTAGGGGCCGGAGTCCTTCAGGGCCGAGGCGACCGCTTCGAGCACGGAGTCGGGGGTGCGGAAGGGCGTGTGGTCGAACTTCGGCGCCAGGAGGTCGTAGCCGTGCTCGACGGACGACAGGGCCTGGACGGCCAGTTCGCGCAGGGTGGGGCCTTCGGGGCTGAACATCGGCGTCAGCCTACGGCGGCGCGCCGCCGCAGGAGCGCCAGGGCCTGCTCGCACCAGCGCAGGTTGCTCTCCTCGAAGGCGATGCCGCCCATCAGGGTCAGATAGGGGCCGATCCGGTCCGCCCCGGCCAGGTACTCGTCCTCGCCGCGCCCGTCGAGCAGGCGCTCGCGCAGCCGCTCGTAGCGGTCGAGCTTGCCGCGCGACCAGGCCATCCGCTCCTCGATCAGCGCGCGCGTGGCCCCGGGGTCCCCGGCGTCCATGGCCTGGACCTTGACGAGGAGTTCGTCCCGGACGGCGGTGGGCCTGCGCGGCGGAGCGGCGGCGAAGGAGCTGAGATCCTCCCGGCCGGCCGCGGTGAGGGTGAACATCCGCTTGTTCGGACGGCGTTCCTGCTGCACCACCCTGGCCTCGATCAGGCCCTCCTGAGCCAGGCGCTCCAGTTCGCGGTAGAGCTGCTGCGGGGTGGCGGGCCAGAAGTTGGCGAGGGAGACGTCGAACACCTTGGACAGTTCGTAGCCCGAGGCCTCGCCCTCCAGCAGGGCGGCCAGCACGGCGTACTTCAGGGACATGTGGACACGGTAGCAGGGGATGATTATTCTCATCCGCACCTAGTCAACAAATTTACTGTCTGCGATGGGGTGATCCGATGCGCGCGTTCCGTGAGGCGGTCGAGGCCGGCGATCTCGACGCCGTCGAGGCGCTGCTGGCCGACGACGTGGTGTTCACCAGTCCGGTCGTGTTCAAGCCCTATCCGGGCAAGGCGATCACCGCCTCGATCCTGCGCGCGGTGTCGCAGGTGTTCGAGGACTTCCGCTATGAGCGGGAGCTCGACGGGAACGGCGGCCGCGACCACGCGCTGGTGTTCACCGCCCGGGTCGGCGAGCGGCAGCTCACCGGCTGCGACTTCATCCACCTCGACGACGACGGGCTCATCGACGAACTGACCGTCATGGTGCGACCCCTGTCGGGCGCGCAGGCGCTCGCGGCGGCGATGGGCGCGCGCTTCGACGACATCGTCCGGGAGGCGGAGGCCCGGTCGGCCTCCGCCTCCTGAGAACCGGCGGCCCCGAAGGGCCTCGCTGCCGGGCCTCGCCCGCGCGGGACGCGGGGCCCGCGGGGGACCTGGGGGGCGTGGGGCGTCAGCCGCGCAGGTCGCGCAGGGTCGCCCGGGTGTCCGCCTTCAGGTAGCCGGAGACCTCGGCGAGCGTCGGCGGATCGGTGTCGGTGTCGTACGAGGTGTAGTAGGCGCTGTAGCTCATCGTGTACGTGACCCAGCCGTCCCGGACGGCGAGCGTCGCGTACACCGAGCCGCTCTTCGACCCGGAGGTGGTGTCCTCGCTGACGAGGTAGGCCTCGTCGCCGATGCCGGTGACGCTCTCCACGTCGTAACCCTTGTGACTGTCGCCGTAGTTCTTCCACGCGGCGGTGAACTCGGGCCCGGGGTCGGTCTTCTTGTGCAGGTCGAGCTGGGTGTAGAGGTAGGCGTCCGAGTAGCTCGAACCGGACTTCTTCAGGCTGATGTTGCACAGGCCCTCGTCGAGGGCCTCGTCCTTGATGCCGTTGTGGGTCGGGGCGCTGTCCTCGGCCGTGTACTCCCCCTTGAAGGACGAGTAGTCGGTGGACGTGCACAGGTTCACCGGCGCGGTGTAGCCGCGCAGGTCCGCGTCGGCCCCGGCCCCGGTCAGGAAGACCCCGGCCGCCCACGCGGCCGACGCCGCCACCGCCCCGACCACGGCCCACAGGACCGCCCGTCCGGCGCCGCCGCCGCTCCCCGTGGGCGGCGGACCGACGACGGGGTACGGGCCCGGCTGGGCGTAGGGGTTGCCCGGCTGCGGATGGACGGGATGGCCGACCAGCGTGGGCTGCGCGTAGATGCTCTGCGGACCGGTCTGGGCCGCTTGCGCCGCCGGCGGGAAGCCCATCGGCCCGCCGGGGGCCGGCGACTGCGGATTCGGATACGGGTACGCGCTCGGCTGGGCCGGCGCCCCGGACGGCTGCTCCGGCTGCTGCGGAGACTGAGGCGGCGTGGACATGACGTGAAGATAAGGCAGATATGGCGGTCAAGTCCGCCGCCGTCACGGATCGTTACTCTCTGCGGACATCTGCGGTAAACCTCGAAGAGGCCGGATTCCTCACCCCACCCATCCCGTCCCCGCCTCCCCCGCCTCTCCCGCCTCCCCCCTCTCCCGCCTCCCCCCTCTCCCGCCTCTCCGCCTCTCCCGCCTTCCGAGACATGCCCGCACCACGCGCCACGCCGGCGCCACGCCCCTCCGGGGGCGACGGGACCGCCGTCTTCCGCCGTCCCGGCCGACGCCTGTGCTACAGTGCGATTGGCACGTGTGTACGCCCCGCTGGGCGCCAGTGCCGTTCTCTCTCCAACCGCCGTCCCCCACCCGCCGTCTCCGGCCGGTGCAGCGGCTTTCCCGCACCACCGTCCACGGCTCGCTCTGCTCCGCCGTGCCGCGGTGCCGTTCCCGCCGCCCGAGGCGCGCTGTGCGCCCTCCCCTCGCGGCCGCTCCCCCCTCTTCGCATGCCTCATGCCTCATGTTTTTCCGTCCGTGAAAGGACCCACCGACCATGACCACCACTCTCGAACACCCCCCGGTCCAGCAGTCCCCGGCCCGGACCGCCCTCGGCGTCCTCGACGTCGACGGGAGCGGCAAGGGACGGCTGCGCGCCGCCGACTGCCTGCCCACACCGGACGACCTCCAGGTCCCGGCCGCGCTGATCCGCCGTCACGGCCTGCGCAAGGGCGACCTCGTCGAAGGGATGCGCGGCGCCCAGCGCACCCTGACCGAGGTCACCCGCGTCGACGGCCGCGCCCCCGACGGCCTGCACGGCCGCCGCCATTTCCGCGACCTGACCCCCCTTCACCCCCATGAGCGTCTCCGGCTCGAACACCGCGCGTCGGGTCTCGCCGGACGGGTCGCGGACCTCCTCACGCCCGTCGGCAAGGGGCAGCGCGGCCTGATCGTCGCGCCGCCCAGGACGGGCAAGACCGTGCTGATCCAGCAGATCGCGGCGGCCGTGGCGGGCAACCACCCGCAGGCCCGGCTGATGGTCGTCCTGCTCGACGAGCGGCCCGAGGAGGTCACCGACATGCGGCGCTCCGTGCGCGGCGAGGTGTACGCCTCGACGTTCGACCGGGCGCCGGGACACCACATCGCCCTCGCCGAACTCGTCGTCGAACGCGCCAAGCGGCTCGTCGAGGCGGGCGAGGACGTCGTGATCCTCCTCGACTCCCTGACCCGGCTGTGCCGGGCCCACAACAACACCGCGGCCGCCGGCGGCCGTACCCTCAGCGGCGGCGTCGACGCGACCGCGCTGACCGGCCCCAAGCGGTTCTTCGGCGCGGCGCGCGCGGCCGAGGAGGGCGGTTCGCTCACGATCCTCGCCACCGCCCTGGTCGAGACGGGCTCCCGCGCCGACGACTTCTACTTCGAGGAGCTGAAGAGCACCGGCAACATGGAGCTGCGCCTCGACCGCGAACCCGCCTCCCGCCGCGTCTTCCCGGCCGTCGACGTCAACGGCTCCGGCACCCGCCGGGAGGAACTCCTCCACTCGCCGGCCGAGGCAGCCGCCGTGCGCGGCCTGCGCCGGGCCCTCCAGACGCGGGACGGCCAGGCGAACCTGGAGACCCTCCTGGAGCGGATGCGCGCGACCCCCGACAACGCGGCCTTCCTGCGCCGCATCCAGCCCACGCTGCCCGCCGCCTAGCCACCCGCCGACCGGACGGCCTTCGCGGCGCCACGGCCGACCGGCAGGTGCCGGACACGGCTCGCAAGAAGAGGTGGGGGCAGCGGTGTGCGGCCGGAGGGCTGCGATTCGCGCGGCGTGCGGCATCCGGGTGCTCGCGCGGGCCCGTCCGGCACGGGCAGCGCGGGGAAGCCGTCCCGGGTTCCTACGTTGATCATATGACGATCGGATTCTCTTCTCGGGCCGCATCGACGGTCTGCGCGGTCTGCGTGACCGGCGTCCTCGCCCTCGGGTCCGCGGCGGCCGCCGCCCCGGCCGCCGCGGACCCGGCGCACCCCGGCGCGCCGGGCGAAGCCGGCTCCCCGGGCGCGGCGATCCCCCGGCCGGCGCTGCTGTACCGCTCCGGCACCCAGGTCAGACCGCGCCGCGGCGCGCCCGAGGTCCCGGACGTCTCCGCCCTGTCGTGGCTGGTGTCCGACGCGGGGACCGGCGAGGTGCTCGCCGCGTCGAACGCGCACCGGGCGCTGCCCCCCGCCAGCACGCTGAAGACCCTCTTCGCCCTGACGGTGCTGCCGGTGCTGCCCGGCGAGCTCCAGCACCGGGTGAGCGCGGAGGAGCTGATGGGCATCGGGCCCGGCAGCAGCCTCGTCGGTGTCGCCGAGGGGCACACCTACCGGATCTCCGACCTGTGGCGAGGCGTGTTCCTCAACTCCGGCAACGACGCCGTGCACGTCCTGGCCTCCCTCAGCGGCGGCTGGGACGCCACCGCCGGCCGGATGCAGGCCAAGGCACGGTCCCTGGGCGCGCTGGACACCCAGGTGCGCTCCCCCGACGGCTACGACACCCCCGGCCAGGTGTCCTCCGCCTACGACCTGGCGGTGTTCGGACGGGAGGGACTGCGCAACCCGGACTTCGCGCGCTACTGCGCCACCGCCGAGGCGCAGTTCCCCGGCGACGGAGACGGGACCTACGGCATCGCCAACACCAACCGGCTGCTCACCGGAGCGGACGGCGTCGAAGCGTATCCGGGACTGATCGGCGTCAAGAACGGCTACACCAGCAATGCCGGCAACACCCTGGTCGCCGCGGCCCACAGGGGCGGACGCACCCTCGTCGTGACGGTGATGAACCCTCAGGCGGGCGGCGGCTTCACGGTCTACGAGGAGGCGCGCAAGCTGCTGGACTGGGGTTTCGCGGCAGCCGGCCACGTCGATCCGGTGGGCTCGCTCGACGCGCTGCGAGCACGCCCGCGCCCTCACCCCCGGTCCGGACCCGCAGCGGCGTCCGCGCCGCCGCCGGCGCCCGGACACGGGCCGTCCATCCGCTCGACGGCCTCCCCCGCGCCGCCGGACCGCTCAGTCCCGCCGACGCGCCTCGCCCCAGCCGCCGCCGCCGCCGCGAGCGCGGCCACGCTCCGGGCCGACGTCGGCGGGGACGGCGACGGCTGGTCCGAGGCGGGGCTCGTCGTGGGCGCCGCCGCGCTCGGCGGGGCCGCCATGGCCCTGGTGCTGCGGCTCACGAGCCGAGGAAACAGCGGGAGATGACCGGCGGAGCGACCGTCCACCGACCAGCGGACCAACCGGATGCAGCGCCTCGTCCCGCGCGCGCGGGAGGCCGTGCTGCCGGCGACCACGCACAAGGCCCTGATGCGGCGCACCACGGTGTTGCTCCCGCTGCTGACCGAGTTCCCGGGCAGCGGGGACCGGTCCACGAGGACCGGCCCGGCCGGGCCTGACTCAGAACACCGACAGGCCGGTGAGCGTGGTGAACCGGTCCAGGGCGGTCACTCCCGCCACCGAGTTGCCGCGTTCGTCCAGACCCGGGCTCCACACGCACAGCGTGCAGTGGCCGGGCACGACGGCGATGACGCCGCCGCCGACGCCGCTCTTGCCGGGCAGGCCGACCCGGTAGGCGAAGTCGCCGGCCGCGTCGTAGGTGCCGCACGTCAGCATCACCGCGTTGACCTGCTTGGCCTGGCTGCGGGTGAGGAGCCGGCTGCCGTCCGCGCGGATGCCGTGGCGGGCGAGGAACCCGGTCGCCAGGGCGAGATCGGCGCAGGAGGCGGTCAGCGAGCACTGGCGGAAGTACTGGTCGAGAAGGACCGGCACGCGGTTGTCAATGTTGCCGTAGGACGCCATGAAGTGGGCGAGGGCGGCGTTGCGGTCGCCGTGCGCGGCCTCGGAGGCGGCGACGTCCTCGTCGAAGTCCAGCGCGGGGTTGCCGCTCTCGGCGCGCAGGAAGCCGAGCAGTTCCCCCGCCGCGTCCCCGGTACGGGTGAGGAGCCGGTCGGTGACGACCAGCGCGCCCGCGTTGATGAAGGGGTTGCGCGGGATGCCCTGCTCGTATTCCAGCTGCACCAGGGAGTTGAAGGGGTTGCCCGAGGGCTCGCGGCCCACGTGCTCCCAGAGCTCGTCGCCCTCGCGGGCCAGGTCGAGGGCGAGGGTGAAGACCTTGGTGATCGACTGGGTGGAGAACGGCTCCCGCCAGTCCCCGACCCCGTACACCGTGCCGTCCAGCTCGGCGACGGCCATGCCGAAGCTGCGCGGGTCGCGGACCGCGAGAGCGGGGATGTAGTCGGCGGGCCGGCCGCGCCCCGGGGTGCGCTCCATCTCCTCGGCGATGCGTTCCAGGACCGGCTGGAAGACGGGGGACGACGTCGGTGTCATGATCGCCATTCTGCCTCCGTGCCAATCCTGACGCTTCCGCCGCCGCTGGTCGGCGGCGTTCGAGCAGGGTCGAAGGGGATGGGGAACGGGCCCGACGGGGTCACGGGGGTCACGAGGGTCACGAGGGTCACGAGGGTCACGGGGGTCACGCCAAGGGTGAGCCGCTGCCGGCGAGGACTTCCGGACGAAGCAGGGCGGCCAGGCGGTCGGCGGGGAGGAGACCCTTGTCGAGGACGAGTTCGGCGACGCCGCGGCCGGTGGCGAGCGCCTCCTTGGCGATGTCGGTGGCCACGGTGTAACCGATGTGCGGGTTGAGGGCGGTGACCAGGCCGATGGAGTTCTCCACACTCGCCCGCAGTGCCTCGGTGTTGGCGGTGATGCCGTCGACGCAGCGCTCGGCGAGCGTGAGGCAGGCGGCGCGCAGATGGGTGATGGACTCCGACAGGGAGTGCAGGATGATCGGCTCGAAGGCGTTCAGCTGGAGCTGTCCGGCCTCGGCGGCCATGGTGATGGTGACGTCGTTGCCGATCACCTCGAAGGCGACCTGGTTGACGACCTCGGGGATCACCGGGTTGACCTTGCCGGGCATGATGGACGAACCGGCCTGGACCGGCGGCAGGTTGATCTCGCCCAGTCCCGCCCGTGGCCCCGACGACAGCAGCCGCAGGTCGTTGCAGCTCTTCGACAGCTTGACCGCGACCCGCTTGAGCACGCCGGACATCTGGACGAACGCGCCGCAGTCCTGGGTGGCCTCGACCAGGTTGGCGGCCGTGACCAGCGGCAGACCCGTGATCGCGGCGAGATGGCGGCGGGCGGACTCGGCGTATCCGGCGGGGGCGTTGAGGCCGGTGCCGATGGCCGTGGCGCCCAGGTTGATCTCATGGATCAACTGGACGGCCTCGTCAAGTCGGTTGCGGTCCTCGTCAATCATGACGGCATAGGCCGAGAACTCCTGACCGAGCGTCATGGGCACCGCGTCCTGCAACTGTGTACGGCCCATCTTGAGCACGTGGCGGAACTCGACGGCCTTGCGGGCGAAGGAGTCCTGCAGCACGGCCATCGCCTTGAGCAGCCCGCGCACCGCGAAGACCGTCGCGATCTTGACGGCGGTCGGGTAGACGTCATTGGTGGACTGGCCGAGGTTGACGTCCTCGTTCGGGTGCAGATGACCGTAGTGGCCCTTGCCGTGTCCGAGCAGCTCCAGTGCCCGGTTGGCGATCACCTCGTTGGCGTTCATGTTGGTCGACGTGCCCGCGCCGCCCTGGACGACGTCGACGACGAACTGCTCGTGCAGCTTCCCGGCCCGGATCTCCCGGCACGCGGCCACGATCGCGGCGGCCTTCTCGGGGGCCAGCAGACCGAGCTCCTCGTTGGCCAGGGCCGCGGCCTCCTTGACCGCGGCGAGCGCGTCGATGAGGTGCGGGTAGGCCGAGATCGGCATCCCGGTGATCGGGAAGTTCTCCGTGGCGCGCAGGGTGTGGACACCCCAGTACGCGTCGGCGGGAACGTCCCGGTCGCCGAGGAGGTCGTGTTCGCTGCGGGTGGCGGCGGAGGCGGTCATGAGGGTGCGGCCTCTTTCTGAGGGCGGGGTGGCGAGGTGAGGGGCAGTGCGGGACGGGGAGAGTGCGAGGGGGCGGCCGGCTCGGGCGGTACGGGATGGCGTCCGCCCGAGCCGGTCGCGCACCGGCCCGGTGGTGACCGGGACGGCGGTTCGGGGGCCGGGCACACGGCCCGGCCGGGGTGGGTGCCCGGCCGGGCGGGCCGGGTCCGCCGGTGGCCACCGCGCACACCCGGTGGCCACCGGAGCCGTCAGGCGCAGGCCCGCACGGTGACCGGGTCCAGCGCGCGCACCGGGCGGACGCAGCCGACCGGGACGCCGCCGCCGAGGAGCGGCTGGCCGGCGAACGCGGTGAGCCGGGCGGGGTCGACGCCGGCCCGGGCGAGGGCCGCGGCGGTGACCGGCACCCGGGCCCGGTCGGCGCCGTCGGAGATCTTGACGGCGACGGACCGGCCGTCCGGGAGGGCGGCGACCTGGACGCCCTCGAAGCCGTCCTTGGTCAGCAGTCCGGGCACGGCACGCATCAGGGCGGCCACGTCGCGGCCTGAGCCGGAGGCCATCTCGGCGTGCTCGCGCATGGCGTCGGCGACCCGCGCCTCGGGGGTGCCGGGCGCCGCCGCGGTGATGCGGGCGGCGGCCCGGGCGAGGCCGTGCAGGGAGACGGAGAACAGCGGGGCGCCGCAGCCGTCGACGGTGACCCGGGCGATCCGCTGCCCGGTGAGGTCCTCGACGATCTCGGCGATCGCCTGTTGCAGGGGGTGCGCCGGATCCAGGTAGCCGTCGAGGGACCAGCCGTTGAGCGCACAGGTGTAGAGCATCGCGGCGTGCTTGCCGGAGCAGTTCTGCGCGAGGCGGGAGGGCGCGCGGCCCGCTCGGATCCAGGCGTCGCGGACCGGTGCCCCGTAGGGCATGTCCTCGACGTTGCGCAGGTGCGTCTCGTCGACGCCGGCGAGTTCCAGGATCCGCCGGGCCCCGGCGAGGTGGCGTTCCTCGCCGGAGTGGCTGGCGGCGGCGAGCGAGAGCAGCTCGCCGTCGAGCGGCAGCCCGGCCCGGACCATGGCGACCGCCTGGACCGGCTTGAGCGCCGAGCGCGGGTACATGGCGGCCTCGATGTCGCCCAGCTGGAGCTCGACGGTACCGGCCGCGCCGAGGACGACGACGGAGCCGTGGTGGACGCCCTCGGTCACCCCGCCGCGGACGAGGTGGGCGACGGGTGCGTGGAGGGGTTCGCGGATCGCGGGTGCCTCGGCGAGGGAACTGCTGAACATCACTGCCTGATCACTTGTGGGTGGGCGTGGGCCGGCGCAGGGGTCACGCGTCGGCCTTGGACGAGGTGCGCGCGAGACTGCGGCGGACGGCGTACCAGCCCGCCACGAGCGCGGCGACGATCAGCGGCAGGCACAGCACGGTGGTGCGTCCGGCGCCGCCGTCGGCGTACATGAGGGCCAGGACCGAGACGAGGAAGAACAGCGTCACGAGTTCGGTCCAGGGGGAGCCCGGGAGTTGGTAGCCCGGGCGGGTCAGCTCGCCCTTCTGGGTCTTCTGCCAGAAGAGGAGGTGGCAGACCATGATCATGCCCCAGGTGGAGAGGATGCCGATCGCCGCGAAGTTCAGGACGATCTCGAAGGCGTCGGCCGGGACGACGAAGTTCAGGGCGACGCCGAGGACACAGATACCGCTGGTGAGCAGGATGCCGCCGTACGGGACCTGGCTGCGGCTCATCACCGAGGTGAACTTCGGGGCGGAGCCGGACATCGCCATGGAGCGCAGGATGCGGCCGGTGGAGTACAGGCCGGAGTTGAGCGAGGACATGGCCGCGGTGAGCACGACGAGGTTCATGACCCCGCCCGCGGCCGGTATGCCGACGTTGGACAGGACCGTCACGAAGGGGCTCTCGCCGGAGGTGTACTTGTTCCACGGCAGCAGCATCGACAGCAGGACCACCGAGCCGACGTAGAACAGGCCCACGCGCCACATGATCGAGTTGATCGCCTTCGGCATGATCTTCTCGGGGTTCCGGGTCTCGCCGGCGGCGACGCCGACCAGTTCGACGGAGGCGTACGCGAAGACGACGCCCTGGATGATCAGCAGCATGGGCAGCAGGCCGTTGGGGAAGACGCCGCCGTTGTCGGTGATGAGCGAGGGGCCGGGGGTGGCGCCGTCGACCGGGTGCCGGGTGACCAGCAGGAAGATGCCGATGCACATGAAGACCACGAGCGCGCTGACCTTGACGATGGCGAACCAGAACTCCAGTTCGCCGAAGATCTTCACCGAGATGAGGTTCACGGTGAGGACCACGGCCAGGGCGATCAGGGCGATCACCCACTGGGGTATGTCGGAGAACATGCCCCAGTAGTGGGTGTAGGTGGCGACCGCCGTGATGTCGGCGATGCCGGTGGTGGCCCAGTTCAGGAAGTACATCCAGCCGGCCGTGTACGCGCCCTTCTCGCCCATGAACTCGCGGGCGTAGGACACGAAGGCCCCGGAGGAGGGCCGGTACAGGACGAGTTCGCCGAGGGCGCGCACGACCAGGAAGGCGAAGACGCCGCACACGGCGTAGGCGATGAAGAGGGAGGGGCCGGCGTCGGCGAGCCGGCCGCCCGCGCCGAGGAAGAGGCCGGTGCCGATGGCGCCGCCGATGGCGATCATGTTGACGTGCCGGGATTTCAGCGACTTGCTGTAGCCGGCGTCTCCGGCGTCCACGTGCGGGGTCGAGGGGCGCGTCTCGTCTTTGAGGTGCTGTTCGCTCACGCCTCGGGTCCGCCTTCCAGGGGGGTGTCCGCGCGCGGGGCGCGCAGGATGTCGGTGAGGGTGGTCTCGACGCGGTCGAGGTGGTGGCTCATGGCCTCCACGGCGTCGGATTCGCAACCGTCGATCAGGGCCTCGACGATCGCCCGGTGCTCGCGGTTGGACTGCTCGCGCCGGTCGCCCAGCTCGTTGAGGAAGGCCGACTGACGCGCCAGTGCGTCGCGGATCTCCTCGATGACCCGGCGGAAGACCGGGTTCTGGGCGGCTTCCGCGACAGCCAGGTGGAAGAGGGTGTCCATCGCGACCCACGCGGTGGTGTCCGTCTCGCGCTCCATGCGGTCCAGCAGGTGGGCGAGGTGGTCCAGGTTCTCCGGGGTGCGGCGCAGGGCCGCGTACCCGGCGACCGGGATCTCGACGTGACGGCGCACTTCGAGCAGGTCGCTGGCCGCGTAGTCGCCGAAGGTGGGGTCCTCGACGGTGTTCGCGATGACGAAGGTTCCCTTGCCCGTCTTGGCGACGGTCAGGCCCATCGTCTGCAGCGCCCGCAGGGCCTCGCGCAGGACGGGCCGGGACACCTCCAGGGTGCGGCACAGCTCCGCCTCGGAGGGGAGCTTGTCGCCGATGGCGTACTCGCCGCGCTCGATGGCGCCGCGGAGGTGGGTGAGGACCGCTTCCATGGCGCTGACGCGCCTCGGGGCCCGACCACCTGTCTGGCTGTCTGACAGGTTCACGGGAGTGATACTCCGGGGGGCCCGAGGCCCCTGTCAAGACGGATGAAAGAACAGATTCAGGGGGCGGGCGCCTGAATGGCGACTTCCCGCCCCCTGAGGGCCGCCCGGTCAGCTTTCGAGGACCCCGGAGGCCAGCAGGCCGAACAGCGCCACACCGACGACGATGCGGTAGACGACGAACGCGTTGAACGAGTGCTTGGCGACGAACTTCAGCAGCCAGGCGATCGAGGCGTAGGCGACGACGAAGGACACGGCCGTGCCGACGGCCAGGGGCGCCGCCCCCGCGCCGGTGCCCAGCGCGTCCTTCAGCTCGTAGATCCCGGCGCCGGTCAGGGCGGGGATGCCGAGGAAGAACGACAGCCGGGTGGCGGCGACCCGGTCCAGGTCGAGGATGAGCGCGGTGGACATCGTGGCGCCGGAGCGGGAGAAGCCGGGGAAGAGCAGCGCGAGGATCTGCGAACTGCCGACCAGCATCGCGTCCTTGCACGAGGTGTCGTCCTCGCCGCGCTTGTGCCGGCCCATCTGGTCGGCCGCCCACATCACACCGCTGCCGACGATCAGCGAGCCGGCCACCACCCACAGCGAGGCCAGCGGGCCCTCGATGAGGGGTTTGGCGGCCAGCCCCACGACGACGATCGGGATCGTCGCGTAGATCACCCACCAGGCGAACTTGTAGTCGTGGTGGTACCGCTCCTCGCGGTCGCGCAGTCCCCGGAACCAGGCCGACACGATCCGCACGATGTCCTTGCGGAAGTACACGAGCACCGCGGCGATCGCGCCGACCTGGATGACGGCGGAGAAGCCGACGACGGCGTCGTCGTCGACCGGGATGTTCATCAGGCCTTCGGTGATCTTCAGATGGCCGGTCGAGGAGACGGGGAGGAACTCGGTCACTCCCTCGACGGCTCCGAGGACGACGGCTTGGCCGACGGAGATGGCGCTCATGGAATCCAGTTCTGAGAAGACGAATCGGTCGACAGCGGTGCGGGGCCGCCGTCCGGATCACCTCGCGGACGCGGGGGCGGCAGCGACGAGCCGCCGCCTGCGCCCTGCGAGCCGATCCACACGACAGGCCTGGACGGTCCGGTGTCGTGCACAGTCCTACCAGGCCCGCATCTGATCGGACGCGGGTTCGATCCTCTACGGCCACACCCACTGGCCGAGCGCGACCCCCGCGGACGCCGCCCCCAGTCCCGCCACCACGCTCGCCACGGCGTTGGCGGCCGCGTAGAGGCCGGCCCCGGTCTCGGTCAGGCGCAGCGTCTCGTAGGAGAACGTGGAGTACGTGGTCAGCGCCCCGCACAGGCCCGTGCCCAGGAACAACCGCAGGTCGGGGGCGACACCGACGGCGCCGGTCAGCGTGCCGAGGATCAGGCAGCCGGTGACGTTCACGACGAAGGTGCCCCAGGGGAAGACCGAGTCGTGGCGGGACTGCACGGCGCGGTCGGTCAGGTACCGCAACGGGGCGCCGATCGCCCCGCCCAGGACGACGAGCAGCCAGTTCACAACCAGTTCTTACCCTTCGTGCCCGGTTCGTCCGGGTTCCCGCCGCGCCCGGCGTACCTGATCACCTCGCACGGATCGAGGGTGACGATGCCCTCCGTGACCAGTTCGTCGAGCTGGGGCAGGAAGGCGCGCACCCGCTCCTCGGTGTCCACCACGACCACCGCCACCGGCAGGTCCTCGCTGAGCGAGAGCAGCCGGGAGGTGTGGATGCGCGAGGACGCGCCGAAGCCCTCGATGCCGCGGAAGACGCTGGCGCCCGCGAGCCCGGCGGCGTGGGCGCGGTGCACGATCTCCGTGTACAGGGGCTTGCGGTGCCAGGTGTCGTTCTCGCCGATGAGGACGGTCAGCCGCAGGGCACTGCCGGTCAGCCTGGTCATCGCTGCCTCCGGGAGAGGACGCGGCGGGTCGCCGTGGCCGCGAGCCACACCGCGAAGAGGGCCGCGCACAGGGTCGCGGCGAGGTAGGTCAGGGCTGTCGCGGGCCGGCCCGCGCCGAGCAGCCCGCGGGCGTCGACGGCGTACGTCGAGAAGGTCGTGAAGCCGCCGAGCACACCGGTGCCGAAGAAGGGCCGCACCAGCCGGTGGGCGCTCAGCGCCTCGGTGACCAGCACCAGGAACACGCCGATCACCGCGCAGCCGGTGACGTTCACCCAGAACGTGGCCCAGGGGAAACCGCCGGTCCGCGCGGGCCACCACAGCGCGGCGGCGTAGCGGGCGGCGGCGCCGAGGCCCCCGCCGGCGGCCACGACGGCGACCACCGGGAGCTGCCCCGACGCGCGGGGCCCGCGCGGGACGCCGGTACGGAGACGTCCGGCCTGCGGAGCTGTCATGTCGTACGTCTCCCACCCGGTCCGAGGCCGTTCCAGCGCCTGGGAGTGATCACGGCCGGGCACCAGCCTAACCTCCGCTCCCCCGGACCACGGGCGCGGCGCCGGCCGCCGGGCCTCGCTCCACCGGGCCGCCGGGGACCGCCGGCCGCCGGTCCCGCGGACGCCGGTCACCCTGCGGATCGCGGCGCGCCGCCGGGCGAGGAGGGACCGGCCCGCGCCGGCCCGCGCCGGGAAGCGGCGGGGAGCGCCGGGAAGCGCTGGGAGCGCTGGGAAGCGCTGGGAAGCGGCGGGAAGCGCTGGGAAGCGGCGGGAAGCGGCGGGAACACGGGATCCCGCGACCCGCCGGGGCTCGCCGTACGACGGGGGCGCTCCGTGCGGCGGGGGCTCTCCGTGCGGCGGCGCCGTCGTGCTTCGCCGCCGCCGTGCTTCGTCGTCGCCGCGCTACGCGGCTACCACCCTTTGTCGAACATGCGGGCCACTTCCGCGATGCGCATCTCGTCGCGCCGGTAGTAGGTGCGGCGCCTGATGCGCTTGGCGCGCAGCACGCCGAGGTGCGCGAGCAGCACGAGATGGGTGTCCGCCACCTGCCGGCGCACGCCGAGCTTCGTCGCGATGACGTCGGCGGGGACGCCGTCCTCGACGGGGTCCCCGCGGCGCTGCGGCGGGAAGTGCCGGGACGGCTCCTTGAGCCACTCCAGGATGTCCAGCCGCCTCTCGCTCACCGGAGTCCTCAGCATCCTCGGCCCCCCTCCGCCCCGGCTCGGGGCTCCTCGTACCGCGCCTTCCCACTCTGACGCAGTCGAAGCCGCCGTGTCCCGGACTCCGGGAGCCTTGGCCGGGATCCAACTCCCCCGCCGCGCGGGGCTGTTCGCCGTGGTGCGCGAGGGGCGGGCAGGGGCCCGGACGCGTGCTGCGGCCGGGCCCCGTCCGGTCGGGCCGCCGGCTCAGCGGTGGCTGAACCAGGCCATGGAGGACAGCGCCCTGTCGTCGTAGCCGAACAGCGCCTGGTTCTCCCAGCCGTTGCCGGAGGCGGCGTCGGCCGGGTCCCAGCCGTTGCCCGTGACGGCGGTCCAGGTCGCCTCCCAGGAGAAGACGCCGAGGCCGCGGCCGCCGGGGACGGCCTCCACGATGTCGGCGACGGTGTTCATCCAGGCGAGCTGGCCCGCGGCGGTCGCCGGGTAGCCGGCGACCAGTTCGCCCGTGGTGTCGATCTGGTTGACGAGGGAGTCGTCGCTGTCGAGACGGAAGGGGTAGGCCGTCTCGGCGATGAAGACGGGCTTGGCGTAGCGGGACGCCACGTCGTCCAGGGTGGTCTGGGCGGCGGCCGGTGAGCCGTGCCAGTAGCCGTAGTACGACAGGCCGATCACGTCGTAGGCGATGCCGTACGTCTTCGCGTTGTCGAACCACCAGCGCACGGTGGCGTCGTCGCCGGCGTTCGCCAGGTGCAGGGCGACGCGGGTGCCGGAGGAGACCGCCTTGGCGGCGCTGTAGCCGGAGTTGAGGAGCCCGGCGAGCTGCGGCCAGTTGTCGGTGGAGCCCTCGGACCACAGCATGCCGCCGTTGATCTCGTTGCCGACCTGGACCATGTCCGCCGTGGTGCCCTGTGCCTTGAGGGCGTTGAGGACGTCGTAGGTGTGTTGATAGACGTCGGTCTTCAGTTGACTGTAGGAGTGGCCCGTCCAGGCGGCGGGCTTGGTCTGCTTGCCGGGGTCGGCCCAGGTGTCGGAGTAGTGGAAGTCGACCAGGAGTTTCATGCCGGCGGCCCTGATCCGCTTGGCCATGGCCAGGACGCGCGCCTTGTTGTTGTAGCCGTCCGCGGGGTTGACCCACACCTTGAGGCGCGCGTAGTTCATCCCGGCGTTCTTCAGGATGGTGACCGCGTCACCGGCGGAGCCGGAGGCGGTCCGGTATATACCGCCTCTGGCCTCGCTCTTGGCGAGGGAGGAGATGTCCGCGCCCTTGACGGACAGTCCGGTCGAGCCCGGTGTGAAGGTCAGGTCGTCAACATTGATCCAGTTGCCCGCGTTCGCGTCACTGTTGATGCTGATGGTGCACTGGCTGTTGGTCACATTGACCGACGTGACGATCCGCACCCAACTGCTGGACGACACCGGCAGGTCGGTGCGCTGCTCCGGGCTCCCGCAGTTCTTCAGGGCCAGGTACGCGGCTTTCTGGCCGCCGCCGGAGCGCACCCAGGCGGTGAGCTTGTAGGGGCCGTTGGCGAGCCCGGACAGGTACTGGTACGTCTCGACCTTGTAGGCGGAGGCCGACCAGTGCGAGAGGCGGTGGCTCCCGCCGTGGCCGCCCGACTCGGTGAAGGAGGCGGAGTTCTGCCCGGCGGCCGAGTACGTCGACCAGCCGGCGGGGGTCGCGGTGCCGGTCGCGTCGCTCTCGAAGCCCGCGTTGGCGAGGGTGGCGGCCGCCTGCGCGCTGTGTGCGGGCAGGGTGGTGAGGGCGAGCCCGGCGGCGAGCGGCAGGAGCAGGGCCCTGAGGGTGCGTCTGGGATGGAACATCGTCGTCCGTCGTCCCTTCGACGTGATGGGGATGGGGTTCCCTCGTGGGGTGAGGGGCCCTCTCCGCCCGCGGCTCGCGGCTCCACGGGCGGAGGGGGAGTCGGCTCAGCCGTCGAGTCGCACGACCCGGACGCCTCCGGCCGGGACCGCCAGGCGGCCCGCGGCGCGTTCGCCCGTCAGCAGTTCGGTGCCGGAGGTCTCCAGCGCCACCTTGGCGTCGGCGGCGGTGTGGTTGACGGCGAAGAGGTAGCTGCCCTGCGGTCCGGAGCGGCGCACGACCTCGACGTCGCGGGGCAGGCCGGCGCGGGGGGCGATCCCCGCGTCCTCCGCGGCCCGGCCGAGCACGGCGTCCAGGCCGTCCTGGCCGAGGCGGGTGGAGACGTACCAGGCGGTGCCCTCGCCGAGGCGGTGCCGGGTGACGGCGGGGCGGCCGGCGGTGAGGCCGTCGGCGTAGCGCCAGACGGTCTCGGCGCCGCGCGGCACCACGAACTCGGTCCAGACGTCGCCGTCGAGTTCGCCGCCGTCGGGGCCGGTCAGCCGCACGCTCTCGCCCCGGAGCAGCGGGGAGAACTCCTCGACGGTCAGGCCGAGGACGTCGCGCAGCGCCCCCGGGTAGGCCCCCTCGTGGACGGCGTCGTGCTCGTCGACGATGCCCGAGAAGTACGACACCACCAGGGTGCCGCCGTTCTCCACGTAGGCCCGGAGGTTGGCCCCGGCCGCCTCGGTCATCAGGTACAGGGCGGGCACGACGACCAGCGGGTAGGCCGACAGGTCGGCCTCGGGGCGGGCGAAGTCCACGGTGAGGTGACGGTCGTAGAGGGCTTCGTAGAAGGCGTCGGCGCGCTCGCGCGGGTCGGCGTCCTCGCTGGGGCGCCAGTCGAGGTTCTGCGCCCACCAGGACTGCCAGTCCCACAGCACGGCCACGTCGGCCTCGGTGCGGGTGCCGCGCAGGGCGACGAGGGAGTCGAGCGAGGCGCCGAGTTCGACGACCTCGCGCCACACGCGGGTGTCGGCGCCGCCGTGCGGGACCATCGCCGAGTGGAACTTCTCGGCGCCGCGCCGGGACTGCCGCCACTGGAAGAACATGGCGCCCTCGGAGCCGCGGGCCACGTGCGCCAGGGAGTTGCGGGCCATCTGTCCGGGGGCCTTGGCGGGGTTGCGCGGCTGCCAGTTGACGCCCGACGTGGAGTGCTCCAGCAGGATCCAGGGCGCGCCGCCGCCGACGGAGCGGGTGAGGTCGGCGGCCATCGCGAGGTTGACGTGGGTGCGGCGGCCGTCGGTGATCAGGTAGTGGTCGTTGGTGACGATGTCGACCTCGCGGCCCCAGGCCCAGTAGTCGACGGAGTCGCACTGGCTGAGGGCGGTCATGAAGTTGGTCGTCACCGGGACGCCGGGGGCGAGGCGGTGCAGGATGTCGCGTTCCGCGCGGAAGTTCTCCCGCATGGTGGCGTCGGCGAACCGCTTGTAGTCCAGGGCCTGGCCGGGGTTGCCGACGGTGGGGGTGGCGCGGGGCGGGTTGACGTCCTCGATGCTCGCGTAGCGCTGGCCCCAGAAGGCGGTTCCCCAGGCCGCGTTGACGGCGTCGATGGTGCCGTACGCGGTGGCCAGCCAGCGGCGGAAGTGGGCGGCGCAGGAGTCGCAGTAGCAGGCGGAGACGGGGACGCCGTACTCGTTGTGCACGTGCCACATCGCCAGCGCCGGGTGGTCGGCGTACCGCTCGGCGAGGCGGGTGGTGATGTCCGCCGCGGCCGCGCGGTAGTGCGCGTTGCTGTGGCAGATCGCGCCGCGGGAGCCGAACTCGTAGCGCACGCCGTCGGCGGTGACGGGCAGCGCCTCGGGATGGTCGCGGTAGAACCACACGGGCGGGGCGACCGTGGGCGTGCCCAGGTCGACGCGGATGCCGTTGTCGTGCAGCAGGCCGAGGACGCGGTCGAGCCAGCCGAAGTCGTGGACGCCCGGCGCGGGCTCCAGCAGCGCCCAGGAGAAGATCCCGACGCTGACCATGGTGACGCCGGCCTCCCGCATCAGCCGGACGTCGTCCTCCCAGACGGTTTCCGGCCACTGCTCGGGGTTGTAGTCCCCCCCGAAGGCGAGCCTGGTGAGGCCCCTGGGGCTGGTCTCCGGCATGGATGTCTCCCGTTTAATCGATCATTTGGGAACGTGCACACACTATGGCGGCGCTCCGAGGCCAACATAACCGCACAGCAACAACCATTGACAAGTGTCCGGGATGTTTCTCTACTGTGAACGCTCACAGACAGCATGACGGGGTCCGGCGACGGCCGGGCCCCCGGTCGTGCGATTCGCATGGCAGGTTTCCGCATCGGGCGGAAGCCCAGGTCAGGGGAGAGATCCATGCCCAACTCGAAGCGCCGTCGGCTCCTTGTCCAAGGCGCGGCCTCCGCTCTCGCCGTCACCCTCGGCGCCACCGCACTCACCGCCTGCGGCTCGTCCGACGACGACGCCGACGCGTCCGGCCCGGTCTCGCTCACGTACTGGACGTGGACGCCCGGCATGGACAAGGTCGTGGACCTGTGGAACAAGGGCCGGGGCAAGAAGGACGGGATCACCGTCACGGTGAAGAAGCAGGCGTCCGGCGACACCCTGATCACCAAGATCCTCACCGCGCACAAGGCCGGCAAGGCCCCGGACCTGGTGCAGGCCGAGTACCAGGCGCTGCCGACGCTGGTCAGCAACGACGCGCTGGCGGACATAGCGAAGGACGTCGGGGACGCGAAGGCCGGATTCGCCGACGGGGTCTGGCAGCAGACGACGCTCGGCACCGACGCCGTCTACGCGGTGCCGCAGGACATCGGCCCGATGATGTTCTACTACCGCGCGGACCTCTTCGAGAAGTACGGCCTGACGGTCCCCACGACGTGGGAGCAGTTCGCCGACACCGCGCGCGCACTGAAGAAGAAGTCCCCCGGCACGGACCTGACCACGTTCTCCGCCAACGACCCGGGCCTCTTCGCAGGCCTCGCCCAGCAGGCCGGCGCCAAGTGGTGGACCACCTCCGGGGACACGTGGAAGGTCGCCATCGACGACGCGGCCACCAAGAAGGTCGCCGACTTCTGGGGCGGTCTCGTCAAGGAGGGCGTCGTCGACAACCAGCCCATGTACACCCCGGCCTGGAACAAGGCGCTCGACACCGGCAAGCAGATCGCCTGGGTCTCCGCCGTGTGGGCCCCCGGCACCCTGACCACCGCCGCGCCCGACACCAAGGGCAAGTGGGCCATGGCCCCGCTCCCCCAGTGGTCGAACGGCCAGGACGTCACCGGCAGCTGGGGCGGCTCCTCCACGGGCGTGACGACGGACTCGAAGCACAAGGAGGCCGCCGCGAAGTTCGCCGCCTGGCTGAACACCGACGGCGACGCCCTCAACGCGCTGGCCAAGGAGGGCGGCATCTACCCCGCCTCCACCTCCGCCCAGCTCAGCGGCGCCTTCACCACCCCGCCGGACTACTTCTCGAACCAGGCGGACTTCTACACCCTGGCCGCCAGGATCGCGAAGACGACGGCCCCGTCGGCCTGGGGCCCGAACGTGAACGTCGCCTACACGACCTTCAACGATGCGTTCGGCGCCGCCGCCAAGGACAGGTCGGACTTCTCGGCCGCGCTGGCGAAGATGCAGTCGGCCACCGTCGCCGACATGAAGAAGCAGGGCTTCGAGGTCTCCGAGTGACCACCGCACACCGCCGGAGACCGTACGGGGTCAAGGGGGCGCCGTACGGCTTCCTCCTGCCGGCGACGATCCTCTTCGCCCTCTTCTTCGCGCTGCCCATCGGATACGCGGTGTGGCTCAGCCTCCACAAGGTGCACGTCTCCGGGCTCGGCCTGGGCTCGGGCGCGCGTAAGGAGGTCTGGGCCGGCGTCGAGAACTACACCGACGCCTTCACCGACGGCGAGCTGCCCCACGGCGCGCTGCGCGTCCTGGGCTACGGCTGCATCGTCGTCCCGGTGATGCTCGGCCTGGCGCTGCTGTTCGCGCTGATGCTCGACTCCGAGCGGGTGCGGCTCACCTCGTTCACCCGCCTCGCCATCTTCCTGCCGTACGCCGTTCCGGGCGTCGTCGCGGCGCTGCTGTGGGGCTTCCTGTACCTGCCGGACGTCAGTCCCTTCTACTACGTGCTCGAGAAGCTGAGCCTGCCGCAGCCGGACCTGCTGGACGGCGGCCCGCTGTACCTCGCCCTGTCGAACATCGCGGTCTGGGGCGGCACCGGCTTCAACATGATCGTCATCTACACCTCGCTCCAGGCCGTCCCGGCCGAGGTGTACGAGGCGGCGAAGCTGGACGGCGCCACCCCGCTGCAGATCGCGCTGCGCGTCAAGATCCCGATGGTGGCGCCCTCGCTGGTGCTGACCTTCTTCTTCTCGATCATCGCCACGCTCCAGGTGTTCAGCGAACCGACCACTCTCAAGCCCCTCACCAACTCCGTGTCCACGACCTGGAGTCCGCTGATGAAGGTGTACCGGGACGCGTTCGGCACCGGGGACGTCCACCAGGCGGCCGCCGAGGCCGTGATCATCGCGCTCGCCACGCTGGTGCTGTCCTTCGGCTTCCTGCGGGGCGCGAACCGTCGCACCAAGCAGGAGGCAGCACGATGAGTTCTCTTGCCGTCCACAAGGCCCCCGCGGCGGCGGGCAGCGCGGGCGCCGTCCGCGGCCGTCCGCCGCTGCGCCGCCGGATCGCACCGGTCCCCACGCTCACGCTGCTCCTCGGAGCGCTCTACTGCCTGCTGCCCGTGGCATGGGTGGTGATCGCGTCCACCAAGTCCGGGCGCGAGCTGTTCACCACGTTCACATTCCTGCCGGGCACGGGCTTCACCGACAACGTCAGGGACCTCAACGCCTACCGCGACGGCCTCTACTGGCGGTGGATGGGCAACTCCGCCCTCTACGCCGGCCTGGGCGCCCTGCTCTCGACGTGCGTGTCGGCGGTCAGCGGATACGCGCTGGCCACCTACCGCTTCCGCGGGCGCGAGACGATGTTCAACATCCTGTTGGCGGGCGTGCTGATGCCGCCGATCATCCTCGCCGTCCCGCAGTACCTGCTGCTGGCGAAGGCCGGCCTCACGGACTCGTACCTGTCGGTGCTGCTGCCGCAGATCCTCTCCCCCTACGGGGTCTACCTCGCGCGCATCTACGCCGCCGCGGCCGTCCCGGGGGACGTCGTCGAGGCCGGCCGCATGGACGGGGCGAGCGAGTGGCGGATCTTCACCCGGATCGCGCTGCCGATGATGGTCCCGGGACTCGTCACGGTGTTCCTGTTCCAGTTCGTCGCCGTGTGGAACAACTTCCTGCTGCCCTACATCATGCTGAGCGACGACGAAAGGTTCCCGATCACCCTCGGGCTGTTCACCCTCCTCGAACAGGGCGCCAACACCCCGGCCCTGTACACCCTGGTGATCACCGGCGCGTTCCTCGCGGTGATCCCGCTCGTGGCGCTCTTCCTGGTGGTTCAGCGGTTCTGGAGTCTGGATCTGCTCTCCGGAGCCGTAAAGTCATGATTATGAACAAGGGGGCCGGGGGCCGGCGCAGACCGCCGACCATCCACGACGTCGCGCGGGAGGCGGGCGTCTCACGCGGCACCGTCTCGCGCGTGCTCAACGGCGGGCACTACGTCAGCCCGACCGCGGCCGAGGCGGTCAACGCCGCCATCCGCAGGACGGGTTACGTCGTGAACCGGCACGCCCGCTCGCTGATCACCGGCCGTTCCGACTCCGTGGGCTTCCTGCTGACGGAGCCTCAGGAACGGTTCTTCGAGGACCCCAACTTCAACGTCCTGCTGCGCGGCTGCACCCAGGCACTGGCCGCGCACGATGTCCCCCTGCTGCTGATGCTGGCCGGGACCGAGGACGAGCGGCGGCGCATCACGCGGTACATCACCGCCGGCCACGTCGACGGGGTGCTGCTGGTCTCCAGCCACTCCGGCGACCCGATCGCGACGGAGCTGCGCGAGGCGGGCGTGCCCCTGGTCGCGTGCGGCAAGCCCATCGGCATCGGCTCCAAGGTGAGCTACGTCGCCGCCGACGACCGCGACGGCGCCCGGGACATGGTGCGCCACCTGCTCGCACAGGGCCGCCGGCGCGTCGGCGTGGTCACCGGACCGCTGGACACCCCCGGCGGCGTGGAACGGCTGGCCGGGTACCGGGAGGTGCTCGCCGAGGCCGGCGTCGAGTACGACGAGCGGATCGTGGTCTCCGGGGACTACAGCCGGGCCAGCGGCGAGGCCGGCGCCGAACAGCTGCTCGCGCGGGCGCCGGAGCTGGACGCGGTGTTCGTCGCGTCCGACCTGATGGCGCAGGGCGTCCTCACGGCGCTGCACCGGGCGGGCCGGCGAGTACCGCAGGACGTGGCGGTGGGCGGCTTCGACGACTCCCCCGCCGCGACCGCGGCCAGCCCCACCCTCACCACCATCCGCCAGCCCTGGGACCGCATCAGCAGTGAGATGGTCCGCGTGCTGCTCGCCCAGATCGGGGGCGAGGACCCGGCGGCGGTGATCCTGCCGACGGAACTGGTCAGGCGCGAGTCGACCTGACGGCGCCCGCGCCCGGCCGATCGGTGGCCGGTAGGTCGGTGGGCCGGTCCGGGGGCTCTCCCGGCCGGTGGCAGCCGGGGCCGGGAGGGCGGGCGGTGAATTCCCGCGTCCGGTCGGGCGGACCGGTCAGGATCGGAGAAGCCGTCGGGCATCGTCCCGGCCTAGCGTGAGTGGTGCGAGAACACGGACGTGTTCACCCGCACCGCACACGAGGAGAACGCCATGACCGCCGGCCTGCAGACCATCATCTACCCCGTCAAGGACATCGACCGGGCGAAGGCCCTGTTCAGCGCGCTGCTGGAGGTCGAGCCGTACGCCGACGAGCCCTACTACGTCGGTTTCAAGGCCGCCGGGCAGGACGTCGGCCTCGACCCCAGCGGGCACGCCAAGGGCATGACCGGGCCGGTGCCGTACTGGCACGTCACGGACCTGCGCGGGCGGCTCGCGGCGCTGCTCGCTGCGGGCGCGGAGCTGCTCCAGGACGCCCAGGACGTGGGCGGCGGCCGGCTCATCGCCTTCGTGAAGGACGCGGACGGCAACCTGGTGGGCCTGATCCAGGACCCGGTCGCCTGAGCACGGTCGCGCCGACTGCTTGCACCCGCACTAGTTGCACCGTCAATGAATAGCCCGATCGGTGTACCGTGCGGGTATGGCAGCGAAAACGGCCGGGGCCGGCCTCGAGGAGCGGTGGCGGGACATCCTGTCGGTGCACGCGCGCACGATGTGCGAGATCGACCGGGCACTGCATCCGCACGGTCTCGGCGCGAGCGACTTCGAGGTGCTCGACATCCTCGCCTCCGAGACGCCCCGGGACGGCGACCAGTGCCGGGTGCAGAACCTCGTCGGCCGCGTGCATCTCAGCCAGAGCGCGTTGTCCCGGCTGATCGGCCGTCTGGAGAAGGAAGGCCTGGTGGAGCGGTCCGTCTGCGTGGAGGACCGCCGCGGGGTGTACGTCACCCTCACCTCCAAGGGCCGTGACCTGCACGCCGAGGTGCTGCCGCTCCAGCGGCAGGTGCTGGAGCGGATGCTGACGGGGTCCTGATCCCGGCGTTCCGTTCGGCGGCCGGTGGCGCCCGGCATGCTCCGGGCTCACGACTCGCGGCTCACGATTCCGGGCGCATGACTCCTGGCGCACGGCTCCTGGCGTACGAGTCCTGGCGCAAGACTCCGGGACCGCCGCGGGCGGACGGCGCTGGGCGGACGTCGTCGGGACGGCGCTCTGCGCTCAGCAGACGTCGCCGGGACGGCGCTCGCCCCGATGTGCGCCGGTGACCGTCGGCGCGCCTGCCGCGTCACGCCCCGCCCGGCGGTGACGGCCGTCGGGACAACGTAGGCCGCGACGGGCGCGGTGAGCGGGGCCGGGGCGAGGCGGGCGGTTGACGCCGGACGGGCTCGCCCGCCGTCGCCTCAGCGGACGAGCAGGGTGCGCACCCCTTCGGAGGTCAGCGTCAGCGGGTGGTCGCCGGCCCCGTCGATCGAGAGCGAGAGTTCGCCGGTCGGCCACTGCGCGGCGAGCGCGGCGAGGGGCACCAGCCGGTAGCGGTCGATCTCCGGCAGCAGGTCGGCCATCTCCGGTTCGGAGGTGAACACCGGCACCACCGGAGCGCCTCCGGGCTGTTCCAGGACCGGCAGGGCGACCGTGGTCGGGTCGGTGACGTCCTCGTCGGTGGCGTCCTCGGGCACCGGCACGAGCACGTCGCTGTGCGCGAGTGTGTCCAGTGCGGCGGTGTCCTCGGTGTCCCGGGCCAGCGCGTCCAGCGCGAGCGCGGCGGGATTGTTCGAGCGGTCGTGCGCGGGTGTCTCCATGGAAGCTCCCTGGTAGCGGCGGTCCGGCCTCGCGTACCCGACCGTGCGGGACTCAATCCCCCGGCCGGGGGCGGGCCGGTGCGCCCGGGGACGCTCCGGCGCCGGGTGTCACGGCATGTGACGGCGGGCCGACTCGTTCTCCTGGGCCAGGCGCCTGAGCGCCATCAGCGCGGGTTCGAGGAGGACGGTCAGCAGCAGGGCGCGCTCGGCGGCTTCCAGGGGGTCGTCGAGTCCGTCGAGCTGGTCGAGATCGAGGACCGCGGTGCGCTCGGCGAGGCGCGCGTACGGCAGGAGGGCGTGCCGGTCGAGCGGGACGCCGAGGGCGCGAAGACTGCTCAGGGTCTCGGCGAGGACCGTGCGGGCGGGCGCGGTCTCGTGCACGCGCCAGCCCAGCTCGTCGACGAGTTCGGCGACCTCGGCCGCCTCCGCGGACCCTTCGGCGGGTGCGCCGCCCACCCGCACGGATCCCAGGGCCACCCCCAGCACGCGGTGGGTGTCGCAGGCGTGCTCCGTGAGGGCGTCGAGCACCTCCCGGGCGGCGCCGACCGACAGACCGCGCACGCCCGTCAGCGCACGGATCAGCCGGAGCCGGTGCAGGTGCTGGTCGTCGTACTCGGCCTGGGTGGCGGAGGTCTGACGGCCCGGCGGGAGCAGCCCCTCGCGCAGGTAGTACTTGATCGTCGTCACGGACACGCCGCTGCGGCGGCTCAGTTCGGAGATGCGCATGCGGTCGGCTCCGGTTCGGTGTTCGGTCTTGCGACGGCCATTGGATACCTCTACTCTCCAACTTGGAGAGTAGAGGTATCCAATCTTCCCATGCGCCGCCCGAGAGAAGGCACCGTCATGACGCCGTCCGAGAGAAGCCCGGTCCTCGGCGGACCGGCCGCCGCCCCGCCGTCCGAACGCCGCCGCACACCCCTGTGGCTCGCCGTCGTCGCCGCGAGCGTGCCGATGTTCATGGTCGCGCTCGACAACCTCGTGGTCTCGACGGCCCTGCACACCCTGGCCGTCGACCTGGAGGCGGACACCCAGGAACTGCAGTGGTTCGTCAACGCGTACGTGCTGAGCTTCGCCTGTCTGCTCATGACCGGCGCGGCGCTCGGCGACCGGTTCGGGCGGCGGCGGGTCTTCGTCGCGGGCATCGCGGTGTTCACCCTGGCCTCCGCCGGCTGCGGTCTCGCCGACACCAGCGCCCAGCTGATCGCGTTCCGCACGGTCCAGGGCTTCGGCGCGGCGGCCGTGATGCCGCTGTCGCTGACCCTGCTGGCGCAGGCCGTGCCGGACCGGCTGCGCGGCATGGCGCTGGGCGTGTGGTCCGGGATCAGCGGTCTGGCCGTGGCGATGGGGCCGGTGGTCGGCGGCGCGGTCGTCGACGGCCTGGACTGGCGCTGGATCTTCTGGATCAACGTGCCGGTGTGCGTGATCGCGATCCCGCTGGTGCTGTTCGCCCTGCGGGAGAGTTCCCTGCCCGGCGTCCGGCTCGACCTGGTCGGCATGGTGCTCGCCGCGGCCGGTCTGTGCGCGGTGGTGTGGGCGATCGTGCACGGCGAGCCCGACGGCTGGACGTCGGTGAGGGTGCTGGGCGGGTTCACGGCGGGCGCGGCGCTGCTGGCCGGGTTCGTCGCCCGGGAGGCGCGGACGCCCGAGCCGATGCTGCCGCTGTCGTTCTACCGGGCGCGGTCCTTCACGCTCACCAACATCGTCTCGGCGACCATGTACTTCGGTGTCTTCGGCTCGCTGTTCCTGCTGGCCCAGTACCTGCAGATCGTGCCCGCGCGCACCCCGCTGGAGGCCGGTGTGCGGACCCTGGCCTGGACGCTGATGCCGATGTTCGTCGCCCCCGTCGCCGGAATGCTGACCGACCGGGTGGGCGGCGGTCGGCTGATGGCCCTCGGCCTGTTCCTCCAGGGCGTCGGCCTGGGCTGGATCAACCTCGTGGCCGACGTCGACACGGCGTACTCGGCCCTGGTCGGGCCGATGATCGTGGCCGGTGTCGGCATGGGCTTCGTGTTCGCGCCGACGGCGGCGGTGGTGCTCGGCTCGGTCGCCAGGGAGCACGCGGGCAAGGCGTCCGGCGCCAACAGCACGGTCCGCGAGATCGGCGGCGCCCTCGGCATCGCCGTGCTGAGCACCGTGTTCGTGGCCCACGGCAGCACGCTGGGCCCCCGGCAGTTCGTCGACGGGCTGCACCCCGCGGTGTGGGTCGGGGTCGCGGTGGTGTTCGCCGGCGCCCTGTGCGCCCTGGGCATCCCGCGCCGGCAGCAGCCCGTGGACCACTCGCCGGACAGCCCCGACGCCCCCTGACCGGCGGCAGGCGGCCGGCGCCCGCCACGGGGGACGGCCGGCGCCCGCTCCGGCTCCCCCGTGGCCCCGCTCCTCGGCCCGCCCCGCGCTCCCTCGCAAGCCCGCGTGCGCACCCTCGCACTCCCCCGCACACCTGAGCGCGGGGCCGCTGGAATGATCGAAAATCCGTAGGGTTAGCATATGAGCGCCACCTAGCTCGAAAGATAGGCCCGTGACGCTCAACGACGATTCGTTCACTGACTGGAAGAACCGCGAGGAGATCGCGGAGTCGATGATCCCGATGATCGGGAAGCTGCACCGCGAGCGGGACGTGACCGTCCTGCTGCACAGCCGCTCCCTGGTGAACAAGTCGGTGGTCAGCATCCTCAAGACCCACCGGTTCGCCCGGCAGATCGCGGGCGAGGAGCTCTCGGTCACCGAGACGCTGCCGTTCCTGGAGGCCCTCACCACTCTGGACCTCGGTCCGGCCCAGATCGACATCGGCATCCTCGCCGAGAGCCACCGCGCCGACGACCGCGGCCTGTCGGTGCTCGACTTCACCGCCGAGGCCGTCGCGGGCGCCACCGGCGCCGGCAAGATCGACCGCCGCGAGCCGCGCGACGTCGTGCTGTACGGCTTCGGCCGCATCGGCCGGCTCGTCGCCCGGCTGCTCATCGAGAAGTCCGGCTCCGGCAACGGTCTGCGGCTGCGCGCCATCGTGGTGCGCGGCGGCGGGGCCCGGGCCGCCGACGATCTCGTCAAGCGGGCCTCCCTGCTGCGCCGCGACTCCGTGCACGGCCAGTTCCAGGGCACCATCACGGTCGACGAGGCCAGCAACCGCATCATCGCCAACGGCAACGAGATCACGGTCGTCTACGCCGACGACCCGTCCGAGATCGACTACACGGCGTACGGCATCGACAACGCCATCCTGATCGACAACACCGGCAAGTGGCGCGACCGCGAGGGACTCTCGCAGCACCTGCGGCCCGGCATCGACAAGGTGGTGCTGACCGCGCCCGGCAAGGGCGACGTGCCGAACATCGTGCACGGCGTCAACCACGACACGATCAAGCCGGACGAGCAGATCCTGTCCTGCGCCTCCTGCACCACCAACGCGATCGTGCCGCCGCTGAAGGCGATGAACGACGAGTACGGCGTGCTGCGCGGCCACGTGGAGACGGTCCACTCGTTCACCAACGACCAGAACCTGCTGGACAACTACCACAAGGCCGACCGGCGCGGGCGTTCGGCGCCGCTGAACATGGTCATCACCGAGACCGGCGCCGCGTCCGCGGTCGCCAAGGCGCTGCCCGAGCTCAAGGCGCCCATCACCGGCAGCTCGATCCGGGTGCCGGTGCCGGACGTCTCGATCGCGATCCTGAGCCTGCGGCTCGGCCGCGAGTCCGACCGCGAGGAGGTCCTCGAATACCTGCGCGGCATCTCGCTGACCTCGCCGCTGCGCCGTCAGATCGACTTCACCACGGCGCCGGACGCGGTGTCGATGGACTTCATCGGCTCGCGCCACGCCTCGATCATCGACGCCGGCGCCACCAAGGTCGACGGCGACAACGCGATCCTCTACCTCTGGTACGACAACGAGTTCGGCTACTCCTGCCAGGTCGTCCGCGTCGTCCAGCACGTCTCGGGCGTCGAGTACCCGACGTACCCCGCGACGAGCGCCTGACCGGCTCCGGCCGGTACCGGACGGCGGGGGCGGGCACTCCACGAGTGTCCGCCCCCGCCGTTTCGCGTCCCCGCCCCCGCCGCCACGGCTCCCGCCCGACGGAGGCCCCCGCCGGTCGCGGGCCCGCGCCGGGCGGACGGACGCGTCAGGCGGACGTCTCCGGGCGGCCGGACTCGGCCCAGTGGGTGTGGAACGCGCCGGGACGGTCGGTGCGGCCGTAGGTGTGGGCGCCGAAGTAGTCGCGCTGGCCCTGGAGCAGGGCCGCCGGGAGCCGCTCCGAGCGCAGGGTGTCGTAGTGGGCGAGCGCGGCGGAGAAGGCCGGCACGGGGATGCCTCGGCGGGCGGCCGACGCCACGGTCTCCCGCCACGGCACCTGCGCGTCGGTGATCTCCATGGCGAACTCCATCTCGCCGAGCAGGCTGACCAGCTTCGGGTCGGCCGCGTACGCGGCGCGGATACGGTCCAGGAACGAGGCGCGGATGATGCAGCCGCCGCGCCAGATCCGGGCGACCGCCCCCAGGTCGATCTTCCAGCCGAACTCGGCGGCCGCGTCCTGGATCATCTTCCAGCCCTGGTCGTAGGCGATGACCTTCGAGGCGTAGAGGGCGTGCTCGACCTGCGAGGTGAAGCGCGAGGCCTCGGTGCGGCTGAGCGGGGGCGTGGTGCCGCCGGGGAGTCCGGCGTAGGCGGCGCGCAGTTCGCGCTGGCCGGAGGCGGCGCGGGCGAAGGTGGCCTGCGCGATGGCCGTGACCGGCGAGCCGAGGTCCAGGGCGGTCTGTACGGTCCAGCGGCCGGTGCCCTTCTGACCGGCGGCGTCGACGACGACGTCCACGAAGGGCCGTCCGGTGCCGGCGTCGGTGTGGGCGAGCACCTCGGCGGTGATCTCGATGAGGTAGGAGCCGAGCCGGCCCTCGTTCCAGGTGCGGAAGACGCCGGCGATCTCGGCAGGGCTGTACCCGGCGACCTGGCGGAGCAGGTCGTACGCCTCGGCGATGAGCTGCATGTCGGCGTACTCGATGCCGTTGTGCACCATCTTGACGAAGTGCCCGGCGCCGTCGGTGCCGATGTGGGTGGCGCAGGGCTCGCCGTCGACCTTCGCGCTGATGGACTCGAACATCGGGCCGAGGACGTCGTACGACTCGGGGGAGCCGCCGACCATGACGGCGGGCCCGTTGAGCGCGCCCTCCTCGCCGCCGGAGACGCCGGCGCCGACGAAGTGCAGGCCGCGCTCGCGCAGGGCCTCCTCGCGGCGGCGGGTGTCGGCGTAGTGGGCGTTGCCGCCGTCGATGATCATGTCGCCGGGCTCCAGGAGCGGGGCGAACTCCTCGATGACCGCGTCCGTGACCTCGCCCGCCTGCACCATGATCATCAGCCGCCGGGGGCGTTCCAGAGCCGCCACGAAGTCGGCCGCCGACTCGGCGGGGACGAAGGCGCCCTCGTGGCCGAACTCCTCGACGAGCGCACGGGTGCGACCGGCGCTGCGGTTGTGGACGGCGACGGTGTAGCCGTTGCGGGCGAAGTTGCGCGCGAGGTTGCGGCCCATCACGCCGAGGCCGGTGACGCCGATGGCGGCGGTTGCGTTCACGAGGTACGTCCCTTGGATCGATGGCGCGGTCGGAGGGGCGGGCGGCCCCCGGTACCCCCAGGTACGGACCGACGGCCGGTTCTTCTCGATTCCGCGCCGAATCATCGCGAACGGGATCCCGGGCTCGTCGCCCGCCGCTCCCCGGTGGGGCCCCGACCGATCTCCGGCCGACCTCGGACCGATCTCCGGCCGACGCCCGGACGACGGCCGGCCGGTCCCCGCCGGAACACGGCCGCCTGCCCGCCACCCGCCCACCTGGCCCGGACGGCCGCCGCCCGGAACCCACCGCCGGATCCCGTCCGTTCCCCTGCCGGTCCCCGGTTGAGCCCCGACTGATCTCCGGACGACAGCCGGCCGGTCCCCGCCGGAACACGGCCGCCTGACTGCCGCCCGCCCACCGGAGTGCGGGATTCCGGCCGATCACGCGCCGGGGTCCCGGCGGATCCCGGCGATCAGCCGATCAGCCGATCGGCGGCCGGGGCCGAGCCCGGCGCCGTCCGCGTCCCGGCCGCGCCGGGGCCGCTACCGGCGGCGCCAGGGCAGTGCGGCCGGGTCGGTCTCGGTGCTCTCGGCCCGGTGCAGGGCCTGGCTGATCGCCTCGCCGATCTCGGCGAACTGACGCACCTGTTCCGGCGTGAGGACGTCGAACACCGCCCGTCGCACCGCCTCGACGTGACCGGGGGCCACCTCCTCCAGCAGCTCCCTGCCCCGGTCGGTGAGGAAGGCGAGCTGTCCACGGCCGTCGGCGGGGTCCACCCGGCGGTCGACGAGCCCCGCCTCGCGCAGCCGGTTCACGGCATGGGTGAGCCGGCTGCGGGTGATCTTCAGACGCTCGGCGAGGTCCGACATCCCGAGGGTGCCGTCGGGCGCCATCGAGAGGTAGGCCAGCAGGCTGTAGTCGGCGTGCGTCATCCCGGCGTCGCGCCGCAGCTGGCGGTTGAGGTGGTCCCCGAGCAGCGTGGAGAACTCGACGTAGGCCAGCCAGGCTCGTCGTTCGTCGGCGTTGAGCCAGCGGGGCGTCGTGGACATGGCCACACAGTACGGCGTGCCCGGCGGGGCGGACCGTCGACCGGCGGAGGCGGCGAACGCCTCACGCCGACCGCCGGCAGGGCCTGCCGGTCCGGTGGCCGGGCGGGGCTACGGCGCCCCGGCCGGCCGCCGGTCCGTGGTGCGGCCCGTCAGACCGTGGCGCACGCCCCGCCGTTCAGGGTGAACGCGGTCGGCGCGGTGTTGGTCGCGCCCTTGCCGCCGATGAATCCGACGGTGACCGAGCCGCCGGCGGGGACGGTGGAGGTGTAGGCGGCGGGGGTCACGGTCACCGAGCCGCCGCTCTGGGCGGCGGTCCCGCCCCACATGCTGGCCACGCTCTGGCCGTTCGCGAAGACGAAGCCGAGCCGCCAGCCGCTGATCGGGGCCGCGCCGGTGTTGCGCAGGGTGATCTCCGCCTGGAAGCCGCCCGGCCACTCCCCCACCACGCGGTAGCCGACGGAGCAGGCCACGGCGGGCGCGCTCGCGGTCGTGACGGCGACGGCGGCCGAGCGGGCGGAGCGGTTGCCGGCGGCGTCCCGGGCGTAGACGGCGAAGGTGTACGCCGTGTTCGCCGTCAGGCCGGTCACGGTGGCCGTGGTGGCGGTCGACGCGGCGACGCCGGTCTCGGTGGTCCCGTCGACCCGCACGACGTCGTAGCCGGCGACGCCGACGTCGTCGGTGGCGGCGGCCCAGGACAGGGTGGCCGACGTCGCCGTCACCGCGGAGGCGACCGGGGCGCCGGGGGCGGTGGGGGCGTGGGTGTCACCCGGCGTTCCGCCGCCGAAGACGGTGGCCTCCTTCGCGGTCTGGGCGATGCCGTCGACGCCGTTGAAGATGCGCTTGCCCCACGAACTGAGCCGGGCGGGATCGAAGTCGAGCGTCAGGTCGAGGATCGGGTCGGTGTTTCCGCTCCACGACCAGGCCAGGTAGCCGAGCCCCAACCGCTGGGCGGCGGCCATCATGGTGTCCTCGTCGGGGTCCCCGTACTGGTCGGCGGGGCCGCCGAACTCGCCTATCAGGAGCGGCAGTCCGGCGTCGACGAAGGTGTCGAGGTAGTCGGTGACCTCCGCCGCCGTGTCGAAGACGCTGTACATGTGGATCGAGAAGATCAGGTTGCCGGTGGCGTCGGCGTCGTACACCGACCGGGCGTTGGCCTTCATCACGCCCTGCCAGTCCTGGCCCCAGTTGGGGGCGTCCACCATGATCGTGTGCTGGAGTCCGGCGGCCCGCAGCTTCTTGACCGCGGCGGTCGTGGGCGCCGTCCAGCCCGCCGGATCGGTGTTGCCCCACGGCTCGTTGCCGATGTTGACGATGATGTAGTCCTCCTGGCCGGCCAGGACGTCCTTGAGGCCGATCCAGTAGTCGGCCGCCTGGTCGAGCGTCCCGGCCGCGCTGTCCTCGCCGTAGCCGGTGGTGTCGTGCACCTCCAGGACGCAGATGAGCCGGTTCGCCTTGCACTGGGCGATGACGTTCGCGACGTCGGAGGGACTGTTGGCGCTCCAGCGGTGGCCGTCGGCGAGGACCACGCGCACGGCGTTGGCGCCCATCGCCTTGATGTCGGCCAGCGACTGCTGCGTCCGGCCCGGGTACCAGGTGTGGGCGTGGTTGACGCCGCGCATCACGAAGTCGTTCCCGTTGCGCTCCACCAGGCGGCCGCCGCTGATGTGGAGACCGGCGGCCTGGGCCTCGGGCGAGCGGGTCTGCGCGTGGGCGACGGACGGGCACAGCGCGCCGACGAGGACCAGGCCGAGAAGGGCCGCCAGCCTGGTCAGCAGCGTGCCCAGGGGCAGGCCCGCGCGACCCGCGGGCAAGGCGCTCACGCCTGCGCCCGCGCTGCCGACCGCCGTGCTCGCAGTGCTGCTCGTGCTCGCCGTGCTGCTCGTTGCGCTTCCGGTCGTGCGTGGGGACGTGCTTCTCGGCGTTCTCACTGCGACTCCAGGAAGTGAGGCCCAGGGACCCAGGCGACGGTGGGGGGAAGGGTTGGGGACGGACGTGCATGTGGGAGCGCTCCCATGAAGCCATTGCGTCGAGTACACGTCAAGATGTCGCGCAGGAACGGCGCGCAGGGCGGGCGCGGACCGGCGGGCGCGGACCGGCGGGCACGGACGGGGCGGGCGCGGAGGGAGCCGAGCGGGGCCCCTCGGACGTCGGTCAGGCGCGTCCCGCGAGTCACGTCGTCAGGTCCGCGTGCACCGCTTCGCGTTGGTGTTCCGGTGACGGCGATGTGTGGGTGTTGTATCCGGAGGCCGCGCGGTGCCTGCCTATAGGCCCTTCGGTACGGATTCGGTCCGTCGCCTCCGACGGGGACGGCTTGCGACGGTATCCGCCGTGCAGTAACCAGGTTCACCATGAACCTGTTCACCCGCGGCGCGTCCGTCCGACGTCAGGCGCCCCCTGTCGCTCCGCACCCCGCCGTCGACACGCCCGGCTTCTCGCCGGACCCCGCCCTGGCGGCGCTGTCCGGCGAGTGGATGATCGACCCCGCGCACAGCCGCATCGGCTTCTCCGTGCGGCACGCCCTGGTCACGACGGTGCGCGGGGCCTTCACCGAGTACCGCAGCCGCCTCTGGTTCGACGGGCGCGACCCCTCCCGCTCACGGGCCGAGATCGCGCTGGCCACGGCGAGCGTCGACACCGGTGTGGAGCAGCGCGACGCCCATCTGACCGGCCGTGACTTCCTGGACGCCGCGAACTATCCGCAGATGCGTTTCACGAGCACCGCCGTGGAACTCGCCGGCCCGGACGTCTACCGCATGACCGGCGACCTCACCATCAGGAACGCCACTCGTCCGGTGGTTCTCGAACTCACCTACATCGGCCATGTCGTCGACCCGTTCGGCTACGAACGCGCCGGTTTCGACGGCACCACCACGATCGACCGTTCCGAGTGGGGACTCACCTACAACGCCCGGCTGGCCGAGGGCGGTGCGATGGTGAGCGAGAAGGTGCGTCTGCAGTTCGACATCGCGGCGATCCGCACGCCCGCCGCCGACTGAGCCCCGCCGGCTGCGCCCGTCCTGCCGAGTCCGTCTGGCCCCGGCCCCGTCGGATTCGCCCGTCCTGCCGGGCCTGTCGGCTCCGCCTGTCCCGTGGGGCCCGTGGGCTTCGCCTGTTCCTTCGGGCCCGCCTGTTGCTTCGGGCTTCGTCAGCCGCGGCCGCCTCCCTTTCCGTCTCAGGGGTGGTTTGCGGCCGGGCGGCCGCTGCCGCGGTCCGCTCCCCTCGGAGACTTGCCGGGGCGGCGCGCTGCCGCCGGGACGAGGGAGGCCCATGTCGGACAGCAGGTTCCTGATCGCGGTGCCGGAGCACCCCCGGGACGAGGGCGCGGTCGCCCGGCAGCTGGTGCGCATCCGGGACGCCGTCGAGCACCAGGGGTTCGACGTCAGGTGGGCGGTCGACGCCGCCGACGCGCAGGCGGTGCTGCGGACCGAGGCGGGCCTGACGGCCGCGCTGATCGCCTGGGAGCTGCCGGACCACGACGCCGGCGGGGAGGGGCCCGGCGGGGCCGGGGTGCTGCGCGCGCTCGGCCGGCGCTTCCGTGACCTGCCGGTCTTCCTGGTCATGACCGGCGACGGCGTCACCGAGCTGCCGCTGTGGGTGTCGGAGTCGGTCGTGGGGTACGTGTGGCCGCTGGAGGACACGCCCGCCTTCATCGCTGGCCGGATCGCCACCGCCGCCCGCGCCTACCGGGAAGCCGTCCTGCCGCCGTTCTTCCGCGCCCTGCGCCGCTTCGACGACGCGCACGAGTACTCGTGGCACACGCCGGCCCACTCCGGCGGCGTCGCCCTGCTGAAGTCGCCCGCGGGCCGGGCCTTCCACGACTACTTCGGGGAACGCCTGCTGCGCAGCGACCTGTCGATCTCGGTGGGCGAACTCGGCTCGCTGTTCGAGCACACCGGTCCGATCGGCGAGGCGGAGCGCAACGCCGCGCGGGTGTTCGGCGCCGACCTCACGTACTTCGTGCTGCACGGGGACTCCACCTGCAACCGCGTGGTCGGCCACTTCAGCGTCACCCGTGACGAGATCGCGCTGGTGGACCGCAACTGCCACAAGTCGGTGCTGCACGGGCTCGTCGTGTCGGGCGCGCGGCCGGTGTACCTCGTCCCGACCCGCAACGGCTACGGACTGGCCGGGCCGCTGCCTCCCGCGGAGCTGGCGCCCGACGCGGTCGCCGCCCGGATCGCGGCGAACCCGCTGACCGAGCAGGCCCTGTCACCGCGCGCCCAGTACGCCGTCTTCACCAACTCCACCTACGACGGCCTGTGTTACGACGCCTCGGCGGCGGCCCGAGCACTCGCCGCGAGCACGCCCCGGGTGCACTTCGACGAGGCCTGGTTCGCCTACGCCCGCTTCCATCCGCTGTACGCGGGCCGGTACGGCATGTCGGTGGACGAGGACTCCTTCCCCGGTCCGGACCGGCCGACGGTGTTCTCGACGCAGTCCACGCACAAGCTGCTGGCCGCGCTGTCGCAGAGCGCCATGGTCCATGTGCGGCCCGCTCCCCGGGCGCCCGTCGAACACGACCGGTTCAACGAGGCGTTGATGATGCACGGCACCACGTCCCCGCTCTACCCCATGATCGCCTCCCTGGACGTGGCGACCGCGATGATGGACGGGCCGCAGGGGCGCTGGCTCCTCGACGAGGCGGTGACCGAGGCGGTCCGCTTCCGGCAGGAGATGGTCCGCGTCCGGCGCCGTGTCGAGGAGGCCGGCGACCGCCCGCCGTGGTTCTTCGGCGTGTGGCAGCCCGAGGCGGTCACCGACCCGGGCACCGGTGCGCGGCTGCCGTTCGAGGACGCCCCCGCCGACCTGCTGCGCACCGAGCCGTCGTGCTGGCAGCTGGAGCCCGGTGCCGACTGGCACGGGTTCCCCGGACTCGCCGACGGCTACTGCATGCTCGACCCGGTCAAGGTCACGGTGACGTGCCCGGGCATCGACGCGACCGGGCGGACGGCCGCGTGGGGCATCCCGGCACGGGTGCTCACCGCCTATCTGGCCACGCGGAACATCGTCGTGGAGAAGACCGACAGCTACACCACGCTCGTGCTGTTCTCGATGGGCATCACCAAGGGCAAGTGGGGGACGCTCCTCGACGCGCTGATGGACTTCAAGGCCCTGTACGACGAGGACGCCCGCCTCGACCGGGTGCTGCCCGCGCTGGTGGCCGAGCACCCGCGGCGCTACGCCGGTCTGACCCTGCGCGCGCTGTGCCAGGACATGCACGACCATCTGCGTGCGGCGCGCCTCGTCGACCTGCTGGACACCGCGTTCCAAGAGCTGCCGGAACCGGTCGCCCCGCCGCAGCTGTGCTACCAGCGGCTGGTGCGGGGAGGCACGCACCGGGTGCGGCTGGCCGAGGCGGCCGGGCAGGTGGCGGCCGCCATGGTCACGGTCACCCCGCCCGGCATCCCCGTCCTCATGCCCGGCGAGGGCGTCGGCGGCCCGGACGGCCCGCTGCTGCGCTATCTGGGCGCCCTGGAGTCCTTCGACCGGCGTTTCCCCGGCTTCCGCAGCGAGACGCACGGCGTCACGGTCGATCCGGACACGGGCGACTACCTGATCGAGTGCCTGCGCCCGGCGGCGGACGACACGACGGGCCCGGCCCCGGACGCGGCGGGACGCCGGGCGGCGGCGCCGGCCCAGCGCGGTCACCCGCACGAGGACCCCGCCCCCGCCGGGAGCTGAGGCCCGGCGGGGGCGTGGCCGCACGCCCCGGCGGGGAGGGGTGCAGCCGCCCTTGGGTCCGGCTCGCGCCCGGCACGGTGAGGCGCCGGGGTCCCCGCGCCGCGTCGCGGGGAGCCCGGCCGGCCCCGTCGTGACGCCTCGCGCACGGAGCCGGGAACCCTTCCGCCGGGATCCGCAGGCACGGCCGGGGTTCGCGGGCGTGGGGCCGGGGCGCCGAGGTCGCTGGTGTGGGCGGTGCGACCCCCCGTGTTATTCAATGGGGTGTGCGCCAGGGATCTCGGGGTCCCGACGCACGGGTCCGAGTAACGAGCCCCGGTGCTGTGCCGGGGACTGCTGAGAGAGCCGCATGGACTCCACGCCCTCCTCCCCGTCCTCGTCGCCGTTCGACCTGGTCAGCAGCGCTCTGGGACGCTACGTCCCGGGCGGCGGACCGGCGGCGGCCGCCGGCCGTGAGGACGCGCGGGCGCAGCGGGCGCCGGGTGGGCCGGCGCCCGAGGACCCGGTGGCCGACCGTCAGGACCAGATCCTCGGCGTGGTCAACCTGGACCGGGAGCTGCGGATCACCCGCAGCAATCTGGACGCCGCCGTGTTCGCGGGCCTCGACGCGGCCCCCGGCCGGCCCTTCGCCGAGCTGCTGCCCCCGGGGGACGTGCCGACGGTGACCAGGCGCTTGCGGCAGGTCCTGGAGATCGGCGAGGCGCACGTCGCCCGGATCCAGCGGCTGCGGCGCGGCGACGGCTCGGAGCTGGTCGTCTCGATGAGCATCCTGCCCGCCGCCGCCCCGCAGGAGGGGCTGACCGTCTCCCTGATCGCCATGGCCAGGCGGCTGCACCTGTACGCGGCGGAGACCGCGATCGGCACCTCGCTGGACATCGGCGAGACCGCCCAGTCACTGGCCGAGTCCCTGCTGGCCTGGGGGGACGTGGCCGCCGTCGACCTCGACTTCGCCGTGTGGACGGGCGAAGGGGTCACCGAGCGGGCGAAGGGACGCATCCGGCTGCGGCGGGCGGCCCTGGTCCCGGATCGGGCGTGGCCCGAGGGGTACGTGACTCCGGGCGGCGACCTTCCGAACGACGCGAGCCGTCTGCTGGCGCAGGCGGTACGGCGCAACGACGCCCCGCAGGCCATCGTCATCCCGGACCGCGAGTCGGTGGAGCGGCTGCTCGGCAGTCCGCGCGTGATCCGTGCCCTGGTGCCCGGCGACCGCTCGGCGAGCGTGGCCTGCATCCCCCTGGTCCTGGACGGCGAGCCGCCCGTCGTGCTGGGCGTGGCGGAGGTCTGGCGGCGGGCCGACCGGCCCTTCCACGACAGTGACCTGTTCGACCTCCAGGAACTGGTGGCGAGGACCGCGCACCACGTCGACCTGGCACGCCAGCACCAGCGCGAGCACACGCAGGTGCTCGCGCTCCAGCGCCGGCTGCTGCCCAGGACGGGCGGCCACACGATCGACATCGCCAGCGTCTACCAGCCCGCCACCCCCGACAGCGCGGGCGTCGGCGGCGACTGGGTGAACAGCTTCCCGCTGCCGGACGGCCGGACCGCGCTGGTGGTGGGCGACGTCGTCGGGCACGGCCTGGGAGCCGCGGCGACCATGGGCCAGCTGAGCATGGAGGCACGGGCGCTGCTCTCGGCGGGGCTGGCCCCCGACGAGGTGCTGGAGCACCTGGACGAGACCGTCACGCTGCTGGACGACGCGGAGTCCGGGCTGGCCGCCGGATACAGCGCGCTCGGCTCCACCTGCTGCATCGCCCTCTACGACCCGGTCAGCCATCAGGTGACGCTCTCCAGCGCCGGCCACCTCCCCCCGGTCCTGGTGCTCCCGGACGGCGACGCGAGTCCGCTCGCCCTGCGTCCGCACCCCGGGCTGGGCACCGAGTTCGCGCTGCGGGAGCCGTTCGACGTGCACACGTTCGCCGCGCCGCCGGGTTCCCTGCTCGCCCTGTACACCGACGGTCTGGTGGAGGATCCCGCGCTGCCCATCGACGAGGGCATCGGCAGGCTGGCGGAGGTCGTGTCCGCGGTGCACCCGTGGGACGCCCTGCAACAGGCGGCGCGGCATGTCGTCTCGGCGCTGGCGCCCGCGCGTCAGCGCGACGACGTGACGCTGCTGCTCGCGCGCATGATCGGCTACCGCAAGGGCGACACCGCGACCTGGCGGCTGCCCGCGCGCGACGACGCTCCGGCCCGCGCCCGCGCGCACGTGAAGGCGGTGCTGCGGCAGTGGCGCACCCGGGCCGAGACCCGGGACGACGTGCCGCTGCTGGTCAGCGAGCTGGTCACCAACGCGGTGCGCCATTCCTCCGGCCCGGTCACGGTCCGGCTGATCAGGGCGGGGCACGGGCTGCTGTGCGAGGTGGGCGACACCGGCAACGGCAGGCCGCGCCTGAGCGCGGGCGGCCTGCTCGACGACGGCGGGCGCGGCCTGCACGTCGTGCACCGGCTCACCACCCGGTGGGGCGTGCGGTGGACGGACACCGGCAAGGTGGTGTGGGCGGAGGTGCCGGGATGACCGTTCCCGGCGCCGGCCGTGCGCGGAGGGGCGTGGCCGGCTCGGGCGGGGTCAGTGATGCGAGGGGCGCAGGCGGCTCAACCGGCACGCGCGGCTCAAGCGGCTCGGGCGGCTCGGGAGTGGGGGCGGGTCACAGCCACTCCCCCGCCAGGGCGGTGGCGGTGAGGCCCGGCGCCGCCGCGTACAGGACGGCGTGGTCGCCCGGCTTCTGCCCGGCGTCGTGCGCCCGCCTCAGGATGTCGAACACGGCCGCGCCGCCGCGGTTGCCGCTCGTGTAGCTGTCCCGGCTGTACTTCAGCAGCCCGGCGGGCCAGGTGTCGGGCATCGTCTGCTCCATGTACTCCAGCACGCGGGTGCCGCCGGGGTGCGCGAGCAGGACGTCGGGGTGCCAGGAGCCGGGGTCGTCCTGGTAGCGCAGGCGCAGCCACTCCCACATCGCGGTGACCGTCTCCTGCACGGCGCGCGGTCCGCGCCGGTCCATCACGAAGTGGGCGCCGTCCGCCCGCGTTTCCAGGCGGTGCAGGTCCTGGGTGCCGGGCAGCGTGTGGTGCCAGGCGGCGTCCAGCCGCAGCACCGACTCGCGCTTCTGACGGCCGGTGACCACCGCGGCGACCGCGGTGTCCGCGAAGAGCAGCCGGACGATCAGGGACTCCAGGGTGTCGTCCGCGGGCTGGTAGGTCGTGCTGAGCGCCTCCGAGATCACGACCAGGACCACCCGGTCGGGATCCGCGGCCACGAGGTCCGCCGCGAGGGCCAGGGAGCGGGTTCCCGCGACGCACGCCCACTGGGTGGCCGGCAGCAGCATCGCGTCGCCGCGCAGTCCGAGCCGGTTGGACAGGGCGAGGTCCAGTCCCGGCAGGGCCGGGGTGGTGGAGTGACTGGTGATCAGGCAGTCGACGTCCGCGGCGTCCAGGCCGGCGATCTGAAGGGCCCCGCGCGCCGCGCGCTCCCCGTAGGCCTGCACGGCCTCCCAGGCCGGGGCGGTGCGCTCCTGGACGGTCTGCGGCGCGGGTATCGCCTCCAGAGCGGCGATCACGCGGTCCACGTCCTGCTGGGCGAACCCGTCGCGGGCCAGCGCCTCTTGGACGGGAGCGGCGCCGACCGCGCCGAGCCCGCCGCCGCTGCCGGGGGCGACGGCGGTCTCCAGCGGCAGCATCCAGCCCCGGCTGCCGATGCCGGTGCTCTGTGCGATGCCGTCGACGCGCGGCGCCCACGGCGCATGCGGGTGCCGGTCGCGCACCTCCGCCACGATCTGGCTGGTCTCCACGGCGTGCTCACCGTGTATCACGGCAGGGGGGCAGAGGTAAGCGGCCATGCTGGGGCACCTTTCCAGGGGAAGGGGGAGGACGTCACGAGGACGGCGCCATGGGCCGCTTCACCGGCGCACGCCCATGGCGACGGGCTCCTGTCCGGGAGCCGTTGTCCGCGTCGCGTGTCGAGCATGGCCGCCAAAGGGACATTTCCGCTGTGACGCACACAACTTGGGCTGGATCGGAATGGGGTGATACCGCACACACCGCCGGAGCAACGGACCGCGGCACGGATGCGCACGACGGCCTGACGGATCGTCAGGTCGAACGGAGCGGTGCGGCCCCCCGCCGCCGCGTCCCGGCGGTCCGGGTCGCGAGGGGGCGGGGCGTGCAGGGCAGGGGGTTCCACCGGTCGTGGGTGTCGCCCGGCGCCGGGCCGCGGCTCCGGTCCCCCGGCGTACGGCGGCCCGCCGTCCCCGGAGGGCTGCCTCGGGGCCGCCGGTGGGCGCCCGGGCGGTTGGATCAGGTCAGGTCAGGTCAGGTCTGGGCTGGTCAGGCGCCGCGGGAGAGCTGTTCCCGGACCCAGGCGGGGTCGGGGTTGGTGTGGGGCCGGCCCGCCACGACGACCGTCGGCACGGTTTCGTCGCCTCCGTTGGCCGCCCGCACCTCCGCCGCTCCGGCCGGGTCCCGCCAGATGTCGACCCAGTGCGCCCGGCGGGCGGTGCGGCCCAGGCGCAGGCGCAGCCGCACGCAGTACTGGCAGCCGGGCCGCCAGTAGACGATCGGGCGGCCGTCGGCCTCGCTGCGGCGTCGCGCCTCCAGGGCGCCGACCGACCGCGGGAAGACCAGCGGTGAGTTCACGCCCGCGAGCAGCAGGAACACCGCCAGGACCGCGACGGCGACGCCGGGGCTCCCGCCGGACGCCGTCCGGGCCGCCGCCACCGAGCCGCAGAGCAGGAGCAGTACCGGCAGGATCCAGGCGCGCATCATGACAACGAAGGCTACCCACAGGGCGCATGGCACCTGCGACGACCTCGCTCACCCGGCTTTCGCGGGCAGGGTCGGCAGCCGTCAGGCGGCGTCGACCGGTCAGGCGGGCGTCAGGCGGTCGGGCGGGCGTGGACGCTGACCGCGTAGCCGCCGCCCGGCCGGTAGGGCTCGCCGGACCAGGTGGCGCAGCGCTGACGCAGGGTCAGCCCGGCCTCGGCGCACCAGTGGTCGAAGTCCGCCAGGGTCACCGTCGGCTCCGGCAGGGGCAGATGAGCGGCGTTCAGTCCCATGCCGGTGACGAGCAGTCCGCCGGGGCGCAGGACGGCGGCGAGTCCGCGCACGACGGCCGGCTCGGTCCCGGGAGCCAGCAGGGGGACGACGTTGCCCGCCGCGAGGACGAGGTCGAACCCGGGGTCGAGGCCGAGGTCGTCCAGGCGGGTCAGGTCGCCGTGCAGCCAGGTCTGTCCGGGGGCTGCGCGCCGGGCGACGGCGAGCATGGAGTGGTCGAGGTCCACGCCCGTGCAGTGGTGGCCCAGCTCGGCGAGCCGGATCGCCACGCGTCCGGTGCCGCAGCCGGCGTCCAGGACGCGGGCGGCGGGCTCCAGCAACGCGTGGCAGAAGGCGGCCTCGCCGTGGACGTCGTGGCCCGCCTCGGCCAGCCGCGCGAACCGCCGGGCGTACGCCTCTCCGTCCTGTCCGCCGGTCAGTTCGGCCCAGCGGTCGCGTCGGCTGCTCATGGTGTGCGCACCTTCCGGTGGTCAGGTCGGTCGGGTCGGGTCGGGGTGGTTCAGGAGAGGGCGAGGGCGGGGGCGGGGCTGCGGGTCGCGCCCTCACGCATTCTGCCTCCCGCCCCGCCGACTACAGCGCGCGGATGAGCAGCAGTGCGATGTCGTCGCTCTGCGGAACCGACGGTCGGGTGTGCTCGACCAGGTGGTCGGCGAGGGCCTCCAGGCTCGCGGTGTCGGCTCGGGACAGGGCGTCGGCCAGGCCGTGGACGGCGTCCTCGAGGTCGACTCCCGGCGCTTCGACGAGCCCGTCGGTGTACAGCGCGAGCACGGTGCCGGGGGGCAGGGAGACCTCGGTGGCCGGGTAGTCGGCCGCGGGGTCGATGCCGAGCAGCAGCCCGGGGGTGAGCGGGAGGACGTCGGTGCGGCCGTCCGGGCGGCGCAGCAGGGGCGGGGGGTGGCCCGCCGTGGCCAGGCAGGCGTGGTGGCGGGCGGTGTCGAGGGCGACGTAGGTGCAGCTGGTGAAGAGGCCGGGGTCGAGGTCGGTGAGGAGGCGGTTGGTGCGGCCGAGGACCTCGCCGGGAGGTGCGCCGGCGGTGGCGTGGACGGCGGTGCGGACCTGCCCCATGAGGGTGGCGGCCTGCACGTTGTGGCCCTGTACGTCGCCGATGGCCGCGGCGGCGGAGGTGTCGTCGAGGCGGATGAAGTCGTAGAAGTCGCCGCCGATGCCCGTGCCGTGGCCGGCGGGCAGGTAACGGGCCGCCACCTCCAGGCCCGGGACGTGGGGCAGGGCGTGCGGCAGCAGGCCGGCCTGGAGGTTGCGGGCCAGGTGGTGCTCGGCGTCGTAGAGATGGGCGCGGCTCAGCGCCTGGGCGATCAGTCCGGCCAGGGCGGTCAGGACGGATCGTTCCTGCGGGGCGAAGGGGTGGGGCCGGTCGTAGGCGAGCACCATGGAGCCGACGGGGCGGCCGGTGGTGATCAGCGGCAGGAACGCCCAGGAGGCCATGCCGTCCTGGAGGACGGCTGTGGGGTGGGCCCGTTTCAGCTCGGCGAAGTCGGCGAAGAACGACGGGATGCCGGTGGTCAGCACGTGGACGGCCGGGGTGTCGGAGGTCACGGGCACGGCGTCGAAGCGCTCCATGAAACCGGTCCCGTACCCGCGGTGGCCGACGATGCGCAGCCGCCCGTCCTGCACGGTCATCAGGGCGAGAGCGCGAGCGTCGAACGCGGCGAGGACCTGGTCGGCGACCCGTTCGACGACGTCGGACACGCCCACGGCCTCGGTGAGGGCGACCGCCACGTGCGTGAGGGCGTACAGGGCGGTCGCCCGGCCCGGTTCGACGGGCGGCGCCGGGTGGACCAGCCGTGGCGGATCCGCCGTGTGAGCCGCCTCGGCGGGGACGACGCGCACGCTGATGCCGGTGGCGTCCGGGTACAGGTGGAAGGACAGCCAGTGGTCGGGTGGACGCCGGGCCGTGAACGACGTGGGCTCACGGCTGAGCGCCGCCGAGCGGTAGCGGTCCTCGGCGACGGGGATGTCCAGCCAGGGCAGCGCCTCCCAGGGGCGGGCTCCCAGCAGCTCGGGGACGTCGACACCGAGGAGGCCGGCCGCGGCGGTGGTGATGAACGTGATCCGTCCGTCCACGTCGAGGGCGCAGCAGCCGTCGGGAAGCCGTTCGGCGAAGCCGACCGCGGCCTGCGCCTCCGCGTCCGTCGCGGTGCGGACCGGCCTCGGGGGCAGGAGCCGCGGCTCGGTCCCGGCCCGCACCCGGTGTCCGCTCTCGGCGGCCTGCCGCAGGATCACGCCCAGCCGGTTGCCGACGTCGTGCACCGCGTCCCGCTCCCGCGGGCTCAGGGCCGCCTGGTGCGAGGCGGGCCAGTGCACCACGAGGCCGCCCCAGACGACCGGACCCGTGGTGACGGGGGCGGCGGCCAGGGCGAAGGGGTGGGGCAGGACGAGCGCCAGTCTCGGGTAGGAGCGCGCCCGTTCCTCCTCGCTGCCGATCCACACGAGCCGGCGTTCCCGTACGGCGTCGGCGATCGGGGTCGGCCTGTCGAGGGCCACCCGCGCCCAGGGGACGGCGATCCGCCAGGACAGCCCGCTGAGCAGCGCCAGCTGAAGCACGGGTTCGTCCGGCGCGAGCAGGTAGACCGCGACCACGCTGGCGCCGCTCTCGCTCGCGAAGTCGAGCGCGAGCGACTCCATCGCCTCGCGGCCGAAGCCCGCGGCCGGGTCGGCGGACGCGGCGTCGGTCACCTTCCCACCTTCTCACCTTCCTCCGCGCACGGTGCCGACGGCGTTCCCCCGCCGTCGGCACCGTCGACACCATCGGCGCCGTCAGCCGTCAGCCGTCGGCCCGGTGGACCTCCGCGTTCCGGCGGATGGCCGCGCTGCCGTTCGGGGCAGGTCAGTCCTGCTTTCCGCGCCCGGTGAGCATGTCGCGCAGCCGGTCGACCATGCCGGCGCCGGGGGCGAGGATCTTGTTCGCGGGCGGGGTGTCCGGTGCGGCCGGGTGCGGGCGCGTGGGAGCGTGCCGCTTGGCCGAGCGCACTTTCTCGCCGAGCTCCTCCAGCGCGTCGGCGGAGCAGACGTCGGCCAGCATCGGGAAGAGCCTGTTCTCCTCGTCGGCGACATGGGCCGTGACGGAGTTCTTCAGCCGCAGGATCAGCGTGTCGAAGCTGCCGTCCCCGGGCTCGCAGCCTTCGAGTTCCTTGAGCATGTTCTCGACCTCGGCGTGGTCGGCCAGCTCCTTGTCGGCGAGGTCGTCGCCCCCGTCGACGTACCGGCGCACCGTCGGGTACAGGTGCTCCTCCTCCGCCACCGAGTGGCGGATCAGCTCCATGGTGAGCCGGTCCGCCAGTTCGCGCCGCCGCGGGTCGGTCCCGGGCAGTGCTTCGATCTGCGCGAAGAGCTCGTCCACCTCCCTGTGGTCCGTGGTCAGTTCCTGGATGACGTTGCCGCCGTGTCCCATGCGTTCTCCACTCCTTGACGCTCCGAGGCCGCCGGGCGACGGGCCTCGTCCGGCCCTTCGCCGACTCGGCCGCCCAGCACCGATACCTGCCACGTGGGCGCGGGCGGCCTCACGCCGGTCCGACACTTCACTCCGGTGGCGGACGGGTCGCGGCCGGCTGCGGAGGCGTCCGGCGTCACACGACGTCCGCGGCCGTGGGTGTCACCGGGTCCGCCTCCACCGCCATCTCGCCGGCCGCCGCCGTCAGCGCTCTCAGGGCGGGCACGAGCGCGGCGCGCTCCTCGGCGGGCAGCCGTTCGACGAGGGTGCGTATCTCGGCTCTGCGCCGGGCCAGCACCGTGGTCACCAGGTCGCCCCCGGCGCCCGTGAGGCTCAGCAGGACCTCGCGCCGGTTGGCGGGGTTGGCCCTGCGGTCGACCAGGCCGACCGCCGTGAGCCGCTCGGCCATGCGCAGGGCGGTGGACGGGTTGACGCCGAGGGTCGCGGCCAGCGCGGTGAGCCTGACCGGTCCGCAGGTGTCGAGGACGACCAGCGCCCGCAGTTGCGCAAGCGTGAGCGTCTCGGCGGCACTGGCGAGCGCACGGGCGGAGATGGCCACGAACAGACGGGAGGCGTCCATCACCACGGCGCTCAGCTCCTCGGCCGCGCGGTCGAGTTCGTGCTGATCCGGACCGGCCGCGCGGGACGACGGACTGTCGCCGTCCGCCGGCCCGCGCACCGTCCCGGCTTCCGGATCGCGGCCCGTTCCGGGTTCCGGGTCGGGGCCGGGTTCCCGCTCGGGGCCGGGGCGGGGTTGCGTCTCGTGTCTCGTCATGCCGGCTCCTGATCGCGGTCCTGGTCGGCTTCCGGTCCGGGGGCGGAGAGGATCACGAGGTGTGGCCGCGCCTGACGGACAGGGACCGCGCCGCGACGGCGACTCCGGCCGCGAGGACCGAGGCGACGGCAGCGGGGTGACGGGACAGGGCCGTCTCGAAGGAGCGGCTGTGCGCCTTCCCGTCGAAGACGCCGTGTGCGCCGTGGTCGTCGCCCTCCTGCCGGTCGACGGGTTCGAAGAGGTTGCTCTCGCCGGTCGGCGGCCGGGTCGGGCTCTGCTGGGAGCCGAAGCCGGTGCGGGCCAGATAGCGGTCGAGCGCCGCGGGGGCGAGCCGGTTGGCCAGGATCGTCGCCAGGGTCGTCGCGCCGACGTAGTACTGCTTGCGGCGCGGGTGGTCGGCGGCGTGCAGCACGCCCCGTGCGGCCACCTCCGGCTGGTAGATGGGGGGCACCGGCTGCGGGTGCCGGGGCAGGCGGGTGCGCACCCAGGAGAACTGCGGCGTGTTGACGGCGGGCATCTGCGCGACCGTGACGTGCACCTTGCTCCCGCGGTGCAGCAGTTCGGTGCGCAGCGACGAGGTGAAGCCGTTGATGGCGTGCTTGGCCCCGCAGTACGCCGACTGCAACGGGATGGCCCGTTCCCCGAGCGTGGAGCCCACCTGCACCACGGTTCCGCGGTCGCGGGGCAGCATGCGCTTCAGCGCGCTGCGGGTGCCGTTGACGAAGCCGAGGTAGGTCACCTGGGTGACCCGGTCGTACTCCTCGGCGGTGATCTCGTCGAACGGGGCGAAGACGCTGGTGAACGCGCAGTTGATCCAGACGTCGATGGGCCCGAAGGCCTCCTCGGCGGCGTCGGCGGCCGCCTCGACCTGGCGGGCGTCGGCCGTGTCGGCGATCTGGACGAGTGCGCGGCCGCCGAGGGACTCGATCTCCTTCGCGGCCGCCTCCAGTCCGGCCCTGCCGCGGGCGATCAGCACGACGTCGGCGCCGCGCTCGCCGTACAGGCGGGCGGTGGCGCGGCCGATGCCTGCGCTGGCTCCGGTGATGACGACGGTCTCGGACATGGGGTCAGCTCCTTTGCGGGCGGCGGGCGCCGCGGGGGTCGGGGTCCTGGGCGAGGCGGACGGCGGTCTCCAGCAGCAGGGCGTGCACGAAAGCCTGCGGGAGGTTTCCGCGCAGCTGGCGCTGCGCGATGTCGATCTCCTCGGTGTAGAGACCGGATGCCCCGCAGGCGCCGCGGTTGCGTTCGAACCAGCGGAAGGCCTCGGTCGTCCGGCCCTGCCGGTGTTCGGCCAGCGCCATGACGAAGCCGCAGAGCAGGAAGGCGCCCTCGGCCTCCTCCAGCGGGCGGTCGTCGTGGCGGAAGCGGTAGACGAAGTGGTCGCGGGTCAGTCGGTCGCGGCAGGCGGCGAGGGTGGCCCGGGTGCGCGGGTCGTCGGGGGGCAGGGCGCCGCGCACGGCGGGCAGCAGCAGGGCGGCGTCGACGGACGGGTCGTCGGGGGCGCGCTGCCAGTGGCCGTCGGGGTGGACGCAGTCGGCCGCGATCTCGGCGAGCACGGTGTCGGCGAGGCGGGTGCAGGGGCCGGCGAGGGGGTGGCGGGGCGCGGCGTCGGCCAGGGCGCGCAGCCCGGCGACGCAGGCGAGGCGGCTGTGGGTCCACCGCCTGGGGTCCAACTCCCAGATCCCCGCGTCCGGTTGGTGCCGTCGTTCGGCTATGGCCCGTACCGCGAGGTCGGCGGCCTTCCAGCCGTCGCCGTCGAGTCGGCCCGCGCGCTGGGCGGCGGCGAACAGCAGCAGCGCCTCGCCGAAGCAGTCGAGCTGGAACTGCTGGGAGACGTGGTTGCCGACGCGGCTGAAGCCGCCGGGGTAGCCGGGCAGGTCGAGGTCGCGCTGGCGCGGTACCGGGTCGCCGTGCACGGTGTAGGCGGGGGCCAGGCGCGGGCCGTCGGCGAGGAGCCGCTCGCTGACGAAGCGGACGGCCGCGTCGAGCAGGTCGGGCGCCCCGGCGGCGGCCGCGGCCTGTCCGGCGTAGCTCTGGTCGCGGATCCACACGTACCGGTAGTCGTAGTTGCGGCCGGTCTCGGCGCGTTCGGGGAGGCTGGTGGTGGCCGCCGCGACCATTCCTCCGCCGCGGCCGGTGACTCCGCGCAGGACGGCGTAGGCGTGCCGGGCGTCCCCGGCGGCGACGGTGTGCGCCAGCGGTGGCACGGCCTCGCGCCAGGCCCGTTCGGTGGCGGCCCATGCCCGGTCGGCCACCGGGAGCCGGTGCGGCAGTGCGGTGGTGGAGCACTCCAGGACCAGGTCGTGTGCGGCGCCGGCGTCGAGGTGGAGGTCCGCGGTCAGGCCCTGCGGACGGGCGGCGGCGCCGGGGGCGCCCTGCCAGCGCAGGCGGGTGCGGCCGGTGTCGATGTGCCACACGCCGTCGTCGTCGCGGCGCGGCGGGCCGGCCGGTGCCCGTCCGTAGTCGTCGTGCGGGTCCAGGACGACGCGGATGTCGGCCGGGCCGTCGACGGCGATCAGCCGGCGCAGCAGGACCAGCCGGTCCGGCTCGCCGGGGAAGGCGAGGGCCTCGCGGCATTCGACGACGCCTTCGGCGGTGACCCAGCGGCTGCGCCGGATCAGCGTGCCCTCCTCGTAGTAGCCGCCGGGGACGTACCGTCCGTGCGGGGTGACGCTGTAGGCGCCGCGGCCGCCGATGAGGGCGGCGAAGACGGCGTCGTCGTGCCAGGTGGGCGCGCACAGCCAGTCGACGGCGCCGTCGGGGCCGATGAGGGCTCCGCGTTCGCCGTCGGCCAGCAGGGCGTAGTCGTGCAGTGCGTGAGCGGGGTGCGACGTGCTGTGGGTGGGGGGATGCCACGTGGTGCTCATGGGCGGTGTTTCCTCCTGCTCGGTGCCCGGGCGGTCCGGTCCCGGCCTCTCAGCCCACCCGGTAGGGGCGGGCCCGCTCGGCGGCGAGTGCGAGGCCGAGGCCGGGTCTGCCGTCGGCGCCCGGGGCGAGGGCTCCGCCGTCCGGGGCGAGCACGCCGTCGAAGAGGAGCCGCTCGATGCGGACGTGGTCGTGGAACCACTCCAGGTGCCGCAGGTTGGGCACGGCGGCCGCGGCGTGCGCGTGGGCGTGCGGGGCGCAGTGCCCGGAGATCTCCAGGCCGTGGGCCTGGGCGAGTGCGGCGGCCCGCAGCCAGACGGTGATTCCGCCGCAGCGCGTGACGTCGGCCTGGAGGCAGTCGACGGCGTCCGCGGCGATCAGGTGGGCGAAGTAGGGCAGGGTGTAGCCGTACTCGCCGGCCGCCACGTCGAGGGTCGTACGGCGGCGGACGGCGGCGAGGGCGGTCAGGTCGTCCGAGGACACGGGCTCCTCGAACCACGTCACGTCGTCGTCGGCGAGCGCCTCGGCCATGCGCACGGCCTGTTTGGCCGTGTAGCCGCCGTTGGCGTCGACGTAGAGGGCCGCGGTGTCGCCGATGGCGGCGCGTGCCCGGGCGACACGGTGCCGGTCGCGTGCCTCCTCGCGCCCCCACGACTGCGCGATCTTGATCTTGACGCGGGGGATGCCGTCCTCCTCGACCCAGCCGCGCAGTTGCCGTTCCTGGCGGTCGTCGTCGTAGGTGGTGAAGCCGCCGCTTCCGTAGACGGGCACGTCGTCGCGGGCCGCGCCCAGCAGGCGGACGAGGGGCAGTCCGAGCAGGCGGGCCTTGAGGTCCCACAGGGCGATGTCGACCGCCGCGATCGCCTGGGCGGCGACGCCGGGCAGTCCGGCGTTGCGCACCGCGCGCCGCAGGGCCTCGTTCAGGCGCGGCACGTCCAGGACCGGGCGGCCGGTGATCACGTCGGCGAGCAGGTCGTCGACGAGGCGGGCGGTGGCGGCGGGCGCGTAGGTGTAGCCGAGGCCGGTGGCGTCCCCGCAGCGGACGGTGGCCAGGACGAGCGTGGTGCTGTCCCAGGCGAGGGTGCCGTCCGCTTCGGGCGCGTCGGTGGGCACGGTGTAGACGGCCGTGTCCACGCCGGTCACGACGGGGGTGTCGCTCATGTGTCGTCCTGTGCGCCGGGCCGGTCCTCGCGGTGGCGGTGACCGGGCAGGAACTCCTGCACCTTGGCCTTGAAGCCCTGGCGGACCATGCCCGCGCGGTCGCTGTCGCCCTTGAGGACGGACATGGCGGCCGCCTCGATCTGGTCGAGGCTCGCGTGCGGCGGGACGGGCGGCACGGCGGGGTCGGTCACGAAGTCCAGGACGCAGGGCCGGTCGGCGGCGAGCGCGGCCTGCCAGGCGCCCACCACGTCGCCCGGCTTCTCGACGCGGATGCCCTCCAGGCCGAACAGACGGGCCACGTCGGCGTAGGCGACGTCGGGGATCGACTGCGAGGCCTCGAACCGCGGGGCGCCCTCCATGGCGCGCATCTCCCAGGTGACCTGGTTGAGGTCCCGGTTGTTCAGGACCGCCACGACGAGCCTCGGGTCCTCCCACTCCCGGTAGTACTTGGCGATCGTGATCAGCTCGGCCAGCCCGTTCATCTGCATCGCGCCGTCGCCGACGAGGGCGATGGCCGGACGGTCGCCGTGCGCGAACTTGGCGCCGATCGCGTAGGGCACGCCGGGGCCCATGGTGGCGAGCGTGCCGGACAGCGAGCCGCGCATGGCGCCGCGCAGCCGCAGGTGGCGGGCGTACCAGTTGGCGGCCGATCCGGAGTCGGAGGACAGGATCACGTTCTCCGGCAGCAGGTCGTTCAGCGCGTGCACGACGTACTCGGGGTTGACGGGGTCGGCGTCGACCGCGGCCCGGCGCTGCATGACCTCCTGCCAGCGCGCGGTGTCCTTCTCGACCTTCTCGCGCCACCCGGTGTTCGCGGCCGTGTCGACGAGCGGCAGCAGCCGGGTCAGCGTCGCGCGGGCGTCGCCGACCAGGTTGACCTCGAACGGGTAGCGCAGGCCCACCATGTGCGGGTCGATGTCGATCTGCACGGCCCGCGCCTGCCCGAACTCCGGCAGGAACTGGGTGTAGGGGAACGACGATCCGATGACCAGGAGGGTGTCGCAGCCGGTCATCAGCTCGTAGGACGGCCGGGTGCCGAGCAGGCCGATGGACCCGGTGACGTAGGGCAGGTCGTCGTCGAGGACGTCCTTGCCGAGCAGTGCCTTGGCCACGCCCGCGCCGAGGCGGTCGGCGAGGGCCATGACCTCCTGGCGGGCTCCGCGCGCGCCCTGCCCGACCAGGATCGCGACCTTCTCGCCGGCGTTCAGGACCTCGGCGGCCCGTTCGAGGTCGGCGTCGGCGGGCACGGGCGCGTACGGCGACATGCCGAGGCTGGAGGGCACCATCTTGAAGGCGTGCCCGGGCGGCGAGTAGTCGAGTTCCTGCACGTCGGCCGGGACGATCACGGCCGTGACGGAGCGGCGGGCCATGGCCGTGCGCATGGCCCGGTCCAGCACGTTGGGCAGCTGCTCGGGGACGGTGACCATCTCGCAGAAGTCGGAGGCGACGTCCTTGTAGAGGCTGACGAGGTCGACCTCCTGCTGGTAGGAGCCGCCCATGGCGCTGCGGTCGGTCTGGCCGACGATCGCGACGACGGGCACGTGGTCCAGCTTCGCGTCGTACAGGCCGTTCAGCAGGTGGATGGCGCCGGGGCCGGAGGTGGCCGCGCACACGCCGACCCGTCCGGAGAACTTGGCGTAGCCGACGGCTTCGAAGGCGGCCATCTCCTCGTGGCGGGCCTGGATGAAGCGGGGGTTGTCCTGCGCCCGGCCCCAGGCCGCGAGGAGCCCGTTGATGCCGTCGCCGGGGTAGGCGAAGACGTGCTCCACCCCCCACTCGCGCAGGCGCTCGAGGATGTGGTCGGAGACCTTCTTCGACATGTGCGGAACCTTTCCTGGTGGGTGCCCTTCCTGGTGGGCGTGCGATCGGCGGCTACGCGCGGCGCAGCGCGCGCAGGGCCCCTCTGCCGGTCGCCGTGGCGGCGGCGGCCGCGGTGACGGCGGCGGCCGCCGTGGTCGACCAGCGGACCGCCCGGGAGGGCCGTGCCGGGCGCGTGGCCGACTGCTCGGGGTGTTCGCCGGGCAGCGGGCCGTCGAGACCGAGGGCCAGTGCCTCGGCCAGGTGCAGGGCCCGCCGTCCGGTCCCGCCCTGTTCGATCTGGGTGCGGCAACTGAAGCCGTCGGAGAGGACCAGGCTGTCGGGGGACGCGCCGCGGACGGCGGGCAGGACGCCCAGTTCGGCGACGGCCATGGAGACCTCGTGGTGGCCGCTCTCGAAGCCGAAGTTTCCGGCCAGCCCGCAGCAGCCCTCGTCGAGGACGTCGGCGTCCAGGCCCGCGCGGCGCATGAGTTCGCGGTCGGCGTCGAACTTCATGACGGCGTGCTGGTGGCAGTGGGTCTGCACGGTCGCGTGCCGGTCGAGCCGGGGCGGCCGCCAGCCGTCGGGCGCGTGGTGGACGAGGTGTTCGGCGAAGGTGCGGACCTGCCCGGCCAGCCGCCGCACGTCCTGGTCCTCGGGCATCAGCTCGGGGGCGTCGGAGCGGAAGACGGCGGTGCAGGAGGGTTCGAGGCCGATGACCGGGGTGCCGGCCTCCAGGTACGGGCGCAGCACGTCGAGGGTGTGGCGCAGCACCTTCTGCGCGCGGGGCAGCTGGCCGGTGGAGATCCAGGTCAGACCGCAGCACACCGGCCGGTCGGGCACGGCGACGCGGAAGCCGGCGTCCTCCAGGACGCGCACGGCCGAGACGGCGATCGCGGGATGGAAGTAGGTGCTGAAGGTGTCGGGCCACAGCACGACGGTGCGCGGGTCCGCCGGGTCGGGTGCGTCGGCCTCGCGGGCCCGCCACCACTGCACGAAGGACTGCCCGGCGAACACGGGCGCGGAGCGGGCCGCGTCGACGCCGGCCAGGAGCTTGCCCGCGCGGGACAGTCCCGGCGCGTGCAGCGCGGCGTTGACCAGCGAGGGGGCCAGGCGGGACAGGCGCGCCCACACGGGCAGCCAGCCCATCGAGTAGTGCGCCGCCGGCCGCATCCGGCCCTCGTAGTGGTGGGAGAGGAACTCCGCCTTGAGGGTGGCCATGTCGACGCCCGTGGGGCAGTCCGACTTGCAGCCCTTGCAGGCCAGGCACAGGTCCAGCGCGTCGTGCACCTCGGTGGAGCGCCAGCCGTCCCGGACGGCCGAGTCGGCGTGCCCGCCGAGCATCTCGAAGAGCAGCCGGGCCCGGCCGCGGGTGGAGTGCTCCTCCTCCCGGGTCGCCCGGTACGAGGGGCACATCACGCCGCCGGAGTGGCCGCGGCAGTTGCCGATGCCGACGCACCGCATCACGGCCCGGTTGAAGGAGTGGTCGTCCTCGGGGAAGCCGAAGTGCGTCGCGGGGGTCGCGGGGCGCCAGTGGGGACCGAGACGCAGCTGCCCGTCGACCGGGTGGGGGTGGACGATCTTGCCCGGGTTCATCCGGTCGTCCGGGTCGAACAGCGCCTTCAGCTCGCCGAACGCGGTCACCAGGCGGTCGCCGAACATGCGGGTGAGCAGCTCGCCGCGCGCCTGGCCGTCGCCGTGCTCGCCCGACAGGGAACCGCCGTAGGAGGCGACGAGGTCGGCGGCGCGCTCCACGAAGCGCCGGAAGCGTGCCACGCCCTCGGCGGTCCTGAGCCCGAACGGGATCCGGGTGTGGACGCAGCCCTGCCCGAAGTGCCCGTACAGCGAGGGATGGTCGTAGTCGAACTCCTCGAACAGCTTCTTCAGGTCCCGCAGATAGTCGCCGAGCCGTTCGGGCGGGACGGCGGAGTCCTCCCAGCCCTCCCACGTCTCCCGGTCGTCCGGAGGGCGTGCCGTGACGCCGAGGCCGGCCTCGCGCGCCTTGAGCATCCGCTGCTCGCGCTCGGGGTCGTCGGAGAACGCGACCGTGGCGTCCTTCTCGCTCCGGCCGACGGCGCGCAGCAGCGCGTGGGCCTGGGCGTCGACGTCCTCCTGGCTGTCGCCGCCGAACTGCAGCATCAGCCAGCTGTCGCCCTCGGGCAGGGCGTCGAGCGACTCCAGGTAGGCGTGCTCCTCGCGCATCAGCTGGGCCATGCGGCCGTCGAGCGCCTCCAGCTGACCCGGTTCGCAGTGCTCCAGGAGGTGGGCGACGTCGTCCGCCGCCGCGCAGATGTCGTCGTAGCCCAGGACCAGCAGCGACTGGCAGGCGGGCACGGGCACCAGGTCGAGTTCGGCGCGCAGCACGGTCACCAGCGTGCCCTCGCTGCCGACGAGGGCCCGGGCGACGTCGAGGCCGTTCTCCGGCAGGAGCGAGTCGAGGTTGTAGCCGGAGACCCGGCGCGGGATCTTCGGATAGCCCTGCCGGATGTCGGCGAGGTACTCGGCGACGATGCGGTCGAGTCCGTCGTACAGCTCGGCGCGGCGGCCGCCCTCGGCGGCGATCCGCGCCCGCTCGGCGCGCGACGTGGGCCCGACCCACATCCGGACGCCGTCGTAGGTGAGCACCTCCAGGCGGCGCACGTTGTCGACGGTTTTGCCGTACGCCTGGGCGGACGCGCCGCACGAGTTGTTGCCGATCATGCCGCCGAGGGCGCAGTGGCTGTGCGTGGACGGCCTCGGGCCGAACTGGAGCCCGTGGTCCGCCAGACGGCGGTTCAGCTCGTCCAGGACGATCCCCGGCTCGACCACGCAGGTGCGCGCGTCGGGATCGACGCTCACCAGGGCGTGGCAGTACTTGCTCCAGTCGATCACCAGGGCCGTGTTCGTCGACTGGCCCGCCAGACTCGTGCCGCCGCCGCGCGACAGCACCGGGGCGCCGAAGCGGGCGCAGACCTCCACCGCCCGCGCCCCGGCCTCGACGGTGCGGGGCACCACGACGCCGACGGGCACCTGCCGGTAGTTCGATCCGTCCGTGGCGTAGGCGCCCCGGCTGCCCGCGTCGAAGCGGACCTCGCCGTCCACGGCCGCGCGCAGTGCCGCCTCCAGCCCGGGAAGATCCGACACGGGGGCGTCGGTGTGGGGGTGATTCATGGAACGATCCGCCTTCCCAAGCCGTTCACCGGACGCGACGACACGCCGACGCGGCTCCGCCGGCCTCCTTCCCTGCCGCCGCGACCGCCGAGTACCCACCATTGCAGAGTGCAAAGGTGCCTTTTTCCGTCCGCGTGGGACGAGCCGGCCGTGGCCGCGGGGGCCCGGTCGGAAAGTGGGCGGAGGCGGGCAGCGGGCGCGTCGAAGGCGGGGGCCTCGCCGGCTCCCGGCCCTGCTCCCCGCCGCGTCCTGAAAGGGACCGGCCTCGACCTGCTCACCGACAGAGGGCAGACGGCAGTCCGCGGCAGGGATCAGTGGACCGCACGGCACGGGGCCGCCGACGGACAACGGGGAGTCGGCCGGGCCGGCGCGCCGACGCCCGGCTGCTCAGCCCTCCGCCGACGCGGCGACCAGGCGCGTCATAGCGAGTCGGAGGTCGGGCGTCGGAGGTCGGGCGTCGGGGGCGCCCGGTCGGCTGGTCATCAGGAGATGGCGGGCGGCGCCGACGGTGGCGGGGGCCGCCGTCTCGGATCGGTCGAGCCGTCCCCCGCCCCGCTGCGTCTCAGTCGTGCGGGACGACGGCGATCGGGCAGCGCCCGTGGTGGATGGCGGCGTGGGCGACCGGACCGAGGTGGGTCGCCCCGCTGTGCCGGGGCGCACGCCGGCCCACGACCAGCAGTCCGGCGCCCTCGGAGGCCTGGACGCCCACCTTGGCGGCGCTCGCGAGACGGATGCTCTCGACCACCTCCACCTGCGGGTACTTCTCCCGCCAGGGCTGCAACAGCCTGTCCAGCTCGTGCTGTGCGTCCTTCGTCATCTCCTCGGTCACCTGGTGGTCCACCCCCCAGGGCACCCGCGCGTGAAGGGGCACGCTCCGGCCGTGCGCGACCATCAGCGGCACCTCCCTGGCCGCCGCCGAATGGAACGCGAAGTCGAGCAGACCGTCACAGGAGCCGTTCAGCTTGACGGCCACGACCACACGTCCGCCGGGTCCGGGCTCCACTCCCCCGTGCCGCCCTTTTCCGGCGCCGCGCACGAGCACCACCGGGCACGGCGCGTGCGCCACCACCGGCATGCTGACCTCGCCCATGAAGTAGCTCTCCACGGTCCCCATCCCGTGGGAGCCGAGCACGGTCATCTCCGACTCCGACGCCGCCTTGAGCAGAGCGGCGTGCGGGTCGTCGGCCACGAGAGTCCCGACGACCGTCAGGCCCGGGTGACGGGCCTGCGCCTCCGCCCGCGCCGTGTGCACGAGGCGCTTGGCCCAGTAGTTCTGGTCGACCGCGGAGGTGGCGTGCGCGGGCTCCGGCGACAGCAGGGGCCAGGCATGCAGCAGACGCAGGGTGAGCCTGCGCCTGGCGGCTTCGTCGGCGGCCCACCGCGCGGCGGCGAGACTCTCGGGTGAGCCGTCGAGGCCCACAGTGACGACCGGTTCCATGGCGGCGGCCTCCGTCTCGTTGCTGCGGATGGAAAACGTCAGGACACGAGGACACGACGGTGGACGAGGGCGTGCGCCCCGCGGTGCACGGGTCCGACGGCGGACCGCTCCGGAAGCCCGCGACGTGCCGGACGGGCTGCTTCCGTCCTTGCATCCCTCCTTGCTTCCCTCCTTAGAGAATCGCTCCATCCCCTCCCCGCCGCATGCGGAGCCGGAGCCCTCGGAGGCGGGGGTGCGGGCGGGGGCGGGGTCCGGTCCCGGAGGCCGGGGTGGTGGGCCGAGCCGGCGCGACCGTCCTCGGCGAGCGCGCGTCACCGAAGGCGGGCACTGCCGGGCCCGGCCGAGTGCGCCGTCGGGCGGCCGGGCCCGCATCCCGGTATCCGCCACCGGCCCCCGGCGGGAGCCGCGGCCCCGAACACCGGTCCGGCCCGCGCCGGGACCACCGGATAGAGTGCGCGGGACGGCAGCCCGGCCAGGAGGCGAAGCGTGACCGACACCAGCGACACCCGGCCCGCCGAGAGCGCACCGCACGCTCCGCGGCGGAGTCCGCTGCTCCGCCTGATGCGCTACCTCCCCATGATCGCCCCCGTCCTGCTGTGGGCCGTGCCCTGCTGGGTGCTCCTGTACACCGGCCAGCACTGGCCGCCGCCCGTCGCAGCGGCCGCCACCGCGCTGTTCGTCCTCGGGCTCGTCGGCATGCCGCTCGCCATGGTGCACGGCCACGGCCGGCGCCAGCGGGACCGGGCCGCGATCGCCGGTGACACCCTGCTGGGCGCGAGCTGGGTTCTGTTCACCTGGTCCGTTCTGCTCGGCGTCCTGCTGCGCCTCGCCCTGACCGTGGCCGGCGTCGGCGGGAGCCAGGACCGGGCCCGCACCGTCACGTGGGCCGTCCTCGGCGTGACCGTCGTACTGCTCGCCTGGGGTTACGCCGAGGCGCGCCGGGTGCCGCGCGTGCGCCGGCTCGACGTTCGGCTACCGCGGCTGGGAGCCGGGCTGGACGGCACGCGCGTCGTCCTCATCACCGACACCCACTACGGCCCCCTCGATCGCGCCCGCTGGTCGGCACGGGTGTGCGAGACGGTGAACACCCTGGAGGCCGACCTGGTCTGCCACACCGGCGACATCGCGGACGGCACCGCGCGACGCCGCCGCGCCCAGGCCGCCCCGCTCGGCACCGTGCGGGCCACCCGGGCCCGGGTCTACGTCACCGGCAACCACGAGTACTACAGCGAGGCCCAGGGCTGGGTCGACCTGATGGACGAGCTGGGCTGGGAACCGCTGCGCAACCGCCATCTGCTGCTCGAACGCGGCGGCGACACCCTCGTGGTCGCCGGCGTCGACGACGTCACCGCCGAGTCCTCCGGCCTGGCCGGCCACCGCGCCCACCTCGCCGGAGCCCTGGCCGGGGCCGACCCCGGCCTGCCCGTTCTGCTCCTGGCCCACCAGCCGAAGTTCGTCGACCGGGCGGCCGCCGCCGGAATCGACCTCCAGCTGTCCGGCCACACCCACGGCGGCCAGATCTGGCCCTTCCACCACCTGGTCCGCCTCGACCAGCCCGTCGTCGCCGGACTGAGCCGCCACGGCGCCCGCACCCTCCTCTACACGAGCCGCGGCACCGGCTTCTGGGGGCCGCCGTTCCGCGTCTTCGCCCCCAGCGAGATCACCCTGCTCGTACTCCGCTCCCCGCAACCGCCCGCCGCGACGTAGGGCCACGGGACGGCCGGAGCCTCCGCAACACCTGGTGGCGCACGCGAGGGCGGTGCGGGCCGCGCACCCCGTTCACTCGGGGACCGTGGTCTCGAACCACGTGGGTTCGTCGGCGATCGCCTGCTTGATGCGGAAGAGCTGCCGTTCCTGCATGAGCGGCAGGGCGTCGAGCGCGAACCACCCCACGGCGACGGACTCGTCGTCGTTGACGCGCGCCTCGCCGCCGACGGCCCGGCAGCGGAAGGTGATGTCCATGAACTGGCACCGGTCGCCGTTCGGGTACTCCACCGCGTCGCCCGCGCGCACCAGGACGACGCGCTCGGGGACGCAGTGCACGCCCGCCTCCTCGTAGACCTCCCGGACCGCGCAGTCGGCGGGCTGCTCTCCGGGGTCCGGGATGCCGGCGATCACGGTCCACCGGCGGTTGTCCGCGCGCTGGCCCAGCAGCACCCGCCCCTCGTCGTCGAAGACGACGGCGCTCACGCCGGGAAGCCAGAGCAGATGGTGTCCGGCGGAGGCGCGGATGTCGGTGATGAAGTCAGGAGTCGCCATCATCCGACCCTAACCGGGCGCGGCAGCACCCCCGGCGGCTAGACCGCCGGGTTCCGCCGGCCGCGCACACCGGCGGCGACGGCCCATCCCAGACCGCCCGCCGCGACGAGCACCAGGAGCATCTCGGGCAGGATCCCCAGCTTCGTGGCCGGCGTCTGCGAGGAGCGCAGCGGGACCTTCTGCACCAGGGAGTCCGCGACGAACATGCCGGTCTTCTGGGTGATCCTGCCGTCGGGCATGATGATCGCGCTGACGCCGCTGGTCACGGGCACCGTGACGGTCCGGCTGTGCTCGACCGCGCGGACGCGGGACATGGCGAGCTGCTGGTAGGTCATCTCGCTGCGGTCGAAGGTGGCGTTGTTGCTGGGCACGGAGATCATCTGGGCGCCGTCGGTGACCTCGGAGCGCACGGCCCAGTCGAACGCGGCCTCGTAACAGGTGACCAGGCCGACCTTGGCGCGGTCCATGTCGAAGACGCCCGGCTTGGTGCCCCGGCTGAAGTCCTGGCGGACCATCGCCGTCCAGTCGCTGTTGATCGCGCCGATGAGGGAGCGCAGCGGGAGGTACTCGCCGAACGGCTGGACCTGGCGCTTGTCGTAGGTCTGGGTCGGTCCCTTCACGGGGTCCCACAGGATCTGCTCGTTGTAGAGCTTGCCGTCGCGTTCGACGACCCCGCCGACCGAGACGGGCACGCCGATCGCCTTGGCCGCCCGGTCGATGACGACGGCCGCGTCGGCGTTGGCGAAGGGGTCGATGTCGGAGGAGTTCTCGGGCCACAGCACGAAGTCGGGCCGGGGCTTCTTGCCGGCCGCGACCTCGGCGGCCAGGCGCTCGGTCTCCCGCGCGTGGTAGTCAAGGACGGCCCGGCGCTGGGCGTTGAACTCCAGGCCGAGCCGGGGGACGTTGCCCTGGATGACGGCGACCGTCGCCGTGCCGTCCTCGGCCTTGTCGCTGACCAGCACGCGGGCGGCCAGGGCCGCGACGACGGGAACGGCCATCGCGAGCAGCGCGACCGCGGCCGCCGACCGCCGCAGTTCGCCCGTGCGCCGCCGGTCCAGGGCGAGCCGCACGATCTCGTGGAGGCCGAACCCGCACAGGACGACCGCGAAGCCGAGCACCGGGGTGCCGCCGAGCGCGGCGAGGGGCAGGAACACGCCGTCCGCCTGCCCGAAGGCGATCTTGCCCCAGGGGAAGCCGCCGAACGGCGCACGCGCGCGTGCCGCCTCCCCCGCGGTCCACAGCGCCGCCGCCCACAGCGGCCAGGCCGGGAGCCTGGAGACGGCGGCGATGCCGACGCCGACCAGCGCGACGAAGACCGCCTCGATCGCCACCAGGGCGAGCCAGGGACCTGGTCCGACCTCCACCCCGGTCCACACCAGCAGCGGGAGCAGGAAGCCGAGGCCGAAGAGGTAGCCGAGGCCGAAGGCCGCCTTCCAGCCGCGTCCGCGCAGCACCCAGCCGAGGCCCGCGAAGGCCGGCAGCGCCAGCCACCACAGGGTGCGCGGCGGGAAGCTGACGTAGAGCAGCACTCCGGAGAGCGCCGCGGCGGCGGCCGGGAGGAGACGCAGGAGGCGCGTGCCGCGTGTGGGGGACGCGGTGGGGGGTTCCAGCTGGTCCGGCTGGCCGACGGAAGTTGCGGTGACGGTCACTCCGGGAGTGTACGGCGGGTGACGTTTGGGCCGACAGCGCGGTCTGAGGGGCGGACCGCCCCGCCGAGGTCCCGGCCCCGCACTGCCGTCCGGCCGACGTCCGGCTGCCGCCTGCCGCTGTCCGTCGTCCGGCGTCGTCCGGCGTCGTCCGGCGTCGGTCCGTCGTCGGTCCGTCGTCGTCCGGCGTCCGGCTGGCCGGTCCGGCTGTCGTCCGCCTGGGCGCCGTGGTGTCCGGCCGCACCGGCCCACCGGCGCTGCCCGGCGGGCGCACCGGCCGCCGGGCGCACGCCGGGCGGCCGGTGCGGTCGTACAACCCGGCGCAAGTCATCCACAAACCGCCCATCGGCGGATACGGTGTGCCGGAGCTCCGGTCGCACGCGAGCGCGGCCGGGGTCCGTCGCGGTTCAGGTCCGCGGCGGGTTCAGGCTCACGGTCGGGGGGCGACCGGGTTCGGGGGCGGGGTGGGTTCCACGGGCACGACGTCTGCCGGCACGGCCGGTGACGGGGAGAGACGAAACGTTTCGGACGCGGTGGGCGCGGCTGTTCTGGCGGCCTGCGCCGTCTGGTCCCTGGTCACCGCCGCCGTGCACGACGGACGTCCCGAGGGTGTGCTGCTCGCCGTGCTGGCGCTGGCCGCCGGGTACGCGGCGGGGCGGATTCTCGGTGCGCTGACGCCGGTCGCCGCGCCGTGCGCCGGAGCGGCGGCCGGGCTCGTGCTGGCCGTGCTGCTGCCCCGGCTGGACCCGGGGCCGGAGGCCGTCGCGCCGCTCGGCCATGCCGGCGCCGCCGCCGCGCTGCTGATCCTGTCGGCGGGCGCCGCGTGCTGCGCGGCCTGGACGACGCCGGTGGCGGCGGTGCGGCTCGCGCTGTGGCTGCTCGCCGGGGTCGTCGTGGTCGCGGGCGCGCTGCTGGGGTCGGCGGCGGCCGTGGTGGCCTGTGGCGCCGTGCTGCTGTGCTCGTCGGCCGCGGGCGGGGGGTTCCGCCGAGGGCCGGTGCTCGCGGGGCTGACGCTCGTCGCCGCGCTGGTGACGGGGCTGACCTGGGCGGTCGCCGGGAGCGCGCTGCCGGGCGGCCTCGCCGGCGTCGTGCGGGAGGTGCTGACGTCGCGGCGGGTCGAGCTGTGGCGGGACGCCCTGGGCATGGCCCGTCGCGCGAGCGGTCTCGGTGTCGGTCCGGGGCGTTTCGGGGAGTTGAGCGAGACGGCGGCGCGGTCGTCGCCGCCGGACGGCAAGCCCCACTCGGCGCCGTTGCAGCTCGCGGCGGAGCAGGGAGTGGTGGGCGTGCTGCTGCTCGGCGCGGTCTTCTGCTGGGTGCTGTTCGCCCTGTGGCGTGCGCCGCGCCCGACGCCGGTGGTCCTCACCACGGGGGCTTCGCTCACCGCGCTCGCCGTCGTCGCCTCGGCCGGGAACGCGCTCAGCTTCACGACGGTGACGGCGGGCGCGGGGCTGCTGGCGGGCGTGGCCACGGCGCGGCCGCTCGCGGAGGCGCTCCCGGTGTGCGAGCCCGCCCGGACGTCGGGGGCCGCACCGCGGTGCGAGCGGGACCTGCACGGCGGCCGACCGTCCGCGTGAGGGGGCAGAGGGCGGGTCCCACGCGCGGGGCGCTCAGTGTGCGGTGTCGGCGGCGCCCGTCCGCAGCCGGTTCCTGATCACGCGGACGGCGGACTCGGCGTCGTCCACGGTGATCGTGAAGGTGTGCCCGTCCCAGAGGCGCAGCACCACGCCCTCGCCCCGGCGGACGACGACCGCGGTCCCCTTCTCCGGCCGCCACCGGTAGCCCCAGCCGCCCCAGTGGCGCGGGGTGACGAGGGGTTCGAAGTCGGCCCCTGCGACATGCGCCAGCGGGATGCGGCGGCGCGGCAGGCCGATGTGGCCGCAGCGCACTTCGAGGCACTCCCCGTCGAGTCTGAGGTCGACGTGGACGAAGGCGAGGGTGCCGAAGAGGACCAGCAGACCGGCGGCGATGCAGCCGACGACCGACATGGCGAGGGGCGCGACGCCGGACGTCCAGGCCGAGTCGACGGCGAGTTCGACGCCGAGCCCCAGGCAGGCCGCTCCGACGAGGGCGAGCAGCCACTGGACGCGGTTGGTGGCGCGGCCGCTCCAGACGTCGGGGTGGGGCGCGTCGCTGTGCGGGACGTCGGGAAGCGGGATGCTCTCGTCGTGGGGGTGGTCCCTCATATCCATGAGGTTACTCAGGTTTCGCTGCGCCGGTACCACGTGGCGCAGAGTGACTGCTCCGCCCGGGCGGAGCGCCCCGACGGGTCGGTCAGCGGGCGGGGGCGACGGCCTGGAGCAGACGGCCCTCGGCGTAGGCCAGGGCGGGGGCGGGCAGGGCGCCCGGGCGGCCGCTGAGGATGACCGTCACGGCGCCGGTCGCGGCCGCGTCGGGCTCGGGGCGGGCGCCGATCCTGCGCAGCGCCTGCGCGGCCACGGCGCCGGCGGAGCCGAGCAGGGCCGGCGCGGGACGCCCGGGGCCGCTCACGGCGGCGCGGATGCGCTCGGCGACCAGCTCGTAGTGGGTGCAGCCCAGGACGACGGTCGTGACCTCGTCGGGGGTGAGCGCGGCGGCCGCGGCGACCGCGGCGTCGATCGCCGTCTCGTCCGCGTGCTCCACCGCTTCGGCCAGCCCCCAGCAGGGCACCTCGGCGACGGTGACGCCGTCGGCGAAGTCGTCGATCAGGCCCCGCTGGTAGGGGCTGCCCGTGGTGGCGGGGGTGGCCCAGATGGCGACGGGGCCGCCGCCCGCCGCGGCGGGCTTGATCGCGGGGACGGTGCCGATCACCGGGACGGCGGGTTCGAGGAGGGCGCGCAGGGCGGGCAGGGCGTGGACGGTCGCCGTGTTGCAGCCGACGATCAGCGCGTCGGGCCGGTGGGCCGCGGCGGCCTCGGCGACGGCCACGGCCCGCTCGGTGAGGTCCTGCGGGGTGCGCGGTCCCCAGGGCATGCCGTCGGGGTCGAGGGAGAGCACGAGATCGGCGTCGGGCCGCAGACGTCGTACCGCGGCGGTGGCCGCCAGCAGGCCGATTCCGGAGTCCATGAGCGCGATCTTCACCCGGCCACCATAGACGATGTGCCCCGGCGGCCCGGCCGGGTGGGGCAGACTGCGCGCGTGAGCGCCATCGTGTGGATCGCCGCCCTGTCCCTGGCCGCGTGGCTGTGGCTGTTGCTCTGTCAGGGCTTCTTCTGGCGCACGGACGTCAGACTGCCCGCGCGCACGGCGCCGGAGCGATGGCCGTCCGTCTGCGTCGTCGTCCCCGCGCGCGACGAGGCCGCCGTCCTGCCCGCGAGTCTGCCCACGCTGCTCGCGCAGGACTATCCGGGCCGCGCGGAGGTCTTCCTCGTCGACGACGGGAGCGGCGACGGCACCGGGGAGCTGGCGCGGGCCCTCGCCCGGCGGCACGGCGGGCTGGCGCTGACCGTGGACTCGCCCGGGGAACCGCCCGCGGGCTGGACCGGGAAGCTGTGGGCGGTGCGTCACGGGATGGCGCTGGCACGCGCGCGTGAGCCCGAGTACCTCCTCCTCACGGACGCCGACATCGCGCACGCGCCCGACAGCCTGCGGGAGTTGGTGGCGGCGGCGCACTCCGGCGGGTTCGACGTCGTCTCCCAGATGGCGCGGCTGCGGGTGGAGAGCGTGTGGGAGCGGCTGGTGGTGCCGGCGTTCGTCTACTTCTTCGCGCAGCTGTACCCGTTCCGCCGGATCGGCCGGCGCGGGTCGCGTACGGCGGCCGCGGCGGGCGGCTGCGTCCTGCTGCGCGACGACGCGGCCGTGCGGGCGCGGATCCCGGACGCGATCCGGCACGCCGTCATCGACGACGTGGCCCTGGCCCGTGCCGTGAAGGGGGCGGGCGGTCACGTCTGGCTGGGGCTGGCCGACCGGGTGGACAGCGTGCGTCCGTACCCGCGGCTGCACGGCCTGTGGCGGATGGTCTCGCGCAGCGCCTACGCGCAGTTGCGGCACAGCCCGCTCCTGCTGGCGGGCACGGTGCTCGGCCTCGCCCTGGTGTACCTCGTGCCGCCGCTCGCCCTGTCGGCCGGGCTCGCCGCCGGCAGCGCGGCGACGGCGGTGTGCGGCGCTCTGGCGTGGCTGGTCATGGCGGGGACGTATCTGCCGATGCTCCGCTACTACCGGCAGCCTCTGTGGCTCGCTCCCCTGCTGCCGTGCACCGCGTTCCTCTACCTGCTGATGACGGTGGACTCCGCGGTGCAGCACTACCGGGGGCGCGGTGCGGCCTGGAAGGGCCGCACCTACGCGCGTCCGGACGCCGTCGCCGACGAGGGCTGATCCGCGCGGGGGCGGGCGCGGGCGCTATTTGCGGCCGGGCGTCCAGTTCATGCCCCACCCGTAGGCGTGGTCGACGGTCCGCTGGGGGCTCACGCCGCGTTCCGGCACGAGGTAGCGGGCCTCGCGCTGGACGACGAGGTCGCCTCCGTGGTTGGTGATGAGGGCGAGGGCGCACACGGTGGAGGGGACGGTGCACTCGTCGAGGGAGAAGTCGACCGGTGCGCCGTGCTGGGGCTGGAGCGTGACCGTGGCGTGCAGGTCGGCGAAGGAGCGGGCGCCCTCGTAGATGGTGACGAACACCAGGATGCGGCGGAAGTCGTCGCGCCGGTCGAGGTTGACGGTGAGGTTCTCGCCGCTCGACACCGCGCCGGTGCGGTCGTCGCCGTCGAGGTGGATGTAGGGCGCCTGGTGCAGTGAGCCGAAGGCGTTGCCCAGGGCCTGGACGACGCCCTTGCGGCCGTCGTCGAGTTCGAACAGGGCGCACAGGTCGAGGTCGAGGTCGTTGTGCAGGGCGACCGCGCGGCCGCGTTTGGCGCCCCACCCGGAGAACTGCTTGCGCACCTCCCAGTTGAGGTTGACGCGCAGGGTGCCGGAGGTGCCGCCCTGTTTGGTCAGCGACACCGAGGGGGCGGCCTTGGTGAGCGTCACCTTGGTCAGCCGTACCGGTGCGGCGGGCGGCGCCGGCGGCGGTGGCGGGGCCTGGTGCGGGGGCGGGGGGACCGTGGCCGGGAAGGCGGGCCGGGCCGGCGACTGCGGGAAGGGCGGCGCGGCGGGAGGCAGCGGAGTCTGCGAGGTCTGCGGCGCGGGCGGGGCGGGCGCGGCGGTCTGCTGCGGCTCGTCGACGGTGATGCCGAAGTCGGTGGCCAGTCCTTCGAGGCCGCTGTCGTATCCCTGGCCGACGGCCCGGAACTTCCAGGCGCCCTGGCGGCGGTAGAACTCGCCGAGGACGAAAGCCGTCTCGACGGTGGCGCCGGTGCTGTCGAAGCGTGCCACGACGGTGCCCTGCGCGGCGTCCCGCACCTCGATGTAGAGGTCGGGGACCTGGCCGAACGAGCCGCCGTCCGCCGAGGCGGCGACGACGACGGTCTCGACGGCGGGCTCCACGCGCGCGAGGTCGACGAGCAGGCTGTCGGTCGTCCGGCCGGCGGCGGCGCCCTTGCCCTCGTGGCGGACCGCGCCGGAGGCGTGGGCGGACTGGTTGTAGAAGACGAAGTCGGAGTCGGACCGGACCTTTCCGCCCACGAGCACCAGCGCCGAGGCGTCCACGTCCGGAACGCCCGGCCCTTGGCGCCACCCCAGCTCGACCCGCAGTGCCGTGGTCGGCACCGGAGCATTGGAGCCCTTCGGCATGGACATGTACGCCCCCATCGTCGGTCGGGTGCGCCGGGCGGCGCGCCGGCGCTCCTCGGGTTGTCTACCCGTCAACCTATTGCGCGGGACGGCGCACGCCCATCCGGAGCACGGGAACGGCCCCGCCAAACCGCGGGTAACCCGCTCGGAACTCGGGCTTTACACGATTCACGGAGCGCTTGCCGTCCCTTTTCCCCATGTTCGCTCGCATTGGGGATCCAAGGCCACCGCCGACACGGAAATCAACCCTCTTATCGGTCTCCCCAACCAGCACATCGTGGGCTTAACTTATGTGCCATGACCTCCCCCCGCTCCACCTATGGCGGCGGCTACTACTCCGCCTCCTTCCCGGACACCCCGATCTACGACTCGCTCGTCGCCGAGCGGGGCACCCCGCAGATCGCCCCGATCCGGGTTCCCGCCGCGTACGACATGGGCGCGAGCCATCTGCCCGCGCTCCCCTCGGCACTGCCGGCTCTCCCGGCGGGCCCCTCCCAGGCCTCCTACGGCTCGTACGGCTCCTACGGCTATCCGCAGGCGCAGCAGCCCGCACCGCTTCAGCAGGCCCCGGCGGCGTACATTCCGCCGCAGGCCGGCCCGCCGCGCGGCTATCCGGGTCCGCAGGCGCAGCAGCAGATGCGCCCGGCGGCCCCGGCCGGCTACGAGGCGATGCGTCCCGCCGCGCCCCGGCCGCCCGCGCCCCAGTACCAGGATCCGTACAACAACCAGCAGTACCGCGGTTACTGAAAACCGCTCCGGGGTTCCCGCCGTCGCCTGGCAGGATGACCCCATGGGGAATGCGGAACTGCTGTCGATACACGTCCATCCGGTCAAGGCGTTCCGGGGCCAGGCGCTCCGTGAGGCCGTCGTGGAGCCCTGGGGGCTGGCCGGTGACCGGCGATGGGCGCTGATCGACGACGGGGGAAAGGTCGTCACCCAACGCCAGCAGCCGCGTCTCGCCCTGGCCGCCGCCGAGCCCGTGCCCGGCGGCGGCGTCCGTCTGTCGGCGCCCGGCCGGGAACCGCTGACCGTGCCGGTGCCGGAGGCCGTCGGCACGGTGTCCATGGACCTGTTCGGCGACAAGCTGGAGGCGGTCCTCGCCGGCGCCGCGGCGCACCGCTGGTGCAGTGCCTACGTCGGCGCCGACGTGCGACTGGTGCACATGGACGACCCGGCGGCCCGCAGACCGGTGGATCCCGGGTACGCCCTGCCCGGTGAGACCGTCTCCTTCGCCGACGGCTATCCGCTGCTCGCCGTCTCGGCCGCCTCCCTGGACGCCCTCAACTCCCTCGTCGCGCAAGGCCCCCACTCCGGCGAGGGGCCGCTGCCCATGAACCGTTTCCGGCCCAATCTCGTCGTGGGGGGCACCGAGCCCTGGGCCGAGGACCACTGGTCGCGGCTGGTCGTGGGCGAGGTCGAGTTCCGGGTGGCCAAGCCGTCGGGGCGGTGCGTGGTGACCACCACCGACCAGGACACCGCGGTGCGCGGCAAGGAGCCCCTGTCCACCCTGGGCCGTCACCGGCGCCTCGACGACGGGCTGGTCTTCGGGCAGAACCTGGTCCCCCTCTCCCGCGGCACGGTCCGGGTGGGCGATCCGGTGCGCGTCGTCGCGTAGTTCCGGCCCCGCCCGGCCGACCGCGTCCGCCCGCGGGAACCTCCGCCCGGCGGTGAGCCGTTGGGACTGCGTGGGACGTTCATGAGAGGTCCCGGGTCCCGGTGGTGCGGTTCCGCGTCGCCGGCGCCCGCGCGTGGACGGCCGTGACGGGGATCTGCACGGGGGGAAGGGGGGTGCGCACGGTGGGCGTCATCGGCGGACTCTGGCGCTGGCGGCACAATCCGCTGCGCCGGGGCACGGATCTGGCCGAGGCCTGGGTGGCGCTGTCCGCCCTGGTCCTGGTCTGTCTCGTCGCTCCCTTGGTGGGCTTCCTCGTCGGCGGGGCGGCGCAGGGCGCCCTGCAACGGTCGGTCCGCGAACAGCACGCCTCCCGCCACCGGGTGACGGCCACCGTGCTGCGCAGGGCGAGCGTCTCGTCGCCGGACGCGGACTACGAGACGGCCACCGGCCGCGAGGCGCGCACCAGGGTCGTCGCGGGCTGGACGGCTCCGGACGGCGCCAGGCGGCACGGCACCGTTCTGTCGGGCCTCGAGAGACCGCGCAGCGGGGACCGTTTCGGCATATGGACGGACGCGCACGGCCGTCTGGCAGCCCGTCCGCTGGACTCCGCCACCGCGACCACGCACGCCGTGCTGGCCGGCATCGGCGCGGCCCTGCTCACCGCGGGCGCCGTCGAGGGCGGCCGACGGGCGGTCATGTGGCGCATGGTGCTGCGCCGGTACGCCGGGTGGGACCGGGCCTGGGACCGGGCGGGCCCGGACTGGGGCCGCACCGGCGCCGGCAGTTGACGGCCTTCCGTCTCTGGTCAACCCACCGCCCGCGCGCACGCTACGGTGGTCCGGCCGAACCATTCGGCATCAACCCGCGTACCACGAGGTGGGGGCACAGCAACGCCATGGCACAGGGCACGGTCCAGGTGACGCACACCGGCACATCGCGGTGGCGGCGCCGCACGGGTGAGTACGCGTCGCTCGCCGCCGCCCTGGAGGCCGCGGCCGAGGGCGACGTCCTCACCATCGCTCCCGGCACCTACCGGGAGAACCTCGTCGTCCAGCGGTCGGTGACCCTGCGCGGCCCCGAGGGCTCCCCCGGCTCGGTGCGGCTGGCTCCCGCGGACGGCGTGCCGCTGACCGTGCGCGCCTCGGCGGTGGTGCAGGACCTGCACGTGGAGGGCCAGGACGCGGCCGCGCCCGCGGTGCTCGTCGAGGAGGGCGCCCCGGAACTGCTGGACCTGCGGATCGTGACCCGGTCCTCGGCGGGCGTGGAGGTGCGCGGCGGCGCCCGGCCCACGGTCCGGCGGTGCACCGTCGACAACCCGGCCGGCATCGGCATCGCCGTGGTCGACGGCGGCGGCGGTGTCTTCGAGGAGTGCGAGATCGTCGCGGCCGGTCAGGCCGGTGTCGCCGTGCGCGGCGGCGCCCACCCCCGGCTGGAGCGCTGCCGGGTGCACCACACCTCGGGCGCGGGCCTGAGCGCGACCGGCGACAACTCGGCGCTGGAAGCCGTCGGCTGCGAGATCTACGAGATCAGGGGCAGCGGCGTGCAGGTCACCGCCCGCGCCACCGCGCATCTCACCGACTGCGACGTGCACCGCACGACCGCCGACGGCGTCACCCTCGACACCGACGCGGTGCTCACCCTGGCCGACTGCCGCATCCACGACATCCCGGAGAACGCGGTCGACCTGCGCTCGCGTTCCGTGCTGACGCTGACCCGCACGACGGTGCGTCAGTTCGGGCGCAACGGGCTGTCGGTGTGGGATCCCGGCACGCGCGTGGACGCCAACCAGTGCGAGATCTTCGACAGCACCGGCGACTACCCGGCCGTCTGGGTCAGCGACGGCGCCACGGCCGTGCTGGACTCGTGCCGGGTGCACGACGTGCCGGACGCCCTGTTCGTCCTCGACCGCGGCTCCCGGGCGGACGTCGTCGACAGCGACCTCTTCCAGGTGCGCAACACGGCGGTGTCCGTGAGCGACGGGGCGACGGCCCAGCTCGACGACTGCCGTATCCGCGACGCGGCGACCGGCGCCTGGTTCCGCGACCACGGCAGCGGCGGCACCCTCGCCAACTGCACGGTGGACGCCACGCAGACCGGCGTGATCGTCACCAAGGGCGCCGACCCGACCGTGGAGCGCTGCACGGTCGACTCCCCCGCCGAGGCCGGTTTCTACGTCTCGGCCGGCGGCCGGGGCAGCTTCCTGAACTGCCGGGTGACCAACAGCGGGGGCTACGGCTTCCACGTCATAGACGGCAGCCGCACGACCCTGCGCAAGTGCCGCACGGAGCGCTGCGCGCGCGGCGGCTACGAGTTCGCGGACGCCGGGGCGGACGCCGCGTCCGGGTCCGCGCCCGTCGTCGAGGACTGCAGCAGCGACGAGAGCGCGGGCGCGCGCACCCCGGGCCTGGCGGCGGCGCCGGAGCCGGCGGTGCAGACGAGCGCCCAGTCGCCGGGGCTGCTCGGCTCGATCCCCGGGCAGCGCGCCGCCGCCCCCGAGCCGGCCCGGCCCGAGGGGGAGCCGGGGGCGTCGGTGCGGACGTCCAAGGACGTGCTCGGCGAACTGGACACGCTGGTCGGCCTGGAGAGCGTCAAGCGCGAGGTGCGCGCCCTCATCGACATGATCGAGGTGGGCCGGCGCCGTCAGCAGGCCGGGCTCAAGGCCGCGTCCGTCAAAAGGCATCTGGTCTTCACCGGCTCCCCCGGCACCGGAAAGACGACGGTGGCGCGGCTGTACGGCGAGATCCTCGCCGCGCTCGACGTCCTGGAGAAGGGCCACCTGGTCGAGGTGTCCCGCGTCGACCTGGTCGGCGAGCACATCGGCTCCACCGCGATCCGCACCCAGGAGGCCTTCCAACGGGCCCACGGCGGGGTGCTGTTCATCGACGAGGCCTACGCCCTGTCGCCCGAGGACGCGGGCCGGGACTTCGGCAAGGAGGCCATCGACACCCTCGTCAAGCTGATGGAGGACCACCGGGACTCCGTCGTCGTCATCGTGGCGGGCTACACGGCGGAGATGGACCGGTTCCTGTCGGTCAACCCCGGTGTGGCGTCCCGTTTCTCACGGACGATCACCTTCGGCGACTACGGGCCGGACGAACTGCTGCGGATCGTGGAGCAGCAGGCCGAGGAGCACGAGTACCGGCTCGGACCGGACACCGCGGACGCGCTGCTGAAGTACTTCACGGAGCTGCCGAAGGGCCCCGCCTTCGGCAACGGACGCACCGCGCGCCAGACCTTCGAGGCGATGGTCGAGCGGCACGCGAGCCGGGTCGCGCAGGTGACGGAGCCGACCAAGGACGACCTGACGCTGCTGTACGCGGAGGATCTGCCGCAGCTGCCCTGACCCGCCCCGCCGCGGCTCACGCGCGCTGCGCGGGAACCCCGGACCGCAACCGGCCCAGCAGCAGCTCGCGTTCCTCCGCGAAGGCGGGGTCCGCCTGGTAGTCGGAGTGGCCGAGAACGGGTGCGGGCAGCGGGTGCGCCGCGTCCCGGCCGTAGGCCAGCGGGTCCGCGAGGGGCGGCCGGTCGACCCGCGGGCCGCGGCGGTCGCCGGGCGGCCGGACCGGTCCGCCGATGGGGTCGGTGAGCCGGTACAGGTTACGCCAGCAGGCGATGTCCTCGTGCAGCGCGGCGAGCGCGGCCGGGCCGAAGTGCGCCGGGAACCAGCGGCCGTAGAGGCGCTCGATCGGTGAGCCGTAGGTGAGCAGGGCGACCCGCCTGCGGTCGGAGGGCTTGAGTTGCCAGGCCGCGGCGGCCGCCAGCACGCTGCCCTGGGAGTGGCCGGAGATGACGAGGCGGCCGCCGGTGGCCCGCGTCCAGGTCGCCACCCGCCAGGTCAGGTCGGGCACGGCGCGCTCCGCGTAGCAGGGCGGGGCGAAGGGGTGCGCGGCGCGCGGCCAGAAGGTGCCGACGTCCCAGAGGATGCCGATGGTGCGCCGCGCGGAGGCGTCCTTGTAGGCGCGGCGCCCCCAGGTGACGAACAGGACGAAGCCGAGCCCGATGAGCCAGGAGCCCAGCGCCTGCGCGGTCTGCGCCGCGCCGTGCACGAAGGCCGGGGCCGGCTCCGCGGCCCGGGCCGGCGTCTTCGCGGTGCCGAGGGCGCCGGCGACGGCTCCCCCGCCGAGCAGCAGCGTCGCGGTGGAGACGACGGCGACGAGGAGGGGGCTGCGGTCGGTGAGGGTGGCCATCGCACGGGCCCGCGCGATACGGCGGGTGCGTGCGGGGTCGCCGTGCTCCACCCCGTACTCGCGGAGCACTTCGGTCTGCTCCGCGCGGGTGAGCAGCCAGGCCTGGCGGCCGAGCAGCGCGCACAGCACCAGCAGGACGACGAGCAGGACGGGGATCACGGACGCCTGCCAGGTCAGCACGACCGGGGGTCCGTCGAGTCCGGTGCCGGTGCCGTCCAGCCAGTCCGACACGCGCTGGGCGACGCCTCCGGACATGACCCCGCCCAGCGCGCAGGCCAGCATCGCGACGGCCGGGCCGCCGAGCCCGTGCAGCGCGCAGCGCTCCAGCCAGGCCACGGCGCTCCCTTCCGGCCCCACCTCGTTCCGCCCGCCGACGCCGACGCCGACGGGGTCGGGGTCGGGGTCGCTGCCGGGGTGGGTGCCGGCGTCGGCGTCCGGATCGGTGGGCTGCGACGGCACGGACGGGCCGCCGTCGGGCCGGTCCTCCCCGCGCGGCGCCGGGGCGCCGCCGGAGACGACGGAGGGCGGCTCGGGGGCGCTCGGCCCGGGCGCCTTGCACTGGCCGGCGTCGGATTCCTCCGTGCCGCCCGCCGCGGCCGAGCGCTCCTGTGGGCAGTGGTGCAGGAGGCGGGCGACGACCGCGAGGGCGACGACCAGCGCGCCCTGGGCGAGGGCGAGCGCGCCGAAGGTCGCGTCGCCCGGCAGGCGGCCCTCGGAATGCCAGCCGGGACGCTCCCAGCCGGCGTACACCAGCGTGAGGGCGAGCAGCACGAGGGCCGCCGACGGCAGCCGGCGCACCAGGTGGGCGTCGAGGCGGCGGTCGAGCCGGTGCTCGCTGCGGCCGCGGCGGCACACCACCCACACCGTGCCCAGCGCGCCCGCGATCAGGGAGGCCTCCAGCAGCCGGCCCAGGACGTCGAGGACGGCCGGACCGCCCGCCCCGCGGTCCTGGCGCACGGCGGCGGCGCCGACCGCGGCGGCCACCGTCAGCAGGCCCGCCGCGGTGTGCGCCGCGCGCAGCCGCGCCACCAGCCGGCGCCCGTACCAGAAGCCGGGGCGGCTGAGCGCGGTGTCCGAGGGGCCGTCCTCCGGTTCGGGCGCGCGGTCGAGGGGCTCCTGCGACTCGTAGGCCCGCCAGGTGCGGTGGGCGAGGTACCACAGGAGGCCGACGAGCGCGGTGGGGAGCAGGGCGGCGAGGGCCAGGCGGCGGCCCGGCAGGCTCCACCAGCCGTCGTGCGAGGCCGTCGGCGACAGGAAGCCCAGCCAGGAGTGGCGCTGCGCGCAGGCGGAGGTGCCCGCGCACTGCCAGGCGGTCAGGTCCAGGGCGACCTCGCAGGCCGCGGCGACGAGCAGCACGGTCAGGCTCAGCGCCGCCAGCCGCACCAGGAGGCCGTACAGGCGGACCGTGCGCACGCGCCCGCGGGCGGCGGGGCGCATCCAGTGGGCCAGGTTGACGACCATGAAGGGCAGCAGGAGCAGCCACAGGGCGCGAGTGCCGTCGCCGGAGGTGAGGTTGGACCAGACGTAGGCCTCGGGGACGGGGGCGTCGCGGCGGCGGTCGTCGGCGGGGCAGGTCTCGGCGCCGACGTCGTCGGCCCGCCGGTAGACGGCCGCCGTGTCGTCGCCGGTGATCCGCTCGGTGCGCGGATCCTTCAGCATCTTCTCGGGCGTGGCGCCGCCCACGCCGTGGACCAGGAGTTCCAGGGCCGCTCCGCCGGTACCGGCACGTTTCACTGTGGGCACCTCCCCCGTGACACGCCGTCGATGTGTCCGTGCGGGCATAAGGATCGCCGCCCGCGACGCGTGATACACCTCCCGTCACGGAATCTCCCCGCGCTGTGCGACGCGCACGCGCGGGCGGGCCGGGAACACCGTGGGTGACATGACCGCGACGGGGTGGTGGCATGGCTGTGAACGGGCCGTGCGAGGATGGGACGCCCGCACACCGACGTCGGTCGGCTCTGCCTCGTAGAAGCAGGTGAGCGGGCCTGTCGGACGGCTTGAGGGAAAGGACCGGAGCGTACGTGAGTGAGAATCAGAACCTCCTCGCGGAGCAGCGCCGCGCCCTCATCCTGGACGAGGTCCGTCGCCGTGGCGGCGTCCGCGTCAACGAGCTGACGCGCAAGCTCGGCGTGTCGGACATGACGGTGCGCCGCGACCTGGACGCGCTGGCCCGCCAGGGCGTCCTGGAGAAGGTTCACGGCGGCGCGGTCCCGGTGATGGAGGCGAGCACGCACGAGCCGGGCTTCGAGGCGAAGTCGGGCCTGGAGCTGACCGCCAAGGAGGACATCGCCAAGGCGGCGGCGCAGCTCGTCACCCCGGGCAGCGCGATCGCGCTGTCGGGCGGCACGACGACGTTCGCGCTGGCGCACCACCTGGTGGATCTGCCGGACCTGACGGTGGTCACCAACTCGGTGCGGGTGGCGGACGTCTTCCATGTGGCGCAGCGCTCCTCCGGTCCGCGGCAGGGCGCGGCCACGGTCGTGCTGACCGGCGGGGTGCGCACGCCGTCGGACTCGCTGGTGGGTCCGGTGGCCGACCAGGCCATCGCCGCGCTCCACTTCGACGTGCTGTTCCTCGGCGTGCACGGCATATCGGCGGAGGCCGGTCTGTCGACGCCGAACCTGGCGGAGGCGGAGACCAACCGGCGTCTGGTGCAGTCGGCGCGGCGCGTGGTGGTGGTCGCGGACCACACCAAGTGGGGTGTGGTGGGGCTGAGTTCGTTCGCCGCGCTGGAGCAGGTGGACACGCTGGTGACCGACGCGGGGCTGCCGGGCGCGGCGCGCGTGGAGATCTCGGAGCAGCTGCGGCGGCTGGTCGTCGCGGGCGAGCCCGACGAGGATGCAGACATCTGACGGAGCCGCCGCTAGGGTGACCCCCCGCCGACCGAGGGGGTTCGTCTCGCCATGGTCCGTCGTCTGCGCCCTGAAGGGCTCGACTTCGTCGACACCGCTCCCGTGCGCATGGTCTTCGCCCGCGACATGCGCGCGCCCGTCGAACGGGTCTACCGGGCGCTCGCGGACGACGTCCGCGGCTGGCCCGAATGGTTCACGGCCGTGACCGCCGTCGAGGCGCTGGACGGCGGCGCGGGGCGCGAGGTGCGGCTGCGGGGCGGCGCCCGGTTCCGGGAGACGGTCCTCGCGGCGAAGCCGTCGGAGCTGTACGCGTATCGCGTGGACGCCACCAACGTGCCGGGGATGCGGGCGCTCGTCGAGGAGTGGCGGCTCGCGCCCGCCGGCGCCGGCGCCGGCGCCCGGGTGCGGTGGACGTTCGCGGTGGACGGGACGGCGGTGTTCCGGGGTGGGGCGCGGCTGGCCCGGCCGGGGCTCGGGCGGTCGTTCCGGGAGGCCGTCGCCGCCCTGGACAGGAAGCTCGCCAGGTGAGGACCGCGCCGCGCGCCACCCGGCGGGACGTCACCTGCCGGGCGTCACCTGTCGGGGGGGCACCGTCGGGCGGTCACCGCGGCCATACGCCGGTGGCCAGCAGTGACTCGATCGCGGCCGTGTAGGGGGCGATGTCCAGGCCCTGTTCGGCGAGCCAGGCGTCGGAGTAGTACTTGTCGAGGTAGCGGTCGCCCGGGTCGCACAGCAGGGTGACCACGCTGCCCCGGCGGCCGTCCGCCACCATCTCGGCGACGATCTTGAGCGCGCTCCACAGTCCGGTGCCCGTGGAGCCGCCCGCCTTGCGGCCGATGGCCTGTTCCAGCGCGCGCACGGCGGCGACGCTGGCCGCGTCGGGGACCTTCATCATCCGGTCGACGGCACCGGGCACGAAGCTGGGTTCCATACGGGGGCGGCCGATGCCCTCGATGCGTGAGCCGCAGTCGCAGGTGACGTCCGGATCGCCGGTGGTCCAGCCCTCGAAGAAGCACGAGTTCTCCGGGTCGGCGACGCAGACGCGGGTGTCGCGCTGCGTGTAGTGGATGAAGCGCGCGAGGGTCGCGGAGGTGCCGCCGGTGCCGGCCGTGGCGACGATCCACGCGGGCTCCGGAAAACGCTCCAGCTCGAGCTGGCGGAAGATGGATTCGGCGATGTTGTTGTTCCCGCGCCAGTCCGTGGCCCGCTCGGCGTAGGTGAACTGGTCCATGTAGTGGCCGCCGCTGTCCGCCGCGAGACGGGCCGACTCCTCGTACATGGTGCGCGAGTCGTCGACGAAGTGGCACCGGCCGCCGTGGAACTCGATCAGGCGGATCTTCTCCGCGCTCGTCGTACGCGGCATGACGGCGATGAAGGGCACGCCGATCAGCTTCGCGAAGTAGGCCTCCGACACGGCCGTCGAGCCGCTGGACGCCTCGATCACCGGGCGGTCCGGCCGGATCCAGCCGTTGCACAGACCGTAGAGGAAGAGGGAGCGGGCGAGCCGGTGCTTGAGGCTGCCGGTGGGGTGGGTCGACTCGTCCTTGAGATAGAGGTCGATGCCCCACCGCTCGGGCAGCGGGAAGCGCAGCAGGTGCGTGTCGGCCGAGCGGTTGGCGTCGGCCTGCACCTTGCGGACGGCCTCTTTCAGCCAGTCGCGGTAGGCGCTGTCGCTGCGGTCGACATCGAGGGTGGCGCCGGTCCTGGCGGGCGGGGAGGTGGTCACGGCGGGGCTCCTTCAGGCTTCGCGCCGACGGTGGTCCGCGCGGCCGACGCATCGATCATAAACACCTTGCGCACGCTTCTCACCTGCATAAACACACCTTTGACGTCCTCAAAGACGGGCCTGGGGAGCGGGTGGGCGCAGGTGGGGGGCGCATTCGCGCGAGTGCTCCGGGCGGGCGCGCCGGGGGCGTCGCGCGCACTGGTGCTCGACGCCGGGCGCGGGCAGACTGCACCGGGCGGGGCGACGGCCCCGGACGGGGCGACAGCCCCGGCCCGGAGCCGGATCCCGGTCGGGGGCGCACACCGGAGCAGGGGAGAGAGACCGATCGCGAGGGGGCGGGAAGGCATGGCGGAGCCGGAGTTCACGGCTACGGGCGTGCGTATCGGCAAGCGGCTGCGTTCGCTCACCCGGGCCGGCCAGGTCCGGATCAACGACGGCAGGCTGGAGCTGCTGACCAGCTACGGCAGCGAGATCGACAGTGCGCCCGTGCAGGCGGTCCGCGCCTCCAGGCCCTGGTTCGCCGCGGAGGACCGGGCGCTGGCCGACCTCAACGGCAAGCGGTACCTGCTGACCCTCGGCGACCACGATCCGGCGCCGGGCGAGCCCGGCCCGCCGGCGGCGCGCCGGTTCATCGAGGCCGTGCGCAGGGCGGCGGGTCGCGGCGGCTGAGACCGCGCGAATCCGGACGACGTTCCCGTGGCCGGGTCACCGCGAGTTGCGGTACGGCATCCGCTGCGTCACTCTGGTCTCACGTCACTCTGGGTTTACCGGCGATAACGCTGCGAACCAGCCCGCCGGCCATGACAGCAGGCGGCCGCCTTGCGCAGACGCCCTGCTCGATCCGAACTCCGTGTTCTTCCGGACCTCAGTCGGGGAGTCGCAGCCGTGATCACCAACCCAAGCAGGCACTGCATGGTGGAGCTTCAGGCCCTGCCGTCGCGGATCGGACAGGTCCGCAGAATCGTATCGGCGCAACTGCGCTACTGGCACATGGACCCGCTGATAGACCGGGCCGCGCTCGGTGTGACGGAGCTGCTGACCAACGTCCACCTGCACGCCCAGCCCGACAAGACGTGCGTCGTGGAGCTGGAGCTGCTGCTGGACCGGCTCACCGTCTCCGTGCGGGACCGCGATCCGCGACTGCCCGTCATGGGCTCCGCCGAGCAGGAGGCCCTCGCCACCTGCGGACGCGGACTCGCCATGGTGGCCGCGGTGAGCGAGAGCTGGGGCGCCCGGCCCGACGGGGAGTCCGGCAAGGTCGTGTGGTTCACGCTGCCCGCGCCCAGCGCCACCCGCGAGGTGTCGGCGCGGCCGACCCGGCGCACCCCCAGGGAGCAGACCGTGCCGCTGTTCGCGGAGGTCGGCCCCGTCGACGACCTGGTGCCCGCCCACGCCCCCGCCCGGCCGGCCGTCGTCGGCTGACCGGGCGGTGACCGCCGCCGGACCCGCCCGCCCGAGGCGGCCCGCCCCCGAGGGGCGGCCGCCGGGCGGGCGTCGTCGGCTTCCCGCGCACGGCCGCGCCGGTTCAGCGGCCGGGCCGGCCGAACTGCTCGTCCAGGACCGACACCCGGCGCCAGTACTCGTCCTCGTCGATCTCGCCGGAGGCGAAGCGCCGGCCGAGCACGGCGAGCGGGGAGTCGCCCGCGGGACGGTCCATCGGGTTCCAGGGCCCGCGACGGCCTCGCCCGACCGTGCGGCGCACGAAGGTGACCACGCCGACGACGACGGCCGCCCAGATCAGCGGAAGGAACAGGATCCAGGGGCCGGGCCCGCCGCCGCCCCAGTTCGCCAGGGTGTTCATCTCGGGTCATCTCCTCGGTGAGTTCTCGTGCACTGCGATGCTTCGAGAGTCCCGCCGCAAGGGGGTCCCGGGCGTCGTACGGTCAGCGGCAGTTCGCCTACCTCCACGGGAGTAGGCGCGACGAGCCGCCGGCACCGCGAGCGAGGCCTGCCCGGCACGGATGGCGGCCGCTCGGGCCGGATCGCCGGGGCCCGCTGACGCGCCGTGGCCCGATCGGGTCGAGGTCTGTCCCGCCGACACGCTGTCCGGTACGGCACACCGGGTGAGGATGGCCGACGAAGCCGGACGACCGGCGAAGCCACAGGTGAGGAGCGGGACGGCCATGGCCCTGGAGATGCGCGACCACTGCGAGCGGTGCACGACGACCACCCTGCCGCCCGGCGCGGCGGCCCGGATCTGCTCCTACGAGTGCACGTACTGCGTGCCGTGCGCCGAGACCCTGCGGGACGTCTGCCCCAACTGCGGTGGCGAACTCACGCCCCGGCCCCGCCGGGCGGCCACCGCCGCCTGACGCCCCGCGGCCCGCAGGGCGGCGGCGGGGCCGACGGCCGAGGTCCGGGCGACGCCCCGCAGCCCGCAGGGCGGCGGGGGTCACGGCGGAGGTCCGGGCGACGCCCCGCAGCCCGCAGGGCGGCGGGGGTCACGGTCGGGGGCCGGGCCGGACTCCCCTCCGGGCGGTCGTCGCCGCCCCTCGGATCAGGCCGAGTCGCCGGATCGCCCGCCAGGTGCCGACAGGCCACCAGGTACCGGCAAACCACCGGGTGCGGACAGGCCGGCGGGTGCGGGTCGGTCCTCGCCCGCGGACCGGGTCCCGCCCCGTCCGCGTACCGGCCCCCGTCCGCCGATCAGGCCCCTTCCGCCGACCCGGCCCGCTCGTCGAAGCTGGCGAAATAGGCGGCGACCATGTCCTCGTCGCCGTGCCCCTGGGCGGCGGCGCGCTCCAGCCGCTCGGCGGTCGCCGCCGCCACGTCCAGCCGGACGCCGTTGGAGCGCCCGGCCTCGACGATCAGACGCGCGTCCTTGGCGGCGGTGGTCACGGCGAACTGGGCGGGCGAGAGCCGGTCGTCGAGGACCAGGGCCGACTTCGCCTTCAGGTACCCCATGTCGAGCGGGCCGCCCTCGATGAGGTCGAAGAACGCGTGGGGGTCGACGTCCAGCGCCTGTGACAGGGCGAGGACCTCGCCGGCCGCCGCGGTGGCCGCGAGCACCCAGCTGTTGGCGACCAGTTTCAGACGGGTGGCGCTGCCCTCGGCCCCGTCCTCGCCGGTCCACACGGTGCGCGCGCCGACGGCCTCCAGGACCGGGGTCACCGCGGCGCGTCCGGCCTGCGGTCCCGCCGCGAGCACGGTCAGCTGACCGGCCTCGGCGGGCCGGCGGGTGCCCAGCACGGGCGCGTCGAAGAAGACCAGGCCGTGGGCGCGGGCGAAGGCGGCGAGGTCGCCGACCGCCTCGATCCCGGCGGTCGTCGACTGCACCCAGGCCGCGCCGGAACGCAGCGCGGGGGCCGCCCGGCGCATGACCTCCAGTGCGGCGGGGCCGTCGTGGAGCATGGTCAGAACGACGTCCGCGCCCTCGACGGCCTCCTCGGGGGTGTCGGTCACGTGCACGCCGTCCTCGGCGAGCGGCCCCGCCTTGGCGCGGGTGCGGTTCCAGGCCCGCACGGTGTGTCCGGCCCGGGCGACGTTGCGCGCCATCGCGGCGCCCATGATGCCCGTGCCGAGGACGCTCACGGTCAGCTTGTCTGTCATACCGTCAACCTACGTCGGCGGGCGCGGAGAAGGCGGTCCTGCTTCGCGCGCTGGACAGTCGGGCTCCGCGATTCGGCCGCTCGGCGGGCAGGGTGGCGGCGTGCCCCCGCGCGGCCCGCGTCGCCGCGTCCCGCGGCTCACCCGGCGGGCAGCGCTCCCAGCGGGTCGTCCAGGACCGGCTGCCAGGCGAGTTCGGCCGCGCCGACCAGGCTGTTGTGGTCGAGGGAGCAGGCGAGGATCGGCACCCCTCCGCTGTGCCCCCACAGACTGCGGTCGGAGACGACCGCGCGCAGCCGGCCCGGGTCGGCGTCCAGGAGGGTGCCGTGCAGGCCGCCGAGGACGATGCGGTCGGGATTGAGGATGTTGACCAGGCCCGCCAGGCCCAGCCCGAGCCGGTCGATCAGGGTCTCCACGGCCGTGCGGACGGCCGGATCGCCGTGTTCCTCGCGGATCAGTTCGTTGGCCTGGCGCAGCAGGGAGCCTTCCGGGCCGGGCTCGCGGCCGGCCGCGGTGAGCAGCGCGAGCGGATCGGCCTCGACGTCGAGGCAGCCGCGGCTGCCGCAGTGGCAGGGCCGTCCCTCGGGGTTGACGGTGAGATGGCCGACCTCGAGGGCGAGGCCCGAACTGCCCGTGTGCAGGCGGCCGTCGAGCACGAGCGCGCCGCCGACGCCCCGGTGCCCGGTGGCCACGCACAGCAGATCGCGGGCGCCGCGTCCCGCGCCGTGCCGGTGCTCGGCGAGGGCGGCGAGATTGACGTCGTTGGCCGCGAAGGCCGGGCCGGTGACGCCCGCCGCCCGGACCCGCTCGGCGAAGATCTCCCGCACGGGCGCTCCCACCGGCCACGCCAGGTGCAGCGGGTTCAGCGCCAGACCCTCGGGCTCGGTGACCGCGGACGGCACGGCGAGCCCGGCGCCGACACAGCGCCTGCCGGTCGTCCGCAGCAGTTCCGCCCCGGCGTCGACGGCCGCGCCGAGGACCTTGGCCGGGTCGGCGTCGACGGTCTCGCAGCTGGGCGTCGTGGCGACGATCCGCCCGCCGAGGCCGACCAGCGCGGCCCGGTATCCGTCGGAGTGGACCTGGGCGGCCAGCACGACCGGCCCCTCGCGGGCGACTTCCAGCCGGTGGGAGGGACGGCCCTGCGATCCCGCCGCCGCGGCGGGCCGCGCGTCCACCCGGATCAGTCCCAGCGCCTCCAGCTCCGCGGCGACCGCGCCCGCCGTGGCCCGCGTGACGCCGAGTTCCGCGGTGAGCACGGCCCGGGTGGGTGCCCGTCCGGTGTGCACGAGCTCCAACGCGGGGCCGAGCGCTCCACGCCCCCGGTCCAACCGCGCCCTCGAGGTGGTCCCTTCCCCCGCCGACCGGGGGTCCGCCTTGCCGCTCATGAGGGCGAGTCTCCCATGATCCGCTTCGTCAGGCGGCGTCCGGGAAGCCGCTGACGCGCAGGGTGACGTTCAGCCGTCCGGTCAGTCCGAGCGAGGCCGGGGCCGTGCCCGGCAGCACCCGCGGCACCCCGTGGTAGGCGAGTCTGGACGCTCCTCCGAACACGAACAGGTCGCCGCTGCGTAGTTCCACGTCCGCGTAGGGCCGGGTGCGCGTCCTCGTGTTGCCGAAGCGGAAGACGCAGGCGTCGCCGAGGCTGAGGGAGACGACGGGCGCCGTGGCCCGCTCGTCGGCGTCCCGGTGCATGCCCATCCGGGCGTCGCCCTCGTAGAAGTTCACCAGCGCGATGTCGTAGGCGGCGCCCTCGGCCTCCGCCGGGCCCAGCGCGTCGGACACGGCGCGCCGGCCCAGCTCGCCCAGCCAGTCCGGGAACGGCTTGACGGGCGCGCCGTCGCCGTCGGCGACCGTGCGGGCGTAGGCGTAGGGGTACCAGTGCCACCCCAGGCAGACCTGGCGCGCGGTCATGACGCCGCCGCCGGGCGTGCGGACCGTGCGCAGGCCGGCCGGGGGGCGGGCCCACTCCCGGCAGGCCTTCAGCAGCTCGCGCTGGCGGGCGTCGTCCAGCCAGTCGGGCAGATGCACCGCGCCCGGCGCGACCTGGGCCGGTTCCCGCGCAAACAGTCCGGTGTCCATGTGCCCATCCTCCTCCTCGGCTCCGGCACCCGGCCTGATCTGCGGCTCGGCTAGCCTGGGCCACGATGAACGACGCTATGAGGACGCCGTGGGGCGAGGTCTCCCTGGCCCGCTTCCCCGAGGACCCGCGCGAGACGCTGCGCGCGTGGGACGCCGCCGACGCGTACCTGCTCAGACACCTCGCCGAGCGCGAGGTGCCGTGGACGGGTTCCGTGGTCGTGCTCGGCGACCGCTGGGGCGCGCTGGTCACGGCGCTCGCGGCACACCGTCCGACGCAGATCACGGACTCGTGGCTGGGCCAGGAGGCGACCCGGGAGAACCTCGCGCGGGCCGGTGTCGGGGCCGGCGCCGTCGGGCTGCTCACCACGCAGGACCCGGTGCCGGAGCGGATCGACGTGCTGCTGGTCCGGGTGCCCAAGAGCCTCGCGCTGCTGGAGGACCAGCTGCTGCGGCTCGCGCCCGCGGTGCACGCGGAGACGGTGGTCGTCGGCGCCGGCATGGTGAAGGAGATCCACACGTCGACGCTGCGGCTGTTCGAGCGGATCCTCGGGCCGACGCGGACCTCGCTCGCCGAGCAGAAGGCCCGGCTGGTGTTCTGCACGCCGGACCCGTCGCTGAAGCGCCCCCGCAATCCGTGGCCGCACACCTACGACCTGCCCGACGACGTCGGCGGCGCTCTCGCGGGCCGGCCGGTCGTCAATCACGCGGGTGTGTTCTGCGCGGAGCGGCTCGACATCGGCACCCGGTTCTTCCTGGAGCATCTGCCGCGGACCACGGGGCGGCGGCGGGTCGTCGACCTGGGCTGCGGCAACGGGGTCGTCGGCACGGCGGTGGCGCTGGCCGACCCGGCCGCCGAGGTGCTGTTCACGGACGAGTCGTTCCAGGCGGTGGCGTCGGCGGAGGCCACGTACAAGGCCAACGGGGTGCCGGGGCACGCCGAGTTCCGGGTGGGCGACGGGCTCGCGGGGGTCGCCGACGGCAGTGTGGACGTCGTGCTCAACAACCCGCCGTTCCACTCGCACCAGGCCACGACCGACGCGACGGCCTGGCGCATGTTCACCGGGGCGCGGCGCGCGCTGCGGCCGGGCGGTGAGCTGTGGGTGGTGGGCAACCGTCATCTGGGCTACCACGTGAAGCTGAAGCGGCTGTTCGGCGCCTGTGAGACGGTCGCCGGCGACCGCAAGTTCGTGGTCCTGAAGGCGGTCAGCCCGCAGTGAGTCCCGCCCCGGCGACGATCCGCTCCACGGTGCGCGCCATGGCCTCGCGGCCCGCGGCGAGGTAGCGGCGGGCGTCGACGACGTCGGGGTGCGCCGCCAGGTGGGCGCGGACGGCGCCGGTCATGGCCTGGTTGAGCGCGGTGCCGATGTTGACCTTGGCGATGCCGCCGGCGACGGCCGCCCGCAGTTCGTGGTCCGGGACTCCGGAGGAGCCGTGCAGGACGAGGGGCACGTCGAGTGCCGCGCCGAGCCGGCCGATCAGCCCGTGGTCGAGGGCGGCGGTGCGGTCGGTCATCGCGTGGACGCTGCCGACGGCGACGGCCAGGGCGTCCACGCCCGATGCGGCGACGAACGCGCGCGCCTCGGCCGGGTCGGTGCGGGCCCCGGCGACATGGGCGCCCTTTCCGCCGATCTCTCCCAACTCCGCCTCGATCCACAGTCCTTGGGCGTGCGCCTGCTCGACGGCCGAGCGGGTCGCGGCGAGGTTGGCCTCGTAGGGGAGCCGGGAGGCGTCGTACATGACGGAGCTGAAGCCCGCCTCCGCCGCCTGGCCGAGGAGCAGGTCGCTGCGGACGTGGTCGAGGTGCAGCGCGACGGGCACGAGGGCCCGTTCGGCGGCGACGGCGGCCGCGCGGGCCAGCGGCAGCACCTGCCCCTGCCGGAAGGCGACGGCGTTCTCGCTGATCTGGAGCACGACGGGGACGCCGGCCGCCTCCGCCCCCGCGACGACCGCCTCGATGTGTTCCAGGGCGACGATGTTGAAGGCCGCGACGGCGGTCCGGGCGGTGTGGGCCCGGGTGACCAGGTCGCCGGTGGTGGTGAGGGGCATCGCACCTCCTCAGGGGGCGAGGATCACCGAGCGGGTGAGGTGGCGGGGCCGGTCCGGATCGAGGCCGCGCGCCGCGGCCAGGGCGACGGCGAGGCGCTGGGCCCGCACCAGTTCGGCGAGGGGGTCCAGCGTGCCCTCGATCCACAGCGCGCCGGTGGCGCGCACCTCGTCGGCCAGGCCGCGCGGCGCCTTCCCGAACATCCAGACGGCCGTGCCCCGCGTGCTGACGCTGATGGGCCCGTGCCGGTATTCCATGGCGGGGTAGGCCTCGGTCCAGGACAGCGAGGCCTCGCGCATCTTCAGGGCGGCCTCGTCGGCGAGTCCGGCCGTCCAGCCCCGTCCGAGGAAGGTGAACTGCCCGCACTCCAGGAGGCCTTGAGGCAAGGGCTCGGCGAGCGCGGTGCGGGCGTCCTCGACGACGGCGTCGGTGTGCAGCCCGACGCGGGCGCGCAGCAGGGTGAGGGCGGTGGTGGCGAACCGGGTCTGCACGACGGAGCGTTCGTCGGCACGGTCCAGGACGATCACGTGGTCGGCGGCGGTCGTCACCGGGGTGTCCGGGTCGGCGGTGATCGCGGTCGTGCGGGTGCGTCCGCGCAGCCGGGCGAGCAGGTCGAGGATCTCGGTGGTGGTGCCGGAGCGGGTCAGGACGACGACCCGGTCGTAGCGGCGGCCGTACGGGAACTCCGAGGCGGCGAAGGCGTCCGTCTCGCCGTGTCCCGCGCTCTCGCGCAGCGCCGCCGCGGACCGGGCCATGAAGCAGGAGGTGCCGCAGCCCACGATCGCCACCCGCTCCCCCGGCTCGGGCAACTCCTTCGCGCAGGCGTCGGCTTGGGCGGCGGCCCGGCTCCAGCACGCGGGCTGGTCGGTCAGTTCGTCCTCGACGTGCGTCATGCCCCACCTCTCGCCGACGGAGTCGTGCCTGCACGGTAGAGCCGGGCTTCCCGCCGCTTCAACCGTGCGGACGCGCCGAGCCGGGCGGGGCCGCCGCCCGCCCGGCTCGGCGCGCGGGGCCTACAGGGCGCGTTCCAGGTGGTCGGCGACCAGCTTCACGAAGCGGCCGGGCTCCTTCGGGCGGCCGCCCTCGGCGAGGACCGCGAGTCCGTGCAGCAGTTCCGCGGTCTCGGCGAGGCCCGTGCGGTCCTCGCGCTCCTTGTACGCCTGGTTGAGGCCCTTCACCAGGACGTGGTCCGGGTTGAGTTCGAGGATCCGGCGGGCGCGGGGCACCTCCTGTCCCATGGCGCGGTACATGTTCTCCAGCGCCGGGGTCAGATCGTGCGCGTCGGAGACGATGCAGGCCGGCGACACGGTCAGGCGCGAGGACAGCCGCACCTCCTTGACGTCGTCGTCGAGGTGCTCCGTCATCCAGCCGAGCAGGGCCGCGTACTCCTCGCCCTGCTTCTCCCGCTCGCCCTCGGCCTTCTCGTCGTCCTCGCCGCCGAGGTCGACCTCGCCCTTGGCCACGGACCGCAGCGGCTTGCCCTCGAACTCGCCGACCGCGTCGACCCACACCTCGTCGACCGGGTCGGTCAGGAGCAGCACCTCGATGCCCTTGGCGCGGAACGCCTCCATGTGCGGGGAGTTCTCGATGCTCTCCCGTGACTCGCCGGTCAGGTAGTAGACGGCGTCCTGCCCGTCCTTCATCCGCTCCACGTAGCTCTTCAGCGTGGTCGGCTCGTCCTCGCTGTGCGTGGTCGCGAACGACGAGACGGCGAGGAGGGCGTCGCGGTTGTCGGCGTCGCTGAGCAGCCCCTCCTTCAGGACGGCGCCGAACTCCCGCCAGAAGGTGGCGTAGCGCTCGGGAGCCGCGGTCATCATGTCCTTGACCGTGGAGACGACCTTCTTGGTGAGGCGGCGCTGCATCATGCGGATGTGCCGGTCCTGCTGGAGGATCTCGCGGGAGACGTTCAGCGAGAGGTCCGCCGCGTCGACCACGCCCTTGACGAAGCGCAGGTACGGCGGCAGCAGCGCCTCGCAGTCGTCCATGATGAAGACGCGCTTCACATAGAGCTGCACTCCGCGCTTGTAGTTCTGGTTGTACAGGTCGTGCGGGGCGTGCGAGGGGACGAAGAGCAGCGCCTGGTACTCGAAGGTGCCCTCCGCCTGGAGCCGGATCGTCTCCAGCGGTTCGCGCCAGTCGTGGCTGATGTGCTTGTACAGCTCGTGGTACTCGTCGTCGGACACGTCCTCGCGCGAGCGCGCCCACAGCGCCTTCATCGAGTTCAGCGTCTCGGGTTCGCGCGGGGCCGCGGTCTCGTCGTCGGACCCTTCGGGGGTGTCGCCCGCGGCCGCCTTCGGGATCATCCGGATCGGCCAGGTGATGAAGTCGGAGTAGCGCTTGACGATCTCCCTGATCGTCCATTCCGAGGTGTAGTCGTGCAGCTGGTCGTCGGAGTCGGCGGGCTTGAGGTGGAGGGTCACCGTCGTGCCCTGGGGGGCGTCGTCCACCCGCTCCAGGGTGTACGTGCCCTCGCCGCGCGAGGACCAGCGGGTGCCGTGGCCCTCGCCGGCCCGCCGGGTCAGCAGCGTCATCTCGTCGGCCACCATGAAGCCGGAGTAGAAGCCGACGCCGAACTGTCCGATGAGCCCCTCGGCGCCGGCCTCGTCCTGCGCCTCGCGCAGTTCCTGGACGAACGCGGCGGTGCCGGAGTTGGCGATGGTGCCGATCAGCCGGCCGACCTCGTCGTAGGACATGCCGATGCCGTTGTCGCGCACCGTCAGCGTGCGGGCCTCGGGGTCGGTCTCGATGTCGATGTGCAGGTCGGAGACGTCGGCGTCGAGCGTGTCGTCCCGCAGCGCGGCGAGGCGCAGCTTGTCCAGCGCGTCGGAGGCGTTGGAGACGAGCTCGCGGAGAAAGACGTCCTTGTTCGAGTAGACCGAGTGGATCATCAGCTGGAGCAGCTGGCGGGCCTCAACCTGGAACTCAAACGTTTCGGTCGACATGATGGGCGTGTACCTCACACTTCCGAGAGTCTCCTGGACTGGCGACAGCCACTGTAAAACACCAAGTCAGGGCGGGCCGACCGGCGTTCTCGCCGCGGTGGCCGGCGGCGCCGGCCGGCGGCCGTCAGCGCATGAGCGCGCCGCGCAGGGTGAGGCCGTAGCCGACGCGCAGCCGTCGCAGTTCCCACAGGGCGACCGCGGTCACGGAGCAGGGGGCGCCCAGGACCAGCAGGATCCGCAGCGGCCCCGGCACGCCCTCGTACGCCCCGGTCAGCACGTCGACGAGCGCCATCTCCCACACGAGGACCAGCGCCAGCAGCGGCGGGACCGTCTCGTGGATGTCCGCGGTGCGGAAGACGTGCACGAGGGACATCCCGATGCCGTAGGCGACGAACGGCAGGACCCACACCAGCATGAGCACGGCGACGACGACGGTCAGCACGGTCGTCACCGCGTCGGTGGCGAGCTTGCCGTCGAGGAGGCCGGTGAGCACGGCGGCGGGGAAGAGGGCCACACTGCCGATCAGCGCCAGGATGGAGCCGAGCGGCCTGCGGGCCCGGCGCAGCAGTTCGCGCCGCGCCGGCGGACGGGCCATGCCGATGAGCGCGCCGACGACCACCGGGAACGTCACCGCCAGGACGAGGACGGCGTTCCAGGACTGGTCGAGGCGGTCGTCCGCGAGGTCCGCGACGGAGGCGGCGAGTTTGTAGGAGAACGTCACCCACACCACCGCGGCCAGTCCGACGGCGGTGCGCACGCGCTGCATGCGGGCGACCGCCGGATCGTCGACGCGGCCGGGGCGCGAGGGACGGAAGACCTTGCGGCCGGCCGCGATGGGGCCGACGGCCCGCCACGTCCGGCGCACCCACCCCACCCGTGGCACGGGCGGTGGAGGTCCGTACGGGCCGTAGGGGTGGTACGGGTCGTAGGGCGGTCGGCCGCCCTGCTGGTTCCAGGCGTTCATGAGTTCGGTTCCCCCGGGTCGCGCTGACATGGAGACGCGTCGCGGAATCCTAGTGGCCGTGCGGGGGTGCGCCGGGGATACGCCGGGATCAGCGCGGAATCTCCTCCACCCGCGCGAACCCGTCGGCACGGCTCCACCGCAGGCGGGTGGACGACCCGGTGGCGTCCCTGGTGAACAGCAGGCGCCGTGCGTCGCCGGCGGCGTGGACCTTCGTCCAGCCGTCGAAGTCCGCGGTGAGGTGCGTGTCCCAGTGGGTGAGGTCGTCCGTGCCGACGGCGGCGAGCGACTCGGTGGGCGGCTCACCGTCGTAGCAGTAGTCGCCCCAGTCCGCGATGACGGCGACGGTGTCGCCGAACGCCTTCAGGGTGACGCTGCCGGTCCGTCCCGGTCGTGTACACGAGGTGCGGCGGGCTCCACCTGCCCGTGGCGCTCCGGTGCCGCTCCACGAGGCCGCGTCCGGCGACGTAGGCGACGCCCACGTGACGGCCGTCGGACAGCGTGATCTCCGCGTCGAACCGGGGCGCCGGCGAGGGATGCGGGGAGACCCGGGCCGCCGTCGCGGTGGGCGTGGCGGCCGCGCCGCCCTCCGGCGCGCCGCACGCCGCCAGCGCGCCCGCCGCCAGGACTGCTCCCGCCCGGGCCCGCAGCCGGTGTCCGCTCATCCGCATCCCCCGATGATCCCACTGCGCGGCGTGCCCGTCGTGGCCGCACCCCGGCGCGCGGCCGCCGGCCGGGGCGGAAATCCCGCTCGCGGTCGCGCTCCGTCCGGCAGACTCCCCCCATGGAGACTGCCGAGTTCATACGCGCCCTGGACCGCGAGGGGCGCGCGCTGGCCGCCGCGGCTGCGCAGGCCGGGCCCGACGCGAAGGTGCCGACCTGCCCGGAATGGCAGGTGAGGGATCTGCTGCGGCACACCGGCACGGTGCATCGCTGGGCGACCTCGTTCGTCGCCGGGGGCCACACCTCGTTCCTGCCGTTCGGGCAGGAGCCGGACCTCGACGGCGAGCCGCTGCTGGACTGGTACCGCGACGGGCTCCTGCGGTTGGTCGACACCCTGTCCGGCGCGTCGCCCGACGTGGAGTGCTGGCACTTCCTGCCCGCTCCGTCGCCGCTCGCGTTCTGGGCCCGGCGGCAAGCGCACGAGACGGCCGTGCACCGCGTGGACGCCGAAGCGGCCCGCGGCCGTGACGTCGCGGAGATCGCGCGGGAGACGGACGCCGGGTTCGCGGCCGACGGGATCGACGAACTGCTGCGCGGCTTCCACGCGCGCCCCAAGAGCCGGGTGCGCACACCGCAACCCGCGGTCCTGAGGGTGCGGGCGACCGACCTCGCCGACGCCGTGTGGACCGTGCGCCTGTCGGCCGGACCGCCGGTGACGGAACGCGGCGCGCACGGCACGGCCGACTGCGAGGTGTCGGGTCCGGCGGCGGCGCTCTGTCTGTCGCTGTGGAACCGGCTTCCGTTGCCCGCCGTGTCCGGCGACGCCTCGCTCGCGGCGCTGTGGCGGGAGACGTCCGGCGTGAACTGAGCGGCCCTGGACGCCAGTCGGCGAGCGTGCGCGCCGACACGGCGCGCTGCACGGGCTGCACGTCGGCGTGCAGGGCGCGGCCCCTGGCGGTCGGCGCGACGCGGGTTCCTGCGCGTCCATCCTGCGCGCTGGTCTTCCCTCGCTCGACATCCAGGCCGCCAACGGCGTCGCGGACCGTGAACAGGGCATGGTCTCGGGTCTGCTGAACACGTCGGGGCAGGTGGGCGGCGCGATCTTTCTCGCCGTCGTCACCGCCGTGGCGACCGCCGGCGCCCCCGCCGACCCCACCCCGCAGGCCGTCCTCGAGAGCTACCGGCCCGGGCTGGCGGTGGTGACGGTCATCGCCGCCGCGGGCCTGCTCATCACCCTCCCCGGCCTGCGCACCCGCCGCTCCCCCGGCTGACGGCGGCCGCCGGGGCCCGCGACTGACGGAGCCCCGCGCGTCGTTGCCCGGCGCGTGCGTCCGGCGGGCCGGACTGGCCTGCCGGGCGCAGCCCTGTGACACTCGTCCCATGAGCGGTCACGGGGAGCGGCGGCGGTCGCAGGCCGAGCGGGACGCGATCACCGTCGAGATCGGATACGCGCTGTTCAGCGCGGCGTTCGCGGCGGCGGTGCTGTTCGGGGCGGTGGCCGGACCGGCGCTGCTGTTCGAACTGCCGTCCGTGGCGGAGAAGTTGTCACTGCGCGCCGGACTGGTGCTCGCTCCCGTGGTGTTCGCGGTCCGGGTGGTTTCCGTCCTGGTCCGCTTCCGCGGCGGCGGTCAGCCGAGCCAGCCCGGCCGGACCAGCCCCGACTCATAGGCCAGGACCACGAGTTGGGCCCGGTCCCGCGCGCCCAGTTTCACCATCGTGCGGCTGACATGGGTCTTGGCGGTGAGCGGGCTCACGACCAGGCGGCGGGCGATCTCCTCGTTGGACAGGCCGATCCCGACCAGCGCCATCACCTCCCGCTCCCGCTCGGTGAGCCGGGCCAGCGCGCCGGCGGCGGCCGGCTCCTTGGAACGGGCGGCGAACTCGGCGATGAGCCGGCGCGTCACTCCCGGTGAGAGCAGCGCGTCCCCGGCGACCACCGCCCGCACCGCACGCAGGAGTTCCTCCGGCTCGGTGTCCTTGACCAGAAAGCCGGACGCCCCCGCGCGGATCGCCTCGAAGACGTACTCGTCCAGCTCGAAGGTGGTGAGCATGACCACCTTGACCTGGGCGAGAGCGTCGTCCTCGGTGATCCGGCGGGTGGCGGCGAGTCCGTCGAGCAGCGGCATCCGGATGTCCATCAGCACGACGTCGGGCCGCAGTTCCCGCACCGCGCGCACCGCCGCCGCCCCGTCGGCGGCCTCGCCGGCCACCTCGATGTCCGGCTGCGCGTCGAGCAGCGCCCGGAACCCCGCCCGGACCAACGACTGGTCGTCGGCCAGCAGTACGCGGATCACCGGTCCTCCCTCGCTCACTGGTTCCCTCCGGCCCCGGTCGGCAGCACGGCGAGCACGCGGAACCCGCCGTCGGGCCGCTGCCCCGCCTCGATCGTGCCACCGAGCGCGGCGGCCCGCTCCCGCATCCCGGCGAGACCGTTGCCGCTGCCGCCCGCCTCCGCGCCGGTCGCCGGTCCGTCGTCGTCGATCCGCAGGCGCAGCGTCGAGCCGCGGTCCTCGAGCCGCACGCGCGCGTGACGCGAGCCCGAGTGGCGCACGACGTTGGTGAGGGCCTCCTGCACGATGCGGAAGGCGGCGAGATCGGTGTGGGGCGGCAGCCGGGGCGCACGGCCGGTGACGTCGACCGTGAGCCCGGCGCGCGCCGCCTGTTCCACCAGCTCCGGCAGCCGGTCCAGCCCGGGGGCCGGAGCGCGCGGGGCGTCGCCCGGCGTGCGCAGGGTGTCCAGCACCTGGCGCACCTCGCCCAGCGCCTCCTTGCTGGCGGACTTGATGGTGGTGAGCGCCGTGCGCGCCTGCTCCGGGTCGGAGTCGAGGAGCGCGAGGCCGACGCCCGCCTGCACGTTGATGACCGAGAGGCTGTGGGCGAGGACGTCGTGCAGTTCGCGCGCGATGCGCAGACGCTCCTCACCGGCGCGCCGCCGGGCCGCCTGAGCGCGTTCGGCCCGCTCCCTGGCCCACTGCTCGCGGCGGATCCGGGCCAGTTCCGCGATCGCCACGATCGCCACGGCCCAACCGGCGACGACGATCTCCTGCCAGAAGGGGGCCGAGTCGTCCCCGGCGGGCGGCAGCCACCGGTAGAGCCAGTGCGCCACCAGCAGACGGACGGCCCACAGCGTGCCCAGGGCGGTCCAGGCGGCCCGGCGGTGTCCCGCCACCACGGCCGAGCAGCACGCCACCGCCACGGTGAGGAAGACCGGCCCGTACGCGTACCCCGCGCCGAGGTAGACCGCCACGACGGCGGCCGTGCCGAACACCACGGCCACCGGCCGCCGCAGCCGCCACAGCAGCAGAGCGCAGGCGACGAGCAGCAGCACCCGCGCGAAGAGGTCCAGCGGGGCCCGTTGGTCCTCCTGCGCGCGGGCGGCGAACGCCGACCCGGCGAGCACCAGCACGGTGATCAGGGCGGTGGACCGCCAGGGCAGGCGTCCCGCGTCCGGCTCCGCGCCCTCCCGGCTCGCCCTGGGGGGCGGCCACGGGAACGGCCGGCGCCGCGGCCACCGCTGCTGGCCGCCCGGCCCGTGCACCCGCTCATCGTCCATGCGGGCCACGCTAGACGCCCCGGACCGGCCCGGACGTCCGCCGGACGAGGTGCGCGGCCGTACTCCCCTGGACGTACGCGTGGACGGTGGACGCCCGGAGCGACCGCCGTGTCGCCACCGGCAAAGGGCGGACGGGGAAAGGGGGGATGGGACGGAGGGACTTCAGCGGACCGCCGTCCCTCGGGGGCGGGCACGGGCGACGGCCGGGGCTCCGCCGCCGCCCGTCAGTCAGTCACGTGTCCGGCAGGAGACCGGGCGGGAGACCTGGGCGGGGGGACCTGGACGGGGGACCTGGGCGGGGGCCGCGTCAGGACTCGCCTTCCTCCGCGGGCGACTCCGCCGCAGGCTGCGACGACGACCGGGACCGCGAGGGCGACGGCGAGGGCTGCTGCGTCGACGGCGACGCCGCCTTCTGCCGCCGGTCCATCGCGGTCAGCGCCCGCTGGGCCATCGGGTGCGAGCGGACGAGTTCGCCCAGGGTGGTCCGGCCGCGGGTGATGTCGGTGAACGCCCGCCAGGCCGGGCGTACCCCGGTGAGCGCCGCGTGGAAGAGTCCGGGACGGCGTTCGAACGCGGCGAGCATCCGCTTGCCGACGCTCATCTCCACGCCGAGGCCCGCCTTGACGGCGAAGGCGTAGTTCAGCGCCTGGCGCCGGGCGTCCACCGCGTCGTGGGCCTCCGAGATGCGCACCGCCCACTCACCGGCGAGCCGCCCCGAGCGCAGCGCGAAGGAGATGCCCTCGCGGGTCCACGGCTCCAGCAGACCGGCCGCGTCCCCGCAGACCAGCACCCGCCCGCGCGACAGCGGGGAGTCGTCCGCCCGGCACCGGGTGAGGTGGCCGGAGGAGATGCTCGGCTCGAAACCGGCGAGGCCGAGCCGCCCGATGAAGTCCTCCAGGTAGCGCTTGGTCGCCGCGCCCTCGCCGCGCGCGGAGATCACGCCCACGGTCAGCGTGTCGCCCTTGGGGAACACCCAGCCGTAACTGCCGGGCATCGGCCCCCAGTCGATGAGGACGCGCCCCTTCCAGTCCTCGGCGACCGTGTCGGGAACCGGGATCTCCGCTTCCAGGCCGAGATCCACCTGGTCGAGCTTCACGCCGACGTGCGCCCCTATGCGGCTCGCGCTGCCGTCCGCACCCACCACCGCGCGCGCCAGCAGCGTCTCCCCGCCCTGGAGGACCACCGCCACCGAGCGCCGGTCCGGCACCGACGAACCGTGCTGCTCGACGCGCTGCACGGTCGCGCCGGTGCGCAGCTCCGCTCCCGCCTTCTGGGCGTGCTCGACGAGCTGCTGGTCGAACTCGGGCCGGTTGATCAGCCCGAACAGCATCTGCCGCGAGCGGCGCGTCCGGGTGAAGCGCCCGTTGTTAGAGAACGTCACCGCGTGCACCCGGTCGCGGAAGGGCAGCTCGAAGCCCGGCGGCAGCGCGTCGCGCGAGGGGCCGATGATGCCGCCGCCGCATGTCTTGTAGCGGGGCAGCTCCGCCTTCTCCAGCAACAGCACCCGCCGCCCGGTCACCGCCGCCGCGTAGGCGGCCGAAGCCCCCGCGGGTCCCGCGCCCACCACGACGACGTCCCACACCTGCCGGGCGTCCGCCGAAGAGTTCTCGTCGTCCGCCGAAGAGTTCTCGCTGCTCACGATGGTCTACTGCTCCCGATCAAGCTGCTTGCCGCACCTGTCCCCCGCATCCTACGGCGGAGATCGCCACGGCCCGATGACGGTCCGCTGTGGCAGGATCGGCGGCGTGCGCGCCCCCACCCGGCAACGCGTACGCTCGCACGGTCCCTCGAACGGACCAGTGCCACCCAGTACAACGTCGCACCCACAAGGAGCGTGCCCATGCCGTCGAATCCGATCGCCGAGACCGTCGCCTCGCTGATGCCGAGGGCGCGGGAGGAGCTCACCGAACTGGTGGCCTTCAAGTCGGTGGCGGACTTCGACCAGTTCCCCAGGAGCGAGAGCGAGGCGGCCGCCGGCTGGATCTGCGCCGCGCTGCGCGCCGAGGGCTTCCAGGACGTGGCCGTCCTCGACACGCCCGACGGCACCCAGTCGGTGTACGGCTGCCTGCCCGGCCCCGCGGGCGCGAAGACCGTCCTGCTCTACGCGCACTACGACGTGCAGCCCCCGCTGGACGAGGCCGCCTGGACCACTCCCCCCTTCGAGCTGACCGAGCGGAACGGCCGCTGGTACGGGCGGGGCAGCGCCGACTGCAAGGGCGGCGTGATCATGCACCTGCTCGCGCTGCGCGCCCTGAAGGCCCACGGCGGCGTCCCGGTGACCGTCAAGGTGATCGTGGAGGGGTCCGAGGAGCAGGGCACCGGCGGGCTGGAGCGGTACGCCGAGCAGCACCCCGACCTGCTGGCGGCCGACACGATCGTCATCGGCGACGCGGGCAACTTCCGGGTGGGCCTGCCCACGGTCACCTCCACCCTGCGCGGCATGACCATGATGCGGGTCCGGATCGACACTCTGGAGGGCAACCTGCACTCCGGTCAGTTCGGCGGGGCCGCCCCCGACGCGCTGGGCGCGCTGATCCGCGTCCTGGACTCGCTGCGCGCCGAGGACGGCTCGACGACGGTCGACGGTCTGAGCGACGACTCGCGCTGGGACGGGCTTCAGTACGACGACGCGCAGTTCCGCCAGGACGCCAAGGTGCTGGACGGCGTCTCGCTGATCGGTTCCGGCGCGGTCGCCGACCGGATCTGGGCCCGCCCCGCGGTGACCGTCCTCGGCATCGACTGCCCGCCGGTCGTGGGCGCCACGCCCTCCGTGCAGGCGAGCGCCCGCGCGCTGATCAGCCTGCGGGTGCCGCCGGGCGTGGACGCGGCGCGGGCGACCAAGCTGCTGGAGGCCCATCTGGAGGCGCACACCCCGTGGGGCGCCCGGGTGAGCACCGAACAGGTCGGCCAGGGGCAGCCGTTCAGCGCCGACACCGGCAGCCCCGCGTACGCGGCGATGGCCGAGGCGATGGCGGTCGCCTACCCGGGCCAGGAGATGCAGTACGCGGGCCAGGGCGGCTCCATCCCGCTCTGCAACACGCTCGCCTCCCTCTACCCGCAAGCGGAGATCCTCCTCATCGGCCTGAGCGAGCCCGAGGCGCAGATCCACGCGGTCGACGAGAGCGTCTCCCCGCAGGAACTGGAGCGGCTGTCGGTGGCCGAGGCGCTGTTCCTGCGCACCTACGCGGCGAGCTGACCGCACCGTCACCCGATCCGCGTCAGCGCAGGGCCCCGTCCGACGGACGGGGCCCTGCGCACATTCCCTCCTCGGACGGCGTCGGCGAAGGAGCGGGGCCCGGAGGCCAGAGGCAGGGGGGGCCGAAGTGGTCGGCGGCGGCGCGAGCGCGGGCCGGGGCGGGAGCCGGCGCCGAAGCGGGCGGATGCGTGAACGACCCGCACCCGGGCGTCTCACGGAGGTCCCCGGCGTCTCACGGGCGGCCCACGGGCGTCCCGCGGATGGCCCCCGATGCGTCCCGCGTGGGTGAAGGTCCGTGCGGCCGGTTCCCGGTCCGGGGGCGGCTGGTCCGGAGCGCTCAGCCCTGCGGAACGCCGGCCTCCAGGTAGAGCGCGGACCGGTTCTCGCGGGCTCGCAACGCCCAGCGCAGCCGCTCGTAGCGGACCGGCGGGAGGAGATCGGCGGCCTCCTCCTCCGTCACGAAGCGCCACGCGCGCAGTTCGGGGCCGGGCAGCAGGAGCCCGGCGACGGCCGACGGTGCGAGCAGACCGCCGTCGAAGAGCAGGCGCAGACCGCCGTAGGCGGGAGGCACCGGACGTTCCCAGTCGACGACGAGCAGGCCGGGCACGTCCGCCAGCCGGATCCCGGTCTCCTCCTCCACCTCGCGCATGCCCGCGCGCGCGGGCGCCTCGCCGGGCTCCACCACCCCGCCCGGGAACTCCCAGCCGGGCTTGTACGTCGGGTCGACCAGCAGCACCCGGTCGTGCTCGTCGAAGAGGAGCACCCCCGCGGCCACCGTCTCCGCGGTGGGCTCGGGGGTCTGCACGATGTCGCACGCGGCGACGGCGCCGCTGCCGACGGCCTCGGCGATCCGGGCGGCCGTCTCCCCAGGGGTGAGGGCGCCGTTGTCGACCGGATGGGCGTCGGCGGTGAGCCAGGTCGCGAGGGCGGTCCGGTAGGGCTCGATGTGGTCGTACGACCACTGGCGGACCCGCATCTCGCCGTCGGGGAGGTCGGCGGGGACCTCCCGCCGGGCTATTCGCTCGCGCAGGATCGTTTCCGCCGGGGCGAGGAGCACATGCCGGACGGGGATCCGGCGGGCGGCGAGACCGCCGAAGATCTCGTCGCGGTACTCCTCGCGCAGCAGCGTCATGGGAACGACGAGGACGCCGCCCAGCTCGGCGAGGAGCGCGGCCGCCGTGTCGATCACCAGCCGACGCCAGATCGGCAGGTCCTGGAAGTCGCCGGCCTCGGCCAGGCGCTTGGCGGGCAGCAGGTGCGGGAGCGCGGCCCCGACGACCTCGGGGTCGAAGAGCGTGCTGTTCGGGATCAGGTCGATCAATTCCCGTGCGGTGGTGGTCTTCCCCGCACCGAACGCGCCGTTGATCCAGACGACGGTCACGGTTCCCCCTCTTCTGTTGGCCCCCTGTGGCTTGCCCGCTCCACCCTGCCACGGAAACCAGTTCCCGTTGAGGGCGTCCGGACGTGACGGCGCCGGCACCCCTGGGCGGGGCGCCGGCGCCGTGACTCGGGTGGCGTGCCGTCAGTCGTTCTGCCCCAGGGCGCCGTCGTCGACCGCCAGGCTGTCGCTGGCCACGGTGTGGTCGAGCGCGCTGAGGGTGTCGCCGACGTTCAGTCCGTCGAGGTCCTCGGCGCCCAGAGCGTGCGAGGGGGTGATCGCCGCGACGACGAAGCCGGTGGCGAGGGAGGCGATGGCGAGCATGCTGCGCTTCTTCATGTGCGGATCAACTGCGCGCACACGCGCGGGGTCACGCCTCATCCGCCGAATCCGCCCGATCCGCACGGTGCGTGAGACGCGCGAGGTCCGCGAGGCCCACCGGTTCCGCACGGTTGTCGCGGTCCGTGCGATGCGCGGAGTCCGCCCGGTGCGCGGGGACGCCCGGTGCGCGAGGTCCATCCGGTGGGCGAGGTCCCTGCGATGCCCCTGGTGCGCACGATGCACACGACAGCCAGGCGGCACAGCCGACCAACCGGGCGGGGCAGCCGGCCAGCGTGCCGGCCAGCCGGCCAGCCAGCCGACGGACGACCCGCCTGGCGGAACGTTCCTTCAGACGTTCCCGGGCCCTCGCGTTCTCAGACCCCGGCCGCCGGGCCTCTCGCCAGTGCGGCCGCGGCCGCCCCCACGAGTCCGGCGTCCGTGCCGGTCTGCGCGGGCGTCACCGTCAGGCCCCGGACGAAGGAGAGGGTCGCGTAGTCGCGGAGGGCCCGGCGCAGCGGGGCGAAGAGGATCTCGCCCGCTTTGCCCACGCCGCCGCCGATCACCGCGATGTCGATCTCGACGAGGGTCGCCGTCGCGGCGATGCCGGCGGCCAGGGCCTGGGCGGCGCGTTCGAAGGAGGCCAGCGCGACGGGGTCGCCCGCGCGGGCGGCTGCGGCCACGGCGGCGGCCGAGGCGTCACCGTCGGGGCCGGGCAGCCAGCCGTTCTCCCGTGCCCGCCGGGCGATGTTGGGGCCGCTGGCGATGCGTTCCACGCAGCCCCGCGCCCCGCACGGGCACGGGTCGCCGTCGAGGTCGACGCTGATGTGGCCGATGTGACCGGCGTTGCCCGTGGGGCCGGGATGCAGCCGTCCGCCCAGGACGAGGCCGCCGCCGACGCCGGTGGAGACCACCATGCACAGCGCGTTGTCGTGTCCGCGGGCCGCGCCCTGCCAGTGCTCGGCCGCCGTGATCGCCACGCCGTCGCCGATCAGCTCGACCGGCAGGTTCCCGGTCGCCGCCCGGACCCGGTCGACCAGCGGATACGCGCGCCAGCCGGGCACGTTCACGGGGCTGACGGTGCCGGTCGTCGCGTCCACCGGCCCGGCGCTGCCGATCCCGACGGCGTGGACGCGCTCCCACAGCGGCGAGACGGTCAGCTCCCCCAGCACCTCCTCGACGCCCCGCATGACGGTGTCGCCGTCCTCCCGGGCGGGCGTGGGACGCTGGGCGCGGGCCAGGATCGTGCCGTCGCCGTCCACCAGCGCTCCGGCGATCTTGGTGCCGCCGATGTCGAGCGCGGCCACTAGGTCGGTGTGCATAGGTCTGGGTTCTCCCCGTCCACCTGGAAATGGGCTGTCCGGTCCTGCGGCTGGGGGACGCGGGCCGGATTGCGGTGGACAGTCTCTCCCGCATCTGACAACGTTGTCCAGGCTCTATGCTCGACGCCACATCCTCATACAAACCCCGGGGCGCCGCACCCCGTCCGCGGAATCCGACGGGACGGCGGGCATGCCGGCCTCCCGCGGACGACAGGACAGGACACAGCATCGTGCCGGAGACGCAGCGCCGCCCCGAGAGCCGTTACGGCAACCGTCCGACGATGAAGGACGTGGCGGCGCGGGCCGGAGTCGGCCTCAAGACGGTGTCCCGCGTGGTCAACGGCGAGCCGGGGGTGACGCCCGAGACGGAGCGCCGGGTCCAGGAGTCCATCGACGCGCTCGGTTTCCGGCGCAACGACAGCGCCCGTGTGCTGCGCAAGGGCCGCACCGCCAGCATCGGCCTGGTCCTGGAGGACCTCGCCGACCCGTTCTACGGGCCGCTGAGCAGGGCCGTCGAGGAGATCGCCCGCGCGCACGGCGCGCTGCTGATCAACGGCTCCAGCGCGGAGGACCCCGACCGCGAGCAGGAGCTGGCGCTGGCGCTGTGCGCGCGCCGGGTGGACGGCCTGGTCGTGATCCCGGCCGGCGACGACCACCGGTATCTGGAGCCCGAGATCAGGGCCGGGGTCGCGACGGTGTTCGTGGACCGGCCGGCGGGCGGCATCGACGCCGACTGCGTGCTCTCGGACAACTTCGGCGGTGCCCGCGCGGGCGTGGCCCATCTCGTGGCCCAAGGGCACCGCCGGATCGGCTTCATCGGTGACATGCCCCGCATCCACACCGCCGTGGAGCGCCTGCGGGGTTACCGGGCGGCGATGGAGGACGCGGGGATAGCGGTGGAGGACGCCTGGATGTCGCTGGGCGCCACCGACCCGGCGCGGGTGCGGCGCGCGGCCGAGGAGATGCTGTCGGGGGACGCGCCGGTCACGGCCGTCTTCTCGGGCAACAACCGGGTGACGGTCACCGTGATCCGGGTCCTCGCGGAGCACACCCGCCGGACCGCCCTGGTGGCCTTCGACGACCTGGAGCTCGCCGATCTGCTCCAGCCGGGGGTCACCGTCGTCGCGCAGGACGCGGCCGCGCTCGGCCGGACCGCCGCCGAGCGCCTGTTCCGGCAGCTGGACGGCACGCTGCTGGTCCCCGAACGCATCGAGCTGCCGACCCGGCTGATCACCCGCGGCTCGGGCGAGCTGCCGCCGGCGGACTGAGGCGCCCGTGGACGCCCGTGACGAGCACCTCACCCTGGAGGCGCTGGGGCTGGCCGACGCGCCCCGCGACCATCCGCTGCGCTATCCCGGCGTCCGGCCGAGCGGTTCCGGGCTGCTCGACGGGGACCGGCTGCTGCCGCTGGACCGCCTCGCGCACCCCGGCCGGACCCCGGTGGTCGCCGTCGGCTCCAACGCGAGTCCCGCCCAGCTCCGGCACAAGATGGCCGAGTCCGGCGTTTCCTCGCCCGTCCCGATGGTGCGGGCGCGGGTGACGGGCATCGACGTGGGCGTGTCGGCGCACATCAGCCGGCACGGATACGTCTCCGCGTCTCCCGTCGGCTCTCCGGGCACGGCACGGCAGTTGTTCGTCATCTGGCTGGACCCGGAGCAACTCGCCACGATGGACGCCACGGAGCCGAACTTCGACCGGGTCCTGCTGCCCGCGCCGCAGGTGCGGGTGGAGCAGGAGAACGGCGAGGCGCTGCTGGGCTGCTTCGCCTATGTGAATCATCACGGGGTTCTGCACGACGGTTCGGGCGCCCCTCGCCGCCATCGGGACCAGCGTGCCCTCATCGCCGAACTCCTCGCGGAATCAGTGGCGTTGAGGGAGCTGTTCGGCGGGACGCCGGAGGAGTTCTGCCGTCGGGCCCGGTCCGACGCGGGCCTGCGCGACAGGGGCACGCGACTGTTCGCGCAGGAGAAGCGGGTGACCGTCTCCGGTCTGGAGCATCTGCGCGTCCGTTAGTGTGACGGGACGGCGTCGCGTGTCGGTCACCGGCCGGGTGAGGCATGGAGGCGCCCGTGAGTTTGCCTTACGGAGGCATTCCACACATGTCAGTCGAGCTGAATCACACCATCGTCCACTCCCGTGACAACCGGGAGGCGGCGGAGTTCCTCGCCCACGTTCTGGGACTCGCAGTCGGAGCCGAGTGGGGCCCGTTCGTCCCCGTCGGGACGAGCAACAAGGTCAGCCTGGACTTCGCCACCGTCCCGGCGGAGTCCATCGTCATGCAGCACTACGCGTTCCTCGTGTCCGACGACGAGTTCGACGCGGCCTTCGAGCGGATCGAGCGGGCCGGGATCACGTACTTCGCGGATCCGCAGGGCAGGCGGCCGGGCGAGATCAACCACAACCACGGCGGCCGGGGTCTGTACTTCATGGATCCGTCGGGGCACGGGATGGAGATCATCACCACCCCGTACACGTTCCCGGCGTAGCCGTCGCTGACGGCCGGCGGCCGGACCGGGGCGTCCGGCCCACGGTCCGGCCGTCGGCCTCCGCAGGACGCCGCACCCTTCCCGCCCGGCGTCGCCGCTCGGGCCCGGGTCAGCCCGCGGACGCCGTCAGGTCGCCCCGGCGCGGTGCGGCGAAGCCCTCAAGGGCGGTGCGGGACAGTCCGGTCGCCCCGGTCACCTCGGCGAGGTCGAGGGCGCCGCAGTCGAGGCCGCGCAGCAGATAGCCGCTGAGGGCCTTGGCGGTCGCCGGTTCGTCCATGACGTCTCCGCCGGCGCGCTGGACGTAGCGCGAGAGTCGGTCGGCGGCCTGGGCGAAGCCCTCGCGGTAGAAGGCGAAGACCGCCGCGTAGCGGGTGGGGAGGTGGCCGGGGTGCATGTCCCAGCCCTGGTAGTAGGCGCGGGCGAGGGCCCGGCGGGTGAGGCCGTAGTGCAGCCGCCAGGCGTCGTGGACCTTCTCGGCCGGGCCGACGGGCAGCACGTTCGTGGAGCCGTCCGAGAGCCGTACGCCGGTGCCGGCCGCGGCGACCTGCATGACCGCCTTGGCATGGTCCGCCGCCGGGTGGTCACTGGCCTGGTGGGCGGCGGAGACGCCGAGGCAGGCGCTGTAGTCGAAGGTGCCGTAGTGCAGACCGGTGGCCCGCCCCTCGGCCGCCTGGATCATGCGGGCCACGGTCGCGGTGCCGTCGGCGGCCAGGATGGCCTGGCTGGTCTCGATCTGGATCTCGAAGCCGAGCCGTCCGGCGTCCAGTCCGCGCGCCTTCTCGAAGGCCTCCAGGAGCCTGACCATGGCCGTGACCTGCTCGGGGTAGGTGACTTTCGGCAGGGTGAGGACCAGCCCGTCGGGCAGGCCGCCGGCCTCCGTCAGACCGGTGAGGAAGATGTCGAGCGTGCGGATGCCGCGGTCGCGCACCGCGGCCTCCAGGCACTTCATGCGGATGCCCATCCAGGGGGCGGCGCTGCCCTCGGCGCAGGCCCCGGCGATCAGCCGGGCGGCGCGGGCGGCCGCCGCGTCCTCCTCGGCGTCGGGGCGGGGGCCGTAGCCGTCCTCGAAGTCGACGCGGAGGTCTTCCACGGGCTCCCGCTCGAGTTTGGCCCGCACGCGCGTGTACACGGGCTCGGCGAGGTCGTCGGACAGGCCGAGGCAGGCGGCGAAGGAGGCGGCGTCGGGGGCGTGTTCGTCGAGGGCCGCGAGGGCCCGGTCGCCCCACGCGCGGATCGTGCCGGCGTCGAAGACGTCACCGGGGACGTAGACGGTGTGGACGGGCTGGCGGGTGCCGGGGTCTCCGGGGTAGCGGCGCTCCAGTTCGGCGTCGACCGGGGCGAGGGAGGCGCTGATCCCGTCGCTGACGGCGCCCGCGAGACTCGTCGCCACCGTCTCCTGCTGGCCCTGACCCATGCCACACCCTCCTGTTTTCCGCTGTACGGAATCAACAATCCGCACAGTGAAGTTATCCGTGCGGCTTCCGGCGGGTCAACACCCCGTCCACCGCGTGGTCCCTTCCGCTCACCGCGGTCCGCCGCCGAGCCCGGCCCTCTTCCGCCCGCGGGTCCTTCCCCTTCATCCTGACGCACGAGACAAGGAGGACATATGACAGGCACGAGCGGTTCGGACCGGCGGGCGGGGCGCAGACCCGCGGGGGCCGCCGCGGTCGTCACGGCCGCACTCCGGCTGTTCGGCAGGGCGGCAGACCCGGCGGGACGGCGGGAGAGCGCGTCGCTCGGAGCGCTTCCGTCGACTCCCGCGCCCCCGCTGGAGGTCATGACCTTCAACCTCCGCCGCGCGTCCCGCGGGAAACCCGACGGCTGGGCGGCGCGACGGCCGGTGATGAGCGCCCTGCTGCACCGCGCGGCCCCGCACGTCATCGGCACCCAGGAGGGCCGGCGGCGTCAGCTGCGCGACGTCGGGGCCGATCTCGGGCCGCACTACGACCGGATCGGCGTGCCCCGCGCGGGGCGCGACGACGAGGCCGTGGCCGTCTTCTGGGACACGCGCCGCCTCGTCCCGACCGCGCACGAGCACTTCTGGCTGTCCGACACCCCCGCGGTGCGCGGCTCCGACACCTGGGGCGGCGGCCATCCCCGCATGGTCACCTGGGTCCGCTTCCGCGACCTGTGGGATGCGGGACGGGAGTTCGTCGTCCTCAACACCCATCTCGACGACGCGAGCCGGTACGCGCGCGTGCGCGCCGCCGCGCTGATCGCCGAGCGGATCGCCCGGTTCGACCCGGCGCTGCCGCTGCTGCTGACCGGGGACTTCAACGCCGTCGCGCACGACGGCGCGGTCCACGGCACGCTGCTCGCCGCGGGTCTGGTGGACACCTGGGACACGGCACGCGCGCGGGAGGGGGCGTACGCCACGTTCCACGGGTACGGGCCGCTGGTTCCGGGCGGGGACCGCATCGACTGGATCCTGGCGACGCCCGGCGTCACGGTCCACCGGGCGTGGACCGACACGTTCGCCGTCGACGGCCGGTACCCGAGCGATCATCTCCCGGTGCGGGCGACCGTGAGCCTGTGACGGCCGAGGCCCCCGTGACCTGAGCGGGGCGGTTTCTAGGGGTCGTTGCAACACGTGGTCGTGTTGATCAGGCCTTGAGCAGTTTATGCAGGCGCTCGGCTGGGGTTTCCCAGCCGAGCGTTTTGCGTGGTCGGCCGTTCAGCTCGGCAGCAACGGTGTCGAGGTGTTCGCGGGTGTGGCTCGACAGGTCGGTGCCTTTGGGGAAGTACTGCCGCAGCAGGCCATTGGTGTTCTCGTTCGAGCCGCGCTGCCAGGGGCTGGCCGGGTCGCAGAAGTAGACCGGAACGTCGGTGGCCAGAGTGAAGGCGCCGTGGGCAGCCATCTCGCTGCCCTGGTCCCAGGTCAGTGAGCGGATCAGGTGGGAGGGCAGGGTCTGGGCAGTGGTGACCAGGGCGTCGCGGACGTGTTCCGCGCTGCGGCCGTCGGGCAGGTGCAGGAGCATCACGTAGCGTGTGGCGCGCTCGACCAGGGTGCCGATGGCGGACGCGTTGTCCTTGCCGATGATCAGGTCGCCCTCCCAGTGGCCCGGCACGGCCCGGTCGTCGGCTTCGGCGGGGCACTCGCTGATCATGACCATGGGGGTGGCGAACCGCGGCTGTCGGGAGGCGGCCTGGCGGTGCGGCTTGCGGCGGATGCGTCCGGTGCGCAGAACGCGGGCCAGCTCGCGGCGCAGTTCACCGCGGCCCTGGACGTAGAGGGCCTGGTAGACCGTTTCGTGGACCACTTGCATCTCCGGCCGCTCAGGGAACCGTATCCGCAGAGCCTGGCAGATCTGCTCCGGGCTCCACCGAAGGTCCAGGCGGTCCTGGATGAAGTTCCGAAGCTCAGGCGTCCGGCCGATCTTGCCGGGCTTGGGCCTTGGCCGGCGGGAATCGGCGCGTGCCTGGGCGGCGAAGGGCCGGTACTGGCCGTTTTCGGGGTGCCGGTTGCGGCGTATCTCCCGGCTGATGGTCGACGGGCTGCGGCCCAGTCCGGCGGCGATCGCACGGACCGACGCCTTCTCACGCAGCCGGTCGGCGATGTAGATCCGGTCGGCCTCGCGCAGGTACCGGGACGGACCAGAAGGCGGCACCACCGCATTCGCCGGTGGTGCCGCCTTACTCCTGCCCGACGGATTGCGGCCGTTACGCCATCGCTTTCCCGTCCGGATGTTGATTCCGACGCGTCGGCATGCCTCCCGGCTGCTCAGCCCCTGGTCCATGAGCCGGAAGTATTCCTCCCGCTCACGGACCAGCTGACTGCGGCCCTGAGCCGTCCGGATCTTGCGGATCTCGAAGTCCATCGCACCCCTTGAACTGGGGTGTTGCGACGACCACTAGAACCCAAGCGAGGTACGGGGGCCTCGGGCGGTCGGGGACCGCGGGGATCAGCCCTTGCGGGTGTTGATCTCCTCGGTGAGCTGCGGGACGACGTCGAACAGGTCGCCGACGACGCCGTAGTCGACCAGGTCGAAGATCGGGGCCTCGGCGTCCTTGTTGACGGCGACGATCGTCTTCGAGGTCTGCATGCCGGCCCGGTGCTGGATGGCGCCGGAGATGCCGTTGGCGATGTAGAGCTGCGGCGAGACCGACTTGCCGGTCTGGCCCACCTGGTTGGTGTGCGGGTACCAGCCGGCGTCGACGGCGGCGCGGGAGGCGCCGACGGCCGCGCCGAGGGAGTCCGCGAGGGCCTCGATCAGCGCGAAGTTCTCGGCGCCGTTGACGCCGCGGCCGCCGGAGACCACGATCGCGGCCTCGGTCAGCTCCGGGCGGCCGGTCGACTCGCGCGGCGTGCGGCCGGTGACCTTGGTGCCGGTCGCCTGGGCCGAGAACGAGACGCTGAGCGACTCGACGGCGCCGGCGGCCGGAGCGGCCTCGACCGCGGCCGAGTTCGGCTTGACGGTGATGACCGCAACGCCCTTGGAGACGCGGGACTTGGTGGTGAAGGACGCGGCGAACACCGACTGGGTGGCCACCGGGCCCTCGTCGCCGGCCTCGAGGTCGGTGGCGTCGGTGATGATGCCGGAGCCGATGCGCAGCGCCAGACGGGCGGCGATCTCCTTGCCCTCGGCGGAGGACGGGACGAGGACGGCGGCCGGGGAGACCGACTCGACGGCGGCCTGGAGCGCGTCCACCTTCGGTACGACGAGGTAGTCGGCGTACTCGGAGGCGTCGTGCGTGAGGACCTTGACGGCACCGTGCTCGGCGAGCGCGGCGGCGGTGTTCTCGGCGCCCGCGCCGAGGGCGACGGCGACCGGCTCGCCGATGCGGCGGGCCAGCGTCAGCAGCTCCAGGGTGGGCTTGCGGACGGAGCCGTCCACGTGGTCGACGTAGACGAGGACTTCAGCCATGGGATTGCTCTCCTGCGAAACGAAGTTGAGGGGCGGTCGGCGTGGGGCCTAGATGAACTTCTGGCCCGCGAGGAACTCGGCGAGCTGCTTGCCGCCCTCGCCCTCGTCCTTGACGATCGTGCCCGCGGTGCGGGCGGGACGCTCGGTCGCGGAGTCGACCTTGGTCCACGCGCCCTCCAGGCCGACCTCCCCGGCCTCCAGGTCGAGGTCCGACAGGTCCCAGGACTCCACCGGCTTCTTCTTGGCGGCCATGATGCCCTTGAAGGACGGGTAACGCGCCTCGCCGGACTGGTCGGTGACCGACACGACGGCCGGCAGGGAGGCCTCGAGCTGCTCGGAGGCGGCGTCGCCGTCGCGGCGGCCCTTGACCGTGCCGCCCTCGACCGAGACCTCGGAGAGCAGGGTGACCTGCGGGACGCCCAGGCGCTCGGCCAGCAGGGCCGGGACGACGCCCATGGTGCCGTCGGTGGAGGCCAGACCGGAGATCACCAGGTCGTAGCCGGCCTTCTCGATGGCCTTGGCGAGCACCAGGGAGGTGCCGATGACGTCGGTGCCGTGCAGGTCGTCGTCCTCGACGTGGATCGCCTTGTCGGCGCCCATGGAGAGAGCCTTGCGCAGCGCGTCCTTGGCGTCCTCGGGGCCCACCGTCAGGACGGTGATCTCCACGTCGTCGTCGGAGTTCTCGGAGATCTGCAGCGCCTGCTCGACCGCGTACTCGTCGAGCTCGGAGAGCAGACCGTCCACGTCGTCCCGGTCGACGGTCAGGTCATCGGCGAAGTGCCGGTCGCCGGTGGCGTCGGGCACGTACTTCACAGTGACAACGATCCTCAAGCTCACGCCGGCTCTCCTACTGCATCGTCAGTTCTGGCTGCCTTCTTCCAGGCAGCATAGGCGTCTCAAGCGGCCGATCCCGGTTGGGGCGGCCTGCGCTCCGACCGAAATATTACTCGCCAGTACACCCAGTTGGTTCCCGCTAAGCAAGCGCTTTGAACTGTGACCTGTGCAACGCAGCGTAATCGGAACCCGGCGCACGCGCAGGACGGCCGCCCAGTGATCAATCCCGCAGAGCCGTGAAACGCCCCTGGTGGTACAGCAGCGGACGGCCCGCGCCCGTGGGGTCGCCGAGGACCACCTCGGCCACCACGATGCGGTGGTCCCCCGCGGGCACGCGCGCGACGACACGGCACACCAGCCAGGCGAGCACGTCGTCCAGGACCGGCACTCCCTCGGGCCCCTCGCGCCACACCGTCGGCGCGCCGAAGCGGTCGGCACCGCTGCGGGCGAAGGTGGCGGCCAGCGCCTGCTGGTGCTCGCCGAGTATGTGGACCCCGACGTGGTCCGTCCGGGACACCGCGGGCCAGCTGGAGGCTCCGGTGCCGATGCCGAAGGAGAGCATCGGGGGCTCCGCCGACACGGAGCTGAGGGAGGTGGCGGTGAAGCCGACCGGGCCGCTCTCGCCCGCGGCGGTGATCACGGCGACTCCCGCCGCGTGCCGCCGGAAGACGGAGCGCAGGAGGTCGGGAGAGGCCTGCTGGGCGAGGCCGAGGCCGGGCGGGGCCGTCATGAGGTCGTCCTTGTGTGGGAAGTCGCGGGTCGGGCCGTGGGCGCTCAACGGACCGGACAGCGCGCGCTCGCGATACGGAGCGGGTCCCCGTGGGCCGGTCCGCGGAGAAGGGGTTCCTCAGACATACCGCCAGGCTGACGACGGCGGGCACGCACAGTCAAGTCCGTCCCGGCGACTGGGAGATGCCTCACCGTCCCCCGGCCGCAGGTCACACCGCCTCCCCCAGGGCCGCGATGACGTCCGCCTTGCGGGGCTGGCCGGTCGCGCGCCGGACGATCCGGCCCTCGGCGTCGAGGACCAGCACGGTCGGCGTCTTGAGGATGCCCAGCTCCCGCACGAGGTCCAGCCGTGCCTCGGCGTCGATCTCGACGTGGGCGACTCCGGGGACCAGGCCGGCCACCTCGCCCAGCACTCTGCGGGTCGCCCGGCAGGGTGCGCAGAAGGCGCTGGAGAACTGCACGAGCGTGGCCCGTTCGCCGAGTGCGCCGCCGAGCCGGTCCGCTCCCAGCCGCCTGCCGTCGTCGCGCCCGCGCACCCTGACTCTCCCGCTCCGCCGCCGTTGCAGCACTCCGTAGGCGCTCGCCGCCGCGAGCACCGCCACGCACACCATCAGTCCGGTCATCGGCTGTTGCAGCGTTCACGAGACTGCAAAGATTCCCGGCCCCGGGGATCCCGCCGGATGCGGAATGCTTGATTCATGGACATCGACGTGAGGGGCCCGCGCATCGGGGCCGTCGTGACGACCGTGGTGCTCGCGGTCGTCCTCATCACCGGGAACCCCTGGCTGCTGGCGTGGCAGACGCTGGCGTTCGCGCTGGGCGCGGCGGGGCGTTCGCCGTACGGCTGGGTGTTCCGCCGGGCCGTACGCCCGCGGCTCGGGCCGCCGGTCGCGTTCGAGGCCCCGGAGCCGCCGCGGTTCGCCCAGGCCGTCGGCCTCGCGTTCGCGGGCCTCGGCCTGGTCGGTCTCACCCTCGGACCCGGCTGGCTCGGCCTCGCGGCGACGGGCGCCGCGCTGGCCGCCGCGTTCCTCAACGCCGCCTTCGGGTACTGCCTGGGGTGCGAGTTGTACCTGCTCATGCGGAGGGCGGCGGTGCGCGTGGAGTAAAGACCATATAAAAGGCCGAGGTGGATCAAGGGGTGAAGTGACGAGGATCTCGCCGCCGCCGGGCACCAGGGCTGGCTCCCCGGCCGTTCTTCGGGCACGATCTGCGACATGCCGTAAACCTACGGCTGCGTAACTTTGCCGCCGGGAGGCATCCCCGGCAAAGAGAAGGAAGGGTTCGCCCCGCCCATGGCAGAGCTTGTCTACCGCCCCGTCGTCGGCCTCGCCCAGATCCTGTTCAAGGCCTGGGACCTCAAGATCGACTGCAAGGGGTCGGAGAACATCCCGCGCTCAGGTGGTGCCGTGCTGGTGAGCAATCACATCAGCTACCTCGACTTCATCTTCGACGGTCTGGCCGCCCTCCCGCAGAAACGTCTCGTTCGTTTCATGGCGAAGGAGTCCGTGTTCCGCCACCGGATCTCCGGCCCGCTGATGCGCGGCATGAAGCACATCCCGGTGGACCGCGGCCAGGGCGAGACGGCCTACGCGCACGCGCTGGAGTCGCTGCGCTCCGGCGAGATCGTCGGCGTCTTCCCCGAGGCCACCATCTCGCAGTCGTTCACGCTGAAGAGCTTCAAGTCGGGCGCGGCCCGCATGGCGCAGGAGGCCGGCGTCCCGCTGATCCCGGTGGCGCTGTGGGGCACCCAGCGCCTGTGGACCAAGGGGCACCCGCGCAACTTCAAGCGCAGCCACACCCCGGTCACCATCCGCGTGGGCGAGGCCATGGAGGCCTCGCGCGACAAGTACGCGGGCGCCCTCACCCGGCAGCTGCGCGAGCGCGTCCAGGAACTGCTGGAGGCCGCCCAGCGCGCCTACCCGGTGCGCCCCAAGGACGCGAGCGACACCTGGTGGATGCCGGCCCACCTCGGCGGCACCGCGCCCACGCCGGAGCAGGTCCGCGAGGCCGAGGCCCGCTGACCCGGGCGGCGTCCGGGTGACGCCCGCCCCGACGCCCGCAAGGTCCTTGCCGCACCCCCGGCCGCCGTCGGCGGCCGGGGCCCTGCCCGCCCCCGCCGTCCCGTGAGCGGCACGCCCGCTCACAGCGCGGTGGGCAGGCTCCTCCACAACCGGGCCCGGTCGGGGGCGGACCGCAGCGCGTCCAGGACGGCCGGGTGCGGCGCCGCCAGGAGAGACGGGTAGTCCCACTCGCCCGCCGCGCGGTCGGGGCGGAAGGCGAGACGCTCGCCGTCCAGCGAGAACCGCGCGTCCACTCCCGGCTTGTTGCCGCGCGGATCCTGGCGGTGCCAGGCGCCGCCGAACCGGACCGCGACGAGTCCGTGGACGACATGACCCTCGCCGTCGTCGTGGGCGAGCCGCTGGTAGCAGAGCGCGGTCGGGATGTCCTCGGCCCTCAGCAGCGCGGTCAGCGCGTGGGCCTTCGCGTGGCAGACGCCCGTCCCCTGCGCGAGCACGTCCGAGGCGCGCCAGGTCACCCGCGGGTCACCGGCGTCCTGCGAGTGGGTGATGGCGTCGCGCACGAAGGCGAACGCCAGCGACGCATAGGCATACGAGTCCTCGGCGTCCCTCGCGAGCCGCGCGGCCGTCTCCCGCACCAGCGGATGCCGATGGTCGATCGCCTCGTCGGCGCACAGATAGGCGGACAGGTCGGGGTTGTCCTGGGTCAGCTCCATGGCGGGAGAGCATAGGAAAGCGATCACCCGAGAGTCAATGCCTTTTCAGGTGACCGCATATCTATGCAGAGCGCGCGCTGCGTGTGGCCGCGCACGCCCACCGACGCCGCTACCGCGCCATCTCCTCCTTGACCGCGGCCACGAACGTGTCCACGTCGTCCTCGGTCGTGTCGAACGCGCACATCCAGCGCACGACGCCCGCCGACTCGTCCCAGAAGTAGAACCGGAACCGCTTCTGCAGGCGCACGCTCACCTCGTGCGGGAGCCGCGCGAAGACGCCGTTGGCCTGCACGGGGTAGAGGACCTCCACACCGTGCACGGCCCGCACGCCCTCCTCCAGCCGCTGGGCCATCTCGTTGGCGTGCCGGGCGTTGCGCAGCCACAGGTCCCTGGCGAGCAGCGCCTCCAGCTGCACCGACACGAAGCGCATCTTGGAGGCGAGCTGCATGGACAGCTTGCGCAGATGCTTCATGTGGCTGACGGCGTCCTGGTTGATCACGACGACCGCCTCGCCGAACAGCGCGCCGTTCTTCGTCCCCCCGAGCGAGAGGACGTCGACGCCGACGGCGTTGGTGAACGTCCGCATCGGCACGTCGAGCGAGGCCGCCGCGTTGGCTATCCGCGACCCGTCCAGGTGGACCTTCATGCCCCGCGCGTGGGCGTGGTCGCAGATCGCGCGGATCTCCTCGGGCGTGTAGAGCGTGCCCAGCTCCGTGCTCTGGGTGATCGAGACGGCCTGCGGCATCGCGCGGTGCTCGTCGTCCCACCCCCAGGCCTGCCGGTCGATCAGCTCGGGGGTGAGCTTGCCGTCGGGCGTGGGCACGGTGAGCAGCTTGAGGCCGCCCATGCGCTCGGGCGCGCCGCCCTCGTCCACGTTGATGTGGGCGCTCTCGGCGCAGATCACCGCACCCCAGCGGTCGGTGAGCGCCTGGAGCGCGACGACGTTCGCGCCGGTGCCGTTGAAGACCGGGAAGGCCTCCGCGGTCGGCCCGAAGTGACTGCGGACGATCCCCTGGAGGTTCTCGGTGTAGTCGTCCTCCCCGTACGCCACCTGATGGCCGCCGTTGGCCACGGCCAGGGCGGCCAGCACCTCCGGGTGCACCCCGGCGTAGTTGTCGCTGGCGAAGCCGCGGACCTCGGGGTCGTGATGGCGCCGGGCGTCGGTCTTGGGAGGGTTCACGGCTGCTCGGTGAGCCACAGACGCTGTCCGTTCACTTCGGTGGCGGGCTTCTCCCAGACCCCGGCGATGGCCTCGGCCAGGTCCTTGACGTCCGTGAAGCCCGCGAACTTCGCGTTGGGGCGGTCGGCGCGCATCGCCTCGTGCACCAGCGCCTTCACGACCAGGATCGCAGCCGCGGACGTCGGGCCGTCGGCGCCCCCCGCCTTGCGGAAGGCGTCGGCGAGCGCCAGCGTCCACGCCTCGGCGGCGGCCTTGGCGGCGGCGTACGCGGCGTTGCCCGCGGTGGGCTTCGTGGCGCCGGAGGCGCTGATCAGCACGTACCGGCCACGGTCGCTGCGCTGGAGGCCCTCGAAGAAGGCGAGCGAGGTGTGCTGCACGGTCTTGATGAGCAGCAGCTCCAGGAAGTCCCAGTCGTCCAGGCTGGTCTTGATGAACGTCTCGCTGCCGCGCCAGCCGCCGACGAGGTGGACCACGCCGTCGACCCGGCCGAACTCCTTCTCGACGCGCAGCGCCCAGTCGCGGGTCGAGTCCAGGTCGAGCAGGTCGACGGGCTCACCGGTGACGGTGGCGCCGCCGGCGCCGTAGCGGGCCGCGTCCACGGCCTCCGCCAGACGCTCCGGGTCGTTGTCCGCGCCGACGACGGTGGCGCCGGCCTCGGCGAGCCTGAGCAGCGCCGCCCGGCCCGCGGGTCCGCCCGCGCCGGCCACCGCGATCACCGCACCGCTGAGAGCCCCGTTCCCCATGTTCTTCGCCTCCTGAGCAGTGTTCTCGGTACGCAGGTCGCTCACGCGGCGATCCGCTCGGCGCTGTCCGCCGTGATGCCCCGGGTGGAGGCGATCACGCTCTTCAGCTTCTTGGACAGTGCCTCATAGAACATGCTCAGCGGAAACTCGTCCGCAAGCACGTCGTCGACGAGTCTGCGGGGCGGCTGGGTCAGGTCCAGCGCGTCGGGGCCCTTGGCCCACTTGGAGCCCGGGTGCGGCGCGAGGTAGGTGGAGACCAGCTCGTAGCCGGCGAACCAGTGGACCAGCTTGGGGCGGTCGATGCCGTCGCGGTACAGCTGCTCGATGTCGGCGCACAGCTGGTTGGTGACCTGCGGGGCGCGCTGCCAGTCGATGTGCAGCTTGTTGTCCGTCCAGCGGATGACGTCGTGCTTGTGCAGGTAGGCGAAGAGCAGCTGGCCGCCGAGGCCGTCGTAGTTGCGCACCCGCTCACCGGTGACGGGGAAGCGGAACATGCGGTCGAAGAGGACCGCGTACTGCACGTCACGGGCCTGCGGGACGCCGTCGTCCTGGAGCTTCACGGCCTCCTTGAAGGCGGTGAGGTCGCAGCGCAGCTCCTCCAGTCCGTACATCCAGAACGGCTGGCGCTGCTTGATCATGAACGGGTCGAAGGGCAGGTCGCCGTGGCTGTGGGTGCGGTCGTGGACCATGTCCCAGAGCACGAAGGCCTCCTCGCAGCGCTTCTGGTCGTGGACCATGGCGGCGATGTCCTCGGGCAGCTCCAGACCCAGCACGTCCACGGCGGCGTCGGTGACCCGGCGGAAGCGGGCGGCCTCGCGGTCGCAGAAGATGCCACCCCAGGAGAAACGTTCCGGCGCTTCGCGGACGGCGATGGTCTCCGGGAAGAGGACGGCCGAGTTGGTGTCGTAACCGGCCGTGAAGTCCTCGAAGGTGATGCCGCAGAACAGCGGGTTGTCGTAGCGGGTGCGCTCCAGCTCGGCCAGCCAGTCCGGCCAGACCATGCGCAGCACGACGGCTTCCAGGTTGCGGTCCGGGTTGCCGTTCTGCGTGTACATCGGGAAGACGACCAGGTGCTGGAGGCCGTCGCGACGGTTCGCGGCGGGCTGGAAGGCCAGCAGGGAGTCGAGGAAGTCCGGCACCTCGAAGCCGCCGTCGGCCCAGACCCGCAGGTCCTTCGCCAGGGCGCGGTGGTAGTCGGCGTCGTGCGGAAGCAGCGGGGAGAGCTCCTCGACGGCCTCGACCACCCGCTCGACCGCCTGCTCGGCGTCCGCGCGCCGCGGTGCGTCCTCGGCCGTGAAGTCGATCGATCCGTCCTTGGCCTGCCAGGGCCGGATCTCCTCCACGGCATCCTTGAGCACGCGCCACGCCGGGTGCTCCACCACCCTGGTCGCCGGAGGAACCCGATCCTCCGTAGCTGCCTGCACAAGAATTTCCGTCATGTCCCATCCTCCACTGGAGAACCTCGCGTCAGGACACCGTATGCATATGAGGTTTCCTCCAGCAAGTGGACCCTCGGGAAATTATCCTGCCCGCCCGCTTCTTCACCGCACTTTTTCCTGTCAGACATGGAAGAGACGACGCTTCCGCGAGGGCAGGACGGGTAGGGAACTCCGAGGACGCACGCGCCTCCCGTGCCGCCCGCGCGGCCGGCGGCTCGCGCGCTCCCCCGGCCCAGCCGTCGACGGAAACGAGTCCCGCCTTGAACTTCCTCACCATCGGCCACCGCGGAGTGATGGGCGTCGAGCCCGAGAACACCCTGCGCTCCTTCGTCGCCGCCGAGCAGGCCGGCCTGGACGTCATCGAACTCGACCTGCACCTGAGCAAGGACGGCGCGCTCGTGGTCATGCACGACCCCGACGTGGACCGCACGACCGACGGCGCCGGGGCCGTCGGCGACCAGACCCTCGCCGAGCTGCGCGCCCTCGACGCGGGACGCGGGGAGCGCGTGCCCGTCTTCGAGGAGGTCCTGGACGCCGTGCGCACACCGCTGCAGGCCGAGATCAAGGACGTCCGGGCGGCGCGGGCGCTGGCCGAGGTGATCCGGGACCGGGACCTGACCGGGCGGGTGGAGGTGTCCTCCTTCCACGACGAGGCGGTCGCCGAGATGCGGCGGCTGCTACCGGGGGTGCGCACCGCGCTGATCGCCGGCCGCTACGACCTCGCCGTCGTGGACCGGGCCGTGACGGCCGGTGCCGCCACGCTCTGCCTCAGCCTCAGGCGCCTGACGCTGGAGATCGTCGAGGAGGCCCGCAAGCGCGACCTGCGGATCATCGGCTGGGTGGTCAACACCCAGGACCAGCTGCGGATCGCCCGCGCCTTCGGACTCGACGGCGTCACCACCGACCACCCGGAGATCCGGCGCACCGGCCGCTTCACCGCCTAGCAGCGGCGGCGGGCCGCGGCGTTCAGACGAGTTCCTTGACCAGCAGCTCGAACTCCAGGTCGTCGCGCTGCGGGATGCCGAAGCGCTCGTCGCCGTAGGGGAAGGGGGTCATGCGTCCCGTACGGCGGTAGCCGCGGCGCTCGTACCAGGCGATGAGGTCCTCGCGGACGGAGATCACGGTCATGTGCATCTCGGTGACGCCCCACTCCTCGCGCGCCTCGCGCTCGGCCCGCGCCATCACGGCCTTGCCGAGTCCGCCGCCCTGCGCGGTGGGGCTGACCGCGAACATGCCGAAGTAGGCGTGGTCGCCGCGGTGCTCGAGCTGGCAGCAGGCGACGATCCGGCCGTCCTGCTCGGCCGTGAGCAGCCTGCAGTCGGGGGCCTCGACGACCGCGAGCACGCCGTCGGGGTCGGTGCGCTGCCCCTGGAGGATGTCCGCCTCCGTGGTCCACCCGGCCCGGCTGGAGTCCCCGCGGTAGGCGGACTCTATGAGCCGGACGACGGCGTCGACGTCGGCGGGGGTGGCGTCGCGGAAGGTCAGGTCGGTGGCGGCGGTGTCCATGCGGGCGATCTCCGGTCTCTGACATGTCTGGGGCACGGGTGAGCCTAACTCCGCGCCGGTAGGCTCCGGATGCATGGTGCACGTGCTCAGCAGCAGGATTCTGCTCCGTCCCGCCGATCCCGACCGCTCCCGCGCCTTCTACGGGGAACAGCTCGGCCTGGCCGTCTTCCGCGAGTTCGGCACCGGGCCGGAGCGCGGCGTCGTCTACTTCCTCGGCGGCGGTTTCCTGGAACTCTCCGGCCGCGCGACGGCGCCGGTGCCGCCCGACCCCGCGGTACGGCTGTGGCTTCAGGTGGCGGACGCGGCGGCCGCGCACGAGGAGCTGCGGGCGAAGGGCGTCGAGATCGTCCGTCCGCCGGTGCGGGAGCCGTGGGGCCTGGTCGAGATGTGGATCGCGGATCCGGACGGCACCCCGATCGTCCTGGTGGAGGTGCCCGCGGACCATCCGATGCGGTACCGCCCGGGCATCTGAGTCACCGGCACGACGGGCCCCCCGGGGCCTGCCACCGGGCCGGGTCCGCCCGGGTCCGCCCCAGGCCCTCCTCAGGCCCTCCTCAGGAGGATGCCGGTCGTGATGAGGATGCCGGTCGTGGTGGCGGCCGTTGTCCCGGTTCCGCCCGTTCCCGGTTCCGCCCGTTCCGGGTTCCGTCGGCTCCCGGTTCCGCCCTGGGCCCTCGCCGTCGTCCGCTGCCCCCGCGCCGCCGCGTTCGCTCCGTGGGGCCTTCCGACCAGGGGCTTCGTACCGAGGCGGTCAGCGGATGCCGTCGTCCGGGGGGAGGCTTAGCGTGCTGGAAGGGGTCCCCTTCGTCGGAAGGAACGTCATGAAGCTCGACGCGCCCGTGCCCGGCGGGCCCTGCTGGGCGGAGCTGGGGACCGGTGACCTGGAGACGGCGAAGCGGTTCTACGCGGAGTTGTTCGGCTGGCGCGCGCAGACGGATCCGCGGGAGGAGGCGGGCGGGTACACGGTCGCGCACCTCGGCGAGCGGGCCGTGGCCGCGCTCACCCCCCTGCACCAGCAGGCGCAGCCGTGCGCCTGGAGCGTGTCGTTCGCGGTGACCGACGCGGACGTCAGCGCGCGACTGGTCACGGAGGCCGGCGGCAAGGTGATGGTCGGTCCGATGGACGTCTTCGACGCGGGCCGCTTCGTCGTCGCCCTGGATCCGGCCGGCGCCGCGTTCCAGCTGTGGCAGGCGCGGACCTTCCCCGGCGCCGGCCTGTTCAACGCGCCCGGCTCGCTCGGCTGGGTCGAGCTGCTGACCCGCGATCCGGAGCGGGCGGAGACCTTCTACACCACGGTGTTCGGCTGGACCGTCGGCTCCTCGGAGAACTACGTGCAGTGGGGCGTCGGCGGCGCGGACTTCGGCGGCATGATCACCATGGACGAGAAGTTCGCGCCGGAGGTGCCGCCGCACTGGCTGCCGTACTTCGCGGTGGCCGACGTCGGCGCCGCCGCCCGGACGGCCGTCGAGGCGGGCGGCACCGTCCTCATGGAACCGACCGCGGTGCCGGACGGTCCGCGCATCGCCGTGCTGCGGGACCCGCCGGGCGCGGCCTTCGGCGTGTACCGCGCGGGCGACGAGGGGTGAAGCCCACGAACACCCCGACCGCCCCGACCGCCCGGCAGGCGACGGCCCGCGGCCGCCGCAGCGGCGCGCGACCCACTGGCCTCACGCCACCTCGCGCCACCTCGCGGCCGAGCCCGCCGCTCAGACGCGCAGCGTGCGCAGGTGGCCCTCCAGACGGCTGAGCAACTCCCCCAGCAGGTCGGCCAGTTCCCCCTGGCTGCCGCCGTCCAGAGCCGACAGGACCGCGCTCTCGTAGGCGAGCTGCTCGGGCATGACGCCGTCGACGAGGTCCCGGCCGGCGTCCGTGAGGCGGAGGTGGGCGACCCGGCGGTCCCGGGTGTCGCCGCGCCGTTCCACGAGCCCGCGCTCGGTGAGCTGCTTGACGCGTTTGGTGACCGCCGCCCCGGAGGAGAAGGTCTCGCGGGCCAGCTCGCCGGGGGTCAGCTCGTGGCCGGTCCGGCGCAGCGCGCCGAGCAGGTCGAACTCGGGCCGGCTCAGCCCGACCGCCCGCAACGGCGCGTCCTCGGCCTGCTGGAGCAGGGCGGCGCACCGGTTGACCCGGCCGATGATCTCCATGGGGCCGGTGTCCAGGTCGGGCCGGACGGTCTGCCACTGCCGTACGACGGCGGCGACGGTGTCGTTGCGCGCCGCGCCGCCGCCCGCGGCCGGGTCACCGCCCCCGGCCTGCTCGGAGGCAGCGGTGCCGCCGGCTGACGAGGGGGCGCCTGCGGGGTCGGGCGTTTCGGGGTTCGTGGTGCCGGGAGCGGCGACGGGGGCGTCCGCCTCGGGGCGCCTCCCCGGGGTGTTCCCGTCCGCGGCGCCCTCCGGCGTCCCGTTCCCGGCCGCCGCCCGTCCCTGCGTCGCCGTCATCGCCGCACGTCCTCCGCTCTCCCGTTCGCGTCCCGGTCCAGGAGCAGCCCCTGGCGCCGTACCGTCGTCGCGAGCGTACGGTGTCCCGACTGCTCGGCCGTCACGACCCGCTCCTGGGGCAGGGCGCGCTGCCACCATTCGCCGGCCGCCGCGTCGGCGGTCGCGCGGAGGTCTACCAGGGCGGCGGCGAGGGCGCGGCGGGCCGCGTCCACAGCGCCGGGGGCGGGGCGCGGCTCCGCCACCAGGCGGGCGGCGTGCTCCCGGGCCTGTTCGACCGCCGTCAGCGCCCCTTCCAGCCGGTCGCCGGCCCGCCGGTTGGTGACGGCGACCGCCGCGGCGAAGCCGACCGCCGCGCCGACGAGCGTGTCCACCAGCCGCTCGGCCATGAGCCGGCCCGGGTCCTGGAGCTGCGCGAACTCGGTGATGAGCAGGGCCATCGGGGTCACGCAGACGGTACCCAGCCAGTAGTTGCGGCTGATCAGCGCCTCGGCGCCGAAGTTGAGGGCGAGGCAGACCAGGACGAGCGCGGCCTGGGCGAGATGGGCGAGCGGGACCAGCGCGGCGAAGGCGAGGACGCCGACGATGTTGCCGACGACGCGCTGCACCGCGCGGCTCCAGGTGAGGGTGACGTTGGCCTGGTAGAGGGAGGCCGCGGTGACCAGGGCCCAGTAGGGGCGGCCGACGCCGAGGGCGAGGGAGGCGTACCCGGCGAGGGCGCAGCCCAGGGCGGTGCGTGCCGCGAGGGGTGCCAAGGAGCCGAGACGATGCCTCAACGGCGTCCGGTCGGCGGCGAGTTCGATGTCGACGCCGAGGAGTTCGTCGTCGTCGGCCAGGTCGGCGGGGCGGGGGACGGGTGCGGTGCCGCGCAGCTCGCGTGCCCAGTCGCGCAGCCTGGCCGGATCGGTGTCGGCGGGGGCGGCGAGGGCGATCTCGGCCCGCACGACGAGCCGTTCCAGCGCGCGGCGGTTCTCCCCGGCGGGCGCCGACAGGAGCGTCTGCCAGGCGGCGTGCACGGCGGCGGCCGCCGCGGCGCGGGCCCGGTCCTCGCCCTCGTCCACCGTGTGCGCGTCGACCCGGGCGGCGGCCGCGTTCAGGGCGTGCGCGGTGGCGCGCCGCTCGGGGCCGTGCGGACGGACCGGTGCGGGCGCCATGCCGACCAGCCAGGCCCAGCCGCCCGCGGCGAGAGCGAGACCGAGATGGCCGGGGACCTGTCCGAGGGTCTGCGGCACGAACAGCGACGCGGAGCTGATGAAGGTGAGGACCACGTTGCCGGGCGGCCCGAGGCGGGTCGCGTCGCAGACGGCCTTCTGCGCGGCCGCGAGGAGCGCGCCGACGGTGACCAGGATCACGGGCGACGCGGTCAGCGAGGCGGCGAGCAGGGCGACGGCCAGGCCGCTCGTCATGCCGAGGACCACCAGCGCCAGCACGCGGGCCCGGGCCGCGTAGGGGCGGTTGTGGGCGTAGAGGGCGCACAGGGAGCCGGCCATCGTGTACACGGCCAGGTCCAGCCGTCCGAGCGCCAGCAGGAGCAGGTTCGGCGGGGCGACGGCGGCGATCACGCTCAGGGCGGGCTTGAACCAGATGTCCGAGGGGCGGCCGAGCCTCAGGGCCCCGGCGAGGGGAAGACGGCGGCCGGGGCGCTTGCGGGGCTCGGGGAGGGGCCGCCGCCCGGGCCCGGGTCGCTGGGGGGTCGCACTGCTCATACCCATCAATTTAACATGTGTTTTACCCGTGAAATATTTCGGCGCTCCCTCCCGTGCTCCCGTGCACTCCCATGCGCCCGCGTGTACGCGCCACGACATGGGCATCGCATTCCTCGACGGCGGACGCCCTGCGGCTGCCGAGCGCCACCGAGCCGCCGACGGGCGGCGGGTGACCACCGGCGGGCAACGCCGAGCGGGGAATGTCGAGCGAGGAACGTCGAGCGGGGAGGTGCGCGTGCACGGACCGGCTTCGCCCGGCTGGCTGCTCGTCGCGTTGTGCGCGGCGACCGGGGCCTACTGCCTGCTGCGGATGCGCAGCGGGGTCGAGGAACAGAGACGAGCGGCGGGCGGCGAGGCGCTCATGGGCTTCGGCATGGCCGCGATGGCGGTGCCGCCGGCCGTGTTCACCCCGCCGCCGTGGGCGTGGCCCGTCTACGCCGCGGTCTTCGGCGCGGCCGCGCTGCGTGCCCTGTGGTCGGTCAGGACGGGCGCCCACCACCTGCACCATCTGGTGGGCACGGGGGCCATGGTCTACATGGCGGCGATGATGGCCGGCGCTCCGGCTCACGGACACGGCCACGGCCACGGCGGCTCGGGGGTCCCGCTGCTGACGGGCGCACTGCTGGCCTACTTCACCGGATACGTGCTCCTCGCGGGGGTCAGACTGCTGCCCGCCGCCGGCGCGGGCGGCGTCGCCGTCGCGTGGGGCGACCGGCCCGAGGTGGCGCGGGCGTGCCGTCTGTCGATGGGCATCGGCATGCTGGCCATGCTGCTGACGATGTGATCCGCGCCCCGGGGACGGGGGGTCCGGCAGTGGGGTGCCGGATCGCGTGGGGGCGCGGCGTTCGGGGTCGCTTTCGGCGGGCCCGATCGGCGAGGATCGTCGTATGCACCACGCGTCCGTCGGCTCACCGCCCCGTTCCGTCGCCCCGCGCACGGCCGCCCGGGTCGCGCTCGTCCTCGGCCTGTGCTCCGTCCTCCTCCTCGCCCTCGTCGTGGGCGAGTGGGGGCCGCTGACGACCGCCGACCGGGACGTCGCCCGCACCACTCACCGCTGGGCCGTCGCCGATCCCGACGTCACCCGGGTCTGCCGCATCCTGACCGACTGGGTCTGGGATCCGGTGACGATGCGTCTGCTGGGCGCGGCGGTGGCCGTGTGGCTGCTGTGGCGGCACGCGGACCGGTGGACCGCCGGATGGCTGGTGGTCACGGCCGCGCTGGGGACCGTGATCCAGCAGGCGCTCAAGGCCGCCGTCGGCCGCGCCCGCCCGGTCTGGCCCGATCCCGTCGACTCGGCGCACTACGCCGCCTATCCCTCCGGTCATGCCCTGACCGCCACGGTGGTGTGCGGTCTGCTGCTGTGGCTGCTGCGCCGGCACGGCGCCGGTCCCGTCCTGTGGCGCACGGCGGTGACGGCGGCGGTGATCTCCGTGGCGGGGGTGGGACTGACCAGGATCTGGCTGGGGGTGCACTGGCCCTCGGACGTCCTGGCGGGCTGGCTGCTCGGGGCCGCGCTGGTCGCACTGGCGATCGCGGCCCACCTGCGCTTCCGCCCGTGACCGGCGGAATCCGCGTACACGGCGACCCGGCGTACCGGACGCACGGAGCGGAACGGCGTACCGTGCGACCCCGACCGCGGCGGGCGCGCCACGGGTTGCCGACCGCGTCGCCCGCGCTCACCCCGACGACGGCCCGCTCGTCGATCCGACGGCGAGACCGAAGGCACGTCGGTGGACGCCCGACGAAGCGACGGGCGAGTCGGGCGACGCTCCGTCCCGACGCATCAAACGCGGCAGGCGCAGCACACCCGGCAGGCCCGGCAGGCGCAGCAGACGCGGCAGGCCGGGCGGGTGCGACAGGCCCGGCAGGCCCGGCAGGCCCGGCGGGTGCGGCAGGCGCGGCAGGCCCGGCGGGTGCGGCAGCGCAATGCCGGGTGGCAGGGCAGTGCCAGGTGGCGGGGTCGCCGGGGTTCGTAGGATCGGTCGTATGACGAGCGTGCTGTTCGACTTCTCCGGGACCCTGTTCCGCATCGAGTCCGCCGAGTCCTGGCTGCGCTCGGTGCTGCGCGCGGCGGGCCTCACCATGCCGGAGCGGGAGCTGGCCGGGACGGCGCGGGCTCTGGAGGCGGCGGGCGCGCTGCCGGGCGGGGCGGCCCCGGTCCGGGTGCCCGGCGAACTGGCGGCGCTGTGGCGGGTGCGGGACGAGAGCGCGGAGCTGCACCGGGCCGCGTACACCGCCCTGTGCCGTCAGGTGCCGTTGCCCGCACCGGAGTTGTACGACGCGCTGTACGACCGGCACATGACGCCGGCCGCCTGGTCCCCGTACCCCGATGCCCGGGCCGTGCTCGGCGGGTTACGCGAGCGCGGTGTGCGGGTGGGCGTGGTCAGCAACATCGGCTGGGATCCGCGGCCCGTGTTCCGTGCGCACGGCCTCGACGCGTACGTCGACGCGTACACCCTGTCGTACGAGCACGGCGTGCAGAAGCCGGACGCGCGGCTGTTCACGATCGCGTGCGAGGCGCTGGGGGCCGACCCCCGCAGGACGCTGATGGTGGGCGACAACCGGTGGGCCGACGGCGGTGCGGCCGCTCTGGGCTGTGCGGTGCACTTCGTGGACCACCTGCCGGCGGCGGAACGCCCGGACGGGCTGCGGCCGGTGCTGGAACTGCTGGAACCCGTGGACCGAACGACCGGCGCGGACACGGCGTAGGCCACTGACGGGAGAACCACTTGCGGGCCGCCGGGAACAACGGCGTCCGGAGCGGCGGGAATCACGGCGTGTGAACGGGCGACGGTAGCCTCAGGACACCATCGGGGAAGAAGCGCGCCCACTCTGGACGATCCCCCGCGTCGCCCAGAGCAGGCGGCAGCCCGGCGAACTCCTGGCGGAGCCGACCGGGTTCCTGAGTATAGTTGGCTGGCAGCCAGTCAACGCAGGAGTTACAGGATGTCCCCGCGCAGCGCTTCGGTCAATGAGGAATTGCGGCGGCGTTCCCGGGAACGGCTGCTGCACGCCACGGTGGAACTGGTGGGAGAGCGCGGGTACGAGGCCACGACCCTCGGCGACATCGCCGACCGGGCGGGCACGGCGCGTGGCCTGGTGTCGTACTACTTCCCCGGCAAGCGTCAACTGGTGCAGTCGGCGGTGCACCGCCTGATGCACCGCACCCTGGAAGAGGCGCTGGAGCGCGAGCCGCACACCGAGGACGGCCGGGAGCGGATGGCCCGGGCCATCGACGCGATCATGGGACTGGCCCGGGACCGCACGGTGCTGATGCGTCAGCACATGGCGGGGCTGCTCCAGGCCGAGGGCTTCCTGCAGTGCCCGGAGCAGCAGCGACTGGCCGAACTCCTGCGGGACACCGCCGCCCGGCACGGCTCGCAGGACGCCGCCCACGACTACCCGATGCTGCGTTCCCAGCTGATGGGCGCCGTCTACGCGATGGTGCTGCCGAACGTGCCGCTGCCGCTCGTGAGACTGCGCGCGGACCTGTTCGCGCGCTACCGCCTCGACTGGGAGCAGGGCGCCCCGCCGGACGCCGAGGCGCCCGGCGGGAGGGCCGGCGCCGATCTGTCACGGTTCTTCGCGACGGACCGGCCGGCCGGGGATCAGTCGAAGTAGTCCGGCTGGGTCTGGACGTTGAGTTCGCCCAGCCGCACCCGCTTCGCCGGGTCCGTGCGCTTGTCGTCGAGCTTGAGGACGTCGAAGCCCTTGGCGATGTCGTTGGAGTAGATGTAGCCGTTGTAGTAGTACGCCGACCACGCGCCGCCGGTCTGCAGGGTGGTGGTGCTGAGCGGGCCGCGCTCGAAGTAGGCGATCTCCTTCGGCTTCGTCGAGTCGGTGAAGTCCCAGACGGAGACGCCGCCCTGGTACCAGGCCTGGACCATGAGGTCCTTGCCCTTGACCGGGATCAGCGAGCCGTTGTGGGCGACGCAGTTCTCGGTGTCCGCCTGGTGGCGCGGGATCTTGTAGTAGCCGCGGAAGACGAGCTTGCGCTTGTCGCCCTTGCCGACGATGTCGTAGATGCCGTCGGCGCCGCGGTTCGGGCCGGTCGCCTCGTTGCAGGTGGCCGCACCGCCGCCGCCGAGCTCGTCGGTGAACACGACCTTGTCGGCCTTCTGGTTGAAGGTCGCGGAGTGCCAGAACGCGAAGTTGACGTTGTCCTGCACCTGGTCGATGACCTTCGGGTGCTCCGGGTCCTTGATGGAGAAGAGGATGCCGTCGCCCATGCAGGCGCCGGCCGCCAGGTCCTTGTCCGGCAGCACCGTGATGTCGTGGCAGCCGGTGGTCTTGGACACTCCGGGATTGACCGGACCGCCGGGGTTGCCGCCGCCGTCCGGGCCCTCGCCCGGGAACAGCACGGGGAAGTCGACGACGGCGGCCTTCTCGGGCGCCTTGCGGGGCACCTTGATGACCGAGATGCCGTCGTGCGGGGGCTGACAGTCGGGGTAGGCCGCGCTGGGCGAGTACGAGGAGACGTAGATGTAGACGTTCTTGCGCTCGGGCACCAGGGTGTGGGTGTGCGAGCCGCAGGCGGTCTCGACGGCGGCGACGTACCTCGGGTTCGCCTTGTCGCTGATGTCGAAGACCTTCATCCCCTCCCAGGAGGACTTCTCGGTCACCGGCTGGGTGGTGCTGTTGCAACTGCTGTCGCTGCGCGAGGAGTCGGTCGACAGGAAGAGCAGGTCGCCCGAGACGGAGACGTCGTTCTGCGAGCCGGGGCAGAGCACCTGGGCCACCGTCTTCGGCGACTTCGGGTCGCTGATGTCGAAGACGCGGAAACCGTCGTAGTTGCCCGCGAAGGCGTACGTGCCCTGGAACGCCAGGTCCGAGTTGGTGCCCGGTAAGGCGTCCTTGGGGATGTTCGCCAGGTGCCGGATGTTGGCGGAGTGGACGATCTCGTCCTGCCCGGGTATCGCGCCGTCGGCGATCGCCGCGGCCACATCGGCCCTGGCGCCTTGCGAGACCTTCCGCTGCGCGGCGGGGCCGTCCCCCGGGTCGGGGGTCGCGGCCGCCGGGACCGCCGTCAGGAGTGCGGCGAGGAGACCGGTGCACGCGGCGGCGACCGACAGCCGTCTGCGTCGTGTTCGAGGATCGTTCAACAGGGTCACTGCATCCTCCCTTGTCACCGTTCACGGGGAACGGTTCGCGGTGCTCCGAAGTATCGTCTTCATCATGCACATATCAAAGGTTGGCAACGCACTCGTCATGAATCTTTCCGTTCACTGATGCGACCCGTGGTGCATAGATCCAGACAGGGAGCGATTCCGTTCCCAACTCGCCGATCCCAGGAGGTCGTTGTGCCGGTCCGTCGCATGCCCCTCGCCTCGGTCGCACTGCTGCTGGCACTCGCCCTCGCGGGCTGCGACTCCGGACCGGACGACCCGTCACCTGCGGCCGAAGGGCCTTCGGTGATCGCGCCCGGCGGGCCCGGCGACGCGAACCGGACCCTCTCCGCCCAGGAGGCGGCCGAGCAGCGCGCCGACGACGACACCCCCAACACCGCCGACGTGTCGTACGCGCAGAGGATGATCCAGCACCACGCCCAGGCGCTGAAGATGACCGAACTCGTGCCGGACCACGCCAGGTCGGGGGACGTCAAACGGCTCGCCCTGCGCATCGCCGCCGCCCAGGGACCGGAGATCGGGGCCATGAAGGGCTGGCTCACGGCGCACGGCGAGAAGCCGGCGAGCGGCGGGCACGACCACACCGCCATGCCCGGAATGGCGACCGAGGCCCAGCTGGCCGCGTTGCGCGCGGCGCGCGGCAAGGCGTTCGACGCCCTCTTCCTCTCCCTGATGATCACCCACCACGAGGGAGCGCTCACCATGGCCGCGGAGGTCAAGGCCCAGGGCAACAACGTGCAGATCGAGGAGATGGCGGACGACGTCATCGCGCAGCAGACGAGCGAGATCACCCGGATGCGCGGCATGCGCTGACGCCCGGCGACCCGGCATACGAACGCACACGCGTGCGGTGGGCGGGCACGCCCCTGTCAGCGGAGCGGCGGCGGTGCGATGCTGGAGACGCCAGCGCTCTTCTCCGTACCCCTGGGGCAAGGAGTTCCGCCGTGCTGCGTGTCGCCGTCGTCGGTTCGGGGCCGAGTGGGGTCTACACCGCCCAGAGCCTCGTCCAGCGGGACCCCGAGGTGCTCGTCGACGTCCTGGACCGGCTGCCCTGCCCCTACGGGCTCGTGCGGTACGGCGTCGCCCCGGACCACGAGAAGATCAAGTCCCTCCAGCACAGCCTGCGCGCGGTCCTCGAACACGAGCGGGTGCGCTTCCTCGGCGGGGTCCGGGTCGGCGCGGACGGGGTGCCCGTGGAGCGGCTGCGCGAGCTGTACCACGCCGTCGTGTACTGCGTGGGCGCCGCGTCCGACCGGCGTCTCGGCATTCCCGGGGAGGACCTGCCCGGCAGCCGGTCGGCGACGGACTTCGTGTCCTGGTACAGCGCGCACCCGGACGCCGTCGCCGCCGACGACGGATTCGTGCGGGACGTCCGCGCGGCCGTCGTGGTGGGCGTGGGAAACGTGGCGGTGGACGTCACCCGGATGCTGGCGCGGGGCGCGGCCGAGCTGAGCCCCACCGACATGCCGCAGGGGGCGCTGGACGCCCTCTCCGCGAGCGGCGTGCGCGAGATCCACATGGTGGGGCGGCGCGGCCCGTCCCAGGCGCGCTTCACCACCAAGGAACTGCGCGAGCTGGGCGCGCTGCCCGACACCGAGGTGCTCGTCGACGAGGCGGAGCTGGCGTCGGACCCGGCGTACGGCGACCCGTCCGGACTGCCGGCGGCGCAGCGGCGCAACGTGGAGGTGCTGCGCGGCTGGGCGGCGACGCCGGCCGGTGGCGCCCGGCGGCGGATCCGGCTCCGGTTCTTCCTGCGCCCCGTCGCCCTGCTCGCCGTCGAGGGCCGGGTGGGCGCGGTGCGCTTCGAGCGGACGGCGCCGGACGGGCGGGGCGGCGTCACCGGCACCGGCCGCTACGAGGACGTCGAGGCCCAGTTGGTGCTGCGGTCGGTGGGGTACCGCGGATCGCCCGTGGAGGGGCTGCCGTTCGACGCCGGCGGCGGCACGGTGCCCCACGCGGCGGGCCGGGTCGTACGGGGAGGTGAGGTCGCGCCGGGCGAGTACGTGGCGGGCTGGATCAAACGGGGTCCGACGGGGGTCATCGGCACCAACCGGCCCTGCGCGAAGGAGACGGCGGAGTCGGTGCTGGAGGACGCCCCGGTGCTCGCGCGACGGCGACTGCCCGGCGATCCGCTCGATGCGCTGCGCGCGGCCGGGGCCGAGCCCGTCGGGTGGGCGGGCTGGCTGGCGATCGAGCGGGCCGAGGCGGCGCTGGGCTCCTCGCTGGGGCGGGGCGTGGTGAAGCTGCCGGACTGGGCGGCGCTGAGAGCCGCGGCGGGGTCGGCCGCTCGTTCGCCCCTCGCGCGCCCCCCGGCCGGCCCCCCGTGTCCCGCGGACCGCCCCACCCCACGATGACCCGACCGCTCGCGGACCCGACCGGTCGCGGACCCGACCAGTCGTAGACCCGCCCGGTCGCGGACCCGCCCGTCACCGGACGCGACCCGCCACGCCCGTCATCGGACGCGACCCGCCGTGCGCTCGACCGGGCTCGACCCGCCCCGCGCCCAGCCCCACGTAGGCCCAGCTCCTCGTGGGCTCAACCCGCCCCGGACGCGACCCGTCCCGGACGCGACCCCTCCCGGACGCCACTCCGCGCGGACGCCACCCCTCGCGGGCTCAACCCCTCGTGCACGCGGTGCCGTTGAGCGTGAAGGCGCCCGGTGCCGCGCTGTCGCCCGTGTGGTTCGCCTGGTAGCCGATGGTGACGCTCGCGCCGGGTGCGAGGGTGCCGTTGTAGGCGGCGTTGGTCGCCGTCACCGCCCCGGAGGCCGGCGCGTAGCCGGCGCCCCAGCCGTTGGTGATGGTCTGCCCGGCGGGCAGGGTGAAGCCCAGCTTCCAGCCGTTGATCGTGGCGGAGCCGGTGTTGGTGAGGGTCACGGACGCGGTCAGGCCCGTGCTCCAGGCGCTGGTGGAGGCCGTGACGCGGCAGGGGCCGGGCTGCGGCTCGGGGTCGGGCCCGGGAACGGAGGCGTCGAGGCCGAAGAACGTGAGGACCCGGGCGCCCATGCCGTTGCCGTCGTACACGTTGTGTCCGACGCCCTGGAGGCTGACGGCCTCGACGGGGGCGCGGTCACCGGTGGCGCCGTAGCGGGTGCGGGTCCAGCCGGCCGCGGGCGAGTCGGTGGCGGCCGGGGTCCGGCCGACGCCCAGCACGTCCGTCCACTGCTTGATCTCCTCCCCGAAGTTCGGGTAGCGCAGCGTGTCGTCCTGCGTGCCGTGCCACACCTGCATCCTCGGGCGCGGGCCGGTGTAACCGGGGTAGGCGTTGCGCACCAGGGCGCCCCACTCCTGCGGCGTGTGGATCACGTTGCCGCCGGCGCACTGGCTGTTCCACTCGGAGCCGTCGCCGGTGGCGAAGCAGCCGAAGGGGACGCCCGCGAACGCGGCGCCCGCCGCGAACACGTCGGGATAGTCGCCGAGCAGGACGTTCGTCATCATCGCGCCGGACGAGATGCCCGTCACGAAGATCCGTCCGGTGTCGGCCGCGTACGTGCGGACGGTCCAGTCGACCATCGACTTGATGCCGACGGGATCGCTGCCTCCGCCGCGCCTGAGCGCCTGGGGCGAGGACACGTCGAAGCACTTGCTGCTGCGGGTGACCGACGGATAGACCACGACGAACCCGTACCGGTCGGCCAGTCGCGCGTACTCGGTCCCGTTGTACATGGCCGGTCCGGAACCCGTGCAGTAGTGCACGGCCACCAGGACGGCCGGGTGCGCGGTGACGTTCGCCGGCGCGTACACGTACATCTGGAGGTTGCTGGGGTTCGTGCCGAAGCCGGCGACCTCGGTGAGCGTGGCGGCGGGGACCGGACCGAGCGCCCGCGTCCGCGCGGAGGCGGAGGGTGCGGTGAGGGCGGCGGCCGCGAGTAACGACACCAGTGCCGCCAGGAGCGCCAGGAGTGCGGGGGCCGGCCTTCTTCTGGCCGGAGCGGTCGTGCGGGGGGTGGTGGTCGACACGTTCGGTCCCTTCTCGATGGCTGCTCTGACGACGGCGAACGAGTGCGTGAGCGGGGGACGGCGGCTGCGGGCCCGGTTTCCCGGAGACGGTCCGCAGGCGGACGGTCCGCACGCGGACGGCCACTCGCGGACGGCCTCACGGTGACGGTCCGCTTGGCATGGTGGCATGCACACGCCCACCATGGAAGCGCTCCCACGCCATCGGGCGGCAAGCCCTTGCCGATCCGGCCGGACGCTTCGGCGCGGCGGGAAGTCTTCTGCGCGAGGCGTTGACGAGAAAGCGCTTTCCCCCTACGTTCCGTTCAGCAGTGTGACCGACCCGCTCCCAGAACCCCACAAATGAACGCACCGCCTCTGCATTGAGTTCAGCAAGTCGCACAACAGACACATATCTGAATCCCCGTCTGTACCTATTCCTTCCTCACGAAGGGGCGCACCCCATGCGTACAGGTCCCCCACGTACACCTGCGCGAAGGTCCGTTCTCGTCGCGGTGTCCGCCGCGCTCGCCGCCGCGGCGGTCCTGACCGTTCCGCCGCCGGCCGTCGCCGCCGCCGAGAGCGCGCCCGTCGGCTTCGGCGCCGGCACGACCGGGGGCGGCGGAGCCGGCGCGGTCACCGTGTCGACCCTGTCCGCCTTCAAGACCGCGGTGACCGGCAGCACGGCGAAGGTGGTGAAGGTCAACGGCCTGATCACGCTCAGCGGTCAGGTCGACATCGGCTCCAACACCACGGTGCTGGGCGTCGGTTCGTCCTCCGGGTTCACCGGAGGCGGGCTGCGGCTGAAGAAGGTGACGAACGTCGTCATCCGCAACCTGAACATCAGCAAGCCGCTCAAGCCCGCCGACGGGATCGAGGTCCAGGCCTCGACCAAGGTGTGGATCGACCACAACTCCTTCTCGGCCGACCGCGACCACGACAAGGACTACTACGACGGCCTGCTGGACATCAATCACGCCTCGGACTTCGTGACGGTGTCGTGGAACACCTTCAGGGACCACTACAAGGGCTCGCTGGTCGGCCACAGCGACAACAACGCGAGCCAGGACACCGGCCACTTGAGGGTGACGTACCACCACAACCGGTTCACCGACGTCTACTCGCGCATCCCCAGCCTGCGCTTCGGCACCGGTCACTTCTACGACAACTACGTCGTCGGCGCCGAGACGGCCGTCCATTCGCGCATGGGCGCGCAGATGCTCGTCGAGAACAACGTCTTCCGCTCGACCCTGGTCGCCGTCACGACGAGCCGGGACAGCGACGTGGACGGTTACGCCAACCTGACCGGCAACGACCTCGGCGGAGCCGCGACCGAGTTGTCCCGCGTCGGGACGTTCACCAAGCCGCCGTACAGCTACACCGCCGAGCCCGCCTCCTCGGTCGTCGCCTCGGTGACGTCCGGCGCGGGCGCGGGAAAGCTCTGACCCTGCGGAGCCGCTTCCCGTCCGTCGCTCGCGGTCCCGCCGTTCCTGCAAGTACCCCTCAGCTCCCGTCCGTTCGTCTCACCGTTCGTTTCCCCGTCCCCCGTCCCCCATCCGGAAGAAGGCATCGGGACATGACTTCACCAGCGACTTCATCAGCAACTCCGCACACGCCCCCGGCGGCGCGGGCGTCGACGGCCCGGCCCGGTGGCCGGTCGCACGGGCGCGCCCTCACCGGCGGACTGGCCGCGGTCGGCCTCACTGTTGGCATGATCATGACCAGTGGCGCGCTCACGCCGGCGAGCGCCGCCACCTGGCCGACCCCGACCAGCAGCAAGCCGGTGACCGCCACCATCTCCGTCTCCGGCACCAAGGACTACGGGATGCAGCGCCTGTACGGCAGCGGCGACCTCGGCAGCGGCGGCCAGAACGAGGACCAGGACCCGATCCTGGAGCTCAAGGCCGGCGCCGTCCTGAAGAACGTCATCATCGGCGCGCCCGCCGCGGACGGCATCCACTGCCTGGGCAACTGCACGCTGCAGAACGTCTGGTGGGAGGACGTCGGCGAGGACGCGGCGACCTTCCTCGGGTCCTCGTCGTCCAACGTCTACACCGTCTCCGGCGGCGGGGCGAAGGAAGCCAGCGACAAGGTGTTCCAGTTCAACGGCGGCGGCACGCTCAACGTCTCCAACTTCGCGGTGAAGAACTTCGGGACCTTCGTGCGCAGTTGCGGCAACTGCAAGAGCGGCCAGTACAAGCGCACGATCAACCTCAACACCATCGAGGCGACGTACAAGGGCGGCCGGCTCGTCGGCATCAACACCAACTACGGCGACAGCGCGACCCTGAAGAAGATCACCATCGTCGGGGACAGCAGCAAGAAGATCGTTCCCTGCCAGAAGTACATCGGCAACAGCACGGGCGCGGAGCCGCCCAAGAACGGCGCGGGCGCCGACGGCACCTACTGCAAGTACGCGTCGTCCGACATCACCTACAAATAGGCCCTTCGCCGCCCGGCAGCGCGTGGCCGCCCGGCAGCGGGTGGCTCTCCCGTACTCCGCCGGGCGGACCGGCGGGTGCGCGCCACCTGCCGGCGGTCGCTCCCCGGTCCCCCCACGGTGAGAAGGCGGCCGTGCCGAGCGTCCCCCACCCAGCGCTTCGCACGGCCGCCCAGGGTCAGGGAGCCGTCCCCAGCACCGCCGCGGAGAGCTCGCGGCGGTGCTGGTCGTAGAGGGCGCGCAGTTCGGCGCCGGGCCAGTCGTCGGGCAGCAGGACGGCGGGCAGCACGGGGTCGACCAGCAGGTGCCGGACGACCGCCGCGAGGCCCGTGAAACGGTCGGCGGGCTGTCGCGCCCCCTCGACATGGGCCAGGAGGGCGCGTGCCGTCCGCGCCCACGCGTCGAGCGGCCAGAGGCTCTCGGCCAGCTCACGGGCGGGCGCGTCCGGCCGGGCGGTGAAACGCCGGACGACGCCGTCCAGGTCGGCGGGCCAGGGACGGCCCAGATTGGCCGGGCGCAGCCAGACGCCCTCGCGCAGCTCGGCGAGTCTGAGGTCGCTCAGCCGGGTGCGCAGTCCGGCGCGGTCGGCGGGGTCGCGGCCGGTCGCGGTGATCACCGGCATCTCCCAGTCGCCGTCCCACGCGCGCGTGTGCGGGTGCACGGCGTCGTCCTGCCGACGCCGGCGCTCCAGCAGCCGGTCGCTGAGCCGGTAGACGCCGTCGGCCCTGCGGAGGTCGCCCGCCGCCACCATCCGGCTCAGCGCGGCCCGCACCGTCGATCCGCCGACGCCGAACCGCTCCACCCCCGCCACCAGATCCCTGGCCGTCAGCTCGGGCGGATGCGCGCCCAGCAGCAGGCTCAGCACCACCGACCGGGCGGACAGCGGGGGCAGGTCGACCTCGCCGGGCCGCGCCGGCACGTTCATCCGCATGGGCACGTACTGTACGTGCGCCGGCCATGTTGCACTATTGCTGCGGCCGCAGACAGAGTGCAACATGGTCGGCATGGCCCCGACGCTCGCGCACTCCTCGTCCCCCTCGCCCTCCCCCTCGTCCCCGTCGTCCCCGCCGTCGCCGCAGTTCCTCTCCTCGGCGTCGGCGAGTGGGACGCACCACGTCACCAACCAGCCGCCGCCGCTGGCCCCCTACGACGCCGCCGAGGACTCCGCGCTGCTGGAGGGGCTGCGGCGGGAGGGCGCCGGCTGGGCGGAGGCGGACGTCCGCAGGACCGGACTGCTGGCCGGGAGCGCCGAGGCCCAGGAGTGGAGCGACCTGGCCAACCGGCACGAGCCCGTCCTGCGCACGCACGACCGGTACGGTCACCGTCTCGACGAGGTCGACTTCCACCCGAGCTGGCACGAGCTGATGCGGGTGGCGGTCGCCGAGGGCCTGGCGGGCGCGCCCTGGGCCGACGACCGGCCCGGCGCCCATGTGGCGCGCACGGCGGGCGGTCTCGCCTGGGGACACACCGAGGCCGGGCACGGCTGTCCGACGTCCATGACGTACGCGGCCGTCCCCGCGCTGCGCCGGCAGCCGGAACTCGCCGCCGTCTACGAGCCGCTGCTGACCAGCCGGGAGTACGACCCGGGACTGCGGGTGCCGACGGACAAGCGCGGCCTGCTCGCCGGCATGGGGATGACGGAGAAGCAGGGCGGGTCCGACGTCCGGACGAACACGACCGCGGCCGCGCCCACGGCGGAGCCCGGGGTGTACACGCTGCGCGGGCACAAGTGGTTCACGTCGGCGCCGATGTGCGACGTGTTCCTGGTGCTGGCGCAGGCTCCCGGCGGCCTGTCCTGCTTCCTCGTGCCGCGGGTGCTGCCCGACGGCGTGCGCAACACGTTCCGTGTGCAGCGGCTCAAGGACAAGCTCGGCAACCGCTCCAACGCGTCCTCCGAGCCGGAGTTCGACGGGACCGTCGCCTGGCTGGTCGGGCCCGAGGGGCAGGGCGTCAAGACCATCATCGAGATGGTCAACTGCACGCGGCTCGACTGCGTGATGATGTCGGCGGCCCTGATGCGCAAGACACTCGTGGAGGCCGGACACCATGTGCGCCACCGCAGCGCGTTCGGGGCCCGCCTGCTCGACCAGCCCCTGATGCGCAACGTCCTGGCCGACCTGGCGCTGGAGTCGGAGGCCGCCACCACGCTCACGCTGCGTCTGGCCGGGGCCGCCGACCGGGCGGTGCGCGGGGACGACGGCCAGGGGGACGAGCGGTCCTTCCGGCGGATCGCCACCGCCATCGGCAAGTACTGGGTCACCAAGCGGGGGCCGGCCTTCACCGCGGAGGCCCTGGAGTGCCTCGGCGGCAACGGCTACGTCGAGGACTCGGGGATGCCCCGGCACTACCGCGAGGCACCTCTGCTGTCGATCTGGGAGGGCTCGGGCAACGTCAACGCCCTCGACGTGCTGCGGGCGTTGACGCGCGAGCCGGCGACCGCGGACGCGCTGTTCGCCGAACTCGCCCACGCGCGCGGCGCGGACGCCCGGCTGGACGCGGCCGTCGTCCGGCTGACGTCACGGCTGACCACGGCCACGCCGTCCGGGGCCCGCCGGCTGGTGGAGGAGATGGCGCTCACCCTCCAGGCCTCCCTGCTGGTGCGGCACGCGCCGCCCGCTGTCGCCGACGCCTTCTGCGCCACCCGGCTGGGCGGCGACTGGGGGCACTCCTTCGGCACCCTCCCCGACGCCGCCGACGTGGACGGGATCCTGGAACGCGCGCTTCCCGAGGGGGCCACCCGAAGCGTGTCCGCCGTCGCGAACCGACGGACCTCGCGCCGATAGCCCACGCACCGCCACTGAGAAGCGAGCGCACAGTTGTGCCGGGCGGCCGGCCGACCGTGGCCGGGTGGGCGTTCGGGCCTGACCGGTCCGGCGCACGGGTCAGTCGGACGCGACGGACCGCTCGGACCCCCGTCGGACGCGACGGACCGCTCGGAGCCGTCGCGCCGGCCCGACCCGGCTCGCCGCCCAGGCCTGTCGCGCCGGGGCTCGGCGATGTCTCGCCGCTCGGTGGTTTCGGTCAGCTCGTCGGGCGGCCCCAGAGCACGGCGAAGCGGGCCCATTCGACGTCCCACTGGTCCATGCGGCGGCGTTCCAGTCCGGCGCGCACCACGCGCCCGCCCGCGAGGGGCAGGGTCGCCACACCGACTCCGGCCAGGGCTCCGACGAGGGATGCGCGCAGCCTGGCCTGCGACGCGCTGACCGGACGGGTCACCAGGCGACCCCGGCGGTCCGTCCAGACCTCGACCGGGGTGCCCGCGGCGCTGCCCGGGCCGACCCGGACCTGGCCGGTGTGGGCGGAGCCGTCCGGTCCGGTCCAGCCGACCTTCGCCCACACCTTGTCACCGCTGGAGGAACCGCCGGACGGTGTCTTGCCGGGGGCGCGCTCGGTCAGTCGTCCGACGAGGGGACGCCACTCGACACGCTCGCGCGCCAGCCCCTGTCCCACGGAGTCCGCGGTCGCGGACGCCGCCAGCGTCCCGGCGAGGACGGTGAGCGCCCAGACGCCGAGCACGACCCAGGACTCCACCGTGTCGGCGCGACGCTTGAGCGGGTTGCGCCGCCAGCGCCACAGCCACACCTTCGGACCACGGAACGCCATCGAAGGCCGCCTCCTCGTGAGCACATGAACATCCCGGCTCCCTCCCATACGCGCCGCACGCGTCCGGTGCTCATCGGCGAGGCGGCCGAAGTCGCGCGGCGCCGGCCCGCCACACCCGCCGCGACCTGCGTCGACGGCGTTTCCGGAGGTGACTGTCAGTGGCGGGGTGCAGACTGGCCGGTGTCCGGGACGACGATGTCGAGGACACAGCGGAGGTGATCGGCATGACCGAGGTACTGCTCGCCGTGGGCACGCGCAAAGGCCTGTTCATCGGGCGTCGGCGCGGCGGCGTGTGGGAGTTCGACGAGACCCCTTACTTCAACGCACAGGCGATCTACTCGCTCGCCGTGGACACCCGCGGCGAGCGCCCGCGGCTGCTGGCCGGCGGCGACAGCGCGCACTGGGGGCCGTCGGTGTTCCACTCCGACGACCTCGGCCGCACCTGGACCGAACCGGCCAGCCCGGCCGTCAGGTTCCCGCAGGACACGGGGGCGTCGCTGGAGCGGGTGTGGCAGCTGCACCCGGCGGCGGCCGAACCGGACGTGGTGTACGCGGGCACGGAGCCGGCCGCGTTGTACCGCTCGGAGGACCGGGGCGAGAGCTTCGAACTGGTCCGCCCGCTGTGGGAGCACCCGACCCGCTCCCGCTGGGTGCCGGGCGGCGGCGGCGAGGGCCTGCACACCATCCTCACCGACCGGCGCGACCCGCGGGCGGTGACCGTGGCGGTGTCGACCGCCGGGGTGTTCCGCACGACGGACGGCGGGGCGAGCTGGGCTCCGTCCAACTCCGGTGTGTCGGCAGTGTTCCTGCCGGATCCCGACCCGGAGTTCGGCCAGTGCGTCCACAAGGTCGCCAGGGACGCGGCGAACCCGGACCGCCTCTACCTCCAGAACCACTGGGGGGTCTACCGCAGCGACGACGCGGGCGCACAGTGGACCGACATCGGCGAGGGACTGCCGTCCACCTTCGGCTTCGCCGTCGCCGCGCATCCCTCGCGCGGGGACACGGCGTACGTGTTCCCCATCAACGCCGACGCGGACCGGGTGCCGGCCGACCGCCGGTGCCGGGTCTTCCGTACCGCGGACGCCGGGAAGAGCTGGGAGCCGCTCTCCGCGGGGCTGCCGCAGGAGGACCACTACGGCACGGTCCTGCGCGACGCGATGTGCACGGACGACGCGGACCCGGCCGGCGTGTACTTCGGCAACCGCAACGGCGAGGTGTTCGCCTCCGCCGACGACGGCGACAGCTGGCGGCAGTTGGCCTCGCACCTGCCCGACGTGCTGTGCGTACGGGCCGCCGTGGTCGGATGAGCCCGAACCGCCCGTATCCGCGGCGGGACCGACCCCGGTAGCGCGCGCTGCGTGCGCAGCCCGAGCAGCCCGAGCCGATGACGGCCCGCGTCGCGTGGCCGTCCGGCGCGGGCCGGTCGCGGGCGGGGTGGAGCGGCGGGCACGGGCGCCGGCTTCGGGTGCCGGGTTCGGCCCGTAGGCGTGGCGCGTGGTGCGTGGTGCGTCGGACTGTCCGGCGGCGCGGGCCCGGATGACGGTGCAGGCCGACGGTGTGGGCCGGTCGGCGCTCGCATGCCGGAGCGCCTCCGGAGGCCCCGCCGCCGGTTCGGGCGTCCCCGCCCAACGGGTCCGGGGCCGGGGCCGTTCGCGGTTGCGGTCACCGCCCGCCGTCGCGCGGTACCGTCGCGGCGGGCGGGGCCGGACTACGGCAGTCGCCAGTCCACCGGCTGCGCGCCCTGCTCGACGAGCAGGGCGTTGGCCCTGCTGAACGGCCGTGAGCCGAAGAAGCCGCGGTCCGCCGACATCGGGGACGGATGCGCGGACTCGATCGCCGGGAGATCCCCCAGCAACGGCCGGCAATTGCGTGCGTCACGCCCCCACAGGATCGACACGAGCGGCTTGCCCCGTGCCGCCAGCGCCCGGATGGCCTGCTCGGTGACTTCCTCCCAGCCCTGGCCCCGGTGCGCGCCGGGCTTGCGCGGAGCGGTGGTCAAGGCCCTGTTGAGCAGCAGCACGCCCTGCCGGGTCCAGGGCGTCAGATCGCCGTTCGACGGCCTGTCCACGCCGAGGTCCGAGTGCATCTCGCGGAAGATGTTCTCCAGGCTGCCCGGCAGCGACCGCACCTCGGGCGCCACCGCGAAACTCAGCCCGATGGCCATCCCCGGCGTCGGGTAGGGATCCTGGCCGACGATCAGGACACGGACGTCGTCGAAGGGCTGCTGGAAAGCGCGCAGCACGTTCGCCCCGGCCGGGAGATACGTCCGGCCGGCCGCTATCTCGGCCCGCAGGAAGTCCCCCATGGCGGCGACGCGTTCAGCGACGGGTTCGAGGGCCTTCGCCCAGCCCGCTTCGACAAGTTCATACAGAGGTCGTGGTGCCACAACGCGTCACCCTACTGGCACTTCACCCACCCGCGCACCGGCACCGATCCTCCCCGCCCGGGCACCGCCGGCGACGCTAGTCTTCCCCCTCGTCGAGGTCGTCGAGTCGTCGAGGTCCTCGAGGTCGCCGCGCCGTCGCGTTCGGCCCCGCGCCCGTCCCACACCCGCTCCGTGCCCGCCTGACGTCCGCTCACCGGAAGAACGGGGAGTCCGCTGCATCCCATGACCGAGCCGCCTGGCCGTGTGCGGCACTCCTCGGACGTCGGCCCGGTGGGCGACGTCGGTGTCCTGGCCGTCGACTCGGGCGGTTCCGGGCTGCGGGTCGCCGTGGGCACCGTCGGGCGGGGCGTACTGGGCCGGCGCTCGTCCCCGGAACCCGTGCGCACCGGCGCGCGGGGCATCGATCCCGGCGATCTGATGGCGCGACTTGCCCCGCTGGCACGGGCGTTGGCGGCCGAGACGGGCGCGCCGGCGCCGGCCACGGCCGTCGTGGGCGCGGCGGGGTTCAGCACGCTGGGCGAGGCGCTGCGAGCCGAACTCCCCGCCGCGCTGGTCCGGGAGTTCGGGGTGCGTACGACCGCGCTCGCCGCCGACGCCGTCACCGCCTACGCCGGCGCCCTCGGTCCACGGCCCGGGGCCGTCGTGGCCGCGGGGACCGGTGTGATCGCGATCGGCACGGATCTGACGTCGTGGCGGCGGGCGGACGGCTGGGGGCACCTGCTGGGCGACTGCGGGAGCGGCGCCTGGATCGGGCGCGCCGGGCTGGAGGCCGCCCTGCGCGCGTACGACGGGCGTCCCGGCGGTTCGGCCGCGCTGCTCGCCCGCGCGCGGGAGCGGTTCGGCCCCCTTCCGGGGCTGCCGGGGCTGCTGTACCCGCGCTCCGACCGTGCGGCCGTCGTGGCCTCCTTCGCTCCGGCCGTGGCCGCCTGTGCGCAGGACGACCCGGTCGCCGGCGATGTGCTGCGCACGGCGGCCCGGCACATCGTGGAGTCGGCCGCCGCGGTGTGCCCGCCCGCCGGGGAACCCCTGATCGCTCTCACCGGGGGCCTGTTCGACATCGGCGCTCCCCTTCTCGTCCCCCTGGAGGAGGAGATGGCGCGAGCACTGCCGCAGGCCCGGCGGACGCCTGCCGAGGGCGACCCGCTGGAGGGGGCCGTGCGCATTGCCGTGGCGCTCACGACGGACACGTTCGTCTGGCCGTACGAGGAGACCCTGCTCTCGGTGGCGCACCACCCCTGATGCGTCGTGCGCAGGGACCGTACGTCACCCCGCAAAAGGGGGATTACTCCCTTGGAGGGCAAGTCGTCCGGAAAACACGCTGATCACTTCTGATCCGTACGTAACTCATCAGACAAAAGCGGACGGATACCGCTCACGTGCACCCTCCCCGAACAGGGGAGCCCAAGAAGCCAGTAACATGCCTCGCCATGAGCTCCCCCACTGGGCCCGCGTCCGGCCTGCCAGTACGAATGCCGCGACCTCGCCAGCCCGGGCGGCACCGCCGACCCGAGCCTCTGGCGGCTCCCGAGGGCGCGCCGGCGCTCGTCCTCGCGGTTCCGGGCGCGCCCGGCGCCGCCACCCGCGGCCTCGCCGAGGAGGTCGTGAGCATCGCCCGCTCCGAGCTTCCCGGCCTGGACGCGCGCATCGGCTACCTCGACGGGGACGACTCCGAGTTCCCCTCCCTGCAGTCGGTCCTGGTGCGTGCCGCCGACGAGCGCACGGCCCGCTTCGAGCAGGCCCGTGCCGCCGGCCTGGAGGTCAAGGAGCCCGACGGCCCGGTCGCCGTGGTCGTGCCGCTGCTGGCCGGCCCCGACGGCGCGCTGCTGCGCCAGGTCCGCCAGGCGGTCATGGAGAGCCGCATCGCGGCCGAGCTGACCGACGTCCTCGGCCCGCACCCGCTGCTCGCCGAGGCCCTGCACGTGCGGCTGTCCGAGGCGGGCCTGGCCCGCGCGGACCGCGCCCGTCTGTTCACCGTGGCGACCGCCGCCGACGGCATCATCCTCGCCTCCGTGGGCGGGGAGGAGGCCGTGCAGGCCGCCGGGATCACCGGCATGCTGCTGGCCGCGCGTCTGGCCGTGCCCGTCATGGCCGCGGCCCTCGACCAGGAGGGTTCGATCGCCTCCGTCGCGGAGCAGCTGCGCTCGTCCGGTTCGCAGCAGCTGGCGCTGGCGCCGTACCTGATCGGCCCGGAGATCGACGCCACGCTGATCGAGGAGGCGGCCAGGGAAGCCGGCTGCCCGGCGGCCGAGGCGCTCGGCCCGTACCCGGCCATCGGCAAGCTCGCGCTGGGCAAGTACACGACCGCCCTGGGCATCGCGCCGCCGCAGCCGCAGGGCGCGCCGGTCCGTTGACACAGCCGTTAGGACGCCATCAGACGCGTAGGGCCCGCTCCGGGTGAGGAGCGGGCCCTACGCGTCTGTCACGCCGCCTCCGGACACTCGGCCTCCGGACACTCGCCTCAGGCCCCGTTGAGGCGTGCCTCGGGGCGCGGCGGGGGCCGTCGCGGGGCGACCTCGTCCGGGGCGGGCCCTGCGGCCGCGACGGCCGGCGGCGGCTCAGCCGAGGACGACGCAGGAGGCGGCGGGGACCGCGAGGGAACCGCCGCGCCGGGGCAGGCCGGTGGACGGGTCGAGGGCGAACCAGGTGACGTCGCCGGAGCGCTCGTTCGCGACGTAGAGGAAGCCCCCGGACTCGGTCAGGTCGCGGGGCCAGCGCCCGGCGCAGGGCACCGTGCCCACCAACCGCAGCGCTTCCCCGTCCCCCCCGACCGCGAACACGGAGAGCACGTCCTCGCCGCGGGTCGCCGTCCAGACGAACCGGCCGTCCGGTGAGACGGCGAGGCCGGAGGGGTAGGCGTCGCCGGCGGGCGCGCCGGGCAGGACCGCCGCCTCGGCGAGCGGCTTCAGGGCGCCGTCCGCGGCGTCCCAGCGGCACACCGTGACGGTGGGCGTGAGTTCGTTGACGACGTACGCGTACCGGCCCCCGGGGTGGAAGGCCAGATGGCGCGGGCCGGAGCCGGGGCGCAGCGCGTGCTCGCGATGCAGGACGGGGCTGCCGTCCCGCAGGGAGCACACCCGTACGGAGTCCGTGCCGAGGTCGACGCTGACCGCCCAGCGGCCGCTCGGATCGGGCCGCACCTGGTGGGCGTGCGGCCCCTGCTGGCGCCGCGTGTGCGGGCCGGACCCGGAGTGCCGCAGGACGCCGGAGGCGACGCGGGCGAGGGCTCCGTCCGCGCGGACCGGGACGGCGGTGACGCTGCCCGAGCCGTAGTTGGCGGTGAGGACGTGGCCGTCGAACACGCTGAGGTGGGTGGGTCCGCTGCCGTTCACCGGCACCGGCGGGCCCGCGGGCTCCGGCACGTCGCCGCTCACCCGGTAGGCGGCCACCGCGCCGTCCGCGGTCTCGCTGACCGCGTACAGCGTCCCGCCGGTGGCGGACAGGGCCAGATAGGAAGGGTCCGGGATGCTGTTCACCCTGCTCAGGACGGTCAGGGCCCCACTGGCCGGGTCCACGGCGGCGGCCACGATGCCGGGCCCTCCGGCCGCCGTGAACGAGCCGATGAACGCGCGCCGTCTCCGTCCGCCGAGGTCTGCCACCGCTGTCCCCTTCCGGGTCGCCGCTGCCGCTGCTGACGCTGTTGCTCGGGGTGACGGTAGCAGTCGATCACGAGCGGTCTAGACCAGCCACGCTCGCCCGGCGCCCCCTCCCGGCGTCCCCTGTCGGCGGGCCGCCGGGACGGGACGCTCAGGTACCGACGGACACGCGGCCCGAGCCGCGCAGCGGTCCGGCGAGTTCGAGGAGCGCGTGCTCCAGGGCGTGCAGATGAGCCAGGACCGGCTCGGCGGGCGCGCCGTGCGGCTCGGCGGCGGCCCGCACCGCGTCCCGTCCGCCGTCGGACGAGGGGCCGGTCAGCGCCTCGACTGCGGTCTCCACCCGCCAGCAGGCGGCGACGAGCCGGGCGTCGTGCGAGGCCTCCGGGTCCGCGGCGACCGCGGCGAGCCCGCGCACCTCGCGGGCGCAGTCGTCCAGCAGCGCGAGCACGCTGCGCGCCCGCTCCTTGCGGGCCCGCAGCGGGGTGAGCGGATGCACGAGCGGGGCCAGCGAGAGGCGGACCCGCGCGAGGATCTGTTCCAGCTCGGCCACCCGCAGGGCCGGGTCCGCCGTGACCGACCCGGCGAGCCGGGCGGCGGCCTCGGCCGTGCAGACGTGCACGCAGCGCAGCGCGCGCTCCACCCACGCGTCCGTCACGGAGTGCGTGGTGACCGGGAGCACGAGCAGCACCGCGAGCACCGCGCCCAGCGCTCCCACGGCCGTCTCCGCCGCCCGCAGGGCGAGCAGGGCGGGGTCGAGCACGCCGAGCAGGCCGTACAGCGCGCTGGCCATGACGGTCACGGCGAGCATCATCCAGGTGTAGGAGACGGCCGCCGTGTAGAAGATGCCGAAGACGGCGACGGCGACGACCAGGACGGACGCCACCGGCTCACCGTGCAGGGGCACGGTCACCACCAAGCCCAGGGCGATCCCGAGGACGGTGCCGAGGAACCGCCGGAAACCTCGGACCAGCGTCTCGCCGCGTGAGGCGGTGTTCACGAACACCCACCAGGTCGCGCCCACGGCCCAGTACCAGCGCTGGTCGGAGAGCGCCTGTCCGGCGACGAGGGCGATCCCCGCGCCCACGGTGGCCTGCACGGCCTGCCGGGTGGTGATGCGCGCCAGCCCGGTACCGCCGGACGGCGGGGCGAGGGCGGCCGGCGGCGGCATACGCCGCTCGTAGCACCAGGCCCCGAACCGCACGGCCGACGACGCCGCGAGCGAGAGCGCCACGGCCGCGTAGAGCTCCGGCAGCCGGCCGGGGACGGTGTGCAGGAACTGCGCGGCGAAGAAGGTCATGAAGGCGAACACCCCGAGGGAGTGTCCGCGCGGGCCCCACCGGCGCGCATAGCCTCCCGCGCCGACCACCGCGAGGAACGCGAGGTCGCGGGCGACGGGGACGTCGTGCAGGAAGGCCGCGAGCGTGAGCACGGGAAGCCCGACCACGGGCAGCAGCGCGGTCGTCACGGCCTGCCCGCGCACCGTCGCGTCGGTCACCGTGAACAGTGCGAGCAGTGCGGCCAAGCCACCCGTGACGGCCGCGGTCAGGGTGTGCCCGGCCGCCGCGCACAGCGCGACGGCCAGCCCGATGCCGAGCACCGCCCGGGCGGCGAACCGCAGTCGCACCCGCCCCGGATCCGGTGCCACGAACGCCCTCTTCAGCAAGCTGCCCCGCCCTTTCCCCACCCTGATGCGCCCCGCGCCCGCGCGCGATGTGAGCACGACCCGCCGAACGACATGAGAAAGGCGCCGCGGAGTCCGCAGCGCCATCGACCGGTCCATCTCAGCATCTGATGGGCGAGTGGTTCAACCGGGTCGGTCAGCGATGGGCCAATGGCCCAGTCAGGGCGGCCGCAGGCGGACCGCCGTTCGGCCATCGGCCCACCGGGCGGGGCGGCCCCCGGCACACCCGCGTCCCCGGCCGTTCGGCCGCCTCGTCCGCTCGCGCCACATCACGGCGTTGGTACTGTCACGCTGATCAGCAGGGGCGGGCCGGTCTCGCAGGGGCGGGCCGGTCGCCCGGCGGCGGGGCCGAGGACGCACGGGCGAGGGAAGGAACGGGGCGACGAACGTGACCGTGGACGAGCTGGACACCCGCATCCTGCGTCTGCTGCTGGAGCAGCCGCGCACCAGCGTGCGCGAGTACGCCCGTCTCCTCGGCATCGCGCGCGGCACCCTCCAGGCCCGCCTCGACCGCCTGGAGCGCGACGGCGTGATCACCGGCATGGGGCCGTCGCTGTCCCCGGCCGCGCTGGGCCATCCCGTGCTCGCGTTCGTGCACATCGAGGTCACCCAGGGCCACCTCGACGACGTGGGCGACGCCTTGGCGTCCGTGCCGGAGATCGTCGAGGCGTTCTCCGTCACCGGCGGCGGCGATCTCGTCACCCGGGTCGTGGCGCGCGACAACGAGCATCTGGAGGACGTGGTCCAGAAGCTCATCAGCCTGCCCGGCGTGGTGCGCACCCGCACCGAGGTGGCGCTGCGCGAACGCGTCCCGCACCGGCTGCTGCCGCTGGTGGAGTCGATCGGGCGGGCGGCCGCGAAGTAGCCTCCCGCTCCGCACCGCTCCGCTCCGGGCCGTACCGCTCGCCGGGTGTGGGCGTCCGGAAAGCCGACCGGCGAAGGTCGGCCGACGAAGGCCGACCTTCGAAAGACCGACCGACGGGGACCTACGACCTGCGGCGGGGCTTTCCGCCGCCGGCGGCGCGCCTGCTGCCGCCGCTCTTCGCGCCCCCGCTCTTCGCTCCGCCGCCCTTCGCGCCCGAGCCCTTCGCTCCGCCGGCGCCCTTCGCGCCCGCGCCGCGGCCCCGGGTTCCGGCGGCCGTGCTCCGGCGCGGGGCGCCGCCCTGCTGCGGCTTACGGCGCTCGTCCTTCTTCGGCTCCGCCGCCGGGGTCCGGCCGGCGCGGCCCCGGGTGCTGTTGACCGTGCGGCCCCGGACGATGCCGATGAAGTCCTCGACCAGGTCGGTGGTCGACTCCTGCGGCCAGGCCAGGGCGACCTCCGACTGCGGGGCGTCGACGAGGGTGCGGTAGGTCAGGTCGCGGCGGTGGTGCAGCCGGGCCAGCGACTGCGGGACGACCAGGACGCCGATGTTCGCCGCGACCAGCTCGATCGCGTCCTCGGTGGTCGCCGGTCGCTCGAAGGCGGCCTCGCCGGGCGGCCGCTCCCAGCCGATGACGTCGTCGAGGGGGTGCAGGACCACCTCGTCGGCGAGGTCGTCCAGGGTGATCTCCTCGGCCGCGGTGATCACGTGGTCCCTGGGCACCACGACGACCGTCGTCTCGGTGTACAGGGGGATCGCGCTGAACGCCTCGCGGTCGACGGGCAGCCGCACGAAGGCCGCGTCGGCGCCGCCCTCGCGCAGGAGGCCGTCGGCCTCGGCGGGGGACCTCTTCAGGAGGACGAGGGGGGTGTCGGGCAGGCGCTCCGCCCAGATCCGCGCCCATTTCGCGGGCGTCACTCCGGGGACGTACGCGAGCCGGAACGAGGGGGTGTCCGCGGAGTCGGTCATCCCGCCAGGCTACCGGCTGTGGTCGGGGCCCTCCGCCGCGGCCGATACCCTGGACCGCATGAAGTCGCAAGCGAACACCCAGACGATGAAGGCCGCCACCGCGGCGAAGAAGCTGGGTGTGTACCTCCCCGCCACGCCCGCCGAGTTCCAGGAGGGCGTCGTCACGCGCGCCGAGCTGAACGAGCTCCAGGCGAACCCGCCCGAGTGGCTGGTCACGCTGCGCGAGAACGGACCGCACCCGCGCCCGGTGGTCGCGGCCAAGCTGGGCGTGTCCATCGCGGGCCTGGCCCGCGGCGGGGTGACCGGGGCGCTCACGACCGAGGAGATCGAGGCGATCAAGGACGCCGCTCCGGAGTGGCTGCAGAAGGAGCGCGCCACGCAGGCCGAGGTCCGCAAGGAGACGGTCCGGATCAAGAAGCGCAACGCCGAGCGCGCGGAGTCCTGACCCGGCGGGCTCCGCAAAGGGGCTTCAGGGCTCGAGGGGTTGCGCGGGCCCGGTGGCGGAGCCGACGCCGCCGCGCGTGTCCGGCCCGCGATCCGTGGTCGCCCGGGACCGTCGCCTTGACTACGATCTGAGCAAGTTCACCGACGTGGTGTTTCGAGGTTGCTGGGGGTTGGGATGGTCGCTGGTCGTGTGGTGCGCTTCGACAGTCAGCGCGGTTACGGGTTCATCGCGCCCGACGACGGCGGGGAGGACGTCTTCCTGCACGTGAACGACATGCTGATGCCCGAGTCCCAGGTCCGCCGGGGCATCGTGGTGGAGTTCGAGATCGAGGACGGCGAACGCGGTCCCAAGGCCTCCGGGGTGCGGCTCGCGCGCGGGGCGGACGGAAAGCCCCTCGCCGCCGACGACGACGTCCTGTGCGACGTGCTCAGCACGGACGAGTTCACCAGGGACGTCACCGAGGCGCTGCTGACGGCGGCGCCCACGCTCACGGGCGAGCAGATCCTCCAGGTGCGCGCCGGGCTCGCGCAGTTCGCGAAGAACCACGGCTGGGTAGAGGGCTGACCCGGAGCGTCTCCCGCGCGGCAGCCGTCGCATTTCCCGCACGGCAGCCGTCACCTCTCGCGTGCCGGCCGTCACGTCCCGCGTGGCCGGATGCGGCCGCACGCCGGCCGCATGGCGCCCGGCCCCGCGTCGTCGCACCCTCGCCGTGACCTGCGGAAGTCACGCGTCCCGGTCAGCGGGCCACCGCTCCCCCGCCGCCTCCCCGCCCCCGTTGTCAGTGGCCTGATCTACAGTTCCCGGCACTTGATCACAGCGGGTGCGGGAGGCACACATGGGGTGGGTGTCGGCCGGCGACTACGAAGTCGCTCTGGATGACGGCAAGGTGGTGTGCCGCAACGCGGCGGGGCGGCGGTTGAAGTCCGTGCCGCCCAAGATCGCCGACGAGCCGGCGGTGGTGGGGCTGCGCCGGCTCGTCGAGTGGCTGGAACGGCACGAACAGCGCTGCCTGGCCGACGTCGAGCGGTGGATGGTGCGCTCGCTGCCGGTGCCGTTCGCCGTCATCGCCCACGTGTGGCCCGACCCGGCCTGGCAGGCCGCCCTGCGCGACCTCGTGGTCACCGGGGACGACGGCGAGGTCGCGGGATTCCTGCGGGACGCCGACCCGGAGCGCGGCCTCGGCCTGGTCGACCTCGACGGCGACACCGTGCGCATCGCCCCCCGACTGGTGCGGCTCCCGCACCCGGTGCTCCTGGACGACCTGGAGGAGCTGCGGGAGTTCGCCGTGGAACTCGGCGTCCAGCAGCGCGCCCAGCAGCTCTTCCGCGAGGTGTGGCGACGGCCCGCCGCCCTCGACGCGCAGGACTCGTCCGTCGAGGAGTACGCGGGCGGCGCCTTCAAGGAGCAGCGGTTCCTGCACGGCCGCGTCACCCAGCTCGGCTACCGGGTGCGCGGCGGCAACGCCGTGACGTCCGTCCTGGAGGACGGCCGCACCGTCGAAGCCCGCGTGTGGGTGGGCGACTACGAGGGCTACGAGGAGGCCGAGACCGGCCCGCTCACGTTCACCGACGCCGCGGGCCGGGCGCTGAGGCTCGGTCAGGTCGGGCCGGTGGCCTGGTCGGAGGGCATGCGCATGGCGGCCTCGCTGTACGCCGGACGCGACATCGAGGACGAGGAGCGGGCGGCATGACGACCCACGACGAGAACACCACCGCCCTTCTGCTCGACGCGGGCGCCGTCCTGCCCCCGGGCAGCACCGCCCGCGAGGACGCCGACACGCTCACCGTGCGCACCTACGGTCATCCCGCGCTGGACGACCGCAGGATCGTGCGCCTCGTGCCGGGCACCCTCGGCGACGCCGAGGACCTCGCCCTGGAATTCCTCGGACTGACCCGCGAGGCGCCGACGCCCGAGGTCGGCCAGGTGCGGCGGGAGACGCTCGGCTTCCCCGCCTGGGCGCTGGTCAACGACCCGGCCAACGGCCACCACGCGCTCGCCCTGGTCAAGGACGTGGAGCGCCTCGCCCGGCAGGCCAAGTCCCGCCCCGGGAACGCCAAGGAGGGCTTCGAGGAGCTGGGCGCCCGGCTCGGCCGGACCGTGCCGCACTTCCTGCCGACCTACTACGAGCACGCGGCCCGCGTCTTCCTCCAGCACGAGAACACGACGTACGCCTCCGCCTTCTTCGGCAAGGCACGTGAGGCCGAGCGGGTGCACGCGCTGGCGGTCGACGAGGAGCGCCAGCGGGCGGTGTTCCTGGAGTTCGCCTTCGCCGGCGCGCTGACGGTCAAGGCGCTCAAGGAGCACGTCAGGGCGCTCGCCGCGCGGCTGGACCCGGTCACCGCCTGGGCGCAGTTCCGGCAGCTGACGGTGGAGCGCTGCGCGGCGGGCATGCCGCCGTACGCGTCCCTGCCGCAGGACGCGCGCGGACTGCTCCGGTCGGCCGGCCTGGACCGGGTCGCCGAGGAGTGCGCGCTGGTCGCCGATCTGCTCGCCTCGCCCGCCGCGGTCCGGGCTCCCGCGTCCTTCTGGAACTCCTACCGCGCCACGCTCGCCGTCCTCGCCGGGCAGCGGCCGCAGGTGCGCGCAAGGCTGCTGGAGATCATGCCCGCGGGCCTGGGCCGCACCGTCAAGGACGACGAGTTCTGGCTCGCGCTGCTCGCGGAGTGCGGCGCGGACCTGCTCCTCACCGGTGAGACGGCGTCCGACGTGGACGCGGCGGAGTGGCTCGGCCGGTGGGCGCTGCACCGCAAGCACGGCAGCGCCGTCAGCGGCCGCTCCCCGGCCACTCTCGCCCTGGTGGAACGCATGGCCCCCCGACTGCGCGAGCTGGGCCGGCCCGTCGACCTGTGCTCGGGACGCTGGCACCCCGGCGCCGACCTGGATTTGCTGGACCTGTGCGTGGCCCAGGGGGTGCCGCTGGCCCTGCCCGGCGCCGACCGGGTCGTGCACCTCGCCCTGGACCGCTGGCTGAGCGAGCCCCGCGACGGCCGGCGCGATCTGACGGCGGCCGCCGCCGACCCGCGCACCCGCCGTCTGCTGTACGCCGGCATCGGCGCCGTCAGCGGCTCCCGTCCCGGCGCCGAGGTGCTGGAGGGCCTGGCCGCCCACCCGGTGCTCGGCGACGTGCTGCGGGAGTGGCTGGACGACGCGGCGGGCGATCTGGCCGCGGCGGCCGGCCTGCCCGCCGCACGCGCGGCGCTGGAACGGCTGCGGCCCTTCCGCACGGTGGCCGCCCGGGTCAGCCCGGCGGCCGTGGCCCGCGTCGCCGCGCGCGAGGTCGCGCCGCTGCTCGGGCAGACCCTGCGCGCGGGCGTGCCGGACGAACTGGGCTGGCCGGCGCTCGACGAGGCACTGCGCAGGATCGACGCCGAGACCAAGCCCGGCCGTGATCACGACAACCCGCTGACCGTGCAGGAGGCGTGGCCCGCGCTCGTCGTCTCGCGCGAGCACAAGGTGTTCGTCGTCGGCCCGCGGGAAATCCTGCTGGAGCACGACCTGCGGATGCCCGTGCCCCCGAACCGCTGGCAGCGTCCGTCGTTCCGCTACACGGACGGCGAACTGCTGGTGATGTGGCGGCAGGACGGCAAGCAGTTCGGCTACTGGTCCACCCGCCCGGCCGACGTCTTCCCGCTCGGCGGCGAACAGGTCCCGGCCTACTGGTACGGCTCCTCCGAGGCCGGCGCGCCGTCGATCCCGCTGCCCGGCGGCGGGCGCGCGACCGGCGGGCGCACCCTGCACGCCGGCGACACCGTCCTGCCCGCCGGCCGCCGCGTCCTGGGCGACGGGGCCTCCTACTGGCGCCAGGGCCGTCAGGGCCGGCAGCAGGTCTGGCTCGAGTACGACCCGGCCACCGGCACGCACGGGCGTGCCTCGCTGCCCGCGTTCCTGCGGTCCGGCATCCGGGAGGGGGCGACGCTGGTGCAGGAGAACTGCGAGCTGCTTCCGCTGCAACCGGGCCTGGAGGAGACGCCCTTCGGGACCGACGGCGCGGTGCTCGGCCGGTGGGTGCGCGCCGAGGGCGAGGGCGCCGAGGCCCGTACGGTCGCCGGCACGCCGGACGGCCGGACCGTCACCCTGCCCTGGTCGGGCGGCCGGGCTCCGGGCGTTCCGCTCGGCGCGCTGCGGCTGCCCGGCGGGGCGGAGCCCGTCGCCGTCCGTCTCCACCGCCAGATCGCCCTGTACTCGGGCGACGACACGCGTGGCGCGGGCGAACTCGGCCGGCTGACGCCGATGGAGCGCGGCGGTGAGTTCGCCGCGGGCACCCGGCTCGTCGTGCCTGCCGAGTACTGGCACGCGCTGCGTCCGCGCGACGAGCGGGGGTCGGCCGCGCTGCGCGCGCTGACCGACGAGCAGGCGGACGCGATCGTGCGGGCCGCCTCGCGGGCGCTGGCCGAGCGGCAGGCCGCCCTGGCCGCGGCCGGGGCGGTCGACGGCACCTCCCAGAGCCGCTCGGACGTCCCCACGGCGGACGAGGTCGTGCGGGAGACCGTGTCCCGCCTCCTGCCGGCGCTGGGCGACGACAGGCTGGTCACCGGGGTCGGCGCGATCGTGCGCGCGGTGCTGCGGCTCGCCGAGTCGACCGCCGCGTTCGTGACGCCGCCGGTCGCCCGGCCGAAGGCGGAGAGCAACCGGATCAACGGCATGTTCGCCGACCTGAAGCCCGAGCACGGCGACGACCAGACGTTGCGCGAGGCCGTCACCGGCCTCTCCCCGTTGCAGGGGTGGTGGGGCGGCGAGGCGCGCTGGGCCACCCTGCGCCAGATCCGCGCCGTGAACCATGTGCTGTCGGGGAAGCCCGCCGACGGCAAGGCCCTGCCCGAGGCCTGCCGCGCGGCCGGCGTCTCCGAAGGCTGGCGCAGCGACGAGTTCACCGTTCCCGGCATCGGCCCGGTCTGGACGCCCGTGCTGGACGTGCTGCGTCCGCTCGCCTACCGGGCGGCCTGCCCGACGACGACCGTGCAGCACCGGGAGGCGCTGCTCCTGCTGCTGGAGGCGATCGCCGACGGGCCGCTGGCCGCGCCCGAGGTCGGGCTGCGGGAGGTCGTCCTGAGCGAGCCGTACGAGAAGCAGGAGCGTGCCGGGCAGGTGCTGCGCCGGGACGGCCGTACCGTCGTCGTCCTCGGGTGCCAGAGCATCGACCGGCAGAACGCCCGGGTGAACTGGCTCGCCCTCGACCACGATCCGACCGGCCGGTTCGGCGCGACCGCCCACTTCACCCTGGTGCGGGAGAGCGCGCACCCGGCGGTGTACCCGGCCGACGCGTCGGCGGCCGTCGCCCGGCTCGTCCGCGACAAGGGTCCCGCCCCCTGGCAGCCGGAGGCGCCCGACGCCCTGGCGGCCGCGACGCTCGGCGGGCTGGGTCCCCTCCAGGCCGCGCTGCTGCTCGCCGGCAACCCGCCGCAGCTCACCGACGAGGTGATCGCCGCCACCGGACTGAAGCCCCGTCAGAAACAGCTCGGCGACGGCCTGCTCGCGTCCGTGGACGCCGACGACCGGGCGGCGCTCGTCGGCGCGCTGCTGCCCGAGGCCCCCGGGGACCTGTGGACGTCCGGGCCGGACACGCGGGCCGCGGGACGGATGTGGGCCGAGCGGCTCGCCGGGGTCGTCCGGCTGCCCGAGGAACTGGCCGGGGAACTCGCGCTCGACGGCCTGCCGACGGGTTCCGCGGAGGAGGTCCTCAACCCCCGGCTCACCCCCTGGATCCACCGCACCACCGTGCAGCGGCCCGACAAGGACGGCAACCTCGTCGCGGAGGACCCCGCGGCGCTGCCCGGCCGGTACGACCTGACGCGGGCCGTGGCCGCCCTGGCCGGCCTCGCCTACTCCCTGCCGTACGGGCACCCGCTGCGGGCCGTCCTGCCGGAGAGCCTGGCCGCCGTGCGCCGGCGCGTCGCCGATGCCGGGCTGCTGCTCGACCTGGACGTCGCGTGGACCGACAAGGGCTCCTCCACCGCCGCCGAACTGCGCAAGGCCTACGGGCTGCCCGCGACCGGAGGCGCGGACGCGCACGGTCTGACGGCCGTGGGCGAGTCGCTGGTGCTGCGGCCGTGGTACGGCGAACAGGAGACCGTACTGGTGCGGCCCGGGGCGCTCGACGGTCCCGACGACCCGGTGTTCGGACTGGTCGAAGGCCTCGTGGGGCCCCATCGGGGCCAGGGCATGCGCGCGTTGCGGACGCTCCTGGGCGAGGACCTCGGCGACGCCGTCGCCGAGGGGACCGATCCGCGCGGCGCTTCGGGGCACGCGCAGGACCCGGCCTTCAGCGTGCCCGAACTGGTCGCCGAGGTCGCCGCGCGGCACGGTCTCGGAGCGGACGCGGCCGCGCTCTACCTCCAGATCCTCGCCCTCCCGGATCCCACCGACCGCAACTGCGTGCGCTGGACCGGGTGGCGGCCCGCCCGCGCGAAGAAGGCCCGCGCCGAACTCGCGGCGACCGGCCTCGTGGTGGAGGCCAAGCGGGCGCGCGCCGGCCGGACCCTCTTCCTGCCCTGCGGCTGGCTGGACCTGAAGTCCCCGGCCCTGCCGGTGGAGACCTGGAAGGAGGCCCTGTACCCGGTGCGCGACCGGGTCCGCGCCGTGCCTCTGGTCCCGGTGCCCGAGCTGTTCACGCGCGCGTGGGACCGCGTGCGCTCCGGCGACGCGCCCGCCTACGAGGAGCTCACCACCCGGGCCACCCGCAAGGGCCGCCGCCGATGACCACCGCCCCCTCACCCCTGGAAGAGCCCGCGCCGATGACAGCCACCGCCACCGCCCCCGCCTCGGCCCCGGCCCCGGCCCCGGCCCCGGAACGGCAGATCGTTCCGCCCGAGGACCGCTACGCCGCCGAACTGGCCTTCCTCGCCGCGTACGACGACGGGCCGCGACCGCCGGCCTGGCGGCTCACCCCGCGTGCCGTCGTCACGTTCGTGATGGGCAGCGGCGGCCGCGCCCTGAAGCTGCCCGAGGGCGCCGGCACGCCCGAGGGTGTGCCGCGCCGGCTGGTCGTCGAGGCCAAGTTCGTCGGCGACCGGGCCCTGGTGGAGCGCTGCGTGGTCACCCTCGCCGGCGAGCGGGGGCTGCTGCTCGTCGGCGAGCCCGGAACCGCCAAGTCGATGCTGTCCGAGCTGCTGTCGGCCGCCGTGTGCGGCACCAGCGGCCTGGTGGTGCAGGGCACCGCGGGAACCACCGAGGACCAGCTCAAGTACGGCTGGAACTACGCCCTGTTGCTGGCACAGGGGCCGAGCCCCAAGGCGCTGGTTCCCTCGCCGGTGCTGGCCGCCATGTCCCGGGGCGCCGTCGCGCGGGTCGAGGAGGTGACCCGCTGCCTGCCCGAGGTGCAGGACTCCCTCGTGTCGCTGCTCTCCGAGCGGCGCATCGCCGTGCCCGAACTGACGGGCACGCCGGAGGCGCTGGCGCACGCCGCGCCCGGCTTCAACCTCATCGCCACGGCCAACCTGCGCGACCGGGGCGTCTCGGAGATGTCCGCCGCCCTCAAACGCCGCTTCAACTTCGAGACGGTCGGCCCGATCCCGGACCTCGACGCGGAGACCGCGCTGGTGCGCAGCCAGGCCCGCGCCTCGGTGGAGCGGTCCGGGGCGCCCTTCCAGGTCGACGACGCCGTCCTGGAGGCTCTGGTCACCGCCTTCCGCGACCTGCGGGAGGGACGGTCCGCGGAGGGCTGGGAGGTGGAGCGGCCGTCCACGGTGATGAGCACCGCGGAGGCCGTCTCCGTCGCGGGGGCGCTGGCGCTCGCGGCCGCCTACTTCCCCGGCGACCGTGACGTCCTGGGCCTGCTGCCCGGCCATCTGCTCGGCGTGGTCCGCAAGGACGACCCCGCGGACGCGGCCCGGCTGCGCGGCTACTGGGACGGCCCGGTCCGCCGCCGCGCCGAGCAGGGTTCCGCCACCTGGCGCACCCTGTGGGAGCTGCGCACGGTGCTGGAGGGCTGACGGCCGTGTCCCTGTCCCCGCACCCCACCATGCCGGGCGCCCCGGACGAGCCGCCCGCCGCCCCCGCCGAGGCGCTGGCCGCCCTCACCGACCCGGCGGGACCGTACCTCATCGGCGTACGGCACCACGCGCCCTCGCTGGCCGCCGCCGTGCCCGCGCTGCTGGACGAGGCGAAGCCGGACGTGCTGCTCGTGGAGCTGCCCGCCGAGATGCAGGAGTGGCTCCCCTGGCTCGGGCACGCGCAGACGCGGGCCCCCATCGCGCTCGCCGCCGTTCCGGGCGGCCTCGGGAGCGGCGCGGGCCCGGCGTTCTATCCGTTCGCCGACTTCTCGCCCGAACTGGCCGCCGTGCGCTGGGCCGACCGGCACGGAGTGGCCGTGATCGCCTGCGACCTGCCTCTCGCCGACCGGGCGTGGGGCGAGGGGCGCGAGGGCCCGGTGCCGGGAGCGGCCCCCGGGCTCGCCGGGGCGCTGCGTTCCCGGCTCACGGGCCGTCCGGGCGACGACCTGTGGGACCGGCTGGTCGAGGCGACCGCGCCGGGCTCGCCCCCGGAGGCGCTGCGCCGCGCCGCGCTGCTGACGGGGTGGGCGCTGCGCGCGGACGCGGCCGCCTCGGGCGGGGTGGCCGAACTGGACCTGCGGCGGGAGCGGTGGATGCGGTCCCGGATCGCCGAGGCCACCGCGGGCGGCGGGCGGGCCGCCGTGCTCGTCGGCGCCTTCCACGCACCGGCGTTGACGGCCGGAGCCACGGACCGGGCCCCCGCACCGCAGCCCGACCCGGTCGCGCACCGGGACCCGGATTCCGGGCCGCACCAGGGCCCGGAATCGGGGCCGGAGGCGAGGACGGATCCGAGAACGACTCCGAGGACGAATCCGAAGACGAATCCGACGGCGGCGGACGACGCCCGCGCCACGTCACGGCACGAAGACGTGCGGGGCGAAGCCGCCGGGGCAGGAACGGTCTCCTGGATCACCTCGCTCATCCCGTACGCCTACCCCCTGCTGGACGAGCGTTCCGGCTATCCGGCCGGCATCCGCGACCCGGAGTGGCAGGACATGGTGCTCCGGTCCGCGGGCGACCCCGTCGCCCTGGAGGAGGCGCTGACGCGCGCGGCCGTGCGGGTCTGCGCGGAACTGCGCGGTCTGGGACATCCGTCGGGACCCGCGGACGCGCGCGAGATCAGCCGGCTCGCCTCGGACCTGGCCCGGCTCCGCGGACTACCGGCGGCCGGCCGGGGCGAGCTGGTCGAGGCGGTGCAGACGGTCCTCACGCAGGGCGAACCGTACGGAAGGGGCCGGGCCGTCGCGCGGGCGATGGAACGGGTGCTGGTCGGCACGCGCACCGGACGGCCCGCGCCGGACGCGCCGCGCAGCGGGCTCGCCCCGGCCGTCGAGGCCGAGGTCGCCGCGCTGGGTCTGCCCGGACCGGACGGCCCCTCGGCCGCCGGCCGGGAACTGCGGCTCGACCCTCTGCGCTCCGACCTCGACCGGCGCCGTGAGCTGCTGCTGCGCAGACTGACGGTGTGCGGGGTGCCGTACGGGGAGCCGAAGGAGGTCGTCGGCGCGGGCGGCGCCGAGGCCCTCACGTCCCGCTGGGAAGCGCGCTGGACGCCCGCCACGGCTGCCGTGCTGACCGCCGCGGGGGTACGCGGGGTCACCCCGGCCCAGGCCGCCGAAGGCGTCCTGCGCGAACGGCGCCGCGCGGAGCTGGAGGAGGGCGGCCCGACGGCCGCGCAGGTCCTGACGGGGCTCGCGCAGGCCGCGGAGTGCGGGCTCGGAGCACTCACCGACGAGCGGCTCGACGACGTCGCCGAGGTTCTGCCGCGGGCCGGCGCCCTGCCCGAACTGCTCGCCGCGCTCGCTTTGTCGGACCGGCTGCGGGCCGGACATGTGGCAGGTCTGGGCACCGACGCCGGACGCACCGTCCGGGCGGGCGCCGTCGCCGAGCTGCTCACCGCGGCCGCGGTGCGCCAGGTGGACGGCCTGACCGGTTCGGAGGACCCGGCCGACGCGCACGCTCTGCTCGAACTCGCCCACCGCGCCGACCTGTCCGGCGGCATCCGGCTCGCCGACGCCCTCGCCCGGCTGGCCGCGGACGGCTCTCCCCTGATGCGCGGCGCCGCGGGAGCCGTCCGGGTGCTGCTGGGGCAGGAGGATCCCCGGGTCTTCGGCGACCGGGTGGCGTCCTGGGTCGACGGCGCGGTCGACGCGGAGTCCCGGTCGGCGCTGACCGCCCGGCTGAGCGGCGTGCTGACCGCCGCCGGTCCCCTGCTGGAGGCCGCGACCGCCGCCCTGGAGCCGTTGCTCGACCTGGTGTCGGAGCTGCCCGACCGGCGGTTCCTGGACCGGCTGCCCGCGCTGCGCGGCGGGTTCGACACCCTCAGCCCGGCGGCCCGCGACCGTCTGCTGGCGTCCGTGGAGGAGCGCCTGGGCACCGGGCGCGTGGCCGACACCGACGGCCACGACCCGGCCGCCCTGGCCGTCTGGGCGGGCGCGGACCTGGCCGCCCGCGCCACCCTGCGAGCGCTGGGTCTGCTCCCCGCGCGGGGCGCGCACGAACCGGCCTCCCCCGTCCCCACGGCCACGGCCTGCCCCGTCCCCACGGCCACGGACTCCGCGTCCCCACGACCGACGGCGGCGGACGGATCCGCGTCCCCCTTCCCGACGGCCACCCGGCCCCCGGCCGCTCACCCCACGACCACGACGAAACCGGCGGCGGGCCGGACCGGGGCGGCAGAACCCACGGCCGTCCTGTCCACGCCCCCGTCCACGGCCACGGCAGCCGCGTCCTCCGATTCCGCGCCCGCCCCCGGACCCGCCTCCGCGCGCGCGGTGGACGCCGTCGGGGAGGCGGGAGAGGACCGGGTCCTCGCGCCCGCCGACCGCTGGCGGCTCGTCCTCGGGCGACGCAGCGACGAACTCCCGCCCTCCGCACGCTCGTTGGCCACGGCCCTGGACGAGCTGTACGGCAGCGGGCGCGGAGAGGGGAGCCGGGGGGACCTCACGGGCCGGGGCGGCCACGGCGGCCGGGAGGCGCCGTATCCGGGAGTGCGCGAATGGTCGCGGGAGCTGGCCGCGCTCTTCGGGCCGGGCATCCGGGAGGAGGTGCTGGCGGCGGCCGCCGCGGCGGGCCGCGACGACGTGCTCACCGAGCTGGACGCCGACAGCGTGCGTCCCTCGGTCGATCTGCTGCGCACCGTGCTGCGGCACGCGGGCGGGCTGCCCGAGGCCCGGCTGGCCGCACTGCGCCCGCTGGTGCGCCGGCTGGTGGAGTCGCTGACCCGGCAACTGGCCACCCGGCTGCGTCCCGCCCTGCACGGGGCGGCGTCACCGCGCCCCGGCCGCCGTCCGGGCGGCGGTCTGGACCTGCCCCGCACCCTGCGCGCCAACCTGGCGAGCGCCCGGCGCGGGCCCGACGGCACGGTCCGGGTCGTCCCCGAGCACCCGGTGTTCCGTGCCCGCTCCCGGCGGTCGGCCGACTGGCGGCTGATCCTGGTGACGGACGTGTCGGGTTCCATGGAGGCGTCCACCGTGTGGGCGGCGCTCACCGCCTCGGTGCTCGCCGGGGTGCCGACCCTGTCCACCCACTTCCTGGCCTTCTCCACCGAGGTCATCGATCTCACCGGCCATGTCGAGGATCCGTTGTCCCTGCTGCTGGAAGTCAGCGTCGGCGGCGGCACGCACATCGCCGCGGGCCTGCGGCACGCCCGCGAGCTGGTCACCGTGCCGTCGCGCACCCTGGTCGTGGTCGTGAGCGACTTCGAGGAGGGCTACCCGCTCGGCGGGCTCCTCGCCGAGGTGCGTGCGCTGGTCGGGGCCGGCTGCCATGTGCTGGGCTGCGCGAGCCTCGACGACTCCGGCCGGCCGCGCTACTCCACGGGCGTCGCGGGCCGGCTCGTCGCCGCCGGCATGCCCGTCGCCGCTCTCAGCCCGCTCGAACTCGCCCGCTGGGTAGGGGAGAAGATCGCATGAGCCAGGACCTGCTGCCGCCGGTCGCGCCGTCCGTGACCGCCGAACTCGTCGAGGCTCTCTCGCCCCGGCTGCGCAAGCGGCTGGACGCGGGGGTCGCCAAGCTGGCGGCCCGTCCGGTGGTCCGCGAGGGCGACACGGTACGGATCGCCCTCGACGACGACACCGAGCTGGAACTGCTCGTCGTGGACGGTGCGGTGAGCAGCGCGGACGCGATCCGTTGCGGGTGCCTGCTCGCCCCGGACTGCCTGCACCGCGCGGCCGCCGCCTCGGCAGCGCCGATAGCCGAGTCCCCGTTCCCGTCCCACCCTGAAGCCGAGTCCGCGTCGCCTTCCCGCCCTGAAGCCGACTCTGCCCCGGCCCGCGTCTCCGCCCCGGCCTCGGCTTCCGCTTCCGGCTCCGGCTCCGATCCTGCTTCCCTGTCCGCCTCCCCCTCTCCCTCCGCCTCCCACTCCGCCTCCGCCTGCGGCTCTGCTTCCGTCGCTCCTGCCTGCCCCGCGTCCGCCGACGCCCGGGCCGAGGGCGTGAGGAGCCACGGCAACGGACCGCAGCAGGCGGGGGCCGACGGCGCGCCGGGACCGGCGGTGGACGAGTCCGCCGGCCCCGTCCGGATCGCCGCCGCGCGGGCCGTGTTCGAGGCGGCCGCCGCCGTGCTCGACGCCGGAGCGGACGGGGCGGGAGCCGTCCTCCAGGCCGAACTCCTGCGCGCCGCGCACACCGCGCGGCTCGCGGGACTCCCCCGGGCCGCGGGGGCTGCGGTCTCGGTGGTCAACGGGGTGCGGGCGGCCCGCTCGGCCGATCCCGCGCACCGGCTGCCCGATCTGGTGGAAGCCCTGCGCGAGGTCCTTGGCGTGGCCCATCGGCTGCCGTCGGCGCGCGGCCCGGAACTGGCCGAACTGCGCGGAACGGTACGGCAGCCCTACGCGCCGGACGGCTCCCTGCGCCTGTACGGACTGTTCTCGGAGCCCGTCCTCACCGCGACCGGCTACGCGGGCGCGGTCACCTGGACCGCGGACGCCCAAGGCCGCCTCTACACGGTCTCCGACGTCGCGCCGGGCGGGCCGGGCCGGGCGACCGGCGCCGCCGACCGCGCCGTCCGTATCGGCGACACCGCTCTGACGCACCGTGAACTGTCGCGCGCCGGGCTGGCGGTCTCCGGTGCGACCGTCTCCCCGACCGGCCGGCTGGGCGCGGGGGCCGGGGTGCGGGCGGTGCGCGCCGCGGGCGTCGCCTGGAACGCCGAACCGCTCGCCCGGCTGTGGGCGACGCCGGTCGCCGAACAGGTCGCGCGGGCCCTCGACGGCGGCCATGACCTGCTGTTCCTCGACGTCACCCTGGCGGGCTCGGTCCGGGCGGCGACGGGCGAGTGTCTGCTGGCCGACTGCGACGGACTCGCGCTGCGCCTGGCGACGGCGCACGACGACCCGACGCTCCCCTACCGCGACAACCTCCGACTGCTGGCCGCCGCCCGGGGCAGTCGGCTGCGGATCGTGGCCCGGCTCGCCCCCGGACCACTGCCGCGCGCGCTGCTGCTCGCCGCCGAGCACCCGGCCGACTCCGCCGCCCGGGTCGATCTGGGTCTGGACCGTCTCCAGCAGGCGGACCTGCCCACGCCGACCGGCACGCCCGTCGTGCCCCACCCGGTGGACGAGGCGCCGCTGCACCTGCTGCGCCGCCGGGTGCACCAGGCGGTCTCCGGGGGCCGCCGGGTGCTGGCGTTCCCGGGCGGCGCGGCCGGCGACGGCGCGCGGCTGCGCCGTGTCGGCCTCGGCACCGCCGCCGACCTGCTCGACGAGTTGCACGCGGCCGCGGCGGACCGTTCCCGCGACGCCTTCGGCCGGCTGCTCCCGGCCGACACGGGCCGCTTCGCCCGTGCCTGGCTGGCCTCGTCGGTGTACACCGCGGAGACCGAACGGGCCCTGTGCGCCGCCGCATGGGGCTCGGACGCCGCGGTGACGGCGTCGCGCTGAACCGGACGAGCGGACGGGGGACGGGCGGAGGGACTGGGCAGAAACGCGAGCGGCCCGCCCGCCAAGACAGAAGCGCAGCCGGAACACGCCGGGAGAAGGGCGTCCCGGCGTGGAACCGGACGGTCCGCCCTCCCTCAACCAGCCGTACTTCCGACGCACTCCAGCCACCTCCCGAAGTAGGTCAGGATCTGACCTCTATGGCTCCTATGGTGGTCCTACGACCGCGGAACAGCACTCACGGAAGAAGGCGAACCATGAGCAAGCCCACCCCCCTCGACGAGACCGCCGCAGCGCCGGCCGTCAGCCGCGAGCGCGCCGACCTGCTGGAGACCCTCGCCAAGCACCGTCACTTCCTGCGGTTCACCGCCCGCGACCTGACCGACGAGCAGGCCGGTGAACGGGCCACGATCAGCGAGCTGTGCATCGGCGGGCTGATCAAGCACGTGAGCGCGGTCGAACGAGGCTGGGCCGACTTCATCGTCGACGGCCCCTCGGCCATGGGCGACTTCAGCGCCAAGACGGAGGCCGACTTCGCCGCGCGGGCCGACGAGTTCCGGATGCTGCCCGGCGAGACGCTGGCGGACGTCCTCAAGGCCTACGACGAGGTGGCCGACCGCACCGACGCCCTGATCAGGTCCCTGCCCGACCTGGACGCGGCGCACCCGCTGCCGTCGGCTCCGTGGTTCGAGCCGGGAGCGCAGTGGTCCGCCCGCCGGGTTCTGCTGCACGTCATCGCGGAGACCTCCCAGCACGCCGGTCACGCGGACATCATCCGTGAGGCGCTGGACGGTTCGAAGAGCATGGGCTGAGCACCGGCCCACCGCGGCCGCCCGGGCACGACGCACGACCGTCAGCCAGGGCGTCCGGGCGTCCGGGCGTCCTGATGTTCGGGCACGCCCCACGGCGTTCGGCCCCGGACGCCCAGGGGCGTGCGCGTGCGTGTCCGGGGCGGCCTGCTCCCCCGGTCTCTTGACCCTCCTCGGTGTGACCGGTCACCATCGGATCATGAACGCGACCGGTCACACGAAGCGTCCCGCGAGCATCCGGGACGTGGCGACGGCGGCCGGGGTCTCGTACCAGACCGTCTCGCGCGTGATCAACGACCATCCCAGCGTCAAGGCGACGACCCGCGAGCGCGTGCTCGCCGCCATCGGCGACCTGGGCTTCCGGCGCAACGCCACCGCGTTCGCCCTGGCCCGCGGTCGCAACCGCGCCGTGACCGTCCTCACCGCCGACACCACCCACTACGGTCACGCCTCCATCCTCCGGGGCATCGAGGAGGCCGCCCGTGCCGCCGCCTACTCCGTGGGGATCGGAGTCCTGGAGTCGGCCGCGGAGTCCGCGGTCGCCGATGCGGTCCAGCGGGCCGCGGACACGGGCGGCGGGCTGATCGTGATCGCCTACGATCCGGCCGGGGTGCGCGCGCTGAGCGCGGTCCCCGCCGGGTTGCCCGTCGTCGGCGTGGTCGAGACCCCCGCGAGTCCGCCCGCCGCCGACCGCCCCTGGGTCTGGACCGACGACCGCGAGGCCGCCTTCGAGGCGACCTCGCATCTGCTGTCCCTGGGCCACGAGACGGTGCACTACGTGGCGATCCCGTCCAGCACCCGGCGCACCGGGGCCCGCAGCGCCGGCTGGCGCGACGCGCTCCGCGCCGCGGGAGCGCCCCTGCCCCGGCCGGTGCGGGGCGGCTGGAGCCCGGCGGACGGTCGCGCGGCGGGCCTCGCGCTGGCCGCGGACCCGGCCGTCACCGCGATCCTGTGCGGCAACGACGACCTCGCCGTCGGTGTGCTGCGCGCCCTGCACGAGGCGGGCCGGTCCGTGCCGGGCGAGGTCAGCGTGGCCGGATTCGACGACGCCCCGCACGCCGCCTGTCTCACGCCGTCCCTGACGACCGTGCGCCTGGACTTCACCGGCCTCGGCCGGTCCGCGTTCACGCTGCTGCACGGCGCGCTGGAGGAGTCGGAGCGGGTCGCCCCGCACCCCGTGGCCGCGCCCGAACTGATCGTGCGCGAAAGCTCGGGGGTGGCGCCGACCCACGACTGAACGCCCGCTCAGCCGCTCGCCCCCCATCCGCGCCCTCGCTCCCCCGCACTCCGCCCCCACACACATCCGCACCCCCACAGCCCTCCCCGCAGCCCCGCAGCCCCGAACGGTCCTGAAGCCCTCGCCTACGCATGCCCCCAGGTGGTGAAGGTCGCTCCCGGCGCCCGCCCTGGCCGCGGATCCGGCCACCGCACCCCCCGCACCGCACGCCACGCCCTCGCCTCCTCCCCCACCCCCCGCACGGGAACCGCTCTCGTCGCCGTCGCATCTGGAGTCAACCGCCATGTCAGGCACCCTCCCCCCAGCAGATTCCCCGGCACTCCCGACCGTCCCGCAGCGCCTCACCGTCGAACTCGCCGTCCCCGAAGGTCCCGTGCTGCTCGGCGCGAACGGAGCCCTGTACGGGCTCAGTGACGACGGCGTGCCGGGCGACGCCGTGCTGGAGCCGTTGAAGATCACGAGCATCTCGCAGAAGCCGGAGGGCGGCGCGCAGCATCCCAACGGCGACGCGCTCTCGGTGTCCCGGTCGTTGTTCCGCAACGGCGGCGGCGAGATCAACGTGCTGCTCCAGGACGTCTTCGCGAGATGGCCGTACGAGAACCCCGGCCTCGACGAGTACCTCGCCCGCGTCGACGACGTCGTCACGCAGGTGTCGGCGGACCCGAACGGCGACCGGTTCGTCTACATCCCGTTCAACGAGCCGGACCAGATCTGGTACGACCTCGGCGTCGAGGACCGCGAGCGCTACGAGGCGAACCGCGACCGGTTCTTCGACGACTGGCGGACGGTGTACCGGCGCATCCGCGCGATCGACCCCGCCGCGAGGATCGCCGGTCCCAACGAGACGGGCTACCACCACCGGCTGATGGCCGACTTCCTCGCCTTCGCCCAGCGGGAGGACGTCCTGCCCCACGTCCTGACCTGGCACGAGTTGAGTCCCGACGCGCTGCGGGACTTCCAGGGGCACATCGACGACTGCCGTTCGATCGAGCGCCGGCTGGGCATCGCGCCGCTGAGGATCAGCATCGACGAGTACGCCAACCGGCGCGATCTGTCGGTGCCGGGCCAACTGGTGCAGTGGGTCTCGATGTTCGAGCGGAACAAGGTCCACGCCAACCAGGCCTACTGGGACGCGGCGGGCGACCTGAGCGGCGTGGTGGTGCGCAACGGCATACCCAACGGCGCCTGGTGGCTGTTCCGTTGGTACGCGGGGCTGACCGGCGACACCGTGCGGGTGGCCCCGCCGCCGGCCGACGCCGTGGACACCCTTCAGGGCCTCGCCTCGCTCGACGCCTCACGCCGTCAGGTCCAGGTCCTGCTCGGCGGCTCGGACGGCGACGTGGACGTCGTCCTGCGTGACGTGCCGCGGTCCGTCTTCGGGCGCGCGGTGACCGCGACCGTCGCCGAGGCGGCCTGGTCGGGCTACGAGGGCCCGCACGCCGCTCCGGCGGTCCTCGCCCGCGCGATCGTCGACGTGGCGGACGACGGCTCGGCGACCGTGCCGTTGCGAGGGCTGCGCCGGATGTCGGCGTACCGGATCGTCCTGACTCCGGCGGGCACGGGTGTTCCGGCCGCGGCCCGCGTGCCCTGGTCGGCTTCGTACGAGGCCGAGGACGCGGTCGTGACCGGCGGCGAGGTGCGCACCCACGGCACGGTGAGCGACGCCAACGGCTACGCGGCCTCGGGCACGAGGGACGTCGGCTCCCTCGGCACCCCCGACAGCAGGGTCGACTTCACCGTGACCGTCCCGGCGGACGGCCCTTATGACCTGGCGATCCTGTACGGCAACGGGTCCGGCGGCCCCGCCACGCAGCGACTGCTCGTCGACGGCGCCGAGGCGGCCACGGTGTCGTATCCCTCCACGCAGAACGACGCCCACCGCGCCCGGAAGGACCTCGGCGTCGAACTGACCGCCGGCGCCCATGTGCTGACGCTCGCCAAGGGCGACGCCGAGGTCACCCTGGACCGCGTCGACCTGACCGCGAGCACCGGGGTCCCGTCCGCGTCGTACGAGGCCGCGCTCGCGGACCTCACCGGGCAGCCGTCGTACGACTACTCCTCGTCCGCGGGCGTCGGCACGGGCGCCCTCGTCCTGCGCGGGGGCGACAGGGCGGTGTTCGACGTGTACGCCCCGCGCGACGGCTACTACACGGTGATCGTGCGCGGCTCCGCGCCCGTCCGGCTCGCCCTGCACGGCGCGTGGACGACGGCGGCGCCGGACCGGCCGTCGCGCCTCTACCTGGTGGCGGGCAACAACCGTGTCGCCGTGACCGCCCAGGACGCGGCGGTGCGCTCGCTGGACGTCTCGGGGACGGGCTCGACCGACGGCGTCCTGTCCTGCGACGCCGCGTCGGCCGTGCTGAGGGGCGGCGCGAAGCTCGTCCCCGACGCCCACGCCCCCGGCGGCTTTCACATCGGCGGCATCGGCGGCCTCGGCGGCCTCGGCGGCCTCGGCGGCGGTCCCGGCACGGCGGAGTTCGGGGTGTTCGCCCCCGTCTCCGGCCGCCATGTGCTGGTGGTGCACTACGCGCACGACGAACGCCGCGACAACGGTCACGCCTACAACACGGACATCGTGTCCCGTACGGCGGACATCACCGTCGGCGCCGCGACACCGCGCAGGGTGGCCTTCAAGAACACCTGGAGCGCCCACGACTTCTGGACGCTGGGGGTCCCCGTCGACCTGGAGCAGGGCGTCAACAGCGTGACCTTCGCCAACGCCACCGGCCCGGCCCCGGACATCGCCCGCGTCGAGCTTGGCCGGGTGGTGGCCGGACGGTCGTGACACGGGACGACGACCGCGGCCCGGCCGCTTCGGCCCGGCCCCCGTCGCGAGGGCCGGGCCGGGCGCGCAGGCACCGTCCCCCCGGAGGGACGGCCTCGGCCGGGTCAGCGGCCGACGCCGATCAGGCCCGTCAGATAGCGCCACAGCGAGGAGCGCTGCCGGACGGCCGGATCCGGCAGCACCGTCTCGGCCGGGTCCTGCGCCGACTCCTCGGCCCGGGACCGCGCGGGCGGCGGGACCGGCGTCGGCACGAGCTCGTAGCGCACCGGCAGCGAGCGCAGGCCCCGCATGAACGGCGAGGAACGCCAGGGCAGTTGGTCGGCGGGCAGGGCGAGTTCCAGGTGGGAGAACCGCTCGAAGAGCCGCCCCACGCCGACCGCCGCGACCGTCGAGGCGAGTTCGCGTGCCGGGCACTGGCGCGGGCCTGCGCCCCACGAGAGGTGGGCGCGGGTGCTGACCGTGGTGTCCGGGCACACGTTGCCGGCGAAGAGCGGGTCGGCGTGCGCCGCGGCGGACGAGATCCACACGGGATCGCCCGCCCGGATCGTGTAGTCCCCGAGCCGGGTGTCCTTCGCCGCGAACCGCGGCACGAAGTTCACCAGGGGCGGCTTGCGCATGACCACCCGATTCATGCTCTCCCTGACCATGCCGGCGGACAGGCTCGCCCGCACGCCGCCCTCCCCGGACACGACGTCGACGACCGTGTTGGAGATGAGGATCCCGACGTGGTCCGAGGTCATGCCCAGCAGCATGAACAGCTCGCGGGCCAGCTCGTCCAGCGACAGTCCGGGGTGCGCGGCCAGCAGGTAGGAGGGGAAGTCGTCCCCCGGCTTCTCCAGTTTGACGGCCGCGAGTTCGGCCAGCGCGGCGAGCAGCCGCCGGAGCGCGGGCTCGGCGTCCGGACCGGCGTCCAGCACCCGCCACATGTCCATGAGCGCGTCGTCGCCCTGCGAACCGGGGAAGCCGAGCAGATGACTGGCCACCATCAGCGGCAGCGGACGGGAGAACTGGGCGGACAGGTCCGCCAGGCCCGTGCCGCCCGCCTGTCCGACGAGGCTGATGAGTTCGTCGGCGTAGGCGGTGACGGCGTTCTTCAGCCGCTTGGCCTGCGCGTGACGCGGGTCCTGGAACGGCTTGAGGGCCGCGTCCCACGCCTGGCGCAGCGGGCGGTAGCCGGGGCCGCCCTGGATCAGGACGTGGTTGACCTCCAGGGACGGTCCGAGCGGCCAGTCGGCCGGGACCTCGCCGTCCGTGCGGGCCCGCCAGTTCTCCAGGCCCTTCGGCCACGCGGCGTCGTCCTGGAGCACGTCGAGCGCCTCGCGGTAGCCCAGCACGAGCCAGGCGGGCACGCCGAGCAGGTCGACCGGCGCGACCGGACCATGAGTGCGGCGCAACCTCTCGTACACGAGCGCGGGGCGCGTCTCGTAGTCCCGGGTCAGCAGCGGTTCGAGGGGTAACGTCTCCAGCCGCGCACCGTCCAGGTCCACGGTCGCGCCCTCGCCCACCTGGGATTCCATCGCTCGCCGCCCCTCCGACACTCCCCGTACCGGCGTGTCTTCGATCGGTAGCCGGGACCGGGGGGACCCTATCCCAGGCCCGGCCCGCGGTGAACGACGGGGGACGTCTCAGGACGCCGGACGGAGGGCGGGCGAATGCCTCTGACAGAGGCCGGTCGTGGACGTCTGCGGGCCGCGTCCGCGATGCGCCGCGGCTTCCGCGGTTCCGCCGGCCGGCTTCCGGTGCGCCGTCGTGGAACGGGCCCGCCCGGCCGGGGGGGTCGACCCCGCCGCGCGCGGGAGGGCCGGTCGGTGGTTGGCTGTGCCGTGCCGGTTCCGTCAGCCGGTCCAACCACGGGAAGGCCCCAGACATGAGCAACCCGCACGCCCTCGAATACAAGGTCGTCACCTTCCGCGAGTCACTGATCGGAGACGCGCTGGACAGCGACAAACTGGAGAAGGTCCTGAACAAGCACGCCGAGGACGGATGGGCCCTCAAGGCCATCACCTCCGCCGACGTCAAGGGCCGTATCGGTCCCGGCGCTGTCGAGGGCCTGCTCCTCACCCTGGAACGCCCGCGCCGCTGACACCGGGCGCCGTGAACCCCGGGGCCGGACGCGACCGTCAGGCCCCGATGCGACCGTCAGGCGCCGGGTTCGACCGTCAGACGTCGGGTTCGACCGTCAGACGTCGGGTTCGACCGTCAGGCGCCGGGTGGGTTCCTGGTCATCCCAGGAAGCTCAGCCGGACCTGACGGTCGGGGTTGTCCTTGTTGGTGTCCACCAGGCACACCGACTGCCACGTTCCCAGTTCGAGCCTGCCGTCCACCACGGGCAGGGTCGCGTGGGGCGGGACGAAGGCCGGCAGGACGTGGTCGCGGCCGTGACCGGGGCTGCCGTGCCGGTGCTGCCAGCGGTCGTCCGCGGGCAGCAGCGTGTGCAGGGCGGCGAGCAGGTCGTCGTCACTCCCCGCGCCCGTCTCGATGATCGCGATGCCGGCCGTCGCGTGCGGGACGAAGACGTTCAGAAGGCCGTCGCGACCGGCGGCCACCTCGCGCAGGAACGTCTCGCAGTCGCCGGTGAGGTCGACGACCCTCTCCCGGGAACCGGAGGCGACGGACAGGACTCGGGTGGTGAACGCATCTGACATGCCACCATCCTGACCCATATGCCGCGCTCCACACCCCCGCAGGCGCCCGTGCCGGGCCCGGCGACCACGGCGGGTCGGCGTCCCTCGACCTCCCGGCCGCCCCGCTCGGCGGTCGTGAGCCCTCGGCGTTCGGGAAGATCCCTGTCCGCCCGGGCGTTGGTAGAAGCGTGAACGATGTGCGTGAGGTCGAGGTGGTCGTCATAGGCGCGGGTCAGGCGGGTCTGGCCGGCGCCTATCACCTGCGGCGCGCCGGCTTCGACCCGGAGCGCGACTTCGTGGTCCTCGACCGGGCCGCGGCTCCGGGCGGCGCCTGGCAGTTCCGCTGGCCCTCGCTGACGTACGGCAAGGTGCACGGGATGCACGCGCTGCCCGGCATGGAGCTGACGGACGCGGATTCCGCCCGGCCGTCGTCCGAGGTGATCGGCGCGTACTTCGCCGCCTACGAGCGCGAGTTCGATCTGCGCGTGCGGCGGCCGGTCGGGGTGCGGGCCGTCCGGGAGGGCGACGACGGGCGCCTTCTGGTGGAGACCTCCGACGGCGCCTGGTCCGCGCGGGCGCTGATCAACGCCACCGGCACCTGGGGCCGGCCGTTCTGGCCCCGCTATCCGGGCCAGGAGACCTTCCGCGGACGACAGCTGCACACCGCGCAGTACCCGGGTCCGGAGGCGTTCGCCGGGGCGCGGGTGGTCGTGGTGGGCGGCGGCGCGTCCGGCACCCAGCATCTGCTGGAGATCGCGCCTCTCGCGGCCGCCACCACCTGGGTGACACGCCGGCCTCCGGTCTTCCGGGAGGGGCCCTTCGACGAGGAGGCGGGCCGTGCGGCGGTCGCGCTCGTGGAGGAACGGGTGCGCCAGGGACTCCCGCCCCGGAGCGTGGTCTCCGTGACGGGTCTGCCGCTCAACGACGCGATCCGCCGGGGACTGGCCGACGGGGTCCTGGACCGGCTGCCCATGTTCGACCGGATCACCCCGGAAGGCGTGGAGTGGAACGACGGCCGACGGGTCGACGCCGACGTCATCCTGTGGGCCACGGGCTTCCGGGCTGCCGTCGACCACCTCGCGCCGCTGCGGCTGCGCGAGCCGGGCGGCGGGATCCGGATCGAGGGCACGCGCGCGGCCGCCGACCCGCGCGTCCATCTCGTCGGCTACGGGCCGTCGGCCAGCACCATCGGCGCCAACCGGGCCGGGCGGGCGGCCGTCCGGGACATCAGGCGGCTGCTCGCGCGGGAGACGCTCGCCGCCTGAGGGCCCCGGCGGCTCATCCGGCAGCGGCGGGCGGGCGCTTGAGGGCCTTCTGGTGGCGGTTGAACTCCGCGACGTTGCGCTGGTGTTCCGCGAGACTCGCCGTGAAGCGGGTGTCGCCCGGCTTGACGGTGACGAAGTACAGCCAGTCGCCCGGAGTGGGGTTGACGACGGCGCGCATGGCGTCCTCGCCGGGGTTGTCGATGGGCGTCGGGGGCAGCCCCATGCGCTGGTAGGAGTTGTACGGGCTCTGGACGCGGGTGTCGCTCTCCGTCGTCCTCAGCGTGGAGCGGTTCAACGCGTAGTTGATGGTGGAGTCCATCTGCAACGGCATCCCGCGCTCCAGCCGGTTGAACACCACCCGGGCCACCTTGCCCATGTCCGCCTTGGTGGCCGCCTCCGCCTGGACGAGGCTGGCGACGGTGACCGCCTGATAGACGTTCAGGGCGTTGCGCTGGGCGCCCGCGGTCACGGGCGCGCCGTTGAACCGCTTGTCGGCCGTGTCGACCATGTACGCCAGCAGCGTCCGCGGCGTGGCCTTCTCGTCCAGCGGATAGGTCGCCGGGAAGAGGTACCCCTCCGGGTTGCCCTTGGCGTCGCCCGGCAGTTTCAGGCCGGCCGTCGGCATCGCCTTCCTGGTGGTGCCGGACGGCAGGGCGAGTGCCTTGTCGATGGCCGCGTAGACCTGGCTCGCGCGCCAGCCCTCGGGGACGACCAGGGTCCTCGGCTTCGGTTCTTTCTCGGCGTTCCCCAGAGTCAGCAGCGGCACCGCCACGGCGGTGCCGGCCACGACGGCTCCGGTCGCGATCAGGACGAGACGGCCCCGGCGCGTCAGTCGAATCGTGCTCCGAGGCGGAGTGTTCATCTGCATGGGGGCACGGTAACCCCCAGACCATTACAAATCTGACATAACCGGGCATACTTTCATCTTGTCGGCTCCAGTCGGGCGTCTCGTCGCACCAGGGCCGCGTACCGGCCGTCCCGTCGCAGCAGCTCCTCGTGCGTGCCGCGTTCGGCGACCGTGCCGGAGTCGAGGACCACGATCTGGTCGGCGTCCCGAACCGTGGACAGCCGGTGGGCGATGGTGAGGGTGGTCCGGTTCGCCGAGAGCGCGTCGATGGCGTCCTGGACGGCCTGCTCCGTGCGGGTGTCGAGGGCGCTGGTCGCCTCGTCCAGGATGAGCACCGGCGGATCGCGCAGGATGGTGCGGGCGATGGCCAGACGCTGCTTCTCCCCGCCCGAGAAGCGGTGTCCGCGCTCGCCGACCACCGTGTCGTAGCCGTCGGGCAGTCCGGCGATGTGGTCGTGGATCTGCGCCGCCCGGGCCGCCGCGTGCAGTTCCTCGTCGGTGGCGTCCGGCTTGGCGAAGCGCAGGTTGTCGGCGACCGTCGCATGGAAGAGGTACGTCTCCTGCGAGACGACGCCGACCGCGCGGGCCAGGGTGTCGAAGTCGAGGTCGCGCACGTCGACGCCGTCGATGGTGACCCGGCCGCCCGTCACGTCGTACAGCCGCGGCACCAGGTGGCCCAGCGTGGACTTGCCCGCGCCGGTCGATCCGACGACGGCCAGGCTGCCGCCCGGCGGGACGGTGACGTCGATGCCGTCGAGCACCGGCCTGAGCGCCGCACCACCCCTGCCGTCACGCTTGCGGCCGTCACCCTCACGGTCGCCGCTGCCGTGACGGTCGTCGCCGCCGCGGCCGTCGAGACCGCCGCCGTCGTCAACGCCGTCGGGGTCGTCGTAGCGGAAGACGACGTCCTCGAAGCGCACCTCGCCCTTGATCTGATCGAGGTGGACCGGGTCCTCGCGCTCGGTGATGTCGATCGGGAGGTCGAGGTACTCGAAGATGCGCTGGAAGAGCGCGAGCGAGGTCTGGATCTGCACACCGGTCGACAGCAGGCTGACGGCCGGGCGGAACAGGCCCTGTTGCAGCGACACGAAGGCCACGATCGTGCCGAGGGAGACATCGGGGCCGCCGAGTTGCAGCGCCATGCCGGCCGTCCAGTAGATGACCGCGGGCATGGCCGCCATGACGATCCCGATCACGGCCATGCGCCAGCGTCCGGCCATGTTCGACCGCACCTCGAGATCCACCAACTGCTCGGACTCGTCCGAGAAGGCCTGGGTGAGCGAGTCGGCGCGGCCCATGGTGCGACCGAGCAGGATGCCGCTGACGGACAGCGACTCGGTGACCGTCGCGGCCATCGCGGCCATCTGCTTCTGGCGCTGGGTGATGATCTTCTTGCGTTCGTTGCCCACACGGCGGCTGATCCACACGAACACCGGCAGCAGCAGGAGCGAGACGACCGTCAGCCGCCAGTCGAGGGCCACCATCGCGATGATCGTGGCGACCACACTGGTGAAGTTCGAGACCAGGGAGGTGGCGGTGGAGGTGACGGTGGCCTGCATGCCGCCGATGTCGTTGGCGATGCGGGACTGCACCTCGCCGGTACGCGTGCGCGTGAAGAACGCCAGGGACATGCGCTGCAGGCGCCCGTAGACGGCCGTCCGCAGGTCGTGCATGACTCGCTGGCCGACCGTGGTGGAGATGAGCGTCTGGAGCACGCCGAAGACGCCGCCGAGCACGGCGCTGAGGATCATGCCCAGGGCGAGCAGGCTCAGCAGGCCGGTGCGTCCCTGGGGGATCGCGACGTCCAGCGTCTCCTTGAGCAGGAACGGTGTGGCCACGGCGACCAGCGACGAGGCGGCGACCAGCAGGCCGACGACCGCGAGCCGCGCACGGTAGGGCTTGAAGAGAGCGAGGATGCGGCGCACCTGGCGGGGCTCGTCTGCCGACGCGCCGGGCGTGGGGGTCCATTCGATGTGATCTCGGGGCATGGCTCCTACGGAGGGTGTGACGAGGAGGACGGGCGGAGCGTAGCTCATTGTTACCTATACTCACAATGAACGGCATCCTGATATTGTTCCCGCATGACCACCCCGGATTCCGACAGTCTGCTCGCCGAGCAACTGCTGCGGCTCACGCGCCGGGTGCACCGCATCCAGAAGCGCCATCTGCAGCAGAGCGGGCTGGGTGTCACGCCGGCCCAGGCCCGGCTGCTGCGCACCCTGGCGCACTGCGCCGCACCGCCGCGCATGGCCGACCTGGCCGCCCGGCTGGAGGTGGTGCCGCGGGCGGTGACGACCCTGGTCGACGGCCTGGAGGCGAGCGGCCTGGCGCGGCGGGCGCCCGACCCCACCAACCGACGGGTGATCCGGATCGAGCTGACCGAGGGCGGACGCAGGGCGCTGCGCGAACTGCGCGGCGCCCGCGTGTCGGCGGCGGAGGAGATCCTCGACCCGCTGACCACCCTGGAGCGCGAGGTGCTGAGCGGTCTGCTGGACGCCCTGGTCGGCGGCGAGCCGGCGGACCACGAGCCGGCACGCGAACGGGAACGGGCGCAGCACCGGGAGCGGGCAGGGGAAGGTTCGGGGGAACCGGGCCACGCCTGCTGAGCGGCACGCGAACGGGCCGTGCCACGCCCCTCCGCAAAATGCCGGAGGAGCGGGCACGGCGTGTGAATCGGGGTCAGGGTTCGGGTCAGGATCGAGGTTCGGCTCGGGGCGCGGGTCGGGGGCGGTCAGGCGACCTCGGTAGCGGACTCCTTGGTGGGCTGAACCGGGATCCCGCCCACGGCGCCGGCCACCGTACCGGCCCCCTGGGAATCGTCGGGGCGACCCTGGGAGACCTCGGGGTCCCGGGAGACCTCGGAGCCCCCTGAGCCCTCGGGCTCCCCCTCCGTCCCCTCCGGGACGTCGCCGTCCAGCACCCTCCTGGCCCGCTCCAGGTCGAGCGCACCCTCCCAGCGGGAGACGGCGAAGACGGCGACGCAGTTGCCCAGCAGGTTGGTGACGACGCGCATCGAGTCCATGATCCGGTCCACGCCCAGCAGCAGCGCCACCGCGCCGGCGGGCACGGCCCCCAGCGAGGAAGCGGTCGCCGACAGCGCGAGGAAGGCCGAGCCGGGGATCCCGGCCATGCCCTTGCTGGTGAGCATCAGCACCAGGACCACCGTGACCTGCTGGCCCAGGCTCAGGTCCACGCCCACCGCCTGGGCGATGAACAGCGTGCCGATCGACAGATACAGCGAGGCGCCGTCCAGGTTGAAGGAGTAGCCCGTCGGCAGCACGAGGCCCACGGCGTCGTCGCGGGCTCCGGCCCTGCGCAGCTTCTGCATCACGCGGGGCATGACGGATTCGGTGGACGCCGTACCGAGCGCGAGGAGCATCTCCGCACGGATGTAGCGCAGGAACTTCCACAGGCTCAACCCGGTGACCATGCGCAGGGCGACGGCGAGCAGGGCGATGAACAGGGCCGCCGCCGCGTAGCACAGGGCGATCAGTTTGCCGTAGGTCTCGATCACCCCGAGGCCGTAGTTGCCGATCAGGACGGCCGTCGCGCCGAACACCGCGATCGGCGCCAGCCGCATGACGAACCCGACGACGGCGAAGACGATCTCCTGGGCCTGCTCGACGGCCGGCAGCACCTTGGGCACCCTCGTGGGGCCGAGATGCAGCAGCGCGGCTCCCACCAGACAGGCGAGGACGAGCACTTGGAGCAGGGAGTTCTCGGCGAACGCGCCGACGAAACTGGTGGGGAGCGCGTTCACGACGAACTCGGCCGTCGAGGGCAGCGAACCGCCGCCGGTCTTCGCGTCGACCGCGGCGGTGTCGAGCGTGGCGGGGTCCACGTCCATGCCGGCGCCCGGCCGGACGATGTTGGCGGCCAGCAGCCCGATGACCAGGGCGAAGGTACTCGCGACCTCGAACCAGACCAGCGCCTTCACGCCGATCCGGCCGAAGGCCCTCAGATCCCCGGCCTTGGCGATGCCGACGACGACCACGCAGAACACCAGGGGCGAGATGATCGTCTTGATGAGCCGGGTGAACCCGTCGCCGAGCGGCTGGAGATCCGTGGCAACGCCGGGCCACAGTCTTCCGACGAGCACGCCGAGGACCAGCGCGACGGCGACCTGGGCGAAGAGCGAGGTACGCAGTACGCGTACGACGCGTCGCGAGGCGGACGGGGCGGACGGCTGCACGGGCACTCCTGAGGGGGACGGCCAGCGGTGCGGAGCACGGGGGCACCGGACAGGGCGGTACGGGACTTGACGGCACGGGAGTTGACGGCACGGGAGTTGACGGCACCGGAGTCGACGGCACGGGCATGGGTACGGGACTTGGCGGCACGGCGAAACCGAAGGGGACTTCTGCCATACGGAAAGCGGTTTCCGTGCCCATCACTGTGCAGCCGCCGTTGATCGTCCGCGAAACCGCCGTGTTTCCGTCAGGTAAATCCCGGCCGGGCAGATCCCGTCCCGGGCGATACGTCGTGGACGGAATCGACCCGAACGCTCAAGTCCTTCAGATCCCTCAACCCCCTCAGGCGCCTCAAGCCCTTCGAGCCCTTTGAACCTTTGGCCCTTTGGCCCTTTGGCCCTTCGAGGCCCCAGCCCCCCGAGACCCCGCACCCTCAAGACCTCAAGACCTCAGCGCGGCCCTGTCTCCCATGACCACCACGGGATGCTCGTCCGGGTCCAAGGTGCGCAACAGGTGCTCCATCGCCTCCCGGGACACGCTGACGCAGGCCGACGTGCCGCTGCCGTGGTCCATGTGCAGCCAGATGCCTCCGCCCTTGTCCTCGCCCTCGGGCCGTCTCGGATCGTCGGGCGGGGCTCCCTTGACGCGGTTGTAGTCGATGGCGATGACGTAGTCGAAGTCGTGCCAGTGCGACTTGGCCCACCAGCGCGGCGCCGCGAAGGACGCGGATCTCGCGTAGGGCAGCCGGGCCCCGGGGTCGGCGAGCACCCCGCCCGCGTCGCTGAGCGTGAACACCCCGACCGGACTGCGGTTGTCGCCGGCCCGGTGCCGGGCCGTCCAGCCTCTCTTGCCGTTGTGTCCCGGCCAGGCACGGACACGCTCCCAGCGCGGACCGCGTCTGGCGTAGAGCACCACGGTGGCCCGCGCGGAGTCCTTCCCGTCGCCGTACACCGCCACGACCTGTCGCGCGGCCACGGGAATCCGTCGCCGCATCCGGTCGCCGAGACCGGGCAGGCTCGTCACCACGCCCGCGCCCGCGCCTGCTTCCTCCTCCGCCGCCGCCGTCGCTCCCGGTGAATGTCCGGCGCCCAGCGCACCGTCCCCCGTCCCACCGCCATCAGCGCGCCCTGCTGCGGCACCTGCCACACCGTCACTTCCGCGTTCCGCGCTCGCTCCGCCGCAAGCGGCCAGGGCCGCGAACAGGAAAACGGACGCCACCGCCGCGGCTGCCGCACGCCGCTCATCGCCGAGTCGCATCGGACCATGCTCGCATCGCTTTCCGGACTTCTCACGCCGTTTCAGGACACCGAGCCGGGTCGGGCGGTGCCCGGATCCCGCCGACGCCACGGAAAACCGGTTGATTCCGACCAGGTCCCGACGCGAACCTTGCACGGTTTGCTGCCGCGGTCCGCGGGCCTTCCGTCCGCCGCCGCTCCCTCACCTCTCGCCCCCTCGCTCCCTCCCCGCCCGCCTTTCCCCTCTCCTCCCCTGACTCGAACCACTGGGACGCCATGCAGATCCAAGACCTCCCGTACCCCGACCCGGGTGTGCCGGACGCCCGCTCGGGCCCCCGCTTCCTGTGGTGGCTGGGCCGCAATCAGCTCGGCGGTCAACTCAAGGCCCTGGCCTGGGGGCTGCTGCACTTCGTCGCCGTCTCGGCGCAGCCCTTCTGCGTGGGCTTCGCGATCGAGGCCGTCGTGGACCGCTCCGGCGCCCGACTCGCCCTCACCGGCGTGGTGATGGCTCTGTGCGGCGTGGCCATCGCCGTCGGTGACACGTTCCTGCACCGGGCCGCGGTCACCAACTGGATCACCGCCGCCGCCCGGGTGCAGCAACTGCTCGCCCGCCAGGCCTCGCAGCTCGGTTCCGCGCTGACCCGGCGGGTCGCGGCCGGCGAGGTAGTGGCCGTCTCCACGGGCGACGTCGAGAAGATCGGCTGGTTCGTCGAGGCGGTGTCCCGTTTCACCGCCGCCGCCGTCACCGTCCTCCTGGTGTGCGTGGGCCTGGTCGTGTACGAGCCCGCGCTCGGCGTCGTGGTCGCCGTGGGACTGCCCGTCCTCGCGCTGGCGGTGCTGCCGCTGCTGCCGCGGGCCACCCGCCGCGCCGACGTCCAGCGCGAGAAGGCCGGACGGGCCACCGAACTCGCCTCGGACACCGTGGCCGGCCTGCGGGTGCTGCGCGGGATCGGCGGTGAGGAACTCTTCCTCGACCGGTATCGCAGCGCCTCGCAGGAGGTGCGGCACGCGGCGGTGCGCAGCGCCCGTATGTGGTCGCTGATCAGCGCCATCCAGGTGCTGCTGCCGGGTCTGCTGTTGGTCGCGGTCGTCTGCTACGGCGTCCATCTGGCGCGCGAAGGCCGCATCACGGTGGGTGAACTGGTCACCGTATACAGCTCCGTGATGGTCCTGACCTATCCCCTCAGGCATTTCGAGGAGATCGCGATGGCCTACTCGTTCTCGCGTCCGTCGGCCCATCGCGCCGCGGGTGTGCTGTCCCTGGAGCGGGCGACCGACACCGGCGGGTCCCTCGCGGCCGAGGCTCCCTCGGGCGACCTGTACGACCCCGCCACCGGCCTGCTCGCCCCGTCGGGCCGCTTCACCGCGGTGGTGTGCGGCGATCCCGACGCGGCGGGAGTCCTGGCCGAACGGCTGGGCGGCCACCCCGCGGAGGACGGGCCTTCGGTCCTGCTCGGCGGCGTCCCCCTGGACGAACTCCCGCTGGACTGCGCCCGCGCGGCCGTCCTCGTCCAGGACAAGGATCCCGTTCTGCTGTCCGGCACGCTGCGCGAGCTGCTCGACGTGCCCGCCTCGGGGGAGGTCGACGCGGGTGCGGCGCTGGCCGCCGCCCAGTGCGACGACGTTCTCGAGGCGCTCGTCCAGGGGTCGTTGGAGGCCGCGGACCCGATGGACGCCCGCATCACCGAACGGGGCCGGTCCCTGTCCGGCGGCCAGCGACAGCGGCTCGCGCTGGCCCGCTCGCTGTACACCGACCCCGAGGTCCTCGTCCTGGACGAGCCCACCTCGGCCGTGGACTCGCACACCGAGGCCCGCATCGCCGAAGGGGTGCGCGAGCTGCGGGAAGGCCGCACGACGGTCGTGTTCACCTCGTCCCCGCTGCTGCTCGACCGGGCCGACCGCGTCGTGCTCGTCCACGAGGGCGCGGTCGTCGCGGCCGGAGCGCACCGCGAACTGCTGCACGACGAGCCGCGGTACCGGGCCGTGGTGACCAGGGAGACCGAGGAGGAGAGCACCAGGAGCACGGCTCTCCACGACGGGACGACCTCTGCGAGCGGCACGCCCGGACCCCTGGAGACGAACGGACTCGTGACCGTCGAGGACGACCTGACAGCCGCCGAGCGGGACTTCGTCCGGACGGGGCGCGAGGAGCGCGAAGAGATCGAGGAGACGGCATGATCGGCGTGGCGCCACCCGCATATGACCCGGCGGCACCGAAGACGGCCGGCACGCTGCCCGTCGGCGCCCCCGCGACCGTGCGCGCCTACGTGGCCGAACTTCTGCGCCGGCACCGCCGCGCCTTTCTGCTCCTCCTCCTCGTCAACACGGTCGCCACGATCGCGTCGATGGTGGGTCCCTGGCTGCTGGGCGACCTGGTGGAACGGTTGTCGCACGGGGCGCGCCAGGTCCATCTGGGGCTCACCGCCGCGCTGTTCGTCGTCGCTCTGGTCGTCCAGGCGGCGTTCGTACGCCAGGTGCGGCTGCGTGGAGCGATGCTCGGCGAGCAGATGCTCGCCGACCTGCGCGAGGACTTCCTCGTCCGGTCGGTTCGCCTGCCTCCGGGCGTGCTGGAGCGGGCCGGCACGGGCGACCTGCTCTCCCGCATCACCACGGACGTCGACCGGCTGGCCAACGCGATGCGCGAGGCCGTGCCCCAGTTGACCATCGGTGTGATGTGGGCGCTGCTGCTGCTCGGCGGACTGGTCGTCACGGCGCCGCCGCTCGCGCCGGCCGTACTGGTCGCGGCGCCCCTGCTGATCGTCGGCTGCCGCTGGTACTTCAAACGGGCGCCGACCGGCTACCGCTCCGAGGCGGCCGGCTACGCGGCCGTGGCCGCCGCTCTCGCCGAGACGGTGGACGCGGGCCGCACCGTCGAGGCGCACCGCCTGGGCGGCCGCCGCATCGCGCTCTCGGAGCAGCGGATCCGGCAGTGGACGGCCTGGGAGCGCTACACGCTGTGGCTGCGGTCCGTGCTCTTCCCCGTGATCAACATGGTGCATGTGACGGTGCTCGGCTCGGTCCTCATGCTGGGCGGGGCGTTCGTGCTGCGGGGCTGGATCGACGTCGGGCAGCTGACGACGGGGGCGCTCCTCGCGCAGATGCTGGTCGACCCCGTGAACCTCGTGCTGCGCTGGTACGACGAGCTGCAGGTGGCCCAGGTGTCGCTGGCCCGGCTCGTCGGTGTGCGGGACATCGAGCCCGACGGAGGGGACCGCGAGCTGGCTCCGGACGGACACGACGTGCTCGCCGACCGGGTGCACTTCGGCTACCGGGAGGGGGTCGACGTCCTGCGCAAGGTGTCCCTGGAGGTGTCCCCCGGCACCCGGCTGGCCCTGGTCGGCCCGTCGGGCGCGGGCAAGTCCACCCTGGGGCGGCTGCTCGCCGGGATCTACGCGCCCCGCGACGGCCGGATCACCCTCGGCGGCGCGGAACTGTCGCGGATGACCGCCGAGCGGGTCCGTTCCCATGTGGCACTGGTCAATCAGGAGCATCACGTGTTCGTGGGCTCCCTGCGCGACAACCTCCGCCTCGCGCTCCCCCACTCCCGGCTGCGTGCGGGCGACGGGGCCTCGGCGACGGCGCAGGACGCCGAGCTGTGGGCCTCCCTGGCCGCGGTCGACGCCGACGGATGGGCACGGGCCCTGGACGACGGCCTCGACACCGAGGTCGGCTCCGGCGGCGTCGCGCTCACCCCGGCGCAGGCCCAGCAGATCGCATTGGCCCGGCTGGTGCTGGCCGACCCGCACACGCTGGTCCTGGACGAGGCGACCTCGCTCCTCGACCCTCGTGCCGCGCGCCATCTCGAACGGTCCCTGGCCCGTGTGCTGGACGGCCGCACGGTCGTGGCGATCGCCCACCGGCTGCACACCGCCCATGACGCCGACGTGATCGCCGTCGTCGAGAACGGCCGCATCAGCGAGCTGGGCAGCCATGCCGAGCTGGTGGCGGCGGAGGGAGCCTACGCGGCTCTCTGGAGGTCGTGGCACGGCTGAGCAGCACGGCGGAAGGGGCATCCCGCGCGGGATGCCGAGGTGCGCTCGACGGGCGGAAGCGCCGGTGCGGGCGGCCGTCCCGGCCCGGAGGCAGCAAGCGGCTGCGGGCGTGATCCCGCGGCCCGCTCGACGGGCGGAAGCGCCGGTGCGGGCGGCCGTCCCGGCCCGGAGGCAGCAAGCGGCTGCGGGCGTGATCCCGCGGCCCGCTCGACGGGCGGAAGCGCCGGTGCGGGCGGCCGTCCCGGCCCGGAGGCAGCAAGCGGCTGCGGGCGTGATCCCGCGGCCCCCTCGACGGGCGGAAGCGCCGGTGCGGGCGGCCGTCCCGGTCCGGAGGCAGCAGGCGGCTGCGACTGCTGCGCCATGGCCGCCCTCGCCGGCGCCGGCCGGGAGAGGTGGGCGGCAACGGACGGCCGTGGCGCGGCAGGGTGCGGTGCCCCGGCGGGTCTCCGTTTCCGGCTCCGGACGAGGGCGTGACGAGGGCGACGGCCGTGACCGCCGGTCGGCGCGACGCACGGTCCGCAGGCCGGGAAGGGGCGGCGGCGCCGCGTCGGAAGGGAGCGGGCCGGGCGTTCGCGCGGCCTCTGGCGTTGCGCGGTACCGAAGCAGGGTGGAACGCTGGATATCTGCACCCGCGCGGGAGACCGTCGGAATCCATCCGGCACACGCCGCGCCCGGCCGACGCCCTGTACGGCGGCACCCGGCCGCCGACCGCGCAGGGAAGCGGCCCGTCACCCCCTGGAGGTAGCCGTGGACAGCGCCGACGGATGGGGAGACGACGTCTACCAGCCCGACGCCTCGGACATCCAGGACGACGCGGGGCTGCTCGACGGCGAGGACACGCTGGAGAACGACGGCGTCGAGGACCCCCTCGACCGCGGCTGGTCGCCGCCGGACCGCCCCTGGGCCGTTGAGCACATCGGTGTGACCGCCGCGGAGCGCCGGCAGGGGGAGAGCCTGGACCAGCGCCTCGCCGAGGAGCTGCCGGATCCCGGGACGCCCGACGGCGACGGTCTGGGCGACTGCGACGGCACGGACGGGGAACTCCTCGACAACGAGGTCGGCGCCATGCGCTCCGGACGGCTCGTGGCTCCCGACGAAGGGGTCCACGAGGACGAGGAGAGCGCGCTGATCGCCACGGACGTCGGGATCGACGGCGCGGCCGCCTCCGCGGAGGAGGCCGCGATGCACATCGTCGACGAGGACGCCCTGTCCGGTTGAACCGCACGAGGAGCATTCATGCAGCAGGACAAGCAGCCCGACTACCACGAGGTCGTCTTCCGCGACCGCGCCGCCGGATTCGCCTTCCTCACCCGATCGACAGCGGCCAGCGACCAGACCATCGAGTGGGACGACGGTGAGACCTACCCGGTCGTCGACGTGGAGATCTCCTCGGAGAGCCACCCCTTCTACACGGGCAAGGCGCGCACGGTGGACACCGAGGGCCGGGTCGCCCGCTTCGAGCGGCGCTACGGCGACGGCGGCGCGATGACCTGAGCCGGCCTTTGGCCGGGGACGGTCCGCCCCGGCCGTCAGATGTAGTTGAGGGCCGCTGCCCCGCCCACCCCGCCGAGCACCATGAACACGGGCATGAGCACCTTCAGCTCGACCCAGCTGCCCGCCCGGAACCGCATCGCCTTGGGCGGCCCGATCGGGTACCAGCGCTTGCGCCCGATCGGGATGGGCCACAGGACCGGGCAGCCGGACACGGTCAGGGCGTCGCCGATGTCGTGCACCAGGGCGCCCAGCACGATGGGCAGTCCCAGCCACATGTACGCCTGACCGGGCTCGGTGAACAGCCACTCCGAGCCGTTGCCGGGCTTGTCGAGGACGCCGGCGAGGATCCACGCGCTGGTCGCGGCGAGCAGCCACACCAGCACATCGCTGCTGGAGCCCCGGGCCGCCCGCCACAGCAGACCCTCGATCGCGAGCACCATGTGCACGAACAGGATCGCCAGGACCGCCCAGCGGCCGCCGGTGATCGCCAGCGCCGAGGAGCCCGCGCCGATCATGACGGCCCACAGCCAGGTGTGCGTGAGCGTGCGGTGCCCGCCCGAGCGGCGCGGGTCGCCCTGCTTCCTCGTCGACTTGTAGGCGGCGTAGGAGAGCTTGTCGACGATCTCGCACAGCCAGCGGGAGAGGGGGCCGAAGGCCCGGGAGATGGTGGCGGCCTTGTGGTCGAGATCCGGGGCGAGCGCGGCGCCGGCGCAGATCAGCGCGCCGACGAGCAGGACCGGCCAGGGCATCGTGTGCCCCGCTGCCGCGGCCGCCGCACCGACGCCGAGCCAGGCGGCGGCGCCCGACAGTGAGTGTGCTGGTCCCATCATGGCCGTTGCCCGCCCTGTTCCTCGTGTGCCGCTGTCCAGTTGACCGGGTGCGATGACGCTCCGTCGGCGTCACAGCGTAGCCGCCGTGATCTTCGGGTCGGCAGCCGATTCCCCCCTCGGGGGTGACGGCAGGCAAGATGGGGTCGTGACCCTCATCGATCAGCTGCCGACGACCGCAGATCCCGACGCCCTGTACGAAGCCTTCGAGTCCTGGGCGCAGGAGCGCGGTCTGACGCTCTACCCCCACCAGGAGGAGGCGCTGATCGAGGTGGTCTCCGGGGCGAACGTGATCGTTTCGACGCCGACGGGGTCCGGGAAGAGCATGATCGCCGCGGCCGCCCACTTCGCGGCTCTCGCTCGGGACGAGGTCACCTTCTACACGGCGCCGATCAAGGCGCTGGTGTCGGAGAAGTTCTTCGAGCTGTGCAAGATCTTCGGCACGGAGAACGTCGGCATGCTGACCGGCGACGCGTCGGTGAACTCCGACGCGCCGGTGATCTGCTGCACCGCCGAGGTGCTCGCCTCGATCGCGCTGCGCGACGGCAGGCACGCCGACGTCGGCCAGGTCGTCATGGACGAGTTCCACTTCTACGCGGAGGGCGACCGCGGCTGGGCGTGGCAGATTCCGATCCTGGAGCTTCCCCAGGCGCAGTTCGTGCTGATGTCGGCGACGCTCGGGGACGTGTCGTTCTTCGAGAAGGACCTGGCCCGGCGCACCGGCCGGCCCACGGCGGTGGTCCGTTCGGCGACCCGCCCGGTGCCGCTGTCCTACGAGTACCGGTACACGCCGATGACGGAGACGCTGACCGACCTGCTGGACACCCGGCAGGCGCCCGTCTACATCGTGCACTTCACGCAGGCGCAGGCGGTGGAGCGGGCGCAGGCGCTGATGAGCATCAACATGTGCTCGCGTGAGGAGAAGGAGCGGATCGCCGCACTGATCGGCAACTTCCGCTTCACCACCAAGTTCGGCCAGAACCTCTCGCGCTACGTGCGGCACGGCATCGGCGTCCATCACGCGGGCATGCTGCCGAAGTACCGGCGTCTGGTGGAGAAGCTGGCCCAGGCCGGACTGCTGAAGGTGATCTGCGGGACGGACACCCTCGGCGTCGGGGTCAACGTGCCCATCCGCACGGTGCTGTTCACGGCGCTGACCAAGTACGACGGCAACCGGGTGCGCACGCTGCGCGCGCGTGAGTTCCACCAGATCGCGGGCCGGGCGGGCCGGGCCGGCTTCGACACTGCGGGTCTGGTGGTCGCCCAGGCTCCCGAGCACGTCATCGAGAACGAGAAGGCCCTCAGCAAGGCCGGCGACGACCCGAAGAAGCGTCGCAAAGTGGTGCGCAAGAAGGCGCCCGAGGGGTTCGTGGGCTGGACGGAGAACACCTTCGACAAGCTGATCGACTCCGACCCGGAGCCGTTGACGTCGCGCTTCCGCGTCACGCACACGATGCTGTTGTCGGTGATCGCCCGGCCCGGGAACGCCTTCGAGGCGATGCGGCACCTGCTGGAGGACAACCACGAGCCGCGCAAGCAGCAGTTGCGGCACATCAGGCGCGCGATCGCGATCTACCGCTCGCTGCTGGACGGCGGCGTCGTGGAGAAGCTCGACCAGCCGGACGCCAGCGGCCGGATCGTCCGCCTCACCGTCGACCTCCAGCAGGACTTCGCACTGAACCAGCCGCTGTCCACCTTCGCGCTGGCCGCGTTCGAACTGCTGGATCCGGAGTCGCCCTCCTACGCGCTCGACATGGTCTCCGTCGTGGAGTCCACGCTGGACGACCCGCGCCAGATCCTGGCCGCGCAGCAGAACAAGGCGCGCGGCGAGGCGGTGGCCACGATGAAGGCCGACGGCGTCGAGTACGAGGAGCGCATGGAGCGCCTCCAGGACGTGTCGTACCCGAAGCCTCTGGAGGAGCTGCTCTTCCACGCGTACGACACGTACCGCAAGAGCCACCCGTGGGTCGGCGACCATCCGCTGTCGCCGAAGTCCGTCATCCGGGACATGTACGAGCGGGCGATGTCGTTCACCGAGCTGGTCTCGCACTACGAGCTGGCCCGCACCGAGGGCATCGTGCTGCGGTACCTGGCCGGCGCGTTCAAGGCGCTCGACCACACCGTCCCGGACGATCTCAAGTCGGAGGACCTCCAGGATCTGATCGCGTGGCTGGGCGAGATGGTGCGCCAGGTCGACTCCAGTCTCCTGGACGAGTGGGAGCAGCTCGCCAACCCGGAGGAGATGACCGCAGAGGAGGCCCAGGAGAAGGCCGACGAGGTCAAGCCGGTCACCGCCAACTCCCGCGCCTTCCGGGTCCTGGTCCGCAACGCGATGTTCCGCCGGGTCGAGCTGGCCGCTCTCGACCGTGTCGACGAACTCGGCGAGCTGGACGGCGAGTCCGGGTGGGACGCCGACGCGTGGGGTGAGGCGATGGACAAGTACTGGGACGAGTACGACGACCTCGGCACCGGTCCCGACGCCCGGGGGCCGAAGCTGCTCGTCATCCAGGAGGAGCCGCAGAACGCGCTGTGGCGGGTACGTCAGATCTTCGACGACCCGAACGACGACCACGACTGGGGCATCAGCGCCGAGGTCGACCTCACGGCGTCCGACGCCGAGGGCCGTGCGGTCGTCCGCGTCACCTCCGTCGGTCAACTGTGATGCCAGGGATGCCGGGCGGCGGTTCGCGGGTACGGACCGGAACGGGCGAGGCCGGCCGAGGGGGCCTGCCGGGCGGGACCGGCGGCGCAGGCGGACCGGACAGCGCGACACGCGCGGGCCGAGACGCAGAAACAGCCACAGCAGAGGGCACAGGAGAAACGCACCGATGACGACGAATCCGGCCGAGAGGCTCGTCGACCTGCTCGACCTGGAGCAGATCGAGGTCGACATCTTCCGGGGCCGCAGCCCGCACGAGTCGCTACAGCGCGTCTTCGGCGGCCAGGTGGCGGGCCAGGCGCTGGTCGCGGCCGGCCGGACCACCGAAGGCGACCGGCCGGTGCACTCGCTGCACGCGTACTTCCTGCGCCCGGGCCGGCCGGGTGTGCCGATCGTGTACCAGGTCGAGCGGGTGCGCGACGGCCGGTCGTTCACGACCCGCCGGGTCACCGCCGTGCAGCAGGGGCGCACGATCTTCACTCTCACCGCCTCCTTTCACAAGCCTGAGGAAGGTCCCTTCGAGCACCAGCTGCCGCCGGCGCGCGAGGTCCCGGACCCGGAGTCCCTTCCGACGGTGACGGAGGAGATCCGGGCGCATCTGGGCGCACTGCCCGAGCAGTTGGAGCGCATGGCGCGCCGCCAGCCCTTCGACATCCGCTATGCGGATCCGCTGCGCTGGAGCGCCGAGGACCTCAAGGAGGCCGAACCGCGCAGCGCGGTGTGGATGCGCGCGGTCGGGCCGCTCGGAGACGATCCGCTGGTCCACACCTGCGCGCTCACGTACGCCAGCGACATGACTCTGCTGGACGCCGTCCGTCTTCCGATCGAGCCCCTGTGGGGGCAGCGCAACTTCGACATGGCGTCGCTGGACCACGCGATGTGGTTCCACCGGCCGTTCCGCGCGGACGAGTGGTTCCTGTACGACCAGGAGTCGCCGATCGCGATCGGCGGTCGCGGACTGGCCCGGGGGCGCATCTACGACCGGGAGGGTCGCCTGTTGGTGTCGGTCGTCCAGGAGGGCCTGTTCCGGGCGCTCTAGCGTCGGCGGAGTCGTCGTCGGCGCCGGAGGTCACGCGCCGCGACGGCGCAACCGGTTCAGCAGGCCACGCCTGGGACGGTCCGGATCGGCCGGTCGAGTCGCGTTCCGCTGCTCCGGTGGGGGTGGCAGAGCTCGTTTCGGCGCGGGGCGCGGTGCGGGCTGATGGGCGCGCGCCTCGTCCAGGGTGCGTCGCAGGTCGTACGTCAGCCAGCCGATCTCGTCGGCGTCCTCCGCCGTCATGATCTTCTCGACGAGGTGTGCGGCCGGTGTGCCGGGGGCGCAGTGGGCGGGCGGTCCGGGCCGGAACCGGTTCAGGTGCGAGCGTTCATAGGGATCCGTGACGATCTCGGCGACCCGGAGAGGGTCGAGGAACCCGGCCAGGGCTCCGGCGCGCTGCCACGGTTCCCGGGCCTGGCGGAGGAGGAAGCCCAGGTGGCGTCCGCGCCAGTTCCGGGGACGCAGGTCGACGCCGGCGGCCAGTTGGCTCCGCAGCGCCTCGGGTGTGCGGCCGGTGAACAGGAACGCGTTGGTTCGGTCCGCGGCGAACTGGCGCAGTTCGTCGGCGAGATACAGCCAGACGACGGCCCGGTAGCGGTTCAGATAGAACCTCACCGGCACCACCAGCCCCAGACGTGCGAGCCGGGTGAAGCGGGTCGGCGGCACACCGAGCAGGGCGGCGCCCTCGGCGGTCCCCACGGCCCGCACGCCGTCGCGCAGCGCTTCGGGGAAACCGGGCTGCGCCCGCTGGCGATCGATCTCGGCGCGCGGCACCCTGCATGCGCCGCCTGCTTCGTCGGGCACGGTCCTGACGCGCCCGAGGTGCACGGCGAGATCGAACTCGGCACGCTTCAGGTTCAGTTCGCGGGCGGCGCGGCTCGGCGTGCGGGAGGAGGCGGAGTCGCGCGCATGAGGGAGGGGGGTGCGGGCGGTGATCGTGGCGGTGGCGTTCGGGACGGTGGCGGCGGCCGCGACGGTGGCCGTGACGGCGGTCGCGGCGGTTGTGGTGTTGGCGTTCGTGCCGGTGGCGGTGGTGGCGCAGGTGGCGTTCGTGCGGATCGTGGTGCGGGACATCGTCGTCTCCCCCGTGGAGTGAAGTGGTACGGAGCGAGGGCCGCGTCCTTCGCGGTGACCTCGGGAAAAACCGTAGCCGCAATGCCACAGAGCGCGACGAGCCTGTGGATAACTTTGAGCGAGGGAGAGAAAGCGCAGGTCAGAGGTCGGTTAATGGGTCGCGATCCGGGTGCCGGGCATCGACGGTCAGATGCTCGCCGATCTGGTTGACGAGCCGGGTCGTCTCGTAGGCGATCCGGCCCATGTCGGCGTCCGCCGCGCTGAGCACGCACAGACAGCTGCCGGTGCCCGCGGCGGTGACGAAGAGCACTGCGTCGTCGAACTCGATCATGGTCTGCCGCACGCCGCCCGCTCCGAAGTGGCGTCCCGCCCCCTTGGCGAGGCTGTGCAGACCGGACGAGACGGCGGCGAGGTGCTCCGCGTCCTCCTGGCGCATTCTCGAACTCGCGCCCGCCACCAGCCCGTCGTTGGACAGGACCAGCGCATGGCGTACCGGCTCGACGCGCTCGGTCAGATCGTCCAGCAGCCGGTCCAGGCCCTCGTTCCCCGCCATGCCCCACTCCCCCGTGTGACGTCCCCGTGTGAAGTCCCCGTGCGATCCTCCGCCTCACCGGAGCATCTGTTCGCCAGCCTTGCGCAGGACCGGGCGCCGGAGCAAGGAGGATGGCGGCATGGCACAGAAGATGACCGATGAGGAATGGCGGGCGTTCGTCACGCACGGGACCCGCACCGGAAAACTGTCCACCGTGCGGGCCGACGGCAGCCCGCACGTGGCGCCGATCTGGTTCGTGCTCGACGGCGACGACGTGGTCTTCAACACCGGAAAGGACACGGTGAAGGGCCGCAACCTGGCCCGGGACGGCCGGGTCGCCCTGTGCGTGGACGACGACCGGCCGCCGTTCGACTTCGTGGTCCTTCAGGGCCGGGCGCACCTCTCGGAGGATCTCGACGAGCTTCGGCACTGGGCGACCCGGATCGCGGCCCGGTACATGGGCGAGGAACGGGCCGAGGAGTTCGGTGCCCGTAACGGCGTACCGGGCGAACTCCTCGTCCGTGTCACCGTCGCCAAGGTTCTGGCCCAGAAGCGCATCGCGGACTGACGCGGGGCTTCGTACGGCGCCGTCAGCCCACGGAGTCGAGCAGCCGGGCGGTGTGCACCCGCCCGGCATACTCGACCAGTCTGATCAGGACCTCCTTGCCCGAGGCACGGTCGCGGGCGTCGCACAGGACGACGGGGGTGCCGCCGTCGAGGTCGAGCGCGCGTGAGACGTCCCGGGCGTCGTAGTTCCGCGAGCCGGTGAAGCAGTTGACGGCGACGACGAACGGAATGTGCCGGTGCTCGAAGTAGTCGACCGCGGGAAAGCAGTCCTCCAGACGCCGGGTGTCGGCGAGGACCACCGCGCCCAGAGCGCCCTGGGACAGCTCGTCCCACAGGAACCAGAACCGGTCCTGGCCCGGGGTCCCGAACAGGTACAGGGAGAGGCCGGAGCGGATGGTGATGCGGCCGAAGTCCATCGCGACGGTGGTCGTGACCTTGTGGTCGACGCCCTCGGTGTCGTCCACCGACTGCCCGGCCTCACTGAGCAGTTCCTCGGTGCGCAACGGCTTGATCTCGCTGACCGCGCCCACCATGGTGGTCTTGCCCACGCCGAACCCGCCGGCGACCAGAATCTTCAACGCCAGGGGAGCCGTCTCGGCGGTGGCGTCGGAGTGCTCGTAGACCATGGATCACTTCTCTCGGGAGTGCCGGTGGCGGTCTGCGTCGGTACAGAGGTGTGCCGGGCGCAACGGGCTGCGCCGGTACGAGAACGCCGCGCCCCGACACGAGATCGCGCGGGGCCCGGCGCGCTGTGCTGAAGCCAGCATCATGACAATCACGGTCCCCCTTCGAGCGGTTCGACCGGTTCCGGCCGATGTGACCGACTCCTGAACGCCGGTGTCCGAGCGGTGTTCGAATCGGTACCGCCCGGGCCCGTCCGCGTCCGGGTCGGTCCCCGGCGTTCGTCTACAGCGCCCGCAGGCCTTCGATCACCTCGCGCAGGATCCTTTCGTCGGGCAACCGCGCGGGCGGCACCGGACGGCTGACGGTGAGGCAGCCCAGCTCCAGCAGATCGCCGAGGAGCACGCGGACCACGCCCAGGGGAAGATCTGCGCCCGCCGCGAGTTCGGCGACGGACTGCGTCTCCGTACGGCACAGGCCGACGAGAGCGCGGTGTTCCGGCCCGAGCGCCATGCCGTCCGTGCCGGGTGCGCCCGGATCCAGCGCGACCAGGGCGATCAGGTCGAAGCGCACTCCGGTGGGGCCGGGCCGGGTGCGCCCGCCGGTCATGGCGTACGGGCGCACCAGCGGGCCGGCGTCGTTGTCGTACCACTGGCTGCCCCCCGCGCGCGGGGCGGCGGTCCTGTCCTCGGTCATCTGCGCGGGTCGCTCTCGGGTCTCATCCGACGGGCGGTCGCGCGCCGAGGCGCGGCGGCGTGTAGAGGTGTTCTCCGACCCGTTTGACCAGTCGCGCCATCTCGTACGCGACCAGGCCGATGTCGGCGGTCACCGCGGTGAGAACGGCGAGACAGGAGCCGTCGCCGGCGGCGGCGACGAACAGGAAACCGTCGTCCATCTCCACCATGGTCTGGCGCACTCCGCCTGCTCCGAAGTGCCGGCCCGCCCCCTTGGCGAGGCTGTGGAAGCCGGAGGCGACGGCCGCGAGGTGTTCGGCGTCCTCGCGTCTGAGGTCGGTGGACGCGCCGACCGCGAGGCCGTCGTTGGACAGCACCACCGCATGGCGCACCTCGGTCACACGCATCACCAAGTCGTCCAGCAGCCAGTCGAGTTCACCCGACCGCCGGGCCGACCGCGTACTCGGGTCCTGGATCATGCGGGGTCTCCTTCACTGCTGTCGCTGCCCGGTTCGGGCTTCGGTCCGGCTCCACGGCCGGATTGCCTTCCGCCGCCCCGGGCCCAGCCGTCCCGGTAGGCGGCCATCCGGTCCCGTACGAGTTCGGGAGTCCGTCTCTCGTCGCCGCTCGGGGCTGCGGCCAGAGCGGGTTCCTCGGCGTGTGAGCGGCGCAGCTGGGGGGCCAGGCTGGCCTGCCGCACCCGGCGCGGCAGGTCGTCCGAGTCTTCGATGTCGTCCGGGGGGCGGTGCAGGCGCAAGGCGGTCACTCCGGGGGGCGGTGGGTCGGCGGCCGTCGGTTCGGCGGCTGCCCGCCGGGGGGCCGCCAGAGCGGGACGGTCGGCGGGGGCGGGGACGGCGTCCTGGCACGGCTCGCCGGACCGGCGGTCGGGGAACTGCCCGTCGTCCGCCCGACGTCCGGCGCTCTGCCGGTCGGGGACCTGCCGGTCGGCGCTCTCGCGGTCGGCGGTACCACGGTCGACGGCGCGAGGGCCGGCTGCGGGGCGGTCGACAAGCACGTGCGCGTACTCGCCTTCCACGGGCCGCCGCAGGGGCGCCGTCTCGACGGCGGAACGTTCCGGCCCGCCGTCGTGCAGCAGGGGCGTGGGCAGCAGGACGACGGCTGTGGTGCCGCCGTAGGGCGAGGTCCGCAGGTGCACTTTGACGCCGTGCCGGGCGGCGAGCCTGCTGACCACGAACAGGCCGAGCCGGTCGCTGTCGAACAGGTCGAGGGCCTCCGACTGCGCGATGCGCCGGTTGGCGTCGGCAAGGACCTCCTTGCCCATGCCCAGCCCCCGGTCCTCCACCTCGACGGCGTATCCGTTGCCGACGGGTTCGCCGGTGACGCGCACACGCGTGTGCGGCGGCGAGAACTGGGCCGCGTTCTCGACGAGCTCGGCGAGCAGGTGCGTCAGGTCGGCGACCGCGGTGCCGATGACGGCCGTCTCCGGGAGCCTGCGCACCTCCACGCGCGCGTAGTCCTCCACTTCGGAGACGGCGGCTCGGATCACGTCGGTGAGCGTGACCGGCATGCGCCAGGCCCGGCCGGGCGCGGCGCCGGAGAGGATGATCAGGCTCTCCGCGTGGCGTCGCATGCGCGTGGTGAGGTGGTCGAGCCGGAACAGGTCGCCGAGTTCGTTCGGGTCGTCGGAGCGGCGCTCCATGCTGTCCAGGAGGGTCAGCTGACGGTGGACGAGGATCTGGCTGCGCCGGGCGAGGTTGACGAAGACCCCGGAGATCCCGCCGGCCAGTTCGGCACGTTCCGCGGCAGCGCGCAGGGCGGCGCGGTGCACGGTGCTCAGCGCTTCGGCGACCTGCCCGGTCTCGTCCTCGGCCGGCTGTCCGTGCGGGGCCTCGGCGTCCACGTCGATGTCCTCTCCGGCGCGCAGTCTCCGCATGGCTTCGGGGAGCTTGCGCCGGGCGATCTCCAGCGCGTCGTTGCGCAGGCTGACGAGCTCGACGACGAGTCCGCGGCCGATGCGCACCGAGATGACGAGCGAGGCGACTACGGCTGCCAGGCCGAGCAGGACGGCTGCGCCGGGCGCGCTGAGCAGGCCGCGCACGAGCGGGTCGTCGCGGCCTGCCGCCTCGCGTCCGGCGCCCGTCTCGAGGCTCCGCATCCCGTGCTGCACGCGCGCGTGGGCCGCATTCCAGGCCCCTGGCGGAGCGGCCGCGATCGCCCGGGCGCCGGGTCCGTTCGCCAGCACCTTGTCCTCGGCCGTGTACAGGGCCGCGTAGTCGCCGCCCGCCGCGAGACGCCGCCAGCCGGTGCGTTCGGGGCCGCGCAGATCGGCGACGGCCGTCTCCGTCAGCATGCGGCGGCTGCCGACGGCCCCGGCGAACAGGCGCAGGCGCTCCGTGTCGAGGCGTCCGGTCGGGCGTGCGCCGGACAGGACGGCGTCCTCCCGTGCGAGCGCCTCGCCCGCGCGGGAGAACTCCAGCAGTACGCGCGTGTGCGGACCGGGGCCGGCGTCGTGGACGTCGGAGAGGGCTCCGCTCACCGAGAAGGCCGCGGAGATCGTGCTCGTGTAGCGGTCGTAGGCCTCCTTCCAGCCCGCATCGCCGCCGAGCACCGAGGTCCGCAGCGGGGCGAGCGCCTCGGCGCCGGCGACGAACCGCTGGAGCCGCCGGGCCACTTCCGCGGGCAGTTCCCGGCCGTCGGCGACCGTGCCGTGGTCGACCTTGAGCTCGGCGACCGCGCGGTCCGTGCGTGCGCCGAGGACTCCGAGGCCGCCGTCCCGCCCGGCGTCGGGGTCGGCGGCCGCGTACCGCACGGCGGCCGCCCGCTCCGTCTGAAGGGCGGTCACCGCGTCCGAGAGAGGAGCGCGGACCTCGGCGTCCACGCGCTGTAGCCGGCGCAGCGTGGAGACGTCCTGGGCGGTGCTGACGGTGGCGTACGCCCACAGGGCCAGCAGGGACACGACCGGCACCATCAGGAGGCAGACGATCTTGGCGCGCACCGTGCGCGGCCTCAGCCGCCGGCGATCCGTGCGCGGGGGCGTGGCGTCCGCCGGCAGATCCGCCGGCGGATGCGCCTCGTCGGCCGGGGGTCCGGCGTGGGCGCGGCGCCCGCGTGTGGGGGGCGGCGCTTCGGCGCCTGCCATGGGGGTCCTACGGGGTGTGCGCATGGCCTCCTCGCTCGGAAGGTGGGGCGGGGCTCGCCGGTCGTGTCAGGCGGTCCTGGCCTGCTGTCGGTCGGCGGAGCTCTCCCCCGGCCGCTGGGCGGACGCGGACGCCTCGCTCTCCCCCGCGGTGGGCGACAGCGCGACGAAGGCCGCGGTCAGAAAGAGGTAGGACCCGAGGCCGACGGCGAGGGGGAAGACGAACTGCATCGCCGTGGCCCCGGGCAGCGGCGCCCCGGAGGGCCTGACATGGACGCTCACGGCGAACATCGCCGTGTAGTGCATGCTGCTGACCGCCGCTCCCATGACGAGGGAGGCGACGCCGACGGCGATCGGCGAGCTGATGTTGAGCGCGGCCCAGAGCGCCGCGGTGGCGGCGGCGACCGCGATCAGCACGGAGAGGCCCACCTTGACGGGGTCGTAGCTGATGTCGCCGTGCAGCCGGACCGCGGCCATGCCGAGATAGTGCATGCTCGCCACGCCCACACCGGTGGTGAGACCGCCGATCAGCAACGCGCGCGTGCGGTCACGGCTGTAGCCGACGGCGAAGACGCCGGCGCAGACGACGACCATGGCCACGAGCAGGCTGAGCACGGTCAGCGCAACGTCGTAGCGCAGGTCGGTGCCACGCACCGCGAAGCCGAGCATGGCCACGAAGTGCATGGTCCAGATGCCGGTGCCGATCGCCGAGGCGGCGGTGATCAGCCAGTTGCGGCGCGAGCGTCCGGTGGCGCCGAGAGCGCGCACGGTACAGCGCAGCCCGAGGGCGGCGCCGATGCAGGCCATCGCATACGACAGCACGGGGGTCAGCCAGCCGAAGGCGGCGTGGTCCAGGTGTCCCATGGGCCAGGGACGCTAGCCGGAGCACGGAAGCACAAGGGGGGCGCATTTCGAAAGCTGCTGGAATATGACGGGGAAGTGCGACGGAACGACCGGGTCACGCTCGAACATGCGCACCAAAGCATCACCCGTGCCGGTGAGAGATCATGCGGAACATGAGCGACGACCACACACACGTCCAGGAGTTCTTCGCGGCGCGCGCCGCGCACTGGGACAGCCGGTTCCCCGACGACGGTCCCGCCTACGAGGCCGCGGCAGGCGCACTCGGTCTGCGCCAGGGGGACCGCGTGCTCGACGCCGGGTGCGGCACCGGACGCGCCCTGACGCCGCTGCGTGCGGTCGTGGGGCCCTCCGGAACGGTCGTCGGGGTGGATCTGACCCCGGCCATGCTGGAGGCCGCCGTACGGGCCGGACGGGACCGCGACGGGCTGCTGCTGCTCGCCGACGTCGCCGCTCTCCCGCTGCGCTCCGCCTCGCTGGACGCCGTGTTCGCGGCCGGACTCGTCGCCCACCTGCACCACCCGGCGGACGGCCTGCGCGAGTTGGCCCGGGTGGTGCGCCCCGGCGGCACGCTGGCGCTCTTCCACCCGATCGGCAGGGCTGCCCTCGCGGCCCGTCAAGGCCGGAGCATCACACCGGACGACCTGCGCGCGGAGCCCAACCTCGCTCCTCTCCTGGCCCGTACGGGCTGGCGCATGACCTCGTACGCCGACGAGGAGTCCCGTTTTCTCGCGCTCGCCGTCCGGGAGGAGTGAGTCGTCCGTCCTCCTGTTTCCCAGCGCTCACCGTCCGGGAGGGCTGAGGACTCACGCCCGTCCGGCGACCGCGCTCGCGAACGCGTCGGGCCGGTCGAACATCACGTTGTGGCCCGCCCCCGCAACGGTCACCACCCGCACACCCGCCGCCTCCAGCGCGTCCGCTCCGTCGAGTTCCCCGCTGAGCGCGCCCTGCAGACAGACGCGTTCGACCGTCTTCAGCCCGAGAAGGATCTCGCGCATGACGGGCTCCGATCCCCGGCGGAGCCCCACGGCACTGCGGTGCAACGCGCGCGGGTCCGCGAGACGCATGGTGGCGGCCCACACGGACCCCACCTTTTCCAGCACACGCGCGTACCCGCCGCCGACGAACTCCTCCTCCGTGTACGAGGCGATGCCGCTGCTGCCCGCCGCGGCCGGCGGAAACGCGTCGAGGTTGGCCTCCGTCAGCACGAGCCGCGACACGAGGTCGGGGCGGCGGTGAGCGAGCACGAGAGCCACCGAGCCCCCCATGCTGTGGGCGACCAGCTCGGCCCCTCTCACGCCCGCCGCGTCCAGCGCCGCCGCGAGCGCGTCGGCGTGGTCGTCCAACGCGTAACCGAAGTCCGCGGGACGATCGCTGATGCCGTGTCCGGGCAGATCGACGAACAGGCTGCGCCGCCCAGTGAGTTCGGGACGGCAGGCCACGTGCGCGTGGTAGACGGTCGAGGCCGCTCCCAGACCGTGCACGTACACGCGCGCGGGCTCCTCCCCCGGCGTCTCGGTCCAGCGGATCTGACTCCCGCCGCCGTCGAACTCGACTTGCCGCATCGCTTCCCCTTCACCTCAGCACGACTGTCACCAGGAGACGGACCCGACGCGAGGCGTCCGTACTTGATCGTCATCACTGGACTTGACTTCAGTTGACTGGACGTCACTTGGCTTGACGCCGCCTGGACCGCCCTGGACCGAACTGCACTGGACCGAACCGGACTCGACCGAACTGGACTCGACCGGACTCGACCGGACTCGACCGGACTCGACTGACCGGACCCGACCGAAGATACATCGGCTACGTAGTATTCCGTCAACGATGTATTCGTCAATCGATGCAGCCGCCGATCGATGCAGCCGCCGATCGACGTACTTTGGGCCAAGAGGTGAGGTGGCACTGTCGTGCGGCACAATGCGGCCATGTTGGAGCTCGCCATCCTCGGCTTCCTGTACGACGCCCCGCTGCACGGCTACGAGCTGCGCAAACGCATCTCGGCGTTGACCGGGCACGTGCGTCCCGTGGCCGAGAGCACTCTCTACCCGGCGATCAAGCGGTTGGAGAAGGCGGGCTTCCTGGTACGCACCACGGAGCCGGGCGCGGTGGCCGCTCCCCGGCACGTCCTCAGCCTCACCGAGGAAGGCAGGACGGAACTGCGCGGACGCCTCTCGGATCCGGACCAGCGCGACATCACCGACGAGAACCGCTGGTTCACGCTGCTCGCGTTCCTCAGGCACCTGGACGACGCCGAGGCCCAGGCTGCCGTCCTACGGCGACGGCTGGCCTTCCTGGAGGAGCCGGCGAGCTTCTTCTACGACGGCGACCGGCCGCTGCGCGCCGAGGAGCTGGGGGATCCGTTCCGGCGGGGCGTCCTCACCATCGCGCGGGCCACCTCCCGGGCCGAGCTGCGCTGGCTGCGCGAGACGCTCGACTCACTGTCCGGCTGACTCGCCCGGCCGCCGTACGGGGCAGCCTGCCGTTCCCGGAGTCGGACGAGTGCCCAGCTCCTCCAGTCGGTAGCCGTTCGGGTAGCCCTTGATCTCCCGGTTCTGCCGGGCGTGGTGCGGGGCACGGCGCGGCGGGAACAGCCGCACCGCTCGTCCACGCGCGCGGAGCGCTCCGCGCACCAGAGCGCGGGTGACGGTACCGGGTGCCGGATAGCGGAAGGCCTCCAGGAGCGGTGCGTCGAGAAGGGCGAGTGTGGCACGGCGCAGAAGAGGCGCCAGCAGCCGCGGGTACCACGAGGCCATCAGGTCGAGCGTCGCGTCCGAGACGCGCCGCGCACCCTCGTCCCAGCCGAAATGAGCCTCCTCGTAGGCGTCGAGACAGGCCTCGAACTCCTCGTAGGTTCCCGGAATGCCCTTGATCCCCATGCGTTGGCCCAGTGTGCGGTAGTACGCGCTACAGGCGACGATCTCGTGGCGCGACAGCCTGCGCCAGCCGTAGGCGTCGATCCACCGCTTGGGCATCACGACGAACGTGCACAGCACGTACCGCATGTCGTCGTTGCTGATGTCGTAGCTGCGGTGCATCCGGTTGATGCGGCGGACGGCGGTGCGCCCCTGCTCGCTGTCGAAGCCGTGCTCGACGACGGCGTCGAGCAGAAGCGAAGTGTCGTCATAGCGCTTCTGGGAGCGGTCGGTGAGTTCCGCGGTCTCCGCGAGCAGGCGCCCGATGGAGGGCACCGCGTAGGTGCGGTACAGAGCCATCTCAAGCGTGACCGTCACTCCGAGTGTCATTCGTTTTCGTATGGAGCTGGCCGCCTGACCTGGAGGAATGATGTCCGAGCCGAGTTGGAAGACCGAGCTGCGCTCGGAGTTGGACGACGCCGCAAGCACGATCGAGCGCGGAAGCTCGATCCAGGGCGGCATCGACTATGGCCGCCAGGGTCTGGAGTCGACGGTCTTCGAGGCGCTCGACGCCGCTTACCAGCGCGGCGAGCAGGCGGGCTCGTCCCGCATGAACTACCGCCTGGTCCAGGAGAACGAGCGTCTGCGCCGCGAGCTTGGACTGGCGCAGCAGAGCAAGCGAAGAGAGGAGGTGTGTCCGACGTGCCTGTCTGCCATCGGTGCCTCCGGGTCCACTGCATCTGCGGATGAGACGCCCGAAGGGGCGGCATCGTGACCCGACTTCAACGAATCATCCTCTTGGCCGCCTTCACGGCGGCCTTCTTCATTTCTGGAGTGCCTCGATGAAGGAGCACGTCAAGAGCTTCGCCGTCTGGCTCTTCTGGGCCACGGTGCAAGCAGTGGTCGGCGGGATCGTCGGCCTGTTCCTCGTGGCGATGTACCTGAGGGCCCGCTGATGCGAGAGAAAGATCAGGCTCGCTTCTGGTCCAAGGTCGCCCTGCCCAACGAGCAGGGCTGCATGCTGTGGCTGAAGGCCACGGACAAGGACGGCTATGGGGTTTTCGGGACGACCTCGGGCCAGCGTCGGGCCCACCGCGTCTCGTACGAACTGGCCTACGGGCCTATCCCTGACGGGCTGGTCATTGACCACGTGCGCGCCAAGGGCTGCACGAACACAAACTGCGTGGCACCGGCGCACCTTGAGGCCGTGACGCAGGCGGAGAACGTACTGCGCAGCCGGGGCCTGCCTGCAATTCATGCAGCCAAGACCCACTGCCATCGGGGGCATGCCTTCGATGAGAAGAACACGTACCGGTACCTACGGCGCGGTCGACCCGCTCGGAACTGTCGGGCCTGCGCTGCGGCTCGGAAGCGTGGGAAGGGAGGTGCCCCCCTTGTTGTATGACCCTCACCGCAAGTGGGCGCCTGCTCAGACTCCTGTTCAGCCCACGCGCTGACAGCGGTACGGCCTAAGATCCAGCCGTACACGACGACACCGGCCGCGCGGACAGGCGCTGACCGGTGTCTGATCAGTCGCGAAGGGACTGACTGTGACCAAGACTCTCACGGCCACGCTCAGGGCCGTCGACTACCTCCGGGTGTCGACGGAGCAGCAGAAGCAGGGCTACGGCATCAGCTACTCCGCCAAGAAGACGGCGAAGTACATCGCGTCCAAAGGCTGGGCGCACATCGACACGTTCAAGGACGAGGGCGTCTCCGGCTCCCTGCCCTGGCAGGAGCGCGACGACCTTCCCCGCCTCATGAAGCTGGTACGGCAGGAGCCGCGCCCCTTCGACGTGGTGGTGGTCTCCGAGACCCGCGCCATCGGCCGCCGGGACCGGGCTTTCTGGCGCTGGGTGTGGGAACTGCAAGATCTCGGCGTCTTCGTCGCCGTGGTGGACAAGGGCATTGACAACACCACGGAAGACGGCGAAGCCGCGATGCGCGAGGAGGCGAACTACGCCTTCAAGGAGTACACGCGCATCAAGGTCCGGACGCAGTCCGGCATTCAGGAGAAGGCCGAGGAGGGCGGGCATCCCGGCGGCGTCGCGCCGTACGGGTGGCGCATCCAGGACCAGGGCCGGCGGGGAGAGTCCCGCCTGACGCTCGATGTCTGTCCCGCGGACGGGCACTGCACGGTCGTCCATGAGACGGACGTGCTGGAGCGTGCCTGGCACTTGATCGTCGTCGAGTCCAAGAACTGCCGCAAGGCGGCCATGGCGCTGAACGCCGAAGGGCTGCGCACGCGCCGCGGCAGGCTGTGGGCCGCGGGGAACCTGCGGCGCAAGCTCCAGTCACGGGCTGTCCAGGAGGCCCGGATGCTGTACCGCAACCCCGAGACCGCGGGCCGCAAGAACGGCACCAAGCTGGACGTCCACGGCCAGCCGGCCAACGGCCAGAGCGTGGTCATCGAGCTGCCCCGCCTCTTCTCCGAGGCGGAGGTCGAGCGACTGAACAAGGCGCTGGAGCGCAACGCCCGCACCCGTAAGGCCGAGAGCAACGTCCACCCGCTGTCAAAGCGGGTCTACGGCTCGTGCGGGAAGTACTACACGGGCCTTGACCGCTGCGATCGCCCCGGCCGCATGTACCGCTGCTCGGGCAAGATCGAGAGTCATCCGGGCGCGAAGGTCTGCACCTGCTCACAGGTGGACGCCGACGCCCTGGAAGGGCGTTTGTGGGACGAGGTCTGCGCCCTTCTCCAGGACCCCGAGCGGCTCACGCTGATGGCCATGGACTGGCTGGACATGGCCACGGGCCAGCAGGGCGACCACGACAAGCGCGTGGCCGAGCTGGATTCGAAGATCCAGGACCAGGACGAGGCGATCACCAACATGATGATCGTGGCCGCGAAGAGCAAGTCTCCGGGCGCTGCCGCCAAGGCGATCAAGGCCCTGGAGGACGAGCGCGAGGAGCTGGTCAAACTCCGGGAAGAGGCCCTCGCCTGGAAGGCGGAGGGCGAGCTGGCCCAGCAGCGGGCCCACGATCTTCAGGCCCTGGCCGACGTGGCCAAGACCCGCATGAGGGACATGACCGCGGCCGAGAAGGCCGAGGTGTGCGACTTGCTGGATCTGAAGGTCACGCTCGCCGGCCCGGTGCCGAAGAAGGTCCGGGCAGACGACACGCTCACGGCCTGGTTCCGTGAGCGGGACCGCGGCGTCCCCGTCCTGGACGACAGCGCCTGGGCTCTCGTGGAGCCCCTCTTCAAGGCCTCTGAGCGCCGCGCACGGGCCGACCGGATCCCGCACCGTCAGGTGCTCGAAGCGGTCCTCATGAAGGCCCGTGAGGGCATCACCTGGAAGGAGCTTCCCGAGCACTTCGGGAAGACCACGGGCCTGACGACCCGCTACCAGCGGTGGGTCGCCTCCGGCCTCTTCGAGCAGGCGATGGACGTGCTTGCGGAGTGCGAGAGCACTCCCCTGCCTGACCTGTACCCGCTGCCTCCGCTCCTGGTGGAGGGCAAGATTGACCCCCGGTTGCTCATCCGAGTTCCGGCGGCACCCGAGCAGACGGTCCCGAGAGCCCGGGTGACGTCCCACGGGAACTCGAAGGCCGCCATGAGCCGGTAGATCTCGGAGGCGTCCTCGTGCGGGTCCAGCCGACGGATCCGTTCGAGACGTTCGAAGCGCTTCACCACTGCGTCCCCTCTGTTGCCGCCGGAGTGCCAACTCTAGGTTGAGAAGCAGCAGATGAACGTTGATCCGGGGTCATGACCAGGGAAGGCGGTCGGCATGATCGGCAAGATCCGCACGGCGTTCGGAAGACTTCTCGACGCGAAGCGCGCGTCCTCGCGAGCGGACGGCACGGCCGGTCCGGACGGGACGCCGGGCCCCGCCAGGAAACGCGCCCCGAACCTTTTCGAGGCGGCCGCCTCCTACGTCTCGGCCTGCGCCGAGAACGACCAGGACAGGATCGACGAGGCGGCGGGCTGGGTGTCGCCCGAGGCCCTGTCCTTCGGGGTCAACGAACTGGCCTGCCGCGCCGTCCTCGCCCTCGCGCGAGAGCGCGACGAGTCGCCCCGTGCCGTGGCTCGCGCGCTCCTCGGGCTGCCGGCGACGTGACGCGTCCGACTGCCCGAGGTGGTCGATTCGCCCCGTCCGACCGGAAAGCTGCAGCTCCGGCTGTGTCGGCCGGCCGTGACAAGCGCCTTCCCACCGCACTAGGGTGCGCGCCGTTGGACGAACCGATGGGGAGGCTGGGATGGCCGGGACGGACGAGGACGCCGTCGCCGCCGCGGACGATGCGCTCTATGTGCTCACGGCGGTGCTGTTGACGCCGGCGAAGTTCCCGAGTGCGTTGGGCGACGACTATCCGGAGGCCTGTGCGGCGCTCGGCCTCCCGCCGCTCGCCGACGGCTACGGCTTGGTGCTGGGACAGGACGGCGAGGGCGCGCGCTGGACCGTCGTCATCGACGACGTGTCGCTGGTGGCGGTCGCCATCGCGTCGTGGGACTGCGGCATGGAGTACGACCTGTCGCCGAACGAGCGGACGGTGGTCGCCGCGCTGCCCGGCTGGCCGCTGGCGGTCGCCGTCGCGGCCCCCGGCGTGCCCGCGCCGCACGATCCCGCCCCCGAGGTGACGGACGGCCCGGCCCTGTGCCCGCCGGACACGAGCACCTGGGGTCCGGCCCAGCGGCGGCTGGGGGCGGACGAGATCGCGTTGCAGTGGGCGCTGTGGCGCGAGCAGATCGACGACACGGAGTTCGCGCCCTCCGCGCAGAGCGAGTCCGACACGCACGCGGGCGACCCGCACTCGGCCGACACGCACGCGACCGCCGTCGGAGCGGGCCGGGCGGACGCGGTGGCCGCTCAGGCCGGCGCAGTGACCGCTCAGGCCGGGGCCGCCCCGACCGGGGAGGCCGTCGCGGTGTCCGGGGCCGGAGGGGACGCGCCGAAGGGGCGCAGCGGCATCCGCCGTGTGCTGGCCGAAGTGCGCGCCTACGTGGACACCCCTCCTCCCCTCGGGCGGGTGCGCTCGTCGTTCGCTCCCGGCGACGCGCGCACCCTGCGCGCCGACGGGCCGGGCTGGTCGCTGGTGGCCAGGACCGACGACATCGCGTTCGTCCTCCTCGACGACGCGCCCGGCGAGGTTCTGCCGGTGGGCCGTGGCCCCGAACTGCCCGGACTGCTGGAGGCACTCGACAAGATGGCCGTGCGGCCTCTGTGAGGCCGCCCGTCCTCCCCTCGACGACCACCGCCGGCGGCATCCGCCCGTGACGCCCGCGGTGGCCTTCGGTTCCTGCGGTGACCGTGTCGGGTCACCGCAGGCGGGTACGTCCGCGGCGGGGCGCCGTACCGGTCGTGCCGTCGCAGCCGCGGCGCCCTCGCCTCAGCGGCCGATTTCCTTGCGGCTCACACGGCGCAGTCTGCGTCGCTGTGACGGATCGAGCGTGAGGTAGGCCGCCGCCGGAACCCCCACCACGATCAGCAGGGCCGCCCACCAGGGCAGCCAGATCAGCAGGAGAAGCCCGACCGCCACACCCCCCGCGGCGATCTTCGCGTTTCTCGACATCTGCCTCGCCTCCTTCGCGGCCGTTGCCGCTCTCTGCCATGAAAACGGGTTCGCGCCGCCCGCGGTTCCGAACCCGACCCTGAGACGTCCCTGAGGTACACCCCCGAGACTCCCCTGAGAACCCCTGACGCGCCCACCCGTGACGGCCCTCGCCGGGGGCCGCCGAGCCGCTGCAAAAGGCGTGCGTGTTCTCGGTTCGGTGCTGTACCCTCGGCGACCACCCACCACGTAGTCAAATTTGAGGAGAGGCCTCATCTCCGCGCAGAAGGTTTCCGTGGAAGCACCGTCCGACGTCTGCGAACTGGTTCGTTGCAGTGCCGTCTTCATCCCCGGGGTTCCGGCCCGCACCGGCGGCGTCGCCTTCTGGCGCCCCGCCGACGAGGAGGCTCCTCCCGCCGTCCCACCGGCGTCCGTACGCCCGCTGCGCCTGGTCCGACCGGTCGGCGTCGGCGTGACTCTCACTCGCGTGCCGGCCGTACTGGTCCCCTTGCGCGACGCCCTGCCCGTCCTCACCCGCGCGCGGGTCGAGCCCGACGCCCACCGGTCCACCGCCTTCTGGGGCGCGGCCGCCCTGCTGGCCCTGCGGTGCGCCGCGCGCGGCCTGCTCCTTCCCGGGCTGTCAGCGGAGGACCACGACGCCTGGCGCATGGGCCCCCTGGGCGCGGAGGACGTCGACCTGGTGCGCAGGCTGGCCGCCTCCATGCCGCCGGAAGCCCATGCCGTACCGGTCGACGAGAGCACACCGCTGCGGCTTCCCGATCCCGAGCGTCTGCTGCGGGCCTTCCTGGACGCCGTCGCCGACGCCCTTCCCCGTACGCCCGCCGCGGAGCTCGTGACGGGCGCCCCGGCCTACGCCGCACTTCCCCCGCAGCGCGTGCCGGAACTTCGCGCGTGGGCCGCCGACGTCTGCGGAGCACACGACGCCGGCGTACGGATCTCGCTGCGGGTCGAGGTGTCGGGGCTCGACCTGACCTCCCCCCACCCGCCCGCCTCCGACCGGCCCGCGCTGGACCTGCCCGACTCCGACCGATCAGCCCCCGAAATGCCCGCCTCCGGCCGGCCCTCACTCAACCGGCCCGGGTCCGAGGGCGGGGGGAGCGAGGTGAGCGGGGCGACGGCTGCTCCAGCGGTTCGCGACGGGGGCGGGCCGGCGCCGCGGTTCCGGGTCGTGCCCCAGGTGCACAGCGTGAGCGATCCCGCGTTGACCGCGGATGCCGCCGCTCTCTGGGCCGGCCCGGGTGGCCTGCCCGGGACGTTCGGCCCCCACGCGCGGAGGGAAGCCCTGCTCGCGCTGCGCCGGGCGGCCCGGGCCTGGCCACCGCTCGCCCCGCTGCTGTCCGCCACCGTCCCGGAGGCGGTCGAGCTCCTCGACGAAGAGGTCGTCGAACTCCTCACGGAGGGTTCACGAGCCCTCGCGAACGCCGGTGTGGAGGTGCACTGGCCGAAGGAACTCGCCCGCACGCTGACGACCCGCGCGGTCGTGGGACCGGCGGACGAAGACCCTGGACCCGCTCGCAGCGGCTCGGACACGCCGTCCTTCATGTCGGCGGACGCCCTGGTGAGCTTCACCTGGTGGTTCGGGCTGGGCGACCGTCAGCTGACGTGCGCGGAACTGGATCGTCTCGCCGAGGCGGACCGGCCGCTGGTGCGACTGCGCGACCAGTGGGTGCTGATCGATCCCGTGGAGGTCCGCCGGCTCCGCGACCGGCAGGACGGGAAGGGCGGGCCAGACCGCGAGATGACGCCCGTGGACGCCCTGAGCGCCGCCCTGACGGGCTCCACGGAGGTGGACGGCCACCGGGTGGAGGTGCGGGCCACGGGGTGGCTGGCGGCCCTGCGCGAGCGGTTGGCCGACCCCGAGGCGCACGAGCCGGTGGAGCAGCCCGCGGCGCTCGACGCCACCCTGCGCGACTACCAGCGGCGCGGTCTGACCTGGCTGGCCCGGACCACGTCCGTGGGACTGGGCTGCTGCCTGGCGGACGACATGGGGCTCGGCAAGACGGTCACGCTCATCGCACTCCACCTGCACCGGCAGACGGACCCGTCCTCGGCGGGTCCCACGCTCGTGGTCTGTCCGACCTCCCTGATGGGCAACTGGCAGCGGGAGATCGAGAGGTTCGCGCCCGGCACGCCGGTGCGCCGCTTCCACGGCACCCGGCGCGATCTGGACGACCTGGGCGACGGCGAGTTCGTGCTCACCACGTACGGCACGCTCCGGCTGGACGCGGACCGGCTCGGCCGCACGTCGTGGGGGCTGGTCGTGGCGGACGAGGCGCAGCACGTCAAGAACCCCTCCTCGGCGACCGCGCGGGCGCTGCGCACGATCGGCGCACGCGCACGCGTGGCGCTCACCGGCACGCCCGTGGAGAACAATCTCTCGGAGCTGTGGGCGATTCTCGACTGGACGACGCCGGGGCTGCTGGGCCGTCTGGGCGGTTTCCGGAACCGGTACGCGCGCTCGGTCGAGGGCGGGCGTGATCCGGCCGCGGCCGAGCGTCTGGCCCGGCTGGTGCGTCCGTTCCTGCTGCGTCGTCGTAAGTCGGACCCCGGGATCGCACCGGAACTGCCGCCCAAGACCGAGACCGATCACCCCGTGGCCCTCACGGAGGAGCAGGCGGGCCTGTACGAGGCGGTGGTGCGCGAGACGTTGGCGGCGATCGCCGCTGCCGACGGCATCGAGAGGCGCGGACTGGTCGTGAAGCTGCTGACCGCGCTCAAGCAGATCTGCAACCACCCCGCGCAGTACCTGAAGGAGGAGCGGCCGAGGACCGCCGGACGCTCCGGGAAACTGGACCTCCTCGACGAGCTGCTCGACGCGCTCCTGGCCGAGGGCGCGAGCGTGCTGCTCTTCACGCAGTACGTCCGCCTGGCGCGTCTGCTGGAACAGCACCTGGCGGTACGGGGGGTGCCCACCCAGTTCCTGCACGGCGGTGTCCCGGTCGCGGAGCGCGAGGCGATGGTCGGGCGCTTTCAGGACGGTGAGGTGCCCGTGTTCCTGCTGTCGCTGCGAGCGGCGGGCACCGGTCTCAACCTCACGCGCGCGGAGCATGTCGTGCACTTCGACCGATGGTGGAACCCGGCCGTCGAGGCGCAGGCCACCGACCGCGCGTACCGCATCGGCCAGACCCGGCCGGTACAGGTGCACCGGCTGATCGCGGAGGGCACGATCGAGGATCGCATCGCCGACATGCTGCGCCGCAAGCAGGACCTCGCCGACGCCGTTCTGGGGGCCGGAGAGGCGGCGCTGACGGAGCTGACGGACGCCGAGCTGGCGGAGCTGGTGGAACTGCGGGGGGACGCACGATGAGCGGGTACGACAGGCGCGCCGACCGCGAGGACCAGGATGGCCAGGGCGGCCGCGAGGACCAGGACGGCAAGGGCGGCCAGGGCGGCCGCGAGGACGTCGGGGAGCGGACGTTCGCGGCGTTGCCTCCCGCGCCGGGCCGGGCGTTCGCACAGACGTGGTGGGGCCGCGCCTGGCTGTCCGCCCTGGAGGACGGCGCACTGGACGGGGCACAGGTGAAGGCGGGCCGTCGGCTGGCGCGCGCGGGCGCCGTGGGCGCGGTGTCGGTGCGGCCCGGACGGGTCACGGCCGTCGTCCGGGACCGCGATCGCACGGCTCACCGGGCCGACGTCCTGCTGGACGTGCTGACGGACGCCCAGTGGGACCGGTTCCTGGATCTGGCCGGGGAGCGCTCGGGACACGTTGCCGCGCTGCTCGACCGGGACATGCCGCCCCATCTGGTCGAGGACGCCGGGACGGCGGGCGTGGACCTCCTCCCGGCGCTCGGCGACCTGGAGGCCGAGTGCGACTGCGGCGCCTGGGACCACTGCGGTCATACCGCGGCGGTCTGCTACCAGGTGGCGAGGCTGCTCGACCAGGATCCGTTCCTCCTGCTGCTGCTCAGAGGTCGCCCCGAGGCCGTGTTGCTGGGCGATCTCCAGACGCGGGGAGCCGCGGCCGCCGTCGTGCGCGAGACGGAGCGCGCGGGGGGCGTGGACGCGGCGGAGGCCTATGCGGCCGCGGAATTCCTCCCCCCGTTGCCCGCGGCGCCCGGACTTCCCCGGGAACCGGGCCGTCCGCCGTCGCTGGACACATCGCTGGACACGGATGCGCCGGTCCCGGCCGGGCTGGATCCGGCGGCGCTGGAGATCCTTGCGGCGGTGACGGCCGTCGAGGCGCGTCTGATGCTCGCGCAGGCGCTGCGGGAGGACGCCGGAGGGGGCGCGGCTGTCGCGGGGCGGTGGACGCTGTCCCAGGACGCGGTGCGGCTGGCGGCGGGCGTCCTCGGCGGCCGTCCCGAGGTGGACGGCCCGATGGCGGCCGTGATCGGTCGGCTCGCGGCGGGGTCGGGGCGCGACCGGCGGCGCCTGGCCTCGGCCGTACGCGCCTGGACGTACGCAGGAGCGGACGCGCTGTCGGTGCTCGAGGAGGAGTGGGTCGTCGGGGGCGAGGTGCTCGCACGCGCGCGTGCCGCACTGGACTCGGCCTGGGAGGAGGACGAGCGCCCCGTTCTGCGTGTGCGCGGGAACCGGTGGACGGCCGTGGGGACCGGCGTCCAGCTGCGGTTGGGACGGGACGGGCGCTGGTGGCCGTACCGCGAGGAGGGCGGTCGCTGGACTCCGGCGGGTGAAGCCGCCGAAGACCCTGCGACGGCGTGGGCCACCGTGTGGACCGGCGGCACCGAGGAAGCGTCCTCCTAGACGGTCCGTTTCCTGTCGCCGCCGCCGAAGCGCCGGACGTACGGGCGGCGGCCTCCGGTTTCACCCGAAGGCCGCCGCCCGTAGTTCGAGCCCGTAGTTCGACGCCCGTAGTTCAGCGCCCGTCGTTCAGCGCCCGTCCCGCCGCCGGCCGGTGTCCCCTCATGCGGCGACGGGACGACGGTCACGCGCGTGTGGCTGTCACGCGCGTGGGCAGCGACGGGGGCGGGAGGCCGGTCGGCAGGTCATGACGCCGGCTCGCCCGCCTGGGACAGCAGCGACTCCAGCGCGCTCGGCAGGTCGGAGGGCAGTCCGCTGGGCAGGTCGGTGGGCAGGGTGCTCGGCAGTTCGGTCGGCCATTCTGTGGGCAGCCCGGTCGGCAGCTGGGACGGCAGTTCGCTCGGGAACCCGCTGGGCAGTTCCACGGGCAGGCTGGCGGAGGGCTCGGGCGACGTCGTGGCGCTCTTTCCGGTGCCCGGCGTGTCGTCCGAGGAGCCGTCGCGTGAGGCCAGCAGCACGACGGCGAGCACGGCGCCGGCCACGACCAGCAGGACGAGCACCACGAGGAGCGGGTTCCTGCGCCGGCCGGGGCCGCCGGAGTTCCCGGGGTCGCCCGGGCCGACTGCGGTGAACGGGGTGGTGGGCGGTCCGAAGCCGCCGGAGGGCGGCATGCCGCCCGGCGGTACGGGCGGCTGAGGCGGTACGGGCGGTTGGGCCATACCGCCCAGCGTGACCGCGGAGGCGTGCGGAACGCGACCTCCGCGCGCGAGTTGATACCGGTTCAGGTCACGGAGGACATGATTCCGGCGCATTGCGCGCGGAGGTACCCGTCCGCCGCCGGACAGGTGCGTCCGGCGGCACGCGCGTGTGCGGCCCCACCCTGCACGCGCCTGTGCGGCTCCCGCCGCCGGGCGCGTGCGTGGGTGCGGCCCCTGACAGCACACACGCGCGCGTGTGCGGGCGCCGGCTCAGCCCCGGGCGCCGAGGAGGTGGTCCATGGCGAGCTGGTCGAGCCGCTCGAAGGCCATGCCGCGGGCGGCGGCCGCCTCGGGGTCGAAGTCCTCGAAGGCGGCGCGGTCGGCGAGCAGCCCCTGCAGGCCGTCGTCGGCGGTGGCCTGGGCCAGCTCGTCGAGGCGCGAGGCGCGCAGGGCCTCCTGGACCTCCGGGTCGCCGCGGAAGGCGGCCGCGCGCTCCTTGAGGATCAGGTAGTTGCGCATGCAGCCCTCGGCCGAGGCCCACACGCCGTCGAGGTCCTCGGTGCGCGGCGGCTTGAAGTCGAAGTGCTTCGGGCCCGCGTAGCCGGCGCTCTCCAGCAGGTCGACCAGCCAGAACGCGGCACGCAGGTCGCCGGCTCCGAAGCGCAGGTCCTGGTCGTACTTGATGCCGGACTGGCCGTTGAGGTCGATGTGGAAGAGCTTGCCCGCCCACAGCGCCTGGGCGATGCCGTGCGGGAAGTTCAGCCCGGCCATCTGCTCGTGGCCGACCTCGGGGTTGACGCCGTACAGCTCCGGGCGCTCCAGGCGCTCGATGAAGGCCAGGGCGTGGCCGACCGTGGGCAGCAGGATGTCGCCGCGCGGCTCGTTCGGCTTGGGCTCGATGGCGAACTTCATGTCGTAGCTCTGGGCGGTCACGTACTCGCCGAGGAGGTCGAAGGCCTCCTTCATGCGGTCGAGCGCCACGCGCACGTCCTTGGCGGCGCCGGACTCCGCGCCTTCACGACCGCCCCAGGCGACGTAGATCTTCGCGCCCAGCTCGGCGGCCAGGTCGATGTTGCGGATCGTCTTGCGCAGGGCGTAGCGGCGCACGTCACGGTCGTTCGCGGTGAACGCGCCGTCCTTGAAGACGGGGTGCGTGAACAGGTTGGTGGTGGCCATGGGCACCGTCATGCCGGTGGTGTCCAGCGCCTGGCGGAAGCGCTTGATGTGCTCCTCGCGCTCGCTGTCGGAGGACCCGAAGGGGATCAGGTCGTCGTCGTGGAAGGTCACGCCGTAGGCGCCCAGCTCGGCCAGGCGCGTCACCGTCTCGACCGGGTCCAGGGCACGCCGCGTGGCGTCGCCGAACGGGTCCCTTCCCTGCCAGCCGACGGTCCACAGGCCGAAGGTGAACCTGTCGTCGGGGGTGGGCTGGTAGCTCATGCCGCGGCTCCTTGCTGTACGGATCTGTCGGTTCGGTCCGTGGCGAACTATTTCGTCATGGCCGTTTACAAATTAGTATGCCAACGCATCTCTGGGAAGACAGATCCCGCAGAGCCGCGGAAAAACTTGAGGGAGAGCCCGATGTCAGCAGCCGAGGGTCCGCTCGTCGTCGGCGTGGACACGTCCACCCAGTCCACCAAGGCGCTGGTCGTCGACGCGGCCACCGGCGAGGTCGTCGCGAGCGGCCGGGCGCCGCACTCGGTGTCCTCCGGCGCGGGCCGCGAGAGCGACCCGCGCCAGTGGTGGGACGCCCTGCGCGAGGCCTTGCACCAGTGCGGCGACGCGGCCCGCGAGGCGGCCGCGGTGTCCATCGGCGGGCAGCAGCACGGGCTCGTCACGCTGGACGGGCGCGGCGAGCCGGTGCGTCCGGCGCTGCTGTGGAACGACGTGCGATCGGCCCCGCAGTCCCGCCGGCTCACCGAGGAGCTGGGCGGCGCGAAGTTCTGGGCGGAACGCACCGGATCCGTCCCGGCGGCCTCCTTCACGGTCACGAAGTGGGCGTGGCTGGCCGAGAACGAGCCGGAGGCCCTGCGCGCCACGAAGGCGGTGCGCCTCCCCCACGACTACCTCACCGAGTGGCTGACGGGTGAGGGCACCACGGACCGCGGCGACGCCTCCGGCACCGGCTGGTGGGCTTCGGCCACCGAGGCGTACGACGAGGAGATCCTCGCCCACGTGGGTCTCCCCCCGGCGCTGCTCCCGCGCGTGGTGCGGCCCGGCGAGATCGCCGGCACCGTGCGTGACGGTCACGACCTGCCCTTCGCCAAGGGGACGCTGGTCGCCCCGGGCACCGGCGACAACGCGGCCGCGGCGCTGGGCCTGGGCCTGCGCCCCGGCACGCCGGTCCTGAGCCTGGGCACCTCCGGCACCGTGTACGCGGTCGCCAGGCAGCGCCCCACGGACCCGACCGGGACCGTGGCCGGCTTCGCCGACGCCCACGGCGACTGGCTGCCGCTGGCGTGCACCCTGAACTGCACGCTCGCCGTCGACCGGGTCGCCGCTCTGCTCGGTCTGGACCGCGAGGCGGTCGAGCCCACCGCACACCTCACCCTGCTGCCCTACCTCGACGGCGAACGCACCCCGAACCTGCCGAACGCCTCCGGCCTGCTGCACGGACTGCGCCATGACACGACCGCCGGCCAGCTCCTCCAGGCCGCCTACGACGGCGCCGTGCACTCGCTGCTCGGCGCGCTCGACCTGGTCCTGGACGAGGACGCCGACCGCTCGGCCCCCCTGCTCCTGATCGGCGGCGGCGCCCGGGGCCAGGCCTGGCAGCAGACCGTGCGCCGGCTGTCCGGGCGGCCCGTCCAGGTGCCCGAGGCCGAGGAACTCGTCGCGCTGGGGGCCGCGGCACAGGCCGCGGGACTGCTGACGGGCGAGGATCCGGCCGCCGTCGCCCGCCGCTGGAACACCGCCCGGGGGCCGGTCCTCGACGCCGTCGAGCGGGACGAGTCGACGCTGGCCAGGATCGCCGGGGTACTCTCCGACGCGGCCCCGCTGCTCGAACGGAGTACGGACGCCCGCTGACCCTCGACCACCCGACGTCGGCGCCCGGGCGTCACGCACGACGGCGCAGCGCCACTCGATGAACAGACGAACCGACGAATCGACGGAGGCATGACCGCACCGCCGCACGAGGCCCGGCCGACCGGCCCTGGGCGCGCGCTGCCCGACACCCAGCAGGGCATGCGCCGCCGCAACCTGGCCAGGGTGATGCATGCCGTCAGGGCCGAGGGGCCGCTCTCGCGCGCGGGGGTCGCCTCACGCATCGGTCTGACCCGGGCGGCCGTCTCGACCCTCGTCGACGAGCTCATACGCACCGGCCTGCTCGACGAACTGGGCCCGGAGCGCCCCGGCCGGGTGGGGCGGCCGGGATCGGCGCTCGCGGTCAGCGGGCACGGCCCCGCGGGCATCGGCGCCGAGATCGGCGTCGACCACCTGGCGGTCTGCGCCGTCGACCTGCGCGGCGAGGTGCGGGCGCGCGCCGAGCGGCACGGCGCGAACCGGGGCCGCTCCCCCGGGCCGGTGGTCGAGGAACTGACCGACCTCGTACGCCGGGTCGTCGCCGAGGCCGACCGGGAGGGCCTGTGGCCGGCCGGGCTCGCGGTCGCCGTCCCCGGTCTCATCGCACGCGACGCCCGCACGGTGGTCCGCGCGCCGAACCTCGACTGGCAGGGCGTCGACCTCGGGGCGCTGCTGCCCCGCGAGTTCTCGCTGACGGTCGACAACGAGGCCAACTTCGGCGGGCTCGCCGAACTCTGGCTCGGCGCGGACACTCCGGACAACTTCCTGCACGTGTCCGCCGAGATCGGCATCGGCGCCGCGCTGGTCGTGGACGGCACCCTGCTGCGCGGCACCCGTGGCTTCGCGGGCGAGCTGGGCCATGTGCCGGTGCATCCCGACGGCCCGGCGTGCGGGTGCGGCGGACGCGGATGCCTGGAGCAGTACGCCGGCGAGGAGGCGGTGCTGCGCTCGGCCGGCCTGGAGCCGGGCGAGGACCGCGTCGGCCTCCTCGCGGGACGGGCCGCGGACGGCGACCCGCAGGTGCGGCGCGCTCTGCGCGAGGCCGGGACCGCCCTCGGCATCGCCCTGACGGGAGCGCTCAACCTGCTGGATCCGCAGGGCGTCGTGCTCGGCGGAGCGCTGTCCGGGCTCGCGCCGTGGCTGCTGCCGTCGCTGGAGGCCGAGCTGGCCCGGCGCACGGCCGGCCCCGCCTGCCCGGTCTCCGTTTCCGGCCTCGGCCCCGAGGGCCCCCTGCTGGGCGCCGCGCACTCGGTGGTCCGGTCCGTGCTCGACGACCCCTCGACGGTGGCGGGGCGGTCCTGACGGTCCCGAGGGTGCCGACAGGCACGAGGGTGCCGACAGGCACGAGGGTCCTGACGGTCCCGAGGGTGCCGACAGGCACGAGGGTGCCGACAGGCACGAGGGTGCCGACAGGCACGAGGGTGCCGACAGGCACGAGGGTGCCGACAGGCACGAGGGTGCCGACAGGCACGAGGGTGCCGACAGGCACGAGGGTGCCGACAGGCACGAGGGTGCCGACAGGCACGAGGGTGCCGAGAGCGACGGCGGGGCCCGAGCCCGCCTCGCCGCGCCGCCGAACCGGTCGTCGTGCGACCGGAAGTCCTCGTTCGGGTGGGCGAGTTGTCCCCAAGCGCGGGTTCGTCCACGGATCTCGGCGGCGTCCCCCGGCCCGTCCGGCGGGCACCGTAGCGTGATCGGGCGGCGACGTTTCGGCCGAGCGTCGTCCGGACGGTTGTCGGCCCACGCCCCCGGCGTGACGATGTCCGCAGCCGCACCCGAACCCGCTCACGGCCGTGACGCCTTCCGGGAGGACCAGTTGACCGATCCCTGGGTGGCCCTGGAACCCGGGGCCGACCCCGCCGAGCGCGTGCGGCTCCTGCGCCGGGCGCACGAGACGTTCACCGCGGCGGGCACCGTGCCGCGGCCGGTGCGTGCCGTCGTCGCCGACTCCTGGCGGCGTTCCGCGCGGGCGGGAGTCGGCCCGGACGGCGCCGCGCGCGTCGAGTTGGACGACGGCGAGCTGGGCGCCTACCGGTGCGAGCACCCGCTGGCACGGGTGATGCCGCTGTTCCGCGAGTTGATGGGCACGTTCGCCGCCGACGGCGAGCACCTGCTGGCCGTGTGCGACGCGCGCGGGCGGCTGCTGTGGGTGGAGGGGCACGCGGCGACCCGGCGGCAGGCGGACCGGATGAACTTCGTGCCCGGCGCGCGCTGGGCGGAGAGCGCGGTGGGGACGAACGCGCCCGGCACGGCGGTCGCCCTGGACCGACCGGTGCAGGTGTTCGCGGCCGAGCACTTCATCCGCCAGGTGCAGCCGTGGACGTGCGCGGCCGCTCCGGTGCACGATCCACGGACCGGGCGCGTGCTGGGCGCCGTGGACATCACCGGCGGCGACGGGCTGGCGCACCCGCACAGCCTCGGGTTCGTGCAGGCCGTCGCCCGGGCCGCGGAGGCCCATCTCGCTCTGCTCGCCCCCGAGCGGCCGACCGCCGGGACGTGGCGCCTGACGGTGCTGGGCCGGGACGAGGCGCGTATGACCGCCGACGGGCGGAACATCAGGCTGAGTCGTCGGCACAGCGAGATCGTGTTGCTGCTGGCCCGTCACCCCGAGGGCCTGACAGGGGACGAACTGCTGTGCGCCCTCTACGAGGACGAGTCGGTGACCCCGGTGACGCTGCGGGCCGAACTGGCCCGGCTGCGCGGGGTGCTGGGTCCCGGATCGCTGGCTTCGCGGCCCTACCGGCTCACCGTGGCCGTCGAGTCGGACCTGGACGTCGTCGAACGGCGGCTGTCGGCGGGCGCGGTGACGGCGGCGCTGACCGCCTACACCGGACCGCCGCTGCCGGGGTCCCGCGCGCCTGCGGTGGCACGGCTCGGACGGCGTCTCACGGACGGTCTGCGCGCGGCGCTGGTCGCCTGCGGCGACCCGGACCTGCTGGCGGACTGGGCGCACGCGCCGTGGGGCGAGGACGACCTCGACGTGTGGCGGGCTCTCGCGGCGGCGCGTCCGACGGCGGCGACGCTGGCCCGCCTCGCGTCGCTGGAGCGCGAGCTGACGGCACCGGGCGAGCGGCGGCGTCCGTGAACACGGCGGGAGGCGCAACGTGAGTGCAACGTCCGCCCGCCTAGCGTCGCGCGCAGAGCTGTCCGACGGCGGGCAGCGCTGCCGAAGGAGGCCGACCAGGATGACCCGTTACGCGGCGCCGGGGAGCGAGGGCGCGATCGTCTCCTACCAGGCGCGCTACGACCACTACATCGGCGGCGAGTACGTGCCCCCGGCTCGCGGCCGGTACTTCGGGAACCCGTCGCCGGTGAACGGGGAGACGTTCACCGAGGTGGCGCGCGGCACCGCCGAGGACGTGGAGCGGGCGCTGGACGCGGCGCACGCGGCGGCGCCGGGCTGGGGCCGCACGTCGGCGACCGAGCGCTCCGACATCCTGCTGAAGATCGCCGACCGCATGGAGGCGTACCTGGAGCCGCTGGCGGTCGCCGAGAGCTGGGAGAACGGCAAGCCGGTGCGCGAGACGCTGGCGGCGGACATTCCGCTGGCCATCGACCACTTCCGCTACTTCGCCGGCGCGGTCCGCGCGCAGGAGGGCTCCCTCAGCGAGGTCGACGGCGACACCGTGGCGTACCACTTCCACGAGCCCCTCGGGGTCGTGGCGCAGATCATCCCGTGGAACTTCCCGATCCTGATGGCCACATGGAAGCTCGCCCCGGCGCTGGCCGCGGGCAACGCGGTGGTGATCAAGCCGGCCGAGCAGACGCCGGTCTCGCTGCACTACTGGATGAGTCTGGTCGCCGACCTGCTGCCGCCGGGCGTGGTGAACATCGTCAACGGCTTCGGCCCGGAGGCGGGCAAGCCGCTCGCTTCCAGTCCGCGGGTGGCGAAGGTCGCCTTCACCGGCGAGACGTCCACGGGCCGGCTGATCATGCAGTACGCGGCCGAGAACCTGAAGCCGGTCACGCTGGAACTGGGCGGCAAGTCGCCGAACATCTTCTTCGACGACGTGTGGGACAAGGACGACGACCTGCGCGACAAGGCCCTGGAGGGCTTCACCATGTTCGCCCTCAACCAGGGCGAGGTGTGCACCTGTCCGTCGCGGGGCCTGATCCAGCGCGGCAACTACGGCGACTTCCTCCAGGCGGCCGTGGCCCGCACCGAACTCATCAAGCCGGGGCATCCCCTCGACACGGACACGATGATCGGCGCGCAGGCGTCGGGAGAGCAGCTCGCGAAGATCCTCTCGTACATCGACATCGGCCGGAAGGAGGGCGCCAAGGTCCTCACCGGCGGCGAACGCGCCGAATACGACGGGGAGTTGAAGGGCGGCTACTACGTCCGCCCGACGATCTTCGAGGGCGACAACCGGATGCGGATCTTCCAGGAGGAGATCTTCGGCCCGGTGGTGTCGGTCGCCTCGTTCGACGACTTCGACGACGCCGTCAAGATCGCCAACGACACGTCGTACGGCCTGGGAGCCGGTGTCTGGACCCGTGACATCACCACGGCGTACCGCGCGGGCCGGGCGATACAGGCCGGCCGGGTGTGGACGAACTGCTACCACGCCTACCCGGCACACGCGGCGTTCGGAGGCTACAAGCAGTCCGGGATCGGCCGCGAGACGCACAAGATGATGCTGGAGCACTACCAGCAGACGAAGAACCTCCTCGTGTCGTACTCGCCGAAGAAACTGGGCTTCTTCTAGACGTCAAAAAAGGGCGCCTGACCAGGCACTTCACCTGTCAGGCGCCCTTCCCAGCGTGCATCTAAGTCACGGGGTGAAGTGCAGAGTAACTCCCGATATGTCCCACTGCTGTCCCATCTCTGACCAGCTGTTCCGGGGCATTTCCGGGCCAAGGCCCGGCTCACGCGTCCTCTGCGCTGCCGTCCTGCCCCTCCCACCTTCGCATCGACTCCTCGATCAGGCTGTTGGCATGGTTCCGCGCCTCGGCCAGAAACTTGGCGTAGTAGCGGAAGAGAACCTGGATGCTTTGTCCGGCGCGGCGCGCACACTCTGCCGGGTCGACACCGGAGGCAAGCCAGAATGAGATTCCTGCGTGGCGCAGGTCGTAGGGGCGTTTCGCAAGCTCAAGGGCGTGTTCATCGAGAGTCAGTGCGGCCTCACGCGCACGTCCCCATGTGATGCCGTACGCGGAAGGATCGACGTAGTTTCCCGCTGCATTGCGGAACAGACGTCCATCGGGCGCGACACCGAAACTCTCTATGTGCTCGCGCAGCATGCGCACCAGCACAGGCGGGATGGGCACGGGCCTCGTCGCCTTGGCCGCCCGTCGCTTCAGTGAGTGGACCTCGTGAACGGCACCGTCATTCGTCCACTCCTTCCCCGCCGTGACCACCCCGCCCTTCAGGTTGAGGAGCCCCCATCCGCTCGCTGGCAGTCGGCACTGAGACTTCTGCAAGTGAATAACCTCAGCAGGACGCATCGCGGCGTAGTACATACACCCGAAAAAGGCGTACAGGTGTGGGCCTCGACCGGGCAGCGCCCTGACCGCAGCAAGCAGGCGGCCCACCTGCGCCGGATTGGGCACGCAGTCCGGATCGACTTCGTCGGCAACTTCCGGCGCAGACCACCGCAAGCCGCTCAGCGGGTTCTGGGTGAAGTACCCACGTTCCACTGCGACTCCGAACACCTCGTTGACGGCAGCTTTCTTGCGCTTCACGGTCTTCGCTGCAGCGGCTGCCCCATCAACCTTGCGGCACAGAGCATCGAGTCCCCGGCGCAGAACATCGGGCTCCGCCAACTCGCCCACGGGCAGCGAATGGCGCTGCAGCCAATCCAGTGCTGCCTGCCACTCCTCGGGTGGATCCTCCCTCCAGGCTTTTTTGTTGAAAGCCCATGAATACAGTGCCCTCCGCAGTTCACGAGGTGCCCGGGACATGTGTTCTGGCTCGACGAAGGCTGGAGTGATGGTCGCGAGAGCATCGGCAAGCGTTCGACGTGTATTTCCCGGCGTACGGTCCCAACGCTGCTCAATGTACTCCTGCGCCAGGACATACCAGGTGGTGCGCTGCTTCAGTGCCCGGAGCTCGGAGGCCGGCAGGCCCGTCCTTGTGTCGAACGGCTCGCCGTCGCGCGCGGCAGTCACGAGTTTGGAACGTCGGCTCTCCGCAAGCCCCTTCGTGAGAAAGGACTCGGATTTCTCCCGCCCATTGACCGTCCATCGAACCTCAAACCCCTTGCGACGGTCGGGCCGCTCACGTGTGTCCCAAAATCGAACTCTGTAACTCATCGCCATTCAGGCGTATCCCTCTCACACGCTTCCCACCACGCGTCTAGATCGACGCGGCGGCAGCGGAGTTCACCATTCGGAAGTTTGATCATTCGGGGCGCTTGACCACGAGCGCGCAAGCGGTAGAACGCTGACGGGCTCATTCGGATTTCCGCCAGGACCTCGGCGAGTTTGAGCGCAGGAGGGCGAGCCATTTTTCCCCTGAAGATTTGAACGAGTCGCCAGACGCTGGGCGGTACAACAGAGCTAACTCAGTTGAGCGTTGGCATGGAAGTTCACCGCATCCGCACAGCTCCACCGCCAAGCGCAGCCGCCGCGAACTCCTCAATGGTCGCGACGATCGCCGGTTTGGCTAACCGGCGATCGTGGTCTATGTTGCGTGCCGCATCGCCAGAGTCCGGTTGCTCCCGCGCTGGCTTCAGCTAGGAAGCCAACCGGTATGAGCGCAGCGCAGGGGTCGCGCCGTCCGTGACGATTACCAGCAGACCCTCATCAGTGAGTCTGTCAAGATTTCGCGCTACGACACGCTCAGGAGCCCTAATGGCCGGGGCCACGTGCCAAGTTGCAGATCCGGGGTGCACTGCTCGGTCGCGGCGATGGCTGCGTTGCAGTAGATCCTCGCCGAACCGTCCGGCCGCAAAGGCGCAAACGCCCAGCCCAGTAGACACGGTGCCGTGGTCACCGGCCGTGGCCGGACCAAGCGCTCAGTGCGCCTAGCGCGAAGAGAACAGGGGAAGGGAAGCGAGCGGAGCAAATAGCGAAATCCGACAGACCAACCTCCTAGCAAGGGACGACGCCAGAAGGAGCCCGGTGTGGGCGGTACTTCTGACCTGGTGTTTTCCGGGACGTTGTACGTTGACATGCTCCCGGCGGAGGTTTCCAGTCCTTTGGAGTTCTTTCTTGTCTGCGGTCGGCGAATGCATGCCGACAGCTGCGTGGAGCCCTTCTGTCACGGGGGGTTGAGGCGCAAGACATGCCGCCGCCTTCGTCATGAAGTCGCTGCCCGTGTCTCGTCGACAAGAGGACCTTCACCGTGCTGCCGAAAACGTCGCGCCACCCTGGAAGACAGGCTGCCGACTGACTGACCGGGGCCGGTGGGTGAGTCCCGCCCATCTTGACCGGTAGCGACCGACTGTCTCGGCGTGTGCTGAACGGCTGGGTAGGGTCGCGGTATCCGAGCTGGAGAGGTAGATGCATGGCCCACGAGATTGTGATCGCGCAGACGACCAGCGACAACGAGGATCAGGCGAAGGCGCTGGCCCGAGGCGCGGTCGAGAGCAAGCTGGCAGCGGGCGTTCACATCGATGCGCCAATCACCGCCTTCTATTGGTGGAAGGGGGAGGTCGAGACGGCGCAAGAGTGGCGGATCTCGTACATGACGACGACGGACCGTCTACCGGCACTGGAGGCGTGGCTGCACGAGAAGCACCCATACGACGTCCCCCAGTGGATCACACTGCCCGTGACCGGCGGTTCGGAGGCGTACCTGTCCTGGGTTGTCGCGGAGACGGCATAGGTCTGCGGAGCGACGGACCGGCCGTACGACCGCGTTCGCGTCCTGGGCTTGTCCGCGTGCCGCGCAGGGACTCAGGATGCGAACTGCTTCAGATGGCGGCTGAGTTCCTGCTCGCTGTCGGGGAGCGACGCTGCGATTGTCGATGCGCGCTCCTTGCCCATCGTGTTGGGCTTGGCCTGTGCCGCGGCGGCGAACTGTCGTGACACGTAGACCCCTTGGTCGACGTCGCCTCCACGCAGCAGGGCCGAAGCGAGATCACCGAGGACCACGACGCCTCCGTCCGGGAGTTCGTCTCCGAGTCGGTCGACTGCGGTGTCTGCTGTAGCGGTGAGTTCGGGACGCCTCAACTGCCCGTATACAGAGAGGGCCAGCGAGTCCATGCGGTACGGGGTCACGAACCGGACCCACGCCTGCTCGTTGGTGTGATCCGCGAAGTCGTAGGCGAAGCGCGCTCGCTCCAACGCCCGGAGCGCCCCCATCTCGTCGCCGGCCGCCGCAGCCTCCTCCGCGTGCCTGCCGAGGACCCAGGCGGCAGCAGTAGCGTTGCCGTGGCCTCGCACATCGCTGGCCGCTTGGGAAAGGAACTCCAACTTCGCCTTCGGCGTCGAGGCGCCGTAGCTGCTGTAGGTCAGGGCCAGGGCTCGGAGCGGAGGGTGCCCGGCGGTCGTCGCGCACTGCGACGTGACCTTGTAGTAGGCGTCGGCTTTGTCGTGCTCACCTAGGTCCCAGGCAACCCAACCGGCCAGGGCAGCGGTTTCTCCGGCGGCGATGGTGAGAGCCCGCTCGTGTTCGCCGGCACGGGGCAGAGCCGCAGTGATCGCGTCAAGATGCGACTCGACCGTGCTTTGTAGCCGCCGGGCGCTGAGATTGAGTTCCTGGACGTGTAGTTCAGCGGCCCGGTCGATGAGCGCGACAGCGGAGGGCGAATCGATCTTGGACCCCTTGCTGAGGGCGAAGGCGAGGCGCCCCCAGGGCTCGGCAGCCGCGCTCACGCCGACAGCGGCGCCACCCAGCAGCGTGCGACGCTTCACGGCGTCCTGGTCCTCCCCTGCATTGGCATGCCCCTTTCTCTTCCGAGCGCGGGCAGCCTTGGCCTCCCGCTGTAGCTCCTCGAAGGGGACACCGCAGGCCGCCGCGATGTGGCCGATTGTGTGATTGGTAGGGATGTTTTCGAAGTTCTCATAGCGGCTGATCTCTCGGCGGGTCATGGTGTCCCGGCCGGAGACAGCGTTGATCGCGTCTGCCTGCTCCTCCTGCGTCCTGCCTGCGTCCTGCCGAAGCCGGAGAAGCAGGTCGGCGAAGGGATCTGGCATGAGTGTGACCTCTGTCGGTGGGCGGAATCCAATCATGGCCCTAATTCCCCCTCCAGCTTTCCCCCTTGACAGATTTTTCCCCCTCTGGATTCCCCTGGTCGACGGCGTCGCCACGCGGTGCGATAGCCCCTATGACCAGGCTCCAAGAGGAGACCCCGCCCGGCGGGGGCATCCGTAGCTTTGCCGCCACAGCATGCGTGTCATGCGCGAGGTCGGTTCACGAAGACCGGCACAGCACATCGGCAAGGGCAGGCATACCGGCGGCATCCCATGGCTGTCAGGCGGCCTTTCTCCCTGATCTCGCGAGAGTTGGGGAGATGCGGCAGACAGCCGGGGCGTTCCTGCGGCGGTGCCGTGTTTCGCAGCCGGTGGTGGGGGTCGTCGTACTGGCCGTCTCGGAGCTGGTCACCAACGCCGTGGTTCACGGAGAGGGAGAAGTCGTGCTCCGGATCACGGTGGCCGTCGACGTGGTGCGCGTCTCGGTCACCGATCACCATCCGGCCCCAGCTGTACTCAAGGAAGCCGGACCCGACGGTGAATCCGGTCGAGGGATCCGGCTTGTCGATGCGATCTCAGACGCCTGGGAGAGCAGCGGCAAAGAGACGTGGTGTGAGTTCCGGTACGCGAGGGCTGCGGGTTGAGCCAGACCTCCAACTGGTTCCCGGCCATGCGGTTGTCGATTCGGGCAGCTCAGTCACCTCCCCTACAAGGGACGCTCCGAGGGGCGTTCGCTTGCCTTCGCCCAGTAGTTCGGTTCGAGCATCTCGCCAGGCCATGCGGGCTGACGGACCGGGCCCTGAGGCCCCATCTGTTCGAAGTACGGTGCCAGGTCGATCACGGGCGTCCCGTCGACGGCGTCGAGATCGGTGACCAGCAGGTCCCTGCCTTCGACCTTGAGCAACCGCGGGTAGCTGACCGCCAGTTGGTTGGGGCGCCGGTGGTTGCGGTGGACGAACGTACCGGTCGCCGGCCAGTTCTGGTTTCCCCTTGGACTGCGTGCGTGGAGCTGGACGTCTTCGGGTCGGGCCAGATGGAAGCGCCAGGTCACGGTCAGGTGGGAGAACTCCTCGATTCCTTGCAGCGTTTCGAGGGGATAGGCATCGTCGAGCCGGATGATCGATTCGACCCCGCCTTGGTAGTCGTCCTGTACGCGGGTGTGGCCGCCGACGACCATTGCGATCGACTTGACCTCGTAGGTCGGCATCAGCGCTCGTTCCTCTCCCTGGGCGTAGCGTGCGCGGCGGCCTCCGGTCGGCGCCGCGAAACCGTTCTGTGGTCAGCCTATGGCGCGCAACATGCCTCGCGCGCGACGGTCCAGTTCGGCGACGTGGAGACCACCGCGCTGCCGGACGGGCGAGATGTCGCTCTGCATGCGGACGATGACGTCGCGGGCTCGCCCGGACTGGATACCGGCCATGGCGTCGAGTGCTTCGTTCCAGGTCGCGCATGCCTCGTCGAGGCGTCCCTGCTGGACTTGGACTGCGCCGAGGTAGCCGAGGGTCACGCTGTGGGTACGGGCGAACTGCTGGCGTCGGCGCGTGGCCACGCTGCGCTTGAAGTGGATCTCCGCGTCGCGAGGCTGGCCCATGTCGCGCAGAGCGCAGGCCGTCTCGTGGGCGAGGGAGGCTTCCTGGAAAAAGCCGACGCGGGCCGGTGCCTCGGTGGCGTCGGCGCGGGCGAGGTCCCGCTCCGCGCGGCTAATGGCCGCGAGGGTGCCGGCCCGGTCGCCATCGGACGCGAGGGCGCGTGCATGGACGATCGCCAGCAGCGCCTTTTCACGATGGCTGGCCTGGCCGTAGCGGTCGCGGGACATCGAGGCGTCGGCCAGGGCCAGCGCCCGGCGTGGATGCCCGAGGTCCACGGCCTGGTGGGCGAGGGCGCGCAGGACATGACCACCGAGCGGTCCGTCTCCCGCTTCCGCCGCGATGCGGGCGGCAATGGTGAGGTAGCGCTGAGCAGTGCGGTGTTCACTGGCGTCGAAGGCCATCCAACCGGCGAGGTAAGTCATCTCCGCCACGGCGGAGTACGTGTCGCGGCGAAGCTGATCTGTACGGAATCGGCCGCCAAGCAGCGGTACCGCACCGTCGAGCAGGTGGCTGGCGAGGGCCTTGCGGCCGGATGCGCCGCCTCGCTGCTGGTCGCGCGCGGAGTAGTAGACCGTGAGGTCGCGGACGTCGTCGACGTCGGCCTGAGTCACCGGGCGCGAGGAGGCCGGTCGGCGGTTCGTCGCTGCAGCGGGGGCGGCTGCCCACCACGAGGTTGTGGGCAGGGCAAGGCCGACCGCGGAGTAGGCGGCGGTGGCCAGCAGCTTGCGTCGGTGCATGTCGAGATCGTCGCTTCCCAGCTCGGCCAGTGCGGTCAGAGGGTCGACGCTCCAGTCGGATCCGGTGTCGGTCGTGCCTGTCGGCGCTTCTTCCAGCCCGAGGTCGGCCAGGGAGAGGCGGCGGCCGAGTCTGCGGGACAGCGTCTCGCGCAGGATATGCGGCGCTCTGCCACTCGGCTTCGTGCCGAGCACCCACATGGAGATGTGCGAGCGGGAGATCGCCTCCAGCTCGCGCACTCCGCACTCCGCGGCCACGCGGGCAACAGCGGCGGCTGCTTGCGGCTGGGACCAGCCTGCTTCGCGCAGGAGTGCGGCGAGGGCGACGTTTCGTTCACGGGCCATGGACTGCCCCTCAGTTCCGAAATGATCTTTGGCGCCTTTGGCGGCCTTCCCGTCCGCGCAGGCATACCCCTCGGACGGGATTCACGGTTCGCTCAACGTAGCTGCCAGGTCACTCACTTCGCACGCCAGCCGTCGGCTCCGACCGACGATCTCGGCTCACTTTGGCTTGATCCGAACAGGAGTTGCGTCATGCGCCTTTCGCTGGACCCTCACCGAGACGGCAGCCAGCCCGTGGGAGAGCGCGGGCGGCGAGCGCCCGTCACTGAGGCGCCGGCGCCGACGCGCGATCACGTGGTGGCCACGTTGGAGACGGTGACGCTGGTGCTGGGCGAGGATTCGCCACTGCCCGACAGCGCTGCCGATGTGGAGGACCTCGTTCGCCTTCTGCGCGGCCACGTTGCCCAGTTGGGCGCACAGACCGCTCCCGGGATTCCCGCCCTGCTGCGCGCGCAGCGGCTCTGCTCCGACAGCGTCCCCGAGGGCTACATGCCGAGCCGGGTGTACCTGGTCAGGCTCGCCGAGGCCACCCAGGAGCTGATGGCACACGTGGAACGCGGCGGTCCCGGGCCGATCAGCGTGCAGGGCGGGCGGCGTTGGCGGAAGCCCACGGTCAACGTGCTGCGCGGGGCCGTCTTCGCCCTCGCCCTGGCCTGCCTGGTCTTCGCCGCTTCGGTGCCGCGGACATGACGGTGACCGGCGCCGTCGTCATCGCTTTGATCCTCGGGCCGACGGCCTGGCTGGTGCTTCGCGGCGAGCGGGCGGCCGGCCCTGCACGAGCCGTCGAGGACCTGCCGCCGCCCGGCAACGGTCCCCCTCACCCCGGTGACCACCGACCTGCCTTCTACCCACCGTTCCCGGCCGCTGCGGCGGCCCCGAAACCACCCCGGACCCGCGGGGCTCACGGAGATCCACACGATGAAACGGCTTCCGCGCATCGAGCAGTACGGCCTGATCGGCGACATGCAGACCAGCGCCCACGTCTGCGATGACGGTTCGATCGACTGGCTGTGCCTGCCCCGCTTCGACTCGTCGGCCCCGTTCGCGGCCCTGCTCGGTTCGGAGAAGCACGGGGCATGGCGCGTAGCCCCCGCCGCCGCCTGCCAGGAGGGCGCCGCGGTGAGCGCCGAGCGGCGCTATGTCGGCGAGTCCCTCGTGTTGGAGACGGTGTGGACGACCTCCTCCGGCAGCGTGACGGTCACCGACTTCATGCCGCCGCGCAACGGAGCGCCGCAGGTGATCCGGATCGTGGAAGGCACGGCCGGTCAGGTCTCCATGGTGTCCGCGCTGCGCGCCCGCCCGGGGTACGGCCGCATCAGTCCGTGGGTCCATGAGGTGGGCGGACGCATGGTGGCCGAGGGCGGCGAGGACGCGCTGTGGCTGGACACGGCCACCGAGCAGCGGGAGAAGGACGGGGCGATCGTGGGTTCCTTCACGGTCGCCGTCGGCGACAGCGTGGCCTTCGTGCTGAGCTGGAGTCCGTCCCACGGCTGCGCGCCCGAGATCCCTGAGCCCGAGGCGGCGCTGGAGGCGACCCTGGCGTTCTGGGAAGACTGGGCGAGCCAGTGCACCTACACCGGGCCCTACCGCGACGCTGTCCTCCGCTCGCTCATCACCTTGAAGGCGATGACGTACGCGCCCAGCGGGGGCATCGTCGCCGCGCCGACCACGTCGCTGCCCGAGGAACTCGGCGGCGAACGGAACTGGGACTACCGCTACACCTGGCTGCGCGACGCCTCCACCACCCTGGCCGCACTGCTCGGGTCCGGCTTCCGCCAGGAGGCCGACTCCTTCCGCCGGTGGCTCCTGCGGGCGGCGGCCGGCGATCCGGAGAACCTGCAGATCATGTACGGCATCACCGGCCAGCGGGACCTGTCGGAGCGGGAGTTGGGATGGCTGCCCGGATACGAGAACTCGTCACCGGTCCGGATCGGCAACGGCGCGGCCGACCAGGTGCAGCTCGACGTCTACGGCTACGTGATCGAGACCCTCTACCTCGCGCACGCGAGCGGCGTCGCACCGTGCGGGGACACCGCGGTCCTCCACCAGCGGCTCGTTGAACACCTGGCCGAGCGGTGGCAGATGCCCGACGAGGGGATCTGGGAAGTCCGCGGAGAGCGGCGGCACTTCGTCCACTCCAAGATCATGACCTGGGTGGCCGTCGACCGCACCATCCGCCTGGTCGAGGCCGGCGCCATGGAAGCCGACCTGTTCGCGCTGATCGAGCTGCGCGAGGCCATCCACCACGACGTGTGCACGCGCGGCTTCGACGCCGAGCGCAACACCTTCACCCAGTCCTACGGATCGCAGGAGGTTGATGCCGCCCTGCTGCTGATCCCCCGGGTGGGCTTCCTACCGCCGGACGACCCGCGCGTGGTCGGAACGGTGGAAGCGGTGCGCCGGGATCTGTCCACCCCCGAGGGCTTCGTGCACCGGTACCGGACCGCCGGGAAGCGCACCGGGATCGACGGCCTGACCGGTAACGAGGGGACCTTCCTCCTCTGCTCGTTCATGATGGTCGACGCGCTCGCCCTGACCGGCCGCCTGGACGAAGCCCACGCCCTGTTCAGCCGACTGCTGGCCCTGCGCACCGACCTCGGCCTGCTCGCCGAGGAGTACGACCCCACCACCGGGCGGCAGCTGGGCAACTTCCCGCAGGCGTACAGCCACATCGGGGTCATCGGATCCGCGCTCCTGCTGCAGCAGTTCGGCGCGGGTGCGCCTGCGGCGGAGGCGGACGTCCTCGTGGCGGCGAGTGCCTGATGAACACGCTCGCCATCACCACACTCGTCCTGCTCACCCTCGCGGCCGTCGTCGCCGTGGCAGCGGTCTGGGTCACCCGTCGCCGCTGGCTCGCGGCACGGCAGCAGGCACTTCTCCTGGCCCGCGAGCAGCAGGCCACCGAGCAGGCTCTGGACCGGCTGGTCCACGAGGTGCTGCCGCAGATCCACAAGGTCGGCGGCCGGGCTGCTCCGCCTGTTCTGTCGCCGGAGCTGACCGGCACCGCGGTCGGCGAGCGGCTGGAGCTCGCGGTCAAGGCCACCGCCGGCCTCGCCCAGGCCATCGTCCGTGACATCCAGTACGCCGCGCACCAGGAGATCGAACAGGTCAAAACGCGCGGAGCGGAGGAGCTGCGCCGTGCGCACACCGACGCGCAAGCGCAGATCGCCCGCGTGCAGGCGAACGCCGTGCGGTCGACCGAGGCCGCGGTGCGCAGCGTGTCTTCGGCGCTGGTGGGAATGGCCGCCCGGACCAGCCGCAGGGTCAGCGAGGGGGTCCGGGCGCACCAGGACGACGCCGCCTTCGAGACGCTGACCGGGATCGACCGCACCGTCCAGCAGACGCTGCTGGTCGCGCAGGGCTGGACGGTCCTGGCCGGCGGCAAGCTGACCCGGCACTGGACCACCACGACCCTGACCGATGTGGTGCGGGCCGCGATGGGCTACGTCGAGGACTACCAGCGCGTGGCACCGCAGGAGCTGCCCCTCGCGGTGAAGACCCGTGTCGTCGGGCCCGTAGTGCACACCCTCGCCCTCCTGCTGGACAACGCGCTGCGGTTCTCCCCGCCGCAGTCCCGCGTCCACGTCTCCTTCGAGCAGGGCCACCACGGGGTCACCGTCATCGTGGACGACAGCGGCCTGCAGATGACGCCGGAGCAGCTCGACGAGGCACGGGACGTCCTCACCGGCCAGCGCACCGACGACATCACGCAGCTCGGCGCCCTGCCCAAAACCGGTTTCCGGGTCGCCGCCGCTCTCGCTCGCGCCTACGGCTTCCGGGTCGACGTCCAGGCCCCCAACGCGCTGCTGGGCACCCGCGCGCTCCTCACCCTGCCCCAGGACCTCCTCACCACCGTGGCCGAGGCCGCACCCGCACCCGCGCTGTCGGCGGACAGCGTCCCGCAAGGCGCGCTCGCCCCCGTCCCGGAGAGCCGCCTGGCACTGGCCCCGCCCGCGCGAGGACCGCAGCCCGTCGCCGTACCGGCACACCCGCCGGCAGAGGAGCGCCTCGATGCGCCGGCCGCTGCCGGGACGACGGCCAGCGGGCTGACGCGGCGCAACCGGCGCGGCACCCCGGCACCTGCTCCAGCCCGCCGCCCGGCCAATGCGGAGCCGGGACGCGCGAGCGTGATCGCCTCCTGGGCCCGCGGCACCCAGGCGGCACGCGCCGAACTTGACGCCGCCCCCTCCCTGACCCCTGACGAGCAAGGACACGAGGCATGAGCGAGAAGAACATCGGCTGGTTCCTGGAGCGCCTGGAGGAGACCGACGGCGTGGAGTACGCCGTGCTCGTCGCGGCCGACGGCATGAGCCCGGACTACACGCCCCGCCTCCCGCAGGAGCAGGCGGAGAAGATCGCCGCCATCACCTCGACGCTGTGGGCGGCGTCACGGGCCTACGACCACGAGACCGGCGGCGGGGGCGTGCGCCAGTTCGTCATGGAGTCGGTCGACCACATCTCCCTGCTCGTCCCGGCCGGGGAGAACACGATGCTCGCCGTCCGCACCAGCAGCCCCAACGTCGACGTCGGCGTGATCAGCGAGGCCGCCCTGCGGCTGGCGGGAAGCGTCGGCGATCATCTGGGCGTCAAGACCCGGGTGACCAGCGGCGTGGAAGCACCGCCGGCATGAGCAGGCCGCGGCAGGATCCCGACCTGGTCAGGCCCTACGTCCGCACGGGCGGACGTACCCGCCCCAGCACGGACGTGCGTCTGGAGAGCGTGGTCTTCGCCGCGACCGGCACACACCCCGGACTTAATGCCGACGGACGCCGCCTGCTGGCTCTGTTCGCCGGCTCCCGCGGCGGCGGTCTGGCCGTCGCCGAGATCGCCTCCGAACTCGCTCTGCCGCCCTCGACCACCCGCATCCTCGTCGCCGACCTCATCGGACTCGGGCTGATGACCCTCGCCCAGGCCCACGACGCCGAACGCCCTCCCGCCTCACTGATCGAAAGGGTCCTTCATGGCCTCCGCGCTCACGCCTGACCGGTTCGTCGCGCCGACGGTGACGGCGACCGCGAAGATCGTGGTCGCCGGAGCCTTCGGCGTGGGCAAGACCACGTTCGTCGGCAGCGTCTCCGAAGTGCCGCCCGTGCACATGGAAGAGACCATCACCCGGGCCAGCGCTCTGGTCGACGACCTGGCCCGCACGCCGGAGAAGTCCACCACCACCGTCGGCGTCGACTTCGGGCGCAAGCACCTCGGCGACGACCTGGTGCTGTACCTGTTCGGCACCCCGGGCCAGGCCCGGTTCCGGTTCCTGTGGGAGGAGCTGATCGTCGGCGCCCTCGGCGCCCTGGTCCTGGTCGACCCCCGCGACCTCGATGCCTCCCACGAGATCCTCACCCTCCTCGAAGAGGCCGAAGTGGCGTACGCGGTCGCGGTCAACCAGTTCGACGGCGCACCCCTCTACCCGCTCGCCGAGATCCACGAGGCGCTCGTCCTGGAGGGAAACACCCCGCTGAGCGTGTGCGACGCCCGCGAGCGGGCGTCGTGCATGCAGGCCCTGATCCAGCTCACCGAATACCTCGCACGTCTGGAGCCCCGACCGTGAGCACCGCGCCCCTTCGCATCTCCCTGTACGAGCCGGACTTCGCCCAAGACCCGCACGCCTTCTACCGGCGTATGCGCGAGCAGTTCGGTCCCCTGGTCCCGGTGGACCTGGCGCCCGGCGTGCCCGCCACGCTGGTCGTCGGCTATGAGGCGGCCCGCCGTATCCTCGGCGACCCGCAGCGCTTCCCTGCCGACCCGCGCCGGTGGCAGACCACCGTCCCGGACGCCTGCCCCATCCGGCCGATGATGGAGTACCGGCCCAACGCGCTGCGCTCCGCCGGCGCCGAGCACGCCCGCTACCGGGCCGCGAACACCGCCGCGTTGCAGGCCGTCGACCAGCACGCGCTGCGCGATCACGTCGAGGAGGTCGCTGCCCAGACCATCAGCGTCTTCGCTGCCGAGGGGAAGGCCGACCTGCTGGCCCAGTACGCCTGGCCGCTCGCCTTCAACACGCTCAGCCACCTGCTCGGCTGCCCCGACGAGGTCGGGCGACGGATCGCGGACGGCATGTCCAAGATCTTCGACGGGGTCAACGCCTCCATCGGCAACCAGATCCTCGCCCAAGCCGTCACCGACCTCGTCTCCCGGCGCCGGGCGCATCCCGGCGACGACGTGACCAGCAGGCTCCTCGTCCACGTCGCGCGGCTGAACGACATGGAGATGGGCCAGCAGCTCATCACCCTCTACGGCGCGGGCATCGAACCGCTGACCAACCTGATCACCAACACCCTCCTGGAGATGCTCACCAACCCGGATTTCTCCGGGGACCTGCACGCCGGCGACGCCTCCGTCCGCGAAGCCCTGGACACGGTGCTGTACCGCGACCCCCCGCTCGCGAACTTCTCCATGAGCTACCCGCCCCGGCCTGCCGACGTCGGCGGCTACCTGCTCCCGGCCGACGAGCCGGTGGTCATCAGCTACGCCGCCTGCAACAACGACCCCGATCTCGGCGGGCGCACGCCGCTGGGCAACCGCGCCCACCTCGCCTGGGGCGCTGGCCCGCACAGCTGCCCGGCCAGCTCTCACGCCTACCTCATCGCCGAGGCCGCCATCCTCCACATCCTCGACGCCCTGCCCGAAATGGACCTCGCCACCCGCCGCGAGGACCTCACCTGGCGCCCCGGCCCCTTCCACCGGTCCCTGGTGACCCTCCCGGTCACCTTCCCCACCAGCTGAAAGAGACCCCGACGTGCCCGAACAGCAGATACTCGTCCTCGACCCCACCGGCAGCGACCCGGACGCCGAACACCAGGCCCTGCGCGAGCGCGGCCCCGCCACCCTCGTGGACATCCTCGGCGTGCGCGCCTGGTCCGTCTCCGACCCGGCTCTCCTGAAGGAACTGCTCACCAGTAAGGACGTCTCCAAGGACGGCCGCGCCCACTGGCCGGCCTTCGCCGAGACCGTCCCCACCTGGCCGCTGGCCCTGTGGGTCGCGGTGGAGAACATGTTCACCGCCTACGGCGCCAACCACAGCCGCCTGCGCCGCATGGTCGCCCCCGCCCTCTCCGCCCGCCGCACCGCCGCCCTCCAGACGGGCATCGAGACCCTGGTCACCGGGCTGCTCGACGACCTCGACGCCCTCCCGGCCGGGGAAAGTTCCGACCTGCGCGAGCACCTCGCCTACCCGCTGCCGATCGCCGTCATCGGACAGCTCATGGGCGTCCCCGCCGACCAGCGCGCCGAGTTCCGCACCGTGGTCGACAACGTCTTCGCCACCCACCTCACCGCCGAGGAACAGGCGGCCAACACCGCCGCCCTCTACGGCCTGCTGGACGCCCTCATCGCCACCAAGCGGACCAGGCCCGACGAGGACACGACCTCGCTGCTGATCGCCACCCGCGACGAGGAAGGCGACGGTTCCGCCCTCAGCGACGCCGAACTGCGCGACACGCTCCTGCTGATGATCAGCGCCGGGTACGAGACCACTGTCAACGTCATCGACCAGGCCCTCACCACCCTGCTGTCCGACCCGGAGCAGCTCGCCCACGTCCGGGACGGACGGTGCACCTGGCAGGACATCGTCGAGGAGACCCTGCGGCACGAGCCCGCGGTCAAGCACCTGCCCCTGCGCTACGCCCTCACCGACATCCCGCTCCCCGACGGGCAGACCATCCGGTCCGGCGACGCCGTCCTCGCCTCCTACGCCGCCGCCAACCGACACCCCGGCCTGCACCAGGACGCCGACCAGTTCGACGCCACCCGGATCAGCAAGGAGCACCTCGCCTTCGGGCACGGCGTCCACTTCTGCCTCGGTGCCCCGCTGGCCCGCCTCGAAGTCGCCACGGCACTGCGCCTGTTCTTCGAGCGCTTCCCCGACGCCCAGCTCGCCACCAAGCGCGAAGACCTGCAGCGCCTACCGAGCCTCATCAGCAACGGACACACCAGCGTCCCCGTCCTGCTGCGCCCCACGACGACCGACTGACCGGCCCTCAACGAGGAATCCTTGCCATGACCGCCCTCGCCCCAACACAGCCCCTCACCCCGTCCGAACAGCGCATCGCCCAGCACGTGATCAAGGGCCTGGACGCTCGCGAGATCGCAGCCGCCACCCAGCTCAAGCCGAACACCGTGCACTCCACGCTGCGCACCGTGCGATGGAAGCTGGCCTGTCCCGAACGCTGCTCCCTCGCCGTCGTCGCCCACCGTCTTCTCGACTCCGGCCAGGTCACCGCCCCGACACCGCCACGCCCCGCTCCGGATCTCAGCCCCGAGCAGATCAGCCTGCTCAAGGCCGCCGCCGAACACACCCTGCCCCGCGACATCGCCCTCGCCGCCGGCCTCGCCCCGGCCGACCTACGCGACGCACTCGACCAACTCCACGCCGCCACAGGAGCACAGGACACCACCGAACTGGTGGTCCTGGCGCACAGCTGGCAGCTGCTACCGGCCGAGCAAGCCGCCCACGCGACGCGAAGCGGGGCAACCCAGTGACCCGCCCCACGACCCCCACGGCCAGCGAGGACCGGTCCGTCCCCGTCTCGTTCACGCAGACGCCGCCGGCCGCCATCTACGAGATGCGCATGCTGAGCACCGCGGCCGAGCGCGAGGAAGCCGCCGCCCTCGTCCAGGACCGCCAGCGCTGGCTCACCCTGCACAGCCTGCCCGTACCCGCCCGGGCCGACATCCCCGCGCAGTTCCGCGAGGCGCAGACCATGCCCGCCGGACTGTTCGAGGACGGGAGGCTGCTGGCCTGCATGATCCCCGAGCACGACCCCGACCTCGGATGGGCTCAGGGGCCGTGCCTCTTCCTCCACAGCGTCCACACCCTGCCCGGCCAGTCCGACGACATCACCCGCCTGATCACCCTGTGGGCGTCCGACTTCGCCGCCCGACTCGACCTCCCTGTCGTACGGGCCGAGACCCTGGCCCGCCACGCCCTCGAAGCCGAACCCCTCGCTGCCCTCCTGCGTCGGCTCACCGACACCGGCTGGGACGTGTGCGGATCCGGCTCCGGACGCGACGGTGATCGAGTTGCCCGCCTCGAACTCCCCGCCGAGCCCCGTCCCGGGCTCAGCGCGCTGATCAGCTGCCAGGTCCACGCGCCTCAGCAGGCCCCGGATGCTCGGAGCAACGCGTGACAACCGACGAACCGCAGCGGCCCGACCTCGCCCGCGAGCTGATCGCCCGCGCCACGGAATCGGCCGCACACCGGGCCAAGCGCGTGCGCGACCAGCTCGACGCCGTCCAACTCGGACAAGGCCGGCACACCGACCACGCCAACACCAAGGTGCTGCGCCGCATCCTGGCCGACCACGACTGGCCCGGCCACCGCCTCGTCGGCCCCGACGCGGCCCGCGCCGCCTGGAGTATCGCCCTGCACAGCGACGACGAACCCGACTTCCAGCGCGCCGCCGCCACCCTGCTGGGACGTGCGGTCCAGGCCGGCGACGCACTGGTCCAACACTGGGCGCACCTGCACGACCGCACCCTCATCACCAGCGGGCGAGACCAGGAGTACGGCACCCAGCTCCTGCTGCGCGCCGACGGCATCGAACTGTGCCCGCTGCGCGCGCCGGAGTCAGTCGACGCACGCAGGGCCACCGTCGGTCTGCCGCCGATCGCCGTCGCGCTGAAGACAGTGCGCCGCCGGTACACCCCCTACGGCTCTGCCGATGAGGCCCCGACCGTCGTCCTCGCGGGGGCCGCGTGAAGAAGCGGAACCCCAAGTTCTCGACCAGTCGGTCTCACGGCCGCAACTCCGCTCTTCGAAAGGATCGTTGACGCATGAAGCTCACCACCGCCGTTCTCGCTGCCGGTGTTGCAGTCTCCCTCACCACCGCCATGGTCGGAGCGGCCCGGCTCCGGCAGGACGCACGACACCAGGCCGAGCGAAACGAGGCGCTGCTCGCGGGCAACCAGATCGACTGGCTGGCGCAGATGTCCACCAATCCCGATCTCGCCAAGCTCTGGAAGCCGGAGGACATGGAGGCCGAGGAGTACATGCAGCTCATGTCGGCCAACCGGCTCATCTGCGCGCTCAGTCTGCGCGACCGCCTCGGCTTCGTCCCGAAGGGGCACCTGCCCTTCTTCGCGGCCTGGATCATGAAGAGCGACGTCAGCCGACGGTACTGGAAGCGGTTCGGTGACCTCCGCGCCCAGGAGGCCGAGGGAGACGAGCGCGCCGAGCGGTTCACGAACGCTCTGGACCGGGCCGCTCAAGCCCGTTCGCACGAACACACCGCAGCCGCCTGAAGAAGAGGCTGCCTCGCCCTCAACTCGTGAAGGAACTCCGTGGACTTCAGTGCTGTTCCACTACCGCCCGGCGACTTCACCATCGGGAAGACGTTCAACTTCGAGGCTGGCCACCGGCTTCCCGGGCTGCCGGACGAGCACAAGTGCTCGCGCCAGCACGGGCACAGCTACGAGGTCGAGGTCATCCTCACCGCACCCTCGCTGGAGGAGCCCGGCTTCGTCGCCGACTTCGGGGCGCTCGCTCCGTTCAAAGAGTTCCTGAACACCGAACTCGACCATTACAACCTGCACGAGATTCTTCCCTTCGAGCCGACCTCGGAGCGCCTGGCCCAGTTCCTGGCCGGGTGGTTCCTCCAGAACCTTCAGCCCGCCATCCCCGGCCGCCTGGTCGCCGTCCTGGTCCGCGAGACCCAGAGCAGCTGGGCCCGCTTCGATGTGGAGGGACGGTGACCGCATTCGAGCCGATCACCGACGAACCGACGGCTGACGAAGGCGAATCCCGCCTGATCGTCGCGGAGTGCTTCGGCGTCGAGGTACCGACCTTCCAGGGCGAGGGACCGAGCTGCGGACACCCGGCGCTGTTCATCCGCCTGTCCCGGTGCAACCTCACCTGCGCGAAATGCGACACGAAGTACACCTGGGACTGGTCCCAGTTCGATCCGCGCAAGGAGTCGGCGAAGCAGTCGGTGGCGGACCTGGTGGCCTGGGCCGCGTCCTCGCCGGTCGAGCTCGTCGTGATCACCGGCGGCGAGCCGTTGATCCAGCAGGCGCGACTGGTGCCTCTCGTCCGGGGACTGACAGCAGCCGACAAGCGGATCGAGTTCGAGACGAACGGCACCATCGCGCCCGCTCCCGAGCTGGTGGCCGACGGGGTCCGGTTCAACGTCTCGCCCAAGCTCGCCAGCTTCGGCGTGAAGGAGACCAAGAGCATCGTGCCCGCCGCGCTGGAGTCGTTCGTGTCGTCCGGGCGGGCGGCGTTCAAGTTCGTCGCTTCCACGGTGGCCGACCTCGACCGGATCGCCGAGCTGACCGACACCTACCGGCTCGCGCCGGTGTGGGTGATGCCGGAGGGCACCATCCCCGAGGTGATCACCGCGACCACCCGGGTCCTCGCGGACGCGGTCGCGGCCCGGCACTGGCACTTCACCACCCGCCTTCACGTGTTGGCCTTCGCGGACGCCCGAGGCCGCTGACCGCAGGGGCCACCACGCCCCATCCGTTCCCCCAGTCCCCGGAAACGAGAGACGCCCATGACGACCTCTATCGCCAGCCCTGCGGCGGCGCCGACCGCCGCCGTCCCCGGGCCCGCTGCGGTCATCGACACCGGCCGGGTCGCCGGCCTGATCCACCAACTCTTGGCCGAGCTGGGCGAGGACCCCGCCCGCGAGGGGCTGACCGGCACCCCGGACCGCGTCGCGGCCTGGTGGAAAGCCTTCCTGTCCCCGGACGGCGCCGCAACGGCCACCTGCTTCACCGAGTCCCAGCTGGGTGGTCAGCTGGTCATCGTGGGCGGCATGAGCGTGTGGTCGCTCTGCGAGCACCACATGCTGCCCATGAACTTGCAGGTCACGGCCGGATACGTGCCGGATGGCGAGGTGGTGGGCCTGTCGAAGTTCGGGCGGATCGCCCAGCACTTTGCCGGCCGACTGCAGGTCCAGGAACGCTTCACCCGCCAGGTCGCCGAATACCTCAACGGCGTGATCGGACACGAGGACGTCGCCGTCGCCGTGCGCGGCGTGCACCTGTGCATGAGCATGCGGGGCGTACGGATGGAGGAGGCCCGCACCACCACAGTGCACTCGGGCGGGCGCTTCGGCACCGACCCCGTCCTTTCCCAGCAGTTCCTCACCCTCACCACCGGCCTGTGGGGGGCGCCGTGATCACCACTGCGGGAATCGACTTCTCCGTCATCGCTCCGCCTGCCTACCTGGAGCACTTCGTCGCCCAGGAGCCGGCCCGCGTCCACCACGTGGCCGCCCAGCACGTGCTGTCCGACGAGATCTACCGGGCCTTCTTCGCTCGCGAGGCCGAGCGAGGCGCCGAGATCATCGTCGACAACGGGCTCTTCGACCTCGGCTACGCCCTGCCGGCGGAGCGCCTCGTCGAAGCCGCGCTGGCGGTGTCCGCGAGGGAGATCATCCTGCCGGACGTCATGCGGGACGGGGCCGCGACCTTGAAGGCTAGCGAGAAGGCCGCGCGCGAGATCCGGGAGCTGTCCGGCGATGCATTCCGGCTGTGCGCGGTGCTGCACGCCGCGGACGATGACGAGTGGCTGCGCACCTACGACGCCTTCGTGACCAGCGACTGGGCCGGGGCCATCGCTCTGCCGGCCTCGCGTCGACCGGATCCCGACGAGCAGCTGTGCCGGACCCGCTGGGTGGCGACGGCCTACCTGCAGGACCACGGCCTGCTCGACGATCTGCTCGTCTACCGGCTGCTCGGTCTGGGCCGGACCGGGCACCTGGAGCTGATCGAGCAGCGCGAGCACGAGTGGATCTCCTCCGTGGACAGCGCGGCCCCGGTCATCCTCGGCGCGATGGGCGTCGCCCTGCTGCCCGAAGGGCCCTACGAGAAGCCCTCCACGCCCCGCATCGAGAAGCTCGGCCCGATCCCCGAAGACCGGTTCGACCTCATCCGGGAGAACATCTGCGTCGTCCGCGCGGCGGCCGGCAGCACCGTGACGATCGCCGAGGAGCACCGATGACCCCCTTACTGGCCGACCCCGCCCCCGGACTCCTGCGCGCCGCCCCGATCGAACCAGCCGGGCACACCATGACCCACGCGAGGCTGCTGCGCTACCTGGAGATCAAGGTTCACCACCTCATCCAGGACCATGACTGGGACAGCATCCGCGTCATCGGCGGCTACGACCGCACGGCGGTGGTCTCCCGGTACGAGAAGACCGGGAAGCTGTTCAACATCGAACGGCCCACCGCAGAGGTCCACGGCCGTGACCTCGTCGTCAAGGCGTTCCCCGGAGCCGACTACGTCCAGCACTACGCCCTGATCATCGCCACGTACCTGGCCATGACCGGCCGCCCCGTCGGCACCGTCACCTATCAGCCGCCCGAGCAGGAGGAGTGCCGAACGGCGCTCGACGCGCTTGGCCTGGAACTGGACGGCGACCTGGTGATCGTCGGCTGGGGCCTTCAGTACCTCGCTCCCGAGAACGGAGTGTGGACCCGCGGGCCCGGCTACGCGTGGCAGCGCACCGAGGTCGCCGGCCGTCGCGTGGTCTACCTCGGGTTCCTCCACAGCATCTGGGGAGACGTGGCCGGACGGGTCGTCGCGCGCCTTGCCGAACTCGGCGCAGGCGATGTCGTCTACGTCGGCAAGGTCGGCTCGCTGACCCCTGGTGTCGAACCGAACGCCTGGCTGGCGACCGGCAACACCAGCCTGATACGCGGGGCGATGGTGAGCTGGGACGACTTCTTCGGCGACTACGCCGCCGCCCACGAAGGGGTGCGCAGCGGCCTGCACGTCTCCTCCCCGTCGATCCTGCTGGAGAACCGCGACTGGCTTCTCCAGCACACCGCCTCGTACGCCTTCGTCGACCCGGAGATCGGCCCCATGGGGGCGGCGGCGCGCCAGGCGGGGATCAGATTCGGTTACCTCCACGTCATTTCCAACAACCTCGCCACCCACTATCCCGCCGACCTGTCCAATGAGCGGCACGGCGACGTCCTGCGCCAGCGGGCCGTCCTGGTGGACCGCATCCGCACCATCATCACCGGCCGCCTGACCTCCAGCCCGACCCACACCCTGGGAGAGTCCCGATGACGGCGAACGCGCCGACCACCCCCGCAGCCGGGAAGCTGATCACCTTCGTCGGCGGTGACGGGGCCGGCAAGTCGACCCTCGCCGCCCGCCTCTACCAGGCCCTGAACGACGCCGGCCACACGGCAGTCCTCATCGGCAAGCACAGCAGCGACGTCCCCCAGGACCCGGAGCTGTCCGCCTACCTCGACCGCCTCAACGAGCTGGTCTACCGGCGCGACGCCCGCGTCGCTCAGGCATGCGGCGACCACTACTGGCTGCTGGCCCTGGCCTCCTGGTACACCCTGCAGGACCGGCTCGTCATCCAGCTGGCCCTCGCCGCGGGCACCCACGTGATCCTCGACAACGCGCACCACAAGATTCTCGCCCGGTACGCGGTCAACCCTGAAATCTCCTCCCGCCTGTGCGAGCAGGTCTTCGCGCATCTGACGAAGCCGGACCTGGTGTTCCTCCTGAACATCGGTGCCCGCGAGGCTCTCGTCCGCAAGGGCTCGTTCACTTCCCTGGAGGCCGGCCACGCCGGCGGCGGTGACGAGGACTTCATCCGCTACCAGGACACCGTGCTGGACCAGATGCGCGAACAGGCGCAGCGCGGCGCCTGGCTGACGCTGGACGTCGCCCAGTTGGACCGCGACCAGGTCTTCAAGGCCGCCGCCGCCGCTCTGGCCGACCGTCTGCACCTGACCGTCTGACCCAGCCCTCTCTCCCCGATCGACAAGGAACGCACCATGGACCAGGACCTGCCCGCCAGTGGGACATACGTCTGCCACGGCATCACCTGGGCAAGCGGAGACCCCCGTCTTCTACTCGCCCCCGTGCCCGGCGGACCGCTTGTCTACGCCCCGGTCACGGGCAGGCGCCTGGGTTACCAGGTGAGCGGTACCGGCCGGTGGTGCACCGGCCGGTACCGGTTCGCCGACCGCGTCCGCGTCGAGGCGGTCGCCTGCCCTGACCGGGCCCCGGCCGAGGCCGGCGGCCAGTGCGCGGCCTGCGCCGGGCGGGACGACTTCCGCTTCGCCCACCGGTTCCACTCCGGCGGGCACGTTCCCGACGCCCTGGCGGCGTACATGGCCCAGCCGCACTGGCTGTACCTGGCGACGTTCGCCGACGGCACCACCAAGATCGGCACCGCGGCCGATCCCCGTAAGCGCTCCCGCCTCGACGAGCAGGGCGCGCTGATCGCCACCTACCTCGCCCAGAGTGCTGACGGCCGCGCCGTGCGGTTCCTGGAGGATGCCCTCACCCGCCGCCTCGGCCTGACGCAGACCGTGCGAGCCGCGGCCAAGCTGACGGCCCTGGCCGAGCTGCGCGACCTCGCCCCGGCCGGCGCCGCCCACCAGCAGCACCTCGACCGCGCCACCGAGGCCCTGAGCGGCCTGAACGTCCCGGCCACGCCGGAGCCGTGGACGCCACCCGGCGAGGGCGACCTACTACGGACGCCGGAGGCCAGGTGCGCCTTGTACCCGCACGATCCACGGGCGGGTGAGCACGGGCTGACGGTGCTCTCCTGCCTCGGCTCCCAGGTCCTCGCCACCCTCGACGGCGACGGTGAACAACTGCCCTACCTACTCGACCTCGGCGCCCTCAAGGGCCGCCGCATCGTCCTCGGCGCCCAGTTCTCCTCACCGCCCGCCGTCGTACAGTCCGTGCTCTTTTGACCTGTCCGAACGCCCGGCCTGCACTGCCGGGCCGCCCTGAGAAGCGAGGCCACAGCAACATGGCACCCCAGGACGCCATCCTCGGCTGGGACGAGGACACCAACGCCGAGGCGTACAACACCTTCACCCGCGACCACCCCATGTACGACGCGACCAGCCGCGACCTCGCCCGCCGAGGCCATCTGGCCGACGCCAGCCTGGTGGTCGACCTGTGCGGCGGCGCCGGCGCGACCGCCCGCGCGATCCTCGACCTGATCCCGGACCACGCCAGGGTCGTCTCCATCGACAACGCCGCCGCGATGCAGCGTGTCGGCCGCCGCACCCTGACCGACGCCCGCCTGACCTGGATCACCGCCCCGGCCGAACGGCTCGCCGACCACCTCCACGCCAGCAGCGCCGATGCCGTGGTGTGCAACTCCGCGATCTGGAAGACCGATACCGCCGCGGTGTTCGCGGCCGTCGCCCACCTCCTGCGCCCAGGCGGACACTTCGTCTTCAACATCGGTGGCGGCTTCGCCGGCGTCCGGCACCCCGATGAACTGTCCGCCCGCACCGGGCCTTCCCTGAACGCCCTCATCCGTCAAGTCGCCGCTGAGTGCCACGGATACACCCCGCCGCCGAAGGACGCGGACGGGCCGCCGAAGCTGCCGCTGGAGACGGTTACCGAGCAGCTGTCAGCAGCCGGACTGACGGTCGTCGGCACCGAGGTCACCGCCCAGCACAGCACCATGGCCGAGAAGAAGGCGTGGCTGTCCATCCCCGTCTTCGCGATGCCCGAGGGCGACTTCACCCACGCCCAGCGGATGCAGATCCTCGACACCGCCTACGCCATGACCACCCCCGATGCCCCGGCCGTGACGAGCTGGCTCGTCGTCGTCGCCCAACGGCCACAGGCCGCCGCATGACTCCGTCCGCCCCGGCTCCCGGCGGCGGGGCCCGCCTCTGTGACCACGCAAGCGTCGGGGTACTGATCTCCTCCCCGAGCGGCCTGCTGGTGTTCGAGCGGGCGACCCCTCCAGCCGGAATCGCCCCGGTCGCCGGTCACGTCGACGAGCACGGCGGCCCCGAGCAGGCCGCCCGCGACGAAGTCACCGAAGAGGTCGGCCTCAACGTCACCCACCTGCACCTGCTGCTGGACCAGTGGCGGCCCAACCACTGCCACCGCACGCCCAGCGGTCCGGTCGGCCACCACTGGTGGATCTTCCAGGCCGAGGTCTCCGGGGCGCTGTGCCCCTCGCCCCGGGAGATCCGCGCCCCTCGGTGGATCCACCCCGACCAGCTGCAGCAGCACGCGCTGCGCACCGCCGCGTACGCCAACGGATACCTGGACCGTGAGGAGTTCAAGCGCGAACCCGGCCTGGAGCCGGTGTGGTGCCGCTTCCTGCACGACCTTGAGCTCGTCACCCTGCCCTCGGCCGACCTCGACCGGATCGAGGCCGTCCTGTGAACGGCGGCCAGGGGCCTACCTCAGCGGGAGCCGACCGCCCGGCCGGCTGCCAGACGGCGAGCGTGCGCACGGATCCGCTCGCGGTCCTCGGGGAAGACGCTGTCCCAGCTCGTGTCCAGACGGAACCATGCCGCCGGCTGGTTCTCCTCCCCGGCGAGCGGTACGTCGCGTCCGACGACCGCGGCGTAGGACAGGCCCAGCGTCGGAGACCAGTCGGCCCGGTAGGAACGCACCGCCACGGCTGCGGGCTCGGGCAGCAGCACGCTGCGCAGGCCGGTCTCCTCCAGCAGCTCTCGTGCCGCCGCCGCACGCGGTGCCTCGCCCGGCTCCACCTTGCCACCGGGCGGCACCCATCCGCGCACGCGGTGCTTGACCAGCAGGACGTGCTCGAAAGCAGGGTCGGTGACCCACACCTCGGCCGCCAACGGCTCCATCAGATGCCGACGGGCTTCCTCCAGCCAGGCCCGTGCACCGTCGAACTCCCATGCGGCGAGGCGGGCATCCGCAACAGCCTCGTCCAAGATCACCTGACCGACTTCACCATGATTCACCCGTCCCACCCTAGGCCGACGAACTGGCCGGACGTCGCAGCGACGAGCAGGCAGCCATCCGGGGGTGTGCGGCCGACCCGGTGGCCCCTTCGGGCTGCAGGGCGATCACCCGTGGCGCCCGCTTCACACGAAGGAGTCCAGCGTGCACGATGAGCAGCCCTTGGACCGGGGAGCCTGGGTCGTCCTCGGCGGCGTCCACCTCCTCAACCGCACCGCGCCACGGCGCCCAGACGAGCCGATCGTCCTCGTACGGGTGCCACCGCAGGAGGTGTGCAGGCCGACCACCACCGTGGTCGTCCGCTGGAACGCGCTGGGGCCCTGCCCGGCCAAAGCGCTGCACCCCGGCGGGACCCGGCTCGGGGCGGCCAGGATCGACGGCGGCGAACTGTTCCCCGACGCCATCGCCGGCCCCGCCCTGCGCACCCTGGTCGGCACCGAGGCCGCCCCCAGCCTGGTGCCGCTGTGCTACCTGGCCGAACACCCTGGCGGCGGCTACCACGCGTACGCGCAGATCCGCTTCCACCCCGAGGACGCCTGCTTCGTCCGCACCACCCGAGAACCAGTCGGCCATGGCCCGGTCGAGGAGCTGCGCTGGCTCGGGCCCGTGCTGACGGCGCACGCCGAGTCGGGCACGGCGCTCAACAACCACCTGCGGTACTTCCGCAAGCACTTCTCCGGCACCGAGCTGGAGTTCAAGTACACCCTCGACCCGGCACCGGACATCTGGGCCGCGTCCATGGAACTGCTCAAGGCACTGCGCGACGGCAAGCTGGAAGGCTGCCGTCCGGAGTACCGGGAAGAGTTCCAGATCCACCACACCGAGAACCATCTGTTCGACGTCACCGGCCCCGAGCCCGAGATCGGCTACGCCTCCTTCATTCCCACCGTCACCGCCGGGCACGTGCTCAAGCGGAAGTGGTTCGCCGAGGACGCCTTCGCCCGCCGCGAGGAACTCACCTACGGCCTCGACATCGCCCCCGACCGCTTCGGGACGTTCCTGCGCGAGGACCTGGGCCTCCAGGTCCGGGCCATGCCGCCCTTCCAGCGCGTCCGTTACGACATCCAGTGCGAGTCGCTGCGTACCGGACACGTCTACGGCATCTTCTTCGACCGCTGCGCCCTCCTCGCGGCGCCCGACGTGGTGCTCTCCCAGTGCGAGCTGGAGTACCTCCGCTCGCGCAGCATCCTCGACCACGACGACGACGAGGTCCTCGTCGAGATGAAGCGGATCGACAGCTGGCTCTGCGAGTACCTCGCCAGTCACGGCTGGGCGGCCGAGCACACCTTCTACTCCAAGCGCAGCTTCCTTCGCGACGCCGTCGCCTTCTGCCCGGACCTCGCTGTGCCATGACCGGCCAGGCGGTCTCCGGCAATCCCCCGCAGGAGGTACCGCAACCCACATGAGTGATCGAACACAGCATCACAGCCCACCCTGCCCGGCCACAGAAGGAGAGGGCCCGGTATTCGAAATCAGGTTCTAGATTTCGCCCGCCTCCACCCGTTACGGCGACAGCAGACCCGCCGTTACCCGATCACCTGTCCGCATCTCACCCCGAGGAGCCCTCATGCATCCCGTACGCCGCACTGTGCTCGTTCGTCCTGCGTTCGAAAACACCGCTACCTCCTCGGGCGCCAGCCTTCTCGCCTCCGACCGCGCCGCCCTGCTCTCCGACGGATCACGACCGGATACGAGGTACCTGGCATGACGGACTCCACTCGCCTTCCCTCCCCGCTCCACGCCTGGGTGGGGAGCGTGCTGGGCCCCCTGGACGATGTGCGGGACGCCTCGCATGCCCGCGACAACTCACAGGTATGGAGGGTGACCGGACCCGCTGGCGACCACTACGTGAAAGTGGCGCCCAAGCCGATCCTCTACACGCGCGAGACCCGTGCCTACCGGCAGGCCGTTTCTCACCTCGGTCACGGCAATGCCCCGGTGCTGCGAGACAGTTCCGCGGAGCTGCTCGCCCTGATCCTGACCGCCGTGGACGGCGAGCCGTTGAAGGAAGAGGAGTCACCCGCGCGCCGCCGCTCGGCCCACCGGCAGGCCGGCCAGCTCCTGCGCCGCTTCCACGACGCGATGACCGGCACCCTCGACCAGCCGGAAGCCGGCGCAGTCGTCGAGAACACGGTGGCCGGCCTGGACAAGCACCTCGCCGAGGCCGGCGACCACCTGGCCGCTACGGAAGCCGACCTGCTGCGGCGCCTGGTGAGCGCGCTGCCCGGCTGCGGACCGCTACCGGCCGGGTGGCGGCACGGGGACTTCTGGGAGCGCAATCTGCTCTGGAACGGCCAACGCTGCGCATTGATCGACTTCGAGCGCAGCGAACCGGGTCCCTGTGTCGCCGACTTCGTCAAACTCGCCACCTCGCTGTGGCCTGATCGTCCTGAGCTGCGGACCGCCCTGTTCGAGGGGTACGGCCGGCCTCTGTCCGAGGCAGAGGAATACGCGCTGACAGCGTTCGCAGCAGCTGACGCCGCCAGCGCTCTCGCCTACGGTCCCCGGCACGGCGACCCGCTCGTGACCGCGCGCGGCCAGCGCACCGTCGAACGCCTGATGCAGGAGGGCCGTCTGTGAGCGACGCGCCTCACCTGCTGATCGCTGACGTGGCCCAGGTCCTGCTCCGTGCGAGCGGCGCCGCCCTGCGCGTATGTCGCAGACCGGACACGGCCATCGCACCAGGACAACTCACCGTCGTGGGTGGCCATCTGGAAACTGGCGAAACCCACGTACCCGGCGACGGCCCAGATCGGACACCGCCGTGTTCGTCGCCCAGTCGTGGGCGGGCGAGCCGCACAACGCCGAGCCGGACAAGTACGAAGGGCTGTTCTGGGTGTCGATGGAAAAACCCTCGCCGGACTGCCACTCCTACACCACCGCCATCTTCCACATGCTCACCCACGGCCCGTCATACCGGGCTCTCAACTGGCCGACGCAGGGAGGCACCGAGTGAAGCGATTCTTCGGCAAGGTCCGCATGGCGGAGCCCCAGGTCTCCGAGGCAGAACGCGAGCTCTTCGGCGGGCCGTTGCGCTACGACATGGGCTGGTCCCAACACGAGCACGCGGGCCTGGACTTGACCATGCGATCGGCGCTGCGACAGATGCCCAGACTCGTCGGCGCTGCCCTGCGGATGGCCTGGAGCGCGGATCGCCGCGCGCTCGTGGCGGTGGCGATCAGCGAACTCGGCCAGGGCATCGCCGCCGCGGTCGGCCTGCTTGCCATCAACGCGGTCATGCACGCGCTGTTAGGGGGCGGAGACGCTGTCGAGAGGCTGCACGCCTTGCTGCCGGGCCTGCTCGCCGCCGCAGGCGCCGCCGTCGTGAACTCCGCCCTGGCCGGCTGGTCGACCTCGCGGGCCGGCCGCCTTGAGCCGAAGGTCGAGCGGATCGCCACCACGCAATACCTGGCCGCGGCCACCACCGTTGAACTCGAAGCCATCGACGACCCGGAGTTCCGGCGTCTGATCGACATCGCCCAGTACGGGCCCGCCTCCGCGCGCCGCATGATCGGCGCCTGTGTCTCCGCGCTGAACAGCAGCATCTCGCTGATCGCTACGGCCGGTGTGCTCACCGTCCTGCATCCAGCGCTGCTGCCCATGCTGCTGGTCATCGCCGCGCCCCGCGGTTGGGGCGCCATGCGGGTGGCGCAGGAGCGCTACGTGTCGATGATGAGCTGGATCGAGCATCTGCGGGCCAGCCGCCTCATCGGCAACCTCCTCACCGAACGCACCGCCTCACAAGAAGTGCGCATCCACGCCGTCGGTCCCTTCCTCCTCGACCGGTACCGGCGCATGGCCGCCAGCGCAGAGGCGGAGCAGGAACGTCTGGCCTCCAGCAAGGCCGTCACCGAATGGGTCGCCTCCGCGCTGTCCGGGCTGGCGATGGCCGCCACCTACGGAACGATGATCTGGCTGGTCATGGCCGGTCACATGAGCCTCGCCGTCGCCGGCACCGCAGTGATCGCGGTGCGGACCGGGTCGGCGAGCCTGGGCGCACTGGTGATGAACATCAACCAGCTGCACGAAGAGTCGCTCTACGTGCGGGACCACGGACAGTTCCTGGTCGAAGCTGCCCAACGCGCCATCCCCCAGACCGGCAACCCCGTCCCTGACCAGGTCAAGCAGGTCTCCCTGGAACACGTCACCTACCGGTATCCCGACCGCGACGCACCGGCCTTGGACGACGTCACGCTCACCTTCCCCATGGGGTCGGTCACCGCCGTCGTGGGCGAGAACGGCTCCGGCAAAAGCACCCTGATGAAGATCCTGTCCGGTCTGCTGCTGCCTCACGACGGCACGGTGAAGTGGGGCGAGGCCGACATCTCCCAGCTGGAACGGGCTCAGGTCTTCCACCGCGTCTCCCTGCTCACCCAGGACTTCCAGCGCTGGCCCGTCACGGCCGCGATGAACATCCGCATCGGCCGCCCCGACCACGACGCCTCGGCCCACGACCTGCAGCAGTCCGTCGACTACGCCGGAGCCGGGCCCGTCACCGCCAAACTCCCCAACGGGCTGGACAGCATGCTCGGCCGCATGTTCCGCGGAGCCATCGAACTCTCCGGCGGGGAATGGCAGAAAGTGGGTCTGGCCCGCACCCACTGGCGTAGCTCAACATCGCAACTGGACAGCGTCCTCATCGTCGACGAGCCCACCTCCGCCCTCGACCCCGAAGCCGAGATCGCTGCCTTCGACCGCATCCGGCGCCTCGCCGCCCCGCACCGGGCCGTCGTCCTGGTCACCCACCGCATGTCCGGCGTCCGCCACGCCGACCACATCTACGTCCTCAACCAAGGGCGCCTCGTCGAGCACGGCATCCACGACAACCTCATGGCCTCAGGCGGGCGGTACGCCGCCATGTTCGCCACCCAGGCCGCCCAGTACGCCCCGACCCCGAACGTCCCGAAGCCTGCTTCGCCCAGCGTCTTAGACCAGGCATGACCCGCTCGACCGAAAGGCAGAGCATGTCCTCCTCTCTCCCTCCGTCAGCACGAGTTGCATCGCAGTCCGCCTTGTCGGCAGCGCAGCACGCCGCAACCCGGCACGCGGTGTGGCTCGGGGCCGCCGCGATCATCACCGACCAGGTCGGCCGCGTCCTGCTGGTCCACCCGACCTACCGCGAGGACGACCGGTGGCTGCTGCCCGGCGGAGTCGTCGAACCCGGCGAACACCCGCACGCCGCCTGCCAGCGCGAAATAACCGAGGAACTGGGCCTGGCGGACCTGACCCTGTCGGGCGTGCTTGCCGTCCACTCCCTCTCACAGCACCACCCAGACATCAGGCCCGCCGCGCCCTGCCCCGGAGAGATCCGATACGTCTTCGACGGCGGAACCCTCACCCTCGACCAAGCGAAGGTGATCCGCCTGCCTCGCGAGGAGCTGTCCGAGTACGCCTTCCTCGAAACCCGGGACGCGGTGCAGCAGCTGCGTCCCGTGGACGGGCAGATCATGCTCGCCGCCTACCGTGCCCGACTCGGGAACACCGCCACCGCTCACCTCGCCGACGGCCGGCACATCCTCGACGTCCCGGCGCTGGATCGCCATGACGTCCACGTCCGCTACCGGCCCATGTGGGACAGTCCCCTCAACCGTGGCCCTGTGCCCGAGCGGCTCCCCGTGCAGCAAGCCTGGGCGTGGTGCTTCGTTCCCGACGGCCGGGTCGCCCTCGTTGCCGACCCCGCCCCCCGGGGCGCCCTGCCCATGCTGCCAGGCGGCACCGTGGAGAAGGCCGATACGACGCCCGAGGCAGCCCTCCACCGCGAAGCCGCCGAGGAAGCCCAGCTCACCCTGACCGACCCGGTGCGACTGGGCTGGGTGCTCGACGAGACTGGCGAGGTCTACGGCGGGGTGGGGCCCAATGCCAGGCTCCGACTGGCCGCCCGTGTCACCGGCATCGGGCCGGCAGCCGACGACCCCGCCACCGGCCGCCCCTTCGCACGCCTGCTCGCCACCCCCGCCCAGGCAGCCGCCCTGCTCGGATGGGGCCCGCCGGGGGCGCGGCAAGCCCGCCTCGCCACTGAAACGGCCAGGGAGCGCTGGGGCCTGCCCACCGCTGGCCCCACCGCCATCGAGGAAGTCCCGGCGGAGGGGATGCAGCTGAGCTGAAGCAAACGCCCCCGCCTTGACTCGTCCCGCATCGCGCCCCTCTGAGGTACCCCCATGCCGCTGTCGCACCACCACATCCGCACCACCGTCGAGACCTACCTCGCTCGCCACCCTCACGAGCGACCACAGCTCGCCGGCCTCCTGGAAGCCCTCCACCGGCCCACCGACATCGCCAGCCGCTCCACCTTCTCCGGACACGTCACCTGCGGCGCCATCGTCGTCGACCCCCTCGGCCGCGTCCTGCACGTGCTGCACCTTGCGAGCGGGAAGGTACTCGCTCCAGGCGGACACGCCGAATCCGACGACCAGTCCCTGGCAGAGGCGACCCTGCGGGAGCTGCACGAGGAGACCGGGATCCCACCCCAGGCCGTGGCACCGTGGCCCGGCTACGAGGCCATGCCGTTCGACATCGACATCCACAACATCGACGCCCACCCAGGCAAAGGCGAACCCAGCCACCAGCACTTCGACTTCCGCTTCCTCTTCCGCCTACGCACCGCCACAGAGGTGCCCGTGGTGCTGCAGGAAGAAGAAGTCGGCGGCATCGAGTGGCGGTCCCTAGACAAGGTGGCCTCCCCCTCCCTGCGCGACAAGCTGCTCAAGCTCACGCCCGCCGTCGAACCGGAGACGGCCAACGCCTCCGCCCTGATCTACAACGACCGCGGTGAATACCTGCTCCACCTGCGCGACTACTTCCCCGGCCAGATCTGGGAGCCGGGCATGTGGTCGCTCCTCGGCGGCGGCCGAGAACCCCAGGACACCACCCTGGAACACACCGTGCGACGCGAACTCGACGAAGAAGCCGGACTGCACATCCCCGACCTGACCCCGTTCGGCACCGAGGAAGCGGTCGACGCCGCCGGCGCGACCCTGCCCATCGCCATCTACGCCGGCACCTGGAACGGCGACCCCCGCGAACTCCGCCTGACGGAAGGAGTGATGCTTGCCTGGTTCACTCCCGATGACCTCCACCGGCTGCGCATCACACCATCCACCAGCGACCTCGTGCGACGCCACGCCGCCACCTCCCCAGCCATCGCGTCCACTCTCACCTCGCACGTCGCCCACTCATCGGTAGCCGAGCGTCGACCGGCCTCTCCCAGCGGCACCGTCCCCAACGTGATCGGCGTCCACCTCTATCTGGAGCGCCCCGACGGAACAGTGCTGCTCGGGCTTCGCCACCCCGATTCCGCGTTCGCACCCTCCACCTGGCACACCCTGGCAGGCCACTGCGAGCAGGAATGCGCCATCACGTGCCTGATCAGGGAGGCACGCGAAGAGGCCGGCCTACTGATCGAGCCGCAGGACGTCGAACTCGTCCACGTTGTCCACCTCGTCGACCGGGTCGGGGACCAGCCTCGCCTGGGGCTCTTCTTCCGCGCTCGGGCCTGGAGGGGCGAGCCGCAACCATGCGAGCCGGCCAAGTGCACCGAGTGGAGATTCTGGGACCCGACCGCACTCCCGGCAGCCCTCGTCCCTTACACCCGGGGCGTCATCGAAGCCATCCGCGCCGGTCACCTCTACTCGGAGACAGGATGGGCATGAGCCACCGCCGCAAGCTCGTCGAGGCCCTCCGTCGCTGCATCCTCGCCTTGCGCCCGTGGGAACTGGCCGTCTAAGCCGGCACCCCGCCTGATCTCTATCCGTGTACCCGCCCCTGGCCTCGCCGTAAGGATGCGCCGTTGTTCACCACGCAAGATGAATGGAATCGCGGCTACGCCGAAGGCCGCCGTTACCGGCCCCTGGACGACGACGAGCGATCGTTGCTCGCCCAGCACGTGTCTGCTCCCGACGGCGGCCGAGCAGTCGACGTGGGATGCGGGACCGGAGAACTCGCCCTGCACCTGGCCTCCATGGGCTACGCCGTCGATGCCGTGGACTGGGCCAACGGCGCCTTCCCCAGTACCGACGCGCACCTCGACGATCCCTCCTACGGATCCGTCCGCTGGCAGCACCTGGACATCGAGCGTGCCAACCTCTCGAAACTGCAGGCGGACGGCTACGACCTGATCGTCCTGCGGATGGTGTACGCGTTCCTGCGCGACCGCACGCGCCTGACCCGCACTCTGGGCCGGCGGCTGCGCAAGAATGCTGCCCTCGTCGTCATCACACCGCTCGTCGCGACCACCCCAGCCAAACGACGGGCCATCGCCCTCGACGAGGACGAGGTCGCCCACCTGATGAGCATGTGGGACCAGGCACAACGCTTCGACGCGAACGGCATGGCCGTCCTGGTCCTGCGCGGGCTGAAGAAGCCCGCCGTGCAGATCACGAACACACCGTCCCTGCAGCCGACTTCGGTGGCCGAGGTGCACGCCGTGGTCACCGACGCCCAGGGCCGCGTCCTTCTGGGCCGCTCGCAACAGGGATGGGAACTGCCCGGCGCGTTGGCCCAGCCAGGAGAAGGATTTGAGCACACGGCGGTGCGCGCACTGGCCGAGCAGACCGGCGTGACGGCCGAACCGGCCGACGCGCACGTCCTCGGAGTGCACCTCGATGCCCCGGAGGGCCTGGCGCGGACGAGCGTCGTGGTCCGCATCTCGGCTCACAGCGAGCAGGTCCAGCCGCTGAAGCCGGAGGAGTTCGGGCACGTGGACTGGCGACCGCTGCACACCCTGCGCCGTCTGGACCGCCTGTCCGCCACCTCCGCACGGGCTCTGGACCTCATCTGGCCGGGGGTCCTGCCGTACGTGCCCTCCGCGCACATGTATCCGATCGACAACACCTGCCCGCCCGTGCCCGGCGAATCGCCAGAGGCGGTCGAGCGGCGCGAGCGCATGGCTGACCGGGTCATCGCCGGTGGCTGGGCCCCCTCCCTGCCGGTCCAGCAGGCGTTGCGTGCGGTGCCGCGCCACCGCTACACCCCCGAGAGCCCGCTGCGGACCGCCTACCACAGCGACTTGGCCGTGGTCACCGAGCACAACGACCTCGCCCAGGCGACCAGTTCCGTGTCCGCGGCCTGGCTCCAGGCCGACATGGCCGAGCACCTGCGTCTGGCTGAGGGGATGACAGTTTTTGAGGGCGGCTCGGGCGGCTACAACGCCGAGCTGATTGCGCACATTGTCGGCCCGGCCGGGCGCGTAATCACCGTCGACCTCGCCCCGTATGTCGTGCGCCGCACGCGGCGGCTGACCGCCGAGGCCGGCAGCGGTCGCGTCACCGCAGTGCTCGGCTCTGCCAGCGACGGCGCAGCCGAGCACATGCCCCGCGGCGGCTTCGACGCCTCGGTGATCACCTACAACTGCTGGGACATCGCCCCCGCTTGGCGCGACCAGCTCGCCGACGGCCGCTATCTCGTGCTCCCGCTGGAAGTCCACGGCTACACCCGCGCCATCGCCTTCCAAAAGCACGGCCCGGTGCTACGTGCCACGGACTTCCAATTCTGCGGGTTCGTCCGCGACCGCGGGCCCGCCGCCCGCACGGTCCCCACCGTCGACCTCGCCGAGGGCGAACCGCAACTGCAGTTTCCCGACGGCGTACCCGCCGAGACCACCGGTCTGGACGATGCCCTCGCGGGCCCGCGCAACGAAGTGGCCACGGGCGTGAGCATGGCCGGCAACGAGTCGTTCGAAACTCTGCAGCTCTTCCTCGCCACCACGCTGCCCGGCTTCTGCCGCCTCGCCCGCAACCGTGAAAGGGACAGCGGCATCACCGCACTGCCCAAGGGCTCGGACGCAGCCGCGATCACAGCCGACGGCTCCCTCGCCTACCTGACCCACATCCTCGTCCAGGACGGCCCCACACCCGATCAGCGCCGCTCGGAGTTCCTGGCCCACGGCTTCGGTCCATCCGGGCCCGCTCTTGCCGAACAGCTCGCGGCCGCCGTACGCCGCTGGGACATCCGAGAACGAGCGCACGGATACCCCGAGTTGGAAGTGCATCCTGCCGGAACCCCGGACGCCGAGCTGCCCGCAGGCCACGTGCTGGGCAAGACCCACAGCCGGCTCGTGTGGACGTGGCGCTCCGACGCCGCCGACACCCCGGCCCTGAACCGGAGAAGGTGAGCGCCCATGAGTGATCCGGTACCCGACCCGGTCGAGCCGCAGCACCGGCTGGGCCTGTACGAGCGTTACTACGCCCAGGTGGAATCCGGCCGCAAGACCATCGAAGTCCGGGTGCGCACGCCCCGGATAACAGGCGTCGCGGTCGGCGACGTGCTTGTGTTCCACGGCGAAGAGTCGGGGCGCGAACTCGACGTGAGGGCCTCCCGGATCACGCCGTACGCCTCGTTCGCCGAGCTGCTCGCCGCCGAGGACGTCGCCCGCATCGACCCTGACAGCACTCGCGCGGAGCAGCTCGTCAACCTGCGCCGTATCTACCCGCCGGAGAGGGAGGCGCTGGGGCCGCTCGCGATCGAGTTCGACCACCGGCCGGCACTCGCGGGGCAGCCCATGTCCCTGTCCGCCGAGGCGTACGTCCAGACCGTTCCGCACCACACGGTGTACGGCTGCTTCTACGTACGCGACGACCACGATCGGCCCGTCCAGTTGCGTTCGGTGTACGGCGGTCGACCCTGGCAGTTTCCCGGCGGGAACACGGATGCCGGCGAGGATCCCCTGGAGACCGCGCGCCGCGAGACGGCCGAGGAAACCGGGCTCCACCTCGGCCGGGGCCAGCTCCGTCTGCTGCTGACGCACTACCTCCACCCCGGGCCCCGCTGGCCCATGGGCAAGATCGGCTTCATCTTCGACGGCGGCACCCTCACCGCTGAACAGCTGCGGCAGATTCGCCTCGATCCGGCCGAGCACGACCTCTGGGCGATCCACGGCCTCGACGAGTGGCGACGCCTGATGGGCAAGGAGGCGTTCGCCCGCCTGGAGGCCGTCGAACGGGCTCGCGCCGGTAGCGGCCCGCAGTACCTCGTCACCGGTCCCGCCTGACCCCACCCCTCCCCTTTGGAGTTTCCATGTCCGTCGAGGCGTCCCCCAACCCCGAGACCTGGACTGCCTACGGCCAGTTTCAGCTCGACCGGTCCTACATGCCGCCCCTACCCGAACAGCTGCGCTGGGGCTTCTGGGACGGTGTCGGCCCCGGAGACGACGTGCTCGGCCCACTGGCCGGAAAGCGAGTCCTGGACATCGGATCCGGAGCCGGCCACTACGCCGTCCACCTCGCTCAGGCCCACGGCGCAGTCGTCGATGCGGTCGAACTCTCGCCCACCCAACATCAACGCGCCACCGGACACTTCGGCGAAGTACCCGGCGTCCGGTTCCTGAACGCGGACGTGATCGAGCACCTTCAGCAGGCGCAGCCGTACGACGCGGCGTACGGCATCTGCACGCTCGCCGGAATCGACCCGCACATCGCACTGCCCGCGCTGCGCGACGGATTGCTCCCCGGCGCCCCGCTCGTCTTCTCCACGCTGCACACCAACTGGCACGGCCACGGTCCCTCCGCCACCGTGGCCCCGCGCGAGGAGACGGTCGGCCTCAAGGGAATGGAGCCGCTACCGCTGCAGACCTGGGTACTGACCGCACAGGTGTGGGAAGACCTCCTGACGGACTACGGATTCACGGTGGAGGCCATCACTCAGCTCCGTGCGCCCGAGCCGGACAACCCCGTGATCTGCCAGCTCATCCAAGCCCGGCGCAGAACCTTCCTCCCCACGCAGATCACCAGCCGCCCCCGCACGCATCGCCCGCCCGTCCCGCACGCGGCGATCGGCGTGGGCGCCATTGTCCTCGGCGCCCGCGGTCTGCTCCTGGGCCGCCACCAACGCGGCACCCTTGAGCTGCCGGGCGGATCCGTTGAGGCCGGCGAATCACTGGAGGAGACGGTCGTGCGTGAGCTGGCCGAGGAGGCCGGCCTGTCCGCGCGTCCCGAGGACGTCACCCTCCTGGGCACCCTCGTCGATCGCGTCGGAGACGTCGTACGCGTCACCGTGGGCGCCCTCGTCACCGCCTGGCAGGGTGAACCCGATACCCAGCCGGACGAGAGCATCGGCGACTGGGCCTGGTGGCCGCTCGACGAACTGCCCGACGGACTGTTCGAGTGCAGCGCCCAGATCCTCGCCGCCTGGCGCCCCGACCTGCCCATCGACCATCCCCCGGCGCACTTCACCCCCTACGTCCGCCATACGACACCCTCGTCCGACTCGGGACGCGCAGGTACATGAACCCGCCCCCGCGTACGAGCCTGTGGCGGCACCGCGACTTCCGCCTCTACTGGACGGGCCAGGCCAGCGACGTGCTCGGCTCCTCGCTCAGCTCTGTGGCCATCCCACTGGTCGCAGTCATCACGCTGCACGCCACGACGTGGCAAGCCGCCATCCTCGCAGCCGTACAGAAGACGCCGCCCCTGCTGTTCTCACTGCCGGCCGGAGCCTGGTGCGACCGCGTCCGCAAGCGCCCCCTGATGGTCGCCACCAGCCTGGTCTGCGCAGTGGTGATGGGATCCATTCCCCTGGCAGCCGCCTGCGACAGGCTGACGCTCGCCCAGCTGTGGGGGGCGGCCTTCGTGGTCGGCTCCTGCCATGTGGTGGGCATGTCGGCGAGCCTGTCCTACATCCCCCAGCTCCTGCCGACGGACCGGCTTCTGGAAGCCAACGCCAAACTGGCCAGCGCCAACACTCTGGCCGACATCGGCGGCCCGGCCCTCGCAGGAGCACTGACCGGAGTGATCGGCGCCGCCCGCTCGGTCGTCGCGGACTCCGCCTCCTACCTCGTCACCGCCTGGTGCACCCTGCGCATCCGCACCCCCGAGGCCGCCCCGCACCCGCGCGCAGAAACCCCGTCACTGCGCCGGGAGATCCGGGCCGGCCTCGCCTACACCTGATGCCACCCCGTGATCGGCCCGCTCGTGACCACGGACGCGATCACCTCCACCGTCCTGGCCGGAACCAACGCGATCTGGATTGTGTTCCTGGTCCGCCAACTCCACTGGTCACCGCAGGTGTTCGCCCTCGTCCTGAGCATCGGGGCGAGCGGAGGGTTCCTCGCCTCGCTGACCACACCCCGCCTCACGGATCGCTACGGAGCGGGCCCCGTCATGATCAGCGCGCTGACCTTGGCCCCGGTCAGCCAACTGCCGCTCCTGCTGGCCCACCCGGGGGCCGCCGGACAGCTCGCCATCGGTTGCGGACTCTTCGCGCAGCTCTTCGGCGCGGTCACCCACGGACTGACCCAGCGCACCGTGCGCCAACACGCTTGCTCGCCCGACATGCAAGGCCGCATGCAAGCAACCGGCCAATGGACCGCGTTCGGGCTCCGCCCCTTCGCCGCCCTCCTCGCCGGCTACGCCGGCACCACCCTGGGCCTGCGCACCACCCTGGCCATCGGCGCATGCCTGCTCCTCCTGCCACCAATACGCCTCGCCCTCACACCAATACGCCTCGCCCTCACACCAATTCGCGCCCTGCGCCTCGCCCCTACCGCCTGACCAAGCCCACCCGGACCCGGGCCGCACACCACAAGGAGATACCCATGGAACGCGCACACATGGCCACCGCGGATGACGCCGCCGAGATAGCCCGCCTGCGCTCCGACCTCATCCTGTCCGAGCCTCTCGACGATCACTGGCTAGCCCCCTTGCGCCACGATGCTGGCCGAGCGGCTGGCGCCCGGCGGCGATGCCCGCGCCTACGTCATCGACGCCCCGACCAGCGGACTCGCATCCTGCTCGCTCGGCCTCATCCACCCTGTACTGCCCGCCCCGAACTACGCCAAGGGCCGCGCGGCACACATACACGCCGTCGCCACCGAACCGGCCTTCCAACGCCGCGGATGCGGCAAAGCCACCCTCGCCGCCCTCCTCGACCGATTGGAACGAGACGGCGTCACCCTCTGCGAGCTCTACGCCAGTGAAGGCTCCGCACCGCTGTATGCCGGCCTCGGCTTCGCGAGCAACCCCGCACTGATGCGCATGACCCACTTCCCAGCACCGTCCTCACCCGGGACATCCTGACCCGCTCCCCATCCGAGAGCACCTCCGGGCGCGCGACAGCATCGTGCCACCGCTATCCACCGTCCGACACACCCACTCCAGGGAGCAGCAGTTGAGCATCGTCCTGATGTCCGACCCCCGCGTCGCGGCCATCCCCGTCCAGGACTGCGGCGAAGACCTCGTCGATATCCGTGTATCCGGCGCATTCCTCGTCGATGAGCGCAAGCACGACCCGAACGGCCACTACGCGCACCTGCGCCAGGGGGCTCTCGACCGCCTCCAGCACGCCCAGCAGCTCTTGCCGTCAGGGCTCCGGCTGCTGATCGTCGAGGGCTACCGGCCCCCCACGCTCCAGCGCGCCTACTTCCAGGAGTACGCGACCGAGCTGCGTCACGCGAACCCGGGCTGGAGCGACAGTCTCATCCACGAGGCCGCGAGCCGCTACGTCTCTCCGCCGCAGATCGCGCCGCACAGTGCCGGAGCGGCTGTCGACCTCACCCTCGCCGATCAGGACGGCCAGGAAGTGGACATGGGCACGAGGATGAACGCCTCCCCGGAGGAGAGCGGCGGCGACTGCTACACCCACGCGGAACCGATCAACCCAAGGGCTCGCGCTCACCGCGAGACGCTCTGCCGCGCCATGTCGGAAGCCGGTTTCGTGAACTATCCGACGGAATGGTGGCACTTCAGCTACGGAGACCGGTACTGGGCGCTCCACTCCAGTCAGCAGACAGCCCTCTACGGCCCACGCGACCCCGCCTGAGCCGCAGGCGCCACGGTTGCCGGACAGTAACGATCCGGGAAGGAAGCCCGAGATGACGGGTGCCGTATTCACCGCCCCAGCCCAGCGCATCGACCACGAGCGCATGGTGCGCGCCCACGCCGCGGCGGCCCGCGCACTGAACGTCACGGCCTCCGGCTCCTTCGTGTGGGGCTGGCAGGGACGCACACTCAGCAGACGGGCCGACCGGTACTGGCTCCGCCTGCTCTGCTCGCCCCTGGAGAAGGAGGGCGGGCATCTGTGGGAGGGGACCGCGACCGCGCAGGCGGCACTGCCCCGCGGCGTCCCCCGCCCAGCCCTGCACCACGTGCTGGACTGGACAGCCGGCGAACACGCCTACCAGGCGGAACTCACCGAGTACGTTTCCACCCGGCCCTTGGAGGCCCGCGGCCCCGTGCTGACACGCGAGGTGGACCTTCCGGACGCGTGGTGGCGCGACCTCAAGAAGGCGCTCGCCCACACATCGACGACGCCCACCTCACGGATCTCCGTCCGGCAGGGATGGGTCGACAAGAGCTTCAGGCGGTTCCTCGGGATCCCACCGGTCCAGATCACCGCCACCCAGACCGGGCATGGCGACCTGCACTGGGCGAACATCACCGGGCCACCGCTGGTGCTCCTCGACTGGGAGGGCTGGGGGCGCATGCCGGCCGGCTTCGACGCTGGCCTCCTGCACGCCTACAGCCTCACCTGCCCTGCCACCGCGCGCCGGATCCGCCAGGAGTTCCACAGCACGCTGAACTCGCCCGAGGGCCGGGTCGGCGAACTCGTCGCCGTGGGCCAGCTCCTGCAAGTCGCGCACCGCGGCGGTCACCCGGAACTGGCTACTCCGCTCAGGCTCCATGCCGCATCACTCACCGGCGTGGCCGTTCCCCGGGCGTGAGCCGCCCAGAGTGCCGACTCCTTCGCTCGGTTCGAACCGCCTACCGACGCTGAAGGCGCAGTCACCTACAACGCTGACGCAGAGGTCATCCGCTCCATGGTGCGATGACACCCTCGACCGTCCCTCCGAGCAGGGGCGCCAGGTGCTCGGCCATCACGAGCAAGGTCCGGTCCGAATAGGCCGGTCCTACGAGCTGCACCCCGATCGGGAGGCCGTCGGCGCCGTGCGAAATAGGCATGACCAGGCTGGGCAGACCGACGTGGCTGGTGAGGTTGGCCCAGCCGGTCTGCTCGAAGAAGCTCCGTTCGACGCCGTCGACCGTGAGAGAACGGCTCCCGGCCGGGATTGCCGCAGTAGGAGCGGCGGGCGTGATGAGGACGTCGTACTGGCCGTCGGCGAAGAACCGGTGCCACGTCTGCTGGAGGCGGAGGCGCTCCTCGTTGGCGCGGAGCCAGGTGCGGTGTGTCTGCGTGCGGTGGCGGAGGATGGCGGCCCGTGGGCTCGCGTCGTCGGTGTGCAGGTCACGGGCGGCGGCGAGTTCGGCCGCTCCGGCGTCATCGTCGGTGGTGGCCGTCGTGGTGGCGTGGAGGAGCTGCTCGAAGAGGCGGAGGGACTCGGCGAAGCCGACCGGCCCCGCGGTGCGATGGACACTGACGCCGGCGGAGGCGAGTGTCCCTTCGAGGGCGGCGAGAGCGTCGGCCGTGTTGCGGTCGACGGGGCCGCTTGCGTCGTCGGCCCACACCGCCACACGGAGGTGGCCGAGCGGGCGCTGCGCCGTGGACAGCGTGACGCTCCAGGGGGTGTTCTCGTCGGGTGACGGTGTCGTCAGCGCGGCGAGGAGCAGGTCGAGGTCGCGGGGGTGGCGGGCCAGGGGGCCGGGGGTGACCATGTCGCTGCTGGTGATCCACCCCGGCGGTCGGGGGATGTGGCCGCGGGCTGGAACGAGTCCGTGGGTGGGGCGCAGGCCGTAGACGCCGCAGTAGTGAGCGGGGAGCCGCAGGGAGCCGGCGAGGTCGCTTCCAAGGTCGGCGGGGGTCAGGTATGCGGCGACTCCTGCGGCGGGGCCGCCGGAGGAGCCTCCGGTGGTGCGCTTAGGATCGTGCGGATTGAGCGTGGGGCCGAACAGGGCGTTGTCGGTGTGCAGGTCCTGGCAGTACGCCGGGGTGTTGGTCTTGCCCATGATGACGGCACCCTGGTAGCGGATCCGGGCGACCGCGTCGGCGTCGCGTGCGGGGACGTGGTCGGCGAGGTCTTCGGCGCCGCTGGTGGTGCGCAGGCCGACCGTCTCGAAGCTGTCCTTGATCGTGAGGGGAAGCCCGTCGAGGATGCCGGTGCTCTTGTTGCGGGCGCGGCGTTCGTCGGCCGCGTGCGCGGCGGCGCGGGACGCGCTGTCGTCGCGGGTGACGACGGCGTTGATCTGGCTGGCGTCTATCTGGGCGAGGTGGAGGTCGAGCAGTTCGCGGCTGGAGATCTCGCCGCGGTCCAGTGCCTGAAGCTGGACGTGGGCGGGCTGATGGGTGAGGTCGTTCGTCATGCGGAGACTCGCTCAAGGTGGGGGGCTCGTGCGGGCTGGCGGGGCAGGTGGCGCGCGACGTCGAGGAGAGCGTAGATGTCGTCCATGGGCCTGGTGGTCTGGCGTTCGGAGTCGGCGAACTCGGTGAGCTGGTCAGGCTCTGGGCGGGCGCCTGCGGCCCGGGCGGCGATTCCGGCGAGGATCTGGTCCGCCGTGACGGCCGCGGAAAGCTCCTGTCCGTGAAGCCCCCGGGCTCGGTGACGGGCTTCGCTGGCCTCGCGGACGGAGGCGTCGAGGTACCGGCGGATCACGAAGCGGCCGTCCCGGATCTCGACGGCTCGGCGGTAGAGCCGGATCGAAATGCGCCGGAAGCGGCGTCTCTGGGCCGGGTCAACCCTGTCGATCGGCAGCTCGATCTCCGGGGCCTCGCTGTAGAAGGCCAGCCACAGGGGGCGTAGGCCGTAGTAGCTGCGGTACTGCTTGATCCGGTACCGGACGCTCTGGGCCTGGTCGCTGATCGTGGGCACAAGCCAGCCGACCAGCGTGAGCATGGCGCCGACATCGCCGCAGGTCCAGGCGAAGCCCTCCCATTCCGCGAGGGAGGTATCGAAGGCACCGGCGATCACGTTGCCGATGCGGACGGCGCTGTATCCGAGGGTGACGGTCGCGCCGAGGGCGACGATGCGCAGGCCGACGCGGACGGACCCGCGAGTGCTGCGGCGGGCCAGGCGCCAGCAGGCGCGGGCGAGGAAGACTTCGCCGATGGTGTAGGCCGTGACGTACAGGGTGAGGTACGCGGCGTACCAGTCGTCGTGCGCGTAGTAGAGCGTGAAGTCGATCGGGTGCGGCGCGCTGGGCGTCAGCAGGGCGAACAGCACCAGTAGCCCGGCGATCACCGCGAAGCCTGCCCAGAGCCAGCGGCGACTGCGCCGGCGGGCTGCCTCAGGCGGGGATCCCCAGTAGGTGAGGACCACCTGCTGGCAGGCCAGGAGCGCGACCACGCAGCCCTGCGCGAGGGGCACGGAGATGTTGACCGTGCCAAGCACACGGTCGAGGTAGTTCCACATCGGCGTGATGGAGAACAGGAACGAGAGCCCTGACAGCAGGAAGACGGCGGCCAGCGCGGCCGAGGCGGGGTCACGGCGCCGGGTGGGCACGTCCCGCAGGAGGCAGAGGAAGCCGAGAGTCGCGACGACGAGGCTGATCGGGTGGAGCAGGTCCTTCACGGCCGGGCCTCCCGTCGGCGCAGCAGCGTGTGTGTGACCCGGTCCTGCACTTCATCCCCGGAGGACTCGTCGCTGCGCAGCCACCGGTCAATGATCTGACGCTGAAGCAGCGAGGCGAGCTGTTCGGTGTCCCGCTCCTCGTCCTCGTCGTACTTGGTGCGGCCCAGCATCATCTGCACGGTGGCTGAGCCGACGCTGGTGAAGACCGTTGAGGAGAGCGCGGACGCCGGGCGGTTCTCGTGATGGCCGAGCAGCAGATGGCTGAACTCGTGGGCGATGATGTGGTCTTGGTGCAGGACGCTGGTCCGTGGGTCGTAGAACACATGGACGGCACTCTCCGTGACGGCGCAGGCCCCGCACACCGAGGGCGCCTGCTCTCGGGGCACTAGCCTCGCGCTTTCATGAAGCGGGCTGTCCGGCAGGCGGTCAGGAAAGCAGAAAGTGCCTCTGACCAGCAAGAATGAGGATTGTCGAGGTCCTTGTTCCTGCCACCGCCGGAGGCACTTCCCAGGTGAAGCACTCTATCGGGTCCTATCCCCGTGTCCGCGTCCAGGACGACGGCCGCCAGGTCGTCTCCCAGGCCGGGACGGTCCTGCTCGTCGAAACGGCCCGCAAGTCCGGTCTTGACCAGGTCATATCGGCAGCTCTGGCGCCGTGGCGCAAGCCGCGGGCCGTCCACGATCCCGGTAAGGTCCTCCTGGATGTCGCCCTGGCGGTCGCACTGGGCGGGGACTGCCTCGCGGATGTCGCCATGCTGCGGGCCGAGCCGGCCGTCTTCGGTCCGGTTGCCTCCGACCCGACCGTCTCCCGCCTGATCGACACCCTCGCCGCCTCCGGCGAGAAAGCTTTGCAGGCGATCCGGTCCGCACGCTCCGAAGTCCGTGACCGTGTCTGGTCGTTGGCCGGTGAGAATGCCCCGGACACCAATGGTCAGGTCGTCGTCGATCTTGACGGCGTCCTCGTGATCGCGCACTCCGACAAGGAGGACGCGGCCGCGACCTGGAAGAAGACCTACGGCCACCATCCGCTGACAGCCTTCGTCGACCACGGCCCGGGCGGAACCGGCGAGCCGGTCGCGGCCCTCCTCAGGCCGGGGAACGCGGGCTCGAACACAGCAGCCGACCACATCACCACCGCCCAGCTCGCCCTGGCCCAGCTGCCCAAGCGCTACCGGCGAGGGCGGCAGACGCTGATCCGCACGGACTCCGCCGGCGGCACCCACGACTTCGTGTCCTGGCTCGCCAGGCGAGGACGATGGCTGTCCTACTCGGTCGGCATGACGGTCACCGAGGCGATCCACGAACACGTGCTGAAGGTCCCCGCCCCGGCCTGGACGGCGGCCGTCGAGACCAATGGTGAGGTCCGTGACGGGGCCTGGGTCGCCGAGCTCACCGGCAAGCTGCTGGACGGCTGGCCGGAGGGCATGCGACTGATCGTCCGAAAGGAACGACCCCACCCCGGAGCCCAGTTGAGGATCACGGACGCGGACGGCATGCGGATCACGTGCTTCGCCACCAACACCGCCGGCCGGCCGATCGCCGAACTCGAGCTCCGCCACCGGCTGCGGGCCCGGGCCGAGGACCGGATCCGGGCCGCCCGGGCCACCGGCCTGCGCAACCTGCCCCTGCACACCACAGCCCAGAACAAGGTCTGGCTCGAGATCGTCCAGATCGCCCTCGACCTGCTGGCCTGGATGCCCATGCTCGCACTCACCGGCAAGGCCAGGCTCTGGGAGCCCCGCCGCCTGCGGCTCCGCCTGTTCACCGCGGCCGGACAACTCGTCACCACCGGCCGCCAGCGGATCCTCCGCCTGGCCCGGCACTGGCCCTGGACCGGCCACATCACCGCCGCCCTCGAACGGCTCGCACTCCTGCCGAACCCCGGCTGACCAGCGGATTCACCCATCCCTACGACAGCCCTTCACTCCCCGGAGCAGTGGAACCCGGCGCCGCCCCGAGACGACACTCGGGCCCTCGGCCTGCCCACCCCCAACTCACGGCACGAAAACGGGCCACCGACTCCGTCGGCGGCCCGTCACGAAACTTCGAGGCTAGGACCACCGTTCTTCCCGTGCGGCGAGAGACCTCGTCGCTGAGATCGCGGATATTGGTGACGTGCGGGAGCTGCAGCTCGGCCAAGAGGTCGGGCCGGCGCAGCCTACGTGCGGACCACATTGCTTTTCCTTGATCACTTACTGAACTATGGCCGTTCTACACGCCAGTTGAGGGTGGCAGCCCCTCGGATTTTCGTACGCTCTCGACGATTCCCAGGACGGCATCCTTTCCGTCCGCCGAGACGTCGGATAGGCGAAGAAGAACGTTCTTGATCTTTGCGTCGCGAAGCAGTGCGAGCAACTCAAGCTCCTGCACTGTCTTTTCGGCGACGGCGTCATCGAACCAGTAAGCGGGATCCACACCGAAAAACCCTGCGAGCGCTTCGAGATGACGCTTCGTCGGGTTATCGCGCTGCCCGGTCCGCAAAAGCCACAGGTACTGCGCCGACAGCTTGCCCAGCCCACGCTTCTCCATGAGTTCGGCCACTTCAGCGTTGCTGAAGGGGCCGCGGTCGGGCGGGTGCACCGTGTCGAACAGGCGGTTAAGGCGATCCATGAGCCCCTTGGGGTTCACCTGACCTTCGGTCGACTCTTTCATGATCCTTTCCTGGGTGGACTTCGTCATCACTTCAGCCACCCTACCTCGCCATAAACATGAGTTGACGGCGTGATCCCGCGTATGGAAAGTTCTTCCTCACCAGCACGTTTCCGCGTGGCACGTACCGCCCGTTTCAGGTCGGCCTGTCCGTTTCTACCGGCAGGAGTACGCGGGGCGACGTGGCGCAAGCCACATTCGTCCAGCGACATACGTCGCGTCTGGCAGGCCGTATTTGATCTTCGATCGGAAAGCGCGGAGGCGACCGTGGAAACACCTCATCCACATCGCATTTCTGCTGCGGGGAATGCCAGACTCCTGCTCCAATTCGGACACAATGGCACGCTCTCGGCGTACGGGGCAACCGCCGCAACGGTGTGCTTCAACGCAAGGAAGCACCCCGGCAGGCCCTGTGCGGACAGCTGCGGCACCCGATCATTCGGTGACTCTCTGCAACCAGTACAGAGTTTAAGGACCAAGTCTGGATCTTGACGCGGGTCCGTGCGTATGTTCGTCGTCCCCGGGCAGCCCGCCTGCGGCGACGAACGTGAGGAGACCGCGAGCACGGACCGGACCGCGAAGGTCCGCAAACAGCGACGGCGCCCGGGAGCGGTAACTCACGGACGCCGAACGCTAAGCGGCATACCCGCCCCGGCAAGGGCGGCGATTGCCCACCATCACCACGCTGAGTCCTTCCGACGGGCGCACCAGCGTGGCAACACTGCAAATGGGAGTATCGCATGCCTCCTGCCCTGCGCAAAAGGCCCTTCCGCCTGGCCTGCGCGGCAGCCACCTCCACCTCGGCGCCTCAGCGCCCCGAGCCGGACCGCACCATCCTGGCCCCGGCGAGCCGCCTGACCCGCCCGCTCCTCGGGAGCGGCCGATGAGCAGCGAAGCCCGCGAGTGGGTGTGGGAGCACAGCTCCAGCCGAGGGGCCGCGCGCCTGGTCCTGTTGTCGATCGCCGACCGGGTGGCCGACGAGCAGTGCATCTCCTGGGCCTCGCTGTCCAGCCTGGCCAAGCGCACCCGCGCCTCGGTCTCCACGGTGCGCGAAGCCGTCGAGCGCCTGCTCCTGGCCGGCGAGCTGGAACAGCTCGACGACCTCGTCGGCCCGCAGCGCAGCACGGTCTACCGCATGCCTCTCGCCGCCGAAGCCGTCGCCCAGACCCAGTGCCAGCAGGAGGGCAGCGACATGGCGGTGGCAGAGGAGCCCGCCGGCCCCGCGAAGCTCCGGCTCTCGGCTCTGCGGCGGTACGGAATCCGCCCGCGTGAGGTGCCGGAATCCCCCGCGAGGGTCCGGAAACCGGCAGTACCGGAAACCGGCAGGTCGAGGCGGAATCCGGCACAGCGACGTACCGGCCACCGGCACGGCGATGTACCGGCTACCGGCACACAGAACCGTAGTGAACCTGATTTGAACCGGAGGTACAGCAGTAGTGGTGCTGCCGTCCTCTCGGCTGCCGAGTGGCAGGTCGACCCCGCCACCCACACCTGGGCCCGCCAGCAGGGACACCTCGACCGCCTCGGCGAGCAGGGTCTGCGAGCCGCCGACGCGAAGTGGCGTGCCCACCGGGCGGGCCACACCCCGAGGGCGGCGGAAGCCTGGGCTGCCGACTGGCGCTCCTGGGTCGCCCGGGAGCACGCCCCCAGCCGACCGAACCTCTACGCCGTGCCCGGCAAGAACACCGCCGCACCGGGGGGCATGACGCGGACGCAGGCCCACACCGCCGCCCTGCTGGCCGCCCTGGACGAGCCGACCGGAACGGAGGGCTGACCGTGGACCGCCGCGAAATCGCCGCTCTGCTGGCCTACATCGGCCGACTCGACCCCCGCACCATCCGCACCGACCAAGGCGAGGCGCGGGACCAGCTCGCCCAGTGGCACGAACTGCTCGGCGACGTGCCGATGGCCACCCCGCACGGCTGGGACGTCCGCGTTGCAGCCCGCCAGCACATCCGCACCTCGCCGTACCAGATCCTGCCCGCGGACCTGGCCCGTCCCTGGGAGAGCTACCGTCGCGACCGCCTGGCGAGGCACTCCGACCCGACACCGTCCGTCGACCCGGACGACCAGGCCGCCTGGACCGCCGAGCTGGCCGGCACCCGCCGCGCCGTCGCCGCCGGTACCGCCCAGCCCGCGCAGGCCCGAGCGATCACCAGCGGTCGCGACGGAGTCGACCCGAAGCTGGAGGCGCGGTTGCGGGAGATCGGCTCCTGCATACCTCCCGCCACCCGAGCGGCCCTCGCGCCCTACCGTCCCGCCCGCGCAGCCCGAGAGGCCGCTGTCGCGCAGGGGCAGCCCGACGCCCTGAGCGTGCGGTGCGAGTGGTGCCTGGCCCAGCCCGGCGAGCCGTGCCGTCGGCGGAGGATCGGTCCCGACAGCGGAGCTCGTGGAACCGCCCCGCGCGCGACCCCGCACCCCGGCCGCCTCGACCTCGCCGCCGCCCTGCAGGCCCAGCGCCCCGAGCAGGCCCAGCAGGCCGCCCTGACCTGACCGGCGTACCCGGCGCGTGCACCCCGTCCGCTGCACCGCCACCCGACGCCACCGTCCCGCACCGGCTGCGGCGCACGCGCCGCAGCCGGCACCCGACGCCGCACCCGCCGAGCACGCGCCCGTCGGTCGGCGCGGCAGCACATCGGAGACCCGCCTTGCGCCACATCACCACCCACGACGCCCCGGCCACGGGCCTGCGCGGCATCGGAGACACCAGCTGGCACACCCGCGGAGCGTGCCACGGCATGGACGTCGAGGACGCCGAAACCGTCTTTTTCCCCGGGCCTCGGGACCACGAGGAGATCGCGGAGGCGAAGGAGCTGTGCGGCTGGTGCCCCGTACGCCGCGAGTGCCTGGACTTCGCCCTGGAGAACGTCCTCAAGGAAGGCATCTGGGGCGGCCTGACCGAAGCCGAGCGGCGCCCGCTGCACGACAACCTGCACCAGCGCCTGGACTACCGGCGCGTGACCGCCTTCTTCCAGGGACGCGATGTGCACCTGACCGAGGCCGAGCGGCAGGTCGCCATCGACCACGCCTACGTCCGGGGCTGGCGGCCCGACCGGCTCGCCGCCGCCCTGCAGATCAGCCCCAAGCACGCCCGTGACCTGCTCCGGCAGGCCGCCAACAAGGTCTTCGACCGCGACCGCAACTACGGCGTGCCCCGCCCCAAGAAGAAGCGGAAGAAGGCCCCCAAGCCCCAGGGCACCCCCGCGCCCGCAGCTCCCGTCACTCAGCAGCCGACAGGCCGCCCGGCAGCGTCGAACCCGGCGCCCGCCCCTCTCGGAAAGGCAGCATGACCCACCCCGTCCTCGCCTTCGGTGCCACTTCGGACCTACCTCTCCTCCTGGCCGCCGTCGTGCCCGCCGCCCTCGCGCTCGTGCTGACCGCCTGGACCATCCGGCGCTGGGGATCTCGCTCGCAGAAGCGTCTCGGCGGCCCCGCGGTCAAGGTCGCCGCCGTCGCCGCCCTGGGCTGCACCGCGTACAGCGCCGACACCTCGTGGCGGTTCGCGGCCGACTACCTCGACATGGCCGGCACCGCCGAGCGAGCCGGCATGTTCGCCGCCGCCGAACTCGCCCTGTTCGCCACCGCGCTGATGGCCCGGCAGAACCTCGCCGTCCAGGGCGCCCCTGGACTGCCGGGCACGCTGGTCTGGGTGATCACCACGGTGCAGGTGATCCCCGCCTACGCCGAGAGCGGCCCCATCGGCGGTACCGTCCGGGCCTTCGTCGGACCTGTCATGGCGGCGATGCTGTGGCACCTGGCCATGGGCATCGAACTGCGGCTGCGCACCCCCGGCGCCGCCTCGAACGGACTGATCGCCGTCCTGGGCCGGGAGGCACGCGAGCGGCTGCTGTCCCGCCTGGGCATCGCCGCGCGAGACCGCGACGCCGCGCAGATCACCCGAGACCGGGCTACCGCCCGTGCGGTCACCCTCGCCGCCCGCCTCGCCGAGCGCACACCCGAGCAGCAGCGAAACCGTCGCGGCCGGCGGCTGACCCGACGCCTGTCGAAGGCGGTCGGCAGGGCCTCGGTCGGCACCGACCCCCTCCAGCGGGCACAGCTGCTCGACCAGCTCGCCGCCCGGCGACACGCGCTCGCGCTCGCCACGGTCCCGCTCCCTTCTCCCTGGTCCCCTGCGCACAGCAGCGCATCGGCGGCCACGGTCCCCGCACAGCCGACATCGAATATGCCGGTCCCCGTCCCCGGTTCCGACGAGCCGGTCCCGGACCGGGGACCGAGGACTCCTCGGGGACCGATCCCCGAGGAGGCAGACCCGGAAGCCAAGGTCGGCGCGGGGACCGAGGGCGACGAAACGGGAGCGACCGCGGGGACCAATTCCCCTGAAGACGGCGCGGTCCCGGGGACCGGTCCCGCCGATCCAGAAGCCGCAGCGCGGGACACAGCGGCCACGAGGACCGACCGCAACGCGCGAGAAGTAGCAGCTCAGGACCCAGATTTTCATTGGGGACCGAGCCTCGCGAAGTCGGGGACCGAGAGCACCGAGGACCGAGGACCGACCGCCACCGAGTCCGGGACCGAGACCACCCAGGACCGAGGACACAAGGTCCCACTCCGCCGGAAGCCGGCCAGGAAGTCCCGGACGAAGAACAAGGACAACCGTACCCGGTCCCGCTCTCCGCAGACGGAGCGCCCGGCACGCGAGCTGGGCGAGTCCGAGCGCCAGCTTGTCCACGAGGTACGCCCCCACGTTCCCGCCCTGCTCGAACGGGACGGCAACGGAGCGATCACCCGGGTGCAGCTGCGCGAAATCATCCGCCGCCAGGGCCTGACGGGTGTCGGGAACGACCGACTCGGCCTCGTCCTCCAGGAGCTGCGGAACGAGGACATCACGACGACGAGGAGCACCGCCCGATGAAGACCTGCCACCAGTTCGACACCGTCCGCGCGGAGTACGAGCGAGAGATCGGATTCATGCTCGCTCACTCCGAGCGGCACGCGGGCAGGCCGGCAGCGAAGTCCAGCGCGAAGCAAGCTGCCTCCGCGAAACAGCGGATGGCCCGCGCGCTCAACAGCCACGTCGGGCGCTGCCCCGAGTGCGGCTGAACCGGCAAAACCCCAGCTCAAAGCACGTATCCGCAAACGTGGCCCGGCTCCGTGCCGGGCCACCGTCCCGCTTAGGAGGTACGCCGTGATTCCGCGTCCCCCTCGTTCTTCCGAGCCCACCGTCACCGAGGCCGATGCCTGGGCGGACGTCCTGGTCCGCCAGCAACTCCTACACGCCGTCGTCCTCACGCCGACCGGGCAGTGGCTCGTCCAGGACCGGCCCGACGGACCGGTCGGCGTCCTTGCCGGCCCGGCCGATGTCCTCGCGCTGGCCGCAACCATCCAGCAGCGCACCCGCTCCACGAGGCCCGAATCCCGATGACGAACGCACGCAAGAACGGCACCGCCCCGGAACCTGATCCCGACTCCAACTCGGTCTCGGGGCGAGCAAGTTGGGGCGGAAGCGTAGCTTCCGCCAACCCCGCCCCCAAGTGGGACGGGGAGGACCTGCACCGGGGGGCGCAGGTCCAGGAGGCTTCGACCGAGGGCGGATCGAAGCCGGGACAGGAGAAGAGGCCGACCGAGAGCCGCAGCCACCGCGAGCGCGCTGTGCGCGCTCGTCAGCGTCCGCGTCAGCCTCGCGCCACGAAGCGCCTGCACCAGCCCAACACTCGTTTCAACGAAGAAGAGTTCGCGCTGATCAAGTCCGCCGCCGCCCGATGCAACCTGTCCGTCGCCGGGTTCCTCGCCCGCGCCGCGCTCGCCGCAGCCCGCGACCTCGACCGAACCAGCGCCGAGATAGCCGACGAACGCGAAGTGATCACAGCCCTGTTCGACAGCCGGCGTCGGCTCGGCTGGGCCGGCAGCAACCTCAACCAGGCCGTCAAGGCACTCAACTCCGGCGCGGACGCTCCCCAGCTCGATGCGGCCGTCGCCGCCGTACGGCGGGCCGCCGACACCGCGCATGCAGCCGCCACACGCCTGATCGAACGCCACGGCGCATGATCCCCAGCGTCAACAACCTCGGATCACGGACCTTCGGCCTCCTCAAGTACCTCTACGACACGGGCAAGTACGAGGACCACACCGACCCCCACCTCGTGGCCTCCTTCGACGGCATGGCCCCCGACCCCGGCCGCGACCCGAACGCCACCCTCGAAGACCTGCAGCAGCTCCTGGACCAGCCCGTGATGGCCCTGCCGAAGCATGCCCGCCCGGCCAAGCACGTCTGGCACACCTCCGTGCGCGCGACGGCGGACGACCGGATCCTGTCCGACGAGGAATGGGGTGAGATCGCCCGGCGGATCGTGGCCGCCACCGGCATCGACCCCGGCGACGGGCAGCCCGGCTGCCGCTGGGCCGCCGTACGCCACGCCGACGACCACATCCACATCGTCGCCACCCTGGTGTGCGAGGACGGCAGCCGCCCCGACGACTTCCGCTCCGGCAAACGCGCCCAGGCCGAGTGCCGCCTCATCGAGAAGGAACTCGGCCTCCACCAGGTCGCCTCCGGCGACGGCACCGCCGCCCAGCGGCCCACCAGCGCCGAACGCCACAAGGCCGAACGCCAGGGTCGCGAGCGCACCGCCCGCGAGGAGCTGCGCGAGACGGTACGGCGCGCGGTGTCCGGTGCGAGGAGTGACGAGGAGTTCTTCGACCGGCTCGCCGCCGCCGGTCTCCTGATCCGTAAGCGCGCCGCGCCCTCCGGAGACCTCCTCGGATACAAGGTCGCTCTGCCCGACGACCTGAACAAGGACGGCGAGCCGGTGTTCTACCCCGGCGCGCGCCTGGCCCCCGACCTGTCGCTGCCCCGGATCCGGGAGCGCTGGTCCGGCGGCACCGGGGCCGAGCCGACTCCACGGAAGGAGGACATGGTCCGTACGGGGCCCGGTGCACCGGCCTCCGCCCGCCGCGGGACGGCATCGGCCGCGTGGCAGGCCGTGCTCATCGTCGAGCACGGCGACGACGCGGTCGCCGCCGCCCACATCGCCGCCGCCGGCGAGGTCTTGGACGCGCTCGCGAAGACCTCCGCCGCACACACCCGCCGCGAACTGCGAGACGCCGCAACAGCGTTCGAGCGGGCCTCCCGCTCCCACGTGCGCGCCGTACGCGGGCACGACCGCGCGATGCGGCAGGCCGCCCGCGACCTCGTCCACGGCGGGCCCGCCCTCGGCCGTGGTGAGGACGGTGCCACCACCGCGATGGCGATCGACATGCTGTTCTTCCTCATCACCGCCGCCGCCCACTGGCACGCGAGAAAGGGCCATGCCCAGCAGGCCGAAGCCGCCGCCCAGGCGGCCGGGCATCTGCGCACCGCCTACCGGGCCGCCGCCGCTCAGCCGCTCGGCGTGCTCTACCAGCGGGGCCGACGTCTGAGCCGGCCGGTGCTCCAGCGGCGGACCGTGCTGCTGCGCGAAGCGCTGCCGGGGCTCGCGGAGCGGATCCTCGCCGAGCCCGGCTGGTACGCCCTGGCCGCGACCATCGCGGAAGCCGAAGCCGCCGGCCACGATCCCGCCGCTCTTCTGTCCGCTGCGGTCGGGCGTCGTGAACTCGGCACCGCGGAGTCGGTGAGCGACGTGCTGGTGTGGCGGATGCGGCGGACGGCCGATCTGCCCGCCGACGCCTCGCCCCTGTCCGAGAGCGGCGCCGCTGGGGTCCAGTCCGCAACGCGCAGGACGGCCACCCAGACTTCCGCGCCCGGCCGCCGCCGCAGCGGGGAGGAGACATCGGGCAAAGCCCGGTGAGCCCTGCCAGCCGGGGTGCAGCCTCAGCGCACGACCAGGAGCAGGCGTACCGCCACCGCCCCGCTCGCGACCCAGCATGGCCATACGCCACAGCGGACCCCGGCGGCGTTCAGGCCCGCGTTGTGGGTCACGGGCGCTGCGCACACTCAGGAGGAACGCAAGGGCGCAGGTGCGGCGACTCGAGCCAGTTGGCGACGCGAAGTTGGGCGGTCGAAGCCGACGTGGCGTGTTCGGGCACGCCGAGGGGACAGCACTCATCCGCTCGGAGACACGCGCCGTGCCCACTCGTCATCCGCGCCCCCAGGAGGCGGAAAACGCCTGATGACCTGCTCGAAGGCGACTGTGGACTTTGTGAATTGAAACCGCCAGGGGCGTACGGCACGATCATGAAGCGAGCAGGACGAGGCACAGGAGGACGCCAGGGTGTTTCAGCGAATACGCCGCCGGGCCAAGGAGCCCAGCGAGGAACAGCGACGGTTCTTCGAGCTGTCGGCGCGGCTGCAGAACGAGGTCCCGCCCGGGATCGGGGTGCCGCCGGCCGAGCCGGAACACATCGAGCCGACCGCGGTGGTGGACGACTTCCTTCCGCCGGAGTTGCGGGTACCCAGCCACGACCAGGTCGACGGCACCATGATGCCGTGGAAGCAGCCGCTCGTCCTCGACGGCGAGATGGTCGCCTGCGCCGAGTGCGGCGCGTACCGGGACTGGCTCATCCTCTCCACCCGCGACCAGATCTGGCTGCGGTGCCGGGTCGGCCACCAGCAGCAGGAAACCCGCCTCGACACCGCCTGGTTCAACCGGAACCGCGGACCGGCGGACGCGACGCACGCCACGTTCGAGGAATGCCTGCGCCACCTCGGGCACTGACCTCCACTCCTACGACCCCACCGGGCCCCCGGGCCCGCACTGACCACCCATCGTCCAGCACCAAGGGGTCAGTTCCGTCATGCGCGTTCGCGTCGCCACCACCGTCCTCGGCATCACCGCCGCCCTCCTCACCGTGTCCGCCTGCTCCACCGACACCACCGGCGCCAAGCACGCCACCGCCCGTACCGGGTCGCCGGCCGACACAACCCAGGCTGCTCCGCTGACGTCGGCCGCGCTGGAGACGCGCCTGCTCGACCAGCGCGACCTCGGCAGCGGCTACCTGCGCAATCCGGAGCGCCCCGCCCACCACGACGACGTCACCGTCATCGGCTGCCCAGCCCTGAGCGAACTGGGCGGCGACGCGGCCACCGGCGCCACGCTCACCTTCCCCCGCAAAGCGAAGACGGCCTTCACCTACGGCGGCAGCTCCTCGGAGTTCTCGGAGGAGCTGTACAGCGACGGCGCGACCAAGCTGTCCGACGGCATCGGCCGGATCTTCGACGCCATGACCGGATGCCCTACCTACCAGGTCGTCGCGGGCGGCACCCCGATCGACATCGCTTCGCAGAAGCTGCCCGCGCCCCACGGCCTCGGTGACGAGCAGTGGAGCCAGCTCCTGACGTTCTCCGCCGGAGGACGGAGCACCGTGGTCAAGCAGACCGCGATCCGCGACGGCAGCCTGCTGCTGATCGTCTCCGGCTCCCCGGCCCTCGTCGACCACCACCTCGACAAGGCCCTCACCAAGGCCACGGCAGCCAGCTGACAGGCCCCGACACCACTGCTGCCCCCGACCAGGACGGTCGCGGGCAGCAGTGCTGTGCTTGTTCCGCTTTGACGGACACCAGTGCGATGGTCAGGCTGCGGTTCCGTACATCCACCGGCGAACCACGGTGTAACCGTCAGGAAGCTCGTTCCCCGTCAACTCCCTATACCTCGCCTTGGCCTCTTCGCTGGCGTGCTGCCCGGGAGGGAGCCTTCGGAGGAAGGGGTCGCGGTCAGGGGCAGGCGAGGACTGGCGAGGCTGCTCCGTAGCTTCATCGTCGGAGGCCGGTTCGTAATCCGCGATGTCCTCGACCTCATGCCTTGTGGAGCCCTGCCTTGCGAGGTAAGCGACCACGGCCAGACTTACGCTCAGAGTCACGCCGCCCATGACGCGGATCTTCGGCTTGTGCTTCGCGTACCAGCTCTTCGACTTCTCGTCAGAGGGCGCGGGCTCGCCATCTGCGGGAGTGCGTTCACCAGGCGTGGAGTCGTCCATGTGCACACATCTATCGGACCCAGCCGCTACCTGTCAGGCAATCAACCGACATCACCCGATCCGCTTCAATACACCGAGCAGACCCCCGCTTCACCGCACTTCCCCGCCTTGGGGCCGGAGACGATCACCGGTGCCGGGCAGGCCCGACACCCTGTACTCGTCGCCCCGGTCGCCGTCCTCCGACTCGATGGCTCGCCCGAGCCCCGGAGGGAAATACCAGAAGCCCGGCCCCTGTTCGGGGACCGGGTTTCTTCCGTCTGGTTAGGTGCGCCGTCGATGGCTAGGCCGACGCCCGCAGCAGTCGCTCCCGGGTGGCCTCGGGCAGCACCCGGCGCAGGACCGGTGCGGTCGAGCTGAGGGAAGTGGCGAAAGCTGCCACGAGGTCGTGCGGGGCGCTGGCTCCGAAGGAGGCCGCCCACAGGCAGGGGGCGCCGAGCGCGGGCTCGGCCCATGCCTGCCATCCGACTGGTCCTGGCTCGTCGGCCTCGGTCGTCAGGGCGCGCGGGTCGGCGTCCTGGATGAGGGGCGGTACCTCGCCGAGGCTGATGTGCGAGGTGAACGTCGGGTCTGTCGCTGCCGCGTCGGGCTGGTCGATGTCGCGGAGCCAGCCGTGTGCGGCTACGGCGTCGAGGACCAGTTCGGGTCCGGCGAACGGCACGGCGGGCTGGTCTCGGGCGTCGAGCGCGACGAGGAAGTCGGCCACAGCCTCGCCTGGGACGTCGGTGGTGAAGTAGCACGACCACGACGCGAGCGGGCTGCTGGTGTCCGCGCGGGCGGAGATCTGCGAGGCGATCGGCAGGTCTCCCAGGTGGAACGGCTCGTCCGCCAGGCTCCACTGCGCCCATCGGAGGGTGTCGGAGCTGATGTGCAGAACGGTGCTGCGCAGGACCTGGCGGTCCTGGGGTTCCTCGTCCGGCTCATGACGTCCGCGGACAATCGTCAGGCTCGTCCAGCCCAGACCGGAGAGCGTGTCGGCAACGCCGTCGTAAAGGCACCCGTCGTCACCGGCCAGATGCCGGGGGCCGACCCAGAACGCGGGCTGGCCGCCGGGCGGAATGGACGGGTCGGGCGGGAAGTCGGGGTACAGGGGCGCCTCCAAGGGGTCGGTGCGGGTCTAGTTGCCGCCGGCACGGCGGCGGGGGCGGCGCGGGGGTGCCTGGACGGGGCCCTGCCAGGTCAGGGCGATGGCGACCTCGGGCGGCAGATGTCCGAGCTGTGCGTCCTCGTCCCGCCCCTCGGCGAGGTAGACGACGGTCCGGCCGGTCTCATCCACGGACTGCACGACCTGCGCCAGGCGGTGCGCCATCGGAAAGAAGGGGTTCATGGCCTGTCGGACCGGAGTATCCCGGTCGCAGGCGGACAGCAGGTCGATGAGATCACCGACGGTCATCTCCGGGGTCGTCACGAACAGCCTCCTGGGGTGAGCGGAAACAGTGAGCGGCGAAAAGGGCGGGGCCCGACATCTGACCGGCCGCCCGGGCGAGAATTACTCGTGGGCGCGCTGTCGTACACGACGTGAGGTCTCCAGCACACGCGCCACGGCGGCGGCGACGATGTCGGCCGGCGTCTCGATGTCGAACGACAGGTGGTAACCACGCACCTTGGCCGTGCCGGACACAGCGATCTTCCATCCCTCACCGTCCGTACCGGGACGGCCGAGCGGGAACCAGCCGAGGTAGAACCGGCCGTCCTTCGAGCTGACGTGCACGTCCGCACGGTCGTCCACAATCAGGTGGAAGTCCTCTGCGGAGAACTGGTCCATCACCAGCGTGGGCTGGCCGGGTCCGAGCTGCCACTCACGCAGCCGCAGGGCTTCAACGGTGGTAGCGAAACCGGAGCCCACGGGCGCTACGGTCACGGGCAATCACCTCTCTGACCTGGGGTTTTTTGCAAGGTCGTCTAGGTTGACATGCCCTCACGCACGTTGGCCAGTCATTCCGCGATCTTTCCTGTCTGCCCCCGGCGAACTGCTGTCCTTGGACAGCGAATCCAGTCGTCCGCCCCGCGCTGACCTGCGGCGACTAACTTGATTGACAAGGGCGTCGGTGAGGCCGTCCCCGCTCACCACCGCTATGACCTGCGACGACTACGTTGGATGGCAAGGAACTCCACGGACCTGGTTCGATGTCGGCGGACAACTGCTTCCCTTGTGGCTATGTTCACCGGTCGGCACGATCGAGGTTGAGGGGATAGCCGACCGCCGCGGGTGCCAGCGCCGACTGCGGCTGGCCCGCCCCGACGCTGGCGGGCATCCTCCATGCATGTCCACTTCACCCATGGAGCGCCCCGTCGTTTACGTCGACGAGTCCGCCAACTCGGGCCAGAACCTCCTCGACCCGCACCAACCTGTCTTCACGGTGGCCGGGGTTCACCTCCCTGACTACCTCGCCGCCTCCATCGTCGACGAGGTCCGTGGGCAGCTCCCGCGCAATCTGCGCGAGCCGAAGTACACGTCGTTGGCGGGTTCCAGCGGCGGACGGAAGGCGCTGATGAACGCCTTCGCGCGCCTGCCCGAGGGGAGCGTGCGGACGTACCTGGTCCACAAGCGATTCATGGTGATGACCAAGATGGTCGACGTCATCGTGGAACCCATGGCGCACCGGGACGGCTACAACCTGTACGAGGGGAAGGAAACCCTCGCCCTGGCGAACATGCTGCACCTGGCCGGCCCGGTCATGGGGGATGCGGACGCCTACGACCGGATGCTCCAGGCGTTCGTGAACTGGGTCCGGCAGAAGGCCACGACCGACGAGCTGTACGCGGCCATAGCCGCCCTCAAGACCTCCGTGCAAAGCCAGCAGTTCGCCGAGTACGTGGAGGTCCTGGAATACGGCCGGCCCGTCGCTGACGAGACCGCAGCGGAGATCGCATCCCAGGGGCATCGGGACGAGCTGGATCCGGCTATCCCAAGCTTGTACTGCCTCGCCACCACGTTCGGTCAGACCCTGGGCAAGTTCCGCCTGGTGCACGACGCATCGAAAGTAGTCGACCGCAACACCACCCGCCTGCACACCGTGCACTTCCTCCCCGATCCCGCGCGGCCGGGCGAGTTCATGAACCCCTTCATGGGCGGCATCGAGTTCGCGGACAGCAAGGACCACCCGCAGCTCCAGGTGGCGGACTGGGCTGCGGGCGCGACGCGCCAGTGGGCGCAGTGGATGGCAGGTGGCGGCGGGGACCAGTTCTCCCGCGGCCTGGAGCCGGTTGTCCGACCCTGGCTCATCGACGGCATATGGCCGGCTCCCGTGGAGGGCTCAGAGACATGATGGCGACGAGGGGTGCCTGCAGGATCTGAACAGGCTCCCCTGAAGTCGGAGTCGCCCTTGGACCACACCACCAGGAGGAACCAGTGTCATACCCGCAACTGCTCACCCCCGAGGAGAAGCTCGCCGACGCGAAGGAGCTGTTGAGCCTCCCGCGTATCGTCGCGATCTGCGGCTCCACCCGCTTCATGACCGAGATGAACGAGGCCGATCTGCGGGAGACCAAAGCCGGAAAGATTGTCGTCAAACCGGGCTGTGACATGAAGTCGCCGCACGAACTTTGGTCCGATCCTGTCGAGGCCGAGGCGCTGAAGGTTCGACTCGACGATCTGCACCGGGCGAAGATCCGGCTCGCTGATGAGGTGCTCGTAGTCGGCGACTACATCGGAGACAGCACCCGAGCCGAAATCGCCTACGCCCGGTCGCTGGGCAAGCCCGTGCGGTTCACGCACCCCGAAGTCAACTTTGACGCCTGACCGCCCGCTGCCACCTCGACCACCAGGGCCGGCAGCCCGCCGCCTGACCGTCTCGCGGTGACTTCGGCCGCCACCCACCCCACACCCTCCGCAGGCATCCCCTGGCACTGTGGCAGCGGCGGTGGGGGCCGGACCGTCACAGGGCTCCGAAAATCAAAGTGATCACTTCCTGGTCTCCCCTACCCTGCCGGACACCGACAGCCCCTCCTGACAAGGACGGTCCGATGACGAGCAACCCCGCTGTGCGCCCGGAGATCATCGACTTCTACAGCCGGTCCGACGAAGCCGCACGGCTGCAGACCACCGCCACAGGCACCCTGGAGTTCGCGCGCACCCGCGAGTTACTGCGCCGCCACCTCCCACCGGCACCGGCCCGCGTGCTCGATGTCGGCGGTGGTCCCGGAACGCACGCCCGATGGTTGGCCGACAACGGCTACACGGTGCACGTCGTGGACCCCGTCCCCAAGCACGTCACCCAGGCAGCCGCCATCGACGGCGTGACGGCCGAGCTGGGCGACGCCCGCTGCCTCACCGCCGCGGACAGGACGTACGACGTCGTTCTGCTTCTCGGCCCGCTCTACCACCTCCACGACAAGACCGACCGGATCTCCGCGCTGACGGAGGCGGCCCGCGTGGCCCGGCCTCGCGGACTCATCGCCGCGGCGGCGATCTCCCGCTATTCGCCCCTCCTCGACTACATCGCGACCACCGGTATCACCGAGTCCGCGATCCAGGACGGGGTCCGTGACACCCTGGCCCAGGGCCGCTACGCCGGACAGCGCGGCTTCACCGTCGCCTACTTCCAGACCTCCACCGAGCTGCGCGCGGAGGTCACGGAGGCCGGACTTACCGACCCCAGCCTCTACGGAATCGAAGGACCCGGCTGGGTGGCGGTCAAGGCCATCGAGAAGTACACCAGCGCCAACCTCATGGGCACGGACATGTACGAAGCGGCCCTCGCCGCGGCCCGCATCGCGGAACCGCACGCGGCCCTCACCGATGCCTCTGCCCACATTCTCGCCATCACCGGGCCCTGACCGATCTAGGGTGTCGCCTCATGACGCTGCTGATCGTAGGTGGGTCCGGGTTCCTGGGCACCGAGCTGGTCCGGCAAGCTGTATTGGCGGGGCGCCCGACAGCCGCGACCTATACGACCAGGCCCGGCAGTGCTCCGGGGATTACCTGGCGCAGTCTCGACCTGCGGGATCCCGGGAGCGTGGAAGCGGTCGTGGCCGAGGTGAACCCTCGCGTCATCGTCAATGCGTCGAGCGGCGGGGCCGACTGGGCAGTCACAGCCGAGGGACCCGTCCGCCTCGCGATCGCCGCGGCGAAGGCCGGAAGCAGAATGATCCAGGTCTCCACCGACGCCGTCTTCTCCGGCAAGAGCCACGTTCCCTACGACGAACACTGCAGGCCCGACCCCATCACCCCGTACGGAGCGGCGAAGGCCGCCGCGGAAACGGTGCTGCTGCTTCATCCGGACGCCGTCGTGGCCCGCACCTCGCTGATCATCGGCGACGGCCAGTCCGAGCACGAACGCACCGTCCACGCACTGGCCACCGGCACCCGCGATGGCGTCCTCTTCACAGACGACTTCCGATGCCCGGTCCACGCGAGCGATCTGGCCGCAGCGCTCCTCGAACTCGCGTCGGGCGACACGACCGGCGTCCACCACCTCGGCGGGAACCAGGCTCTCAGCCGGCACGAGCTGGGCGTGCTCATCGCCCGACGCGACGGACTCGACGCATCGCGACTGCCCGCCGGCCTACGGGCCGACAGCCCCCTGCCCGGGCCCCTCGACATCCGCCTGGACAGCCGCTCGACACAGCGCAAGTTGCGCACCACGCTGCGCGGCGCGCACCAGTTCCTCGCCCTGGGACGGCCTCACCAACACCGTTGCCAATCAAGTTAGTCGCCGCAGGTCAGCGCGCAGGGCTTCGGCGAAGTCCGCTGACGTCTGTTTCGTGATCATGTGAGCCCGGGGAGCTGAAGGGGTCGGCTCGGGTTTCGATCGTCGTGGCGGAGGCCAGCGGCGATGTTGGTGACTCCGTCCCCCTACCGCCTACGCCGAAGCCCTGGGTACATGACGGCTGCGTGCAGGGCGGCCCGACCGAGCTTGCGCTCATTCCCTACAACTGGAAGCTCTACCGCGATCACGAACGACTCTCGGCTCCTCGGTCGACGCTGGCCCTGTCGGGAGCTGCGTGGCATTCGCTGCGCAAGTCGCGGATCTAGTGTCCTGCGCCGCAAGTTCGTCGAAGAAGTCCAGCGCGGTTCGGCGGAGAAGTCCCCTGCTGAGAGATGTGTTCGCTGTGGTGCCCGCCACGGGGCGCTCCGGAGTTCTTCGCCGGATCTCTGGCGCGGCATGCTAGAAGTCGTACAGCGCGAAGTCAGTAATCGGGCGGTACCCAATCCGCTGATAGAGGCCGTTGCTGGTGGGGTTGGCCAGGTCCGCAAACAGCAGGACCTCCGCCGCGCCTGCGGCTAGAGCGGCCCGGCTCACCTCGACTGTCGCGGCGCTGGCGTAACCGCGACCGCGCAGGTGTGCCGGGGTATAGACGGGGGCCACCCGGATCTGGCCCGCGACCATGGGCGTCCTGCCCGCCATGGAGACGGGGGTGCCGTCCGGGGTTTCCCAGAGCGTGACGCGTTCGTGGGCGATGCGCGTGTCCGCCCACGAGCTGTTGTCCGCAGAGGGGGCTCCTCCGATGTCGGTGACGAACTCGCGGTGCCAAAGCATGAGTTGCTCGCGGTCCTGCTCGCCCGCGACTCGCCCCCGGCCCTCAGGGAACGGTTCTGGTGGCGTGAGCGTGCCCAAGCGGTACAGGCGCTCCCGCTCGTGCAGCGTCGGTATCGCGCCCGTGCGCCGCTGCCAAGCCTCTGCGAAGAAGCTGGCGGTGTCGTGGTCCGCGTTGACGCCGGGGAGGGGATGGCCGAGGCCGGCTAGTTGAGCGGCGAGGCTGTCGGCCTCTTCGGGGGTGAGGGGGTGAGGGTCAGGCGGCGGGGCGGGGTACGGAAGAAGGTCGCACGGACCTCGCCCGCCCGTTCCAGCAGGCCGAAGATGGGGGCGTCCGCGCCGTACGCGTCCGCCCCGCGCGTACGCAGTGCCTCGGTCACCGTCAGCGGGACGGTGTGCAGGGCGGGACGCGACTGCAGGAAGTCTCCGGCGCGAGCGAGAAAGTCGTCGAGGTCTTCGGTGAGGTGCCAGTCATCCGGACTCATGTCTCATGATCCCGCGTGCCGTCGGCGTGCGCCCGTGGTTTTCCGCTGGGAGGGGCGCGAACACGTCCGCCGTCGAGGGGGCTTCGGCGCCGACACCTCGCTGGACTTCTTCAACGCACTTGTGGGGCGGGACATTAGCTTGATCTTTGATCACGGGCATCGGACCAGGACAAGGGAAGGCTTTGGCCATGCCTGGCCACGTCGTCCAGCGCGTTCCTAGCCATGCCGAGGAACGCGTTGCGCACCGCTATGAATTCCATACCGGCCTCGTGCACGGTGTCACCCCCGTCGGCAGGGCCTGGTAACTCGCGTGCAAGTGTCCAGAGGTTTCGCTTCAAGGCGTCCGACCCCTCAATCTCCCCTTCGAGACATCACTGCACGTCAGCGGGTGCTTTATTAGTGGACGGATACAAGCGGATTCCTCAGTCCCTTTCACCCAAGACACCACGCACCGCGCGGAGTTCCTCGCCACTCGCTTTGCGAGAGAGGCGCCTCGACCCCCGTGCCGCTGGCGCCCGCTGGTGCTCCTCAGTCATGCTGCGGGAGCTGAGCCCCATGATCGGACGGAGTCACGCGTGATCGTCTTTGAAGTCTCCGGTGAGCTAGTCGACGGGTTGAGCCGCCAGGCCGCCGAGGCCGGCATCACCGATGCGGCAATCGTCTCTTTGATCGGGGCCGCCGACTCCTTCACCGTCTCGACCATGCCCGAAGGCGACGCCCTCAAGGACAACATCACGAAGTACGACCTGCCCGGCGAAATGACCGGCACCGGCGAGATCCGCAACGGCTTTGTCCACCTCCACGTCGTCATGGGCGTCGAAGGCGACCGCGCCATCGCCGGACACCTCCACGAAGCCGTCGTCGGCACCCACTTCGCCCGCGCCTACGCCATCCCCATCGCCTAATGCCTGTACCGCCCACCAGCGGCCGGCTGCAATGGATTGACGTCCCCCCGCCGCTGCGCGCTCGCCTCGAAACCGCCCTCGGCGCACCCGTCACCGACGCGGTCACCCCGGGCGGCGGCTTCGGCCACCAGCTCGCCGCCACCCTCCGCCTGGACAGCGGCCGACGGGTCTTCGTCAAGGCCGCCCCCGACGACGACCCGCTCACTGCCGCCAACCTCCACGAGGCGGCCGTCCTCGACACTCTGCCGCGTGGCGCTCCGGCCCCGGACCTGCTGGGCATCCACCGCGCCGCCGACTGGACCGCCGTCGTCATCGCCCACCTCGACGGACCCCACCCGGACCTCTCTGCGGCCTCCGGCGACGCCGAACAGACTTGGGACCTGCTGGCCAAGCTCACCTCCAGCCCCGCCCCCGCGCCGTACACCGCGGCGGTGAGCGCCGTGCCCTCCACGGCGGCGGCCCTGCACGGCTGGGACGAGCTTGCCGCCGATCCGCCGGACGACCTCGCCCCCGCCGCCCGCGTCCACCTGCCGCAGCTCGCCGAACTGGAAGCGACTTGGCCCGCCCTGGCCTGCGGCACCCGCATCGTCCACGGCGACCTGCGGGCCGACAACATGGTCCGCGACCACGACCAAGGTGTGACCTTCGTGGACTGGGCGCACGCCACCACCGGCCCGGCCTGCATCGACGCCGCTTCCCTCGCGCCGCAGCTCGTCCTCGCCGGACACGCGCCCGCAGACATCGCCCGTCTGCTCCGTGACCACCCCGCCACCGCCAGCAGTCCCGACACCACCACGGCGTTCCTCGCTGCGCTCACCGGCCACTGGCACCGCAACGCCCGCAGGCCCTCGCCCCCCGGCGCCCCCGGACTGCGCGCCTACCAACGCCGCGCGGCAGCCGCCCGCCTCGCCCTCCTCGGCTACCGCCTGCGTTGACACCTCACTCGTCACCGAGTTGCCCCCGTTGGACCTAATGGGGCTGACCGGTCGTGACGTGCGATGGCGCTCACCCCTCCTGCTTTGAGTGAGCGCCGTTCTCTAGTCCCTTTCACCCGAGTCACCAGTGCGCGTCGGCCGCCTCAATCGCAGAGCCGCGACAAGTGGTTCCCAGAGACCGTGGACCAGGTGGGGAACAACGCGGTGTGTCCGTTCCTGGCGCGGGTCAAGACGACGTACAGCAGCTCGGAGCCGGTCGGGTACGGCTCCCCTTCGGAGCCCTGGAACTCGTTGCTTCCGAGGAACAAGATCGTGGTGTCGGCTTCCCGGCCCTTGGTCTGATGGAGATTCATGACCTGGATCCGGGCCTGCCAGGCTGTCCCTGCCCCGACCAGCGCTTCGTCGCGTGCGCGGAGAAGCTCCTGCCCGGCCGCAGCAGCGTCGACGCTGCTGCGGCCGCTGGAGTGACGGAGGGCGACGCGCGTGCGGCGGGCCCACTGAATCCAGGTCTCCTGGCCGCGGGGCGGCCCCGACCGCGTTATGGGCGTTTGACCGCCTCCGCGAGCCTCGCGACGTCGGGCCGGACCTGCGGCCTGTCTACTCCAGCAACTCTGATTGGATCCGGTCCCAGCTCGGCCGCGGGCTGTCGACCGGATGCACGATGGTGAGGAGGCGGCCTTCGAGGAACGCGTCGAGCCGGTCAGCCGTTGGAGAGTCCAGCCGGCGGCGCTGGGCCCTGTGGTCCAGGGGCAGGCGCTCTCCCAGGACGCCGAGCAGCACCTCTTGGCGTGCCGGGCCGACAGCATCGCCGCGGATCCACCGGCCGCGGACCTCGACGCCGGAGAACGTGCCGAGTGTGTCCTCACGGCCGAAGGACCGGTTCATGGCTGCTTCGACCAGCGGTTCGGCCCGCCTGATCGCCCCCTCGGGGTAGGCGCCGGCTCCATCGGCCGGACCCTCACCGCTGGACTCGGGTATGTCATCAGGCCAGTTCAGGAGGGGTTCCTCCGGTTCCAGGTTCGGGCGTCGGCGGGGATCGGGCCGGGGAACACGGAATCGCCAGGGAGTTGCGCCGCCCGGGGTGTCGATCCACCCAGTGCTGAGCCCGGCCGTGGCCGGGGAGTCGTCGGGGAGGAAGATGTCGACGTAGACGCCGCCCGTGCCGAGCCAGACCCAGCTCATGAAGTAGGCGTGATCGTCGTGGTCGACGGACCACTGCGCGAGCTTCTCCAAGCGGGTCTTCTGCGGCTGGGTGCCTTTGCCGGCAGGGAACATCTGCTGGTGGTCGCGGCGGCGGCCCCGCGCCTCTCCGGCGAGCGGACCGGCGGCAAGGTTGTACAGCAGGTCCGGCCGCACACCCTTCTTCGCGTAGGTGCCGACTAGTTTCCCGGGCAGGACGTCGAAGCTGCTGAGCCCGTTGGCCCCCGGCTCCCAGTCGAAAAGGGCCTCGCTGACAGCGGTCATCACCCCAAGGCCGGTGCACTCGCTGACGAAGCGCCGGATGTGGAGGGAGCTGGAGTCGAGGGCGGGGCAGTCGACCCCGAGCGGGCCAGTACCCGGGCTGCCGGCGATATAGCTGAGCAGGAGGCTGATCTCGTGGTCGCGCACACGCTGATCGACCGTCTTGCGCAGGTCGCAGGCAAGGGCGTTGATGTTGACCACAGCAGCCAACGACACCGGCAGAGAGCCCTGCCCGATCTCGACGGCCTGGACAGCGTCAGCGCCAGCCATGCCCTTCTCAACCGTGAAACGCCACACCCGGGCACGCACCGTACTCATGGGGGAAGCCTATGGCCGCCATCCGCCGGTGCGGACCTCTGGTTCCGTAGGACCCTGCAACGCGCTGGTCTACGCGGCATCCCCGATCGACACCGGGTGCCGGACAGCCTTCTTCACGTCCATCTCGACCGAGACCCGGTCCTTGCCCCCCGCCTTTGCGTACGCCGTCACCTTCATCTGGAACTCCGCGGAGGCGTCGAACCAGGGCTTCCACGACTCCGCGCTGTAGGGCAGGTCCTTGACCGCGTCGTTCGCCTCGACGGCAGCGCGCTCCAGGTCGATCAGGTCATCGAACGAAATAGCGGTCACGTCGAAGGATCCTACGTCCGGCCACGGCAAGGCCGGTCCCTCCCGTCCGTGGTCGGCGAGCCGAACCAATCGGGTTGCGCGGTCCCCTTTCCCTGCCCGATCCTTCTAGGTTCGCCACATTCACATCTGAAGGGCCGCACCGGTGACCTCGACGACCAACGACCCCCTCGCCGCGCTCCAGGCCGTGGACCCGCGCGTCCTGCATTTCACGCCGTTCGGCCTCGGCGGACCCATGCGGCCCCAGGACGCCGCGGACTATCAGAAGCGCCTGATCAGCAACCTGGTCCTCGCCGACGACGTGGCACAGACGACCCGCCAGAAGTTCGAGCAGCTGTGCGCCGGCTACGCCCACGGCCTGTTGTGCTACGACCTGTTCACGCTGGTCTCGGACGCCGCCAAACTGACGCTGGAGCAGGCGCTGCGGGACCGGTTCGCCGCCCACTACAACGGCACCATCACCGCCCGGAACCAGGCAGGCAGCGAGCGCCAGATCGCCTACACCAGCTATGCAGACTTCCACGATCAGTACAAGAGGCTCCGCAAGCCCGAGATACGGATGGGCAGTTCGAACACCTGGACCCCGTTCAACGGAATGCTCGACGGACTGCTGAAGTGGGCGCGGCGAGAGGGCCTGCTGCGTGGCCAGCGAAACCGCGGGATCGAGAGGGCGAAGAAGAACCTGCGGAACGTCACCGCCCACGGCATGTTCCACCTCCTCACTCCCGTCGACGTATACAGGGATCTGTCCGACCTCGCGGAGATCATCAACCATTTGTGGGGCCACGCGACACCGGGAGGCCGGCTCTACCCGGCACCGATCCCGCGCGACGTGGTCGCCATCCGGTGGAACACCACCACCGGCTCCGTGAGGGCCGGGCACGCAGCCCAGCTCGCCGACCAGCAGGAGCAAGAGGAGGAGGACGGATTCACCTTCGTACTCGTGCGCGCGGTCTTCTGGCCCGGGGAGCGAGAGGATCCCAATCTGATGGAGTACGACGCCCGGAACGCCACCACGCACTTTCCGGCGGAGTACCTGTGGGGCCCCGGCAGCCGCACGCAGGCCATCGCCTGGCTTGAGCAGGAAGCGCCCGAGCCGGACAGCTGCGACAGCCTGGACCAGGTCTTCGTGATCCGCGTCCACGACGACCGCATCCACCTTCCGATGTACCCAGGCGTCGCCGCGGCGCTCCTGCCCGCGGAGCAGCAGGGATCCTGGTACGCGGTCCGCGCCGACGGCCCGGCCGAGGTGTTCGCACACGCGCGCGCCGCGTCGACTGCCGCAAACGGGCATGACCAGACCGGAGAGTGCGAGCGGTGCCCTGTGGAAACCATCGCCAGCGGAGACCTCGTCACGGTCCTCCGAGCCGCGCGGGATGCCGGCGCCGACATTAGTCCGCTGACGACGCCCGACGTGCGCACCCCGTTCGCCGACCTGATGGCTCCCCGGTCGGTCGCCGCCTCGCCCTGACGTGAGAAGTCCCGCCCGGGTCTATCGCCGTCGGGGACGGGGGCGGGATGCCGTCGCTACCGCCATGGCCTCGGCCTGGTGGACGATGACGTTGACCGCGCCGTACGACCGCTCCACGTGCCCGTCCAGGAAGACGACGGAGGCTTCCAGCAGGATGCGGCGGAAGCGTTCCCGCACGGGTGGGGGAGAAGACGAGGCTAACCATGCCGCTCGCGTCCTCCAGTGCGCCGAAGGCGACACTGTTCGCGGTGGGCGGGCGCTGGAGGTATTTGGCAAATCCGCCGAGTTTGCCTCACAGCCGAATACGGCCGCCAGGCCGTGCCCACGCCATGGTGGATCCAAGGTCACCCGGTCCACGACGAGCAGCCCGGAGCCGACGTACTCAAGCAGCTCGCTGACTTCGCTGGTGAAGGAGCCCGTCTCGGGATCGAGGAGGACCTGGGCGGTCTAATACAGCTCCTCCGACTCTTGCTCCATAGCCCGGAACGCATTCCGGCCGCGGTCGAGGTGGACCCGGTAGAACGTCATCGACCCCACGGTGGCGTCCTCGACCGTGCACGCGGGGCACCCTACGGTGACGCAGTTGCCCGTGGCCGCCGGCCCCTGGCCTCCGTCGTGCATACGCCGACGATGGAGGACGGACACACTCCACCGCTCCAGCGTGTCGGCCTGCGGGGTATCCCAGAGCTCGTCGTCGTAGGAGATGCGCAGGTACAGGTCGGAGGGATCCCCTGGAAGCTGAGGCCGCTTACTCACCCGGCAAGGTCCTGCACGATGGCTTCAAGGACAGCACCCGAACCCTCGATGGGCGTGGGCATCACGGCACCGATCACCGTTCTGTGCACGGCACCGCCCGACAGCAGCGACGGCTCGGGGTTCTTGGTCACGATCCGCAGGAGCCCGTGTCCGGGAGCCCCCTCGATCCGGTAGCCGGGTTGGAGGCGAGAGAGCCATCCGTGGTCCACTGCCACCGCGGCGCCGCGCAGCGCGCCGATACGCAGGCCGCGGGTCACCCAGGCCGACCAGGCGACCTCCCTCCAGTCCGCGCCGTCGGCCTGGTCAGGAATGACGTCTGAGAGGTCGGGGTGCTGCTCAGCCACCCAGCGCGAGGGCTGCGCTTTGCGGAGGACCCACTGCCCGTCCCTGTCGACCTCGGCAGGGTCGAGCCCTGGCGTGAGGCGCATGTCGAGAGCGACGTGGCCGTCGGTGATCCGGTCGCCGTGCACCCAGACCTTGTCCTTATTGACGACCCAGTCGCAGAGTCGCTCCATTGACGCTGTCACTCGTTGTGCTCCCAGGAGAGATCGTTGCCCTTCCACAGTAGGGCGGGGAGCACGGAAAGCCTCTCTCAGACGACCTTTCCGCCTGCGGCCGACGCGAAAGCCACGCTCCGGGCGAACAGCCCCGCGTGACCATCGCACGCGTAGAAGCGGCGGCCGTCATCGGAACCGGCGCAGGGCTCGAACCACAACACGGCGGTATGCCTTCGTGAGTGGTGGTCACAGTCGTGGGGGTCGGTTATCAGATCCGCCAATCCCATGAGCGCGTGAGTCAAGCGTGGAGGCTAGCCGCCGACCGTCACGTGCTGCGTTGCGGGTCGGGCGCGAGTGTGATGGTCATCCAGGGCGCCGCCGCCTCGCGGTAGCTGTGTCCGACCGGGACCAGTTCGGCGCTGCGGGTGAGGCTGAAGATCGTCACCATGATCATGTCCGAGCCGTCCGCGACAGAGGTGAGCTGGGTGCGGCAGCGCTGGCAGGATCCTCGGTGGAGAGTCGGCCAAGTGGAGAAGTAGGCCGGTTCTCCTGCCGGGCCCGTCCACTTCAGGGCGTCCCTGTGGAATCCGACCCAGGCCATCGCGGGAGAACCGGACAGGCGCGTGCAGTGCTCGCACGAGCACAAGTGCGGGTCGTCCGGAATACCGGACGCCTCGTACGCGTGATCGCCACACTGGCAACGCCCAGTCCACAGGTCTGGGACGACGATTCGTTCGGCCACAGGGACGGCTCCTTTGGTCCGGGAAAGCTGATACCGGCGGCAGTGTGCCGCACCCAGGCGATATCGCGCTGGCGTTCGACACCGGCCGACCCCCACGGGGTGGCGAGTCCACTCTTGAAGGCGAATATCCGTACGGGCCTTCACGGTTCGGCGTCGCTCTGCGCAAGGGTCACGCGTGTGCGGCGGGTGGCGCCCCGCCTCCGTTCGCATCGGACACGCGCCCATGACAAAGCCCCCGGAATCAGTGGGTGAATTCCAGGGGCTTTGCGGAGGGCCGTGGGTGGGTCAGCTCGCGGAGGAGCCGTCGTCGGTGGAGTTGTCCGTGCGTCGGCGACGGGCCGCGAAGAGAGCGCCTCCGCCAGCGACGATCAGGACTCCGGCGCCGCCGATCAGCCACGGTGTGGCATCGGCGCCGGTGTGCGCGAGCGAGCCGGAGGGAGCGGCCGAGGCGGTCTCGTTGGAGGTCGGAGTACCCGAGGCAGACGGCGCCGGAGTGTCCTCGTCCTTGCCGGGCTTGTCCGGGGAGGGCTTGTCGCTTGGCTTCTCGGTGGGCTTGTCTGTCGGCTTCTCCGCGGGCGGCGGGGTGGTGGCGGTCTTGGCGTTGGTGACGGTCACGGTCACGGGATCGCCCGGCTTGGCCTTGAACGCCTTCGAGGGCTTGTAGATGTTGTAGCCGGCAGGTGCCTTGACCTGCTTGACCCAGAAGTCCGTGCCGGTACGGGAGTTGATGGGCAGCTTGCCGCTGGCCGTTCCGTCGGCGCCGGTGGTCAGCGTCAGTATGGTTTTGTCGCCGCTGCCGATGTTGACCGTGGATTCGGGCAGCAGCTTGCCGGTCTTGTCGTCCTTGCCCTTCAGCAGGACCGAGGCGGCCTTGAACGGGTCGACGACCGTGAGCCGGGTGGCGTTGCCCGGGGTGACGATGACGTCCTGGTCATCGGCGGTGTCGTGAAGGCTGCTGCCGCTGGAGATTTCTTTGAGGCGGTAGACGCCCGGCGCGAGGTCGGAGAAGGTCAGTTTCCCCTGTGCGTCGGTCTTGCCGCGTCCGGCTTCTTGGCCGGCGGAGTCGAGCAGGAGGAAGGTGGCGCCGGGGAGCGCGTCCCCGGCCGGGTCCTTGGTGGTGATCTCGACGCTTCCCGCTTCCGGGGCTGGTGTCTTGGCGGAGGCCGAGGGGGTCGGTTCGGAGGGTTGGGCGCTCGCGGCCGGCGCCCAGGTGAGGGTGCCGGTCACCGCGACGGCGACGGCGACGGATCGAACGAAGCGTGCGTGCACGAAGGGAGGACTCCTTGGATCAGAGGGTGGGGAAGGTCAGCGGGTTCGGCCGGCAACCGGGGCGGGAGGTGGCGGGGCGATAGGTGTGCTGCCGTGAGGCTGCTTCGGTGCCGTGGTGGCGATGTAGAGGGCGCTGCGGGTGTGGACGGGAACGTCCTGGACGGTGCGGTGCAGTGGCTCGGTGGAGATCAGCGAGGCAGTGAAGGCCGCGACGAGCGTGGTGGGCGTGCCGAACGAGAAGCGCGCCGTCCAGTGCGGCTCGCTGGGGTGCCCACCCCAGGCCCGCCAGGCCGGCCCGCTGGAGCCGCTGATGGCGTAGCGGTGGCGTAGGCCGCCGAGTCCCTCCGGGGTGAGGAACGTCTGTGTGCCGTCGGTCTTGACGTCGTGGCTCCACCCTCGGGTGAGCAGCGGCACGTACACCTCGTGCGGTGCCGTCTCGTCCCGGAACAGCCGATCGTGGTCGCTGTGCCGGTCTTCGAGGTAGAGGTCGAGCAGTTCGGTGTGGACGTCGTGCAGCAGCTCGACAGGGGTGGCGGCGTCGAAGGTGATCCGCCAGGCCGGTGGGGTGAACGGGGCCCGGTGCGCACTGACGGTCCACGTGCCCTTGCCGCGCTGGTCGGGCTGGGGGTCGTAGGTCGTCTGCAGTCGCAGGCACGGGCTGAACGCGGCGGCCGTGCCGTCGTCGGTCTGGGCGAACGGCCAGCCCTCGTCGTAGGGGAAGGCCCATGCGGTACGCGGGTCGACGGCGCCGGGCCCGGCGAGGTGGCGGGGAAGGACCTGCACGGTCTGGGCGGGGTCGAGGTTTTCAAAGGGGTGGCTCATCACGGGCAGGGCTCCTGCTGGAAGAGTGCGGGACGCCGGGCTGGCGGTGGGGGCGCGGCTCAGCGGGCGCGGGTGCCGCTGCGGGTGACCGGCATGGCGGGAGCCGTGTGCGCGGTCCGGGCTGCGGCGCGGCTCGGCGCGGACGCGGTCCAGGCGCCGGGGAACCAGACGGTGGTGTACTGCTCGATGGCGTCGCGCAGTCCGGTGGTGACGGCTCCCTCCCACGGGGGCCGGCCGGGGCGGTGGTACGTGTCGAAGGTGCCGTGCTGCTTGGTGTTCGGCCGGGTGTTGGTCGCTTCGTCGCGGCGGTGGAAGGTGCCGTGGTCGAGGAAGCCGAGGGCGACGGCGTCGATCTCGCCGCGGTCCGGGTGGACGACCGCCAGGCGTAGGCCGCCGTAGGTGTCCGCGTGGATGGTGCGGGTGAAGTCGATGCGCAGCCGCAGCGGTGCGCCGGGGACGGGAGCGGCGAAGTAGGTGTTGCCCACGACCGTGCTGTCGAAGGGGAGGCACAACTCGGCGAAGAACTCGGGGGCCTGCAGGGACAAAGAGGGGTCTCCGGTAGGGGTCGGGCTGGTCCTATCGGCGTGGACCGGGCAGGGCCGGTCGGCTGGTGGTGCTCCAGCGCGGGACGCTGGCCGCGGGGAGCGCGGCCGGGCGGCGGGACGCGGCGGCCCGCGCCACGTCGAGCGGGGTGGGGGCCGGCGGTCCGGGCGGAAGGATCGGGGTGAGCTGGGCCATGCCCTTGATGTAGCTGAAGGTCTCCTCGCGCCACCGGGGCAGCGGAGCCCGATCGGCGACGCACTGGGTGACGGCGGTGAGCAGGGCGACGGGAGTGTCGGTACTGGCCGTGGCGTACCAGACGGACCGGTCGATGGACTTGCCCGCCCACATCTGCCACCGGGCGTCGCGTGTAGTCAGCTCGGTTTCCGGATCGAGGTCGCCGGTGGTGAACTCCAGGCCGGCGAGCCCGTCGGGGGACTGGACCGCGAAGACGCCCCAGCGTGGGTGGTCGATCTCCCAGCTCTGTTTCAGCAGGGGCACGACAGCCAGAAAGGGATCGTGTTCGTCGCCCCCTGCGGCCGGCCTGGCGAGGTAGGCGTCCGGGCCACGCTCGTACGCCTCGGCGAGCGCGGTGGTGAAGGCGCGGACGAACTCGGTGGGGACGCGGTCATTGAAACAGACACCCCACACTGGCGGGCCGAACGAGTCCTTGTAGGCGTTGATGCGCCACAGCCCGTCGTCGTCTCCCTCGGGCAGATAGCCGAGTCGGACGCGGTGGTCGGGCGCGGTGACATATACGTTGCCGAGGTCGTCGTGACGCAGGTCGAAGCCGAGCGCGAGCAGCGGCTCCAGAGCCGGGTCTCCGGTGTAAGTGCTGGCGGCGAGGTAGCGGGGGGAGACGTAGACGTCGCCGTCGATCTCTTCTGTGTCGGGCACGAAAGTCCTGATGGTTGGGGCCTGGGGGTGAGCGGCGCGGTGCGCGGTCAGGAACCGGTGCTGCCCGCGAGGGTGGGCAGCAACTGCCGTTCCAGGTGGGCGGGTTGGCCGGTGCAGTGGAGGGTGCGCAGGCCCAGCTGGGCGGCGGCCCGGCAGTTGTCCTCGCGGTCGTCGACGAACAGCACGCGTGCTGGCTCGGCGACGCCGGTGGCGGCCAGGGCGTGTTCGTACACGGCAGGGTCGGGCTTGCACAGGCCCAGGCGGGCGGAGTACAAGGCGTCGTCCATCAGCTCGCGCCGCCAGACGGTGGCGTCCAGGACGTCGCTGAGGTGGGCCGGGGCGTTGGAGAGCAGCACCATCGGCAGCTCCGCGGCCCGGGCGCGGTACAGGACATCGAGGACGCGCGGGTCGGTGCGGGTCCACATGGCGGTGTCGGCTGCCCGCAGGGTGCGCAGCCACCGTGGGCCGGGATGGTGTCCGAGGACCTTGGCCCAGTAGGCCAGATCGCTCAGTTCCCCTGCGTCGTACGCGTTGCGGGGAGCCCAGAAGGCGTCCTGGAACGAGCGGAGATGCCGGTCGGGCCACTCGGCGAGGTCGGCGAGACGGGTCCACATGGCGGTGCTGGGCTGGAGACCGAGGACTCCGTTGTAGTCGAGGATCAGGGCGTCCACGCCGGTCGGAGAGGCGGAGGTGCGGGTCAAGGGGTCGTTTTCTCCAGGGCTTTGGGGGCGAGCACGGCAACGCTTGCGGCGAGGAGGGCGGGCAGCAGCAGCGCGTGCGGCAGTGCGGTGACGGTGGTGAGAGCGCCGATGAGGGCGGGGCCGGCGAGCAGGCCGACGTAGCCGGTGACCGCGACGGTGGCGACCGCGCGGGGTCCGCCGGTGCCGGCGGCGGTGATCAGGCTGGGGATCGTGACGGACAGGCCCAGGCCGAAGGCCGTCCAGCCGGAGAGGGCAGAGGCGGTGGTGGAGCCGGCCAGTCCGGTGGCGAGGCCGAGCGCGGCCAAAGCGGCGCCGGTGCGCACGACGGTGGCCGCGCCGAAGCGGGCGGTGAGCCGGTCTCCGGCGAGACGGCCTGCGGCCATGGCTGCGCTGTAGCAGCCATACGCCGCGGCGCTGGTCGCGGCCGTCGCGCCGAGGTCGTGCAGGTGGACGGAGGCCCAGTCGGCAGCGGCTCCTTCGCCCAGCAGCGTGGCGGCAGCAAGCGCGCCCAGCAGCCACAATCGGCGACGGGACAACCTCCTCTGCTCGTATGAGCCCGGTGCAGCGCCGTGGTGGACGGGCTCGAGTGCGGGGCTGGCGACGGTGCGGGTGAGTCGCGTGGTCGCGCCTGCCGCAGCAGCGGCGCAAACTGCCACCGCGGCGAACAGAACGGTGTGTGAGGAGTGGGCGGTGGTGGCGGCGAGTGCGGCGCCGAGGAGGGCGCCGAGGCTGTAACTGGCGTGCAGCCGGCCCATGATGGGGCGGCCGTGGGCGTCCTGGCAGCGGACCGCTGCGGCATTGGCTGCGACATCGAGGACGCCGTGCGCGATGCCGAAGGCGAACGCCGCTGCCAGGAGGCTGTCCAGACTGGAGCAGAGCCCGAGGACGGCAAGACAGGCGGCGGGGGCTATGGCACCTCCGGTCAGCAGCGCGGGCAGACGGGCCGGGCGGGCGAGACGTCCGCCTGCCTGGAGTCCGGCGACCATGCCGAGGGCGGCGGCCAGCAGGACCAGGGCAAGCCCGGCGGTAGTCACCTCGGCGGCGTTCTGAACGGCTGGCATACGCGCGCCGAAGACGGCCATCACCACACCCAGTCCGGCGAAGTACCCGGTCAGCAGGCGGCGGCTGCGCACCAGCTCGGGTACTGCGGTCTGCCTCACGCGGCGCCCTGGCCGGTAGTCAGGGCCGTGGGCGGGACGGGGGCGACCTGGATGTCGAGGTTGCGGTACGCCTCCTGGGCGCGGGCTTCGGCGACGGCAGCGGTCGGCCCGGTGGTGATCAGGAAGCCGATGCGGGCGGTGTACAGATCGCCGCCGTCCTGTGGCAGTACAAGCGGGTCGCCGGCCTGTCGCTGAAAGCGCACGCGCTCCACTCCCCCGACGTGTGCCTTCAGGCGGCGGGCGGTGAGGGTGCCGGAGTAGGCGGGGTAGACGAAGCGGATCGCCGCCCCCTGGCGGCGGGTGGGCGTCAGGTCGGGGGTATGTCCGCAGGCGATGTCGGCGGCGGCCCGGGCGAGGTCGACGCCGGTGGCCAGGTGGACGAGGTGGCCGATCATGTCGCCGCCCAGGCGTGCATTGACCTCGATCAGCCGGGGCCGGCCGCCGACCAGGCGCATCTCGACGTGCTGCACGCCGTCGGTGATTCCCAGGGCCTTGATGGCAGCAGCGGCGGTCGGCGCCACCGTTGCGAGGAGCGGATCAGCAGCGTCGACAGTGTGGCCGGTCTCGTCGAAGTAGGGTGCGGGGCCCAGGCGCTTGCGGGTCACGGCGACGGCGGTGGTGGTGCCGCGGTGGGTGACGCATTCGACGGAGACCTCCGGTCCGTCGAGGTACTCCTCGACCAGGACGCCGCTGTCCTCGCGGCTGCGGTGTGCGCCGGCTGAGGCGAACTCGAATGCTGCGGGCAGTTCTTCGGGCCGGTCGATGCGGATCACGCCGATGCTGCCGGCCGCTGCGGCGGGCTTGAGGACGGCGGGGAAACCGAGAGTCCTCGCCGCCAGTTCAGCCTCCTGCAAGCTCCGGGCCTTCATCGAGGCGGCCGACGGCACTCCGTGGCGGGCGAACAACGTGCGGGCGGCGGCCTTGTTGCGGCAGGCCCGCATCACCTCGACGGAGTTCGCGGCCAGACCGAGGGCGCGGGCGAGGCGGGCGGTGGGGACGAGGTTCCATTCGTCCCAGGTGACGACGCCGGCAAGGGCGTGTCGTTCCGCCAGAGCCCGGCCGGCGGAGAGCAGCGCGGTGGTGTCGTTCAGGTCGGCGACGGCGTGGTCGACGATGTGCGGCTTCTCCCACGACGGCTCGGCGCCGGTCAGCAGGACGATGTCGTACGCGGAGGCCACCTGCTCAAGGCAGTAGCCGCGATCCGCCTCATCGCCCGCAGAGACGACGAGTACGAGGGGGCGAGCGGACAAGAAGGGGTTCTCCGAGTCAGTAGGCGGCAGGACGAGGGAAGAGAAAAGGTGTGTCTCAGGCGGCCCGGCGGCGGCGCAGCTCGAAAACGCCGGCCCAGCGAGGGTGGTCGTCGATCAGGCGGCGGGCGTAGAGGGCGGTGAAGTTGTTGTTCAGCCCGGCGACCCCGTACGGGAGTTGGCGGCGCAGGTCTTCGAAGAGGTCCTTGAGGCTGACCCGTGTGGCACCGGCGGCGAGGCGGCGGGCGGCCATGCGTTCCAGAGCGCGGTAGACGTTCGGATTGTGCGCGTCGAAGGCGTGGAACTGTTCGGTGATGGTGCGACCGCTCTCGCGGTTCGTCCCGAGGATCGTGGTGGGCATGAGGTTCTCCAAGGCTGGGGAAAGCGCGGCAGGGTCAGGTGCGCAGGGCGGGATCGGTGCGCAGGCGGGCGAACGCGTACAACAGGCCGAGGGCCTGCAGACCGGCGCAGACGGTGATGACGTGGCCCAGCGCGTCGGGCGGGGTGAGCGCGGTGAGTACGCCGGCGACGGGGAAGGGCAGCAGGAGGACGAGGATGGTCGCCGACAGGGTGCTGCCGAACTTCTCCGGGGGGATCAGGCGGGAGCGCAGAGTGCGCAGGACCACCGTCATGCCGCCGTCGGCCGCCATGAGGACCGCGACCAGGACCAGGTAGGACAGGTAGTCGGGGGCCTGGGCGGCGGCGAGGCAGGCGAGCGAGGCGAGGGCGGCGCAGGCGGCGCCGACCGGCCACAGGCCCCGCCGGTCGAGCGCGAAGCGGCAGAGCGTGACGCTGAGGAGCGTCGCTGCGGCGGCTGCGGACCAGACCAGGCCGACGGCCGTGGTGGACTGCCCGAAATGCTTGACAACGATTACCGGACCGGCCGCTTGGAGGAGCCCGGTGGCCAGGTTGGACAGGGTCAGCCCGGTCACGAGCCAGCCGAGCGCCGGAAGAGAGCGGATGGTGCGCCACCCGGTGAGTAGTCCGGCGCCGGACTGTCCCTTCGGCGCGCGGGCCGGGGCAACGGGTGAGGGGGGTGTGCGCAGGGCGAGCATCGCGGCGAGAAGTGAGAGCACCGTGATCACCGCGAGCATCGTCGGCGGCCCGGCGAGCAGGAGCAGTCCGGCGAGGGCGGGGCCGGCCAGGGTCGCGGTCTGGTCGATGCCGAGCAGGGCCGCCTGGACGCGGTGGGCCCGCTTTCCTGCCCGTCGGCCGGCGGCGGCGCCCGCGGTCTCGGCCGCGATGTAACTGAACTCGGTGAGCACGCCGGTCGTAGCCGCCAGCACCAACACCGTTGCGGTCGCCACGGTGCCGGACGGGTGGCAGTGGAGCAAGACCGCGCCGGCGGCGAGGGCCAGCGCGCGCCCCAGGGAGGCAAGATGGAAGACGACTGCCGCCCCGCGCCGGTCGACGATGGATCCGGCCCACCCGAACGCCGCCAGCCGCGGGATCCACTCCAGGGCGAACGCGGCGCCCGTCAGCGCGGAGGAGCGCGTGGTGGCCAGGACCAGCAGCGGGATGCCGTAGGTGGACATCGCGAACGCGAGAGCGTCCGCCGTGCGCGGCAGGTAGATGCTGCGCATCAGCCCGGCGGTGTGGCGTGCATTCCGGGGTGCAGCCGCTGTGCTCACGCGGCCGGCTCGGGCTCGGACACCTGGGTGATCTGGGGGTTGCCGGCCAGCCACTGGATCAGGAGGGTGCGGGGACGGACAAGGTCCGCTTCGGCCTCGTCGCTGGGCAGCCGCGCGGCGGCGGCCCGCTGCGGCAGGCCGTCGGCGCGCTCGGTCGCGAGCGAGGGCGCCAGGAGGTCGAGGACGTGGCGGACACGACTGCTGAACTCGCAAACCGGTGCCGGGTAGGCATGGCGTCGAGCCCAGCGCGCAGCCGCGTCGTACAGGTCGGCCAACTCCGAACCCAACTCGGTGAGTTCCAGGCCGGCGCCGGGCGCGGTCCGGACGAGACCGTGGGCGCGGGCCGCTTCGGCAGCGCGGCGCAGTTGGTGCGAGGAGAGGTCGGGGAGGGTACCGGCCAGCCGTCGCGGCGGTATCGCCCCGTTGTCGTCGATCTCGGTGACCAGGCGGATCAAGGAACGCGAAGCCAGCAGCTCGACCGCGTTGCGTACTTCGGCAGAGGTGAAAAAGGTAGTCATCGGCGCGGACCTCCCGCCGGGATGGCTGCCTTCGGCCGGGCGGCCGTGGCATGGGAGAAGAGATCGCGGTTGTGCCACGCCGGAGAGGACTCACCCGTCCGGGCCTGCGGGAGGGTTACGGGGGCCGGCCGGGACTGGCTGCTGACCCACGGCCTCGGCGCGAGCTTCGCCTGCGGATGCCCCCAGACCGGGTGCTGGGCCGCCTGGTTGAGGGGCTGTCCGGCACACCATGCGGACAGGGCGCCGAGAACGGGGCTCAGACCGTCGCCCGCCGCGGACAGCCGGTAGGGCAGGCCGAGGCCCTCGGTGTCGACCAGGCCGTCGGCGACGAGCTGTCGCAGCGGCGGGTACACGTTGGTCCAGTCGCTGCTGGGCATCACGATCCGGGCCAGGGCCCGCCCGCTGACCTCCTCGCGGGACTTCAGCACCCACAGGATGGCGGCGGCGTGCCGCCGGGTGAGCAGGGTGAGGCTGTCCTCGATCTGCTCGATCGCGGGCAGCGGGCGGTCCGCCTTCTCCAGATGCTCCTCGGCCCAGGTGACGATCACCGGCAGGACCGGCAGCAGGGCGACCCCACGCTCGGTGTGGCCGTAGGTCACATGCCGTGCGGTGTGTTCGGTGCGCTCGACGAGCCCGGCGTCGCACAGCGACTTGAGCTTGGGATGGAGCTGGCCGTTCTGCAACCAGGACACCTTGGCCGCCAGCTCGCTATAACGCTGTGGCGGGCCGGAGAGTGCCAGCAGGATCCTCACGTTCCAGCGCGGGGTGATCATAGCGAGGGCCTCGGTGACCCGGGCGATGTCGGCATCGGTGTCGGGAGGCAGCGCGGTGATGGCCAAGGGGAGGAACTCCTGGGTGAGTAAAGGGGAATTGCCAGCGGATCAGCGGCTGTGTGCGGTGCTCTGGGCCGGAAGTGGTGGAGCCGGAACGGGTGGCGAGGGAGTCGGCGGGGTCGGGGCTGGGGCCGGGACGCGGGCCAGGCTCTGCAGAACGGCGGCGACCGACTTGGCCTGGACGTCGCGGACTGCGACGGCTTCGGCGAGCTGGCGGGAGCCATCGAGGAGATGGGAGACCTCGTGTCGGCCGATCTGCCGCTCGGGGTGGATGAGCCGGGCGAGGTGGTCGCGGTGGAAGTCGATGCTCCGCTCGGCGAGGGCGAGGTCGTGGTGCATGCCGAGCAGGGCGGAGAGCATGCCGGGCGGCTGGTCCTGGGCGTGGGCTTCGAGGTCGGCGAGCGGCGCGCCGTAGAGGTCCTCGATCCGTCCGGCTATCTCGGTGGACGTGAGGTGAGACAAGCGGGGGCTTTCACGGTCGGCGGGCCCGGGCCGCCCTGGCACGCTGAAGTGCCGGGGCGGCGGACGGGGGTAGGGCTGCGGTGACCCTGAGTTGTGCCGTGCGGATGGGACGGGCCCGCTGGTCGGGTGGAGGCATGGTGCGCAGCAGCTCGCCGAGGGCGGCGCGGTAGCCGTTGCGGGCGTCCAGCGCCGCCTCCAGCCACTGCGCGTCGAAGCGGAGCTTGTCGGCCGACAGCTCGCCCATGTCGCGGTCCGGATCCATGTCCGCGCACACGCGGTCGCGGACGCGGGCGACCTGCTCCTCGGTCAGAGCCAGAAAGGAACGCAGTTCCAGGGCACGGGCGAGGGCGGGAGAGGCATCGTGGCCCACTGCCGCCTCGTACAGCTTCGAAACGGGGCTCCCGAAGACTTTCTCCAGGTCGCCGTCCATCGTGCTGGACTTGACCCTCCTCAACGGACGGGCCTTCCTGTCCGCCCCGCCGACGCCGGCGCGGGTGTACCCGCGGGTCGGTGGGGAGCGCTGGTCTGCACCGCGGGCCCGGTTCGGGGGCGAAGGCGGGCGAGCCGTTCGGCGGCGAGGTCCTTCTTGCCCGGAGCGTCCGGGTCGAGGAGCCACCGCACGACCAGGGCCCGGCCGTCGCGTGCGGTGACAGCCGCGTTCACGCTGTGGGCAAGGCCCATCGTCGGGTCGTCGACCTCGCTGGGCTGGGTTTCCAGCGCGGCGAGGAGGTCGTCCTCCGCGCGCTCGAGCAGGGACTGGGCCTCGACGAGAAGGCCGTGCCACTTGACGACGTCGGTGGCGTCAGGGTTCACGGTCGGCGCGGCGGCGACCGCGGCCTTCAACTGGTCCATGTCCATGGCGAAGCGCGCTTCGATCCGTTCGGTGAGCACGCCCACGACATCCTCAGCCTCATCGGATATGCCGTCGGACAAAAGAGAAACTCCTTTTCTAGAAAGACCGGTGCCTGGGGGGAATGCGAGGGGGCGGCCGTACCCGGCGGCTCAGCCGCTTACGGGCACCTGCTGAATACCTGTCAGTCCAGGCACATACGGGTATCGCGGTAGACGTAGGTTCCGGACACCCAGCCCTTGACGCCGGTCGACCTGTCCGTGATGTAGAGCCAGTTGCCGCTCTTCTTGTGCACGGTGAACTTGTGGCTCTTGTAAAGCACGCCGAGCGCGGTGGACTTCGTGGTGGCCTTGGACCGGATGGTCACAGCCGACGCGTGGACCTTGTACGGCAGCGGCGGCAGGGACGAACAGCTGCTCGCGGGGGCCGCAGATACCGCGGCGGGTGCCGCACTGGCGGTGGTGGCGCAGAGCACCGGCAGGGCGAGCGTGCCGAGCATCGCCGCGGATATGGCAATTCGTGTGGAGCGCATGCGGAAGAAACCTCCGTGAAGGCATAGGGATTGCGTGGAATGGCGCCGCGGGAGTTGTCCCGGCGGCTGTATAAGAGTCCGGAGAATCGCCGGTTTGGCTAACCGGCGATCGTCGGCTATGTTGCGCCGCCAGCGTCGGCTTTGGCGCTCAGCGCGAGCGGCCGGGCGGGCGTGGAGCAGGGGCCTTCGGCAGGACGGCCGGGCGGCTGGCTGCGGCTGCCGGGCGGACCGGCGGCAGGGGGCCGGCCTCGCCGGTAAGCCGGTCGTCGCACCACTGCAGGGCTTCGCCCACGGTGTCGAAGCCGCCCTCGCGCAGGGTGTGCGTCCACGCGTCGGTGTCGACCTCCTCGACCACGACGCGGAACGGGCTGGGGGCTCGCTCGTCCAGGGCGCGCAGTGCCACGACGGTGACCATGTCGTCCGGGTCGTCGCGGGTGTAGGAGTAGCCCATGGCGTAGTGGTCGCCGTCGCCCGCAAGGCGTCGCTCCAGCGCACGAGTCGCCTCGTCTGCCGGCGGTGGCCCCAGCTCGGGGTCGAGGCCGATGGCGTCCTGCGGGCAGCCGCGGTGGACGAGCCAGGACTGCGCCATCGCGGGCAGCGGCACGCCGGCCTGCTCGAAGGTGAACGTCCGCTTCTCTCGGTCCCGTTGCAGATGCACGGCGAGCAGCTGCGGCATACCAGAGTGTCCCCAGGTGGCGGTGCGGTCGAAGAGGACGTAGTAGCTGTGCGCGCCGTTGGGAGTGTGGTGTGCGGCGAGGGGGACGAGCATGTCCTCGTGGACGGCGACCTGGCGGTAGAAGTCGAGGTACATCTCCTCGTCGGCATCGAAGTCGTCCAGCTCGAAGTCGACTTGGGGGATGGGCTTCCGGGCCGGCGCCGGTTCGGTAGGGGGCAACAAGGGCCTTTCGGTGGAGTTCAGCGCCGCTGCACCGGGGTGGACGGCGATGTGCCGGGGCGAGCCGGGAGCGTGGGTGTCCGTGTCGTGGGGGTCCGCCGGGCGGCGAACAGCGCGGCGCGTCCGGCGTCGGTGAGTGCGACCGGCTGGCCGGCGTGCACGGGGTGGTCGGTATCCCTCACGACCAGGCCGGCGTCCTCCAGTCGCTGCAGCTTGGCGTGTGGGATGCGGGTGCCGGAGGCGGCGGTGACGGATATCCGGCCGGTCAGCAGGTGTTCGTAGAGCTTGGCGCCACTGGCGATGGCGAGCAGCGCGGCCTGGTCGTCCGTCGAGAGCTGCTGCGCGCCGGGCGCCGGGGCCGCTGCGGCGGCCTCGATGGGCTCCAGGGCGGCGAGTACCTTCTCGGCGGCGGCGTTCCGCGCTTCGGCGGCCTTCTCCAGCTGGTCCACGGTGCGGTCGAGGCGCGTGAACAGGGCGTCGTTGACGTCGAACTCGCCGCTGGAAAGGCAGTGGAGGAGGCGGAGGTAGAAGGTGACGCCGGTCTGGGTCTTGGCTAGCTCGCGGTGCTGGTCGACCAGGTGGGAGTGTGGCTCGTCGAGGATGCCGCGGTCGCGGTAGGCCCACAGGGTGTCGATGTCGTGGCCTGTGGCGGCTTCGAGGCGGTGGTCGAGCGGGGAGACCGCACGCCGGGCTGGTGTCGGCGCGGGTTCAGGGGGCATAGGCGAGGTTCCGTGCGTTCAGCGGGTGTGGTGGTGTGCGGGGTTGTGTGCGGGACGGGGCAGACCCGGCATTGCGGTGGGCGGTGGACCGGGCCGGGGCGCGGGAGTGTGGGTGGTCAGCTGCGGGGAGCAGGAGCGTGCCGCGTGGGTGCGGGCGCTCAGCGGGCGGCGGGTCATCCCCAGGCGGCGGCCGACCTCGTCGTAGACGTCGTTGCCCGCGCGCGGCCGGATAGCGACGACGTGGATCTCCTTCGGGTGCGCGGACTCCGCGGGCGCCGGGCGGACGCCGTAGACGACGCGCCAGTCCTTGCGCGAGTCCACGAACAACTTGCGGTAGCCCTCCAGGTCACCGTCGAGGCGCAGTCCGAAGCGCTGTGCGTTCACGACTTCCTGCAGGTAGGCGAGGGTGAGGTCGCGGATATCGCTGGGGGCTTGGAGGAGATCGGTCAGCGCGCGGGGGTCGAAGCTCAGTCCGAAGGCGGGCTGTCCCTGTCCCGCGGTCATGACGTCGGCTCTGCAGGCCCGTCGGCTTCCGCCGTGGACGCCGTCTCCGTGCGCGCGGACGGCGGCGGGCCGGGCAGAAGGCGGTGCGCGGGCCGGTCGGGAGAGGTCATGCAGGCCGACAGCGGACCGCCCGGTGCGCGGACGGCCGCAAGGGCGTGGGTGAGGAAGTCCCGGTGCCACACGAACAGGCCGCTCAATCCGGCTTCGGGGTCCTTGTGTTGCTGGTAGGCGAGCCACAGGGCGTGGAGCCAGGCCACGACGTCGTCGTGCTCCTGCCACTGCAGGCACCAGGGCGCTGCGGTGGTGACCTCCGGCCCGTACACCGGGAGGAAGAAGTCGTCGATCCAGTCCGACAAGGCGTCGAGTTCGTCTTCGCGTTCCTCCCCGTCGAGTTCCAGGATCGGGCGGGGCTCCGGCGGAGCGGCGGCAGGCGGCCCGCCGAGCCCCGGCATGCCGAACGCGGCGAACGGCGATCCGCTCGGCTCCGGGGCGGACGCGAGGTGGTCGAGTTGCTGCGCCTGTTGCGCCGACTGCTCCATGAGCCGTCGGACGCTCGCCTCGATTCCTTCCAGCTGTGGATCGGGAATGCGTACCGGCTCCAACTCCCCATCGTCAGGGGGTTTTATGGGTTCGGGCATGAAGAAGTTGGGCCTCCTACGAGACGCGGAATGTAAGGAAGACGGAAGCGGCAATGCTCGGACCGCCGACGGGTGACAAGTCCACTTTCGCCGGATTGCCGACTAGGGCGCCGGTCGCCTTGACGGGAAGCGCGCTCGCGGCTCAGGCGGTGAGAACCACGTCGTCTTGCGTGCGGGTCTCGCGGATCGTCTCGGTGAGCCGGTCAGCCGCGATCGCCGCGTAGTGCTCGGTCTTCTCCACGCCGATGAAGTCCCTGCCTTCCAGCAGAGCGGCCACCCCCGTGGAGCCGGAGCCGGCACAGAAGTCGAGCACCGTACCGCCCTCAGGACTGATCTTGACCAGCTCGCGCATCACCTCGACGGGCTTCTGCGTGATGTGCTGACGCTTCGCCCCCGAGGGCTGCGAGGCCGAGTACAGACCGGGCAGATAGACGGGGTTCCGGGAGCCGTCGATCGCCCCCTTGCTGGCCCAGACGATGAATTCACAGTTCTGGGTGAACCGGCCCTTCTGGGGCCTGGCCTGCGGCTTGTGCCAGGCCAGTACCCCGCGCCACAGCCACCCTGCCGCCTGGATCGCATCCGTCGTGATCGGGAGTTGACGCCAGTCGGTGAACAGCAGAGCGGTCCCGCCGGTCTTGGTGAGGCGGTGGGCTTCGGTCATGATCTGCGTCAGCCAGAACCCGTAGCTGCGCTGGTCCATGTTCTCGCCGGTGAAGTCCGGCAGGGTGTGCTGGGCGTCGGCGGAAGTGTACTTCTGCTTCGCGGAGCGGGTGGTGCGCTCCTTCGCGGTCCTACCGCCCGAGTTGTACGGCGGATCGGTAATGACGGAGTCGACGCAGCCGTCCGGAAGGCCGGCGAGAACATTGAGGGCGTCGCCCTGGTGCAGGGAAAAAGGCAAAGAGGAACCCCTATTCGGTGCGGAGTCGCGGAGAGAACTCACCGCCTCGCACAGAAATCCTCGCGGGCCGGAAGTGGGCATGCAGAAGCCCAGGGCCACAGACCGAGGAAGGCGAGGGGGGAGTCCAAAAACTGTAGAGGCGAAAACGCCGACGACCAAAAAGCTGGCGTGAGGTGCCGGATTCCGATACCTCACGCCAGCTTTTTGGTCAACCGCCGATCTGGGCCTACTGAACCTTTTCAGCGTTGCCTCTCCAGGGTGAGGACGGCTTTGGCGATGACGGTCATGCGGTTGGGGCTGATGCGGGATCTGCGGAAGATCTGCCAGGACTTGAGCCGGGCCATGCCGCGTTCGACGGGTGCCCTGGCGGCGGAGAGGGCCCGGTTCCTGGTCCGGTCGGTGAAGGTGAGTTCACCGTGGGGCGGGCGGCGCTTGGCGGTGGTGACCCAGTCACCGGCGCCGATGTAGGCCATGTCGGCGAGGACCGGGACGCCCTGCCGCTCGCAGATCCGGAGGATCTTGTGGGTGCGGGCGGCGGTCAGGTCGTGGGTCCGGCCCGGCAGCGCTGGGGACAGCCACAGGATCTCGCCGGCCGGATCGGTGACGACCTGCACGTTCACCCCGTGCCGTTTGTGTTTCGCCGAGTAGTCGGCCCGGCCGTCGCCGACGCGGTCGCACTCGGCGAGCGTGCCGTCCAGGAGGGCGAAGTCCGGGTCGTGCTCGCGCAGCGTCTTCAGCAGGCCCGGTGCCTGCTCGGCGAGCAAGCCGGTGACGGAGGTGATGTAGGCGTGGGCGGTGCCGACGGATATCCCGAAGGCCGCGGCGATGCGGGCGAGGGTGTCATGCCGGCGCAGGTACACGAGTGCGACGAGCGCACGGCGGTGCGGCGGGAGTTTGCACCGCCGGTCACCCTCGCGGGTGACGATGAGCATCGTGACCCACTCGACCAGGGCGTGAGGCAGGTCGAGTGCGGCAGGATACGGAACCAACAGGGCTCCTGTGCTGCTGAGTTGAGACGTTGAACACCTCTCTCAACGGCACGGGAGCCCTGTCCGTTGCGCACCCCGACCTTCACACCGCTCCGTCACCCGATCGGTGGCCACACTGAAAACGCTCACTGTTTTTGAACCGCCCGGCGCACACCGCCGCTGACTACTCCCCTGCCCCACCTCACGGAGGTACCCCTTTGCCCCGGCACACCTAGCTCACCGCCCGGCCACGCGGAGCGAGCGGCAACTCGCCACACCGGCCCGCCTTGATCGCCCACCCCGGCCGCCGCGCCCTTCCCATCACGCCTCGCGCACGCGGCACGGCCGGACACTGCACCCCGAAGGACACGCTCATGACGTCTCGCCACCCACCCACGCCCGAAAGCCCTGACCGGCGAGCGATCCGCTCCGGTTGAAGGCGCTCGCCGCCGGCATCGGCGTCGTCTTCCTCTCCCCGATCCTGATCGCCGGCACCGGCATGATGCTGGCCTCCTCCGCCGACGCCGTGCAGAGCAGCAGCTCCTTCAGCAGCTGCCTCACCGACATCGACACCGACGAGGTCGCCGAGCAGGTCACCAAGATTCTCGACGGCGCGTCCGGCAAGAACGTCCACGTCGAGGGCCTGGACCTGCCCGCCGAACAAGTCCCCAACGCGGCGACGATCGTGGCCGCCGGCCTCTCGCTCGACGTCCCCAGGAAGGGACAGATCATCGCGCTCGCCACCGCGATGCAGGAGAGCCGGCTGCGCAACCTCAACTACGGCGACCGGGACTCGCTCGGCCTGTTCCAGCAGCGTCCCTCCCAGGGCTGGGGCAGTGCCCAGCAGATCCGCGATCCGGTCTACGCCTCCGAGCAGTTCTACAAGCACTTGCTCAAGGTGAGCGGCTGGCAGCAGATGACCGTCCCCCAGGCCGCCCAAGCCGTGCAGAGATCCGCCTACCCCGACGCGTATGCGCAGTGGGAGAGCCTGGCCACCGCGCTGCAGGATGCCATCGCCAAGACCTTCCCGGGCGGCGGCACCGACGCGGACAACGAGGACGCAGACCAGGGCGAGCAAGCATCGACCGGCACGAGCGGCTGTGCTCCGGGCCAGGACGGTTCCGGCTTCGGCCGTATCCCCGAGGGAAGCGTCCCGAAGGGCTACGCGATCCCTAAGGACGCCGATCCGAAGGCGCGCAAGGCCATCGAGTGGGCGATGCACCAGCTCGGCACGCTCTACCAGTGGGGCGGCACCTGCACCAACGCGCATGGTCCTGACCCGATGGGCCGTTGCGACTGCTCCAGCCTGATGCAGCAGGCGTACGCACATGCAGGCGTCACTCTCACCCGCACCACGTATACGCAGGTCAACGAGGGCAAGGCGGTCTCGCCAGCCCAACTCAAGCCCGGCGATCTGATCTTCAGCCGCGGCACCGCCGCCCGCCCTGAGCACGTCGGCATGTACATGGGCGAGGGCCTCGTGATCGAGGCGCCGCGCACCACCAAGCCGGTCCGGATCACTCCGATCAAGGACTGGACGATTCTCGCCGCCCGCCGCGTTCTCTGACGCCGGCCGGGGCGCGAGGGCCCCGGCGCACCATCTCTGACCGAGATTCCCCCAACAGTACGGAGCATCTTCTTGATAACCCGCCCCCGCGCCCCGCGTGCCCTCGCGGCAGCCTCTCTGGGCCTGGCCGTCGCCGCCGGCGGCCTCGCCACCGCCACCGCAGCACAGGCGTACGACACCGGCACCACCACCATCAGCTGCAGTGCGGTCAAGGTGCGCAAGGCACCGTCGAAGACGTCCACGGTCTTGGGCATCGGCTACAGGCACGACAAGGTCGTCTACGACCAGTGGGTCTACAAGAAGGCCGAGAAGACCTGGTACACGCGCGGCACCGTCACCCGGAAGTCGGACGGCAAGAAAATCGGCCGCGGTTACATGATCTACAACTGCGCGAACCCGTACAAGACCAACCCCGCTCCGAAGCCGCCGATCCCGAAGTAGGGGTCTTCCACTGCCGGTTCGGCCCCTGAGCCGGCGCCTTCGCCGGGAGCACCGGCTCGGTCCGCAGCCTCGGCGCGGCACCTGCTGCGTCCTCGTGCGAGCGATGCCGTCTCTTCGCGGACGCCGCCCGGCCAGCCCGTGCATCCACGGTGTCTGCCCTCCCTTTCTACGAGGCGCTGCCTCGTTCCTCCCTTTCCTTCTGTGATTCCCGCGCGCCAAATTTCGGCGCGCCCAAGGAGCTTCCTTGCCCCTACTCGAAACCGTGCAGTACCTGGCCTACGATCCCGGCATCACGCCGTCGGGCGGTGGCCTGCCCGGCCTGAGCGTGCTGAAGAACGTCGTCAACTCGATCAACCTGTTCGGCATCATCGCCGTCGTCGGCGCCCTCGCTGTGTCGCTCGGCGTGTGGGCTTGGGGACACCACACGGGCGGTCACCAGGCCGAGGCCAACGGGAAGAAGGGCGCGGTCGTGGCCGCGGGCGCCGCCCTGGGCCTGGGCGCCGCGAACGGCATCGTCGCGTTCTTCTCGACCCTCGGGTCGCAGGTGCACTGATGAAGAAACGACTCCCCTCCCTGTCGTCGTATGGCAGTGGCTGGTCGGCCAACCGGCGCATCGCGATCGTCGCCTCCGCCGTCGCAGTCCTGCTCGCCGTCGCCGGGATCGTCGCCCTGCTGACCGGCGGCGGCAACGGCCACCAGGCCCCGGGCACCGCCGCGCCTACCCCGAGTGGCAGCCCGTCCTCCTCCGAGGCCGCCCCCAAGCCTTCCTCCGGATCCGGGTCGGTGTCCCAGCCTCCGCAGATCGCCGAACCGGTCGCCTACGCCAAGGCGGCGGCCCAGATGCTGTGGTCCTACGACACCCGCGACACCAGCCGCGACCAACAACTCGCCGGCATGCGCGCCTGGATGACCACGGAGACCACGTACACCGACTGGGCCTCGGTCTCTGGCCAAGTGCCCGATCCGGTGCTGTGGTCGCGGATGGCCGACCAGGACCAGCACGCCACCGCCAGCGTCACCGAGGGCCACTACCCCTCCGCGTTCAAGCAGGCGCTGGCCGACGACCCGTCCGCGATCACCGAGGCGTACATCTACGTCGTCACCGTCAACGGCACGCAGCAGATCGCCTGGAAAAAGGGCGGCGGCGGAGCCGAGGAACGGGCCGTGACCCTCGCCGTCCAGTGCCGCCCGAATCACGACTGCACCCTGGCCGCCATCGCCCCGAGCGTCACGCAGTGACCCGCGCCTGAGACAAGAAAGGAGGAGTAACTCCTCGTGGGTTTCTGTGATTTCCCCCTGGCAGACAAGCTGTGCGCCGTCGGCGACGCAGTCGATTTCGCCTCGGACCCCGGCAAGGCCATCGGTGACTGGATGGCGAAGTCCGCCGGTGAACTGGCCGCCGCCGCAGCCGATCTGGCCGCCGAGGCCGTCAACACCACCACGAAGGTCGACCTCAACGCGTCGTGGTTCGTCGACAACTACGAGATGCTGCTGCCTCTGGGCCTGGTCCTGCTGGTCGCCACATTCTGCGCACAACTGGTCCGGGCCGCCATCCGACGCGACGGACAAGCCCTGGCACAAGCGTTCACCGGCACCATGAGCGGCGTCCTGTTCGCCTTCTGCGCCATCGCCTTCACCACGGTCGCCGTCGAAGTGGTCGATGCCGTCAGCGACGGCCTGTTCAAGACCGCCCACCTGAACATCGAGTCGGCCGTGCGACGCATCGTGAAGGTCAACCAGATCGCGAGCCTGTCCGGGATGGGCTGGCTCGTTGCGGTTGTCGCCGGCCTTGGTGCCGCCGTCGGTGCCTTCCTCTACTGGTGCGTGATGATGGTCCGCAAGGTCGGCATCCTCGTCATGGTCACGCTGGCTGTCTTCGCGTCCGCCGGCGGCGGGTGGGAGGTCGCGCGGCGCTGGCGCAAGGGCTGGATCGAGGCCACCGCCACCCTCGTCGTCTCCAAGCTCCTGATGACCGTGATCTTCGTCCTCGGTATCGCCGCCATGGGCAAAACCGAGGCCAAGGACGGCATCGCCGCTCTGGCCGACGTCATGTCCGGCATCGTGATCATGATCCTGGTGCTGCTGTGCCCCTACGCCGTCTTCAAGTTCGTGCACTGGGCGGCCGACGGGACCGACGGCGAGTCCATCCACCGTGCCGGTGGCGCCGGAGCGCAGATCGCCAAGGCGCATGCCGAGAACGCCGCCCGCAAGGCCGCCGCGGCTGCGGCCACCGCCGGAACCGGTGGCGCTGCAGCCGGAGCAGGCGCCGCACCGCAGGGGCCCGACGCCGCTGGCGGTGGCGGTTTCCCCGGCGACGTCGCCGCCAACCCGACCGGCGGCGGAGGAGGCAAGGAAGGTTCGCAGGACGGCGGTACGGGCATCTCGCCCGGTGGCGACGCGGTCAAGTCCGGTCTGGAGAAAGCCGTCCAGCCCGCGCCGACGAGCGTGTCCGACGACACCAGCGGCCAAGTGGGCGGCAGCCCAGGGCCGGGCGGGCCCGGAGCGAACGCCGCCTCCGGCCAGGGCAGCGGATGGCAGTCCGCGCCGCCGACCACCACCGCACCGCCGCAGGGCGCACCTCCGCCCTCCGGCTCACAGAACGCCACGTCCAGTGGGTCGGCCTCACCCTCTCCGCCGCCGACCGGCCTCTGATCCCTTGCCCGTCCACCGGGGGCGGGACTTGCGCTGCACCTCCCGCCCCCGGGTTCCCCCGCGTCTCCAGGACCCGCCCCTTTGACTGATCTCTCCGTCGCCCCGGTCACGGTGAAGTTCCCGCACCGGTCCCGCCGCGGCATCCTCCTCGGCCTCTCCCTGCCCCAACTCATCCTCGTCTCCTGCACACTGGCGCTCCTGCTGATGACGGTGGTCTCCACCGGACTGCTCGGCGCCGTCGCCCTGGCCCCGCTGTGGGCGGCATCCGGTGCGCTCGTCACAATCCGCCGGCACGGCCGCTCCCTCATCGACTGGGCACCGATCGTCGCCCGCTACGCACACCGCCGCCGCACCGGCCAGACCCTCTGGCTCGCCCGGCCCGTCACCCGGCCCCGGCAGGACGGCATCCTCCACCTGCCCGGCACCACCGCCTCCCTCAAGGTGGTCACCCCCGGCGACTCCGTCAACGGCGCCGCGGCCGTGCACGACCCGCAACAGCAGACCCTGACCGCCATCGCCCGCGTCACCAGCCGCGCCTTCGCCCTCCTCGACCCCGCCACCCAGAACCACAACGTGAGCAGTTGGGGACGCGCGCTCGCGGGTATCGCCCGCACCGGGCACGTCGCCACTGTGCAGGTGCTGGAACGCACCGTCCCCGACTCGGGCGACACCCTCACCCGCCACTGGACCCACAACGGGCAGCCCCAGACTCCCGTCGCCGGACAGATCTACTCCGAGCTGGTCTCCTCGGCCGGCCCTGCCGCCGCCCCGCACGAGACCTACCTCGCCATCTCCCTCGACCTCAAGGCCGCCCGGCGCCTGATCAACCAGGCCGGCGGAGGGCTGCCCGGCGCGTTCACCGTCATGGAGCAGACCAGCGCATCCATCGCCCAGGCCGCGCGCAACGCCGGACTCCAGGTCACCGGATGGCTGACCGCGAGGGAGATCGCCGCCGTCATCCGCACCGCCTACGACCCAAAGGCGCTCGCCGCCCTCCAGCAGTGGTCCGAGACCGGCCGCGCCGAGGCCGACCCCGCAGCCGCCGGGCCCGTCGTCCAGTTCGAGGAGTACGACCGGCTCGCCACCGACAGCGCACGGCACGCAACGTACTGGGTGGAGAACTGGCCGAGGACGGAGATGGGGGCCGGGTTCCTGCACGGGATCATGTTCACGGCCGGCGTGCGGCGCAGCCTCTCCCTTATATACGTGCCGCAGGGACTCGAGTCCGCGCTGCGAGACGTCCAGCGGAAGAAGGCGGCGATCATCGCCGACGCCAACGAGAGGGCCCGCCGGGGGCAGGTCGACAGCGAGGAAGACTCCGTCGAGTACGCCGACGTCAAGCAGCGTGAGCGCCAGCTCATCGCCGGACATGCCGACGTGGCCCTGACCGGCCTGGTCACCGTCACCGCCGAGACCGACGCCCTCCTGGACGCCGCCTGCGCACAGATCGAGACCCACGCCGTCACCTCCGGGGTCGATCTGCGACGGCTCAACTACCAGCAGCCGGACGCCTTCGCCCTCACCGCGCTCCCACTCGCCCGGACCGCCCTGTGAGCCGGGCCCGTCCCCGCCGGTCAGCGCCGTGGCGCCCGCCGCTCTTCGAACATCCGTCACCGCCCCTGCCTGCCGGCAGGAAGGACCACCACCTTTGACCTCGCCCACGCGTCCGGACGACGCGCACCCCTACCTCCGCGCCGCAAGCGCCGGCTTCCGCCACCACACCCGGGCCCTGGCACCGTCGGACGCGAACCCGCCCCGGCCAGCGGACCGCGTGCACGTTGACGTGCTGCACGCCCACCTCACCGCCCTGCACCAGCTCATGGACCGGCTCGCCGAAAACACCCGGCCTGCGCACCCCGCCGCCGGCCGCCACCTCGCCACCGCGCACACCCGCCTCTGGCAGGCCACCAGCGAGGTCCACTCCGCCTTCCACCTGCTGCCCAACAGCGCAGCAGCAGAAGCCGAGTCGAGCGCATGCCATCCGGAGCGGCTTCCTGAGGGACCGCCCGTGCTCACGATCTGCCAGCGCCACCTCGCCGCCGGGCATGTCATCCGCCGCAAGACCACCCCCACCGACCTCCGCCCGCACACCACAGCCTGCGTGCGATGAGCACTACCCGCAGAAACGAGGGCCACCGATGAACCACCGGCCCGCCCGCCGCGCCCGCCGCGCCTCCGCCAGCCCGCTCTTCACCCCCCACGGCACCGATCGCGCCAGCCGCAAGGCCGCCCGTCGCCAGCTCGCCGAGGCCACCGCCAAGGCCCGCGCGCAAGCCAGTGCCCACCAGAGTGAGAGCACGTCCGCCGCCCACGAGATGCCCACCGCGCTCTACCCGGCGAACGGACGTCCCGGACCCGCCTCCGCGCGTCACAACCGGCTGAAGCTGCCCGCCCACCGCATGACCACCGCGGTCGCGGCCGGTGCCTATCCCTTCTTGGCCGAAGGGGGACTCGGCGCCGAGGGCATCTACATCGGGCGCGATGTCCACGCCGAGGCCAGCTTCGTCTTCGATCCGTTCGCTCTGTACGGCAAGGTCGAGGGATTCACCAACCCGAACCTCTTGCTCGCCGGGGTCATCGGCCAGGGCAAGAGCGCGCTCGCCAAGTCCTTCGCGCTGCGTTCGGTGGCCTTCGGATACCGCGTCTACGTCCCGTGCGACCCGAAGGGCGAATGGACGCCGGTGGCACAAGCCCTCGGTGGCCGGTCCGTCGCTCTCGGCCCCGGACTGCCCGGACGACTGAACCCCTTGGACGCGGCCCCGCGCCCGCACAGCGTCTCCGAGGACGACTGGGTCGGCGAGATCCGCAAACGGCGCCTGCTCCTGCTCGGCTCCCTGGCCCGGACGGTCCTGGGCCGGGACCTGATGCCCATGGAGCACACCGCCCTGGACGTCGCCCTGGACGCCGTCGTCACCCGCGCCGTCCACACTGGCCGCACCCCGCTGCTCGGCGATGTCGCCGCCACCCTCAACAACCCCAGTGCGCTCGACGAGGCCGCCGGGATGATGTCGGGCCAACTCGGCGACGCCGCCCGCGACCTGGCCCACGCCATGCGCCGCCTCGTCCACGGTGACCTGGCCGGCATGTTCGACGCCCCCTCCACCGTCGCCTTCGACCCGAACGCACCGATGCTCACCATCGACCTCTCCCGGCTCGGCGGATCCGGCGACGACACCGCCCTCGTCCTGGCGATGACCTGCGCGAGTGCCTGGATGGAGTCCGCCCTCTCCGACCCGTCCGGCGGCCGGCGCTGGATCGTGTACGACGAGGCGTGGCGGTTGATGCGGCACGTCGGCCTGCTGCAGCGCATGCAGGCCCAGTGGAAGCTCAGCCGCGGCCTCGGCATCGCCAACCTCATGGTGATCCACCGGCTGTCTGACCTGCTCACCGCCGGCGACGCCGGATCACAAGGCCGGGCCTTGGCCGAGGGCCTCCTCGCCGACTGCAGCACCCGCATCATCTACCGCCAGGAGACCGACCAACTCCACGCCGCGGCCTCGCTGCTCGGCCTGACCTCCGTCGAAATGGACGCCATCGCCCACCTCAACCGAGGGCGTGGCCTGTGGAAAGTCGCCGGACGATCTTTCATCGTGCAGCACCTCCTGCACGCGTACGAGCTGGCACTCTTCGACACCGACGCCCGAATGCATAAAAAAGCCGTAAAAGACTCATGAAACCTGATATCCGGCGTGAGCTGATCCCGCGCGCCACCACGCTCCACCTCATCGACGCGCTCAACGCCGTGAGGGGCAAACTCTCCGGCGCGTTCGAGCAGTGGGAGCTGCTGGACGACACCGGTCGCGTCCCGGCCTCGCCGTCCTACACCGCGCTTCTCCAGCACGTCACCGGCGCACAGACGCTCGCCCGTGATGTCGTCCAGCTGACCGCGGACTTCGCCCGGACCACCTCCAGTACGAACCGTGCCGGCAGCGCCGTCCTCGCCCATCTGGCGTCGGCGGTCACCCTGTCGAGCCAGGCCGTACCGCACTTCGCCGAGACCGCACAGACCGCGCTCTCACCGCCCCGGCCGCACAGCGAGAACGACAGCTACGTCCGTGACAACCGCATGGTCGTCGAACACGCGACGGCGCGTGCCTGTCTGCGGCGCGCGGCACAGGCGCTCGGTGACGCAGTCCAGGAACTCACCGACCACCTCGACTTCCACCGCTTCTTCCTCACGCCCTCCCACCGCCAGAGCCCGGTACCGCCGCCCAAACCGCGCGGTCGCCACCGCTGACCCGGACCGGCCCCACCCTTTCAAGGAGCCCTCTGAACCGCCCCGCCCACCTCAGCGACGCCGACTGGGCCGACTACCAGCAGTGCCAGGCCGAGCACGACGACCTCATCGCACAAGTCGCCGAACGCGAAGCCCAAATGGAACACGACCTGATCGCCGCCTACGACGACTACGAACTCGATTTCGCTCCCGTGCCGAAGCCCGAAGCCGACCCCGCACGCCGGACACCCCCGTCCCACCACGCGTCGGCCTCCCGCAGGAGGAACCGTGGCCGCTGACCAGGAGAACACTCCAGAGGCCCGCCGCGCGGCTGCGCTCGCACCGCTTCCCGACCACCACAACGTGGACACCCCGTGGTGGCAGGAGCTGTGGCGCCGCCACGCGCACATCACCACGCCACTGCGAGAGCGCGGGCTGGAGTGCGACATCGAGTTCGGCCTCAGCGCCTACATCGTGCGCGTATCCCTCCCCGACGGCAGTTGCCTGATCATCGGTCCGCCGCAGGAGCCCCCCTCCGACCGCCCGCCGGGAAGTCCGGAGGGCTGGATCGCGACCCGCGAGCACCCCGACGACCCGTCGCTGTCCGAGGTCCTCTACGACTCGGCACCCTCCGACGACCCCGGTGCACCCCAGCGGCCCGAAGCCCGGCACGGCGGCAGCGCCCAGCCCCTGATCGAGGCGATCGACCATCGCCTCGATCAGCTCGGACTGCTGCCAACTCCCTCCTCGCCCACCGCCCGTACGCCCGTGTCCGCAGCCGAGCCGGCGCCCCGCGCCCCCGAGCCCGCGGACGTCTCCGGCAACGCGGACCGCACCTTCGTCTACGGCGACGCACTCCTCGCTCTCACCGACCGGCTCAACGCCACCGAGTCACCTGCGGACGCCGCCGCCCTGCTGCACCAGATCCTGGACCCCACCAGCGGCCTGCTGGAACGGCTCGGCGAGTTCTTCGAAGCAGCCGCGGAAAAGGCCAAGGAATCCGAGCAGGACGACGGATTCGACCTCCACTACGACCTTCAGGACGCGGCGGCCACCCTGCGCAGTCTCGGCGAGGACCTGCACACCGCTGTCGACCGCATGCGTGCCCTGGCCCCCGCGCGCCGGACCACCCGGGCCGGTCTCCCGCCGGGTCCGAGCCCGGGGCCACCGACGGCGACCACCGCCGTGCCCGGCCGCACCCGGTGAACCAGGCACACCCGACGCTCGCCGCGCCCTCGCCCGGCTCAAAGACCAGGAATGTGCCGCCTTCCCGAAATGGCGAGGTCCACCAGCCGCAGGCCCCACGTCGTGGACTTCCGCCCGGCAGGCAGGTGGCCCGGACGGCGGTCGGCGTCGCCTCCGGGGAGGTACACGGTGCGCTATCTCGGCACTCCCTCGGGGCCTGAGATTCGGGCTGCGATGAGCGCCGGACGCATCGGCTGTATGACCACCCCGGCGCAAGGCAGTCGGATCCCCGAGGGTGCGCTGTATGCCTGTGACAACTCCAAGTTCGGCAGCGACGCAAGGGCCGCTACTGGCCCGGAGCCCAAGCATGGTTCGCCTGGCTGCACCGGACCGTTGAACGGTACGGGCCGGATCGCTGCCTGTGGGCGCTCGCCCCGGACCAGCCGTTCGACGCCGTCGGCACCCTCACCGAGTCCCTGCCGTGGCTGGCCCGCATCCGCGAACTCGGCGTGCCCGCGGCCTACGCGGCCCAGGACGGCTGCGATACACCCGGGCTGCTGCCCTGGGACGACTTCGACGTCCTGTTCCTGGCCGGATCGACCGAGTGGAAACTCGGCCCCGTCGCCGAACGGCTGGCCCGCGAGGCGAAGGCCCGCGGCAAAGGCGTGCACATGGGCCGCGTCAACTCCCGGATCAGGCTGGGGATAGCCGAGTGGTTCGGCTGCGACAGCGCCGACGGCACCTACCTCGCGTTCGGGCCCGACAAGAACCTGCCCAAACTCCTGACCTGGCTCGACGAACTCGATGGCCGCCCCTCCCTCATCGGCGGCACACACCCCTTCGCCGCCCCCGACGCTCCGTCGACGACTCCGCCTCCGCGAGCAGACCTCCGACGACGTGTACCGCCAGGTCACGAGGCTGCCCTGAGATCGAAGAAATACCCGCCCACGGCGACAAGCGATGTAGCCCCCGCCCTCCCGACACCACGAGGTCCCCGTGCCAGAACCCGCTGAACAGTCGACGCCGCACCGGTCGCAGCAGCAGAACCTCGAACTGCGCAGTACCTCCGAGCCCCTCGAACTGCTCGACCACACCGGCCACGTCCCGGACGATGGCGGGTCACCGGCCGGAGCCTCATCGTCGGACATCAACTCCACTCGCACGAGCCTGGCGTTGCTCGACACTGACGGACCTGCAGACAAGCCCACGCCCGCCATTAGCCTCGGCGATCACGACCAGATCGGTGTCATCGCCCTCACCAGCAACGACGCCCCCGCTGCAGCCCACACCCTCCTTACCGACCACGGCTTCTGGCGCCCACGTGGCGTCTTCGGCTCCATCCTGATCCACGACAGGTACGACCACGACGTTCCGGCCCGCCTCACGCGGTTCCTCGCCGATGCCGACCGACAAGGCATCGGCGTGGAATACCACCTGCCCCGCATCTTCGCGGACGCCGGTTCTCCCGCTGCGGGCAAGCGCGTCGAAGACCTGTGGCGCGACAACCAGCAACGGGAGTACCGCCGTTCACAGCGTGAGGCCGTCCGCATCTCCACCTCCGGCAGCGATCTGGAGTCCCTCGCCCACGGCCTGTGTCACCGTCTGCCCGGCGAATGGGCTTCCTGCATCACCGACTTCGCCGATCCGGACAGCCAGCTCGACTTCTTCGACGACCTGTGGGACAACGCGTCTTTGGCCAGTGCCTGGATGCAATTCCGCGTTCCCCGCGCCGCGATCCTCACCGGCCCCAACCGCCTCGAGCTCGTCGTGATCGACCGCCCGCTGCACCGCGGGCAGGTTCTCGTCGGCGCGCTATCCCTGCACGGCATCACCCACGACTACTTCGGCGACGACAACGCCCCGCACGCGATCGCAGTCCCCGCCGAGGCAGTCCGCGCCGCGCACACGGTCTCCCGGCGGCTCCTGCCCCGCTACCGCCAGGCCGCCCGGCGCCTCAGGAAACCATGACCGCGTCCCGCACCGATCTGTCCGCCTCCGAGGGCCCACCGACCCGCCCGCCCACAGCAGCGCCCGGCATACAGCCGACGGCGAGCACGCCGTCCTCAGCACGGCGGTAGACGCCCCCACCCCTCCTGGAGTTCCCGCTGTCCGATCCTGACCAGCGGATGCTGCTGCACGACGTGGCCGACCGGCTCAACGCCGTGGCCGACCACCTCCCGCTCCCCGACCAGATCCAACCGGACCCGGCCCTGAGCGAGATCCTGGACGACGAAGTCCGCCACCTGGCCAGCCTGCTGACCTACCTCGTCGGCGAGAGCGCCTTCCGCCACCGGGCCGCCGCCCGCTACCCGACCCGCGTCACGGCCACCCATCGCCGCACCACGCTCGCGCTCGCCCAAGCGGCCGAGCCCACCAGTGCCGCGCTCGCCGCCCTCGGCTCGGCCGTGCACCACCTCGGCCTCCTCGCCGAACTCACCCACCAAGCACCTGGTCCTACCCGCACCCGGGCGATCGCCTCCACGTACCCGGGTCTCGTGGACCGGCTCGGTGAGAGCCGCACCTGCCTCGCCCGCGCCGCGAAGCAACTACGTGCCGCCGCCGATACACGGGCGGCACCGGCCGTGACCGCGCCGTCCCCGCCGACGGCATCCGCCACCGCATCCCGTACCCGCTAACCCGCTATTTCCCGGAGCCTCCTGATTCCCCTGCACACCTCCGCACGCCGCACCGCCCTCCTGCTCACCGCCGCATCCGTCGCGCTGACCGCGTCCGCCTGCGCCACTTCCGGCAGCCCGGACGCCGACACCACAGCCAGGGCCACCCGCAGCAGCGCCTCCCCCACCCCGACCGCCGAGCCGGCACTGACGAAGAAGGAGGCCCTCGCCCAGATCTCCCACTACTCCAAGATCAACAACGAGGCCAACACCGACCGCGACCGGCGCCTGCTCGACACGGTCGAGGACGGCCCGCTGTACGCGATGTCCATCTCGGAGTACACCGAGACCGAAGGGCTTCCCGCAGCGGACCGCAAGCCGTACAAGCCGTGGTCCTACGACTCGGCAAACGCGGAGCTGTACATCCCGCGCCTGGAAGCGGGGCAGGACCGCTGGTTCGCCGCCGCGCTCTCGGATCAGAAGGGCAAGGCACCCTCGCGTCTGGCGGTGTTCGCCGAACGCCCCCAGCACAAGGGCTGGGAGATGGTCTCCGTCGTCGACCTGGACAGCCAGAAGCTGCCGGACATCGCCCTTGACCGGGACGGGTACGCGACGGCCGTTCCCGCCGCCGGCAACAAGCGGCTGGCAGCGGACGCCGACCTGCTGCGCGCAGCCGTGCTCGACAACTTCGCCACCGGAGGCACGGACACCGGGACGAAGGTCTTCGCGACGACCAAGGCAAGCAAGCGGCAGATCGAGGTTCACGACAAGACCGGCACCCGCTACGGGAACCAGGGCACCACCGTCTTCGCCGGCGCCGCCAACCGCTACACGGACGCCTACGCCCTCAGGACCACCGACGGCGGCGCGTTGATCCTCTTCTCCCACACGCACATCCAGACCGACGCCGTCGCGCACTCCGGCCTGCAGATCAACCCCGGCAAGGACGACCGGGCCTGGCTCCACGACGTGCCCCGCACCTCCATCACGTACACGTTCGTGTGCAACGACGCCGCCATCGTCCCCGCGAAGGCCGCACCGTCCCGACTGATCGGTTATACCTGCGCCCACACCGACGCCTCCGGCCCCCCGGTCGCCTCCTGATCGGACCGCGTGTAAACGCCCCGCCCCTGACGGGCCGCACGCCCCTGATGGCCGCCCCCGTCCCCGCTTCCTTGCTCGATCCGGAGAACTCCCTGTCCACACGTTCCTTCATCGCCCGCCCCACCACCGGCACGGGATACAGCGGCATCCACGTCCAGCTCGACGGCGTACCCAGCCACCACCTGCCGCTGCTCCTGGCCGCCTACCAGTACAAGTTCGGACGCGACGTGGAAGCCATGTCCCGTCACCTCATCGACGACGTCGCCGTCGGCTGGGACGAGCTGGGCACCGATCTCCTCGACGGCGCCCCGCCCTCGCTCGTGGCCGCGCTGACCGGCGGCGAGCAGTGGCCCAGCCGCACCCTCGACCACCTGATCACCCCGGACGGCTCCCCGCCGCGGCGCATGTCGGTCACCGACGAGACCGCAGACGAGCAGGACATGCAGTGGGGGTACATCCTGCACAAGGAGGGCATCGAGGTGATCAGCCTCCTCCACGAGGACATCGGCCCGGTCGTGGACTGGGCCTTCGACCCGCGCACCCCCTTCAACGACCACCCGGCGGCCTGGTCCTCCCTCGACCCCGCACCGGTTATCCGGGCATCGCGCAGCACGCCGTCCCCGGGCGCTCCCGCTGCATCCCCGGCGAAGGCCCACGCCCCGCGTCCCGCCACGCGCCGCTAGTTCACTCTCGCTTCCCGGAGCCTCCCCTGCCCTCGCACGCCCTGCCCCTGATCACCGTCGTCATCGCCAGCCGCCTGCGCGAAGACCGGCTCGACTACCTGACCGCCATGCACGCCAGCCTCACCCGGCAGTCCGTGCCGTGGGAGGCCGTGATCGCGCTCGACGGTGCCTCGCCGGACCGCCTGCCCGACCCGCTCGCGCAGGACTCCCGCGTCCGCACGTTTGCTCTGCCTCGCCCGGTCGGCGCGGCCTGCGCCCGGAACCTGGCCCTCGCCCATGTCCGCACCCGGTACACCAACTGGGCAGATGACGATGATGAGTTCACCGACGACGCCATGTCCGTACGGCTGAACATCCTGGAATCGACGGGGGTCGGCTGGTGTGCGGGATGGAGCGAGGACCTGCACCCCGACGGCTCGACCACCCTGTGGCGCTGCCCCGCCCCGCCCGGCCGGCACGAGGCCGGCGACGTGTGGACGTACTGGAAGTCACCGGCGGACACCATCCCCATCGGGCCGACCACTATCCTCGCTCGCACCTACCTGGTGCGCGCCGCTCCGATGGGCGGGCTCGTCCAGGGCGAGGACTACTGCGCCGCCCTCGGCGTCACCAGCCTCGCCCCCGGGATCCTGCTTCCCCTGCCGGTCTACCGGTACCGCAAACACCCTGGCCAGATGACCCGCCAGGACGCCCATGACGTCCTGGAGCCGGAGGCTCGGCGGCATGCGTGGAACTACGGACGCAGCCTGCGAGCCGCCCTCCGCGCCCGGGAGACTCTAGGATCCGCGAATTCGTGAGCATTTCCGCGTGATCATGAGCACTGTCCGAGCAAATCCAGGTGATCATGAGCATTGGCAACGTTCAGTAGTTGCCACTTGCCTCAAGCCCGGATGTCAGCGCGGGCGCGGCCGACCTCCTCCTGGATGCGGTCGCGCAACCAGGGCGGCATGTCCACCGGGGCACCCTCTGCGTCAGTGAGATAGATGCAGAGTTGCCCACGCATCTCGTCCTGGCGCGGATGACCGAAAGCTTCGACGACCCGACGACCCACCTCATTGAGATCTTGGTGTGGAGCATCCACGTCCGACTGGTCATAGAACATGTGCAGGCCGGGAACACCGGGCAGGGGTCGAGTCACCTTCGGCCCCGCGTCCCCGACAATCCGGCTCTCGGCGTCCCAGTACCGGATGAAGCGCAGGTTGTACGCGCTAACGACGGCCACCATCGCCAGGTCGCTCATAGCCAATCTCCTGCCTCGCAAGGGAGTTTGGACTCTAGCCGCCGCGCCGACCTGCTGGGCCGAGAACGACGTGGTCCACCAGCGTCAAGGCCGACCCTGGTTACCGGAACCAACGTTCACCGCGGCCATTAGTACCTCACTCGCTGTTACCTATCCGAGCTAGGAGAACCACCGATTGCTCAATCTCCACCTACAGCGCCACTGCTCACTGCGTGCGGATTTCGATGTTTCCGCAAGAGCCCGTGCTCACGAAGTCGCGCTCCCTACAGAGACAAGCGCTGCGGCGGGGGTGATCTGATGTCTTCCTCCGTCACTCCGGCCACATTCGACTATCTGGCCAGGCGTCTGGAGGAACTGGCCTCCTCATTCCCCACCAGCCCCGACGCCGTCGACCTGGTCACGCTCACCGACGACATCGGCGTGCTGGCCCACCATCTGCAGCACACCATCGAACACGCCCAGGAACGGTTCACCACACCGCAGACGGTCTGCCTGCCCGAACGCGTCGCCCTGGTCCAGCTCGCCCGGGCCGCCGCCGGTATTACGCGAGGTCTGGACACACTCGCCGAAGCCCTGACCTACGCCACGACCGGCTTCCAGCGCGAGTCCGTGGAGGATCTCGCCCACTCGCCTCTGCGCAACGACCCCGAAGTCCTGCGGATCATGACGGCCGAGAAGTACGTGGCGGCCCGCGCACGCCTGCACCACACCGCCGCGGCCCTGCGCGCGACCTTCACCCCGGCACCGTCTGGGCCGTCCACACCGCGCACGACCGGCCCACGGACCCAGCCAGCTGCCGCCGCCCAGTCACGGCAGCCGAACCGCCACTGAACGACGCCAGCAGGCCCCGGGATGCCCCCGAACCCTCTTGCCGAGATCCGGCTCGCCTACAGCCGCGCCGCCGCCCTGGCAGCCATCGCCCACGGCGAGCAGTACCAGTGGGCCAACACCGCCTTGGACCAGGCCGGATTCACCGAACGGGACGACGGAAGCGACAGCACGCCCGGCCCTCCCCCGGCGGAGCCGCCCCCCTTGAGACCAGCCCGGCGTACCACGACCCATCCGCCGTCCCCCCGCCGCTGCCCAGCAGAAAGAAGGAATCCTTCTCTGTCCGACCACTTCCGCTTCCGTGCCCATCCCGAACACGGTTTCGTCGCCACCGCCGCACCGAGCTTCACCCCTCACCTTGCCGAGTGGTTCCTCGTCCGCGAGCAGTTCGAGCCCGTCCCCTTTTCGCCGGGCCTGTACCGGCTCACCGAGCCGGAACGCGATGGGCTGCGCCGTACCCGCCAGGCCGTCCATGACCTGCGCAGCCTCGGCTACAGCGTGCAGGCCGACATTCGCCCCGACCCGTCCCTCTCCGCCGGCCCACCACGCCCGGACCGGCCGAACGGGCTCCAGGAACGCCGTAGCCGTCTCGCCCAAGCCGCAGCCGGCCGAACGACGCAGCGCGCCACACCGCCCACCACTTCCCCGCCCTCAGCCCGACCGATCCCACCGAAGCCCACCTACGCACCGACCGTCCACCTGACGGCCTCGGGCAGTGGACGGTCCCGATGACGCCCGCGAGCAATCCGCCCCCAGACGACTCCGTCCCGGTGACACCGGAACTCACGGACAGTGCACGCAACTTCCGGCTGCGGATGGCGGTCATCGACCGCGAGAGCGAGGCCGCGCTCGACATGACATGCGACCGCTACGGTCGCACCGTCCACGCAGGCGCCGCGGCAGCCGCACGAGCCCACCGCAACAGGGCGGCGGTGGAGGCGTACACCACACACCTCGCCCCGCACGCCGACACTCTGCTCGACGCCGCCCGCCGTGCGCTCGACGAACTGCCACCCGCCCGGCACGTTGCCGGATGGCGGGCCGTGCTGGACGGCCTGGCCGCCTCCGCCGCCGAGATCCACCGGGCCCTCGACCGGCCGGACACCCCCGGCTCCCCGGCCGAACGCGCACAGCACTCCGCCCTGTGGCCGCACCTCGCGGCCTGGGCGGATCACAGCTTCATCGCCAGCGACCTCGCCGACCAGAACAAGCACCACCACAGGGCCCCGCTGACCGACGAGGAACAGCAGACGTGGTCGGAGAGTGCCCAGGCCGCGCAGAAGCGAGGCGAGCTGGAGCTGACCGAGTCGTGGTACGCCGCCGACGGGCAGCCGATCACCCTCGCCCACCTCATCGAGAACGATGACTCGACGCTGGTCGCGCTGCGAGGCGACCCGGACGCACCGGGCTGGCAGGTGATCGGGCACTACGCCCACGAATACGAGGCAGGGAAGGTACTACCTGCCCCGGTCCCGCCCGGTGTGCTGCGCGCGGACGTCTCCCGGTTCAACCGCCCGGCGCCCGTCCCGGAGGTGTCGCTGCAGGAACTCATCCGCGACGTCGTCGAAGGCCAGACCGCAGGAGACGCCTCCGAAGCTCTCCTCGGCACCGTCCAGCGCGGCTACACCCCGGGCCCGATGGTCCGTCTCCAGGAACTCCTGGAAACAAGCAGCCAGTTCGCCAGCGCGCTGGAGACCGTGCAGGGCCGCCAGATCGCCGCCCGCCTCTCGGCGCTGGGCCGGCAGATCGAGTTCCTCACCCGCGAAGTCGAGGAGGCGGCCGAGGACCTCGGCGCGACCGTCGCCGTCCTGCCGCCGCACCGCACCCCCGTGCTGCGCGTCCGCCCGCGTCCGGCCGTGGACACCGCACCACCCACGCCGCCGCCCCGCGCCAGCACGCCCGCCCGCCACCGCTAAGCACCGAGAAAGCACCCGTTGTCCCTGACCGCATCCCCGGCCCCGGCCCCGCGCATCTCCTACGGCGCGGTGCTGGGCAGCCCGTACGTCGCCCGCCTTCTCGGCGGCAGCCTCACCGGCCGACTTCCCAACGGCATGGCGCCCGTCGCCATCCTTCTGTTGGCCACCGCGAGTGGCAGCAGCATCGCCTTCGGCGGGCTGCTCAGCGCCCTGTACGGGCTGTCCTCCGCGCTGTCCCAGCCGGTCAAGGGACGCCTCATGGACCGCCACGGCCAGAGCGCGGTGCACCTTCCGGCAGCCCTGCTCAACTCGGCCCTCCTGGTGGCTCTGCCCCTGGCCGGACCGTACGGCGGACCGGGCCTCGCCACGGCCATCGTCGTCGTCGGCGGCCTGACCACGCCTCCCCTGGAGGCCGGACTCCGGGCGCTGTGGCCGAGCGTGCTGCCAGACCCCCGGCTGCGGCACGCCGCGCTCGCGCTCGACACCGGAACGCAGGGCCTGCTGTACATCGTCGGCCCCTGCTCTCCGCCGCGCTCGCCTCCGCGTACAACCCCGCCGTCGCGCTCGCCGTCACCGCAGCCCTCGGCCTGGCCGGCACCGCTGCGGTCGCCCTCGCTCCGCCGTCGCGACGCTGGCGACCCGAACCGTTCGTGGGGCAGGACGCGGCCCCCGCTCGGCAGTTGGCCACCCCTGCCGTGTTGCTGCTGTTCGTTTCCCTCACCGGCATCGGGTTCGCGATCGGAGCCATGAACGTGTGGTCCATCTCCATGGCCGAGCACCACCACCAGGACATGCTCTCGGGCATCATCCCCGCCGCGTTCTCCACCGGCGCCTTCCTCGGCGGCCTCATCTACGGAAGCCGCACCTGGACCGGCACCACCACCAGACGACTGATCATCGCCACAGCCGCGTTCCTGGCCGGGTGGCTCCCGATCCTTGCTCTTCCGGCCCCGTATGCGGCCACCGCCGCGGTCACCGTGCCCGGTGCGTTCCTGACCATCGTGGTCGCCTGCGCCTACGTCACCACCGACGCCTTCACCCCGGCAGGCCGCACCAGCGAGGCGTACGCGTGGCTGATCCTCGCGATCGGCGCCGGGCAGTCCGCCGGCACCGCCCTCGCCGGACGCCTCGCCGAGCAGCCTCTCGCCGGCGCTGCGCTCCCCGCCGCCGGCGCGGCCTTCGCTCTCAGCGTCCTTCTCGCCGCTCGCCGACGTCTCGGCCCCACCGGCCACATGCAGAGCGGCCGGCACCGCCGCCCGCTCCGAGGCCAGCACAAGACGCCCTTCTCCGGGCGCAACACCCCCACTTTCCAACCCTTTTGAGGAGATCCATTTATGGCCGTCCGTACCCATTGGACAGTGGAGCACGCGTGCTCCCACCAGGTGGTTCATGACCTGTCCGGCCGTCCTTCCGACAAGCGGGCAGGGTTCGCCCGCTGGCTCTCAGCCAAGGACTGCGCCGACTGCTGGAAGGCAACGCGCGACGCCGACACCGAGTCCAAGGAGTGGCTCGCGGCCAAGCGCGCCGCTGAGCAGGAGGCTGCCGTCGCGTGGGCGAAGCAGTTCGACATGCCGCAGTTGGAAGGCCCGGCCAAGGCCCTGGACTGGGGCGAGCGCTCCCGCCACCAGCTGATGACGGCCGCGCACACCGCGCTTGTCATGGAGGGGAGTTGGGACGAGGCTGACTGGGCGGAGCTGGAGGAGAAGGCCCGCGCCATCACCGCCGCCGGATGGTGGATCGACCAGCGCGACGCCGAGGGCACTGACCTGCTCGAACTTCTCGACGCTGCAGGCGAGAACGACCGCGGTACGGAGAACCCGTTCCACTGACGGCGGGGGAACATAGCCGGGAAACGCCGGTTAGCCAAACCGGCGTTCCTCCGGACCATTGTTCCTCCCACCCCGCCACCGATTGCGTGGAAGGAACCCATGTCCCAGCCCCCGCCCACGTCGGCCTTCGCGCCTACGCCCGACCCGCTCACCCCCGCCCGGGACATCACGCACCAGCACTTCCAGGCCGGTGACACCGTCGTCGTCCTGAAGGGGGTGGCCGGCGGGGAACTGTGGGGCGACGCGATGCGCATCGTTGCCCCGTCCTGGCACACCCCGACCGACGAGAACGGGTGGCGGCTGCGTGATGCGACCGGCGGCGCCCAGTCCTACGTCACCGGCCACCCCCGCTACCTCGTACACCTCTCGCGCCGCTGCCCGGACTGCCTGATCTACCTGCGGGCCATGGAAGACGCCCTCCTGCCGCGGTACGCCGACCGCAACGAGCTGATCGACTGCGGCTGGTACACCACCACCGCCCTCAACCAGTTGGTGCACATCGCCGACGTTCGGGGCGGCCGGTGATTCCCCGCCTGCACGAGCGGACCCACACGCCGCACGGCCCGCTCGCCGAGGCGCTGGGGCGGCCGGTCTCGCCTCACGAGGGCCTAACGGAATACACGATCGTCGCCCACTGTCCGGGCCTGGATTACTTCACCCTGGACGACGAGCAGAGGATCTGGACGTCCGTCCAGTGGGCCGAGCACCTCGAAGACCCGTATCTGGAGCATCCGTTCGCCGCCAGCCCGGACGACGACCGGCGGGCGATCCTCCACCTTGACATCCGGCTTCACCCGGACGACCGGGAGCTGACCGGCCCCGAGTGGGCTGAAATCGCTCACCGGCTCGCGCGGGCCGCCGACATCGAGATTCCCGGCAAGGAGCGCGGCTGCCGGTGGATTGCCGTTCAGGCGCAGCCCGGACGCCTCGATTTGATCGCCAATCTGATCAGCCTCGACGGCGCGTGGCACGCACCGCCCGCCGACATCCTGCGGCGCCTTGCGGACGAGGCGCGCCGCATCGAGCAGGACCTCCGCCTGATTCCCGTGCGCTCCGTCCCCACAGCGCGGCCCGCCCTCCGGCCGGCGCCCACGGCATCGGCCCAGCTCGCGAGCGTCCTCACGCAGCTCGCCGACGAGCAAGTCGGTCCGCTGGCCACGGTCCGCGGACTCATCGAGCACACCGCGCACCGAGTCGCACGCCAGCCCGGCGCCGCCGGCACCGACACGGCGCACCGCCTGGAGCTGATCGCCCGCCGCCTCCACGCCATCCAGCAGGACCTGGACACCACCGCGGCCCACCTGGTCCAGCACCGGGTCGCCGCCGCACCACCCGCCGCCCGGTACACCGCCCACCGATCGCCGTAGGAGAAACGTCTCCTTGCCCCGTACCGACCGCTTCCTGGACATTCGCCGTGACCCGCACTCCGCCGAACTCCTCGCCCGCGGCGGCGACTCCGAGGCGCACAGCGTCCTGCAGCGCGCGGGTTTCATCGCCGTTGCCCGCGTCCACGAGACCTACCACCGCGCCCCCACCGGCCTCGCCGAGGACGGCGAGTCCGATCTCGCCATCGACGCCGTCGCCCGCCTCCGGGCCGCCGGGTACCACGTCGACTGCGACGAGGACTTCGACACTGACTACCGGCCGGCCAGTTACCTCCCGCTGGGCTCCTCCGTAGCCCACATCGCCGAGCGCATACGCGAAGCCACCACCACGGAAGAGGCGGCCGACGCCCTGACCGAGCTGACCGCAGCCCACGACGGCATCCTCGCCGCGCTGGAGGAAGTACTCATCGCCACCGCCGCTTTCCACGACGGGCTCGGCCAGGCGGCCGACCCCTACATCGCACGGCGGTTGCGCTACCTCGTCGACGAGCACCTGCACGTCATCCGCACCGACGTCGCCCACACCCGCAACGCCCTCGCCGACCGGCACGCCCCGCACCCGGGCCGCAGCACCTGCAGCGGGGAGGTCTCCGCCCCCGAACGCGAACGCTCCGCCGTGTGCGCCTGCCCGCCCCCGCCGCGCACGCTCCCGGTCCCGCCGCCCCCCGTGGCCGCCGGACTGCGCCGCTGACCCTACTTCGCCCAAGGACACCATGCACGACTACGACACCTCCGAGCGCCTCGCCTCGTACGCCGACGTCCTCGCCGGCGAACTCCCCGACACCTGGACCAGCACTCATTTCCCGCCGGAGGTCAAGGACGACCTCGCCGAACTGGCCGACCGCATCTGGGACTTGGACCTGGTCGCCGCGTCCCTCGCCGAGCACCCGCTGCGGCAGGCAGCCGTCCTGAGCCGCCCCGACGGTGCCCAGCTCGTCCTTCTGGAAAGGCACGACGAACGCGACGGATTCCTCATCGCCGCCGTCGCCCCCCGCGCCCTGCCCGACGAGGCGTACCGCGGCGTCCCCGCGCCCAACGGCATCGCCCTGGCGGACGACCCGTTCCTGAGTGCGGAGCAGATAGCCGGCGGCTTGCTCGCCCGCTACGACAGCGCGCTCGCCCAGGTCCGGCACAACGCCCTGGGCGGCATCCAGCCCTCCCAGCCGGACCGGGTCGTCCTGACCTGGCAGCCGGACGGCAGCGTCGCCACTGCCCCCGCCGACGACCGTGCCGGCGCGATCCTCGTCGCCCACGGCTTCGTCCAGGACCCGCAGAGCGGCATCTACCGCCTCAACAACGACGACACCAGAGCGCAGGCGCGCGCCCTGCGCGAGATCGGCCCGCAACTCGACGCACTCGGCATCGGCACCGCCCTCCAGCACCCCGCAGGCCGGACCGCGCCCACCTCCGCCCCAGCCTCCATGCCGCCCTCCCCGGCCGGCAGTCGTGCGCCGGCCACCAGGGCTCGATGAAGCAGAGGGAGCCCGAGTTCTGGGTGCTGGAGTACATCACCATCACCAAGGACCCCCGCACCGGCCTGGTCGTCGCCATCGGCGGCACCGAGAAGGCGGCTTACATTCTCCAGCGAACCGGCGGCTTCCTCTCCGCTCCCGGACCGAGCGGGGACTACCACCGGCTTCCCCACGGCCTGCCCGTCGAGCACCAGCGCCTGAAGGCGACCGCTGCCTCGCACGCCCTGCTTGCCGCCGGTCACAGCGTCCACCTCGACCCCGCCCTGAACGCGCTGGCCACACCGGACAGCGAACACAACGCGGCCCTGCGCTTCCTCACCCAGCTCGCCGAGCGGGCCTCTGCCGCCAAGACCAGCAGTGCGGTGGCCGAGGTGCTGACCGAGATCGCCGCCCCGGTCAACGGGCTGCTGCCCCTTACCAGGGAAGTGGTCGTCCGGGCCTGGATCGCCGCCAGTGCCCTCCAGGGGGCTGCCCCCGGCGAGGAACCCGAACCCCTCGCTCGGCTTAGGGACACCGCGAACTCCATGAGCCAGGCCGCGTGCGTGATCCTCCACGCCCGCAACCACGCCGCATGCGCTCCGCAACCGGCGGCCCTCACACCGCCGCCGAGCTCTGCCCACCCCCCGGCCTCCCGCCACCGTTGATCCCAGAGGGAAACACATGGCCAACCTGGCCGACGAGTACGGCACGGACGTCGAGATCTACATCAAGGCCCTGACGACCACCCTCCACGCCGACACCCCCACCGGCGCCCCCGCCCAGCTCCATGACCTGCTGGAGCAGCTCGGCCTCGAACGCCACGAATACCCCACGGGCGCGCCGCTGTACATCTGGCACACGGTGCCCGAACACCTCGGTGCCGACGAGCAGAAACGCCTGGCGACCCGCGCCATCCCCGCCCTGCTCCTGGCCGGGTACGACGTCAACTGCACGCCCGACGTCTTCGAGGAAGCCACCTACCGGCAGGCCGTGCACGACATACGTACCCGCGCGGCCCGCCCTGCCGCACAGCACCCGGCACCGGCCGGCTCCCCCTCGCGCCCCGCACAGGCCCGGCGCGCCCCGTAAAACCCCTGGGCGGCCCCGGCACCTCGCCGGGGCCACCCACCGCACCGCTCGATCCCGGAGAAACCCGTAGCAGCCCGCACACCCCCACCCATCAGCAACCGGCTCCAACCCCGACTCGCGACAGCCTTGTTCCGCCGCTACCTGCGCGCCTGCATCCCGACCGGCCCCGACCGCACCACCCCGCTGGCCGGCGCCCGCCCGGAGGCCGTCCTCGCCGAGACCCAGCGCGTCGGCCACCGGCACCACCACTGACCGCACCCCCGCCCCGGAGGAGCATGTCCCACCCCGCCCCCTACCCAGTGAGACTGGCCGACGAGATCACCCGCCAGCTCGGCCAGCTCGCCGACCACCTCTCTCAACTTCCCCCTCCCCAGGCCGCGCAGGTCATCGCCCGCGTCCTCGACCCCGACACCGGAGTCCTCGGCGGCATCACCCACCTCGTCGCCACCGGCAGCGTGTTCGCCAAGGACCAGGCCGAACGAGGCACCATCCCCGCAGAGGTGTGGCTCGCCCTGGGCCGCGCCTCGAACGAACTGCACGACATCACCCTCGACCTGGACGAACACAAGGACACCCTGCAGCACGTCGGCACCCAGCCCGCCACCACCGCGGCGAAGCTCCCGGCCCCCGCACCGCTCGTCGTCCGGCGCCGCCGGTGAAGAAGAAGCAGTGGCAGGGCTGGGGACCCGACGAGCAGGCCGAACAGCACTACCTCATCCAGCCCCGCGCCCTGGCTGGCGGCGGCGACGTCCGGCACGTCTCTGAGTTCCTGCGCGCCTCCGGCTGGCGGGACAGGTCCAAGACGGGCGGCCCCCTGCACATGGAGAGCCCGGATCGCACCGTCCGCATCGCCTACGACCCCTACGTCCTCCCCGGCGGGTGGACCATCCACGGCAGAGCCGAGGGAGCGAACGGCGAGTGGTCCGCCCACCTGGGCCAGCAAACGCCGGTGGAGATCGTCGCCGGCCTGACCGATGCCCTCACCCGCCCCCGCTCCGCCCATGCCCCTAACGTCTGGGCCCCTCTGCAGGAGCAGAGATGGCACACGCGGTTCGAGGGCCAGGACTACATGGCGACGAGCCCCGACTGCACCGCGTGGGTGCAGTACCGGCAGAGCCCCGACGGGGCGGCGATGTGGTGGACCGGAGCGCAGGACAAGCAGGGCAACGGCTGGACGGCCAACTTCACGCCGAACACCCCGATGCACCTGGTGCAAGCCTTCTCCACCGAACTCGCCAGCCCAGACCCCGTGATGCGCCCACTCGGACGCGTGCCGATGAGCACGCAGATCCGTACCTGGTCGGTGTCCGTGAAGCCCTCCCAGCTCAGTGCGTGGCAGCAGGCCCGCATCACTGCCGCCCATGCCGCCACCTGGACCCGCAACAGCGCCCGCAGCACCAGGCCGCGCACCAGCGCCCGCCCCTACACCCCGGCCGGCGGCACACGCACCCGCCGCTGATCGCAATAGCCCGCCCCGAGGAGCCCGATGCCCGCACTCACCCCGGACACCATCCGTACCCTGACCGAAACGCTCGCGGACCTCACCGACTACCTGCGCGAGAACCCCGACCCCGCAGAAGCCCTCGCCCTCGTCGAGCCCCTCCTCGACGAGTACACGGGCCTACCCGTCCAGTTCGCCGACACGCTGCGCGCCCTCGCCCGCGCCGTTCAGGAGAGCCCTGACGCGCCGCGCACGGCGCAGGGCGACCTGCTGATCACCGAGCTGCGCACGGCCGCGTGGGAACTGGCCGACCAGCACACCCTCCACTACGTGCTGGACGACCTCCGTGACCTGTACGGCAGTTCGCCGACGAGCGAGCAGGGGTGCTGCTGGTGCCGCTGAGCGAACGGCAGCTCGCCGCCTTCGCCGACAAGCACGCCGTGCAGATCCCGTACGACACCAGCCCCCGCCACCTCGCCGGCCCCGGAGACGCCCGCCACGTCACCCACGGCCTGGCCGCCGCCGGATGGAACGCCGTCTCCGACCCCCTGAGCGCCGAGATCATCCTGGCAAGCCCTGACCTTCGCCACCGGCTCCAGTTCGACCCGCAGTCCCGCACCTCGGCGTGGTGGCGGCTACGGGCGGAGCCCGTCGGCACCGAGCCCGGCTGGTACGCCGAGTTCGGCGAACTCGTGCCCGCCGAGGTCCTCGCCGCCTTCACCGACGCCCTCACCGCCCCGCCGCCACAGCAGCCGGACCCGTGGCAGCAGGTGACCTCGGCAGGATGGCACCACGAGCCAGACGGCGCGCGCTCGCCGGACTCCATGTGCCACATCGAACTGCGGCCGTTGAGCGAATTCCACGACCGGTCGTCCTGGCACATCGAGACCCGCGAGCCCGGCCACGGGGAGTTTTCCGGCCCGCGCATCTGGCACGCCTACCTCGACGAGCACACCCCCGCTCACCTGGTCAGCGCGTTCCTCACCGCGCTGACCGACCGCAGCCCGCTCCAGCGCGGCATGTTCGAACGCACCGGCCACTACAGCGCCGTACAGGAGCCCAGCCCGCTGCGCCCGCAGAAGGTGGTCGACGCCCACGCCACGCGCATCAAGCATCTGCGCGCCCAGGCACGCTCAGCCCGCCGCCAACAGACGAAACCCGCGACGATCCCGGCGCGCGCCAGTACCACGCAGCCAGCCGCTCGCCGCTGACCTGACAGGACACCTCCCCATCTCCCGAGACCACCACGCACACCGCGACTTCCTGCGCCACCTCGACCACTACGTGCGGGACAGCCAGAAGATCCTGGACGCCTGGGACGCCTACTCCGACGAGCACACCAGCCTCGACGGCTGGCCCTACGACGACCACGCCTACGGCATGCGCAAGAGCCAGCGCGATGCCGACACTGCCGAGGCGTTCGAGCCGCTCCGCTACGGCGCCCGGCACCTGCTGGCGACCGCCGAGACACAGCTGACCCAACTGCCGGAGAACACGGTGCAGAGCCGCTGGGTATACCAGCTGGGCGTCCTGCACACGGCCCTCGACCGTCTCGACGAACTGCACGAGCAATGGCTGCTCACCCGCGAGGCCCTGCCCGCCACCGCCAAGCCCGGCACCGCCGAATTCGACGACGCCCTCGCCGAACATCACGCCGAATCCTGGAGCTACCTCGACGACTGGGCCACCCACGGCAAAGCCCTCCGGGAGATCAACACCGCAGCCCGCAAGGCCCCTTCATCCCTGGTTCCCATGCCTGCCCTCGCACCCGTGCGACGAACCGCGGCACGGAAGTGACTAGGGCCCCGACTCCCGAGACCGTCGAGGTCGACTTCATCACGCCGCGCCGCCTCGCCGGCGGTGACCCCACCTGGATCACCGTTCCCCTCCACCCTGCCTGCGGATGGAGCCACGGCAACGACCCCCTGGTGCCACGCGTCCTGCTCTCCACCCCCGACCAGAAGGCCCTCCTGCGCCTGGAGCCCGACCCCGACGACCAGTAGTGATCCTGCACCACGTCGCCGAGCCGGACCGGCCCGCCTGGTACGCCAGCTTCGGCGCCCGCACGGCCGTCAAACTGATCGCCGCCTTCACCGACGCCCTCACCGACCCGGCCCCAGCCGCTGACGCGCCTTGCGACCCGTACGGAGCGCTCCGGCAGGCCAGCTGGTCACCGTACGGTGACAACGGCCTTGCTTCCCCAACAAAACGGCGTACGTCGAGCGGCTGGGAACACCGGCTGATCCGGAAGCCTGGTTCGTCACGGTCACCCTCGGCATGCACCAGACGGTCTGGCAGGCCCGCTTCGGTGCGCACACTCCGTCACACCTTGTCGCCGCGCTCGGCGATCCGAAGCCCGTGCACCGCACCGACAGCGGGCGCAGTCTGCCGACCCTCGATCCGAACGTCGTCATCCGCCGGACGACCGACGTGCTCGCCGTGTACGTCGCCGGCGCGCTGGAAGACCGCGTTCACTCCCTCCCGCCCGACACACCACCACGCCGACGGCCTCGATCCCTTCACGGCCAGTGCCGCCCAGGCACGGCCGCAGCCGACCCTCCCTCCCCGCCCGGAAGCACATAGCCCTTGCCCCCTTCCTCCTCCAGCAGCAACACCGACGGATACGACCTCGTCCTGCGCCTCCTCCTCGGGGTGCTCGCCGTCGTCGTCCCCCTGTCCCACCTGGCCTGGCTGTCCGGCAACATCACCGCCTACCTCACCGGCACTAGCTGGGCCCCCTACCAGCCGACCAACGCCCTGCTCCACCCCGAGCAGGTCTGGTCCGACGCAGGAGAAACGTCCCTGCTGATCGGTGCCCGCATCGTCCCCGTTCTCCTGCTGCTCGCTCTCGGGGCAGGGGCTGGCGTCCTGTGGGCCCGGCACAACAACCGAAGCGGCAGCCGGAAGAAGATCACCGACATGGCCAAGGCCCGGGACATCGAGCCGCTGATGGCCAAGGCGATCACCGACAAAGCCCGCTCCCTGCGCCCCAGCCTGAAGGACAGCAAGCACATCGACGCGAAGGACACCGGCATCCTTCTCGGCAACCTGCAGGGCAGCCGCCACGAGGTACGGATGGGGTTCGAGGACGTCGCCGTCGCGATCATGGCGCCCCGGTCCGGCAAGACCACCTCGCTCGCCATCCCGTCCATGCTCGGCGCACCCGGCCCGGTCCTGCTGACGTCGAACAAGGCCGCCGGCGACGCCTTCACCACCGCCTACGAGGCAAGGGCCCGGGTGGGGGCGGTGTGGACCATGGATCCACAGCAGATCGCGCATGCCGCCCGCGAGATGTGGTGGAACCCTCTCGCCAGCGCGACCACCTTGGACGGGGCGAACCGTCTGGCCGGACACTTCCTCGCGGCCTCGGTGGACGCCTCCCAGCAGGGCGACTTCTGGTCGAAAGCCGGCAGCAACATCTTGTCCCAGCTGCTCTTGGCCGCGGCGCTCGACGAGCGGCCCATCACCGACATCATGCAGTGGCTCGCCTTCCCCGCCGACCGCACTCCGCTGGACATCCTGCGCGACCACGACTTCGCCGCCGTCGCCGCTCAGCTCAAGGGCACCGTCGAAGGCCCCCCGGAAACGAGGGACGGTATCTACGAGACAGCCCGGCAGTACGCCTCCGCGCTCCTGAACGCGGAAATCGCCGCGTGGGTGACGCCACAGAGGGACGTTCCGGAATTCCGGCCGGAGCAGTTCGTCACGTCCACCGACACGCTGTTCCTACTCAGCAAGGACGGTGGCGGCGGAGCCTCGGCGCTGATCGCCGCGTGCGCGGACTCGGTGATGCGGGCCGCGACCGCGCAGGCCGAACGTGCAGGCGGGCGCCTGGATCCGCCCATGCTGGCGATCCTCGACGAGGCCGCCAACGTGTGCAAGATCAGCGACTTGCCGGACCTGTACTCCCACCTCGGCAGCCGCGGGATCATCCCGATCACGATCCTCCAGTCCTACCGCCAAGGCCAGAAGGTCTGGGGAGACGCGGGCATGGACGCCATGTGGTCCGCCTCGACTGTCAAGGTGATCGGCAGCGGTATTGACGACCCGGACTTCGCAGACAAGCTCAGCCGCCTGATCGGCGACCACGACGTGGAGACCACGTCCACCTCGCACTCGGAGTCCGGCAAGAGCACGTCAGTGTCGATGCGGCAGGAACGGATCCTGCCCGCCGACGCGATCCGCGCCCTGCCCAAGGGCACCGCGCTCTGCTTCGCCACCGGCATGCGCGCCGCCATGCTCGACCTCCGGCCGTGGTATCGGGAGCCCGGCGCGGAGGAACTGTCCGCGGCGTCCGCCCGCGCATCGCAAGCGATCACCGCCCGCGCCGTCGCGAAGCACGCGCCGACACAGTCCGACTTCGGGCTGGCCACGTGATACTCGACCTCTTCGCGGGGCCGGGCGGCTGGAGCAGGGCGCTGCACGTCTTCGGCGTGCGCGACATCGGGCTGGAATGGGACGAGTGGGCGTGCAAGACCCGGGCCGCGGCTGGGCAGTTGACCATCCGCACCGACGTGGCAAGGTATCCGACCTGGCCCTTCATCGGCCGCACACGCGGAATGATCGCTTCCCCTCCGTGCCAGGCGTGGAGCATGGCCGGCAAACGCCTCGGCCTGCTCGACCAGCCGCTGGTGTACGCGGCGGTCGCGGACCTGGCCGCCGGACGCGACTCCCGCGAACGCCTCCTCGCCGCATGCCGTGACGAGCGCTCCCTGCTCGCAGCCGAGCCGATGCGCTATCTGTACGCCCTGAACACGGTCGGCGAGCCCGACTGGGTCGCCATGGAGGAAGTGCCTCACGTCCTGCCCTTGTGGAAGCAGTACGCGGCCGTCCTGCGCGAGTGGGGGTTCTCCGTCTGGTACGGGATCCTCAACGCGGCCGACTTCGGCGTCCCGCAGACCAGGAAGCGGGCGATACTCCTGGCCTCCCGCGTCCGTACGGTGCAGCCTCCTACCCCCACGCACTCCCAACTGGCCGAACCGGAGTCGCTGTTCGGTCCCGGCCGCGCCCGCTGGGTCAGCATGGCCGAGGCTCTGGGATGGGGCGCGACCGACCGGCCCGTCCCCACCGTCTGCGCGGGCGGTGGACCCGGCGGCGGACCCGAACCGTTCCCGTCGGGCTCCCGCAAGACACTGTCCGACGCCCGCGAGCGCGGCACCTGGATGCCCCGGCCGGACGGAGTGGTCCTGCAGTCCCGCCGCGAAGGCGCCGGATGGGCGGCCCGGCACGGCACACGCGAGAACCGAGCCGCCGACGCTCCGGCGCCGACGTTCACCGCCGAGGCGCACCGCTGGTCCTGGTCCCTGCGCAGCAACAACCAGGCAAACGCCACTGTCCGTCCACTGTCCGAGCCGGCTGGCACGCTGTTCTTCGGGCACCGCGCGAACGAGTGCACTTGGATCGCCGAGCCCGCCTCACCGCCGGCCGAAGAAGCCGATGCGCCCACCGTTCCCGAGCCGATCCGGATCACCGCCCGCGAGGCCGGCCTCCTGCAGACCTTCCCCGCCGACTACCCCTGGGCTGGCAACAAGGGCCAGCAGTTCTCCCAGATCGGCAACGCCGTTCCCCCGCTGCTCGCCGGCCACCTCCTCGCCCCGCACCTCGGCGTCACCCTCGACCCCGACGACTTCACCCTCGCCGCCTGATGCCTCACGCCCCCGAACCCGACGAAGACGACCTCGACGCCATCGCACCGCCCCAGCCTGTGTTCCACGTCGAGCAGGCCCTGCTCGGGGCCCTCCTCCTCGACCCGTACCGCCTGTACGACGTGAGCGGCATCGCCGCCGACTCGTTCTCCACCGCCGCGCACGCTGCCCTGTACGCCGCGATCAGCACCCTGCCACTGCCCGACCCTGCCGAGCACGCAAAGAACACCAAGTGGCTCGACCGCGTGCTCGCCACGGGACGCGAGCAGGCTCGCGGGCTGACCGCCTCGTACCTGCACACCCTCGTTCAGGTCTGTCCCTGGTCCCGCCACGCGCCTGCCTACGCGCGGATGGTCGAGGCCGAACATGCCCGCCGCCGTCTGCAGACGGCCGCCGAACGCCTCGTCCAGACCGCCCGCGACGTCTCCCTCCCGCACCCCGTCCAGGCGGTGCTCGCCGAGGCCGACGCGCTCGCCGCGGTCGTGGACGACATCGCAGCCCGCTTCCCGCCCCGCGCAGGCGTACTGCCCCGCACCGCGGCACCATCGCCGCCCGTCGCGCCCGACTACACGGAGGCGGTCGAGGAGGAGCAGATGCTGCTCGCGACCGCCACCGCCAACCCCGCCGACATCGAGTCCGTCCGGTGGCTACTACCCGACGACCTCACCCTGCCCTTGCACGCCGGCCTGTGGCAGTGCCTGACCGCCCTGGCGCGCCGCCGCGAGCCCGTCGACCCCGTCACCGTCCTGTGGGAGGCCCAACAGCGCGGCCTGCTCGACGACGGAAGCGAACCGGGCGACGTGCTCCACCTGCTGGCCGAACCGGCCGGTTCCGTGGAGCACTGGAGCGAGCGCGCACTGCAGCGCTCCCTCCTGGCCACCGCCGATCGCACCGGTCGGCGCATCGAGGCGTACGCCGGCGACACGGCGAACACCCCGTTCCAGCTCGTCGTCGGCGCCCGCCGCTCCCTCGCCGACATCGGCGCCGTCCGCACCCGCTGGCAGCACGCCACCGGAACGGTCCCGACGCCGCAACCGCGACCGGCGCCCACAACCCGTGCCGGCCCGCCAACAACGACGGCCGCGTACACCGGCCGCGCCACGCGAGCAACCCGATAGCACCCCGCACACGCCGGTGGCCGGACCCGAAGGCCCGGCCACCGGTAGAAGAGACGACACCCCAACGTGACTCCCACCATCGACGCCCACGTTCGCCTCGACACCCACCCCACCCATCCAAGCGCCGTGACTGCCGTCCTGACCGGCACCCAGGCCCACGTTGCCCACCTGAGTCTGGAGGCAGCCGACTGGATCGTCGTCGCCGACAACCTCCTGGTCCTGGTCCGCATCGACCACGAGGAGCCCTACTGGGCCAAGGACGCAGCCAAGCATCTGTCCGCCGACGGCATCACCGTGGAGATCACCCCTCGGCTCCAGGAGGCCATGGACGAGGAATGGACCTGGGCGAACTATCCGATGCCTTGGTGCACCCGCAGCGAAATCCGCGAGGTCTCCAATCAGGCGCAGAAGATCCACGACGACATCCGCCACGGCCAGCTCCTCATCCACGCCCACGCCCACGACGGCCACACCACCGTCGCGGTCGGCACCTACCTCCACCGCAACGGCAAGTCCGTCTATCTCCACGGCGAGGACCACCTGCGCCAGGTCACCGACACCTTCGGCTCACCCGCTGGGGCCCTGCTCGCCTTCGAGAAGGTCCACGGCGCCGAGATGCGTCCCGGCCCGGCACCCCTGACCGACACCGAACGCGCCGCTGCCGAGGCCCGCGCCCCGCTCTCCCTCACCGCAGTCAAGGCCGAACCGGCCCGTCCGGAGCCGGAGATCGTCCCGGCCTACCTGGCCGATGCCGGTGACCACGACGCGCTCCTCGACGCGTTCATCGACTCCCACAGCGAATGGGAGAAGTGGCGGACTTGGTCGGACGAGACGACCCACGCCATCCACGAGTCCCAGACCCTGCGCATCGAGCGCGTCCACGAAACGCCCGCTCACGAAACAGCGTGGACCGTGGCCGCCTACGAGACACCCGTATCCGACCGCATGTGGGTCCTCACCGCGACCGGCGCCACCCCCGCCCCGATGTTGGAGGAGCTGCTGAATCACCTCGCCGAAGGCGACGGCTGGGACGCGGCCATCAGCGCCCCGGTGGACGAGAAGATGGTCACCGTGGCCACGCAGCCCCTCTCCGACGCCGGATGGAAGCACACCGTGGACGGGCGATGGATCCGCTGGAAGTCCCCCACCGGGGACGCGGGCGTCCAGTTCGACGCCTTCACCGCCCAGCACCCGAGCCACAACCTGGCCACCTGGACCGTCTGGGCCGGTCCCGGCCCTGGCCGGCCCACCTGGGCCGTCACCGCGTCCCCACACACCCCGAGTTCGCTGCTGGCCGATCTCTCCGAGGCCCTCGCCCACAAAACCGGCACTCGCCACCCACAGACCGGAACCCCCGAACGCAGAACGAGCCTCGTCACCAGCCCGCCGGTCACCCCCGCGGTCGCGGCCACCCCCGCTGCCAGCCGTACACGCTGATCGTCAGCACGCAAGAGCGGGGCAACATAACGCGGGATCGCCGATTAGCCCAACCGGCGATCCCGCACATCATTGGTAGTCCACCGCCACGCCCTACTCGCACATCGAAAGGGGCCACCCACACCCCACGGTCGTCGAAAGGGGCCACCCCACGGCCACAGAGCAGCCATAGGCTGGCAGACGATCACGCCGCCGCGTAGCTGGCCCGGAACAAATCCTGCGCCCGCTCCACGTCTCGCGGCGTACGCAGCTGCACCTCCAGATCACCCGTCCCGTGGTGACCGAGGCCGGACACGTCACGGGTGAAACCCGGAACGAGGTCGACGTCCTGCGGGTCGACCTTCAGGTAGACCAGCAGCTTGCTGCGCTGCGGCGGGCAGAGGCAGGCGAAGTTCCGCAGCCGCTGATAGGCCCGGTAGGTCTTACGCTCGACGCGGTTCACACCGTCCCCGAGCCCGAGCAGTACCTCGTCGACAGCGTTCGCCAGCTCCACCATCGACGCGCCCCCGGCGCCGGCCGCCGCCCTGGCAACCGCCTGGCGGCGCGGCCGGCGTGCTACCTGCATGCCGCCGCTCACGGACGCCACGGTCTCAAGGCCAAGCAGGTCGCTGCCGAAGAGTCGGTAGCGGACCAGATCGATCGACCTCCGGTGCTCGCGCACGGCATGCACGTCGTAGCGCGTGAAGTCGCCGGCGATACAGATCAGGCGCGGTCCGCTCCACAGGACCTGGGCCGCGGCCGTCACCCCGAGCCGGTCGCGGACCAGCTGCTCGAACTCGGCGCGATGGTCCATCAGCCACGCCAGGTAGAACAAGCCCTGGTTGATGACGCCGGCGTCGACACCGCGCTTGTACTCGACGATGACCGGCGATCCGTTCTCGTCCAGCCCGAGCGAATCGATGCGGCCCCCGTGAACCGGCCCCGTGCCGTACTCGCTCGCCAGGAACCGGACACCCAGCAACGTCTCCATGTGCGCCTCGACGAGACCTTGCACATCTGCCTCGGCCTCAGCAAGACGCGGCGTGACCTCGGTCATGCCGCTATTCGTCGTGTCCGTGCGGAACAGCTTCAGGCCCGACACCTTCCCCTCCTCGACTCGGAGATCACCAACGCCGATGAGGTGCGGAATTGTTTCCGCGAGAGGCTGCGGAGGCGTAAAGATAATACGAGCTCCTGCATGCGGCCCGGCCGGAGAGCGGTCGCCTCCCTCGGTCACCGGGAATTTACGGTTCCCCCATGCGTCCCCCGCGCCCCAGGGGACAGCATTAGGAAGCTCTGGGGCATGGCGCCACGAGGGCTGGCCGCGGCAACGCTATGGGGCCATTCCGTCGCCGTACCATCCTTGGCGGAACGGGTGCGGAGCGAGCGCAGGCCGGACCTGGAGAGCAGGTCCGGCCGGCCGATGGCGCTGTTCTTCTGCGCAAAGTCGCAGGGCCACACGTGCACCCAGGGGCCCCCGGCTGGAGCCGGCCAGGAAGGAGGCCGCGCGGCTCATTGCTGAGCTTCACAACTTTGGACGACGGTCCCGCGGCAGCTGCCCGGACTGACCGTCATCAGCCCTCTGGCCAGCCGTCCAACGAGAGGATCAAGCCCCCGTCCAAGTACCGCTTGACCGCGGCCAGGGTGGTGCGTGTAAAGGGTCGCGGAAGGTCGTCCGGAGGCACCCAGGCGATGGTGTCGTGCTTGTGCGGCTCCGCATTGCGAGGAGTACCGCTCCACTGGTCGGTGTGGAAGACCAGGGCCATGAACATCCCTGGGGCCTCCGCTCCCCAGCAGCCATGGACGACGTGGACGAGGCGCAGGTCCGTCTCGGCGACGACGACGCCCGTCTCCTCCTTCAGTTCTCGTACCGCAGTCGCGGTGATCGGTTCCCGGGGTTCGCCCTTCCCGCTGGGGACGTCCCATTCGTCAGGCGCGAAATCCAAGTGGCTGCTCCGCCGCAGGATGAGGAGTCTGCCGTTGTCAGGATCCGTGACGAGAACAGCAGCGATGAGTCGCGTCGTCATCGCTTCACTCTTCCACTGGGCCGCCGGCTGATCGGACTCAGTCAATCGCCTTCCTCCAAACGATCTCAAAGCGTGGGAGCGATACACCCAGGGCTGATGCGTTCTCAGTCAGTGAGCTCTTTCCAACCTCCCGTGCCAGCTGGGCAGTTGGCCTGACAGACAGATGAAGCCCCTGGTAGATGGGTTTTCGACCAAGAGAACCTTCTCCACCAGAGGCTTCGCATGCTTGTCTACCCTTCCGGCATCGACGTGTCCAGCTCTGCCCTGCGCTTCCTCGCCGCGCGCCTGAGGGAACACCGCCGCGCTCTCGGAACCCGATGGCGACGCCTGAACGCAGGCCGACAGGCCCTGCTCACCCTCGCCCACCTGCGCAATGGCCAGCCCTACGCCCAGCTCGCGGCCGGATTCGGGATCGGCACCACCACTGCCTACCGATACATCACCGAGGCCGTCAACCTCCTGGCCGCCCTCGCCCCCACCCTCACCGAAGCCGTACAAGCGGCATCGACGAAGGCGTACGTGATCCTGGACGGGACACTCCTACCCATCGACCGAATCGCCGCCGATCGCCCGTTCTACTCGGGCAAACACAAGAAGCACGGCATGAACGTGCAGGTCATAGCCGATCCAAAGGGGCGTCTGCTGTGGGCTTCATCAGCCTTGGCCGGCGCCGTCCACGACGTCCGGGCCGCACGCGAGCACGGCATCATCAAGGCACTCGCCGAGGCCGACATCACCTGCTGGGCAGACAAGGGCTACCGGGGTGCAGGCGGCACGGTCCGTCTCCCTTACCGCGGCCGATGGCACAGCCTCTCCACTGGCCAGCAGGCCGTCAACCGGTCCCACGCAAAGATCCGTGCGCTGGTCGAGCAGGCCATCGCCACCCTCAAGTTCTGGCGCCTCCTCCGCAAACTCCGCTGCTCGACGACCCGCATCACGAGCCTCGTCCAAGCCGTCCTCGTCCTCCAGCTCGCTGCCACGTGCTGAGATCAACCCGCAGCATTTACCAGGTCCGTCAATTCGGCCTCGGTCGTCCCAGCCCGCAGACGAACGTCGAAGGTGTAACCCTCATCGCAGAACACCAGGTCAAGTTCTATGGGTGCCAGCCTGCGGAAGACGATCGCCAACCAGATCGCGTCTTCCTCCCAGGCGTCCATGTACAGGCAGGTCCCGTCTTCGTGCAGATACGCCTCACCCGGACCGTTCCCCGTCTCGAATTGCCATACGAGGCTGCGCGCTTCACTGCGGTGCACCGAGTCGACCTCGACCTCAGACCACCGGTCACGGATCGCGTCTGTCAGCGCATCCCGATCGATGCGCCATCCGCCCGCATCACCCTCGACCACCGCCAAGAACGTCATAGCCAGGGTCTACCAGATGCCCGTGACGCAGCGCCGAACGGCTGTCGCCTGAGGTTGGAATGGGCTCAGTGAGATGAGCTGACCGCCTGCGTATACGTCACCGTGGTCGGTTCACCCGGTTCAGCAACGAGAGACGCGACCCCTGATGATCAAGGTTCTCGAAGCCTTTGATCACGAAAAGGGGTCGCGTTCGCGTGCCATCCTCCCTGATCGGTGTCCTGAAGCGGCACTGCGCGGACACGATTCCACCTGTCCGGAACCGTCACAGCTCACCTGCCTGGCGGACGTGCTGGGCCGGATCCCCGATCCCCGCCGGGTCCGGGGTCGCCGCTGCCGCCTAGGCTCCCTGCTTGCGCTGTGCCTGGTCACCGTCCTCGGCGGAGCCACGTCCCTGGCGGCTATCGCCCGCTTCGCCGCCGATACCGACTACGACCTGCGCGAACAACTCGGACTGACCTCCAGCACGCCAAATGCCTCCACCCTGGGACGACTCCTGGCCCGCTTGGACGGCGACGCCCTGGACGACGCCGTGGGGGCCTGGCTCGCCCGGTACGCCGCCGACCCGGTCAACGAACCCGGCGACACTCTGGTCGGTCTTGCCGTCGACGACAAGACCGTGCGCGGCTCCCGCACCGACGGCACAGCCGTCCACCTGCTCGCCGCCGCGCTCCACACCGGCCAGACCGTGATCGCCCAGCGCCAGATCGCCGCGAAGAGCAACGAATACCCGCCTTCGCCCCACCGCTGGACCGGATCGCCCTGCACGGAGTCGTCGTCACCGCCAGCGGCCACTACCTCCTAGTGGTCAAGGGCAATCAGAAGAAGCTGCGCAAGCACCTGCGGCACCTGCCCTGGCGCCAGATCCCGCTGCAGGCACGCACCACCGGGGCCGGAGTCTGCACCGTCCGACCCGGCCTGGTCTTCCCACACGCCGTCCAGGCCATGGAGATCAAGCGCCGCCGCACCCACCGCAAGACCGGCAAGGCCGAGACGAAGACCGTCTACACGGTCACCCGCCTCCCGCCCGAACAGGCCAGCCCGACGCAACTCGCCGAACTCATCCAGAATCACTGGTGGGTTGAGGCCCTGCACCACGTCACGTGACGTTCGGCGAGGACGCCTCACGAGTACGCACCGGCACCGCACCCCGCGCCATGGCCACCCTGCGCAACCTCGCCATAGGACTCATGCGCCAAGCAGGCTGGACCAACATCGCCGCCGCAGCCGATCACTACAGGTCACGACCTCAGCACGCGATCGTCATGCTCCGACTCACAGCCTGAGAACGCGTCACCCCTGGTGAGGCTGGAGGCAAGATCCTCATTTAATGACAGTTCACGGGCCCTTTCAGCGCTTCATTTACCACGACCGCTATGGACTTGCTGGTGGCCGGATCCTGTTGCGCCCAGTCTACGAGCGCCTGTTTGACCGGCTGGTGACGATTGGCCAATATTCTGAGGATTATCTGAACAGTTCCCGCATCTTGCTCATGATCCGCCAAGATCAAGATCTTGCGGAGCTCTTCACACGAGAGGGATGCGTAGTCGTCGCTGCTCATAAATAATCACTCCTTGATAGCCCTCTGCGCTAATTTCTGTCACCGGAGATAGCGCCTCTCAAGCTGCTTCATGTTCGCAAGTCCGTCAGCATCGTATAGGTTGCACCTGGCTGCATAAGCGATGCAGAAGGCAAGTTGATCGCGAACTTCTTGCGATCCACATTCCAGTCCAAAACCGTAACTCACGGCATCAATGAAGATTGACACATCGTGCTCATGGTGCACCGCCCCGATATCGGACAGGGGAACGCGCCCATATCTCGCACCGGGTACGATCAGTTCTCTCGCCGTCAACACGCAGTCCTCACCCTGGCTCTGCGCAATGTGCACCCCGGGTGGTGCAGACCGATATGCCACCAGAGTGACGATGGCGAGCGGCTTGTCACTAGACACGACTTGCTCCAGCCTTGAAGCCTGTAGATCACAACTGCAGGACTTAATCCGCCATGGGAGGATGCTCTAGAGCAGGAAAATAGCTTCCCCGAACGCAGCGCGGGAAGTTTCGCTTGCGCGCTTCTCGTATTCTTCCGCCTTATTCGCCCAGCCCTCGCTCCCAGTTCCGGCGAGGTAGTGCGCATAAGAGGCTGCCGCCTCTGCGGATTTGGTTGCCTCTATGTATGGAGGGGGATTCCCCTTCGCTTCGCAAACGATTCGCGTAGCTTCTTCGGCTGCGTCGGCTGCAGCGGCCGCCTCCTCGGCAATGCGGGCCCAGGGTCCGCCGCCGGGTAGCTCACCAGCACGTACCCGAGCATTGACGGCATCGGTTGCCGCAGCAGCTTCCGCTGCAGCCTGAGCAGCCCGCCGGGCCGCTTGAGCGACTGGGCCGCCAGGAGGTCTCTCGATTACTGCCGCCGCTCGCGCTCGTTGCGCCGCGCTTCGAGCGCGCGTGGTCATGGCGCTCACATTTTTGGGGTTGACCATATTGATCACCTGGTCAGGGATTTTACGGAATGGGGGTGGCTGCCGACCTCTCTCTTCCAGGCTACCCGGATAACCTTTAGGGCGCCTTTTTAGCAGTTTCATGAAGATTTCAACCATTGGTAGAAGTGGCGCCCCTGTGGCTCAGCGGAGTCTGCAGGTGGTACCGGATCCGGCCCCAGACCAGCTCAGCTGTGTTGGTTGAGGGCCCGCGTCAGGTCCCGGTTGGCCGCCCGTGCGGCGTCGAGGTCGGCCCGTGCTTCCTCCAGTGCAGAGGTCAGCTCGGCGTTCTGCTGCTCCAGCCTCGTAACCTTTCGCTGGGGCTCGTCGACGTCAGCCGGGGCTCCTATCCCTGACTCCTGCCATGCCTGAGCACCCAGCGCTTGCGACAGCCGTCTCTCCAGCTGCTGAATGCGGGCGGCCAGACGGGTGTTGCGGGCCTGGGCATTCGCGAGATGGGCTTGCAGCGAGGCCCGGCTCACCGGCGAACCCACGGCCGGATTCTGGGTTGCCGGTTCGAGTTCGGCGGCGTGGACCAGGGCGAGCAGGTCGCGGTGGCGGTAAAGGAACGTGCGGTCCACGCCGGCTTCCAGGGCGATGGCCGAGACGCTGATCGGGGTGCCGTTTTGGCGGCGTTCTTGATCGCGACGGCCACTCGCTCGCGCCGACGCTCGGAGTTGGCCTGGCGGCCGGGTTGATGCTTTCTCAGGCTTCAAGATCGAGTACTGGCTTTGAAAGCGTGATGTCGTCATGGTGGGGCGAGCACGAGTCCAGTTCCGGTGAGGCAGCCGTCGAGGACGTCGTGGCGGTACTGGAGCTGGCGTAGGCCCCGCCGGACGGCGGTGATCAGGTCCTCAGGGTCGGCGAACGCACGGTTGGCCGTGGTGGTGCGCCGCAGTACCGACCAGATGCCCTCGACCGGGTTGAGGTCCGGCGCGTAGGGCGGGAGTTGATAGACGGTGAGCCAGTCGCGTTCGGCGATGTAGCGGCGCATCCCGGCCGTCAGATGGGTGTTCAAGATGCCCCTATGTTGCGTCAAGCGGCAGCAGCGCGGTGCCAAGGGCTGGCGTCCGCTGGATCTGACCGTAGATCTCGCGAGCAACGTAGCGTTTGAGGCAGCGGATGGTCTCGCGTTTCGACATGCCCTGCTTGGTGCGTCGTTCGAGGTAGAGACGTGTGCGGGCGTCACGGCGAAGGCGAGTAATGACGATGCGGTAGAGGGCAGCGTTGGCCTGCCGGTTTCCTCCGCGGTTCAGCCTCCGCCGCTGCGTCTTTCCGGAAGACTGCTCGACCGGGCTGACGCCGCATAGAGCGGCGAATGATGCTTCGCTGGTCAGCCGTTCCGGATTGTCGCCGGCGGCGATCAACAGGGCAGCAGCGCTGTCGGGCCCAACCCCGATGATGTCCAGAAGCTCCGGGCGGCACCGACGAACGGCCTTGGTGATCCGGCTGGTGAGTTCCTTCACCTCAGAGGTCAGCTGCTGGATGCGCCGGGCCAGCAGACGGAGCGTGAAGACGGCGGCGTCGCCAGTGTCGGGGAGATCGGCGCACGTGGCGATCAGGGTTGTGTTGCTGAGGTCGGACAGTGCCTCGCGCAGCACGGGATCGACCCCGAGGAGTACGGCCTTGAGTTGGTTCTTCGCCTGCGTGCGGGCCTTGACGGCCGACTCCTTCGCCAGCCGCAGTACGCGCATGTCGGCGGCCGGGCCCTCGCCGGTCTTGGGCGTGACGTCAGCGCGCCCGGACAAAACCGCGCGGGCCGCGGCCTCAGCATCGACGGCATCGGTCTTGCCGTGCTTGCGGCGCAGGGCGCGGGCGGGCTGGTTGACCTCGACGACGCATATACTTTCCCGGCTCAGGAAGCGTGCCAGAGCCGCTCCGAAGGAACCGGTGCACTCCACGCCGGCTCGGCGCAGGACGCCGAAAGAGCTTGCCCAGGACAGGAGTTGGCGATAGCTGGCAGCGGTGACCGGGAACTCCTGGTGGGCCAGGAGCACCCCGAGCACGGTGACCACGGCGGCGACATGTACGTCCTTGTGGGTGTCAACCCCCAGGATCACGTCCTCCACCAGCGGTTCTTCAGACTGTGCGGGCAAAGTCGGCTGGGGCAGGCTGGTGATGGTCACGCGGCTCCTCGATCGACGCGGGCTGATGGCCGACGTCGGGCCGGTGAGCGGTCAGAACTGTGACGGTGCCTTGTGCGGCAAGGCCCCTATCGGGACACGCTCGCCGGTCCGATGGCAGCAACCGCCGCCCGGGACCGCGGGCCGACAGATCCTGAACAAGGCAACCTGGGCCAGTTGTCCCACGGGTCAGACCCTGGCCCCGGACGGCGCCCCATGAGTCTCACAGTTGTCCCACACCAGCACGATCGGGCCGCCGAGCTGCTGGTGCGCGGTCTGGATCAGGTCTCGGTAGTCCTTCCAGGAGAAGCTCTTGCGTCCGTCGGGCCGGGCGTCCGGGCACGGCCGGTAGATCAGCCGCGAGCGTTCGCCGGCTTTGTAGCAGGCCAGGGCTGCGACGGATAAGCGACGGCGTGAGCGGCCCCGCACACACACGATGGGAGTGCGGCCGCGGCGGGACCAGGTACGGGCGGTCGGCGGCGTCATCGAGAAGCCGGCCTCGTCCTCGAAGACCAGTTAGGCATCGAGCGCCGCCACGGTCCTTCCACGCTCGGCCAGGTCTCCTTCACCCAGCCGGCCACCGCCGCCTCGTCGCGCTCCACCGCCCGGCGAGCCGGCATCTGGCAGCTCCAGCCGTGCCGTTTGAGCAGCGCGGCAACACCCTGGACGGTGTAGCTTTTGTGGAACCGGCGCCCGATGAGGGTCTTGATCCGTGACAGGGTCCAGGTCTGATCCGGCCAGCCGTGCGCCACCGGTCCCTTGGCCAGCTCCTGCTCCAGCACGGCGAACAGCTCGTCACTGAGCAGCGGCAACGACGCCGGCCCTCTGGAGGTCAGGGCTCTCGGCCCGCCCTGGGACCATGCCTTGCGCCAGCGCTGCACCGACCGGATCTCACCCGCAGATCGTGCGCGATGACCGCATTCTCGTCGCCCTGGGCGAACCGCTTGGCCGCTTCCATCCTCAACTTCTCGCGGAAGGCCCGCCGCTCGTCGGTCAGCCCGCCCCCTTGCGCATCCCTCATGCAGTCGGCATACCGCAGGGATCACGAGCCGTCAGCCCTTGCCGACACCACGCTTTGAAGCTCAGTAGTTGGAGGGCGTGGTCGGTTCGTGACCGGTAGCGGTCGGTCGCGGCGGCGATGTTCGTCCAGCCAGCCTGCCGGATGAGGCCGATGGCGAGGTTGCGGAGCGTTACCATCGCGCGGGGTGCGCTGCCGGTGCGGACGCGGGAAGTGTCCTCGGCGAAGGTCACGACTCTCACGTGGTGCAGGGCCTCGACCTGCCAGTGCCTGCGGATCAGTTCGGCGATCCGTTCCGGGGTGGCCTGCTCGGGAGTGAGGCTGGTGACCGCGTAGATCGTCTTGATGGTGGTCTCGTCCGTCGTGCGGCTGGTGCGGCGGCGCTTGACCTCGATGGCCTGCACGGCGTGCGGGAAGAGGAGGCCAAGCTGGACGGTGCAGACCTTGAGCCGGCGTATCTCGCGTCGGCCATGGCCCTGTTCGCGGGTGCGGTGCTGCAGTGGGACCTCGCGCCAGGGCAGATGCCGCAGCTGTCGGCAGAGCTTCTTCTGGTTGCCCTTGACGGCCAGGATGTAGTGCCCGCCCTGGGCGATGATGTGCTGGGCATGGCCGGTCTGGGTGTGCATCGCGTCGGCGGTGATGACACGTCCACGCAGGTCGAGCCGTTCCAACAGTGAGGCGAGGCAGGGATTTCATTGCTCTTCGCGGCGATCTGCCGCTGGGAGACCACGGCCTGGCCCTCGTGCAGGACGGCGGCGAGGAGGTGGACGGCCGTCTTCTCGCCGGTGCGGCTGCCGCGTACGGCTGTGGCCGTCGACGGCCACACCCACCAGCTCCACGGTGCGTTCGTCGGCCGGGTCACTCGCGTGCCGGGCCAGCCAGGCGCCCACGGCATCATCGAGGGCGTCGCCGTCCAGACGTGACAGCAGGCGGCCCAGCGTGGTGGCGCGTGGCGGACGCCGCAGCCCGATCCTCGCCCGCGCCTCGGGAGAGGTATCGATGGCATAGCGGGCGATGCCGGCCAGCGTGGTGGCGCCGCCGAGCACCGCGAGCAGGCACAGGGCGAGCAGTGACCCCAGCCAGTAGCGGCGCCCCCGCACCCGTCGTGAATCGGGAAGCCGGTCCAACCCCTCCGACAGCGCGGCGAGTTCGGACAGCTCGGCAGACAGGTGCAACAGGTCGGCGTCCTCGCGATGGCGCTGGAGAACGTCGATCAGGGAGGATGGCACGCGAACGCGACCCCTGTTCGTGATCAAAGGCTTCGAGAACCTTGATCATCAGGGGTCGCGTTCGTCGCATTCAAGTACGGACAAGCAGGCCATCAGAGCATGTCCACGCACGAGTTACTCATCTCGCCGGTTGAGAACGCACGCGCCCTGGCGATACACCCAGCTCATAAGCTCGGTCAGTCTGCCGCAGAAGCCGAACGATGGGCCTCAATATTTCGCGGCGCGAACGCCCGCTGGTCGCTCTTCATGACCAGCCCTCGCCCAGGTCATGGGCCCTTGACTCGAATGCTGCCCCTTTCGCCGGGATACCCAGCCTTCCCACGCATAGACCGCCCCGGCCGAGCGCAAGAAACACCTCACCGGACAGGACCCTGCGCCCCTTCCTCACCATCCAGTCGCTACCGAACCTTCGGAGCGATCTGCCCCGGGATGAGGCACGGCCCCGTCGCAACACCACCGGACGCCGAGGACCTCCACCTCAGCAGGAGATCAGGGAAACGTCTTTGAGCCATGACTTTCGCGCCAGCCGCTCTAATCTGCGCCCATCCGCCGCCATGGCGGCCACACGAACTGGGAACGGTCACCCGAGAGCGGCACGCCAGCCATCGCAGGCTGCCCCTCACCGCATCCACAAATAGCGCACCAGTTCGGATTCTGAGTGATTGTCAGTGCCGTGTCCTAGCTTGAAATCACAACGCGAGACCGGGAATTGGGGGAAGACCTGGTGATCTTTGAAGAGCCGTCCGCAATCTACGAAAGCATCACGTCGCGGATGCGAGCCCTAGCGGTGGTCTATCCGGTGCTGGCCTTGGATGCCAGCAAGGCCAAGAAGGAGCGCGGGTGGGACCCGTACCGCATGGCTGAACTGGCCTTGGCCGCGATTGACTTCGTAACGCTGCGCACCGACATGCGGACAGCTGTGCGGCAGGAGACGGTCGTGGAACACGTGGCCGAGTTCGCCGCACTGCAGCAGCCAGGCCGGCCTGGGGAGGAGTACCGGGCAGTCGCCCGCTGGGTGACCGAGCGGCTGATCAACACTGAAGAACGCGACCGCGCTTTCCGTCACGACGTCGGGTACGTGACAGACAACAAGTTCGAGACGCGCGAGGCATCTTTCCAGATCCTCAAGGAAGTCCCTGATCACGTGGGGCAGGCAGCTCTCATCGCCACGGACGCGGCGATCACCGTGCTGGTGCATGCGATCGACGTCGATATTGCCTCGGAACAGATCGCCGCCGAAGCCAAGCTGGAAGCTCTGCTCAAGCGTTCACGGATCAGCGAGGCGTGGCAGGCCGCGCACAACGCACGGATCCAGAGCGTCCGGTACGCCAAGGACATCCATGGGCGCATCGAAGCCATGAAGCGCAATGTGCGGGCTGTGGACTGGGACACGGAAGTCAGGGACACGGTCGATGAGGCTTTGGAGCACGTGCGCAGCCGGTCCGCGGCCGAGACGAAGCACAAGGAGCGGGTCAACCAACTACTGGAAGCCACCGCCGATGAACGCAAGCGCAGACAGCTACAAGACCTGGAGGCGCTCATCCACGAGTGCTGGCAACGTCACGCGGTACTGATTGACATGCTGATGACGGTCGGTCCGGAGTTCCGGCGCCAACAGGACCGTCAGGTGTTCGTGGCTCCGGCGATTCACACCCGCGTACATCTACATGAGCAGCTCCTTCAGCCGGTGCTGGAACTCTCACTTAACGCGTGCTTGGGCCCCTTGGAGGCGTTCACTCGTGCCGTCATGGGGCCCGTGCGTCCTCGTGTGATGTACCTGCCCGACTTCCTGGAAGGGCTCACCAGGGTCGCCGAGGAGGCCGGCGGGGAGCTGGTGCCGGTTCAGAACGAGTACGACTGGTCGGAGATCGACGCCCGTCCCGCTTTCAGCGAAGAGCAACACTACGCGGTGGACGCGCTGCTGGCTGCCATCACGGACCAGGGCGTGCGGCTCTCGACCCTGCTGGCGGCCACACGCCAACCAGGCCCGGGCACAGGACCGGAATCAGGCACCGACGAGTTGCTCACGCTTCGCACCCAGCAGCTCTTCCGGCTCATTCCGGTGCGCCAACTCGTCGATGGTGAAACTGCCGTGGTGGCCGTCGACGACGGCACAGTCCTGGATGACGTCCTCTTTGGCGGCAGCGACTTCCTCCTGGTCCGCACCGGGGGCATCGGTCCCTCGCAGGAGTCACAGACGAACGCGCCACTGCCCACTTTCCCAGCACCGCGCCGCCCGCAAGGCCCTGACGCCCACCAGCTTGATCAGGAGAGTGCATGAACCGTCACGAGGATGCTGCCGAGGCTGCCCGGATGGTCGCCTTCGCCATGGCCCGCCGCAAAGCGCCCGCTCGCTCTGGCGACTACGCCCGACTCGTCCAACGCTTCGACACTGAGCCGGACTTCGCGCAGGTAGTGCGCAAGGTCGCCCAGGGATTCGACCTGACGGTGCTGGAAGTTCATCCCATGACCGGGTTGGTCCTGGGCACCACGCCCGAGACCGACTTCGGGGTGTCCGTCTCCGACCTCGTCCCGCAGACCGCCGATCGCCCCCTGTACCTGCTGGCCCAGCTGACCATCGCCGCCATGGTCTTCCCCCGTCCCGAAGACCTCGACGATGACGAGCATGTCGGCCGGATCTCAGTCAAGCAGGTCGATGAAGAGGTCCGGGTCCTGGCGTCGACCATCGAACGCCGCCTTGCACAGAGTGACGCAGATGTTGATCCACCCTCCGATCAGCCGGGGCTGGAAGGACTGTGGCGGGCCTACCTGCGCCGGAACGCCACGGGAAAGACGCAGACCGACAGGGCCCCACGAGCCTCGACGAGAGCACTGGTGAAAAAGGCGTTCGCGCATTTGGAGAGCCACGGCTTCGTACGCAAGGTCAGCGACGAAGACGCCGGCACATATGTCACCAACGTCAAGTACCGACTGCAGATCCGCGACCAGGCCGCGCGGGACATGCTGGAGGAACTCGCAGCACTGGGAGTCGCAGCGCTCCCCACGGACGGCACACCCAACCACGACCAGCCATCACCGGACGACCCCCCGTCGCCGACCGAGAACACGCCGGTAACCGACCTGTTCAGCTGACCGCCCTACTGCAAGGACCTCTTTCATGTATGAGCTCAATCGCATCCTGCTGCGAAACTTCGGGCCGCGAGATGCCCGCTACGAAGACGTACCCCTGGACTTCTCCGGCGCCGGCGCCGAAGTGGAGACCGCCTCGCTGATCCCCGACGCCGGACATGTCGCCCAGCGCCCGGCACCCGCCAGCCTGGTGATGCTGCAGAACGGCGGCGGCAAAGGCGTCTTACTGACCGGCATCACCTGCACCACCATCCCCTACCGTCACAGCGATCTGGAGTCACTACGCAACTTCACCGTTTCGATGGCCCAGCCGTCGCACGTGGTACTCGAATGGGCCGACGCCCGCACCGGACGCCTGCTGGTCACCGCACAGGTCCTGGCCCCCGAACACGACGGCAAACTGCACCGCTGCTTCTACAGCTTCCACCCTTCTGCAGCCCTGGACGCCGACCGGCTTCCCTTCCACCGTCAAGGGCACTGGACTCCGTACGAGGACTACTGCACCGAACTGCGCGACTGGGAAAAACGAGTGGAAGCGCTCGAACTGCACATCGTCGAAGGCCAGGAGAAGTGGGAGAAACACCAGCGCGGCCTCGGCCTGCAGCCCGAACTCTTTGACGTGCAGCGCAGGATGAACGCCAAGGAGAGCGACGCCGCCGCAGCCTTCACCACCAACACCGCCGACGCCTTCGTCGAATGGCTGCTGCGCAAGGCCACAGACGATGACCGGTACACCGAACTGGGCACGGCCTTCCACGGTTATGCCGCTGCACATGACGAACGCGCCCTCTGGGAAAGGGAGCGGCAGTTCGCGGTGGAGATGCAGCACGCATGCGAGGACGTCGCCGGCCTCCACGACACGCTCAACCGGCATGCCGGTGCAGCCAAGAACGCCGAAAAGGACCTCGTTCACCTCACCTCCGCGATCCGGGCACGTCACACCGCCCTCACCGCCACCGAGGCCGAGAGAAACACCACCCTCAAGGACACGCATCGCGCGCTGGAAGCCGCGAAGCGCACCAGCGAACTCGCCCACTCCCGCGTCCAGCACGTACAGGCGTGTTCCCACACCCTCGAACTGGACGAGATCACCGCCCAAGAGCAGGAAACCCAGAAGAACAGGCAACAGGCGCAAGATGAGAGGACGGCGTGGGCGAGCGTCCCGATCGCGCTGCGTCACACACAGGCACTGGACAACAACAACCGTGCCCAGCGGGCCCTCGTCCAGGCCGAACTAACCGCCGCCCCCTTCGTCCAAGCCCTAGACGCCGCAGCGGCAGCTCTACGCGCGGGCTATACCCGGGCCGAGAAAGAGGCCCGCGACACGATCCGCACGCACAAAGACACCACAGCCGAGACGCAGAAACAGATCGAACAATGGCGTACCCGAAGCAACAAGCTACTCACCGCGGCAGGCGCTGCCCAGGAGGAAACCCGCACCCTACAGAAGCAGACCGACGCCTTCGCATTACGCCTTAACGCCGCCCGGGAACATGATCTCCTTGCCCCGCAAGAAAGCGCCGCCGATGCCGCCGCCCGCACCCAGGATCACGCACACCACAGCAAGCAGCTGCTGCGTGAAGCCGACCAGGCCCGCAAGAGCGTCCGAACCGAACGGGACCGCGCCCACACCGCACTGGCGGAGCAACAAGCACTGGCCTGGTCCGCGCGTGCGGCCGCAACGGCAGCGGACGAGGAGAGCAGCCAACTGCGAGCTCAGGCTGTAGCCATCCGCAGCAACCCGCTGTGTGCCGAGCTATTGGAAGCCAACAGCGACGAGCTTGGCGCCGGCGACGCATTGCGCTGGCTGGGTGACCATGCCGGCGCCCTGCACCAGCTCGCCGAGCGTCGCACCGGCGGCCTCGAGACCGCACTGACACGCAAGCACATCGACCTGCAGAACGATCAGGACCTCCTCTCCCTCCTCGACACCAGCGAGGGCCTGCTGCCTGCCGCCGAAGAGGTACGCGACCTGTGCGGCCAACTGTCGGACCACGGGATCCACGCGGTGCCCGGCTGGCAGTGGATGCGCGACAACGTCCCGACCACGGAGCGCCAGCAGGTCATCAGTACACACCCCGACCTGGTCGGCGGGATCATCGTGGGCGGTCTCGACGGCTTGGACACAGCCCAGAGCATTGTGGTGCACCTTCGCCCCCTGCCCTCCGCGGCCGTCACCGTCGGCACCGGAGAACGGATGCTGAGCACCCATGCAGCGTCCGACGGCGGACGATTCGTGGTCGAACCTACCCCCGCCCTCCACGACGAAGAAGCCGCCGCACACGAGCGCGCTGCGGTCGACGCCCGCATCACCGAGGTCACCCGCGAGTTGAACTTGCTCGGACAGCGCATCACCGCTGTACGAGACCTTCTGCGCCAGATCGCGAACTGGCGTGATGCCTGCGGTATGCGGACTGTGTCCGACCTGCTTGGCCAGCTGGAACTGCTGGAGACCTCTGCTGAAGAGGCCGAGACCGCACTGGCCGCAGCCCGCACCGCAGCAGGTGAGCAGGAGACTGCGCTGGAGGTCGCGGAGGACGAATGCGAACGCCGTACCGAAGGTCTTAAGGCAGCGCAGAGGATCGCCGAGGATCTGGCTCGCCTGGCGGAGGAGGAGACCGCTGCCGACCTAGCACGGGCCCGGATCAAGGCCCTTGCCGGCGAGAGGGTCGCCCGCACCAACGAACTCGAGTTACTGGCGGGCCAGATCGACCAGGCGGGTGAGGAGATCCTGTATCTCGCGCGCGCCATCGAATCAGCTGAGCAGGCCGCAGACCGATACGCCCGGGCGCGCGAAGAGATCACCAGCACGTCCCAAGCGCAACAGGCACACGACGCCTCCAACGCAACCCTGTTGCCCCTCCCCTCTCTCCAACATCGCTATCTGCAAGCGCAGGACGAGCTGAGGGGCGTTGAGGTCGGCGAGGACCAGCAAGTGCGCGCCACGACCGCGCAGAAGGCTCTGCTCGCGAGCCAGGAAGAATGGAACAAAGTCCCCGAACAGGTACGAGGTCTGGCCATGGCCCACAGTCGCGATGGACGGGCCGGTGACCCCGTTCAACGCGACGCCATTCTGCGCGCCCTCACCGCCAAGATCGACTCCTGCGACGTGGCCCTTCAGCGACTGCGGGATCAGTCGAGCCGTCTTGCGGAACGCTCCAAGCACCTCACCTCGGCAGTCTCGCTGAACGACGAAGACGCCGCAGCCTGGACGCCGACCACCGTTACTGAGGCCCGCGAGCTGGAGGCCCGGGCCACGGGCGAACTCGACACGGCTCAGGACAAGGAACGTCTTGCCGCCGCAGCCTTCAACACCGCCCGCCGCGATCAGGCCAGTTCCACCAAGGAGCTTGCGGCATTCGACCGTATCCTCCCGGTGCTGGAAACCGCTGTCCATGGCCTAACCGTTCCTCCGGACCGGGAGCCCTACGACGGCACTGCGGAAGCAGCCGCATTCGCCGCTCGACAGGTGACAGCCGCACACACCACGTGCCGGGACGCAGCCCGCCAGGCAGAGCGAAGCCTGGAAGGAAGCGTCAGCCGGCTCAAAGAAGTACCCGCCGATGTCCGATTCGAAGGACTCGACATCCCGCTGCGTACGCAGATCTCCGCCCTGGACAGCCGCCACATCCCAGCAATGGCTGCCACCTGGACCGATGCACTGACCTCTCGCATCGCAGCCCTGAACTCAGATCTCGAAGGTATGGCCAAGGCCCGCGAGGCCCTCGCCTCACAACTCAGCGGCCACGTCACCGACCTTTTGCAGCGCCTCGACCAGGCCAGTCGCTTCTCCGCCTTCCCTGAGGGGGACGCTCCCTGGTCCGGACAGAAATTCCTCAACATCCGCTACAAGAAACCGGATCTCACTGCCCTAGCCGCCCAGATGCACGAATCCGTCGATGCACTGGCCGGCAATCAACGCACTCGCAAGCTCAAGGGCATCGATGTCGTCATGCGCTGCCTCGTAGCAGCCGTCCCCCGCGGATTCACCGCCGAGGTCATGAAGCCCAACGCCTCCCAACGCCTGGACCGCGTCCCCGTCGAGGAAATGAGCCGCGTCTTCTCCGGTGGCCAGGAACTGACCGGGGCCATCCTCCTGTACTGCGCACTCGCCGCACTCCGTACTTCACCCGGACCTCGCAGCCGCACCCGCAACGGCGGACTGCTCCTGCTCGACAACCCCATCGGCCGGGCCAACGCCGGGTACCTCGTCGACATCCAGATGGAGATGGCCGCCGCCCTCGGAATCCAGCTGATCTACACCACCGGACTGAGTGACGAGGACGTCATCTCGCGGTTCCCCATGCGCATCCAGCTCCGCAACGACGCCGAGGCCCGAAGCGGCCTCTCCCTCATCCGGCTCGACGAACGGGTACGCAACGCTCTCATCCCCGCCCCCCGTATCACTCCAGACCAAGACGTCCCCGAACCCGTCGGTGTCCTCACCTCTGCCCGGCTGTACAGGAAGCAGGGCGACGCTAAATGACCTCCCCCACGGGACAACTCCAAGTGCCGCTCTCCCCCGCAGCAGCACAACTCAGCGCCGCGCTCCAGGCCCGCACCGACCGCGTCACGGTCGGCCGAGCCACCCTCATCGAGGCATTCCGCGACGCTCTACCGGGCGCCGCCAGCGGCGAGAACGCACGCAGCACGCTCGCCACACTCCTGTACGAAATCGCCGAACACGGCATCATCGCCCTGCCCACCTCCCCCACCAAATGGGACGCCGGCCGCCCGGCCCTTCCGGAACAGGTCCGGATCCCCACCGCGCCGCCAGCGAAATCCTCTACCCCACGCCAGCATGTGTCATGGCGGCCAGAGCTCAACTGGGCCTACGGCACTCGGTTGACCGCGTCCCAAACCGAAGACCTCCTCGCCTGCAACCGCTGGTTCCGGGATACCCACAATCAACCAGCCCGCCGCGCTCCCCTCCCCCTACGCGAGCGCTCACACGAGATCTTCCGCTACGAAAAGCGCCTCGACACCCTGATCACCGGAGCACTCTTCGCCCCCGGCAGACTGACCCTCGAACAGCTCTCCACCTACCGCGAACCGCCACCGCTGGCCCACCGCAGGCTCGGCGACGGCGACACCATGCTCGTAGTGGAAAACAGCGACACCTACGCCACCTTGCACAACCTGCTCAAGGCCGCCCCCGGCCCCATCGGATACATCGCCTTCGGCTCCGGAAGAGCCTTCGAAGCATCCGTAGAAAACATCGCTGAGCTCCCTGGCATCCACCGCATCGTCTATTACGGCGACCTCGACGCCGAAGGCATCGCCATCCCAGCCAGAGCCTCAATCAACGGCGTCCAGCACGGACTGCCACCTATCGAACCGGCGACGGGGCTGTACCGCCTGTTGCTGGGCCGCGAACCCAACGCCGGCGACATCATCGCCAGCGACCGGGCCCACAGCCTGACGGCATGGCTCCCCGAGGAACTCCGGGAGGCAGCGCACGTCCTGCTGACCAAAGGGCAACGCATCGCGCAGGAAGCAACCAACCGGAACGAACTCAGTCTCGATCCAGACTGGCGATGGTGAGCCTCCCCTTCGGCAATTGTTCGCCGTGACTCTCGCTGGCGGGGCTTAGCATGGGCCTGCCTCCTTGCGCAGGGGCCGTCCTACGGACTGGGGAGGCAGTTGCTAGGTGGTGTGCGCGGTAGCTTCGTCGTCGCCCTGACCAGGTAAAAGTTCAGCGAGCGACCATGGGAGGACGGTGAGGTCGGCGACGGACTGGGGAAGCCGCGGATAGCGGTTCAGCTGGCGCATCTTCTGCATCAGGGCGAAGCCGTCCTCCGCCGCGACGAATCCCGCTTTCACGGCAAGCTGCATCACGTCGAGCGTCTCCGCCGTCATGATGCCCTGCCCAATTGCATACTCAAGAGCGGATTTATCGTCCGATATCCACCATGCACCGGAGAACTGGGGCCAGCGTTGGATGATGTGGCAGGTCTCGGCCTCGCCGAGGTGCTGCAGGTACCGGTCGGCTTGGCCGCCGAACACAGCTGTGCGAAGGTGCCCGACGTTCTCAACGTCATCCGGAGCCGTTACTCGGATTGCTTCGCCGAGCCAGCCCTGTTCTCTCAGGTCGTGAAGAGCGGGCAGCTGTTCGGCCGATTTGCGGGCCTCCCGCGACACAGCCGCGGTCCACTTGCCGCGGCCTGCCAGGACCGCGCGAAGCAGATCGAGGCGTTCAACGGCGGCGAAGTTGCACAGCACGGTGTTGTCCGGGAACAGGAAGTCGCTCATGCTGTACCGCCGTTGTCCTGTCCGGACGCTAACTGGTCTCTGAGCTCGTCGACATCAACGCCGAGTAGCGACGCGTACGGACGCAAGGTCGCCTTGCCGGCCTCGTAGGCAGCGCGCGTGTCGCGTACAAGAAGTCCGGGGAGCCTTTTCTCCTGCGAGGCCGCGACTTGCCGGTCGAGTACTTCCACGCGGTCAGCGACGACTGCGGCCTCGCGCACGGTCATGCGCTTGTAGTAGTCGCAGGCGCCGGCGTCGATCACACGAAGCGTGAGCAGTCTGTAGGCCAGGGTCGCAGGGCTGACCATGAAGTCGCAGCAGAGCGCGGCAAAGCTTTCCCGGGTCAATTTCACTGCACCGACTGCTTCGCGCAGCGTTTGCTCGGGCAAGAGGAAGACGGAAGCGAAGGCGTTGGCTCGCTGCTCGCTCGGGTCGATCTTCTGGGCCCGTTCGAAGATATCGCGATCGAGGTGGACGTCCTGGTCGTCGTCGGCGAGAAGGTGCCCGAGTTCGTGCGCGAGAGTGAAGCGCTGACGTGCCGGGTTAGATGTCGTGGTCAGGAGGATGAGCTTGGCACCTTGACCCGTGGCAGCGAGGCCGTCAAAGCCGTCGCCCAGCGGCTCGACAGCCACATCGGCCCCGAAGACCGCCTCGATCAGTTCCGGCAAGCCGCCCTGGAGCACCAATCGTCCCTGGAGCTCCACCGCCCTCCGAGCTGATTTCGCCAGTGCCTCTCCCTGGGCAGCGTAGGTACTGCCAGCAGGCGCTGCCGGGGAGACGGGCCGCCAGGGCTGCGTATAGCCGAGCTTGTCCAGGTCGGCGCGTCGGGCAACGTAGTCCCGGGCGGCTGCCAGTGCCTCGGCCGCCTTTCCAGTGGTCGTTCTCGCTGCCACGGCCAGTGGGGGCTCGGCTCCGGTGAGCAGCCAGTCCATGGAGACGTGGAATTCATCGGCAATGACCGCGAGATCAACAGTTGAGAAGGGGCTCGTGCCGCTGAGGCACTCACGGAACTGCTCGGCGTCGAGGTCGGCCTGGTCGGCGAAATCGTGGAGGCTCAAGCCCGACTGGTCGATCAGGCTTCTCACGCGATCGGAGATGCTGGACACCCGTGGACAGTAGTCCGCCATCTGCCCAGTTCTCAAGGCGCATGGCAGACGATCCCCAGGTGTCGAACCTGTACTGCTCTCCAGCCAGAGACACCAGCTTCAACTGGAGGATCGCATCACCATTGACCCGAGATCGAGCGGAGTCCGGTCCCAGGAGCCCGTGGCTGCCAACGCCTCCCGGGACAGTCTGTTAGGGCACTCCTGCACCCGGCTGACCAGCGCTGTCAGCGAGTTCGCGCGACTCGAAGCAGGCCGCGCCCAAGGTCGTAGATACTGGTGCTTTCGTGATCCTCCAGCGCCTCGTGGCGGCGCGAAGCGCATAGGGGATCTCAGTCCGGCAATGACGGCATCAGTGAAGGAGTCCGCCCAGGTGGCGACCGCTACGGAGCATCCGCAGGGATCAGCGAGCAGTACCGCGAGCGCGACTGCCCTTCCACCGGTCCCGGAGCCCGGGCAGGTCGTCAAGGTCCGGGGCTCGACCTGGGCCGTGTCTGATGTCCGTAAGCAGGGGCTTCCACGTAGCCCCGCAGATGAGGGCGTGCCGGGCCTTGCCCATGTGGTCAGCCTGCAGTCGCTGGACGAGGACCGGCTCGGGCAGGAGCTGACGGTGGTCTGGGAGCTGGAGGTCGGGCACACCGTCGCGCCGGACCAGGGGCTGCCGGAGACCGTGCGGGCGGAAGCGTTCGACGATCCGAACACGCTCGCCGCGTTCGTGGACGCAGTCCGCTGGGGTGCGGTCACCTCGGCGGACGCGAACTCCTATCAGGCACCCTTCCGCAGCGGCGCGAATGTGGAGGCGTACCAGCTGGTGCCGCTGAGCCGGGCCCTGCAGTCGTCGCGTACGAACCTGCTGCTCGCGGACGATGTCGGCCTGGGCAAGACCATCGAGGCCGGGCTCGTCGTGCAGGAACTGCTGCTGCGGCACCGTGCGCGGTCCGTGGTGATCGTCTGCCCGCCGAGTCTGTCGTTGAAGTGGCAGGACGAGATGCGGGAGAAGTTCGGCCTCGACTTCGTGATCGTCAACAGTGAGCTGATGGCGAAGGTGCGGCGGAGCCACGGGCTGAACGCCAACCCGTTCCGGCTCTTCCCACGCGTGATCGTGAGCATGGCGTGGCTGCCGTCACTGCGGGCGCAACGCCTGCTGCGCGACGTTCTGGCCGATGTACGCAGCGCGGGCACGGCCAAGCGCTACGCGTTCGACGTGCTGGTGGTCGACGAGGCGCACCATGTGGCGCCGGCCAGCCCGACGACGGCGCCAGGGCAGCGCGGCTACGCGGTGGACAGCAAGCGGACCACCGCAACGATGAAGCTTGCGGAGGCGTGCGAGCACCGGCTGTTCTTGAGCGCGACGCCGCACAACGGCTACTCGGAGTCGTTCACCGCCCTGTTGGAAATGATCGACAGCCGCCGGTTCACACGCGGTGCGGACATTGATGAGCGTGCCCTCAAGGAGGTGATGGTGCGGTGGCTGAAAACCGACCTCCCAGGCAAAGGGTTCAAAACCCGGGAGCTGAAGACTCTCCCCTTCGCCCCGTCGGAGGAGGAGCAGCAGCAGTTCGCGCGACTAGAACGGTTGCTGGCGGAAAGCGCCCGGGCGAACGGTAAGAGATCGGGCGGCGACATCGTCGCGATGCTGTTGAAGAAGCGCTTCCTGTCCAGCCCGTGGTCGTTCGCCCGCACCCTTGAGCTTTATGAGGGCGCGGATGGCGGTGACCGCCAGCTGCGGGTGGACGACGAAGACGAGTACTACACGGAGGTGCTGGGCAGCGGTCAGTCGGACGAGGAGGAGGGTGCTGCCGAGCACCCCGAGTTCACTGCGCTGCGTCACTCCAAGGGCTCGGACCCTCTGGTCGCGGCCACCCGTAGCGAGATCGCCTCACTCATCGAGTGGGGGCGCAGGTACGAACACAAGCCGGACTCGCGGCTGGAAGAACTGCTGACCTTCCTCAACGCCGTCTGCCGGCCGGACGGCACCCACTGGACCAACGAACGCGTCGTGGTGTTCACGGAGTACGCGGCCACCCTTGAATGGATCGACCGCGTCCTGCGGCAGCGCGGCTACAAGGACGTGCTGGAGGTCATCCAGGGTTCGACCCCGACCGAGGAGCGGGAGAAGATCCGCGCCCGTTTCACCGAGAGCCCGGACAAGCACCCGGTCCGCGTTTTGCTCGCCACCGACTCCGCCGGCGAGGGCATCGACCTGCAGACCCACTGCCATCGCCTGGTCAACTTCGACATTCCCTTCAATCCGTCCCGTCTGGAGCAGCGCATCGGCCGGATCGACCGGTACGGACAGACGGAGGTCCCGAAGATCTTCCACTTCGTACCAGTCTCCGGCTCCACGACATACGACGCGGACATGAAGTTCATGGGGATCATCGCGACCAAGGTCGGGCGGGCCACCGAGGACCTCGGCAAGGTCAACCAGGTCATCGACGCCGAAGTGCAGGAGCACTTCGCTCCCACTCGTACGGCGCGCAAGTCCCGGCTGACGGCCCCGGACGACGGCAACGAGGTGATCACCCGCGTGCTGGCCGGCGGGATGGAGCTGAACCGCCAGCTCACCCGGCTGTCGGAGACGTACAACGAGCACAAGGCCGCCATGCATCTCACGCCCGCCAACGCCCGCCGGGTAGTGGACACCGCCCTTACCCTCACCTCCCAGCCCCCGCTCGTCGAGATTGGCGACGACCGCACCGAGGCACAGGTCTTCGAGATTCCGAACCTCGGCCGCTCCTGGCAGCCGGCCTTGCGTGGCCTGGACACCCGCCTGGAGCCGGGTGTCCCGCGCCCTATCACCTTTGACGACCAGGCGGCCCAGAAGCGCACCGACCTCGTCCATATCCACCTCGGGCACGCCCTCATGCAGCGCGCCACCCGCACCTTGCGCTCCGCGCTGTTCAGCACGGACTCCCCCGTACACCGGGTCACCGCCGTCATCGCCCCCGGCCTCCCCGAATCCTGTGTCGCCGCCGTCTCCCGGCTCGTCCTGGTCGGACGCGGCGGGCTGCGCCTGCACGAGGAGGTGTTCCTCACTGGCGTCCGGCTGCGTGGTCAGGCCCTTGCCGAGTCCAAGGTCGAGCAGGTCCTCGACGAGACCCTCGACTCCGCTGATCTGTTCCTCGCCGATGAGAAGGTGCGTGCTCATCTCGCCGAGCAATGGAACGACAACGGTTCCCGGCTGCGTACACGCCTGCTGACCGCAATGGACCGCAAGAGCGCCAGCCGTCAGGAGAAGGTCACCGAGGCGCTCACCCAGCGCCGGGACTCCGATATCAAGCGCGCCCACGAGATCTTCGGCGCCTTCCGGCTCAACCTGCGCGAGTCCCGTGACCGCCTGGAGCAGGCCATCCGTGCCGAGGAAGAGCTGCTGTTCACCGACGACCAGCAGAAGCAGCGCCGCCGGGACCTGCACCACATGAACGAGCGCCTGGACAGCCTGGACGACGAGGAAGCGCGCGAGATCGCCTCGATCCAGGAGCGCTACAGCGACATCAGACCCTACGTATCCGCCGCCGCGGTCGTGTTCGCCCTCACTCCCGAAGACGCGAAGAACGGAATGGTCAAGGCATGAGCCGCCGCTACCCCCCGACCGCCGCCGACCTGCACCGCGCCTGGCTCGAACTCGTCGACACCGACGGCCCCTTCCTCGCCATCCCCGCCCTGGAACGCGTCTACCGCGAAGGCATTCCCCAGCCCGACTCCCGGGCGCTCGACGCCATCAAGGACGCCAAGCCCGCCTTCGAGAAGGCATGGGAGAACTGGGACGAGCACCCGGGCGACGAAGCCGCCCTCGACCTGTACCGCGAGGCCCGCGACACCTGGGTCGACCTTGTCCTGCGCCAGGGCCTGCGCTGGGGTGCCTCCTACACCGTTCCCGCCCCGGCCGCCGTCGAGGTCCGCTCACCCGACTACACCGTCACCGTGTGCGCCGACGGCGCCCTCGTCCACGGCGACACCACCGGGGCTCTCGTCCTGATCACCGACCCCACGGACTCCCTTCGCGACCCGCTCACCGACGGCTGGTCGGCCAGCCCCATCGACCGCATGGAAGAGCTGCTGCGCGCCTCCGGCGTCCCCATCGGCGTCGTCACCGACGGCCGCTGGTGGGCGATCGTCAGCGCCCGCCCGCAGACCATGGTCGCCTCCGGCATCGTCGACGCCCAGACCTGGATCGAAGAGCCCCAGACCCGCAACGCCTTCATCGAACTCCTCCAGCGCCGCCGCCTGGTCGGCGGCAAACAGCAGGACCGGCTTACGGAACTCTTCGGCGAGTCCGTCACCGCCGCCGAGAAGATCACCGAAGCCCTCGGCACCCAGGTCCGCCGCGCCGTCGAACTCATCGTCCAGGCTCTGTCCGAAGGCGCCCTGGACACACAGCGACGCGGCGAGGACGACCCGCTGCCGACGGCAAGGGGCGAGGTCTACGAGGCCGCCGTCACCGTCATGATGCGCGTCGTCTTCCTCCTCTTCGCCGAAGAACGCGGATTGCTGCCCCAGAGCCGCCTCTTCGCCATGGGATACGGCATCAGCGACGAACTCGACCTCCTCGACGCCCGCGAGAAGGAGGAAGGCGAACAGGCCCTCGACGCCACGTTTCTGACCTGGCACCGGCTCCTGGCCACCTCCCAGGCCCTGTACCGGGGCGCGAGCTTCGAGGACCTGCGCCTGCCCGAGTACGGCGGCTCCCTCTTCGACCCGGCCCGCTTCCCCTTCCTCACCGCCTGCGACTCCCAGGACACCCTGGCCATCACGGTCAGCGACCGCGTCATGCTCGAAGTCCTGCGCGCCGTCCAGATCGCCCAGCTGCCCGGCGGAGCACGACGGATCTCCTTCCGCGACATCGACGTCGAACAGATCGGCTACATCTACGAGGGCCTGCTCGGTTACTCCTGCGAACCCGCCGAAGAGATCATCGTCGGCCTCACTGGCAGCGCGGGATCCGAACCCGAGATCCCCCTCGCCACCCTGGAAGAACTCAGCCAGGCCAAGCGCACCGAGACCGCGCTGGCCGACGCGATCCTCGTCTGGATCAAGCAGCATCAGCCGGCTGCGAAGCCGTCCAGCAAGGCCGCCCTCACCAAGGCGCTGAAGGCGGGCGAGACGCTTGATGACGCCGAGATCGCCCTGCGCGACGTCACCGACGACCCGGACCTGCGCGACCGGCTGCGCCCGTTCATTGGCATCATCCGCCGCGACCTGCGCAGTCGCCCACTGGTGGTCGAGCCCGGCGGCGTTCTGCTGGTGGAGACCCCCTCGCGCGCCTCAGCTGGCGCGCACTACACGCCCCGCTCACTGGCCGAGGAAGTCGTCCGGTACGCACTGGAACCTCTGGTCTACTCTCCCGGACCGCACCAGACCGCGGACCAGAACACGTGGCGGCTGATCGAAGCCGACCAGATCCTCGATCTCCGCATCGCTGACATCGCCTGTGGCTCGGGGGCCTTCCTCGTGGCTGCTGCGCGATACCTCGCCGACCGGCTCGTCGAGGCGTGGCAGCGCGATGACGTGGCATATGGGCGAACGCCCCACGACCTGCACGTCCACGCCATAAGGACCGTCGTCGCGACCTGCCTGCACGGCGCCGACATCAACGGCATGGCCGTGGAGATGTGCAAGCTGTCGCTTTGGCTGGTCTCCCTGGACCCGAAACTCCCGTTCTCCTTCGTCGACGACAAGGTCCTGCACGGCAACGCGCTGCTCGGCCTGACCGGCGCCGACCAACTGCGCCGCCTCCACATCGACCCCGCCGCGGCCGGTAACCAGCTCAGCGTTTTCGCCCTGGACGTGGACGACATCCTGGACCAAGCAGCCCGCCTCCGCCGCCAGCTCGCCACCGAGGTCGACGACAACGACCCGCAACGCTCGGCTGCCACGAAGCGACGGCAGTGGCGCCGGTACCAGGAGCTAACCGAGCAACTCGCCGACGTCGCGGACGGGGTGATCGCGGCCGGGCTGCAGTGGGGCGGCAAGCCTGGAAAGCAGCTCAAGGCGGCGTACGAGAACCTGCGCATCGCCGTGGAGAGCGCGTACCCCGCTGGCGGCGACGAGACGGACCGTGAACGGACGATGCTCAACGGCATCCAGGAGACCGGGCTTACTCCGACGGTGACGACGGACTACGCGCGATGGAAGCCGCTGCACTGGATTCTGGCGGTGCCGGATGTGATGGAACGAGGTGGGTTCGACGCGGTGATCGGGAACCCACCATTCCTGGGCGGGACCAAGATTTCCGGAGCCTTGGGCGGAAACGTTCGGGATTGGTTCAGCCACGTACTTGCAGTTGGTCAAGGTGGTGGCCGCGCAGATATCGTGGCGTATTTTTTCCTTCGCGCCACGGAACTCTTGACACCGAAGGGCAATCTCGGCCTCATTGCAACCAATACTATTGCTCAGGGTGACACCCGAGAGACGGGTCTCGACTTCATCGTTAGCAACGGGTTCACTATTACCCGGGCGACGCAGAGTCGTCCTTGGCCTGCCGTAAGCGCCAACTTGGAATATGCAGCAGTATGGGGAAGCCTGGGCGAGGTTTCACCAGAAGTGCCGCGAATGGCGGATGACGTCCCGGTCAGGCGGATCTCGACCCTCCTGGAGGCAAGCGGTCGAATCGAGGGACATCCAGTCAAACTGATCGAGAATCGAGGCGTAACATTTGAAGGATGTAAACCTTATGGTAGCGGTTTCGTAATCACGCAGGAGGAGGCTGCAGACTGGATCAAGGCGGACCCAAAGAACGCCGAGGTCTTGTTCCCCTACCTTAACGGCGAAGACTTGAATTCTCGCCCAGATTCGTCACCTTCTCGTTGGATCATCGATTTCAACGACCGAGCGGAATCTTCTGCTCGGGAGTACACACTACCGTTTGCTCGAATCCTGGAAGAAGTTAAAGGGGAGCGGGCACGGAAATCTAAGGCAGTCAGAGACGCGCCATGGTGGTTGTTTTTTAGGGCACGTCCGGCCATGAGGGCGGCAATTTCAGAGTTGAGTGAGATGCTCGTCCTGACAAGACACTCCGTGACCGTGATGCCTTGCAGGGTCAAAAAGGGTCCCATCCCTAGCGAGGCTACCGTCATCTTTGCCACAGATTCCTTCTCTGATCAGGCAGTGCTGTCTTCAAGTCTGCATCAGTTGTGGGCAATCACGTACGGGTCGACCATGCGGGCCGATATTCGCTACACCCCGTCAGACGTATTCGAAACGTTCCCGCGCCCCGCGCATAGCGATAGACTTTCCGAAGTCGGGAGCATACTCAATGCGGAGCGGCGAAGTATTATGGTCCGCCGCGGCCTGGGGCTGACTAAGCTTTACCATTTGGTGAACGACTCAAACATAAATGACTCTCTGGACGCTGACGTCGCTCGCCTCCGCGAGATCCACGTCGAGCTCGACCGAGCCGTCATGGTCGCCTACGGCTGGGACGACGTCCCCTTGGAACACGACTTCCACACCTACCGCCAGGTGCAACGCTGGACAGTGAGCCCTGCCGCCCGGGTAGAGATCCTCGACCGCCTCCTCGCAGAGAACCATCGCCGTGCTGCATCGCAAGGCGTTGTCAGCCCCACCGGCAACAATGAAGCCATCGCGGAAGAGGAGGGCGACGAGTGACCACCCCCCAGCGGAAGAGCGACCAGCCGGCAGCCGCCGCCCAGGCCCCGCCCTACCGTCTAGCCCGCGACCCGGACGACCGTTCCTGGACGGTGCGCGAGAACCTGGTCGACATCCTGGAGCGTGAGCTCCTTGGCCCGGCCAATGGCCCCGATGAGATCCTCGAAGGCGTCCCCGACTCGGCGTACCTGATCGGTCGGATTGCGCCCGTGCGGCTAACCGCCGGCCGCGACGACCCCGGCGAGGCGGGCTCGGACGAGGCCGCGAGCGACGTAGGCGATGCAGTGGACGCCGCCGAGAGCCGGGGCGTGCCACTGACCGCCGTCGACGACAGCAGTGCCAGCTCGGATGAGGACGAGGTCGAGGACCAGCCGCAGAAGCGCGGGCTGATGATCCCGGCGTCGATGGGGCTGCGGTGCCAGATCCCCGACGATCTGGACGAGTTCACGGTGACCGCCTCGTGGGGAACGTACGAGCCGGTGAAGGAGAAGCGCGGGGAGGGTGCGGACGGGTCCGAGGGCGATGCGCCCCCTCCTGCCTTCCGTCGTTTCCAGCGCACCCCGCACGCCATCGCCAAGACGATCAAGATCGCCGATCTAAAGCCGTCCCGTACTTCCGAGATCCCGCTCAAGGACAAGGTCGTACTGCGCGTGGATCGTTACGACGATGCCGAGCGAGGTTGTCGGCTGATCGAGGTGGCGCTCTGCAACGACCGAGAGACCCCCCGCAAGATCCCCGTCGAGGCGTGGCTGTACCAGACCAAGCTATCGGTGTCGGCCAGTGGCGCTGAGGTGTTCTTGCCGGTCAATGACGTACTCCTCGACACCCGCCAGGAGCCGGACGACGAACTGCGGCGGCTGCGGCTTCAGTACCGCAACCGTCTGGAGTTCGCCCATGGCCGGACCTGCTCGGTGGACTGGAAGGTAGCCGAGGGAGCGCGCAGGGCCAGCGAGGTCTGGACGACGTGGCTGCCGGTGAGTGAGACGCCTCAGACGGCCGCCGAGGAGATCGGCGCGGCCCTGCTGGACATGCGCAAGCTCCAGGAGGCGTCGACCGACGAACTGCGTACGGGTCTTGAGCCGATCGTCGCGGGTTACACGGCCTGGCTGGATGGCGAGGAGCAGCGGGCCGAGGTGCTTCCGGAGCATCTGCGGTCCGAGGGTTTGGACGCGGTCACCGAGGCGCGTCGGGTGCAGCGCCAGCTTGAGGAGGGTCTGAAGCATCTCCTCAGGGATGAGGAGGCGCTGCGCTGCTTCCGGTTCATGAACCGGGTGATGGCCGATCAGCGTGTGCAGTCCCAAGTCGCGGAGCGGCGAGCGAGTCGCCCGGAGGAGAGCATCGACGAGGCTCGCGAGGCGATCCTCGCGGAGAAGGGAGCCCTGGCGCATTCGTGGCGTACCTTCCAGCTCGCCTTCGTGCTCATGCAGTTGCCATTGCTGTCCGACCCGGCGGCCGAGAAGCGGTCGGGGGATCTGGCCAAGGCGCAGCTGCTGTTCTTCCCGACCGGTGGTGGCAAGACGGAGGCGTATCTGGGTCTGGCCGCGTACACGTTCGCGATCCGGCGCCGCCAAGGCGTCGTGGATGCCTTTGAGGGGCCATTGGACGGACGGTCCGGGGTGGCCGTTCTCATGCGGTACACGTTGCGTCTGCTCACCGCCCAGCAGTTCCAGCGCGCCACCGCCCTGGTGTGCGCAGCGGAGATGGCGCGGCGCGATGATGTGGCGACCTGGGGAGACGAGCCGTTCCGGATCGGGCTGTGGGTCGGTACCGATGTGAGCCCGAAGCGGTATGACGAGGCTGCCGAGCAGTTGCAGAAGGCCCACGGGGGCCGCGGGTATCGGCTGACGGTGCTGCAGATCCAGCGCTGCCCGTGGTGCGGGACGCGGGTCGAGGCGCGGGATGTGCGCACGGAGCCCGCGCTGCGTCGGGTGTACGTGTACTGCGGTGACGAGCTGGCCGAGTGCCCGTTCTCTGACGGCGGTGAGGTCCCCGACGGGCTGCCGGTCCTCACGGTCGACGAGGAGATCTACCGGCTCGCGCCGGCGTTCGTCATCGCCACAGTGGACAAGTTCGCCCGTCTGGCGCGGGAGGGCGAGGCGGCCTCGCTCTTCGGGCATGTCTCGCGACGTTGCGAGCGGCACGGCTTCGTGCACCCCGACTATCAGCAGTGCGATATCAAGAACGGCAGCAAGCACCCCAAGAAGGACGGCCATCCGGCCGCTCCCGTGCACCCGGCCACCCGGCTCCGGCCCCCGGATCTGGTCATCCAGGACGAGCTTCACCTGATCACGGGAGCCCTTGGCACCACGGTGGGCCTGTTTGAGGTGGCCATCGACGTGATGTCCGACTGGCGTACGAAGGACGGGCGCCCGGTTCGTCCGCTCCTTGTCGCCTCCACCGCCACCGCACGCAACGCGTCCGACCAGGTACATGCGTTGTACGGGCGGGACGTCACTATCTTCCCGCCGCAGGTCCTGGATGCCGGGAACACCTTCTTTTCCAAGGAGATCCCGGTCTCCGAGGACAAGCCGGGTCGCCGGTACGTCGGGATCAGTACGACCGGGGTGCGCTTGACCACGGCGGAGATCCGGGTTGCCGAGGTTCTCATGGCCGGCGGGCAACTGCTTCTTGACCGCTCCGGCAGCGTGGCCGATCCGTACATGAGCCTGGTCGGCTACTTCAGCGCTACCCGTGAATTGGCCGGCATGGCACGGTATATGAGCGACGACATCCAGACCGCGCTCGCCAAGGGCCGCCCCTGGTCGAAGCTTCCCCGCCGCACGGGTACCAATTACGGGTCGCTGCACGTCGCCGAGCTGACGTCACGTGTGGCCAGCGCCGACATCACCGCGACCCTCGACCAGATGGCGGTGTCATTCGATCCAGGTTTCGACTCCACCGCGGGCAAGCGGAACCGGCGCGCGTTGCGGGAGGCGAAGAACCCTGAGCCCACGCGCGAGGTGAACCCGTACGACGTGGTACTGGCCACCTCCATGCTGCAGGTGGGGGTCGACGTGACCCGGCTCGGTCTGATGCTCGTTGTAGGCCAGCCGAAAAACACCGCCGAGTACATCCAGGCGTCTTCCCGCGTCGGCCGGGCAGCAGACCGGCCGGGCCTGGTCCTCGCGCTGGGGAACTGGGCGCGCCCCAGGGACCTCGCCCACTTCGAGCAGTTCCGCCACTACCACGAGACGTTCTACGCGCAGGTCGAGGCACTGTCCGTGACTCCCTTCTCGGTGACCTCGCTGGAACGCGGTCTGGACGGTGTGCTGGTCAGCGCGGCCAGGGTTTTGCAGGCCCCAAAGGCCGGCCCCGGCCAAGGGCTGTCCCCGGAGGACGGCGCGGCCCGTATCGAGGCCGAGCAGCACTTCGCCGGTGAGCTCATCGACGCCCTAGTGCGCCGGATTGCGCGGGCCGGCGACGAGGACGCGTCCAACCGCGCCCGCCTGCGCTTGGAAAACCGCCTTGATCAGTGGGGCAAGCGTCGCAAGCACCTCGTAGAGCTGCGTAAGTCACTGGTGTACGAGAGGGTTCTGGACGACAGCCGGCACGATGCCCTGATGATGAGCGCGGAGAACGCGAAGGCGGGCCTTGACACACGGGACGCGCCGCCGTTCATCGTGGCGAACTCGATGCGTGAGGTTCAGCCAGAGATCAACTTGTTGGTGAGCCCAATCAAGGAACGACTGGTGTACCGAGCACCTGACTATGCCCCGAAGTGGCAGATGCCGGAGGACAATTCATGAGTGACGAGACGCGGTTCGTCTACGACGTCACTCACGCCGTCGACCCACTGGGCGATCTGGAGCAGGAGGCGGAGAAGGCCACCAAGCACAACCGCGCCAAGGTCGGCTCAGCCCGCCCCTCCTCCCTGCTTTACACCTACGGTCCCGGCGCGATCATGGACCTGCCACAGTTCACGATCATGCCCACTGGCTTGGACGAGTGGGACCGCATCTGGCAGCGGCGTGACTCCGCGCCTCCTCAGATCCACGCTCCACGGCTGCGTGACGTGGTCCGGATGATGCTGCGCTCCCCCGACGTGCAGCTGCGGCCGTATCCCTGGCAGCCGAAGAAGCACAGCCGGTCCGCCGAGGGCAACGACCTCGGCGTCCCGTCCCGGGTCTTCCCGCAGTGGCTACGGTGCACTGGCTGCGACATGCTCGGGTTGCTCGCCCAGTTCGACTACCGCAATACGCATCCCTTCCGCACCGACCTGGCTGTCTTCGAGCATGCCAAGTGCACGGGGCGCGCGGGTGGCCGCACCCGCAAGCCGATGCGGCGCACCGCCATCCCGGCCCGTTATCTGCTGGCCTGCGTCGACGGGCACCTGGACGAGTTCCCGTACGACCTGTGGGTGCATCGCGGGCAGCCATGCAGCAAGGCAGAACTGCCCGCCCTGAAGATGGTCGACCGGACGGCCGGGAAGGGTGCCTCGGCCGTCATCCAGTGCGCATCCTGCGACTTGCGGCGCCCGATGAACGAGGCACAGGGCGAGGCCGGCAAGGCGAAACTGCCGAAGTGTCGCGGACGTCACCCGCACCTGGACGCCTTCGAGCCCAGGGGGTGCGGCAACGACACCCGGCTGATGCTCGTCGGGGCCTCCAACCTGTGGTTCCCGGCCACCCAGTCGATCATCGTCATGCCGGAGTCCCAGGAAGAAAAAGCCAGTGACCTGGCCGACCGGGTCCGCACCGCGCTCGGCGACAAGCTCGCCAAGTACCGCGCCAGCCTCGACCTGATCAGGGACCTGCTGGGGATGGACGGCGGCGTAGACGTAACCGGCCTGTCTGACCACGACCTGGAACAAATCCTTCAGGCCGCCTCCGCACCCACCGACACTCCGGAGGAGCAGGAAGAGAAGCTCCGCGACTGGGATCCGGTCGACCTTCTCGTACCTGAATGGCGTTACTTGCTGCGCGACATCGTCGGCACCCGCGTCGAGGACCCCAAGAGCGGCCTCACCCTCGCCACCCGCGAGCGAGGCGAGACCCTGCAGCCGGAGATCACCCGCGTCCTCGCGGTCGAACGTCTCCGCAAGGTGAATGCCTTGGTCGGCTTCACCCGCATTGATGACATGGACCGCGTCGGCGACCTCCCGCGCCGCCTGGCCCCACTGACCCGTACACCACGACCGGCCTGGACCGTAGCAACCGAGGACCGGGGCGAAGGCATCTTCCTCCAGCTCGACGAGAACGCAGTCGCCGCATGGGAAAAACGCGTCCTTGACACCGACATGTGGAAGTTCCACCGCGAGGCACACGTCAGAAACTTCCGACGCCGCTTCTCCGACACCGCCGACCAGGTCGACCCCGATACCCGCCTGAAGCCCCCGCGCTACTGGCTCATCCACACATTCGCCCACATCTTGATCCGCGAACTCGCCCTCACCTGCGGCTACTCGGCGGCAAGTCTCAGCGAACGCCTCTACGCCTGGCCCGCCGCGGAGGGCCGAGACCCGTCGGCCGGCCTTCTGATCTGCACAACGGCGTCCGACAGCGACGGCACCCTCGGCGGCCTCGTCCAACTCAGCGAGCCTTCCCGCCTCCAAAGGGTCGTCGACAGCGCGCTACGCAAGGCCGCCCGATGCTCCTCCGACCCCATCTGCTCGAAGCGCACCCCGCAGGACCCTGAGGACTTCCTCCACGGTGCCGCCTGCCATTGCTGTGTCATGGCCTCGGAGACCTCCTGCGAACGCGCCAACCGTTTCCTCGACCGCCGCTTCCTCCTCGACCTGCCCGGCAGCAACCTCGGGTTCTTCCAGATCCATGAGTGAGGCGGACGCGCCACGACGCCTTGGCCAACTCCTCACCGGGACCGAGGCCAAAGGCATCGCGGACCGGCTCGCCGACGGTGACACCCTCACCGCAGCGCTCAAGGTCGTCGCGGTCGGCCAGCGGGCAGAGGTCCGACGCCTTCTGGAGGCGGTTGCCAGCGGCACCGGGCCAAGGCGCCAACAGGTCCTGGCCCTGCGCGCAATCGAGGGGGCACGGGCTCTGCCGACTACTTTGTCACCGCTCTGGACCATGCCCGGACACCTCGTCCAGAGCGGGCCGCTCACCACCTCGGTGACCCGCCTCGTGGACAGCGCACGCCACGCAATCACGTGCTCGACCTTCAACTTCCAACGGAGTTCAGCGCTTTGGAAGTCGTTACGAGAAGCCGCACAGCGTGACGACATCGCCGTCCGCGTCTATATGGACGCCCGGGCCGCGGACGGCGTCGGACAGCAACGGTCCCCGACGACTGCAGAAGTCGCTGCGCACCTAGCGCCGGCCGAGGTCTGGCGAACCAAGCAGTTCGACGGCACATACGTCCGCAACCACGCCAAGTTCCTCGCCATCGATCACCACCTTCTCCTGGTGACCAGCGCGAACTTCTCCTGGAGCGCGGAGAACAACAACGTCGAGTTCGGCGTCCTCATCGACAACCCGAACCTTGCCGAAGCCGTCGAGCGCGAGCTGCGCGAGGCGGAGGGCGCCCTGTACGAACGGATTTCCTGACGTCTCGCAGAGCGGCCTTCCGGAGCCTCTCTGTGAGAACCAGGCGTCGCCTACCCACCCGAGCTGCATCGCCAACAAACAACGGTGCCCTCGCCGGACACTGCACGCCGTCGTAGCCCGGCGTGCGCAGACGCCCTGCCGGAGTTTTCCGGCGGGCTTCGTCGTCCCACAGGGGGTAGCAGTGCGCCCGGCCGGCAGATGAGCTGGCCGGGCGCTTCGCTTCTACCATGAACGGCGGGGGCCGCCGCGCCGTCTCACTCAGAGGCGAGACACGCAGCCGGTACCCCGCGTTCACCAAGCAGTGTTCTGAGCGACGAGACCGGATCCGGTGCGGCGGTGATGGCGGTGACCTCCCTATCACTGATCCGGATGGTCGGGAGCCAGTCGTGCACGGGCGGCAGCAGATCCGCCAGTGCGTCCCTGAAGGCGCGTTGCCGATGGCGCCCGCCCTCGCCAGGGAATAACGGCGGCTTTGACTTGCCGAAGCCGCCGCCGGGTTCACGCCCAGTCAGAGCCTGCGAGCGGGCCAACCATCGAGAAGCATCGAAGCCGAGCTTCACGCCTGCCGGGTAGTGCTCCAGCGTCAGAGCGCGGGCTGCGGTGAAGTGCTGCTTCTCGTCAACCTCCAGGATCTGCTGCTGCCCGTTCTCGTAGGTCAGCAGGACGTCCAGGCTCCGCCGTTCGCGAGAAGGGGCCTGCTCCGGCAGGACCAGCCCAGTGAGTGCGCCGTAGATGGCCGCGACCGTCTCCCACATGCCGACGCACTCGGTCCGCCCTGGCCGCCGCAACCAGGTCGGACAGCTCTCTGGTTCAATCTCCGCCTTGACCACGTCAGGCAGTAGGCGGGTTATGCCGTCCTGTAGCTCCTTCACGCCGACACCCTCTCACCCTGATTAACCATCCGAGTATCGGCGACGCCTCTGACACCAACTCACTCTCGTTGGTCCTGCCTCCGGCCTTCCAGCACGGCCGGGCAGCGCCGCCCACATACGTCCACCAGCTTCCGCGCGCGTGGTCGATTGTCGATCGCGGGTCCAGCCCAGCCAGCGGGCTGGTGAGTTCTGCACGTCATCGAGCAGGGCAGCATCGTCATCTCCACTATGGAAGGGCAGGCGATTTTCGGGATGTTGTCCGTGCTCGCCAGACCCCAGCGCGAGCTGATCGTGGCGAACACCAACGACGGGCTCGCCTCCGCGAGGGCCCGCGGCCGGTGCGGGAGCCCGAGCCCAAGCTCACTCCCCACCAGGCCAAGCTCGCCCAGCAGCTCTACGACGCCCGGGAGGAGACCGTCCAGGGGAGTTCGGGGCCTGTTTTTCTGGTCGCCCCTGTTAGTTGGTGCTGGCGTTGTGCAGGTGTTCACCGAAGAATCCCACGACGATCAGGCCGCTTTGATCCGTGTCATCGAGGTAGTGCAAGCGGGGCGCAGGTGGCGCTCCGTCGCCGATGCGAATGTGTTCCAGCATTGCCGCGTATCCCGACGGGTCAATACCCTCGGGGACCGGGAGTCTCCTGTCAGCCTTGCCGCGAGGGCTGCTGCTGGCGAACTTCCCCTCGTTCAGAATCACCTTGACTGGCGAGAGCAACGGCGATGGGCGGCTGCCGCAGTACGCCCTCAGATTGGCGAAGTCAGGGCCCGCCCCGCGGCCGCGCGCCCTGGTCAGATTCTTATCTTCGGCGTACGCCTGGATCATCGCGAGGGCGTCTGCAAGGCGATCCCTCCAGAGCGACGCCTTTTGATGGTGCTCCAGCCGCTCGGCCTCGTCAGGGTCAGCGGTGATCACGAGCAGCGTGCAGTAGCGCTTCGCTTGTTCGAGGACGCCGCAAAGGGTGGGTGCATCCAACCTCAGCTGGAGGGCCTCCGCGTCTCCCACCACAATGCCGTCCGCCTGCCGGGGTCGCAGGCGTGCGATGGCAGTGTCACGGGCGCGTAGGGCTGCGTCTCGCTCCTCCTCTGCAGCTCTGAGCAGCTCAGTGAGGCCGTCCCGCTCCTTCTCCGCCGCCCTGAGCTGAGCTTCCAACTCAGCGACCTCGGGTTCTTTCGGCAGGTACTGCACTTCCTGCACCAAGTCAGGGATCATCGATTCGAGTTTCGCTTTGAGGTCATCATGCTGGTCGATCACTTTGGCGTAGGACCTTGCCCTAATCTCGGCCTCGCGGCGCGCGTCCCTTTCTATTTCAGCAAGGTGCTGGTACTTCGCGGTCTCCTTCCTGCATTCCTCCACGAGTGCCTTGGACAAATTCTTAACGTTCTCGTCGAGCAACACCAGCTCAGCATGGGCCTTGATGTTGCAGCGCTGCTCCGCTGCAGGGCCAAACGGGCTCCGCGCTATCGGGTTCATGCATCCCCCTCAATGTCCGTGTGGGGTCGATCGTATGGGCGGAGCGTGACGGCCCTGACCAGTACCAGCGAGTTACTTGTCCCCTGGTGCCTGAGTCACTGAACTCTTTGGAGTGTTGTCGGCTGATGCGTGAGCTTGAGTCCAGTGCCGGCAAGGCACCCGCCGCTCAGGTCTGGGCGGAGCTGAATATGACGCACACCCCAGCGGAGGGTGCGTTCGGGATGGTCGTCGTCGGTGAAGGCGGTGTTGGCCAGCAGACCGCGCCGTAACAGCGGCCAAACACCTCCACCGGTTTCAGATCCGGTACGCAAGAGGGTAATTGGGCGATAGCGAACCAGTCGAGCTTGTTCGCGTACTCGCGCATCCCGGCGGACCAGTGGGTGTTGAGCTCGTCCCAGATTAGGACGATAGGGGCTTTGAGCTGGATGTGGGGCGCAGGACCAAGTCGCGACAGTCGGTCCAAGCGAGGCTGTTGCGTACTGCACCCCGGTGCTTGCAGTGCTTGCGGTGCTTGCGCGGCCGGTAGACCAACCGGGAGGAGTCGCCCGCCCGGTAGTAGCACATAGCGGCGATCGACCAGCCCGCCAGGACCGGCCGCGCACCCGCACCACGGGCGTGCGACGCGCCGGAACGGATCAGCGTGTGAGCCCGGCCAGCGGAAAGCGAATCGCCCGGTCGGCTGACTACATGTAGTGGGCGTAGCGGGTGGCGACAGCCTGGTCGGGCGGGCAGAAGCGCAGGACGGATTTGACCTGGTTGGCCGTGCGCAGGGTGACGGGCAGGCGGCCGTCGAGGCGGGTCTGGTTCCAGTTCATCTTGGTCAGGGCGAGGACTTCGGCTGCCAGTTCGCGGGGGTTGCGGGTGGGGGTCACGGGCCTGATGCCGATCGGGCGCGGAATGTACATGCCGGGGTAGGTTCGGTAGAACTCGATGCTGCCGGTGGCGTACAGCGCGAGTTCGCGTTCGCCGAGGGTGACGAGGGTGCCGCGCAGGGGCGGTGCGTCTCCGGGACGGAAGGCTGCGGCTCCTTCGCTGCTGGTGATCCAGCTCATCTCCAGCGTGTCGATGAACCGTTCGTCCGCGGCGTCTTGGAAGCCGCCTGCCTCGTCGTCGGTGAAGGCCGAGGTCTTGTGCAGCACGATGCGCGCGGGTGCGGTGTGGTGCTCGCGCCGGTAGGCGCCCAGGGCGTGGACCAGGAGGGCGTGCGCGTCGGCGCGGACCAGGTGGGGCTGGCGGTCGGTGCGGCTGATCCTCGCCGGCCCTCCGCGCACGATCACGCCGTCCCCGCGTTCGTTGAATACCTGCGCGACGGAGGTGCTCAGAGAGCTCCCGTCGTCGCTGCGGTAGAAGGCGACACCGACGTAGCAGGTCGTGAGGTCAGCGGGACTGCGCAGGAGGCGCCACGGGACTCCACCGGCCTTGTAGTAAAGGGCGACGTGCAGGTTCCAGGCCCGGCTGGCCTCGTCCTGGCGACTGTGGCCCTCGGGAGGCCGGGTGGCTTCCTCCCAGGTGCTGCGTCGGATGATCTGGATGGGCTGGCGCAGGTGCAGCAGCCGGGCTTTGAGCAGGTCGTGGAAGTTGGCGAACGGAGCCGGGGGCGGCTCGTCGAGCGTGTCCCGGGCTGGAAGCTTGTCGGCCTCCTTCGGGCCGCGGGCTGATCGGCTGGCGGTGTCGATGAGCTGCTCGGGTCTGGCGACCAGGAGGACGTCGACACGGTTCTCGTCAGCCAGGGTCCTGATCTCTTCCGCGTAAATGCTCACGGCCTTGGTCAGGGCTGCCGGCTGGCCGGCGGTCTCGATGGCGCGCAGGTCGCGGCTGCTGATCGCCCGCGTGTTGCGGTCGCTGAAGACAAGGGTGGTGTGCAGACCGCGGTCGGTGTCGCAGCCGGGGAATTCCGGGAAGAGATGCGGGTACTTCTCGTCCTTGGCCGCTATGGGTTCCCGGCAGCGCTCTAGCCATTGGCGCAGCCCGTCGAGTTGGTCCGCAGGACCGACAAGGCCGACGCGGATCGCCCTGGGCGCGTCGGCCACGCCGAGATCAGCGGGACCGTAGTTCGTGATCCCGAACCGTGGATCGATGTGCCGGGCCGCTCCCCCGAATTCCAGTTCTGGTTCGTCAAGGATCACCGAGCTGATCACCGGCCTCGCCTCGCACCGCTCGCCCGTCCCTGACGGGGCGTCCGCAGTCCTGCAGACCTGGCTTTGCTTCCAGGGCTTCTTCGCCGAGGAGCACCCTCGTCGCTCTCGCCGTCCTGGAGCAGGCTGAGGAGATCCTGGGTGTCCGCATCCGCGGCAGCCAGTACAGCGTCCAGACTTTCCTGCCCTCCGGCGGACGGGTCCTGGTCGTCCTCGGGTGTGGCCCCGGACGGCGCCGGCCCCCACAACAGGTCGTCGATACCGCGCTCGACCGTCATGGTGGCCAGCTCGCCGAACTGGACGGGCCGTGCTTCCGTGAACAAGTCGGCCTCCTGGCGCAGGTAGTTGGCCCACATGCGGGTCCAGCCTCGGACCGCCGGATGCCGGTCGAGACGTTTGATCCCCGCCAGGAGCCGGTCGGCGAAAGGGTATTCGGTGTACCCGTCGGTGGTGAAGCAGTAGTCCGGTTCCAGCTGGCAGTACCAGACACCGTCCAGGCGCCGGAATCTCATGCGCAGTGCAGCGTGGTGGTAGTAGCCGACGCGCTGTGGGTCGGACTTCGAGGTGTGCGGACCGAACACGGTCCGGCCGCGTGATCCGGGTCCCTTGCCCGCCTTGCGAGGCCCCAGGTGCGAGGTCGCGCGAAAGTGCATGTGCTTGCGGTCCTTGTGCCACCGCAGTTCCGGATAGGAGCCCTGAACGGTCCGGGAGAGCAGGTCAGCGAAGCGGTGCTGGGTGTCGAGGTCGTCGCTGTCCGCCCACTCTCTGGTCTCGTGCCGCTCGGGATCTCCGTCGCAGAGCACCCGCAAAGGCGAGTCCCGCAGGTCGTGGAACGACAGGACCAGGTTGTCCCGCAGGATCCAGCCGGACTCACGCCGGCCCTGCGTCTCCAGTGCGCCACCGGCCGCGCGGTAGTCAGTGAAGGTCGTCGGGGCCAGATGCACGGTCGGCGGCATCTCGATGACGGGCAGCAGGTTCGTGGTCAGCACTTCGGTGATCGACGCGGGCCGCAGGTACAGGCCCGTCGTCCGCGGCATCGCCAAGCGCAGCAGTGCCTGGGCGGCGTCCCGGTCGAAGCGCTGGGTGTGCTTGTCGATGTCCACGCGGCGGGCAGCACGGCTGACCGCGTCCGGGAACGCCGCCTTGACCTCCACCCACCACGCCTCATGACTCTCGGGGTGGGAAAAGACCAGGATGACCGGCGAGTTACCGGACAGCCAGTGATCAAGATCGCGCTGGTCGCAGAGATAGTGGAAGCCGTCGTCCGTCTCGCCAGAGAAACGCCGGTCCTGCGCCTTGCTCTGGACCAGCAGGGTCAGGTTCAGCACGGCGCGGCTGTCGGGGTCGACCAGATCGATGTGTCCGTCGATGCCGTGATCGACGCGCCGGGGATGGAAGAGGTGGCCCATCTCCAGGCAGCGTCGCTCGATCAGGGCGATGCCCTTCTCACCGATGAACGTCTGGCGCGTCACCGTCTTGCGATCAGCCATCGCCTCATCCTCCTTGCTGGACACGACCCGTCGGCAAGTAGCCGGCCGAGGTGCTCATTCAGGGTATGCGGCACCACTGACAGTCAGGCCCGACCGCATCCAGCGCTCCGCTGACGATCAGGCGTGGCGATGCCTGTGCCAAGACGACTTTCGAGATCGTCACCAACGACGAAAGCGAATGAGCGGCACCGGGCTGCACCAACTCGGCGTATCGGCTACTCGAACTTTGGGATGCGATTTCGCAGGTCAGCGACATGGTGAAATTCATACACTGAACCCGATTCGACCATCCGCCCACGGGCCTGCCGCCGGAGGCACTCGAACCTCTCTCCACGGCTTACTGCACCCGACTCAGACTCGAAGAGCCCCCTGGCGCGCGTCGACGCTGGCCAACTCAGCGAGGCGGTGTCGCCCGGGCTGTGCACGGGGAACGCGCTGGTGGTGACGCTGCTGGTGCAGCTCGGGGTGGTGGCGGTGACGAGGCTGCTGAATCTGCGGCTGCCCCGGTTGGCCAGCTGAGACGCGGATGCTCGGCCGGAACCTGAGCGGGGCAGGTCGCGCTCGGTACGGCAGCAGGGCCCGGGCCACGTGTCGCGGTCCGGACCCTGCCCCGTGCGGTGCCGCCCTGCGGTGGCGGTGCGTCAGCTCTGTGCGGTGTTGTCGCCGGTCTGCCCGGCACCCTCGGCTGTGCCGGCCTTTTCGCGCATCTTGCGCACCAGCTCCGCCTTCTGGTCGGCGGCACCCTGGCGGTCGAGGTTGCGGTGCGGACCGTTGTTCTGCCGTTCGGCGCGGGACAGCTTCTTGCGCTGGCCGCCGCCCATGCCCACGGGGTTGTTGATGTTCTTGCTCACGGGTTCTCCCGGAATGTTGTGAAGTGATCTACGGATTCATCGGTGGGGAACGGCACAGCGACGTCGAAGGACGTCAGCAGGGGCCCATCACGCACTCACTCGTAAATCGGCGTCTGGAAGAACATGAGCAAGACGTTACCTGGTCCCGTCGGCTCCGCATACCAAGTTTTTCGCCGTCCCGGCGTCGGCCGGGCCTTCGGTGAGCCAGGGGCAGCCGTTTCCTGAAAGAGCCAGCGGGGGCTCTGCAGCGCCATTCCTGTCACGCCCTTGCCAGCCTGAAGCGGAGCGAAGAACGTGGCCCGGCTCGCGTTACGGGCTCACGAATACGGCTGCTTGGCCTGTGCTTCCGCAGGCCCATCGGTGACTTGCTCAATGAGCCGTCGCCGATCCTTCGGCCCGGAGGCGTAGGCATCCATGCCTACGGCGGCCAAGGGAAAAGGGGATCGGTCTCGAGATCGCCGTGCAGGCGCAGCAGTACATGGTCGTCACCGACCTGGCAGTCGGTGTACGGAAGGGTGTGCAGCAGGCGGGCGAAATCGTCGCAAGCCGCCCGGACGTCCACCCTGTCGAGGCCGAGCCAGAGGTGCAGCGTGCCGTCCTGAACCGTCAGCTCGACGTCGATGCGGGCATCGGTCGCCTCGACGGCTTCGCCGCCCCACTTCAGGGTCTCGTCCAGCGCGCCGAGGTGGATGGGGAGCGGGCGGAAGACCTCCTGACGCATGTCGTCGCGGACCGTGACGCCGGTGGCCGGGACCCGAGTGCTGTCCGTCGCGGTGGTGACGATCAGCCCGGAAGGCGAACGGTCCGGAGAGTTCTCGACCCTGCTCAACCCTGGATGCGGCCCGGGGCCGGTCGAGATACACGGGCTCACGGCTGAGCGACTGCGGGGCGCTCCGACCTTCGCCCACTTCCTCCCTGATCTTTGGCGGCTGGGAGCTGCCCGAGGTCGTCATGAGGCGATCGCATCCGGGCGACCAGCAACCCAGGGCATCCCTTGTTGGGGTTGGCCCGGGGATCCGTCCGGCCTGCATCGTCCCTCATTCGCCACCCACCACCGTATCCCCGTCGAACCGCAGCAACGTGATCCGCGACTCGCCGACCCACTCCCGAAGGGTGTCCAGTGCAGCGGGCTCAAGTTTCGTGGTGAAGAGGATGGCCAGATGCTCTCTGGCCCGTGAGCATGCCACGTAGAAGAGGTTGCGTGCCCTGATAAACGCCTCCAGTTCCTTGTCCATCAGTTCGTCGCGCCGGGAGAAGTTAGCCAGCATCTCGGGGATCTGGAAGCGGGAGTGTCCCTTGCTGACCACGGCGAGAACCCGGTTGAACTCCAGTCCCTTGACTCCGTGTTGTGTGGCGAAGGGCGTGCCGCCGCCGAGGTGCTCGCTCAACGCCAGCAACTCCGCGTACGGCACCTGGCGCAGTTGTTGGTACTCCTTCGACCGCGCCGCCGCCCGGGCTTCGGCCTTATCGTCACTCACAGCCTGCGGGTCGGTGCCGGATAGTGACACGGCCTTCCGGTGACGCTCGCGCACCTTCCCCAGGCCGTCGAAGAGCTGCTGCTCAAGACAGAGGTCGAGGACGTCGCCGACCGTGCCCGTCTTGCGGGCCTCCCCCAGTTTCGTCAGGAACGCCATCCATTCCTGCTTGTCGGCCGACGAGTTGATGGGTGGGCGGCCACGGGGGTCGAGTGCGTCGAACATCGCGCCGTAGCGCTTGTTCCGGTGGTGGAGCAGGGCCGGTTCCAGCGTGTCCATGAAGAAGGCCATGGCGTGGTCCTCCTTCCTCACGTAGGAATCGTTACGCCGAAAGGCCCCGTGGAGCTTCTGATATCCCAGTTCGCCGGCGATCGTCTCGTGCGTGAGCATGAGGATCTTCGTGCTGGGCTCCTCCGCCCGCCCCTGGGCATCGTGACCGGATGCCCCGGTGCTCCATAACCGGTCGCGGACGTCGTCCAGTACCCATTTCCGAGCCGCGTGGGCCGCGTCCCAGCCGAGCTGACCCTTCCGGTGGTGGGTGAGCCTCGTCCCGGCCCATTCGTTGGTGTGATAGACGGCGACGGTGCCCTCGCCAACTCCTGACGCCATGGTCTGCGTCAATTCGGGACGCATCGTGTTCAGGAGGTTCACGACGGCGCGCTGCGAGCGCCGATTGCGCCGTCTGAAGACCGATGTCGGGCGGGCGTCCTCAAGTGCCCCGCACGCGTTGTCGTAGATCTGCTGCCAATGGTCCCCGAAGAAGCCGCAGAGGGGGCCGCGCGCAGTGGCCTCATCGCCCGGCGTGCCCAGCATGGCCTCCGCCAGACCGGCGGGGGTGTCCTGGTACTCGTCCACGAAGACGATCGGGAACCGGTCGGCAGCCAGAGCCCGGAACTTGGGAAGGGCGAAAAACGCCCTCGCGAGGACGGGCAGATCGTTGTGACCCAACTGCACCCGACGGCTGTCGTGGTCCACCTTCTGGAAGCCGGTGCTGTACTCGACGGTGTAGCCGTCCAGTGAGGTGTGGCCCTCCATCTTCGACAGCATGAGGTCCAGCTCGACGATGTGGCGCAACAGGTGCTTGCCGAAAGGGGAGAGCAGCTGCCACAGGAAACCATGGATGGTTTCGGCGAACACGTACGGGCTGCGGTCGGTACGGCTGATGATCTCGTCGCGGGCGACATTGGTGTAGGTGACGCAGGCGATGCGCTGGTGGGGCCGCGGGAGGTAGCGGGGGCGGTCAGCCAGGATGCTCTGGAGCGCCTCGATCAGTGAGCTGGTCTTGCCCGCACCGGCACCGGCCTCCACCTTGAAGTGACGGCCCGCTTGGAGAGCCGTCAGGATCGCGTGCGTGACATCTTCCGCCTCCGTCGTCACTGGACGTCCGCCTTCGTCGCCGTCCCGTCCTGTGCCATGAGCCACTCGAGGCCGCGCCTGATGTACTTCGGGACCTGCCAGTCGTGGTCTCCGAGGACATGGTCGAGGGCGAAGTCGACCTTGCTGTGCCTGGTCTCTACGCTGCTACGGGCCTGTTGTTCCAGTTCCTCGGCGGGAGCGGCACCCGTGGAAATACCGAACAGGGCCCGGTTGGCCAGCGCGAAGGCGTCCTCGAAAGTGCGGCCGCACGGACCGCCGGGCTCCTCCGGCACCTGGTAGGCGAGGCACATGCTGCCGCCGGCGATCGGCGGGTCCGTCTCGGCCCGCTGCAGCAGCTCGGCCACCGTGATGTCGGACATCTCGGGGGACCACGCCCTGATGGACTGGTTGGACGTGCGTCCGGATTCGGACACCAGACATTTGCGAATCTTGGGCTCACTGTCGTCGACGGGATCAAGATCCGTGATGATCAGGGCTGGGATCCCGAGGACCTTCAGCAGCGGATAGAACCTGTGGGCATGCGCCCCGCCGACCTCCATCAAGGTCACGTACTGGTGCTGGGGCGTCTCTTCGGGCCTCCTCGCCGCCAGCTTCTCCTCCGCAGCCGGGACGAAGATACGCTCGCTGGCGCCCTCGACGAGGATGGCCTTGTCCGCGAAGTAGAGGTCGGCCCGGGTGAGGGTCAGGTACTTGCGGAGGAACCTCTCGTCGCCGGTCACCTGGGACAGGTCCTTGATGACGGTGCGAGCCGGCCCCGGCTCGCTTCCGCTCTCCACGGTGTCCTCCTCCTTCCGGAAGTACCGGATGTCGGAGAAGTGTCCCCGGTTGGCCACGTGTGCCGAGTGGGTGGTCACCACGAACTGAGCGTTCCACCGGGGGCTGCTGTCGATTGCGGTGCTGCTCTCCTCGACCGCTCCCTTTTGCCCGGGCATCGTCGCTCTCATCTGCGCGTCGATCCGAGGGAACAGATTGACGGAGTACGTGAGTCGCTGGATGAACGCCTCCTGCATCTGCGGATGCAGATGGGCCTCCGGTTCCTCCAGGAAGACGAGATGGATCCCCGACTCCGGAGAGGTCGCCGTGTGATCGCGGTAGCAGGTGAAGAGCCTGAGCAGAATCATCACCAAGTTCCGCGTACCGAGGCCGTTGTACGACTCCGGGAACCGCACACCGGCCACTCCCGGATAGTGAATGCGCGCGAAGTTCCTGAGCAGCCTCTTGGAGTCCAGCCGGGCGGCCGTGACGAACTCCTGGTTGGCCAGACCTGGATAGCCGAATGCCTTCAACGTCGGCGCCACCCGTTCGCGGACCTTCTGGAGGCTGCAGTCGAGACTGCCGGAGGTGTCCACGAGTGTCCTGTCGATGTTCGCGGCGAGCTCCTCCAGCCACGTCGCGTTCTGACTCTTCTCCGCCGCGGTCAGCAGTTGCTCGAAGACCGCTCCGATTGGTGCGGCATGCCCGTCGCTCTCGTCGTCCAGCCCTCGCTGCGCCTCGACGAAGTCCACCCTCACCAGGGTGCGCACATCCGCGAGGTCGACCGGTCGGACGTTCGCCTCATCGGTCGGGTCGACCGCCATCACCGACATCTCGAAGTGCTTCGGGATACCTCTGCCCAGCTGCTCAAGCGTGGCCGTGGCATCCGGCCCCGCCGGCACGCCGCCGAAGAACTCCTTCAGGGCACCGTCCCCCAACGCGAAGGCGAACCTGATCACCACCTCGGAGCAGTCGGGGTCAAGGTCCACCACGAAGGGGGCCAGGGGTCCGTACTGGCCGCAGTCCTTGTCGTAGGAGATGTGGAGGGTGAGGGTGATTGCCGGAACCGTGTCGCGCGCCTGCTCCGCCTCACCCGAGGCGAAGAGGCGATGGGCGGCGAGGAACTCCTCGTAGCAGTCGGCGGAGAAGTCCTCGATGCGCAGCGCGGCCTTCTTCCTCGCCACGAAGAATTCGAACAGTTTTGCCAGCGAGGTCTTTCCCGTGTTGTTGCGGCCGACGCACAGTGTCACCTTGTCCGTGAAGGAAAGCTCGGTTCTGCGGAGCAGCCGGAAGTTGCGGATGACCGCCTTGGTGAGCCGGGGCGGCACCGGGACTACGGTCCCGTGTGGTTCGGCGGAGCCGTCTCGCGGGCCTGGGATGGCACGCGGATCACTGGGCTGGGTCATCGCGGCTCCTTGCTGCGCTCGTACACACCCTGGGACGCCCGGCGGGAACACACAGCAGGGGAAGCCACAAGCCCCATGAGATGCCGTCACCCCCTCAGGATCTGGAGCCGCATCTTGTCACCATAATTCTCTAAATGCACAGCGGTCGCATTTGATTCAGTTTCGGTCGCCTATCGATCTGAATTCACTCCCGAATGTTCGACATACGGCACCCGTGCGGCCACCACCTCATAGGCCGACGGACCGGGTGAGGGATGGCCATGTACGAGGCGCACAGCCTGACCGGTGCTCAGCGAAGGCGTTGCGCCAGGAGCGGTGAATGGGTCCGCATCAGGTCCGATGCCAGCCCATGTCCAGTCCCGTCGAGTCCTTGAGGACCTGGTTCAGCGCTTCGACCTGTCCGACGTCGTCGAAGAGGCTGCGGGGAAGGTGGTCGTGAGCGAGAGGGCCGACGCCGTGCAGGATGTCGTCGTACGCCGACGCCACGGCGGCACCTATCAGTAGGTCCGTCGCCTCATCGAGGCCCACGTGCTCCGCCGGCCACCGGTACTCACCCTGACTCACCTGGAACACCGGGAACAGCCACTGCATGTCCCGGTCGGGCTTGATGAGCCGGGTCGCTCTCTCGCCCAGGAAATTGACGCCGTAGTGCGAGATTGAACAGACGTCTCTTTCCCGCAGGGCAAGCAGACGTGAAGCGCACATGAGGGACACGGCAGGCGTACGCGCGGACAGGTGCATGGGGGTCGTGGCGGCTTCCCGGAGGGTCGAGAGGTCGGACAGACGGGAAGCCACGCTTCCCATCCGGAGCCCACTGCGCTTGGCCAGCATGTGCTGGAAGTGGACCGTCGCCTCGTGGCTCGGATACTGGAACTCCAGGTCCGTCTCCCAGCTCGTCATCGCCTTGGCTGCCGTCACGAACCGGTAGGGAGGGTAGAGCTCTTTCCAGTCGACGGACGGGTCGTCGGAGTTCAAGCCCGGCACCACAGGGTTCAGTGCGAAGTCGATGAGGGCCAGGACGGTACTTCCGCCGAGGGTGCGCCCTGCGAGAGCACGTGCCAGGCGACACGGCATCCCATACTCGCCGTTCAGCACCTCGAGCAAGAACTCGCGCAGCGCCGGGTCAGATTTCCGTATGAAGGCGCCCTCGAACTGGAAGAGTTCGTCGAGCACCGCCGCGCACTCGAAGAGGACGCGAGTGGTGAGCGGGCCCTCGGAGGTGTGCACGAGCTTCAGAGGCCCGTCGATGCCGACGCGTACGTCATCGGGACACTCGACCATCTCCGTGCCCGCACCCTGGCGCCACATGTCTTCGAGGGAGTGCTCCATTGCCGCCCGCATGTCCCAGGTGGCGGTGTCGAACTCCGTCAGACCCTCCGGGTCCAAGAGGAGATAGTAGGCGAAGTAGAGGTTGAGCCAATCCAATTCGCTGTATTTCAGTTCCCCTTGGGCGTGCTTGGGGTAGCGCTCGAAGGAGAAAAAGGGGAGTCCGCTGCTCCGGTCCTCGTGGAGATGCTCAACGTCTTGCCGGGGCAGGTGAGAGATCGTATACGCGGCCAACTGGTCCCTCGTGCGCCGCAGCAGGCTCAGAAGAATGCCGACAGTGGATCCGTGATATCGCGCCCAGTGGCTGCTCTCGTGGACGTAGGTCTTGTGCCAGGAGCCGACCGCCGTCACAAGATCGCTGGTGCGCGTGCGGGTCTGATCCTGGAAGAGGATCTGGCTGCGCAGATTCAACTCGGCGCCGCTCGAGTTCCGTAGACGTGGAGAGTGGACGGTCACCGGTTCACCCCTTCCGAGCCGTCCGCACCCTGGTCGTCGTCTTCCGGTCGAGGAGGCGCCTCCTCCACGGGCCCCCGGTCACGCGCCCGCTCGACCAGTGCCTTCAAGGCGTCATACAGGGTGTTCGTGGCCAGTCCGGCGGCGACGGAGATGGAGATCTCCGCCCAGTGGGCGTGGCGTAAGGAGTCGCGCCTGTTCTGCTGCAGGGGCGTGAGGGCGAGGGAGCACTTTCCGGCGAGGTGCTGATCCGCCTCTATTTCCCGTGCCAGCACCTTCAAGTTGGCGGCTTCGCCCCGGTATTCAAAGATCGGCATGGCGGGAGCCTACAACTGGCCTCCGGTTCCCGGATCGGGACTCGGACACCGCTGTCTTCGCTGGAGGACCGCGGTAGCGCAACGTCGGGTGAGTTCGCCCCCGGGTGGTCGTTTGAGGCCGGCGGCGACGTGGGGGGCCGGCGCCGGTATAGGCGCGGTCGGCGAGGACAGGGACGCCTTGTCGCTCACAGATCCGGATGATGTGGTGGCCCACGCCGACGCTCACTTTCCAGCAACATGCGGCTGTCGTGGGTCGCTTCGGTGACTGATGGCCGGCGCGGTCCGACGCGCCCGTCGCCATCAGGGCGGCACGCGGACACAGGCGCCTGGCGTGGCCGGAGCCATGCGGCGAGCCAGAGTTCCCGGGGGATCACTTCCGTCTCCGCTGATGCCGGGGCGGACTGCGGACCGGGGTGATAGAGAGATGCCGGTACGACGATCCTCACGGTCTGTGTATGACGGCCCTGAACCCGGAAAGCGGCGACGATGTTCTTCAATGGCCCCGCGCACGTGCGCACCGATGCCACGCTCTTCCCGGCCAGTACCGGAGTCCCCGTCGAGCAGGATCTGCCAGTCCTGCCGCAAGACTTGGCGCGCGCGTTGTTCATCACGGGCAGAGCCCCGTACGACCAAACCAAGCACGGGAGGTCATCGGCGTACGAGTGGTGCCACAGGGTGGCGGTACTGCCCGCCTATCTCAGCTGGAGCGATGATCCGATCCGTCGCATCACACGTACCGACCTCGCCCGCGAACTCGACCCCTCCGAGAAGGGCATGCTGTCCTACACCCTGGGGCAGGCCATGTGCCAGATCTTCGCCGAGAGGCAGCTATCCGTCCGGTTCTTCATGCACGTCGCCCGCTACGCCTCCGCCTACAACCTCACCTTCGCCCCCGGCCCGAGCCGGGCGGACTTCTTCGGAGAGCGGACCGTCGGCGGTTATGTCGTCGCGGAAGCCAAGGGCCGTTCAGGCCCGCTGACGAAGAAGCTGCGCGAAGCCATGGAGGAACAGAAGAGGACAGTCAAGACCATCAAGGGCGTAGTGCCGAAGATCGCATACGCGAGCGCGGTGCACTTCTCCTCCCCTCATAGCCCCATGCGTCTGACGGCGATCGACCCGGACACAGCCGACCCTCGCGCCGTAGACCTTCCCGTCGACCCGGACCTACATGTGCTGGCCTACTACACGCCGTTCCTGGACGCCTTCGCCCATCAGGAACCACTCATTCTGGGCGACTACGTCGTGGCTGGCTTCGCGGCGCTCGGCGTGACGCTCGGGGTCTTGGCGCCGGTGCTGCAGCGTGTGGAGCGGGCGGCTCGACGCAACGAAATCTCGGGCCTTCGCGACGACATCCTGGGCCTGCTCGCCCGCCACCGGCCTCGCGAGAAGCGCACGCTCTACATCGACGGCACTCTTTTCGCGGCAGACTGGACGGTTCCTGAGGACCGGCGCCGCCCGGGCCGTCGGGACAGCGAGGTGCTCCCCGACTTCCTGCACGAGGCATTCCGTAGCATGAACGAGGAGGACGACTGGCGAGTGGCGTCTGTGGAGGAGGGGGACCTCGACTGGCGGGATCTGTCCCCTGCCAGGGGCTACATGCCGGGAATCCTCCCCCAGGGTGATCTCCTCGAGGGCTGAGGCATGGACGGCCGCCGGGCACCCTACGGCCGCTGCAGATTCACCGCCGCGGTGTGGACGCCGCCGAGGGCCTGTCAGGCGCTGTCCCGATCCACGCGCTGTGTAGATCGGCTTGTCCCCGTCGGTCCGGCGACACGAGTTTCGCCGGACAGCCCAACGTGGTGACTCCACCAGGTCGATGCGAATGTCGACGATGGTGGTGTGGCCTGTCCGGGGCGACGATAGAGCCTCCCCGGTTGCACCGAGGGCGCCGAGAGTGGTGCGGATTTCCCAGAGGATCCCCGACCGACGTCACCGCTCACCAGCGAGGTCGAGATCGCCCTTGCTCGTCTCGGCCGCACAAGGTGCGGGGCTTGCGCCGGGGCGTCGTTCATGCTTCGGCAGCAACGGCTCGATCACCGCCCACAGCTCGTCACTGACTCCCACGGCTTCCGCCGTGCCACGGTCACCCCCAAGCAGCACGGAATCACATACCTCTAAAAGAGCCCGCCGCAGCAGGCCGCTCTCCAGCGCACGCAATCGACCTGCGGCTCACTCACTTCGGCGCCTCCGGCAGCGCCGGCACCGTCGAGATGGACTGGATGGTGGACTCCCACTCCCCGGTCCGCGTGTTCTTGAACCGAAGATGCAGCACCTCGAACTCGTCCGGCACCCAGTCGAACTCGCCGACCTCATCCTGGTCGAAGACCTGGTGTTCCGCGAACAGCTTGGCCAGCTCGATGTCCGTGGACGCCTGCATGATGAACTTGCCGACCTTAACGACGTGCATCACCGGACGCCCCTGCGCCTCCGCCTCCCGGACGCTCTCCCAGAACGGCTCGTATCTCCTGGCCGACTTGGTCATCCCAACCCACTCGTCGCGCCTGATCTCGCTCACTTCGGCCCCTCCAGCCTGCTCGTCGTCACCGGCGTCCGGCTCTGCACATACTTCACCTTCGGCGCCTTCGCGACCGCCAGGCGGTTGGCCTCCTGCACGGACTCCGCTTCCGCCTCGACGCGCAGCGCCGCGTGACCGTGCAGAGCCACCGTATATCTCGCCATTACCTCAACCCCTCCGCCTCAGGACCATGACCACGCTGTAGAGAACGCACAGCCCCAGACTCATCCTGAACGCCGTTTCGGGGGCCATCCCCGCGGGCGCGAGGAGCAGCCGAGCCTGGCAGTCCGGCGGGCCTTCTGCGCGGGAGCATCCCCGCACCCGCGGGAATGCTCCCATCTCGGCCTGCATGCCAGGCAGGCGCAGCCATCTGCTCCCCACACCCGATGTACAGCAGCCTCGTCCTCGAAGGCGAAGAGCATCGTTCCCTGTACGTCGCCCTTACCCAGGCACGACGCCACACTGCCGTTCGACTCACCCACACTCGCGCGGAACCCGCACGGATCACTGCCCGCGCCCAAGGACGGCGATTGCGATCCCCTCGCCCCCAGGCGACCGCCACGCCGCCAATCCGGGCTCGCCACAACCGCGAGCTGGCCTTCGCTCTCCCATGAGCGCCTGAAGTGCAGCACTTCTCCGCGAGTTACGCCCGCCCAACCCATCAAGACCAAGATCCGGACCATACACGGGCCAAGACCCCCGTCAGAGTGAGTACGATCTTCATTCCCCCTGGTCACAACGCCATGAATGCTGTACCACCAGCAGACGAAGAACATTCTTTGTTCTTACAGCCCTCAGAAGCTTGGCTTCTTCTAGACCTTCAAGTGGGTGGTCTGAAGGCACTGTTGCTCTCCAGACCACCCAGCACGACAAGCACGCTCAGCAACAAGTTCAACACCTTGCGCCACCACACGACCCTTAGGTGACATCATCCCGGCCCAGCCGTGGACCAGTAGTCGAATCTCAAAGATCCAGTCGCCCCCGCCTCCGCCGCCCGAGTGCGACCTTCGACTCCGTGGCACAGCTGGGAACTGATCACCGGGCTACGGAGTCCGTCATAGTGGGAACGGCCGGGATGCCAGTGAAGTGGTGGGGAAGTTGTGACGAACAGCAGCGGCAGCAATCCGTCGGCAGCGGATCCGGGCACGTCTGCGCCGGGTCAGCCGCGCTGGGCCTGGTGGGTTGTAGGCATCGTCGTGCCCGTCGTTGGCATCGCAGCCACGGTGTTCGTCAACAACCGACACAGCTCTGCTGACGACTCGAAGCCACCCAACGTCGCGGGGGCACCGTCTGCCACACATGATCAAGCCAAGCCAGCCGCATCAGCAGATCCGGCCAGCCCGGAGAACACGGCTTCCCGCGCCATGTTCGGTCCACACGACATTCAGTTCCGGACCAGCGCCTACGGGGTTGATATCGACTTCGACACGCGCAAGCCGCTTGTTGCGAATGACCTCAAGGGCGCTGACTTGTCGGCCGTCACTGACGGAAGCGGAACGGCTGGTTCTACCAACTTTCATGGTGGCCCCCGGCTCGCGGCGCTCATTGCGCCGATTTCGGGAAGTGATGCTGATCCAACCGAGGCGCAGTGCGCGAAGGCGTTGCGGAGCAACGGCGACCCCATGCTGCAGGACCCGCCTCAGGATGCGCAGTTCTGTGTTCAGACCACCGAGGGGCGTATTGCGTTCGTGCGTGTCGTGTCGGCCGCACCGGGTGGGCACACCATGAGGCTCACAGCGACGGTTTGGGACCTCACCACCTAGTGCTGGATTCCTCAAACGGTGTACACATATCGTCGTCGTAGGACGCGGGTTGGTGGTGTGGGTCGTTCCCATACCCAGGGCCAGGCTCGGGTGTTGAGCTGCGATGTTGCCAGGCGGGTGGCGTGCTCGATCTCGGGTGGCCCGGCGAAGGATTGCCCGGCGAGGGCGGCTTTACGGAAGATGCGCCATCAGCTCTCGTGAAGGTTGAGCCAGCAGGCGCCGACGGGGATGAAGACGTGCCGGATTCGGGGGTAGTCCTCTAGCCAGGTGCGGGTGAACACGCTGTTGTGCGAGGACAGGTTACCCGTGATCACACAGACGTTCCCGATGGGATTGGCTGTCCCGTTTTTCTTGCTACGTCCATGGCAACCTGCCAGCTGACCTCACGTTCTGCCCTGTGCGCCGGTGGATGACGTGGAACTGTCCGGCCGGTGGGCAGTGGGGCGAAGGGTCATGGCCGCGGGCCACCGCACCGGGTGGACGGAAGGCGGCCAGGTCATACGGGAGGGGGTGGGCCAGCGCGTACGCCGACGCAACGTCAGCCCAGATGTTCCCGAACTGCCCCACCCGCCGGGGACGTTTCTGCGACCATCGGCCTGTCCCTAGAACGAGCGACACATAGCGAGGCAGAGCATGACCAGCGTTTACACGGAACTCACGAAGGAAGCCGGACGCCGTGGTGGCCCCGCCGCTCTACGCGCCTTCTACCGGTTGCAGGGCGTAGCACAGGGCGTCGCCCGCGGCCGGCTGGAGGGCTTTGCGGAGGGCGTCGCTCTCGGCCGATGGAAGGGCCGAACGGAGGGCGTCATCATCGGCGCCGCCGCCACCGGCTTCGGCGTCATCGGAGCCGTGGTCCACGAGAAGAGGCGCGTCCGCCGCGCCAGTGCCGAGACCGCGCCGACGACCATGCCGGAGGAGGACACCACCGGTGTGCCGGCGCCGGAGCAGAGGACCGACGCGTGAACGACTACGCCCCGGTGGCCTGATCCTTCCGGGGCTCACGATGGTGGAGCTCACCGCCCGCCTGATGTTCATCCCTCTCGGGTACGGCCTGAACGTGGCCGCATGTGGCCGGCCTGGGCGTTGAGGGCCGAGCGGGTGTGGGGAGTACACACTCCGCACGGGATTGCGTCTTCCGGCACCAACCGCTATCTAAGGGCGCGCAGAGAATTAACATGCTGGTTTGATCTTCCTTGGCTGCTGATTGCCGTACCTGTCGAGGCGGGCAGCGACGTCTGCGGGTGTGCGGAATCTGGCTGTTGACGGCGGGACCGCGGGGCCAGACTCGGCGAGGAGGGGCTGCACTTCCTGGATAGCGCGGGTGAGGGTGCTTCCGGTGACGCCGAAGAGCTGGGCGAGCAGGCCGTGGGTACCGATTTTGCGCAGGTAGAGCACGGTGGCCAGGATCCGATCGGCTTCGGAGAGCTTGTCCTTGGCGCCCGCGCCGCGTGCCGGCGGCGTTCGCCGCCCCGTCGCTCGTGGCGGAATCGCTCGCGCTGTTCGGCCAGTGCAGGGATCGAGTTGCGGTAGCCCAGTTGAGCGCGGCCCGCAGTGTTTCGGAGGGGGCGACCATCGCCTCCACCGGCATGCTCAGAAGGACCTCTGGCGCCGCCAGTTCCTGGTCGGTCAACCTTGCGGGACCTTCCGTCGGCACGTCTCCATCGGGCCACGATGAGGCCAATGCCCGAATGGCAAGATCGGCGTACCGCAATCCCACCTCGACGTATTCGGAGATCCCGAACCCCAGCTCGGGCACCAGTACCGAATCCGTCGCCTGAGCCACCGTCTTCCACCGCGTGACGTCGGCCAGTCGCCTCTCCACCTGGCCGGGAGCCAGCCGCAGTACCTCATCACCGAGCCGTGTGAGCACGACCTGACGGGGATCGGACGGAACGAAATCCTCCAGTCCAGCCAGCCAGGGCGCTTCCCGGCGGCATGCGTCCTGTAGCCGGCCCAAGAAACTATGCGCACGGCCGGACTCCAACCGCTGGAACCCTACCCGGGCAGCCGGACGCCGTGGCGGTGCCGCTGCACCACGTGCGGTTGGGAAACCAGCCCCACCTACTCCAACGACAACAGCGGGTCGAAGGGCTGCCGGTTCTGTGCCCTCAACTCGGCAACCGACGAGCGTGCGTCTGCCGAAATGCGAGCGGCCGGGTTCGAGCCGCTGGAGCCGTACCCCGGCCGTACCACGGACCGTTGGCGCAGCCGCTGTTCCTGCGGAAACGAGGTCATGGCGCGCCTGTCATCCGTCCGGCCGGAACCACCGGCTGCAAGAAGTGCCCCCGATCCGGTGGCCGAACCGATCCCGCGGCAGCCGCCGCGGAGGCACGCGCCGCCGGGTTCGAGCCGTTGGAGCCCTATCCGGGGAAGACCACCGACCGGTGGCGCTGCCGCTGCAGGTGCAGCACGGCCATCCCCCTCACCCTGACCAGCATCAGAGGAGGCCGTACCGCGTACGGAACGTGCTCCCGAGACACGGCACGATAACCGTCAGTCACGATGCACGCCGCCGCTGACACGGAGTAGTCGAGCAAGCCGGGGTCCCGTCGCACGAACCTTCTTTAGGAGATCGCTGCCGCCTGACGGCATCCTGTGTATCGCCCCCCCTTTAAAGATGCGTTCGGCGGACCACGAGCGCCTCGGCGTCCAACGATGTGGCCGACTTCCTGTCGACTGTGATCCACCACCAGCTGACAAGGACAGGCCGCACAGTCTTGAATGGCGTCGTGGCCACACCGATACCCATGCCCCCGCGCCCGCCCGCCACCCCGGAGACGATCGCGGGTAGCGCTGCGCTGGACGAAGTCCTGGCGTGTCTACGCGCACGGCGGCCGGTGTTCCACTCCGAGGCCGATCTCCAGCACAGTTTCGCCCTCGCGGTAGGCGAGGTCGCACCGGAGGTCAGGTGCCGTCTCGAAGTCCCGGTACGCGGGAACGATGCCTCGGAGTACCTGGACCTACTGTGCCTTGGACCCGCGGGCCGTACGGCAATAGAGTTCAAGTATGTGACCCGACAGTGGTCGGGTACAGCAGGGATCCCTCCCGAGGAGTACGACTTGCGCGGACACAACGCGCCGGACGTCGCGCGTAGGGAATTCCTGCGGGATGTAGGAAGGCTGGAACGCTTTTGCGACCGCGAGGACCAGAACGGGCTGGCCCTGCTCATCACAAACGAGGCGGCCCTGTGGCGCCCCAGGCAACGCAGGATGCCCACCAGGGACGAGGAGTTCCGCCTCCACCACGGCCGCGAACTGAGCGGCACCTTGCTGTGGGCCGACGGTTCCTTCCCGGACAACACCCGAGTGCTGCGGGGTGCCTACATGCTCGCCTGGCGTCCATACACCCAGCTGGAGGGCCCAAGTAGCGAGTTCCGCTGCCTCGCAGTGTTCATCACTCCGAACCCAGCGAGGCCCCAGCCGTCAGACGACGCGTAACCAGTAGCCTGCCTCGCATGTCGTTGACCATGGGAACCTGCCATGGGGGAAGCATTAGACCGCCCATTTCAGGGTCCGTCAGAGTTGGATCTCAAACCTGTTCACGACGGTGAACCTCATGCTCAGGCCGTGGGCGCGGAGATCGCGATTATCCGCACCGACGAGGCGTACGACCGGGTCCAGGCCAACGACGTCCGCTACCGCTTCGTGATCGACACGGCCACCGTCTGGCCGGCCACCAGAAGTCACGGATAGGTACAGCGGGCCTTGGCTAGCGGCGGAAACAGTCAGTTGGTTCTTTGCCTCCCGTGCCTCGGTTCGTGTGCGCGGCCACTGAGAAGCGCCGTTCGTGGGGTCCATCCCTGCGCGTAGATGGATGGACCCCCGCCTCTCGTCAAGGACGGCTAGTGCCCGAAGCTGCTCCGCGTGAGTGGGAGGTGAAACCGGGGATCGGAACAGGACGGCCAATGCACCAAGCCCCGCCGAACCAGCCACGCGTGCGGGCCAGTTCCGGGGCCCACCGTGGATCTCCGCCCGCCGGTCGGCCAGCACCCGCGGCGCGCCACCCTGCTGCGCCCACAGGGCCTCCAGGCGGGCCACCTCTCCCGCCCTCCCGGCCCAAGGGCCGAGGAGCCGGCTCGAAGCAGGCAGGACTCAACGGTGCTGGCCTATCGGCGGTTGTCGCCAATGAGTTCGAGGTAGCGGGCATAGTAGACGTCAGATTTTTCCCGATTCCGGATCAGGGTGCCCTCCTCCACCCGGTAGGTGCGGTCCGGATCACCTTTGAAGGAGAGCCAGTTGAAGGAGGTGGTCACCCAGGCATCGTCGAAGAGGAGGATCTTGGCATGGTTGCTCTTGAGGCGCGCCACGTGCAGCTTCTCGGGGTATCGCGCAGCGAGGTTGTTCAGCCTTCTGATGGCATTCGGGTCGGTCCTATTCTCGCTGTCGTCATAGCCGTAAGCGATGTCCACCTTCACGCCACGCTGCAGCCGGCGTTCCAGTTTGCCGACGAACGCCGTGGTGACGATCGCGCCGGTGATCCACGGCGAGATGATCAGGATGCGTTTCCGGGCGCTGGTGAGGGCTTCGTCGAGGAGCTCCGGGTGCTCGAAGACACCGATTGCGCGGATCTCCTCTGCCTGCGACTCTAGGGCCTTCGGCTTTGCGGGGAGGGGTAGGGGTGCCGGGGAGTTGAGCTGGACGGCGGCCTGCTCTGCGCGCTTTTGGGTGACCTCCTGCAGGGGGATCCGGGCCTCTTCGATGTCGGGTTCCAGCAGGGGGCGCTCAGGCTCGCGCTCTACGTTGATGCCGAGGCCCTTGGCGCCGCCGAGGCCGATCAGTTCGATCTCGTGGCGGTCGCTCAGTTCGCCATCGATGACGACACCGAGCTCGATGTCCACGCGTTCAGCGTCCGCGTAGACGAGGAGCTTGACCGGCAGGACGTGACGGGTCCGGGTCTGCACGATGCTTTTTACCTGCAGGACTTCGCGGGTGGTGGTGCCGTTCTCCTGAAGGAGGGTAGTGATCTCCTCGGCGGTCACCTCGCCGTCCTCGACTGGACCGGACCGCGCGGCAGGCAGCATGATCATTCCGGCTTCGGTGGCCACGTCCCGGGAGATGGTGCTGCGGCGGCTGTAGGGGGAGGCCCGCCATAGCATCTGATCGAAGACGAGGGACTGGCTGACCCGGACCGGAACGATGGCAGCCGCCTTCGTCGCGGTGAAGCGGCCCTTCTCGGTCAGGCGTAGCCGCGGAACGGGCGCTGTGCCGGGCACGGGAGCGGTCCAGCGCAAGTCGTCTGAGCCGAAGAGGACCGCTACGGTCTGGTTGACCATGGCGACGTCCAGGCCGAGGAACCCGGCGATGGATTCCGGTGCCCTCTCCCCTTGGTCGACCAGCCGCAGGACGTACTCCTCCAGCAGGGGGATGTCCTTGCTGTCCTGGGCGAGGACCTCGGCGGTGATGCGGGCGACGGGCAGGGCCGCGTCGACGATGCCGACGAGGTCGAAGCCGGTGCGGGCATTTCCGAAGCGGACGGCCAGCAGGCTGTCCTCACTGAACGTTGGCATCGCGGATCTCACAGTCTTCCGGGTGGCTGCTCATGTAGTCGAGGACGTTGCGCAGGGCGCCGGGTTTGCTGCGGCAGAAGCCGGCGTCCCCGACGATGATCAGCCCGAACCGGGCGCGGGAGAGGGCGACGTTGATGCGCCGCCAGTAGGGCTGCCCCAGGAACCCGAACCGGCCGTCGGAGTTGCTGCGGGTGACGCAGAAGACCGCGAGGTCGCACTCGCGGCCCTGCACGGCATCGACGGAGAGCACCTCGGGCGTGAAGTGCCTCAGCTTCTTCTTGGCCAGCTGCTTCTTGAGCGTCTCGACCTGACGGCCGTAGGGCGCGATGACCAGAACCTCCAGGGGCTTGCCGCCGGGCGGCTGGACCGCCCCCTTCCCGATCGCGTAGTCGATGACCTCCAGACGCTTCTCCGCGATCTGGGCCTCAAGCCGGTTGGAGACGCTGGTCTCGGTGCCGGACCGCTCCGTCTCACGCCGCCCCGGATGAAAGCTGGTGTCCATCCAGAGCACAGGCCGGTTGATGCCCCCGTACCCCGGCAGCTCGTGCGGATTGGGAGAGAGCAGCTCGTTGTCGTAGAAGCAGCTGCTGATCATGTTGCCGATGGCGGGCGTCATCCGGTACTGCTCGCGCAGCAGGTGCTTAACCGGCGGCTGTGCATTGTCCACCAGGTGCTGGAACAGCGTCGTCTGCACGATCTCCGGGGTCAGCTGGTGATCTTCCATGGCCTTGCCGTTGCGCAGCAGGTCCTCGTCGATCGGCGGAAGCTGCCTGGTGTCCCCCACCAGCACCCACCGCTTCGCGCGCGCCAGCGGGACCAGTGCCTCGGTCGCGGTCGCTTTCGACGCCTCGTCGAAGATGCACAGGTCGAAGTCCAGGGCACGTGCCGCCGGATGCCCCAGGAAGCCCAGGGCTGTGCCGCCCACCACGTTCCGGGTCCGCAGGAAACTGGCGATCAGGTGCGGGTCGCTGCCGATCCGCTTGAGCCATTCGCCCTGCAAGCGCAGCAGCCGCATGAGGTCCTGTCCGGGACCAGCTGCCGGAAACAGGGCCTCGACGGCGTCCCGGCACTCCCGCGCGGTCATGGCCTCGCGCAGGGTGAGGTCACCGTCCAGGGCACTCTGGATCTCGGCGACCAGGGCCGTTCGCTGTTCGAGGAGCGTCTCCCGGCGGGCGCCGACGGTGACCGCTTCCTCTCCCAGTTCCCGCGCGGAGGTGGTGCGGTCGGGCAAAGGCTGAGCGGTCAGTTCCACGAGCCGGCCCTCGACGTGCGCGAGGTCGGTGGCGACGGCGGCCGCCTCCTCCAGCAAGAGGGCCGCCTTCAGGTGCCGTGTCTCCAGCTTCTGTCGGATCGCGACCGCTTCTAGATGCCTCTCCGCCCGGGCCCGAACACTCTGCGTCCACCTCTTGACCTGCCGGTCCAACAGCAGCGATTGCGCGGCGGGATCGATGCGCGGATCGTCCGGGCGCCCCAGACGCACCAGACCGTCGATACCCGCCTCCTCCAGACGGCGCAGCGCGTTGTCGATGGCGATGTGGGTCTGGCTGACGATGAGAATTCGTGCGTCCGGCTTGCGGCTGAGGGTCTGCTCGACGATCTCCGCGATCACCGTGGTCTTACCGGTGCCAGGCGGGCCCTCGACCAGCACTAGGTCCTGCGTCCCCAGCGCGCTCACGACGACATCCCGTTTGCTCTGGTCGAGGTCGGCGCGGACCCAGGAGGTGACCTCGACCGGAGGCAGGACCGGCATCTCCTGCGGATTCTCGATGATCTTGCCCAAATGGGGGTTACTGCTCTGCTCGGCGGCGACCGTGGATAGCGCGTCGCGCTGCCGGTTGATGGCGCTCTGGCTGGGGCCGAGGAAGGGCAGCAAGTAACCGCAGCGCGGCAGCGCCGTCTTGGCACGAGTCATCCGGAGCTGGACGGTGTCCTCGGTCCGACTGGTGACGACCCCCCGGTCGATGGGCCGACTGTAGGGGTACTCCACGACCGACCACTCGTCGCCGATCTCCATCACCGTTTCGGTGGCGCCCAGGCTGAAGGACCGCGTGTACGAGGTGCCCTCCGTTCTGTCGTAGGCGACGGGCTGCCGCCCGTTCGCCGCGATCTCCTCGCGGGCTTCCAGGACGTGCCGCCAGCCATCGAAGAGGTCCCCGAGATTCTGCCGCCGGTCTTCGCGGCCCTTCTCCTCGCGGGCCTCGACATGCGTGTTGAGGGCCGCCAGCAGCACGTTCAGGCCGCGGTTGGCCGGGTCCTCGCCCGGATCGTAGAAGCTCCAGCTCAGAATCGGATCAAGCTTGAGTGCAGAATCCCGGCGCTTCGCCAACCATTCCTCCGGCCGCTCTTCTGCGGACACGATGACGCACCGGTCGGAGTTATTGTCGTCGCCGACCATGCGCAGGAACAGCTTCCGACCGAAGACCCGCACCGTCCCGGTGTCGACCTCCTTCGTGGCCGGGTTCCAGCCGTAGTCGACATGCACCGTGCCCGATATATCGGACATCACCTCTGACTTGGCGCGCGCCATGACCTGGTCGAGGCTCAGTTCCTCCCCCTCCGGCACGGTGACGAGTTTCTCTGCGGCGCTCTTGGTCATCTTCAGCCACACCGAGTTGCGCTGCCGCGCGTCACGGTTGCCGCAACGTCGCTCCGCCTCCAGCAGTTGGTGCTCCAGCACGATGGCGTTGGCTGGCCTCTTCTGCGGTTCGAGGTCGATGCAGGACTTCAGAATCGCGCGGACATCGGTGTCCATCTCTAGCTCGTCCAGCGCGGACAGCAGTCCGGGGTAGTCGCGGGCCTTGCTGTTGGACAGGACCTGGATGGCCAGGACGGCGTACGCGTAGACGTCCCTGACCCAGCCGACGCTGCTCTTCTCCAACGGCTTGTACAGGCTGGAACCGTAGTCAGCGACCGTGTGGTCCGTCGCGGGCGCCGCCGCCGTCTCCACGACCTTGGCGATCCCGAAGTCGGCGAGCTTGACCGTGCCATCACTGGTCAAGAGGACGTTTCCGGGCTTGATGTCCCTGTGCTCCACCCGCTGCTCGTGAGCGTAGGCGAGAGCAGATGCCAACGGCCGCCCGATCCGAGCGAAGTAGGCCGGCCAGTCCAGCGGACGGCCCCCGCTCATCTCGTCCTTCAGACTCCTGTCGACCCACTCCAGGACGATGAAGTACTGCTCGAGTCCTTCGTCCCAGCCCGAATCCAGCATCCGCACGATGTTCGGATGGGTCAGCGCCCGCAACGAGGCGGTCTCACGGTCGAGGAAGATCCGCGTGCTCTCCTCGTCGTCGCGCCGCTTGAGCAGCTTCACCGCCGCGTACGCGCCCTCCGGGCTCAAGACATCCACTGCCTTGCGCACCTCGGACATACCGCCCTGGCGCTTCTCCGCCTGCGGCAGCAGATGAAACCGGCCGTTGATCATGCCAGTCACACGCGGCTCCTCATCCATCAACTATTTTTCGCCTTCGCGTCCTTGAGCATCCTTTCAGGAGATCATCACCCCCGGTTTGACTTCGTCCATCCCGGAGCACGCGCGAGCCGCGCCCACTGGTTCCTCCCGAACGAGCGAAATCCCAGAAAGGACCACGTCGCACGACATGCGACGACCGAGCTCAGAAGCAGACTGATGTGCGGCTGCGGGGTACTCACCAACCGCTCGCCTACCTGGCAGACTTACGCTTCGACATCGCCCTCTTCGACTGCTGTGGATTGGGTGCGGCCGACGCGTAACTGCCTTCAGGTAGCCTGCCGGAGAGGGCGCCAGAGGCCGACGCCCTTCCAAAGCTCATCCATGTCATGGGGGCTCGGCGGGCAGGTCTCCGGTTAGGCAGCCTCAGCGCGTTAACAAGCATCTTGGACGGTGTCGCGTACAGAGCGGCCAAGTCAGGTCAGCAGGGCAAGCCCAGCTCATGGGTGATGAGGTCAACGACGTGCCGCCATTGCCGATACGCGGCCGCCTTCATCCCCCCAGCGCACGGTTGAACGCCCCCCAAGTGGCATCCGCGTGCCGCGACAGCACCTCCACCTGAGCCGGGGCCGGGTCCAGCTCGAACTGAAACGCCCGCAGAACTTCTTGCTGCGCCACACACCCCCGCTCCGGCTCGGTGCCAGTCACGGCGGACGGTAGGGACCCGCCCGGACCGATGCACCATCCCGGAAGCGGACAGATCCGGGGCACCAGCCCCGGTCCTCCAAGCGCTCCATTAGCCGGGCCACCATCTCCGCCGCCCGGCTCCACAGAACACCTTCGCGCGATGGGAGGTGTTCCGTCGATCACCGTCCGGGCCATTCCCGGACCAAGCTGGCGGCTTCCACCGACAGCATTATCGTTTCCGCAGATCAAAGCAGGCGCCGTGCGTGTACCACCAGCAGACGAAGAACCTCCTCGTCTCCTACAGTCCGAAGAAGCTCGGGTTCTTCTAGAGCCTGGTCCTTCCGGAGCCGGAGCCCGAAGTCGGGCCGCCCGACGGTGCCGTGTCGCCGGCCGCCGGGCAGCCCGACCGCCGGATCACCCGACCGCCGGGCAGCCCGACCACGAGATGACCCGACCGCCGGGCGGCCCGGCCGCTGGGCCTGCCGGTCCGGCGGTCGGGCCGCTTGTGGTGAGGGATCGGCCGGGCCGCCGCGGCGGGCGGCGGCCCGGGACCGCACGGTGGGCGTCCGCACGGTGGAGCGGGAGGGGCACCGCACTTCAGATCGTCCAGGTCGTCCAGGTCGTCCAGGTCGTCCAAGTCGCCTGAGTCGTCCAGGTCGTCATCGGGTCGGCCTTCGGTGCGCCCTCGCCGTGACAGGGCGTCTCAGGTGCGGGTCCAGCGTTGGTTGCTGCCGTTGGTGCAGGAGTAGAGCTGGACGAGCGTGCCGTTGGCGGTGCCGCTGGAGACGGCGTCGAGGCACAGGCCGGACTGGACGCCGACGATGGATCCGTCGGAGTTGAGGCGCCACTTCTGGTTGTCGCCGCCCCAGCAGCTGTAGATCTGGGCCTTGGCGCCGTTACCGGTGCCGCCGGCGTCGAGGCACTTGTCGCCGTAGACCCTGAGTTCGCCGGCGGAGGTGTACGTCCACTGCTGGTTGGTGCCGCTGTGGCAGTCCCAGAGCTGGAGCTGCGTGCCGTCGGCCGTGCCGGCGCCGGGCACGTCGAGGCAGCGGCCGGAGCCGACGCCCTTGATCGTGCCGCCACCCGTGGGGGGCGTGGTGGTGGTGCCGCCGTTGAGTGCGTCGAGGACGGCGGTGTAGGCGGGCTTCTTGGCGCCGCTGCCGTTGAACAGCAGCGGTGTCTGCTCGGATCGCCAGGAGTCGGTGTCGCGCACGCCCCAGACGGTGATGCCGAGGCAGCGCGAGACCGCGAGGCAGTCCTTGGTCACGTTGGCGTAGGTCGAGGCAGACGCGCCCTGGATGTCGAGTTCGGTGATGGCCACGTCGACGCCGAGGGCGGCGAAGTTCTGGAGGGTGGTGCGGAAGTTGCTGTTGTAGGGGCTCCCGCTGTTGAAGTGCGACTGGAAGCCGACGCAGTCGATCGGCACGCCGCGCTGCTTGAAGTCGCGGACCATGGAGTACATGGCCTGGGTCTTCGCCCAGGTCCAGTCCTCGACGTTGTAGTCGTTGTAGCAGAGCTTGGCGGCCGGGTCGGCGGCGCGCGCGGTGCGGAAGGCGACCTCGATCCAGTCGTTGCCGGTGCGTTGGAGGTTGGAGTCGCGCCGGGCGCCCGAATTACCGTCGGCGAAGGCCTCGTTCACGACGTCCCACTGGGCGATCTTTCCCTTGTAGTGGGCCATGACGCCGTTGATGTGGTCGATCATCGCCTGGCGCAGCGTCCCGCCGCTGAGGCTCTGCATCCAGCCGGGCTGCTGGGAGTACCAGGCCAGGGTGTGCCCGCGGACCCGCTTGCCGTTCTGCACCGCCCAGTTGTAGACGCGGTCGCCGCCGGAGAAGTTGAACTGGCCCCGCTGCGGTTCGGTGGCGTCGATCTTCATCTCGTTCTCGGGCGTGACCATGTTGAACTCACGGCCCGCGATCGACGTGTAGGCCGAGTCGCCCAGCCTGCCCGAGGCGATGGCGGTGCCGAAGTAGCGGCCGCTCTGCGCCGCCGCGGCGCCGAGCGTGCTCTCGGCGGCGTGCGCGCTCGGCGGCGGGACGACCAGTGCGGCGACCGTGGCCAGGACGCAGACGGCCGGCGCCAGCAACAGGCCGCGGATCTTCCGGCGGACGCCGGGTCTGGGAAGGGCGTAGGAGCCCATGTCTGTGCCTCCAAGATAGACATCAGGGAAGGACTGAAGCGCAGCGGCGTGCGTCATCCGCTCCCGTGCGGCGGACGGACGGGCCGGGGGGTCGGGCGCCGGGCCGCGGCGGTCGGGGGCGACCTACGGGCAACGCGGTTCGGAATATCGAACCGCCGTCGGCCACCCAGAGAGGGATGATTGAGGGATTGACGGTGGATCGTCAATACTCGGCGCAGGGAAAGTTTCCGATGAATTTCCGAATCTTTCGAAACCCCTGACGCCCGGCAAGCCTCACCCGCTCACCCTCTCCCGTGCCAGAAGCCCTTGAAACGGCAGGCCTTGACGCGAGCCCGCGAAGAACGAGGGAAGGGCTGTTTGTGGACAGATCAGCGAGAGACCTTGACCTGACGGCTCCGCATTCCTAGCTTGTGGCGTCAAAGGTTCGGAGAGGTTTCCGAATGTTTCGACATCGGCATTGGGTGGGGGACGGCGGGGCGGGCTCGGCCCGAAGGCCGGGCCCGCCCGGGTCGCGCCACGGGCGGCGCTGTCAGGACTGCTCCCGTTCGGCCCGTCGCCGGACCAGTTCCTCGACCGCGGAGGGCAGGGTGGTCTCGAAGTCGATGAGTTTCGCCCAGGTCGGGGTGACGACGATCCGGACCATGCCGTCGTAGAGGGAGCGGATCTCGGCCTCCCACGCGACGCGCTGCTCGGGCGTCATCTCGTAGCTGCCGTTCATCTGGAGGTACTCCTCCGGGATGCCGTCGACGACGTCCAGTTCGGCCCGCCCGCGGATGAGAAGGATCTTCGGTGGATGAGCCTCCGTGTCGATGGTCAGGGCGACCATGGGGTTCCGGCGCAGCGCGTGCAGCTTCGGGGCGTTCTTCGTGGTGCACAGGATGATCTCCGAACCGTTCCAGGTGAACGCGATCGGGATGCTGCGCGGTGTGCCGTCCTTGGCGACGTATGCCAGTCGGGTCAGGTCGCGGGCCAGCAGTTCGCGGCTGAGCGGGCGGTTCAGGACCTCGGCGATCTCGTTCGGTCGCATGGTGATCGTTCCTCCGTCGGCGTCGTTCGTCCGGCGGCACGTGGGTGGCCGCTCGTGTCCCTGGGACGGAGCCTGCCCGACGTTCTCGACATCCCTCGCGCACGAAATCCGGAAGTTCTCGCGGCCCCGTCCCCGGGCTCCCGGAACGGTCGCGGGCCACGACGTGTCGTCCGGCCGTTGATCCGCTGTTGACCCGTTCCGGTGATTCCCCGGCCGGTAGTGTGGTGGACGCCGTTTCGATCGTGTCGGAGCTGACCTTGCCGAACCTGTCCCACCTGGAAGAACTCTTCTCCGACGAGGGCGGCGCCGGTGGTCCGGTGCGCTCCCCCGGCTGGCAGAGCAGCATGTCACCGCAGGGACTGACGGTGACCCTGATCGCGGACTACACCTTCCCCGACCGCGCGTGGTTGCCGTCGGCGGCGATCGTGGCGCTGCTCGGCGAGTTCCAGGTGGCCGCAGGCGCCGCCCGTACGACGATCAGCAGGCTGGCTCGTCGTGGGGTGCTGGAGGGCAGCCGGCAGGGGCGGTACAGCTCATACCGGCTGACGTCGCGGGCCGCCGAGGATCTGTGGAGCGGCGGCAGTTCGATCGCCGCGTTCACCACCCGGCCCGACTCGTGGGACGGCTGGTGGACCCTGATCGCCTTCTCCGTTCCGGAAGCGCAGAGCACACGGCGCCGCGCACTGCGGACGGCGTTGCGGTGGCGGGGTTTCGCGCCGCTCTACGACGCGGTCTGGGTGTCGCCGCACCCCCTGACGCCGAAGGGGCGGACCGAGGTGGCCGATCTGGCGCGGGGAGCGGTGAGCGTGTTCCGCGCGCGGCAGGAGAACCTGGAGACGGAGGCCAACCGCAACCCGGTCGAGGCATGGGACCTCGCCGGCATCGCCGCGCACTACCGGACGTTCGTCAGCCGGTGGAGCAGTCTGCTTCCCCGCATCGACGCCGGGGACGTCTCCGGAGCCGAAGCGGTGCGCGCACGCACCGAGGTGATGCACGCCTACCGCCACTTCCCCATCCTGGATCCGTTGCTCCCGATCGGGCTGCTGCCGCCCGAGTGGCCGCGGTCGCAGGCGCGTGAGGTCTGCGTCGCGGTGTACGACGGCCTGGTCCGGCCGGCCCAGGACCACGTGCGCGCCGTGGCGGGACGGCTCCCGGAGGGACCGCACCCCGGTATCAGGGCCCACACGATCGCCGGCATGAGCGCGGGCACCGACCACGGCTGACACCCGCCCTCCCCGGCACGGCTGCTGCCCGCGACCTCCCGCGAACCCGGCCCCCCGGCCGGTCGCCGGACAGGCGGTCCCGAGGGTGTCGAGGGCACGGGCGGTGTCCGGCTGTCCGGCGCCGGTGCCCCCGACCTGGCGGGGCGGGCGGGTGCGGGGTGGCTCAGGGGGCCGTCACGACGGGCCGGTGCGGGCCGCCGACGGCGTCCGACGGTCGTCGTGCGGCGTCCGGGGCGGCGGTCCGGGCAGTGCGCCGGAGCGGGGTTCCGGGGCCGGGGGTCCGGCAGGCTGCGGGGTGCTCTCGCCGAGGAAGCCGCCCGACTGGTGCTGCCAGAGTCTGGCGTAGGCGCCGTCGGCGTCGAGGAGTTCCTCGTGCGTGCCCTGTTCGACGACCCGCCCGTGGTCGAGGACGACGAGGCGGTCCATTCCGGCGACCGTGCTCAGACGGTGGGCGACCACGAGGGCCGTACGGCCGTCCATCAACCGCCACAGGGCGTCCTGGACGAGGAGTTCGCTCTCCGAGTCCAGCGCGCTGGTCGCCTCGTCGAGCAGCAGGATCGGGGCGTCCCGCAGGATGGCCCTGGCGAGGGCGACGCGCTGGCGCTGGCCGCCGGAGAGTTTCACCCCCCGCTCGCCCACCAGGGTGCCGAAGCCGTCGGGGAGCCGGCCGGCGAACTCCGTGACGTGTGCGGCGGCCGCCGCGGCGTGGATCTCCTCGTCGGTGGCGCCGGGCCGGGCGAAGGCGATGTTGTCGCGCAGGCTGCGGTGGAACATGGCGGGTTCCTGCGGGACGTAGGCGATCAGGGAGCGCAGGTCGCTCTGGCGCAGCCGGCTGATGTCCTGGCCGCCGATCAGGATGCGTCCGCCGTCGATGTCCGACATCCGCAGCAGGAGCCGGGTGAGCGTGGTCTTGCCGCCGCCCGACCTGCCGACCAGGCCGACGCGCGCGCCCGCGGGCACGTCCAGGTCGAGCCCCCGGAAGATCGGCTCGGCGCCCGCGTGGGCGAAGGTCACCGCGGCGAAGCGGACGCCGGTGTCCCGCGGCGCGAGGGGTTCGGGTTCGCCCGGGTCGAGCACGGTGGGCGGGTCGAGCAGCAGCTCGGTGAACTGCGCCGCCTCGGTCATCGAGCTTTCCAGCCGCCGGTAGATCTGGTTGAACTCGAACATGATCTGGGTCGCGTTGGAGTAGTAGGTGAACGCGACGACGACCTCCTCCACCCCCTGGCCCGGGCCGCCGAGGACGACGGCGACCAGCAGACCGAGCACGTTGGTCAGCACGGACAGGGGAGCGATCAGGGTGTCGACGCGCAGATTGCCGTAGTCCCACGAGGTCAGCGTCAGGCGCCGGGAGTCCGCCACGCGGCGGCGGTGCTCGTCGGCCTCGCGGTCCTCGGCGGCGAACGCGCGGATGGTCTCCATGTTGACGAGGCTGTCGGCGACGTGACCGGAGACCCGGGCGATCGCCGCCTCACGGTCGTTGACGAGCCTCTGCCGACGGCGGATCAGGGGCGTCGCCGCCAGCACGGTCAGCGCGATCATCGTCAGGAGGCCGACGACGAGCATCGGCTCGTAGCTCCACAGCACGACGGCGCCGAACACCAGCGGGACGAGGCTGCCGACGATCCGGTACGTCACCGTGTCGACGAAGTCCTCGAAGCGTTTGCCGAAGCTCAGCACCCGTTTGGTGAGGGATCCGGCGAAGTTGTCGTGGAAGAAGGCGGCGTCCTTGGCGAGGAGTTCGTCCATGCCGCTCACGTAGAGGTGTTCCATGCCGAGGGCGTCCACGCGGTTCAGGCAGTGCTGCCCGACCCGCCACACGGCTTCGGCGAGCAGCAGCGTCACACCGAAGCCCAGCACGTAGGGCAGTGCCGTGCCGAGGGTGAGACCGCCCGCGTCGGCGGCCTGACCTGCCAGTTTGGCAATCAGAAGAGGGGCGATGTAGCGGATGCCGATGTTGCCCAGGGCCGGCAGCAGCAGCGCGGGCAGCGCCAGCCGGCGTAGTCGCAGCAGTTCGCGGCCGTAGTGGCGCAGCGCCAGAAGCACCGCGCTCCTGTCCGGCGTCGGTCCTGGTTTCTCTGTGGTGCCCATCACACTCCCGGAGGTCGGAAGTCGGAAGTGTCCCGTTCGCGGAGGCTCCGGGTCCACGCATTTACGGCGGACCGGCGACAACCGGACAGCGGCGCGTTCAAGGGGACGCAGCGGACGTATGCGGATCGACCAGGAGGGGGTCACACCGACGCCGGACGCCGGCGGCGGACCGAGACGCCCGGGTTCCTCCCCCGGCCGGCCGTCCGCCGGGTCGTGGAAGGCGGGGCAATGGATCACTCCGTCCCGCACTCCGGGTACCGTCAGGGTATGAGTCATCCGCACCCCGAACTGAAAGCCGCCCCTCCCCTTCCCGAAGGAGGGCTGCGGGTCATCGCCCTGGGCGGCCTGGGTGAGATCGGCCGCAACATGACCGTCTTCGAGTACGCCGGCAAACTGCTCATCGTCGACTGCGGCGTGCTGTTTCCCGAGGAGACCCAGCCCGGCGTGGACGTGATCCTGCCGGACTTCACCTCGATCCGGGACCGACTGGACGACATCGTGGGCATCGTCCTCACCCATGGCCACGAGGACCACATCGGCGGCGTGCCGTACCTGCTGCGCGAGCGGCGCGACATCCCCGTGGTCGGTTCCAAGCTGACGCTGGCGTTCCTGGAGGCCAAGCTCAAGGAGCACGGCATCCGGCCCCGCACGGTACGGGTGCGGGAGGGCGACCGGCGGCGCTTCGGCCCCTTCGACTGCGAGTTCGTGGCGGTCAACCACTCCATTCCGGACAGCCTCGCGGTCGCGATCCGCACCGGCGCCGGGATGGTGCTGCACACCGGCGACTTCAAGATGGACCAGTTCCCCCTCGACGACCGCATCACGGACCTGCGCGCCTTCGCCCGTCTGGGCGAGGAGGGCGTGGACCTGTTCCTCACCGACTCCACCAACGCCGAGGTGCCCGGCTTCACCACTTCGGAGCGGGAGCTGAACCCGGCGATCGAGCAGGTGATGCGCACCGCGCCGCGGCGGGTCATCGTCTCCAGTTTCGCCAGCCATGTGCACCGCATCCAGCAGGTGCTGGACGCCGCCCACCAGCACGGCCGCAAGGTCGCCTTCGTGGGCCGGTCGATGGTCCGCAACATGGGCATCGCCCGTGACCTGGGCTATCTGAAGGTTCCGTCCGGTCTGGTGGTGAGCACCAAGGAGCTGGAGAAGCTCCCGGACCACAAGATCACTCTGGTGTGCACCGGGTCCCAGGGCGAGCCGATGGCGGCGCTGTCGCGGATGGCCAACCGCGATCACGTCATCCGCATCGGCAAGGGCGACACGGTCCTGCTCGCCAGCTCCCTCATCCCGGGCAACGAGAACGCCATCTACCGCGTGATCAACGGACTCACCCGGTGGGGCGCCCATGTGGTCCACAAGGGCAACGCCAAGGTGCACGTCTCCGGTCACGCCAGCGCCGGCGAACTCGTCTACTGCTACAACATCGTCAAGCCGCGCAACGTGATGCCCGTGCACGGCGAATGGCGTCATCTGCGGGCCAACGGCGATCTCGCCATCCGTACGGGTGTCGACCCCGAGCGGGTCGTCATCGCCGAGGACGGCGTCGTCGTCGACCTCGTGGGCGGGAAGGCGTCCATCACCGGCAAGGTCCCCGCGGGCAACGTCTACGTGGACGGCATGGAGGTCGGCGGAGCCACCGAGGCGTCCTTGAAGGACCGTCTCACGCTCGCCTCCGAGGGCGTGGTCACGGTGGTGGCGATCGTCGACGCGGACACCGGCGCGCTCGCCGAGGCCCCCGACTTCCTGGCCCGGGGCTTCGTCCACGACGAGGCCACCTTCGAGCCCGTCATCCCCGTCATCGAGAAGACCCTGGCCACCGCGGCCGAGGAGGGCGTCGGGGACGCACGCCAGCTGGAACAGCTCGTCGCCCGCGCCGTGGCGAACTGGGCGTTCCGCACCTACCGCCGCAAGCCCCTCATCATCCCCGTCATCATCGACGCCTGAGACACGGCCGCACGGCGGCACAGCGGACGACGCCCCCGGAACCGGTCAGGCGGGTTCTATTGATCCCCGCAACACCCTGGAGTTCAGGGAGTTGCGGGGATCGTGGATTTTGAGGTGCTGAAGGCGAAGTTCTTCGAGGCGCTGGATCGGGAGGACGGCGGCATCACCGCTGCCGCTCGCGCAGTCGGAGTGAACCGCAATACGGCGTTCGGATGGGCCCGTCAGGCTGGTGTCCGAGGTCGCGGCAAGCCCGGCACATCCGGGCATCCCGGTCGGGCGGAGTACGAGCGGCTGCGTGCGGCCGGAGTCCATCGCCGCGATGCCGCCGCGCAGGTCGGCGTCCACGAGCGCACCGCTCGGGACTGGGACCAAGGGATCCGGCAGATCGGCCACTCGCGCCTGCATGCAGACGGCCGCCTGATCGACTATACGACCGGTGTGATCACCATCGTTACTGCCGCGTCGAAGCCGTCCGTTGCCGCGGTCGAGGCCGGGCTGCACCCCCGTTTCCTCACCGTGGCCGAGCGGGAGCTGATCGCCGACATGCGCCGTGAGGGCCGCTCGCTGCGCGCGATCGGACGGGCACTCGGCCGGCCGGCCTCCACCGTCAAGCGTGAGATCGACGCCCGTGCGGTCAACGGCGTCTACCGGCCGCACCAAGCCCAGCGGGCATGGGCGAAGAGCCGGTCGCGTCCAAAGGACTCCAAGCTGGCCCGGGAAGGAGCGTTGCGCGACTTCGCTACGGCCAAGCTCCAGGAACGCTGGTCGCCCGAGCAGATCTGCCACGCTCTGCTCATCGAGTTCCCCGACGACGAGAGCATGCGCGTGAGTCCGGAGACGATCTACCAGGCGGTCTACGTCCAGGCCCGCGGCGGACTGCGCCGCGAGGTCGCCCTGGCGCTGCGCACCGGACGCACCCGCCGCAAGCCCCACCGCAGCCCGGAGCAGCGCACTCGCCGCTTCGTCGACGAGATGGTGATGATCTCCGAGCGGCCGCCGGAGGTCGAGGACCGGGCTGTTCCTGGCCACTGGGAAGGCGATCTGATCGTCGGCCCCCGCAGCGAGAGCGCGATAGTGACCCTGGTCGAGCGCTCCACCCGCTACGTCCTGCTCGGACATCTGCCCGGCGGGCACACGGCCGAGGAAGTCCGCGATGTGCTGGTGCCGCTGATCCAGACCCTGCCCGAGCACCTGCGTGGCTCGCTGACCTGGGACCAGGGCTGCGAGATGGCCGCGCACAAGCAGTTCACCGTGGCCACCGGCGTGCCAGTCTACTTCTGCGACCCCCACTCGCCCTGGCAGCGCGGATCGAACGAGAACACCAACGGCCTGCTGCGGCAGTACTTCCCCAAAGGCACCGACCTCTCCGCGCACAGTCCCGCAGACCTCGAACACGTTGCCCAGCAACTCAACGGCCGGCCACGCAAAACGCTCGGCTGGAGAACCCCAGCCGAGCGCCTGCGTGATCTACTGACGGCCGCATAAGCCATCAGGTGTTGCGAGGACCCCGAGAATCCGCCTCACGGTTGCGGGGGCGTCGTGGCGACAGCCGTCAGTGCGGCCAGCCCGTGCGGTACGGGCAGCCGCTTCGTCAGGCCGTCGCGGAGGCGGGGGCCGGGGCTCCGAGCATCGCGGAGGCGCGTTGCAGCGAGCTGAGGACGCCCACGGGGGCGGGCGCGGCACCGGGGACGCTGCGGCAGGTGAAGCCGAGCTGGGCCATGGCGCGGGTCACCTCGGCGGCGCTGAAGTCACGGCGGTCCTGGCGGGTGAGGACCTGGCCGACCTGCTTGACGGGGTAGTGGCGGCGGCCGATGGTCACGGATTCGCCGGTGACCGGCTCGGGCTTGACGCCCTTCATCGAATCCAGGACCCCGCCCTTGGTGAGTTCGAACGGGAAACGGGCGATGACGCAGCGCATGGGGCCTCACAAAGGAGAAGGGGAGAGCGGTCCGACGGGCAATTCTCGCAACGTGAGCCGCAGGGGAAGCCCGGAATGCGGGGCGACGACGGAGCGGGAAAAGCGGAAAGCATGCAGCTGGGGCCCGCACCCCGAAGGATGCGGGCCCCAGCTACGTGTGTGCGCGACGTCAGGCCGGAACGATGTTCTCGGCCGTCGGGCCCTTCTGGCCCTGGGCGATGTCGAAAGTGACCTTCTGGCCTTCGAGCAGCTCGCGGAAACCCTGCGTCGCGATGTTCGAGTAGTGGGCGAAGACGTCGGCGCCGCCGCCGTCCTGCTCGATGAAGCCGAAGCCCTTTTCCGCGTTGAACCACTTCACGGTACCAGCAGCCATGTCAATTCTCCTTCGGGGCAGTGCATCGGCGTCCGCACTGCGCGGATGCCGTGTCGCCGCAATTGATCACCCACCCGGAAAAGACCGGAAATACAAAAGCGCTCCGCACCGCGAAATTCCGGTGGGGCACTTGAAGTCTCGGGAACCACAACTGCAACTGAGATCGACAGTAGCACGCCGAAACGGCCCGTGCACGGAACACAATTTCGCGTCCGCCCGTCAATCCTAAAACCCTCAGGGCCCGGTCGGCGGAATTCTCGCTTCGCGGTGACAGATATACGGTCGCCCTGGTTCGACGTCCGGCCGGAGACGGCGGACCGGAGGGGCCGGGGCCGGGCCCCCGCCGCGCCCGGCCCCCGTCGTGCCCGGCCCCCCGCCGTGCCCGCCCCCGTCGGGTCAGCTCGCCAGGCGCCAGAGCTGGTTCGATCCGCCCGAGCAGCTCCACACCTGGATCTTCGTCCCGTTGGCGGTGCCCAGACCGCTCGCGTCCAGGCAGCGCCCCGACTGCACCGATGTGATCGTGCCGTTGGGATTGACGTTCCACTGCTGGTCCGCCTGGCCGCCGCAGCCCCGGATCGCCGCCGGGGCGCCGTCGCCCCCGGACGAGCCGACGCCCAGGCACTTGTCGCCGTAGACGACGAGCTGCTTCGCGGCGGTGTAGGTCCACCGCTGGTTGACGCCGCCGTTGCAGTCCCACAGTTGCGCCTGGGTGCCGTCGGTCGTGCTGGAGTTGCCGATGTCGAGGCAGCGTCCCGACGCCTGGCCGATGACCTGGCCGCCGGACGGGAGCGGCGGCTTCGGGTCGGAGCCGAACTGGCTGAAGAACTGCCACACCGCGGCCGACGTCCAGGTGCGCCAGCCGTCACCGGTGGAGCCGTCGACCGGGCCGGGGTCGTGGCCCGCTCCGTCGAACGCCGCCCACACGACGGGGTAGCCGGACCGGCAGCCGGAGTACGTGGTGATGATGTGGGTCAGGCTTCCGTTGGCCGGCTCGGGCGGGTTCTGCCGCGTGCAGCCGTTGGCCCGGACGAAGGTGTCGCGCAGTTCCCGTCCCGCCGAGATGGGCAGCACGTTGTCCCGGAGCCCGTGCAGCCCCATGTAGGCGATGGGCTGCGTGCCGCCGTTGCACCCGCTGAGGTTGGCGCCGGAGTAGACCGCCACCGCGCGGAAGACCGTCGCCCGGGAGCAGGCGAGGGCGTACGACATCGCGCCTCCGTAGCTGAAGCCCGCGGCGAACAGCTGGGTGGTGTCGACGCACAGGCCCGACTCGATCTGGCCGACCAGGGCGTCCACGAAGGCGATGTCCTGGCCGCCGGGGTTGGCCCAGCCGTTGCCGTTGCCCTGGGGGGCGACGAAGATCGTCCCGTTGTTCGCGGCGTCGGCCAGGCGGCGCAGGCCGTAGTAGGACCAGTTGTAGCCGTCCGTTCCGCCCGAGTCGACGTCGCCCGCCGTGCCGCCGCGCCAGTGGAAGCCGAAGACCAGCCGGTAGGGGCGGTTGCTGTCGTAGCCGGACGGCACCCGCAGGAGGTAGCTGCGGTTCTGGCCGCCGCTCTGGATCGTGTGGGCGCCGCTCGTCAGCGCCGGAGCCCTGCCGCAGCCGGCGCTCGCCGCGGCGGCGGCTGTCGTGGCGGCCGGCGCATGCGTGCCGGGGCCGAGACCGCTGCCGGACGAGGTGCCCGCGGCCGTCAGCACGAGGAGGAGCGCGGCCACGAGGGACAGTAAGAACGGTTTGTGTTTCATGCAGCCTTCTTCCGTCATCGGTAATCGGTGCTTGGTGATTGGTGCTTGGTCATCAGTGAGCGGTCATCAGTCAGCGGTCATCGGTGATCCGTGGTCGGTGATCCCGTGTCCCCGCTCGTGGTGAACGTGCGCGCGGTGCGCGGCACTCGGGACCCGCGAACGGTCACGGTGGGTTTCTGCCGTCGGCGGCCGGATCCGCCGCGTGCCGGAGAGCGCTCACCGAGAGCACTCGCGGAGCGCGCCCACGGGGAGCGCGCTCAGACATCCCATGTCGTCAGTGATCCCATGTGCCGGGCGCGCTGTCAATACACATGTCACGCCCCGTCAGAAACCGAACCGTCCCATGTTTCCCCTGGTCAAAGCACCGCCGCGGGGCATGCCGAGACCCGCGTCCGCGACGGCTGCCGTCGCGGGCGCGGGTGGTTCGCCCCCGGCCGGGGCGGGCCGGACCAGGGCCCGGCAGGGGTGGTTCCCCGTCACCTCACCGGGGGCGTCAGGTGACGGGCAGAGAGGTCCACTGCTGGTTGGCGCGGCCGTTGCAGTCCCACAGGACCAGTTGGGTGCCGTCGGCGGCGGACGCGCCGGGGTCGTCGAGGCATCGCCCGGAGGCGGGATTGCGGTAACCGCCGTTGAAGGACTGCCATTTCTGGTTCGCGCCGCCGCTGCAGTCCCAGATCTGGACCTTGGTGCCGTTGGCCGTGCCGAGCCCCGCCGCGTCGAGGCACTTGCCGAGGGCCCGCAGGGTGCCGTCGGAGCGTGCGGACCACTGCTGCCCGGCGGAGCCGTTGCACGTCCAGATGTCCGCGGCCGTCCCGTTGACGCCGGCGCCGCCCTTGACGTCGAGGCACTTCCCCGCGATCCCCGAGCGCACCTGTCCGCCCGCGGAGGCCGGCGGCTCGATCCAGCCCGCAGCGTCCGCGGCCCGGACGCCGGCGCTGAAGGCGTCCGCCATCTTGCGAAAGCCGTTGTCGTTGGGGTGCAGGGAGTCGGACAGGTCCGCGGCGGTCAGCGCGCTCATGTCGACCAGGCGCACATGCCTGCCGGCGGCCTGCTGGGCCTGGACGATGCCGGGAAGCGTGGAGTTGAAGCCGGCCCGGTGGGCCTCCTCGGCGGCGCTGGTGGAGACGATGACGGTGCCGACGAGGACGGTCACGCCGGGCACGTCACGGGTGATCCGGTCGATGAGCGAGCGGAGCCGGTCCGGGGCGGTCGGGACCTGGTAGTTGCCGTTGAGGTCGTTGGTGCCGATCTCCAGGGTGACCACGTTCGGGCGGTGACGGGCCAGCACGGAGTCCGCGATGCCGTCGATCTGGTCGATCCGCCAGCCCGAGTGGCCCTCGTTGTCCGGGTCGGACATGGTGCCGTTGCGGCCCGAGCCGACGAAGTCCAGGGCATGTCCGTCGGCCGCCAGCCGAGTCCCGAGGAAGTCCCGGTAACTGTTCCCGGACGGGCTTCCGACTCCCCAGGTGATCGAGTCGCCCAGCGGCATCAGCCGCAGAGCGGTCGGCACTGCCGCGGTCCGCACGGCGGAGGGCGGGGCGGCGGGCGGTGACTCGCCGCCGGTGCCGGCGGCCGCGGGCAGTGCGCCGCCGAATCCGAGCGCGGTCGTCAGCGCCGCGGCCAGGAGTGCCGGGCGCGTCTTCCTCGACTTCATGGGGTTCCTCACCGGTGGGGGACAGCGGGTGCGTCGAACGGCCCGTGAGCCGGGCGGGCCGGTCACGGGCCGGGGCGTTCGGGTGCTCGGAGCCGTTCGGGGTGCGTGGAGCGCGTCAGCCGGGACTCCACTGCTCCAGACGGCCGGCTGGTCGGAGGATGTGCGGGTCCAGCACGGCGGCCGCCCCCGCGCAGGCGAGCGTCTCGGGCCGGGAGCCGGGCGGGCGGGCCGGGCGCGGGGCGGGGGTCCGGCCGGGCGCGTCGTCGGCGCCGCCACGGCGTCGTGACGCCGCGATCAGCCGGCGCACGCCCCCGCTCAGGGACGGCGGGCGGCGTCGGGTACGCGTGGTGCCCATCTGATCTCCCTCCCGTGCCGGACGACGCGATCGGGGCGCGTCGTGGCGCGGACAGACCGGAGGCGCTGCAAGGCGCCGTGTTCACAGGGGGATTGCGGAGACGTCCGGGGGGAGACGGTGCTCCGGGCTCCCCGCGCTGTCAAGGGTGGGGAGGCTTCCGCGGGGAACGTTGTCGCGGAATCGGTTCGACGGTTGGGTTCGACGGCCGAATTCCGCCGTCCCAGGCCGGTTCGGTCCCTCGGACAACACCCCCTGTGGAGCGGGTGGACGGCCGCTGATCCTCGCCCGCCGGCGGCAGTGGCCGGGTTCGGGGGCGTCTTCGGTGACCGGCCCGCAGCCGGGGGGTGACCGCCCGTCAGGCCGGTGAGCTGGGGCGTGGCCGCGGGGCTCCCCCGGCACACCGCCGACCGGGCGGGCGCCGACACGGCACGGCATGGCGGCCGTCCGGTCCGCGTCGCCGCGCCTCTCCGGCCGCGCGGCGCGGCATCGAGCGCGTGGGCGCCGTCGAGCGCGTCGACCGCCGGTCCTGCCGCTCCCGTCGAAGCGCTTGCGTGGAAGCGGTTCGCCCCGGCCTCCCGTCGGGCCGCGGGACCGGCGCCCAGGCGTTGCTTGAGGCGCCGAACGCGTGACGGCCTCCGTGCGGCCCGGCGGCGTCCCGCTGCGGCCGGCGTCTGCTCGACCTCGATCTGCGGCCGCAGCCGGGCCGCTCCCAGCGCGTCGACAACGGCCCGGAGGGGCAGCGGTTTCGGCGTTCCCGGTGGACGCCCCTCAGTCGTCCAGCCAGCAGCCGCGCTCGTCGACGGGGCCGCCGGCGTAGTCGGAGGTCAGGCGGTACACGCCCGCCTTGGCCACGGTCAGCCGGGTCCACTGGCCGTCCGCGCTGAGGCACGCGCCCTCGGCGCGCAGCCACGGCGAGTACTCGATCCGCACGGTGCTCGTCCCGGCGTGCGGCATCCTCAGCGTCAGCTCCGCCTCACCCGCGTGCTGGAGTTCGGCCGGGGCGGAGACCAGCGGCAGGGTGTCGCGGACGCGGTAGATCTTCCAGTAGCGGTCCTGCCAGACGGGCTCCAGCCAGTCCTGGCCCGCCTTGATCAACGCGGTCTCCTGCACCGCGGACCGGTCGGGTGTGCCGTCGTGCAGGACGACGAAGCCGACCGCCCAGTGGCGCAGCCAGGCGTGGTAGCTCGGCCCGTCGAGCTTCCCCTCGTAGAAGAGACGCCCCCGCTCGACGTCCAGCTGCTGGTTCCAGCCCCGCATCAGCTCGACGTGCGGGCCCAGGAGGGTGGCCCCGCGGTGGTCGCGGTCCGTCGGCAGCTCGACGCGGCCGCGGTCGGCGCCCAGCCGGTCGAGCGCGGCGAGGACTCCGTCGGTGTGCGTGACCCAGCCCGGCACCGGGTCCGGGCCGCGCAGATGCATCAGCGACGTCACACACAGATAGGAGACGGAGAGGGCGGTCACCATCGCCATCGCGCGCATCCGGGAGCGGTGGACGCCGTGGCGGATGCGCCGGGAGCGGCGGTGCAGCGCCGCCGCGAGCAGCACCGCGGGGGCGAAGAGCAGGGCGAGCCGCTCCACGTTGTTGCCGATCGGCGAGGGGATGAGCCAGGTCAGGACGACGCCGGCGGCGTACAGGGCGCTGCTCGCCCGCACCACCCGCCACTCCCGCGGGGACGCCCACATGACGGCGGCGGAGAGCAGCACGGGCAGGATCATGCGGCCCGCCGCCATGGGCTGTTCGCCCTGGAAGGGGAACAGCACGGTCGTCAGACCGACGACCACGACCGGCGGGACGACCAGGGCGAGCCCTTTGGCGTACTGCCGGGCGATCAGGTATCCGGCGCCCGCCACCAGCAGGAAGAGTCCGGCCACCGGGCTGCCCATGGTGGCGAACAGCGCCCCGAGCGCGGCGGCGGTGAGCCGGGCGGGACGGGGGGCGCGGTCCGCCACGGCGAGCAGGGCCGCGAGCGCGAAGGCCAGGCCGAGGGCGAACGTGGTGCGGCCGAGCACGACGTTGTACCAGAGGGCCAGCGCGCCGACCAGCGCGGGCGCCAGCGCCACCCGTGCCAGGGTGCGGTCCAGGAGCGCGGCGAGCATCCAGGTGGCGCTGACCCCGGACAGCACGGAGACGGCGCGGACGCCGAGCAGTGCCATCAGATGGGGCGATATGACGCTGTAGTTGACGGTGTGGGTGCCGCCGAACCAGAACAGACCGTAGGGCGTGTCCGGGTGCCTGCCCACGAATCCCGCCCACGCGTACTGGGCGGCGAGGTCGCCGCCGCCCGTGGCGAGGAAGGCGTCCCACCCCCAGTACAGCGGGAGGACGACGGCGACGGCCAGGAGCGGGACGCGGTGCCTCGCCGAGGCGAACGACCAGCGCGGCCGTCGCGGCCGGCGCAGCGGCGGTGGAGAGGGGCGCAGGGCGGTGGGGACTGCCAGGGTGGAGGACTGTACGGACATATCGACTTTCCCGGTGCGGTACGGACGCCGGACGGGTCCGCCGGGGGATCCGTGGCCCTGAGGCCTTCCGGAACCGGCGGACGCGCGCGGGCGTCACACCCCGGCCTCCTCCGTCCGTCGCGCTTGCGCGCGCGGCGGGCGCGCCGGGCCGGGTTCGTCGTGCGGCCGGTTCCGGTCGGTCCGTCTCCCGTCCGTCGCGGCGGTGTGGGCGTGGGGCCGCACCGCGCGTACCGCGCAACCCGTTGACCGCGTCAGCGCCAGGAGGCCGACATCATGCACTGAACCGCTCCGGTATCGGTGGAGGACCCGGAATGGGGTTCTGCTGCCCAAGCGGACTGCGGACACCGGACGGAGCATGTCTCCGACGGTGATTCCGGACCTTCCCGGGCCGGCAACCCTCCACCGGCTTCAGCAGAGGCTATTTCCACAGGTCAGCCTCATGCAAGGCGTTACCGTCCGCGGGCGAGAATCCGCTGGTGAGCCGCTCGCGGGCGTTCGAGGGGGACCGTGCCCGTCCCCCTCGAACGCCCTGCGGAGTCTTACGAAGTCGTGACGCGGTGGGTCCCTCCGCCGGAACCGCGGGCCGTCCGGCCTACCGTGGGCGCGAGCGCGCACCGGTCACCGGACTCCCCGCGTCCGTCGGGCCTCCTCGCAGGTTCGCGCACGGCGGGCGGGAGTCCGCGTCGGCCCGGGTGCGCGGCGCGCGGGACCGTACGGGACCGGTGGCGCCGCCCGTGTCATGAAGCTGCCGCGGGCGGCGCCACCTCGCGGCGAATATGGCGAGATGCCGCCGACCGGCTGGTGAGCCCGCGTCCGCCGGGGCGTCAGCCTCCCGTGCGGGCGAGGACGTCTTCGAGGGTCTCCGCACGGCGCAGCGGCTCGAACGCGATGTCGCCCGCGGGGCCGACGCGCACGCCGTGGACGGCGGGGTCGGGAAGGCTGTTGTAGTGGAAGGGGGTGGAGGAGTAGTACGCGCCGGTGTCGAGGAGGCAGACGATGTCGCCGGGCGCGAGCAGCGGAAGGGGGCGGTCCCGGGCGAGCAGATCGCCGGCGAAGCAGCACGGGCCCGCGATGTCCTGCCGTACCGGTTCGCCCGCCTTGGGGCTGCCGTCGGGGTTGTGGGCGGTGATCCGCAACGGCCAGTCGGACGGCATGAACACGGTGCGGGCGGCCACCTGGGCGCCGGCGTGGGTGATGGCGACGGAGCGTCCGCCGGAGGTCTTGGCGTACTCCACGAGGGCGGCGGTGAACCCGTTCTTGGCCAGCAGGGAGCGGCCGAACTCGGTGACGACCCGGTACTCGCCGCCGAACAGGCGCGGCACACGTTCCTGGAGGCGCCGTGCGTAGGCGTCGAAGCCGGGGCCGGTGTCGTCGCCGCGGAAGTCGACCGGGAGCCCGCCGCCGATGTCGATGCCGCTCACCCGGCGGCCGGTGGTGCGGCCGACCTCGTCGGCGAAGGCCACGGCCCTGGCGACGCCCTCGGCGAGCAGTTCCGGCGGGCAGCCCTGCGAGCCGACGTGGGTGTGGACCCACGTCAGCCAGGGGCGGGCGCGGAACGCGTCGAGGAGGCGCCGGCGGTTTCCGTCGTCGTCCAGCGCGACGCCGAACTTGGACGTCGCGGTCGCCGTGCTCATCGCGGCGATGCGGCCGCCTCCGACCTGCGGGTTGAGGCGCACGCCGATCCGCGAGGAGGACGGACCGCGCGCGAGGACCGCGTCGATGCGGTCGAGTTCCTCGAAGCTGTCGGCGTTCACCGCGACCCCCAGCTCCAGTGCGCGCGCCAGCTCCGGGCGCGTCTTGGCCGGGGAGTCGAAGACGATCCGGTCGGGGGCGAAGCCGGCGGCCAGGGCCTGGGCCAGTTCGCCGGCGCTCGCGGCCTCGCAGCCCATGCCGAGGGCGCGCAGTTCCCTGAGCACGGGCACCAGGCAGTTCGCCTTCGCCGCGAAGGTGTGCAGGACGCTCACGGCGCCGGGGAACGCCGCGTGCAGCGCCCGCACGCTCGCGGCGACGCCGTCGAGGTCGACGAAGGCGGCCAGGACGGCGCGGTCGGGTGCGAGGAGCCCCTGCCGCACGGCCGCGCGCAGGACGCGTTCGCGTCGTCCGGCGGCGGAGGTGTTCACGTTCGTCATGGGCGTGCGCTTCCTCGTGGGCTCGTGGCGGACCCGCCGGCGGCCCCGCGGCCCGGACCGCGGCCTCGCGGCCCGGACCGCGGCCTCGCGGCGTCCCGCCCTGCGTGGCTGGGCGGGGGCACCGGGGTCACAGTCCGAAGAGGCGGGCCCCGTTGTCGTGGCACACCGCGCGCAGCCACCGCGGGCCGAGGTCCAGCCGCTGCAGGGCCTGGAGCTGACGGATGTACGGGTAGGGGAGGTTGGGGAAGTCGGAGCCGAGCAGGATGCGGTCGCCGAGGGCGGCCAGCCGGGGCAGGGCCGCCGCGGGGAACGGCGCGAGCCGCTCGGCGAAGTCGGTGAAGCTCATGGTCGTGTCCAGGCGCACCTCCGGGTACCGCTCGGCGAGGTCCAGGAACTCCTCGTACTCGGGCATCCCCATGTGCGCGACGATCAGGCGCAGTCGGGGGTGCCGGGCCAGCACCCGGCCGATCGGCTCCGGGCCGGTGTGCTTGCCGGGCGCGGGCCCGGAGCCGCAGTGGATCACCACGGGGACCCGCGCCTCGGCCAGCAGCCCCCAGGCCGGGTCGAGGAGTTCGTCGGCCGGGTCGTAGGCGCCCACCTGCACGTGCGCCTTGAAGACGCGCGCGCCCTCCTCGACGGCCTCGCGGACGTAGGCCTCGACGCCCGGCTCGGGGTGGAGGGTTGCGGTGTGCAGGCAGTCGGGGGTGCGGCGGGCGAAGCCGGCCGCCCAGCCGTTGAGCCAGCGGGCCATGCCCGGCTTGTGCGGGTACAGCATCGAGGTGAAGGCCCGCACGCCGAACTCCCGCAGCAGTTGCGCCCGTTCGGCTTCCTCGTGGCGGTAGGTGATCGGCCAGGAGAGACCGCCGGTCAGCGGTCCGAGCGCGTCGAAGTACTCCCACACCTTGCGCAGGACGCTCTCGGGCATGAAGTGCGTGTGGACGTCGACGAGTCCGGGCAGGCCGAGCCCGCTCCAGAACCGGCGGACCTCGGCGGCCTCGACGCCGGCGGCGTGGTCGGGGCCGGCGGCAAGCGTGGGGTGATCGTTCATGGCGTCCACGATCGGCCCGGCCCGGGGGGCGGGTCCACTGCCTCGCACCGGGGACCGGTGAGGAATGCGTCACGGGCGGCCGGGGCGGACGCGGTGGGCGGCGCCGGCAGCCGTTCGGGGAGCATGCGGGTGAACCGGGGCGAGGGCTCGACGCCCAGTTCCTCGCGCAGCAGACGGCGGAACGCGCGGTAATGGCGCACCGCCTCGCTGAGGTTGCCCTCGGCGAGATGCGCCGAGACGACGGCCCGGTGGGCGCTCTCGCGCAGCGGCTCGGCGCGCACGCTCGCCCAGGCCGCCTCCAGCGCGAGAGCGGGCCGGTCCTGCCGGACGAGCGCCTCGGCGAGGGCGTCGAGCGCGTGCAGCCGCAGTTGCCGCAGCCGTTCGCGCTCCACGAGGACCCACTCCTCGTCCCAGCCCGGCAGCAGGTCCTCGCCGAGCAGCGGGCCCGGCGGGGAGAGGGCGTCGGGCGGCGGGCCGCAGCCGCGCACCACGGCGAGCGCGGTCCCTACGAGGAGGTGGACGTCGACGTGCAGGGCCGGGGCGATCTGGAGGGAGTCCCCCCGGCAGTCGACGAGGGGCGGCTCGGCGCGGGGCAGCTTCCACAGGGCGGTGCGCAGACTGCCGCGGGCGTGCTCCTCGGTGACCTCGGGCCACAGGGTGCCGGCGAGGACGGTGCGGGTCGCCCTGTGGCGCAGTGCCATGAAGGCCAGGAGACGCTGGCCGTTGCGGCACGGTTCGGCGGTCCCGTCGGCGAGTTCCAGCCGGAAACCGCCGAGCAACCGCAACCGGGGCGGAGACGCCAACTGATCCTCCGTGGTGTTGCGCCGGCGAAGAACGGCGTGCGACGTGGGTCGAGGAGGGCTCCGTCACCAGTCTCCGCCCGGGCCCCGGGCCCGGCAACTCCGCGCCGGTGCGCCCGCTTCCGCGCCGCTCAGGGGATCTCCTGCTCGGCCCAGATGATCTTTCCGTCGGCCGTGTACCGGGCCCCCCAGCGATGGGCGAGCTGGGCCACCAGGAACAGTCCGCGGCCCCCCTCGTCCGTGATGCGGGCGTGCCGCAGCCGCGGGGCGGTGCTGCTGGCGTCGGACACCTCGCAGGTCAGGCGCGCGTCGCGGAGCAGGCGCAGCCGGATCGGCGGGGTGGCGTAGCGGACCGCGTTGGTCACCAGCTCGCTGACGATGAGTTCGGAGGTCATGGCGAGGTCGCCCAGCCCCCAGGCCGCCACCTGGCGGGTCGCGCGGGCCCGGACGTCGGCGACGGCGGCCGGCTCGGCGGGCACGTCCCAGGAAACGACGCGGTCGGGGGCCAGGGCGTGGGTGCGGGCCAGCAGCAGGGCGATGTCGTCGGACCGGGGCACGGGCACCAGCCGGCGCACCGCGGACGTGCACAGGGCGTCCAGGTCGCCGTGGGGTCCGGCGAGCGCCTCGCCGAGCCGGGTCATGCCCTGTTCCATGTCCTGGCCGGCCCCGCCGATGAGGCCGTTGGTGTAGAGGCCGATGAGGCTGTCCTCGGCGAGTTCGATCTCGGCGGCCTCGAACGCCATGCCGCCGAGTCCCAGGGGCGGCCCGGCGGGCGGTTCGGGGAAGGACACGCGCCCGTCGGGGGCGACGACCACCGGGGGCGGGTGCCCGGCGCGGGCCATCGTGCACCGGCGGGTGACCGGGTCGTAGACGGCGTACAGACAGGTCGCCCCGAGAAAGCCGGTCGAGCCCTGCGGTGCGGAGGAGTCGTCGGTGCGCTCGGCGCTGAGCCGCAGGACCAGGTCGTCGAGGTGGGCGAGCAGCTCGTCCGGGGGCATCTCCATGTCGGCGAGGGTCTGCACCGCGGTGCGCAGCCGCCCCATGCTGGCCGCGGCGGCGATGCCGTGCCCCACCACGTCGCCGACGACGAGGCCGACGCGCGCCCCGGACAGCGGGATCACGTCGAACCAGTCGCCGCCGACGCCGTCCGTGGGATCGGCCGGAAGGTAGGTGGAGGCCGCCTCCAGCGCCGTGCCGCCGACGAGTGCGTGCGGGAGCAGGCTGCGCTGGAGGGTGACGGCCGCGGTGTGCTCCCTGGTGTACCGCCGGGCGTTGTCGACGCACAGCGCCGCGCGCGCCACGAGGTCGCGGGCCAGCAGCACGTCGTCGGGCTGGAACGGGACGGGGTTGAGGGACCGGACGAACGTGGCCAGGCCCAGCGCGGTGTTGCGGGCCCGCATCGGCACGGAGATGAGCGAGTGCAGTCCGAACTCGTCGATGTGCGCCGCCCGTTCGGGCTGTGCGGCGGTCCACAGCTCGTCGGACCCGTCGAGCACCGGGATGAGGATCGGCTCGCCGTCGATGAGCAGGTTCGCGCCGTGCGGCGGGGGGACGAAGTCCACGCTGTCCCCGACCTGAGCGACGGCCTCCGGGCAGCCCTCGCGCACCGAGGCCATCCCGGCCCGGCGCATCACGGGCCGGTCGGGGGGCGGCCCGGCGTCGGTGAGCCAGGTGCCGTGTCCCTCCGTGCTGAGGACGGGTTCCAGGAGGTCGACGATGACGAAGTCGGCGAAGCGCGGGACGCAGAAGTCGGCGAGTTCCTGCGCGGTGCGCATGACGTCGAGGGTGGTGCCGACGCGGGTCCCCGCCTCGTTGACCAGCGACAGCAGTTGCCGGGCGGTCCACCGTTCGGTGACGTCCTGGACCATGTAGCAGACCCCGGCGGGGAAGCCGTCGGCGCCCTCCAGCGGGAAGAAGGACGTGGAGTAGGCGTGCCGGCGGTGGGGGTCCGCCCAACTCCAGCCGACGTATTCGTAGTCGGTGACCGGGGCGCCGGTCTCCAGGACCTTGCGCATGAGCTTCTCGAGGGCGACCCCCTGAAGACCGGGCAGCAGGTCGCTGAGCCGGCGGCCGAGCCGCTGTTCGCGGGGCACGCCGCCGAAGCGCTCCAGGGTGTCGTTGAGCCACACGTACCGCAGTTCGAGGTCCATCACCGCCATCCCGACCGGGGAGCGGGTGAGGAACCCGTCGAGGACGGACTGGCCGACCGCCCACCGGTGGCCGCGCTCGCGGGCCGAGACCAGGAAGCACTCCGCGCCGCCCACGTGGAACGACGCGGACACGCGCAGGTCGGCGTCGAGGGTGCGGCCGTCACCGCGGCGCAGGGAGACGACGCCGCTCCACCCCATGCCGGCCCGGCACCGCTCCGCGACGGCGGCCACCCGTGCCGGGTCGCGGTCCATCGCCACCAGTTCCGCCGCGGACCGGCCGACGACGTCCGCGGCCGCCCGGCCGAGGAGTGCCTCCGCCTGCCGGGTCCAGCCCTTCACGACGCCGCCGGCCGAGAGGATCGCCGCCGCGTCGGTGGACGCGTCCAGGAGATCGCCTGGACCTGCGGGCGTCGGGACCTCGAAAGCTTCTCGCGCAGAATCCATGGGTGCCGTCCTCCACAGGACCATGGTCCTGCTAGTCCGCCCGATGCGCACGGCGCCGGACCGCGCCCGCCACGGGCCGCCCGGCTACCGCACACGCCGTCCGGGAGGCAGCATGGAAGGGCCGGAGGAGGATCCGATGACATCCGACCCCATGTCCGACGGCGACGTGTACCGTCCGAGGACGCCCCCGCCCACCGGGCTGCTCGACGTGCTGAGCGTCTCCGCGATGGTCGTCGACTCCGACGGGCGCATCGTGTTCTGGACCCCGCAGGCCGAGGAGCTCATCGGGTACACCGCCGAGGAGGCGCTGGGCAAGTACGCGGCGCGGCTGTTCATCCACCCCGAGCACCTCAAGGCCGTGGCGAAGCTGTTCGCGGAGGTGCTGGAGACCGGCCGCAGCTGGGCGGGCGCCTTCCCCATCCGGCACAAGGACGGCAGCACCCGTCTGATGGAGTTCCGCAACATGCGGCTCCAGGACGACCTCGGGGACGTGTACGCGCTGGGCATCGCCGCCGACCACACCCTGCTCCAGCGGGTGGAGACCGACCTGGCCCTGTGCGAGCGGCTGATCAACCAGTCCCCGATCGGGCTGGCCCTGCTCGACCCCGACCTGCGCTACCTCCTGGTGAACCCGGCGCTCGCGACGATCGACGGCGTCCCCGCCGAGGACCACGTCGGCCGCCTGCTGGGCGAGACCCTGCTGCTGCCCGACGTCGAGACCATCGAGTCCGCGCTGCGCCAGGTGCTCACCACGGGCACGCCGCTGCTGGACCAGTACCACGTGGGCCGTCCGCCCACCGACCCCGACCGCGAGCACGCCTGGTCGCTGTCGTTCTACCGGCTGGAGGACCCCGGCGGCCGGGTGCTGGGCGCGGCCGCCTCGGTGGTCGACGTCACCGAACGGCATCGCGCGGCCGCCGAGGCCGACCGGGCCCGCCGCCGGCTGGCCCTCATCGCGGAGGCGTCCACGCGGGTCGGCACCACCCTGGAGGTGGAGCAGACCGCTCTCGAACTGGCCGAGATCGCCGTTCCCCAGCTCGCCGACGTGGTCGCCGTGGACGTCCTGGACTCCGCGCTGGCCTGTCGCCGTTCGCGCCGCCCGGACAACGGCCCGGAGCTGTTCCGCGCCCTGGCCCTGAAGGCGGGCCATCCCACCGTGGCGGTGCGCGCTGCCGACTCGCCCGGCGATCTCGCGGCCTACGACGGGGACCGCCTGGTCACCCTGTGCGTGCACACCGGCCGCCCGGTGCTGGTGCCGCACGTCGGCGACCGCGACCTGCCGCGGATCGCCCGGGACGCGGAGGCGGGCGCCCTGCTGGCCCGGGCCGGCGTCCACTCGTACCTCGCGGTGCCGCTGATCGCGCACGGGGAGGTGCTCGGCGCGCTCGACCTCAAACGCACCCGCAATCCGCTGCCGTTCGACGAGGACGACGTCATCCTCGCGGCGGAGCTGGCCGGCCGGGCCGCCGTGGCCATCGACAACGCCCGCTGGTTCCAGAGCGTGCGCAACACCGCCCTCACCCTCCAGCGCAGCCTGCTGCCCGACCACGCGCCCCGCCACACCGGCCTCGAGCTGGCCTCCCGCTACCAGCCCGCCCAGGCCACCAGCGAGGTGGGCGGCGACTGGTACGACGTCATCCCCCTGACCGACGACAAGACGGCGCTGGTCGTCGGGGACGTGATGGGCAACGGCATCGACGCGGCCGCCACCATGGGCCGGCTGCGCACCGCCACCTGCGCGTACGCGGACCTCGACCTCGAACCGGCGGCCGTGCTCCAGCACCTGGACAAGATCACCTGCGATCTGGAGCACTACATCGTGACGTGCCTGTACGCCGTGTTCGACCCCCGGACCGGGCGGTGCCTGGCGGCCAACGCCGGGCACATGCCGCCCGCGCTGGCCCGCCCCGGCCGGCGCCCGAGGCTGCTCGACCTGCCCGCCGGGGCCCCGCTGGGCGTCGGCGGCGTGCCCTTCGAGGCCACCACGACCGAACTCGCCCCCGGCGACCTGCTGGTCCTCTACACGGACGGTCTCGTCGAGACCCGGCACCATTCCATCGACGACCGGCTGGAGGTCCTGCTGAGCTTCCTGGACGAGCCGGAGCGCCCGCTGGAGGAGATCTGCGACCTCCTGCTGTACGGGCTGCGCCACCCCGAGGACCACGACGACGTCGCCCTCCTGGTGGCGCGGGCCACCGCCCCCTGACGGGACGGGGGCCGGCCGCTCACCGGGCGGCGCCCTCGGCCGGCCGCGGGGCGCCGACCGGCCCGCCGGCCGTGACGAGGGAGGCGACGTGGGCGGTGACCGTGTCCAGGACGCCGCTCCAGGCCTCCTCCTCGCCCAGCACGAGGTAGTTGAGGGTCAGGCCGTCGGTCATCGCGGCCAGGTAGCGGGCGAGCACGGCGACGGGCACCCGCAGTCCGAGGTCCATGTCGGCGCGGAGCTGCTCGATGAGGTCGGTGTAGGCCTCGCGGTACATCTCGTGCTGACGGCGCGCCAGGTGCTCGAACCCGGGCCGGCGCAGGGCGTACTGGGTGAGTTCGTAGGTCAGCATGTGCTCGTCGGGATGCGTGCGCACATGCTCCCAGTACGCCTGGAAGCCGGCCCGGACGGTGTCCTCCAGGGTCGCCCTGGGGCGCAGCGCCTCCTTGACCAGGGTCACGTAGTGGTCGGTGATGGTGGTGATGACGGACTCCACCAGGGCCTGCTTGGAGTCGAAGCAGTAGTGGAAGACGCTGAGGGACACGCCCGCCTCGGCGGCGATCGCCCGGGTCGTCGTCGTGGCGACGCCGTCCCGGGCCATGGCCCTGATGGCCGCTTCGGTCAGCTGACGGCGCCGTTCGGCCGACGGCATCCGTGGCATGAGCGTGTCCTTCGCGTTCGTCGCTGCGGTGGCCGTCAGCTGCTGTAGACGCCCACCTCGTGCAGCGAGTATCCCCAGTCGGTGCCGCGGCCCAGACCGTGCACCCGGACGTAGCGGGCCGGGGCGGCGGCGAAGGAGGCCGTGTCCAGGCCGCCGTCGCCCGACGAGGTGGACCAGACGGTCCGCCAGTTCGTGCCGTCGGCGGAGAGCTCGATGCGGTACGCCTTGCCGTACGCGCGCTCCCAGTCGAGGGTGACGCGGCGGACGAGGCCGGTGGCGCCCAGGTCGATGCTCAGCCACTGGTCGTCGCTCCAGTCGCTGGCCCAGCGGGTGCCGGGGTCGCCGTCCACCGCCCGGCCCGGCTGGTAGCTGGTGAAGGGGTTGGACTCCGACGAACTGGCCGTGGCCGCGGCCCCCTTGGCGAGGTTGACGCCCGCCTGGTGCCGCTCGGAGGCGCCCCAGGTGCCGAGGTAGGACTCGGCGCCCCGCAGGAGGTCCTTCACCACGTCCTGGCCGCCGACGCGCCGGATGTCCTCGATCCAGTCGGGGATCATGCCGACGTGGGCGGCTCCGTCGGTGTTGACGTCGAAGGTGCGCGAGCCGGTCGTCAGCCGGTCGACGACCGAGCCGCCGTCGGCGGTGCGGAACGGGTAGGTGACCTTGTCGGCGGCGTCGGCGCCGCGCGGGGCGGGGTGGTCGCCGATGCCGTTGAAGTCGGTGCCGTAGCCGTAGCCGACGCCGTACTTGTCCCGCAGCGCCTTGGTGCGTCCGGCGTCCGCGACGAACCCCTGCGAGCCGTGCATGTACTGGGCGACGAAGCCGCCGAGGGCGTAGACGCGCTCGGTCCAGTCGAGGTCCATCCAGCTGTGCGAGGAGATCACGCCGGGGTAGGAAGCGGCCTCGGCGATGTCGAGCACCCGGCCGACGGCCTTGACGCTCATGTGGTCGATCTCCAGCATCATCTTGCGTTTCATCATGCCGCGCGCCGCGTACTCGCCGAGCGCGGTGAGGCCGCGGGTGTTGCAGCGCGCGTTCGCGTCGTAGGACGGGACGCGGGTGCCCGCGGGCAGGTCGGACTCGGCCGCGGAGGCGGCGGTGCCGATGGGGTTGTCGGCTTGCGGGCCGGTGCACTTCTCGGTCTGCCAGAAGGTGCCCGTCGACAGGAACTGCCCGACGTTGATGGCCGTTCCGAGGCCGCCCTCGTCGAAGCGGACGCCGCACAGCGCGTTGTCGAACTTGTGGCAGAGGAACATGCTGCGCACGCCCAGCGCGTACAGCTCGTCCAGTCCCTTGTCGATGTCGGCCTTGCCGCACTGGGCGATGTCGAGGATCTGCTTGCAGCCGAACGGCTCGGAGGTCTCGACGCCGAGGACGACGGCGAGCTTGCCCTGCTTGATGACGTCGCGGGCCTGGGCGCTGTCGAGGACGATGCGGAACCAGCCCTTGCCGGCGCCGCCGTACTGCTTGTCGACGTACGCCTGGAGGTCGTAGGCCAGTTTCGCCTGGAGCCGGATCGAGGTCATCTCGTCGCAGCTGCGGTCCTTGAAGGGGTAGACGGAGCAGATCATGCCGTTGGTGACGAGGTCGTCGACGAGCACCCGCTGTCCGCCGCGCCAGGCCCGCTCGACCCAGGCGTAGTAGTTCGCCTGGTGGGTCATGGAGTCGTAGGCCGGCCAGTCCTTGAAGGTCGGCCAGCCGACCGGGTCGTGCTTGCCGTCGCCGCCGTGGGTGATGTAGTCGAAGATCGCGAGGGTGCCGTCCGGGTAGTGCTCGGGACAGTCCTTGAGGGCGTCGGCGATGCCGGCCTCGGAGAAGACCTTGCCGCAGATCAGGCGTCCGCCGAAGGCCTCGTTGGAGAACAGGTGGTTGTGGGCGTCGACGAACCCGCGCACGTTCCCCGCGGCGTCGGTGCCGGTGAACGGCTCGCCGGTGACGCCGATCTGCGAGTCGGGGTTCGGCCTGGCCGTGGGCGTCCACCAGTCCGAGCCGGCCGCCGAGCTGGGCGTGGGGCCGAGGACCGCCGCGAGGACGAGGAGGAGGAGCGAGACGACGGTGGCGTCGCGGCGTCTGCGGTACGGGCGTCCGGTCACGGTCACGGCCCACGTCCTTCGGTCGGGGGAAGGCGCGGTCGGGGGGAGCGTTCCGCCCACTCCCCCGGTTGTCATGACCGGCGCAAGATTGTGGGTCGAGGATCGCGACAGACTCCTTCCGAGTCAAGAGTCCGGGACGCTTGACCTGATAACCGCGACGCCGGCCCGAAATCCCCGCGCCCGCCCGCCGGTTGCCCGGACACCGGCCGCCGCCCGCACGGCCCCCGCCTCTCCCGACTCCCGGCTCCCGCCTCCCGCCTCCCGGCTCCGGGCTCAACGGCTCCCGGCTCCGGCGGGCGCGCCCCCGCGTCCGGACGCGGTCCCGCCGAGCGCTTCCCGGCTCCCCCGCCCGCGCGCACCGACCCCGAGCAGTGCCCGGCGGTGTTTTGAACACGTTCAAACTGGGGGTAGTGTCCTCTTCCGACAGGGAGGGGGCCTACCCGTGAAGATCGTGCTGCCCGGCGGGACCGGACAGGTGGGGACCGTGCTGCGCCGTGCGCTGGCCGCGGCCGGACACGAGGTCGTGGTGCTGAGCAGGCGGCCCGCCGGCCGCGGCGAGATCGCCTGGGACGGCAGGACTCCCGGGCCGTGGACCGACGCGGTGGACGGCAGCGACGTCGTCGTCAACCTGGCCGGCCGCAGTGTGAGCTGCCGCTACACGCCGGCCAACCTCAAGGCGATGATGGACTCGCGGGTGCACTCCGCGCGGGCCGTGGGCGAGGCGATCGCCGCCTCCGCCCGGCCGCCGAAGGTGTGGCTCCAGATGAGCACCGCCACGATCTACGCCCACCGCTTCGACGCCCCCAACGACGAGGCCACCGGCGTGATCGGCGGCGCCGAGCCCGGCGTCCCGGCGTACTGGGGCTACAGCGTCGACATCGCGCGGGCCTGGGAGGCGGAGCAGGAGAGGGCCGACACCCCCCGCACCCGCAAGGTGGCGCTGCGGTCCGCGATGGTCATGAGCCCGGACCGGGGCGGGGTGTTCGACGTCCTGCTGCGGCTGGTCCGGCTCGGACTGGGCGGGCCGGTCGCGGGCGGCGCGCAGTACGTGTCGTGGATCCACGACGACGACTTCGTCCGCGCCGTCGAGTTCCTCGTCGCGCGGGACGACCTCGACGGGCCGGTGAACCTCGCGGCCCCCTCTCCCCTGCCGCACCGCGCCTTCATGCGCGAACTGCGGCACGCCTGGGGCGTCCCGGCAGGTCTGCCCGCGACGAGATGGATGGCCGAACTCGGCGCCTTCGCCCTGCGCTCCGACACCGAACTGCTCCTCAAGAGCCGGCGCGTCGTCCCGGGCCGCCTGCTCGACGCCGGCTTCGCCTTCGACCGCCCCGAGTGGCCGCGGGCGGCCGCCGACCTCGTACGACGCGTGCGCGCCCGCTGACGGCGGCCGTCCCGGTAACCGCGTGAGGCCGTCACGCGAACCCGCCCGGGGACCACGCGAGCACGAACTAACCGCGCGGCTGCGAGCGACCCGGCGACCGTGCCCAGCCGTGCGGACGTGCGGGGCGTGCACAGGGGTCGCGGCCGTGCGGCCGTCACGCGGCTCCCGCGGGCGACGGACCATCGCGCGCACCGCGTCGGAGATCGGGCCGGTGACCGCCTCCGGCCGGGACACGGCCGCGCGGGATGAGGCCGTCACGCGAACCAACCCGAGGACCACGCGAGCACGAACGAACCGCGCGGCTGCGAGCGACCCGGCGACCGTGCCCAGCCGTGCGGACGTGCGGGGCGTGCACAGGGGTCGCGGCCGTGCGGCCGTCACGGGGTTTCCGCGGGCGACGGACCATCGCGCGCACCGCGTCGGGGATCGGGCCGGTGACCGCCCCCGGCGAGGACACGGCCACCGCCGACGCCGGGCGCCACGGGGTGCACGTGCGGGGTGGAGTGACCGTCCGGCGCGGGCCGTTGTCCGCCCCCGTCGCGTATCCAGGGCGGGTGCGCCGGGGCCCGGGACGGCTTCGACTTCGTCCCGGGCCCTGTGCGTCGTGAACCCCGGCGGGTGTCAGCAGAGGCGGCCGGTGTAGTGCGCGCCCTGGATCCTGGACGCCGAGCCCAGCCAGGTCGTGCCCGGTCCGACGCACCACTCGTGGTCGGGCGCGCGGGCCACCTCGACCTTGATGACCACCCGTGAGCCGTCGGAGGTGCAGTGGTTGTAGAAGGCGTCGGAACCGGTCTCGTAGAAGCCGCAGGGGTTGGCGGCGGCCGGACCCGCGGTGGCGGTCACCGCGCCGAGGGAGGCGAAGACGAGAGCGGCGGAACCGAGGGTGCCGAGCACCGTACGACGAACACGCACAGCAGAACTCCTTGCCGGGTGGGGATCGGGACCGGTCCCGGAACCGGGAGGCTCCGGGGCCGCCGATCGGCGGAATGGCTGCACCAGGATCGTCGCGGAACCGCCGAACTGCCCGGACGTCACGGGCCGTTCACCCCGCGAAACGATTCTCCGCTACGCCGTAGGAGTGATCCTTTTCGCGGGCAGGAGTCGGGTGCCCGGAGTGGGGGCAGGGCGGCCGGGTTCACCCGGCTGACCGCCCCGAGTGGTGGCGGCGCGCGCCCTGGCTGACGGTGGATCACGTCAGGCCGGGTCAGGTGAGCTGACGTCGTGTCGGCTGCCCGGTCGTGACGGAAGGACCCTCAGATGCGTTCTGCTCGCATGATCCTGGCGACCGCGGCCGCGACGGCCGCTCTCGCGGTGGGCGCTCCCGGCGCCTACGCGGCCGACGGCGGCTGGGACCACGACGGCTCGTCCCACAGCAAGGAGGACAGCTCCTCCACCGGCAAGGACGACGGCTCCTGGTCCGGCAAGCACGACAAGGAGGACCGCGGCGACCACGACTCGCCCCACGGCGGCATGCACACCGGCGGCGGCGCGCTGACCGCCCTCACCCAGGGCGGCGACCGCGACGGCTCCGCCGCCAAGGACCCCCGCTTCGACCCCGAGACCTACAAGGACAAGGACTGGCAGAAGGAGCAGGACAACGGCCACGACAACGGCCGTGAGCAGGGCCAGGACGCCTCCGGCCAGGAGGACAGCTCCTGGGGCGGCGGACACCAGGAGGACGGCGGCGGCTGGAAGGGCGAGCACGACAAGCCCAGCGGCGGCATGCACACCGGCGGCGGCGCCCTCGCCGGCCCCTCCCTCACCGCCGGCGGACTCGGCGTCCTCGCCCTCGCCGGCACCGGCCTGTACGCCCTGCGCCGCAAGAGGACGGTGAAGACGGCCGGGGGTGTGGCCTGACCATGCCTGACGCGATAGCAGCCGTGGCCGTCACGCCCCTGCGCGTGGCGGCCCGGCCGGCTTTCCGTCCGGTCGGTCCCGCGTCGTCCGGGCCCGCGAGCGGCCGTCCGGCCCGCCCCCCGGTGCGAGCCGCTCGCGCGGCCGGGCGCAGGGCGGGCCCGGCCGCCCCTGTCGGCGCCCCCTCCGCGCCCGTACACTGACAAATCGCAGATGGGCGAGCGCAGTTGACCGGGGGGAGCCGCCATGTCGGGGGACCAGTACGGCAGACACGACTACACGATCCAAGCACCACCGATGCCTTCGGCGCCGCCGCCGGCGCCCGCGGACGGGGTGCGGGCCGTCGCGGTGGCCGTGCTCAACCTCGGCGGGCTCGGCCTGGGCTACGCGCTGGTGCGCCGCTGGGTCCTGATGGCGCTGTGCTGGGCCGCCACCGCCGCCCTGCTCCTCGTGGCCCTGCCCGCCGACCCGGACGGCGTCCCGGTCCTCGCCCTGGTCCTGTACGCCGCGTTCCTCGCCGCGGCGGCGGCGCACGGCGCGCGCGTGGGCCTGCGCACCCGGCTCGCCGGACTGCGCCACGCCCCGCTCGCGCTCGGGCTCGGTCTCGTCCTGCTCGTGGCGCCGGCCGGCGGCGTGGTGCTGTACGACGGCGCGCGGGACGAGGCGACGCAGCAGATGCTCCTCGACCGCCTCGACGAGGCCGACCGCGCGGTGGAGGCCGCGGGCGGGAAGGCCTTCAGCACGGCCCAGGCCGACTACGACGGCGCCCTGTCGGTGTACTCCGGCCTGCGGGCGGACCACCCGGACTCCCGGGCGGCGCAGCGGGTGCCGTCACGGATGAAGACCTTCTACACGACGGTCGGCGCGCCCTTCGCGCGGGGTGACTACTGCGCGGCGACGGCGCCGCTGAAGTACCTGCGCACCGTTCCGAAGAGCCTGCCCGGCACGGACCTCGGGGACCTCAGGACCTGGCCCGACGACCGGCTGGCCACCTCGCTGTACGCGTGCGCGTCGGCGGCGCTGACGTCCGGCGAGGCCACCTGGCCGTCGCAGTTCGGGGAGCTGCTCACCACGTTCCCCGGGTCCGCGCAGGCGGCGAAGGTCGAACCGGCCGTCGCGGCCGCCGTGGTCCGCACGGAGAAGGAGCTGGCCGGGGCGGATCCCTGCACGGCGGTCGAGCGGCTGCGCACTCTGGGGACCCGGATCGACGGCCTGACGGGCGGGGGCCCGGGCGTGGCCGACGCCCTCGGCAAGGACTCGCGGCGGGCCGCCGGCAGCGCCGACGCGGGTGCGTACACCTGCGGTGTGGACCAGTACCGGGACGGCGACTTCGACGCGGCGCAGACGACCCTGACGGACTACGCCTCGGCCCACAAGACCGCGAAGAACGCCCCGCGGGCGAAGAAGATCGCGATAGCGGCGGAGATCGCCCGGACCGTGCCGGCCGCCGGACGGACCCTGCCGACCACCCGTACGGGCGGGAGCATCTCGGTGACGGTGCAGAACGACAGCCCCGACGAGATCACCGTCCTTTACACGGGCCCGGTCACCGGGAGTTTCACCCTCAAGGCCTGCGGCGGTTGCAAGGGGTACTCCCTGGGCACGACTCTCAATCCGCGTTTCAAGCCGTGCGGCGACAGCGGGAAGAACTATCCGGAGCGCACCATCAGCCTGCCCGTCGGCACCACGTACTTCCTGCACAAACCGATGGGCGACAGTCTCGCCACGCCCGCCTCGGACACCGCCGAGCTGCGGTCGGGCTATGTCTACACGGAATGCGCCTACACCACGCAGCGCCTGGGATCGGGGCTGTGAACAAGGGCTGAACGACCGGGGGAATCCCGGCCGCTGAAACGACCGTCGGGTCGTGAACGCGTCGGGGGCGCTGCGCGGACGGGCCGGCTCCGGCGGAGCCGGCCCGTCCGCACGCCACGTGTCCCGAGGGCGTCGCCCCCGGGACACGTGGCGTGCGGGGTGGGCCGGCTAGTCGCGGTCGCGCTGGTCGACGCGGGCGAGCAGCAGGTTCGGGTCCCGCTGGGTGAAGTACCCGGCGCTGGTGACGTACACGGTCCGGCCGCGGACGGCCACGGCGGTGGGGTTGGACAGTCCGTCGGCCGCGGTGAGAACGACGTGGTGGGTGCCGTCCGGGCGGACCAGCTCGACCTCGCTGCCGCCGGTCATGGCGGCGAGGACGGTGTCGCGGTGCCGCTCGGTGAACCCGAAGTCGTCGACGGCGTAGAGACCGGTCGCCCGGGTCTGGATCGCGCCGGCCGACCCGTTCTCGCGCACGGGGACGCGCAGCAGCGTGCCGGCGTTGGTGTTGGACACCCACACGGCGCCGCGGTGGAGCCGGAGCCCGTTGGCGCCGACCTTGGCCGCGGGCCGGGGGTTGCGCGGCTCCAGTGCGGCGCCGGTGGCCCATGCCGTGGGCGCTCCCCCGGCGCGCGGGACGCGCCAGACGGTGCCCAGCACCGAGTCGGCGGCGTAGAGGACGCCCCGGCGCTCGTCCAGGGCGAGGCCGTTGGGGAAGCCGGCCGGCGGCAGCTTGGCGATCTGGCGGGGCCTTCCGCCGTGGGCGGGGATGCGCCAGATGCCGGTCGCGGCGGTGCCGGTGGCGTAGTTGACGAACAGGGTGCCGTCCTGCGCCCGGGCGATGCCCAGGACGACGGCCGCGCCGACGACGGGCGTGTGCGGGTTCGCCACGGCGGGCAGCGTCGCGAGGAGCCGGGTCCGGCCCTGGCAGTTCACGTCCACGACCTGCCGGGCGTTGGACAGGGTCAGGACGGCGGAGCCGTCGGGGGCGAGCGCGACGTTCTCGGGGGACTGGCCCCGGGCGAGGTCGAAGTGGGCGGCGACGCGCAGAGCGGTGACGGCCGGTCCGTCTCCCGCGGCGGGAGCGGCGGCGAGCGTGCCGAGGGCGAGAACGGCGGCGGCGACCGCCGGACGGGGAACTCGTGGCATGGGGCCCTTCCTTGCTGCGAAGTGGGGCACTCCGCCGGGCGGCGGCCAGACGACCATCCCTCGGCGCGGCGGCGCCCGGCGCAGTCGTGGCCGGGAGGTCGCCCGCGTGGCCCACGGCAAAAACCCGGCTGCCGCTCACGCGGGTGAGGGGATGCAGCAGACTGGGCCGTACAGACCGACACCCCTCCCAGAAGGAAGCACAGCGTGATCATCTTCGGCACCAAGGGATACCTCTACCAGCTGGCGATACTGACGCTGGTGTGCGGCCGCTGCGGCAACCCCGCCGCTCACACGCTCAGGAAGCGCGTCACGAAGTTCACGCTGTTCTTCGTGCCGCTGTTCCCGATCTCGACGAAGTACGCGACGCAGTGCACCTTCTGCGGCGCGGAGCAGAGCGTGACCAAGGAGCAGGCGGACCAGCTGCTCGTCCAGGGCGCGGGCGCGGGCCAGCCGTACGGCCAGCAGTACGGCTCGCCGCAGCAGCAGCCGCACCAGCACTGAGGCGCGGCGCCCTCACGGGGTGAGCCCGGCCCGCTCGCAGGCGGCCCGGAGCCGGGGGGTGCAGATGCGGGCGACGGTGTAGACGCCGCGGTCGACCAGGACGCGCCGGATGTCGTCGACGGTCACCGCGTCCGCGGTGAGCAGGACGGACGGGATGCGGGCGGTGGTGGGGCTGTCGGTGGTGGTGGTCGCGCTGTCGCGCGGATCCTCGCCCCGTCCGACGGCGACCGCCATCGCGGCCACCGCGGCCGCCTCGTCCTTGAACGGCTTGTACACCGTCATGTACTGCTCGCCCTTGACGATGCGTCGCACGGCGTCGAGGTCGGCGTCCTGGCCGGTGACGGGCGGGAATCTCGTGACCCCGGCGCTCTTCAGGGCGGCGACGACGCCGGCCGCGATGGAGTCGTTGGCCGCGAGGACCCCGTCGATCCGGTCCGGGCCGAGGGCCGCGATGGCGGCGGACATGTTGCCGTGCGCGTTCTGGGTGCTCCAGTCGAGGGTGTCGTACGAGCGGGCGACCCGCACCTGGCCGGACAGGACGGACATCGCGCCCTTCTTGTACCGGGCCGCGTTGGGGCCGGACGGGTCGCCGTTCATCATGACGACGTCGCCTCCCCCGTCCCTCCGCCCCATGCCCTTGAGCAGCGCCTCGCCCTGGAGCCGCCCGATGCGCAGCGCGTCGAATCCGACGTAGCCGGTGACGGGGCCCTCGGCGAGACGGTCGTAGGCGATGACCTTGACGCCGGCCCGGTCGGCCTCCTGCACGGAGGAGCGGACCGCCCGGGTGTCCGCGGCGTCGAGGACGATGACCTTGGCCCCCTTGGTGACCATGGATTCCAGTTGCTGGCGCTGCCGGGTCACGTCGTTCTCGGCGTTGGCGTACTCCACCGTGCAGCCGGGGCACAGCCTGCGCACCCGCGCCTCGATCAGCGGGCGGTCCGAGTGCTCCCAGCGCGGGACCGCGCGGCTCGGCAGCAGCAGGCCCACGGTGAAGCCGTCCCGGGCCTCCCGCCGCCCGCCGCCTGAGCAGGAGGCCAGGGCGATCGCGACGAGGGCCGCGGCGAGCACGGCGAGGACCTGTTGCCGGCGGATGGTCACGGCGCTCCCTCCGCGACGGTGATCTCGCTCCACACCTGTTTGCCGCCGGCCACCGGCACCGAGCCGAACGAGTCCGACATGGCGTCGACGAGCAGCAGGCCACGGCCGCCGGTCGACTCCCAGTCGACGATGACGGGCTTGGCGGGCGCGCGCGGCGAGGAGTCGCTCACGCAGACGCGGACCCGGTCGCCGCGCAGGACCAGGTCGAGCCGGACCGGTCCCTGGGTGTGCACCAGGGCGTTGGTGACGAGTTCGGAGACGACGAGCAGCACGGCGTCGGCCGCCTCCCGGACCTTCCAGCGGCGCAGGGTGCGCGCGGTGAAGCGGCGGGCGTGCATGACCGCGTCGGGCAGCCGCCACACCATCCATCCGGCCCGGATGGGGCGGGTCTTCATGCCGTCGTAGCGCAGGAGCAGCAGCGCCACGTCGTCCTCGCGGCGGCCGACGTCGCCGAGCAGTTCGTCGGCCATGGCGCCCGGGTCCGCGGGATCGGCGGCGGCGAGTGCGGCGCGGGTGCGGCGCATGCCCTCGTCCAGGGGCAGGTCGGCGGCCTCGACCAGACCGTCGGTGACCAGGGCGAGGACGGCGCCGGGGGCCAGTTCGACGGCGGTCATGGGAAAGTCCGCCTCGGCGAGGATGCCCAGCGGCGGCCCGCCGGCCACCTCGATCTCCTCGGTGACGCCGTCGGGGCCGCGGACCAGGGGGGCGAGGTGACCGGCCCGCACGAAGAGGGTGTTGCCCTCCTCCATGTCGAGTTCGGCGTAGCAGCAGGTGGCGAAGAGGTCGGTCTCCATGGCGACGAGGAGCCGGTTGGCGTGTGAGACGACCACGTCGGGCGGGTGGCCCTCCATGGCGTAGGCCCGGACCGCGGTGCGCATCTGGCCCATGATCGTCGCGGCGCCGGCGCTGTGCCCCTGGACGTCGCCGATGACCAGGGCCACCCGGTCCTCGGAGAGGGCGATGACGTCGTACCAGTCGCCGCCCACCTGGAGGCCGCGCTTGGCGGGCAGATAGCGGGCGACGGCGGTGCCGCCGGGCAGTTCGGGCAGCCGCCGGGGCAGCAGACTGCGCTGGAGCATCGTGGCGAGTTCCTGCTCGGCGTCGTGGGCGTGGGCCCGCTTGAGGGCCTGGCCGACGAGGGCCGCGGTGGCGGTGAGCAGGGAGCGTTCCTCGGGGACGAACTCGTGGGGGCGCTCCCAGCCGACCAGGCACACGCCGGCGACCTGGCCCTTGGCGGGCAGCGGCAGGACGGCCAGTCCGCCGTCGCCGACGCCGGCCAGTCCGGGTTCGAAGCCGGTGCCGGCGGGCCACAGGTCCATCCGGCCGTCGCGCAGGGCGGCCTGGAGGGTGGGCAGGGCGCGCAGCGGCGCGTCGGGCCACTCGGTGCGCCACTCGCTGCGCCACACCTCGGGCCAGGCGCTGGGCTGGGGCGGGTCGAGGACGGTGACCAGGAGCCGGTCGTCCTGGATGGCGGCGAGGGCCACCCGGTCGGCGCCCAGCGGCTCGCGCAGGGCGGAGACCACGACGCGGCCGACGTCGCGGACGGTGGCGGCGTCGTCGAGGGCGGCGGTCAGCCACTGGATGCGGGCGACGTCGTCGGTGCCGCGGCGCAGGACCGGGGTGGCCGTCACCACGCCCAGCACCTCTCCGGGCGCGTCGGGGGCGCCTCCCGCCACGCGGCAGCTCAGGCTCAGCCAGCGCATCTCGCCGGTGGGGCCGCGGACCCGGAACTCCAGGTCCCGTCGGACGGTGGCCTGGGCGGACGGCTCCAGGACGGACATCAGGGCGTGCATGTCCTCGGGCAGGGCGTGGGCGAGGAGGGTGTCGACCTTGCCGTCGAAGTCGTCGGGGGTGATGCCGACCAGGTCCAGGAGCGTCTCGTCGGCCTCGATCAGGCCGGTGTCCGGGAACAGGACGAACGAGCCGACGCGCAGGCTGCGCAGGGCGGGTACGAGCAGCGGCACCGGCGCGGGCGCGTCGGCGACCGGTCGCAGGAGGACGGCGAGCGCGTCGGCGTAGCGTTCGAGGAACCGGCGCTGCTCGAGGTCGAAGCCGTCCGCCGCGCCCTGCACGACGAGGCAGCCCAACCGCCGGCCGTCCGCGTCGAGGGGCAGCACGCCGAGCGGGGGCCGGGCGGTGAGCCACAGGGCCCGGTCGGTCCGGTAGGCGCGTGCGGCGGGCGAGTCGCCCGACAGTTCCAGCCGGTCCGGCGGCCGGACGCCGACGGGAGCGCCTCCGGAGGCGTCCATCAGCCGGAGTTCCCCCTCGCCGGCGGCGGGCGCGTAGACCGCGGTCTGTGCCGCTCCGGCGAAGGCCAGGGCCCGGTCGAGGCATCTGCGCACCGTACCTCCCGTCCTGCCGCAGGTGCCGACAGGTTGAGATCGGGGCACCCACCCACCAGAATCGCATACAAGGATCAACCGAACATATCCACCTTATTGTCGTCTACGGCGGGTATCGCATATGAAGGCCTGCATTCGGGACACCGCAGCCGCCGTGACGGCCGTCTCCACCGCGTTCGTGCTGGCGGCGTGCGGGGCGGACGCGGACGGCGGTCCCGCCGGTCGGGGCGGACCGCGCATCGGTCTGCTGCTGCCGGACTCGACGACGGCACGCTGGGAGACGCAGGACCGGCCCCTGCTGGAGAAGCGGATCCGGGAGCTGTGCGCGACCTGCACGGTCGAGCACGCCAACGCCAAGGGCGATGTGGCCCTACAGCAGGAGCAGATGGACGCGATGATCACCAGGGGCGTGGACGCCGTCGTCCTCGTCCCCGTGGACGCCCGCGCGCTCGCCCCCGCGGTCTCGCAGGCCCACGCCGCCGGCGTCCCGGTCATCGCCTACGACCGGCTCGCCGAGGGCCCGATCTCCGGTTACGTCTCCTTCGACGGCGTGGAGGTGGGCAGGCTCCAGGGCCGCGCGCTGCTGAAGGCGATGGGCGACAAGGTGCCCGGCGCCCGGATCGTGATGATGAACGGCGATCCCGGCGATCCCAACGCGCGGGCGTTCCGGCGCGGCGCGCTGTCCGTGCTCGACGGGAAGGTGAAGATCGGCAAGGCCTACGACACCCCGCAGTGGCGGCCGGAGACCGCCAACATGAACATGTCCGGGGCGCTCGCGGCCCTGGGCGACGACGCCGTGGACGGGGTCTACGCCGCCAACGACGGACTGGCCGGCGGGAGCATCTCCGCCCTCAAGGCGAACAAGGTCCGCCCACTGCCGCCGGTCACCGGGCAGGACGCCGAACTGTCGGCGCTGCGGCGGATCGTCGGCGGCGAGCAGTACATGACCGTGTTCAAGCCGTTCGGTCCGGAGGCCGCCGCGGGCGGCGCCATGGCCGTGGCGGCGGCGCGCGGTCAGAGCCTCGGGCCCGTGGCCACCGGCGAGGTGCCGACGCGCGACGGACAGGCCGTCGCCTCGGTGCTGCTCACCCCGGTGTCCGTGACGGCCGACAACATCGGGGACACCGTCGTCAAGGACGGCCTGCACACGGTCGGGCAGATCTGCGTCCCACGGCTGCGCGCCGCCTGCGCCCGGGCCGGACTGACCTGACCCGCGACCGAGGAGGTGGTTCCCGTGCCGGATCCCCCCTTGCCGGCCGTCTCCGGGGTCGCTCCGGCGGAGAAGGGCGTCATCGGCCGGCGGGGGCGGCCGGTCCGCGTCCGGCGTCCGCACGACGCCCGGGACCCGGGCCTCGCCGCCGTCCACCGGGACCTCGCCCCGTGCGGGAGCCTCGACATCCCCGGGAATCCCTTCCTGGGCCGCGAGGTGCGCCGGTCCGGGTTCCTGGACGAAGTGCAGAGGGAGCGCCGCACCGGGCAGCCGCCGGAACGGCCGGCCGGAGGACTGCCCGGCCTGAGCGGCCCGGTCGGGTCGCTCTCCGGCGGCCGGCGGCGGACGGTCGCCACCGCCCGCTCACTCCCGGGCGACCCGCGGGTGCTCCTCCTGGACCAACCCACGGCCGCGCTGCGCTCCGAGGAGACCACCGAGGTCCTCGACCTGGTAGACCGGTCGCGGGACCGCGGTCCCGGCGTCCCGCTCGCCAGCCACGACCCTGGCGAGGTGAAGGCACTCGCCGACCGCGCCGCGATCCTGCGGCCGGGCCGCAGCAACGGCTCCCCCGACGTGAACGCCGCGTCCCGGGAGCAGATCGTCTCGTCCATCACCGGCGCCGCGCAGAACGTGCCCCGCCGGCCGGCCGGCCGGGAGGCGGGGCAGTGAAGAGCATGCGGGGCGTCTCCCGTGGCGCGCGGAGCGCGGCCGAGGCCGTCCGGCGCAGGCTGCGCGCCGGTGAACTGGGGTCGCTCCCCGTCGTCCTCGTCCTGGCCGTCGTCTGGATCACCTTCCAGTGCCTCAACCAGAACTTCCTCTCGCCGCGCAACCTGTCCAATCTCAGCGTGGACATCGTGGGGACGGGACTGATCGCGGTCGGCATCGTCTTCGTGCTGCTGCTCGGGCAGCTCGACCTGTCCGTCGGGTCGATCAGCGGACTGGCGGCGGCGGTCTTCGCCGTGCTGAACGTGAACAACGGGGTGCCGGAGTGGCTCGCGCTGATCGTCGCGGTGCTCGTGGGCACCGTGGCGGGCACGGTGCAGGGCTACTCCATCGCCAGAACGCGGGTGCCGGCGTTCGTGGTCACGCTCGCCGGGCTGCTCACCTGGAACGGTCTGATGCTGGCCGTGCTCGGGGACAGCGGCACCGTCAACCTCGACGAGAACGGGCTGGTCGCCCGGCTGACCAGCTACTACTTCGCCGACGACGCGGTGGCCTACGGTCTGGCGGCGGTGGCCGCGGCGGCGGTCTTCCTCGTGTCCGACCGGGCCCGGCGCCGCCGCCGGGCCGTCGGCATGCCGCACCGCTCGCTGCGCGCCGTCCTGGTGCGCACCGGGGGGACCGCCGTGCTGGCGTTCTCCGTCGCCTACGCGCTCAACCGGTTCCAGGGGCTGCCGCTGGCGTTGCTGGTCTTCCTGGTGCTGGTCGCGGTCCTCGACCTCGTGCTGCGCCGTACGCACCACGGGCGGCAGGTGTACGCGCTCGGCGGCAGCATCGAGGCGTCCCGGCGGGCGAGCATCGACGTGACGCGGGTGCAGACGGCGGTCCTCGCGACGTCGGGGACCATGGCCGCGATCGGGGGCCTGTTCCTGGCCTCGCGGATCACCTCGGTCAGTCAGACGTCGGGGTCGGGCGTGCTGCTGGTCAACGCCATCGCGGCGGCCGTCATCGGCGGCACCAGTCTGTTCGGCGGGCGCGGCACCACGTGGTCGGCGGTGCTCGGCATGCTGGTCATCCAGTCGATCGCCTCGGGCATGGCGATCACGGACACTCCCCCGGCCGTCCAGTTCGTGATCACGGGCGGGGTGCTGTTCGCCGCCGTGGTCGTCGACTCGCTGTCACGGCGCTCCCACGAGGCGCACGGCCGGGCCTGACGGGCGCACGGCCGGCCAGGAGGGCACGGAGCCCGGCCCAGGGGGCGCGCGGCAGCCCGCCGACGAGGACTCGACTTTGCGCGGACACTCGACTTTGTGCGGACATGAGTATCTCCGTTCGGCTGTGCGGTGCCTCCGCGCGGTCTACGGTGGTGCCGTTCCGATTTTGGTGAAACTTGCACCACTTTTTGAACGCAGCGCCGCCGTCTCCCCGTAGTGAGGGAAGAACGGCGCGTCACGTGCGCCGCGTTCCAGGCGATAGGACGACCGTGCCGAACAACTCACCCGCGGCGGAGGGACGAAGAAGGTCCCTCACCAGCAACTGGCCCGTGGGCCGACGACTGCGTGCCGTCCTGCTCATCCCGGTGCTCGTCGCCCTCGTGCTCGGGGGCGTGCGGGTGAAACGCTCGGTGGACACCTGGCAGGACGCCGACGACGCGGTCCGGGTGGCCGAACTCGTCCAGGCGGCGAACAAGTACGCCAGCGACGCGATCAACGAACGCGACGTCTCGGTCATCCCGCTGCTGACCGAGAAGAAGGCCACGGACGCGGTCGTGCGGGCCCGTGCCACGACCGACGCGGACGCCGCGGCCTTCGACCGCGCGGCCGCCCGGATCCCCGGGACCGGCGGTCTGACGCGGCGCGTGCAACTGGTCCGCGAGGGCGAGAAGCAGCTCGCCGCCGTGCGGGCCAACGCGTTCACCTCGCGGATGTCCGGCGTGCGGACGGAGGAGAGCTACCACACCGTCCAGCACCCCCTGATGGAACTGTCGAACGAGCTCGGCTTCGGCAGCGACAACCGGACGAGCTTCGGCCGCACGCTCTACGCCGTGTCCCTGACGCAGGCGACCGAGTCCCTGATCCGCTCCATCGGCACCCACCTGCTGGTCGAGGACCGCGCCGCCCTGGCACCGGGAGAGCTGAAGGCCCAGCTCGCCTCGTTCCGCTCCTACGCCTACCTCGAACAGGTCGGCCTCCAGGAGTACGCCGGCGCCGGAACCGCCGAGGACACGGCGAGGCTGCGACAGGCGCTGGCCGCCGCCGAGGCGCGCGGCAGACAGCAGAGCTCCGAGGCCGCCGCGCAGGCGTCGGCGGCGGGACGCCCCTACGTGAGCCCGCCCCCCATGGCCGAGATGATCACCGCGATCGCCGCCGGGACGCCGGCCGGCGAACTCGCCGCGAAGGGCATCACCCCCGAGTCGTTCTTCGCCGCGTCCACCCTGGGCTTCGACGCCTACCGCAGCGTCCAGGTGAACCTCACCGACGCCGCGCTGGCGAGCGCCCAGGACATCGCCGACGACGCACGGCGCGACGCGATCACCAACACCGCGCTCGTGCTCGCCTCGGTGCTGGCCGCCTTCCTGCTCGCCTCCTGGGTGGCGCGCACGATGAGCACCGGCATGCGCCGCCTGAGCGCCTCCGCCATCGAGATCGCCGGAAAGCGCCTGCCGAGCCTCATCGAGCAGATGTCGCAGCCCGACGCGGGCCGGGCCGACATCCGGGTGACGCCGATCCCGATCGACACCACCGACGAGATCGGCGAGGTGGCCCGGGCCTTCGACCACGTCCACCGCGAGGCCGTCCGGCTGGCCGCCGAGCAGGCCCGGCTGCGCGGCAACATCAACGCGATCTTCACCAACCTCTCGCGCCGCAGCCAGTCCCTGATCGAACGCCAACTCACCCTGATCACCAGCCTGGAGGACAACGAGACCGACCCGGACCAGCTGGAGAACCTCTTCCGGCTGGACCATCTGGCGACCCGCGTGCGCCGCAACGGCGAGAACCTCCTCGTGCTCGGCGGGGAGAAGCCCGCGCAGGCGTGGGACCGGCCGCTGCCGCTGGTCGACGTGATCCGCGCGGCCTCCTCGGAGGTGGAGCAGTACGAGCGCATCCATTTCTCCGGCCTGCCCGAGGTGCACATCGAGGGCCGCGCCGTGACCGACCTCGTGCACCTGCTGGCGGAACTGCTGGAGAACGCCACCGTGTTCTCGTCGCCCCGCTCGCAGGTGCGGGTGACCGCGGCCCGGCTGCCCGACGGCCGGATCATGGTCGAGATCCACGACGAGGGCATCGGCCTGGCGGCGGAGGACTTCGCGACGATCAACCACAAGCTGGCCCATCCGCCGACCGTCGACGTCGACATCGCCCAGCACATGGGCCTGTTCGTGGTCGGCAGACTGGCCGAACACCACGGCATCCGCGTGCAGTTGCGGCCGTCCGGCGAACGGTCGGGCACGACGTCCCTCGTCATGCTGCCCGACACCCTCGCCCACCGCCCCGCCGACGCCCCGTCCGACTCCGACACGCTGACACTGGCCATGGTCAGGAACGTCCCGGAGTCCCGCCACTCCGACGCGATGTCCGCCCTGGGCGGCGGCTCCGGGTCCGACGACGCGTTCAGCGACTACGAGGCCTGGCAGGACGAACCGGCCGGGACACGGCCCGCCGAGGAGCCGCCGCCCAGGGCGGCCCGCCCCCGGCCCCTCCCCCGCCGGGCGCCCGGCGGCCGGGGCCACCGCTCCCCCTGACCCCGCCGACACGGCTCCCCTTACCGCGAGGACGGCGCATCCGGCGGCGTGACACGCCGCCGGATGGCCCATCACACCCCCTGAGGGTCCTTCCGGTCATAACGTCAGCAATATGAAGAAATGCCATATCGCATACCTGGCGTGCACGGCCGCGCTCCTCGGCACGGGCCTCGGCGCGGCCCCGCCCGCCGCCGCGCACAGGATCCACCTGGTCAAGCCGGGGGAGTCGATCCAGAAGGCGGTGGACGCCGCCCAGCCCGGCGACACGGTGCTGCTGAGCCCCGGCGTCCACCACGAGAGCGTCACCGTCAGCACGCCCGGGCTGACCCTGCGCGGCATGGGCGGGCGCACGGTGCTCGAGCCGGCCGCCGACGCCGCGCAGACCACGGGCACGGCCAAGACCCCGAGCACGGCCAAGGCCCCAGGCACGGCCAAGACCCCCCGCACGGTCGAGCCCGCGGCCGTCGGCGCCTGCGCCGCGGGCGGCAACGGCATCTGCATCGTCGGCACCGGGGGCGACCGCGTCGAGGACGTCACCGTCGCCGCCCTGACCGTCTCCGGCTTCACCCGCAACGGCGTCTACGCCGCGGCGACCGACCACCTGACCGTGCGCAACGTGACCGCCGTGAAGAACGGGGTCTGGGGCATCGCTCAGGAGGGCTCCGTGCGGGGCGTGTTCCGGGGCAACACCGCCCGGGACAACGGCGACGCCGGACTGTTCCTCGCCAACAGCGTCTCGCAGGAGCAGGGCGCCACCGACACGGACGGAACGGTGGTCGAGCGCAACCGGCTGGAGGGCAACCGGATCGGCGTCACCGTCCGCCGGCTGCGCAACCTGACCGTCGCGCACAACCACCTGACCGGCAACTGCGCCGCGGTCTTCGTCGTCGGCGACGAGAACAAGCCGAAGGCCGGACTCGTGACCGTGCGCGACAACCGCATCGTGCGCAACAACAAGTCGTGCCCCAAGACCGCCCGGCTGGACGCGCTTCAGGGATCCGGGATCGTGCTGACCGGCGCCGAGGACAGCCTGATCACCCACAACGTGATCGAGGACAACGCCGGCACGTCCCCGCTCTCGGGCGGCATCGTCCTGTTCAAGAGCTTCGTGGGCACCACCAGCGACCGCAACCGCATCAGCGACAACGACCTGCGCGGCAACTCCCCCGCGGACCTGGTGAACACGGACACCGCCGGCAAGGGCAACACCTTCGAAGGCAACTCGTGCCGGGCCTCGCAGCCCGCCGGCCTGTGCTGAACGGCCGCCCGCCGACGCCGTTCAGCCGGGCACCGGGCACGAGACCCCGGCCACCGGCGGCTTCGGCACTCCACGCGCTCCCCGCACTCCGCGCGCTCCAGGAACCTCAGGCACTCAGGAACCCACGCAGGAAAGAAGGCGGCAGATGACGACCGTTCAGCCTCCCGAGCTCTCGGACCCGCCGGTGCAGGGGGCGGCGCCCCCCGTCCCGCCCCCGTCCATGCGGCTGAGGGAACTCGCGTTCGGGGCGGCGTGCGCCGCCGCCCTGCGCGCGGCGGCCCGGCTGGGCGTCGCCGACGCCCTCGGCGACGCCCCGATGCCCGTGGCGGACCTCGCGGCCGCGGTGAAGACCGAGCCCAAGCCGCTGCGCCGGCTCCTGCGGGCCCTGTCCTGCTACGGCGTGTTCGCCGAGCGGGCCGACGGGACGTTCGCGCACACCGACGTCTCGCGGCTGCTGCGCGAGGACGACCCGGCCAGCCTGCGCGCCATCACCCTGTGGTGCACCGAGCCCTGGACGTGGGACGCCTGGCCGCTGCTGGACGAGGCCGTGCGCACCGGCCGCAACGTCGTGCAGGACCTGTACGGCAAGGAGTTCTTCCCCTACCTCAACGAGGACGCCCCGGAGTCGGCGGACGTCTTCAACCGCGCCATGACGACGTCCAGCGTGCAGTCGGCGCGGGACGTGGCGCAGTTCCTCGACCTGTCGCGCAACTCGTCCGTCGCGGACCTCGGCGGCGGCCAGGGGCACGTGGTGGCGAGCCTGCTGGACAAGTACCCGACGATGCACGGGACGCTGCTCGACCTTCCCCGCGTGGTGGAGAACGCGGTGCCGAGGCTGCTCCCCGGCGGCGACCTCGCCGACCGGGCGCGCGTGGTGCCGGGCGACGTCCGCGAGGCGGTCCCGGTGAAGGCGGACGTCTACGTCATCAAGAACATCCTGGAGTGGGACGACGAGAGCACGGCCCGCACGCTGCGCAACGTGCGCGAGGCGGGCGGCCCCGGAGCACGGGTCGTGGTGATCGAGAACCTCGTCGACGACACCCCGTCGATGCGGTTCAGCACCGCCATGGACCTGATGCTGCTGCTCAACGTCGGAGGGGCCAAGCACACCACCGAGAGCATGGTCGCCCGGCTGACCGACGCGGGCCTGGTCATCGACGACATCAGCCCGGTCAACCCCTACCTGCACGCGTTCGACTGCCACGTCGGCGGCTGACGCGCCCCCCTTCCGTCCCTCGCACCCCGCAGACCACCGGTCGCCGGGCCCGCAGCGCCGCGGGCCCGGCGACCGGTGACGACCGGGGTCAGCCGGCCGGCTCGCGCTCCCACAGGTAGAAGCGCTGCGCCATGGCGTCCTTCGGGGAGCGCCAGGTCTCGGGGTCGTAGGCGCTGACGTACGCGGACAGCCGCTCGCTCACGTCCCGGAACTCGGGGTGTCCGGTGATCTTCGCGATGGCGGGGCCGGGCTCGCGCTCCGACTCGATCATGTGCATGTAGACGTCGCCGAACTGGAAGAGGCTGCGCCGGACGACGCCGACGAGGTGCGGCAGCTCTCCCCGGTCGGACTCCTCGAACACCTTGGCGATGTCGGGGGCCGATCCGGGGGCCATCCGGGCGACGATGAGGGCCTGGTGCATGGAACCGTTCTCCGTCCGGCTCAGTCGGTCAGTCCGGGAGTGGCGCCGCGCTCGGCGGCGGCCTTCTCGATGCGGTCCCGGATCAGGCCCATCTGGACCTTGGAGTTGCGGTTGATGTTGTCGGTCATCCAGTCGTCGTCGACCGGAGCCTCCGGCTTCATCGCGAAGTCCTGCGTCCACACCATCCGCGTGCCGCCCGGGACCTCCTCGTAGCGCCAGTGGATGTTCATGTGGTCGAACGGGCCCGTCTCGACCCGGCGGGCCTGGACCGTGCGCGTCTCGCGGTCCGGCTCGCGCTCCGACACCCAGCTCCACACGGTCCCGTTCTCGTCCGGGTGCATGGTCAGCCGGAAGGTCGTCCTGCGTCCCTCCCGCGAGAGGATCTCGACGGACGCGTACTCGGTGAACAGCCGCGGCCAGTTCTCCAGATCGTTGGTGATCTCCCAGACGAGGTCCAGGGGCGCGGCGATGGTGATCTCGTTCTGTGTGTGTCCGGACATCTCAGGCTCCTGTCATGAGGGCGCTGTTGACGAGGTCGAGGAACTCGCGGGGCGTCTTGGAGCGTTCGGCGTCGGGCGGCATCGGCGTGCCGTACCGGTTCTCCAGCTCGCCCACGATGCCGAGCAGCCCCAGCGAGTCCACGCCCAGGGTGTCGAAGCCGGTCTCCGGCTCCCGCAGCCGGTCCGGGGCGACGGTGACGCCGGCGGACTTCTTCATGAGTTCGGCCAGCTCTTCCACGGTGATGCGGTCGGTCATCGGTTCCTCTTCTCTCCTGGCTGAGCGTTGTCTCCTGGCTGGGCGGCGCCTCGCTACGAGGCGTCGGCGGCGCCGTGCCGGAGCACCAGCGCCGAGTTCGACCCCATGAGTCCCCGGCTCAGGACCAGTGCCGTGCGCACCTCGGCGGTGCGGGCGCGGCCGGTCACGAGGTCGAGGTCATGGCAGACGTCGAAGACGTTGGGGGTCGGGGGGATCAGACCGTGCTCCATCGTGAGCACGGCCGCCGCGGCGTCCGTCAGCGGCGCCGCGCAGTACCCCCGCCCGATGCCGGTCTTCGGCGCCGTGACGGGCACCCGGGTCCCGTGCGGGCCGAGCGCGTCGACGATGGCCAGCGCCTCGGCGCGGTCCGCCTCCGGGACGCCGAGGGCGTCGGCGAAGACCACGTCGATCTCCTCCGGGGCGCAGCCGGCCTCCTCCAGGGCTCCCCGGACGGCCTGGGCGAGCCCTTCCCGGGACTCGGCCCAGCGCGAGGCGCCGGTGAAGGTCGCCGCGTGTCCGGCGAGGACGGCCCGCGCCCGCGCCCCGCGTGCCCGGGCGGTCCCGGCGGCCTCCACCACCATCATGGCGCCGCCCTCGGCCGGCACGAACCCGCAGGCCGCGGAGGTGAACGGGCGGTAGGCACGGGTCGGGTCGTCGACCGTGGAGAGTTCCTCGTAGCCGAGCTGGCAGACCAGCGAGTACGGGGCGATCGGCGCCTCGGTCGCCCCGGCGACGATCACGTCGGTGCCGCGGCGCACGGCCCGCGCCGCGTGGGCGAGGGCGTCCAGGCCGCCGGCCTCGTCGGCGGCGACGACCGAGCAGGGGCCCTTGAAGCCGCGGCGGATGGAGATCTGGCCGGTGCTCGCCGCGTAGAACCAGGCGATGGACTGGTAGGGGCCGACGTGCCGGCTGCCCTTGCTCCACAGCTGTTGCAGTTCGCGCTGGCCGAACTCGCCGCCGCCGGAGCCGGCCGCGGTGACCACGCCCACGGAGTACGGCGCGGCGTCGGTCTCGGCCCGGCTCAGGCCCGCGTCCTCCAGCGCCTGGTCGGCGGCGGCCATCGCGAAGTGGGTGAACCGGTCGGTCTGGACGAGGTAGCGCTCCTCGACCGCGGCGGACGGGTCGAAGTCGCGGATCTGGCCCGCCACCCGCAGCGGCAGGTGCTCGCAGCCCTCGCGGGTGACCCGGTCCAGAACGCTGATGCCCTCCCTGGTGGACTTCCAGAAGGTCTCCGTGCCGGCGCCGTTGGGCGCGACCACGCCGATTCCCGTGACGACCGGGCGCCGTTGAAGGGGTTCGCTCATCGTGTCTTCTCCCTCGGCCGGTTCATGACCACCGCGGACTGGAAGCCGCCGAACCCGCTGCCCACCGAGAGCACGCTGCTCAGCCTGCGCTCGCGGGCCACGCGGGGGACGTAGTCCAGGTCGCACTCGGGGTCGGGCGTCTCGTAGTTGGCGGTCGGCGGCACGACCTGGTGGGCCAGCGCCAGGACGCAGGCGACGAGTTCGATCGCCCCGATCGCGCCCAGGGAGTGGCCCACCATGGACTTGATGGAGCTCATCGGGGTGTCGTAGGCGTGCGCGCCCAGGACCCGCTTCACGGCGGCGGTCTCGTGACGGTCGTTCTGCTTGGTGCCCGACCCGTGCGCGTTGACGTAGTCGATCGCGCCGGCGTCGACGCGGGCGTGGTCGAGGGCGGCCTCGATGGCCCGGGCCATCTCCAGGCCCTCGCTGGTCAGGCCGGTCATGTGGTACGCGTTGCCGAAGGTGGCGTAGCCGCCCAGCTCGCAGTAGACGTGGGCGCCGCGGGCGCGGGCGTGCTCCAGTTCCTCCAGGACGAGCACGGCGCCGCCCTCGCCCATCACGAACCCGTCGCGGTCGGCGTCGAAGGGACGCGAGGCGTGGGCGGGGTCGTCGTTGTTGCAGGAGGTCGCCTTGATCGCGTCGAAGCACGCCATGGTGATCGGGGAGATCGGCGAGTCCGAGGCGCCGGCTATGCAGATGTCGGCCCGGCCCTCCTCGACGGTGTGGAAGGCGTAGCCGACCGCGTCGAGTCCGGAGGTGCAGCCGGTGGAGACGGTCTGCACCGGGCCGCGCGCCCCGAAGCGCTCCGCCACCGTGGAGGCCAGCGTGCTGGGGGTGAAGGCGCGGTGCAGGTGCGGGGCCGCCTCGCGGTGGTCCACGTCCCAGCGCTGCCCGCCGTGGCTGACGAGGACGTAGTCCTTCTCCAGCCGGGTGGTGCCGCCGACCGCGGTGCCCAGGGAGACGCCGACCCGCCAGGGGTTCTCGGCCGCGAGGTCGAGACCGGCGTCGCGGACCGCCTCGTCTCCGGCGACCATGGCGAACTGGATGTAGCGGTCGCACCGTTCGGCGTCGCGGGCGTCCAGGCCGTGGGCCGCCGGGTCGAAGTCGCACTCGGCGGCGATCCGCGAGCGCAGGCCGGCCGGGTCGAAGAACGTGATGCCGCGCGTCGCCGTGCGCCCCTCGGCCAGGAGCTTCCAGAACGCCGGCACGCCTATGCCGCCGGGGGCGACGATGCCTATGCCGGTGACCGCGACGCGTCTGGTCATGACCGCACCTGACGTCGTGCGGCCGCCTCGGAGCCGATCACCACCGGCTCGGCGTCGGCTTCCTCGGTGTCGACGTGGCCGAGCGGCGGGGTGGGCGCCAGCGGGCCGAGGTGGAAGACCATGCGGGCCTCGACGTTGCCGACGTTGCGGAAGCGGTGCCGCATGCCGACGGGGATCATCAGCCCCTGCTCGGGCTGGAGGGCCTGCGCCTCGCCGTCGAGGTCCACCTCCAGCTGCCCGCACACCACGTAGACGAACTCCTCGGAGTACGGGTGGTAGTGCTCGGCGATGCGGTCGCCCGGCTTGATGAGGGCGACGCCCATGAAACCGCTGGTCGAGCCGACCGTGGCGGGGGTGAGCATGGCGCGCAGGTCGCCGCCGCGCCGGGTGTTGGGCTCGACCTCGCTGAGATCCACGACTCTGGGACGGGATGTGATCACGACGTTCCTCCGATGGTGTACTGCGCCGGCGTGGGAGGGGCGGGAGGCCCGCCCCCGCCCACGTGAGGGGAGATCAGGCCTCGGGCGACCGGCGGTCGGTGACGAGGTCCATGCGCGCCAGCTCCAGGAACCGCGCGAGCCGGACGTCCTTCGCGGCGGACCCGCCGGACGCGGCCGCGTCGTCCTGGAGCGTGGTCAGCTCGGCCACCTGCTGGGGGTCGGCGAGGCCCAGGGCCTGGCCGGGGTCGGCGGAGCCGAGTCCGCCGCGCACGTCGATCAGCCGGACGACGACGTCGTCGCGCTGGAAGATCGTGCTGCGCAGGACCGGGTTGCGCGGGTCGTCCGCGGCGGCCTCGTCCTGCCGGGCGAGCAGTTCGGCCAGCTTCATGCCGCGGTCCGGCCGGGTCGGGTAGCACAGGGCGTACCGCTCGGCCTGCGCGTCGTGCCGGTCCGCCGTCACGTGGTGGACGGCGGGCAGCGCGGCCCGGGTGAAGAACACCCGCGCGGACTCGGGGTCGTTGAGGTCCCGGTCCTGCTCCAGGTAGGGGTTGATGGCCTCCTCGACGGCCCGCACCTCGGGCTGGCGGGAGACGTGGCGCAGCGCGGACAGCAGGTCGCCCCGCACCTCGATGGCCCGCACGACGCGGTTGCCGTGCATGAACAGCGAGGTGCGGCACAGCCGGGTGGTGTCGTCGACCTGCGGCTCGGGCGAGGCGTAGTCGGCGAGGATCTTGGCAACGATGTCTTCGCTGCCCGGCTTGACCGTGAAGGTCAGCGCGTGCCGGATCATGCCGTCGCCGATGCGGGGCGACGACTGGAGGCGGCGCTTGCCCTGGTCGCCGGGGGCCGGGCCGCCCGTCTCGCGGACGACGTGGAAGCGCAGCGACCTGGTGTCGCGCACGCAGCTGTGCAGCGGCTCCACCATCCGCACGTGCTCCTCGCTGTTGACCCAGGCGAGGAACGGCGGGGCGCTCTCCCACTCGCTGGTGATGAGCCACTGGGAGGGGTTCTCGATGGACTGGCACAGCTGGTCGCTGACATGTCCGGGGACGGACGCGACCTGGTTGCAGAGCTGCTCGTAGGCCTCCAGGAACTGCTGCTGAGCCCCGTCGTAGACGTCGACCAGGAGGACGACGCGAAGGCGGGAGCCGTCGAACACGGACTGGGAGACGCGTTGCGACGCCTGTCGAGTCCGCGAGCCTGCAACACGTTCGGACGTGGTGGTCATCCTGCGCACATCTCCTTCACGGAGGGGGAAGTGAACGTCGGCCGCGGTGATGCGACGTCAGCGTTCCTCGATCCTGTGCCCGTCCCCGCAAGCGCGCGAGTCGGATGAACTACGCGGGTGACCGGCCGGGTGAACGTCAGACGAGATGAGCGAAGACGACCAGGTTGTCCGTGTAGTCCTTGACCTGCCGGTCGTAGTCGCCCGCGCAGGTGATCAGGCGGGCCTGGGCCTGCGCGGTGTCGGCGTACACCCGTTCGCTGGGGAAGTCGTCCTTGGCGAAGGTCTCCACGCTGTCGACCCGGAAGGTCGCCCGGGTGCCGTCGGCCCGCAGGACGTGGAACAGATCGCCCTTGGCCAGTTCGCCGAGGCGCACGAAGACGGCCGGGGACGTCTTGGTGTCGACGTGTCCGGCGATGATCGCGGTGCCCGTCTCCCCGGGGGAGGCGCCCTTGGCGTGCCAGCCGACGAGGTTGACGTCGCTCGCCGGGGGCGGGTTCAGCCGTCCGCTGGGGCCGATGGAGAGGTCGGTGAAGGGGGCGTCGACGGCGATCTTGGGGATGAGCAGGCGTACGGGGCGGGAGCGCGGCAGGTGCTTTCCGACCGCTCGGCCGTCGGACGCCGGCGGGGCCTGCGCCTCCGGCGCGTCCCCCGCGGGGCCGTCCGGTGCGGGGTCCGCGGGGGCCGAGGCGGCGGGCGGGGCGTGCGGCGGGCTGGCCGTGCCGGAGGGGGCGTCGTTGCCGCCGGCCAGGCCGAGCGCCACGACCACGGCGATCGAGGCGCAGATCATCATCAGGCTGGTGCGGGAGCCTCCTTCTTCGGCGGATCCCGGCTCACCGCCGGAGGGGCCGGAGGGGGAAGGGGAGGAGGACGGGGGGACTGCCATCGGGGATTACCTCACTCGGGCGCGGCGGCGGGTGCGGGGCGGGGCCGCGAGAGGCGGGCCGGGCCGCCGCGCGGGGCGCGCGCGGCGGCCGCGGCTTCGCGGTCGCGGCCGGCAGGGGTCGCGCCCGCGGCGGCCCTCACCGTCTTGTGGCGGCGCAGGGCGGGCGGGCCGGCGCCGGTCGGGGCGGGGGTGCCGGGTCCGCCGGCGGCGAGGGAGTGGCCGGCGAGGGCGCCGCCGCCCGTGTGCGTGCGGCCGCGGGACTCGTCGTGCTCGCCCCTTTGTCCGTCGCCGTCGTGCCGGTCGTGCTCGCCGGACCGGGGGCCGCCGCCCGTGCCGGTGGAGGAGCCGTCCTCCGGGCCGTGGGACGAGCCGTCGTGGTCCCGGCCGCCGTCGGCCGCCTGGGCGCCGGGAGCGCCCGCCGCGAGGGCGGCAGCGGTGGCAGCGGTGGCCGGAGTGGTGCGAGCAGAGCGCATCCGATGGTCCTTCCGTCACGGCCGGGCAGCCGACACCGCGTCAGCTCGACGGGCCCGTCCGGGACGTGATCCACCGTCAGACAGGGTGCTCCGCGGCACCACTCGGGGCGTTCACACGGGTGAGGCGCGCGGCCTCGCAGGAGCTTCAGGAGAGCGAGAGCCCGGCGGTCAGGACCTGGCGCAGCGTCGATTCGGCCTCCCGGTCGGGGCCCTGCGCACGCCAGGCCACGAATCCGTCGGGCCGGACCAGCACGGCGCCGCCGCGGGCCGTGCCGTGCCGCTCCGCCCAGTCGGCGCCGTCCTCCGCGACCAGGTCGGCGCCGGCCTCCGTCCCCACCCGGTACGAGCGGAGCGGAAGGGCGAGTTCCGCGGCCAGCCGTCCCGCGGCCTCGTGCCAGCCGCCCGGCTCCCCGGCGTCGCTGAGCAGGACCAGGGTCCGCTCGTAGAGGTCGAGGGTGGAGATCCGCTCGCCGCCGCGGCGCACCCACAGGTGGGGCGCCCGGCTGCCGGGGCCGCCGTTCAGGTCGAGGCCCTCGGGGACGACCGGGACCTCGGGGTCCGCGCCGACGACGGCGCCCTTCGGGTAGCGGTAGCCGAGGGCCACGTTGAGGATGCCGCGCTGCGGGCCGCCGCCGCCGGAGCCGGCCGGCGCGGCGAACCCGGGGTGGCTGTGCTCGGCGGACCTGACGGCGGCACGGGCGCTGGTGGCCTCCGCGACGGGCCGGCGCTCGGCGTCGTAGGTGTCCAGCAGCCCCTCCCCCGCCCAGCCGTCGAGCACCGCGGCCAGCTTCCAGGCGAGGTTGTGGGCGTCCTGGATGCCGGTGTTGGACCCGAAGGCCCCGGTCGGGGACATCTCGTGGGCCGAGTCTCCGGCCAGGAACACCCTGCCGGACCGGTAGCTGCGGGCGACCCGCTGCGCGGCGTGCCAGGGCGCCCGGCCGGTGATCTCCACGTCGAGGTCCGCCACACCGACCGCCCGCCGGATGTGCTCGACGCACCGCTCCTCGGTGAACTCCTCCAGGGTTTCCCCCTGTTCGGGGTGCCACGGGGCGTGGAAGACCCAGTTCTCGCGGTTGTCCACGGGCAGGAGCGCGCCGTCGGCGTCCGGGCTGGTCAGGTAGCAGACGATGAAGCGGCGGTCGCCCACGACGTCGGCGAGGCGGCGGGACCGGAACGTCAGGCTGACGTTGTGGAACAGGTCGCCCGGCCCGCTCTGGCCGATGCCGAGCTGCTCGCGGACGGGGCTGCGCGGGCCGTCGGCGGCGACGAGGTAGTCCGCGCGGACGGTGATGTGCTCACCGGTCTCGCGGCTCTTCGCCACGGCGGTGACGCCGTGCGCGTCGGTCTCGAACGACATCAGCTCCGTGGAGAACCGCAGGTCGCCGCCGAGCCGCCGCGCGTGGTCGAGCAGGACCGGCTCCAGGTCGTTCTGGCTGCACAGGCACCAGGAGCTGGGGCTGAAGCGGGCCAGTCCGCCGCCCGGGTCGATGTCGCGGAACAGCCATTCGCCCGCGTCGCCGACCAGGGTGGGCGTCTGAAGGATGCCGTGGTTGTCGGCGAGGGTGGCCGCCGCGTCCTGGATGTCCCGCTCGACGCCGGCCACCCGGAACAGCTCCATCGTGCGGACGTTGTTCCCGCGGCCGCGGGGATGGATGGAGGTGCCGGCGTGCCGTTCCACCAGCAGGTGCGGCACGCCGAGCCTGCCCAGGAACAACGAGGTCGCCAGGCCGACCAGGGACCCGCCGACGATGAGGACCGGGACCCTGAGGACGGGCGGGCCGGTCGGTTCTTCTCGTTCCTTCATCACGTTCGCCTCCAGCGCGTCGATTCCGCCGACCCGGCCGGATACGGCGGAGATCCTCATGCATGCCCCGTGGAGCTGACGGCGCCTCAGGCTTCACCCGCCTGCGTCGTGCCGGGCGGCGGGTCCGCCGCCGGCCGCGCCGGGCGGACGGAACCGCGAGAAACGCTGAGCACGAGGCCCGGCTCGGCTAGCCTCGATCTCCCGCCCTGTGCGAACTGAGTTACGACGAACATCACTTCGGGAGTTCCGTGTCCGACCAGCTGCCGTCCCCACTGAACTCCACGGCGGAAGAGGCCGCCGCGCTCCGCCGGACCGGGGCCACACCCCTGCGGACCGGCGACCCGGACCGGGTCGGGCCCTTCGTGCCGGTGGCGCTCCTCGGCAGCGGCGGGATGGGCCGCGTCTACCTGGCCCGGGCCGCCGACGACACGCCCGGCCTCTTCGCGGTGAAGGTGATCCGTCCGGAGTACGCCGAGGACGTCCGCTTCCAGCGCCGCTTCGAACGCGAGGCGGCGGTGCACGGCCGGCTCGGTCCGCCGCACGCCCCCGGTTTACGCGGGACCGGCTGGGACGACCGGCTGCTGTGGATGGCCACCGAGTACGTCCCCGGTCTCGATCTCGCCGACGCGGTGCGCGGCGGCGGGGCGCTGCCGACGGCCGCCGTGTGGCGGCTGACCGCCGAGCTGGCGCGGGCGCTGACCGCGCTCGCCGCGGTGGAGGTGGTCCACCGGGACCTGAAGCCGTCCAACGTGCTGGTGTCGGCTCGGGGCGCGTACGTCATCGACTTCGGCATCTCCAAGGCGCTGGACGCCAGCGCGATCACCGGGACCGGCAACCGGGTGGGCACCGCGGCCTACATGTCCCCGGAGTACCTGAGGACGGGTCACTGCGACACCGCCTCCGACGTGTTCTCGCTGGCCGGCACCCTGCTCTACGCGGCGACCGGACGGGCCCCGTTCGGCGACGGCACCGGGGTGGACGTGATGCACCGGGTGGCCTTCGAGGAACCGAACACGGAGGTGACGGCCGCGGTGGCGGCGGCCGACCCGGAGCTGGGCGCGCTGCTGACCGCCTGTCTGGCCAAGGAACCGGGACTGCGCCCCGCCCCGCGGGACCTGATCGACGCGGTCGGGGCCCGCGCCGCCGCGACCGGCTGGCCGGAGCCGCTGCGCGGCGCGGTGCTGGCCCGGCAGCACGCCTACGAGACCCTGTACCGCCTTCCCGTCGAACGCGCCGCCGGCCTGCGCCCCGCCGAGCACCGGGCGGGACGGGCGGCCGGGCCCGCGGAGCCGCCGTCCGGGCGCGGTCCCCGGCCGGGGGCCCCGGCGCCGTCCGGCCACGCCTCCCCGGAAGGGGCCCCGGCGCCGGCGGGCAAGGAGCCGGCGGGCACGGAGCCGGCCGACGTGGCGGCGTCGCCCGCGCCCGCGGCCGGGCCACGGGCGCGGCGCAGGCGGGTCGCGGCCCTCGCCTCGGTCGCCGTCCTGTGCGCGGTCGCCGCCGGCGCCTTCTCCCTCATGCACGACGACGACCCGGCGACCGCCTCGCCACGGGCCTCCGAGTCGCCGTACGGCAGCGAGGCGGGCGGTGTTCCCACGACCGGGGTCCGCGGCGGCACGCCTTCGGCCGGCGCCAGGGAACGGGCCTCCGTCGCGGGCTCGTCGAACGGGCGGGCCGACGTCGTCACGGCCGAGGAGGACGCCGCGCCGTCCCGCCCGGCGTCCTCGCCCCCGGCCGCCGGTCCGGGGAGCGTGCCCTCCGCCCCGGCCGGCGACGTCTCCGCTTCCGCCTCCCCGAGCCCCTCCCCCGACGCCACGCCGGTCGAGCCGGGCACGCCGCCCTGGATCGCCCACTGCGCGTACTACGCGGGCAGTGGCCGCACCAGCCTCGGCGACACCGGCAAGCGGGTGCGGCAGGCGCAGTGCATGCTCACCGAACGCGGCTACGGCGTGGGCGCCTCGGGCGTCAACGGCTCCTTCGGCGAGGACACCGAGGCGGCCGTCCGCGGCTTCCAGGGCGACCGGGGGCTGAAGGCCAACGGCGTCGTCACGAAGGCCACCTGGGCGGCGCTGCGCGCGCAGGACTGACGGGCGGGGCGGCTCGACGGGCGGGGCGGCTCAACAGGTCAGGTAGAAGCGGACCGTCGTGCCGTCGTCGCCGGTGTGCTGCCGCACCAGGTCCGCCACGTAGTGCACCAGCATCAGGCCGCGCCCGCCGATCTGGCCCCGGGCGGGCGGCCTGCGGCCGGCCAGCGGGTCCGTCAGCCGGCCGGTGTCGCGGACCTCGCACACGAGCCGGTCCGCCTCGGCCCAGACCGCGAGCGTCCCGTGTCCGCCGCCGTGCACCACGCTGTTCGTGGTCAGCTCCGCCACCGCCAGTTCGGCGTCCTGGAGCCGCTGCCCGCCGAGGCCGAGCCGGCCGGCCTGCTCGACCGTGAACGCGCGGGCCGTGTACAGGTTCGCGGCGTCGAAGGAGAGCACCGCCGCGTCCGCCGCGGGCTCCAGCGCCTCGTTGTAGCGGTCGACGACGGAGCGCCAGTCGTAGACGTCGCTGGTCCGGCGTCCGTCACGGGACACGATCACCGGGTGGGTGACCGCCGCGTCGGCGAGGGCCCTCTCGTCCAGGTGCTCCTCGTCGTAGGGGCACAGGATGGTGACCGCGCGGCCCTCGAAGGCCGCGTTGATCAGCGCCTCGTGCTGTGCGCACGCCGGGTACTCCAGCGCGCTGCGGCCGGCCCAGACCGGCTCGCCGATGATCCGCGCGCGCGTGTCCGGATGGGCGTCGGCGAACGAGCGGAGCACTCCGGGGATGATCCGGCCCGGGTTGCGGCCGGCCCGCGTCATGTCGAGCAGCAGGACGTCCTCGGCGTCGTCGCCCAGCGCCGTCCTGATCAGTTCCAGGCGGGGGCCGGGCACCGCCACCGCCACCGGCTCGCCGAGGCCCAGGCCCTCCCGGACGAACGACACCGTCCCGTCCAGGTACTCCCGCTCGCCGCGGTAGAACAGCGCGGGATGGTCGAACGCCTCGTCGGTCACGACCGTGCTCATCGCGGCGCCACCTCGATCCGGTGCAGGCCCGGCCAGAACAGGCCCAGCACGCGCGGCACCTGCGGCGGCGGATGCTCGACGACCATGCGGCCGCCGGGCAGGCGCAGCGCGGTGACGGCGAGCGCCGCGACTCCGGCCACGTCGACGAACCCCACTTCCGACAGCTCGACGTAGGACACGCCGGCGTGGCGCCGGGCGAGGCCCGCCAGTGCGGCTTCCCACGGCGAGCGGGTGATCTCGCTGATCTCACCCCTGGCACGAATGCCGGGCCGGCCGGCCAGCGGGCCGACCTCCAGCGCGGCCCCGCCGCGCACCGGCTCGCACCCGCCGGCTCTCTGCGAGGGGTCCACCACCCGTGTCCTCCTTGATGTCCTCGGGTCGTCCCGCCGCGCCGGGGTCCCGCCCCCGGACGACCGCCGCCCGCCCTGTCAGCCTAACGCGGGCCCCGGCGCCGCCGCCGCCGTGTCCGGGGGTTGCGTTCGACCGCGGTCGACCCGGTCCGCTTCCTTCGGGGTCCGCCGGGCCTCCGCCGGGCCCCGGCCGGGCCTCGTCCGGCGTCCGCCGACGCGCCGGTGGACTCCCCGCGCGCGAAGTAGCGTGACCCGCACGGTGACACGGTCGAACCGGGGGTGACGCGATGTGTTGGAGTGCGACGGCCGATCTGGTGGCGGGCGCGGGAGTGGCCGCCGTCGGGGTGGCCTGTGTGACGCGGGTGCGCGACGGCAGGGACCTGCCCCTCGCCGCGCTGCCCCTGCTGCTCGGCGCGCACCAGCTCGTGGAGGCGGCGGTGTGGCACGCGGGCGGCGGCGACGGGGCCGCCACGGTCGCCTGGGCGGTCGTCGCGCTGCCGCTGCTGGCCGTGTGGGTGCCCGCGGGCGTGTGGGCGGCCGCCCCGGCCGGGGTGCGGCGTCGCGGGCCGGCGTGCGCGCTCGCCGTCGGCCTGGCCACGGCCGCCGTGCTCGCGTACGGGATCGCCACCGGGCCGGTGACGGCCGAGATCCGCGGCCACACCGTCGGCTACCGCCTCGACGTGCCGCATCCGCCGCTGCTGGTGGCGGGCTATCTGCTGGCCACCGTCGGCTCGCTGCTGCTCTCCGGCGACCGGCGGCTGCTGGTGCTGGGGGTGGTGGCCGGCGCGGGCGCGGCGCTGTGCTTCGCGCTGTGGCGCCTCGAGTTCGTCTCGACCTGGTGCGCCTTCGCGGCGGTGTGGTCGGTGCTGCTGTTCGACTGGGTCCGCCGCCGGCCGGCCGCGCGCGGGCTCACCCCGCGCACTCCGTGACATCGTCCTCGCACTCGTCGGGGGCCAAGGCGTTAAGGCGCCACAGGACGATGCCGTCGAGCGGGGCGGGCGCGATCCGGACCGTGAACGCGACGCCCGCGGGGACGTCGAACCGGTCGCCCTCGCGGTCGCCGCACCGCACCTCGCCCGCGTCGCGCCGCGTGCCCCGCTCCAGGGTCACGGTCAGGATGTGCGGCACGGGCGCCTGGCAGGCGAGGGTGAGGGACCGGGGTCCGTCGGCCGTGCCCGCGAACGTCCGGTCGAAGCCCCGGATCGTGTCGGCCATGCCGGAGTCGAGCAGGGGCGCGCCCTCGGGCTCGACGGCGTCGAGCGCGCGGCCGGCCCGCCGCATCGCCAGCTCCTGGTCGTCCTTCCCCTCCCAGCCGGGCGACGACGCGGGCGGGGCCGCGTCGCCGGCTGCGGACCGCGCGCACCCGCCCGTCACCGCCGCCGCCAGAGCGAGGACGGCCGCGGGGACGACGGCGGGGACGGGTCTGCGCGCGGTGCGGGTGGTCGGGGCGGTGCCGGATCCGGTCATCGCCCCATGGTGGCAGAGGTGACGGTGCCTCAGGGGTGGGACGTCAGACGGAAGGTCTGGGCGGCCGAGCCGTCGCAGGTGCGCTGCACCAGGGCGACGCAGTCGGCCGAACCGCCCGTGGTGCTCGGACACTTGCCGCTGTGCCGTGCGGTGAAGCGGTATCCGCCGCCCGGCTCCGGCACGGGCCGCCACTGCTGGTTGCCGCCACCGCCGTAGGACCACCGTTGCAGGGGCGCGCCGTCGGCGCCCGAGACGCCGGTGACGTCGACCACCTGCCGCGGGTCGCCGCGGATCTCGATCCGGGCGTAGCCGCTGTCGGTGGGGCGGAACCGGAACTGCTGGGCCGTGGTCCCGTTGCAGGTGTACTGCTGGGGCGCCGCCCGGGTCGCCGCGGGCGCGGTGGGGCCGGCGTGGGCCGGGGCGGTCGGCCCCGGCGTCACCGCCGGCAGGGCCGTCAGGCCGAGCAGTCGTGCCGCGAACCGCCTCACGGGTAGCTCACCAGGTTCGCCACGTCGGACGCCGGGCCGGAGGGTCCGCCGCGGTCGTTGACGACGTGCCGGATGGTGCCGGTTCCGCCGAGCGAGACGGTCACCATGTTCTGGAAGCGGACGTTCGGGTTGTCGGGCGCCTCGATGGCGTGCTCCGCGGTGACCGCCGGGTTCACGTTGAAGTAGCAGTAGCTGCCCAGCCCGTAGGCCTGGTGGCTGGTCACGGAGTTCGCGACCTTGTAGGCGGCGTAGCCCTGGGTGGCGCCGTTCATCCAGGCCGCCTGGTTCGGCGGGTCGTAGGGCATCTCGTTCTGGTAGAAGTACGTCCGGCCGCCGTTGCCGTTCCAGACGGTCTGGTGCTTCTGGTAGTGCTCCACGAACAGGCCGTACATGGTGACGTCGTCGCCGTTGACGACGAGTCCGGTGTCGGCGGTGTTGGTGTTCCAGCCGACCCCGCTGCCGTGGTCGGCGCGCCAGATCCACATGTGGTCGCCGATCACGTCGTCGCTGTTGACGACGAGGCTGGTGGCCGCCCTGCCCACCGCGGCGCCGCCCACCCGGAAGTACACGTCGTGCAGGGACGTGGGGTCGGCCGAGTGGTCGGCGGCGGCGGCGCCGGCCGGGCCGAGTTCGAGCAGGGTCTGCGAGCTGGTCGTGCCGGCGTCGAAGAGGACGCCCGCGATCTTCACGCCGTCGACGTCGGCGACGGTCATGGCGGTGACGCCGTTGTCCGGGACGAAGGTGGCGAGGCCCAGGCCGAGGACGACGGTGTCCGGGCGGGTCACCCGCAGGGTCTGGTTCAGGTGGTAGACGCCTGGGGTGACCAGCAGGTTCTTGCCGTCGGCGAGGGCGGCGTTCAGCTGGGCGGCGGTCGCTCCGGGCTTGACGACGAAGAACTGGTCGAGGCCGAGCGAGGCGCCGGCCGCGGTCCCGCCGGCCCAGCTGACGCCGGAGGAGGCGGTGCGCACGGACGGCACGAACACCTTGTAGGCGCCGGCCGCGTCGACGTACAGGAAGGGCTTCTCCCGGACCTTCGGGGTCTGGTTCACGGTGGTGTAGGGCGGGTTGGGGAAGCTGTTGCCGGGCACGCCCTGGCTGCCGACGAAGACCATGTTCCAGTTGGAGCCGGTCCACGAGCCGAGCTGGGAGTTGCGGGTGAGCCACTGCTGCTGGGTGCCGGAGCGCACCTGGCCGTCGATCCTGCTGTCGGCCATGAACCCGCCGCTGGACCAGCCGCCGTCGCTCAGCTCCAGGTTGCCGCGCACGTGCATGCGCCGGTATCCGGACGCCTGCGACACGGCCCACCGGTCGGTGCCTCCGGCGGGGTTCACCGACAGGTTCTCGGCGCCGCGCCAGAAGTTCTGGGTGGCGTTCTGCGGCGGGAACCAGTCGGCCTCCACGTGCACGGCGCCGTTGATCGTGACCGAGTCCGGCGACTGTCCGAGGCCCAGCACCTGGGTGTAGAAGCCGACGTTGACGTCGTTGCCGTACGTGCCCGGCTTGAACATCACCGCGTAGCGCTGGGAGCCGAACTGGTTGGTCTCCTGCTGCTGGAAGATCGAGTTCAGCCGGCTCTGGATGGCGGACGACGGCATGGACGGGTCGAAGACGACCACGTTGGGGCCGAGGTCGACGTCTCCCGGCGCGGTGCTCACGGGCGCGACCTGGAAGCGCTGCGCCGCGGTGCCGTTGCAGGCGTACTGCACGAGCTGGACGCTGTCGGCCGTCGAGGCGGAGGGCACGTCGAGGCACTTGCCGCTGTTGCGGTTGACGAAGTGGTACGCCCCGGCCCCCTCGTCCACGGCCTGCCACTGCTGGTTGGCGCCGCCGCCGTACGTCCACAGGTGCACGGCCGCGTTGTCGGCGGTGGAGACGTCGCTGACGTCCGCGACCTGCTGGGGGTCGTTGCGGTTGCCGATCCGCACGTAGCCGTCGCCGGTGGAGGTGAAGCTCCACTGCTGGGCGGTGGTGGCGTTGCAGGCGTACTGCTGCACCGCGGTGCCGTTCGCGGTCGCGGCGGACCGGGCGTCCAGGCACTTGCCGCTGCCGCTGTTGACCACCGTGGACCAGCCGGTGGGCAGGGCGGCGGCGGCTTCGGCCGCGGCACGGGCGGGCTGGACGCCGGTGAGGACGCCGACGGCCGTGGCGGCGGCGGCGCAGGCCGCGATCCAGGGGGCGGCGAGGGATGGTCGTGGGGACCGGAACATGTGTTCTCCCGTGGGGGTGGGGCGATGGGGCGGACGGTGCGGACGAGGACGGCGGGGCATGGACGCGGAGTCCGAATAGCCATGCTCATGACAGATGCGGCAACAGAGCGGGGACGGTCACGGGAGCGCGGGGGCTCAGGGCCCGAGCCGTCCTGAGCCGCGACGCGCCGCCGTGACGGTCTGCCGGAAGGAAGCGAACCCACCCTCGACGAGACTTAGTTCATTACGTGATTTAAGAAGTGAGCAATGAGTGTGTCAAGGGTCCGGTCCATACCGGCCCCGGGATCGGGCTCGCCGGGACGGACCGTCAGAGGCCGAGGCGGCCGTCGTCGAGGTCCGGGGCGGGCGGGGCCGCCCGGCCCGCGATCCGGCGGTAGGCCGCACGGGCGTGGACGACGCGCGCCAGCACCGTGCCGACCAGGGCGGCGGAGCACAGGCAGGTGAGCCAGAACGCGTCGCGGGGCCCGGTCCAGGTGAGCGTGCCGGCCGGCGGGACGGCGAAGCCGTTGAGGATGAGCCAGCACAGCACGGCGGTGCCCGGCGCCGCCGTGAACCGGGCGCACAGGCCCAGCAGCGCCGCCAGCAGGGACACCGCCGCCAGCGCCCATCCGGGGCGGTCCGAGCCGACCAGCGCGTTGTGCGCCGCCACCAGGAGCGACGCCCCGCCGAAGGCCGTGACCCACACGACGGGGTTGGCGACGGGCTGGGGCACGGGTCTGGCGCCGGTCCTCAGGGACACCCACTCGATCACCGCGACGCCTCCTTCCCGGTCCCCCGCGCGCACGGGCTGCCGGCCGCCACGGCGGCGTGGACCTCCCCCGCATTCTCCCACCGGCCGGCGACCGCCTTTCTGTCACCCCGTCAGCCCTCGTCGGCCACGTCGGCCCCGCCGCGCCGGCCGGCGTTCCCGCGGCCGGTCCGGGGCCGGGCTCAGGCGCCGGCCGCTCCTCCGTCCGGGCGGGCGCCCGCGGCTCCGGCGTCGAGGCCGGCGACCAGGCCGCGCAGCACCGGGCCGTACTCGGGGTGCGCCAGGGCGAACGCCATCTGGGCCACGAGGTAGTCGGCCGGGTTGCCGGTGTCGTACCAGCGACCCTCGATGACCTGTCCGTACACCGCGCGGGTGGCGGCGTAGGCGTTGATGGCGTCGGTCAGGTAGATCTCGCCGGTCCGGTGCTCGTACCAGCGGCGGGTCTGCTCCCGCAGTTCGTCGATGATGCCCGGGGTCACGACGTAGCCGCCGATGGCCGCGTACGCCGACGGGGCCGCGGCCGGCTCGGGCTTCTCGACCAGCCCGGTGATGCGCAACTGGCCGCCGCCCAGGTCCTCCTTGACGATCGGCACGCCGTAGCGCCGCGAGTCGGCGGGGTCCATCGGCAGCAGGGCGAGCACCGGGCAGCCGGTCTGCTCGTAGGCGCGCATCAGCTGCTGGGCCCGCGGGACCTCGGCCACGAAGACGTCGTCGGGCCACAGCACCAGCACCGGTTCGTCGCCGAAGACGCGGGCCGCGTTCAGCACCGGGGTGCCGTTGCCGTAGGGGCCGTACTGGTCGAGGTAGGTGATGTGGCCCCGGCGGGCCAGTTCGGCGACCTCCTCCACCGCGTCCGCGTAGTGCGCCTTGCCGCCCGCCCGCAACTGCTCGACGAGAGCGGGACTGGGCCGGAAGTGGTCCTGGATCAGGGACTTGCCGCCGGAGACGACGATGGTGATGTCCGTGATGCCGGAGTCCACCAGTTCGCGCACGGTGTGCTCGATGACCGGCTTGTCGCCGACCGGCAGCATCTCCTTGGGCGTCGCCTTGGTCAGCGGCAGCAGACGGGAGCCGAGGCCGGCGGCGGGGATGACGGCCCTGCGGATCGTCGGGGACATCGCGTCTCCCTCGGTCGTGCGGCGGCGCCGGGCCGGCCGGCCAGGCACAGGCGGACGCTACCAACGCCCGGCCGCCCCCGCCGACCGGGCCGACGGCGCGCGACGCCATGCCGCCCCGCGAACGGCCTCCGTGACGCACGGCACACGCATCCGACCCCGATCTAAATTGGTATCTCATATGCAAGTTATCTACGATGCAGCCAGGGCCGCCCGCCGCCGCGCACAGTTCGCGCTGTGCATCCTGATACCGAGAGGACCGCGATGCTCTCCGCGCCTTCCGTCCCGATCGTCCGAGCCACCCTCCCGGCCGTGGGAGCCAACCTCGGCGCGATCACCGAGCTGTTCTACCGCCGCCTGTTCGAGGAGCACCCGGCCCTGCTGCGCAACCTGTTCAACCGGGCGAACCAGGCCAGCGGCGCGCAGCGCGAGGCGCTCGCCGGCGCCGTCGCCGCCTTCGCCACCGTGCTGGTGGAACGGCCGGGCGAGCGTCCCGACGCCGTCCTCGGCCGCATCGCCCACAAGCACGCCTCGCTCGGCGTGACCTCCGACCAGTACACCGTCGTCGGACGCCATCTGATGGGCGCCGTCGCGGAGGTCCTCGGCGACGCCGTCACGCCCGAGGTCGCGGCCGCCTGGGACGAGGTGTACTGGCTGATGGCCAACGCCCTCATCGCCCTGGAGGCCCGCCTGTACGCCCGCGCGCAGGTCGACGACGGGCAGGTCTGGCGCGAGATGGAGATCGCCGAGCGCACCGAGGAGGCGGTGGACGCCGCCTCCTTCGTGCTGCGCCGCCCCGACGGACTGCCCACCGAGCCGTTCGCCCCCGGCCAGTACGTCAGCGTCCAGGTCGAACTGCCCGACGGGGCGCGGCAGATACGCCAGTACAGTCTCTCGGCCGCCCCCGGTCACAAGACCTGGCGCATCACCGTCAAGCGCGAGCGCCCGGCCGACGGCGGCCTCCCCGAGGGCGAGGTCTCGACGTGGCTGCACGCCCACGCCCGGCCCGGCCACGTCCTGCGCGTCTCCCTGCCGTTCGGCGACCTCGTCCTCCCGCAGGACGACAGCCCCCTTCTGCTGGCCTCCGCCGGGATCGGCGTCACGCCCCTGCTGTCCATGCTCGACCACCTCGGCGACGTCTCCCCGCACCGACAGGTCACCGTCGTCCACGCCGACCGCTCCCCCGCCCACCACGCGCACCGCGACGAGCAGGCCGAACTGGCCGAGCGGCTCCCGCACTCCACCGTTCACCTGTGGTACGAGGCCGGCGCGCGGCCCGCGGACGGGTCCCGCGTGCACGTGCGCGAGGGACGTGCCGACGTCGGCGCCCTGACGCTGCCCCCGGACACCACCGCCTACCTCTGCGGCCCCCTGCCCTTCATGCGGGCGGTCCGCGGCGGCCTCCTCGCCCGCGGGCTGAGCCCGGCCGCCGTCCACTACGAGGTGTTCGGCCCCGACCTCTGGCTGAGCAGGTGACCCGCACCGCGCGTCCGTCGCCGCCGGTCCGCCGGTCCGGCCTCCGCCCGGCGGCCGTCGCCGTCCACGCCCGCGACCGGGCGTCCCTCCGCGGCAGCGATCCCGTGCGCTGAGCGGACAGGGGCCCTCCGGTCCGCGAGAATGCCGTACCGCCCGGTCCCGGATCCTGTTGGAGGCGCCCGCCCATGTCCCGTCCCCTCGCTCCCGGCGGACCCGAGCCGGCCAACGCCGCGGCCTGGCAGGCCTACGCCGCGCACCATCTGCGGCGCGGCACCGTCCTGGACGACGCGGAGCGGATCGACTGGGGGTTCCCGGGCGCCGGGCCTGACGACTCCTTCCTCGGCGAGCTGAGGGGGCGACGCGTCCTGGACCTCGGGTGCGGCACGGCCCGGCACGCCGCCCGCCTGGTGCGCGCGCACGGCGCGGTGGTGGACGCCGTCGACTCGTCGGAGGGTCAGATCGAGCGGGCCCGGGCCCGTTACGGCTCCCTGCCCGGGCTGCGCCTGATCCACGCCGACGCCGTGGCGCACCTGCGGGCGGCGCCGCCGTACGACGTCATCTGCTCCGTGAACGCGGTGCCGTTCGTCGACCCGCGCCGGCTGTTCCCGGCCCTGGCGACCGCCCTCGTGCCCGGCGGCACGCTCTGTTTCTCCGCGCTGCACACCGACTCCCTCGGCGAGGGGCCGAGTCCGGAACTCGCCGCGCGGCCCGAGACACTGCGGTTCGCGGGCGGCGGGGAGACGACGGTCCACATGTGGGTGCCCGCCCCCGAGGTGTGGGAGGCGCTGCTCACCGATCACGGGCTGGTGGTCGAGGACGTGGTGCCGGTGCCCTCGCCCGATCCCGGCAACGCGGCCGCCTACCGCGTCTACCGGGCGCGGCGGCCGCGGCGCGTGCGGGCCCGCCCCCGCGCGGGCCGTCCGCCCGCCGCGCACGCGACGCTCGGCGTCGGCGCCATCGTGCACGGTGAGCGAGGGCTGCTCCTCGGCCGGCACCGGGGAGGCACCTGGGAGCTGCCCGGCGGCACGGTGGAGCCCGGGGAGTCGCTGCGCGAGACGGTCGTGCGCGAACTGCGCGAGGAGACCGGCCTGCGAGCGGCCCCCTCGGACGTGCGCCTGCTGGGCACGCTCCTCGACCAGGTCGACGGGGTCGTGCGGATGACGGTCGGCGCCGTCGTCACGGCCTGGCGGGGCGAGCCCGCGGACCAGCCCGGCGAGAGCGTCGGCGACTGGCGCTGGTACCCGCTGGACCGGCTGCCGCCGTCGCTGTTCGTGTGCAGCGCCCAGTCCCTCACCGCATGGCGTCCGGACCTGCCGATCGATCACGCCCCGGCCCGCTTCGCCGCCTTCGCCCCCGAGGCGGGCGACGATGACTGACCCCGCGGCCCACCCCTCCGCCGCGGTGCGGCCCCGCCTGCCGGCCGACCTCGACGCCTGCGTGGCGGTGCTGGCCCTCGTCCACGAGCACAGCGGCTACCCCGTCGACTGGCCCGCACGTCCCGCCGCCTGGCTGACTCCGCCCGCGCTGCTCGCGGCGTGGACGGCCGAACTGGACGGGCGGGTCGTCGGGCATGCCGCGCTGTGCGCGGCCGAGGAGGGGGACGCCGCGGCGGCGGCCTGGAGCAGCCGTCCGGGCCGGCCGGCGCCCGCGGTCGTCAGCCGGCTGTACGTCTCGCCGGCCGCCCGCGGCCACGGGATCGGCGCGGCCCTGCTGGAGCGGGCCGTCGGGGCGGCGCGGGCCCGCGGTCTGCATCCGGTCCTGGACGTGGTCGCCGCCGACCCGGCCGCCGCGTTCTACGAACGGCTGGGCTGGCAGGCCCTCGGCGGCGTCGTCCAGCAGTGGGGTCCGGGGCGCAGCGTGCTGCTGAACTGCTACGCGGCGCCGCCCGCGGACCGGCCTGCGGCCGCGAGCTGAGGCCCGCCGCCGTGGGGACGCGCGCTCCTTCGCATTCGGCTAGCACAACCTGCCGTGCGGCGCGGCCGAACGGCGCAGCACGCCACTCGCAATCGTGGGTTTCCTCACCCGTTCCGTGGTCTTCACACCGACTCCCCGCAGGTCGTTCCCGCAGGTCATGAGAGAGTTGCGCCCCGATCAACCCAGGGGGGTCCATGACGCGGCGTCACCGGCGGTCCGGGGTGCGCGGAAAGCGCCTGCTGCTGCTCGTCGCGCTGGGCGCCGCGACGCTCGCCGGGACGGCCCCGGCCGGCGCCGTCGCCCCCGGCGGCAGCGCGACCGCCGTGGCGGCCGGCGTGTCGTACCGGCATTTCGATCTGCGGGGAGCCGCCGGGACCGCGCACGCGCACGTGCTCGACGTCGATCTCGCCAACCCCCGTGTGCGCCTCGGGCTGTTGTACCCGGGCGCGGTGGCCGCCCGGGCGCCGCTGTCCGCGCTGGCCGACCGGCAGCAGGCCGTCGCCGGCGTCAACGGCGACTTCTTCGACATCTCCGCCGCGCAGCATCCGGGCGTCGAGTCGACCGGATCGAGCGTCGGCCCGGCCGTCGCGAACGGGCGGGCCCTCAAGGGCGCCGTCCCCGACGCGCAGCGGTTCGGGCCCCCGCTGCCGCCGGGCACGGACACCAGGGCCGTGATCGGCGTGGGGACGGACGGCAGGGCCCGGCTGGACAGCCTGACCCTGGACGGTTCGTACAGCGCCTCGGGCCGTCGGCTCCCGCTGGGCGGAGTCAACCAGTTCGCGCTGCCGGAGAACTCCGTCGGCGCGTACACCCCGGACTGGGGCGGCGTCTCACGCCGGCGGGCCACCTGCGGCACGGACACCTCGCGGGCCGGGGCGTGCAGCGCGCGCACCTACGAGGTGACGCTCAGGAGGGGCAGGGTCGTCTCCGCGTCGGTCACACCCGGCGGCGGCGCCGTCGCGGTCGGGACCACGGTCCTCCTCGGGCGGGAGGCGGGCGCGCAGCGCCTCAAGCGGCTCGCGCCGGGGCAGCGGGTGACGGTCCGTTACGGGCTGCGCTCCGCGTCGCGCTCGTCGTACGCCTTCGCCGTCGGCGGGTACCCGGTCCTGTCGGGCGGTCTGCCGCTGCCCGGTCTCGACACCTCGGCGTCGGCCGTGCGCACCGCCGTGGGCATCGCGGCCGGCGGGAGGCGGGTGTTCCTGCTGGCCCTGGACGGATCCGCCGCGTACCGCGGGGGCCTGACCGTCGCGGAGGTCGCCGCCGCGTTGCGGGACCTCGGCGCCGGGGAGGGCTTCAGCCTGGACGGCGGCGGGTCGTCGACGCTGGTGGCCCGTCGGCCGGGCGCGGCCCGCGTGACGGTGCGCAACCATCCGTCCGACGGATCGGAGCGGCCCGTGCCGAACGGCATCGGGGTCTTCGTCCGCTGACGCCGCCGCCCCGCGCGGACTCACGGCCGCAGGCTGCCGACGATGTCCGCCGTCGCGATGAGCCCGCTGTGGATGGTGGGCGCCATGCTGGTGCCGGCCAGGAGGAACCCGAGCAGCAGACAGACCAGCGCGTGGGAGACCTTCAGGCCGCCGTTGCGCGTGAAGATCATCGCCAGGACCGCCAGCAACAGCACCGCGGAAATCGAAATGGCCACCGTCAACCTCCTCCGCCACGTCCGCTTTCGCGGCGTTCGGCCGTAAGTGTGGCGTAAAGGAGGGTTCCTCCGTGCGGTGCGGCCGTCCGCCGAACGAGTGGTGTCAGACGGACGTCACGACATCCGGCGGTTGCGAGGACGGCGGGGCGGGTGCGGGCCGCGGGGCAGGTGCGGGCCCGCGGGGCAGGTGCGGGCCGCGCACCGCCCGGCTGACCGGCCCCTGGCCGCCCTGGCCGCGATGGCCGCCTGGCCGCCCCGGCCGCCGGAGACGTCGGAAGCGCCCCGGCCGAGGTCGCCGACGCGGGCCGGTGCCGCCGGACCGGGCGCGTGGCGGTGCGACGGCCGGGGGGCTGTGGTGGGGAGCGACGGAGGCTGTACCGCTCCCCCGCGGATGGACGCGGCCGCGGGACATACGCGGGGAGCGGGCGGCGGCCGGATGCCCCTGCGGACCCGCTCGCGGGAGCAGTCGGCCGGACCGCGAACGGCCCACGCCCCGCCCGGAGTCGGCCGTGCGCGCCGCCGCGTCACGGTGACCAGGCGGCGCGCACGGGTGCGCGAAGAAGCCCGCCCGGTCGGGGCGGGCTTCGCCGGGTGACCGTCAGGGGGCCGACAGGTCGACGAGTTCGGCCAGCGCCGCGCGATGGGCGCCCGCCGTGCCGTAGGCGATCGAGTCGGCCTTGGCCCGCTTCAGGTACAGGTGGACGGGGTGTTCCCAGGTCATGCCGATGCCGGCGTGCAGCTGGAGCGCCTCCTCGGCGGCCCGGACGGCCACGGGCGCGGCGTAGGCCTGGGCGACCGCGACCGCGACGGACGTCTCGTCGGAGGGCTCCCCGGCGGCGAGCGCGTCGGCCGCGGCCCGGGCGGCGGCGCGGAGGTTGACGACCTCCAGCCAGAGCTGGGCCAGCCGGTGCTTGAGCGCCTGGAAGCCGCCGACGGGCCGGTTGAACTGCTTGCGCTCCTTCAGGTAGCGCACTGTCTCGGTCAACGCCCAGTCGGCGACGCCGAGTTGCTCGGAGGCGAGCAGGCCCGCGCCGGCCCGCAGCGCACGGCGTACGGCGGGTCCGGCCTCGCCGAGACGGCGGCCGGGCGCGTCGGCCAGGGTGACCGTGGCGAGGGGGCGGGTGAGGTCGAAGGAGGTCTGCGGGGTGACGGTCGCGTCCTGCGCGCGCACGGCGTACAGGGCGCCGTCGTCGCCGGGCACGAGCAGGACGTCGGCGACGGCCGCGTCCGCGATCCCGGTCAGCTCCCCGCTCAGGACGCCGTTCCCGACGTGCGCGACCGGGTGGGCGGCGCCTGGTGCGAGGTGCAGGCCGACGGCCAGCGCGCCGATCGTCCGCCCGGACGCCAGCCGCCCGAGCAGTTCGCCGTCCCCGCAGGCCAGCAGCGCCTCGGTGGCGACGACGGCGCTGGTGAGATACGGCACCGGGGCGACCGCCCGGCCCAGTTCCTCCAGGACGACGGCGGCCTCGCGGTGGGTGGCGCCCTGGCCGCCGTGCGCCTCGGGCACCAGCAGGCCGGCGAGGCCCATGCCGTCGGCGAGCGCCTTCCAGGCCGCCAGGTCGTGCGGGGCGTCGGACTCCGTGCGGGCGATGACGCCGGGCGCGTCGCAGTGGTCGGCGAGCAGGTCCCGGACGGCGGCGCGCAGCGCCTCTTCCTCCTCCGAGTACAGCAGGTCGGGCTGTGTGTTCACCGGGCCAGGTCCTTCCATGCGACGTCCTTGTCGGTGCGCGGTTCGGAGGGCAGGCCCAGGACGCGCTCGGCGACGATGTTCAGCAGGACCTCGCTGGTCCCGCCCTCGATGCTGTTGCCCTTGGAGCGCAGGTAGCGGTACCCGGCGTCCCGGCCGGTGAAGTCCACCAGCTCCGGGCGGCGCATCGTCCAGTCGTCGTACAACAGGCCCTCCTCGCCGCGCAGTTCCACCTCCAGGCCGCTGATCTCCTGGTTGAGGCGGGCGAAGGCGAGCTTCATGCCGGCGCCCTCGGGGCCGGGCTGGCCCTGGGCGAGCTGCTGGCGCAGGCGTTCGCCGGTGAGCCGGGCGACCTCGGCCTCGACCCACAGCTTCAGCAGGCGCTGGTGCAGGTCGTGGGTGCGCAGTTCGGGTCGCTCGCGCCAGGTCTTCGCGACCGGGCCGATCATGCCGCCCTCGCGGGGCAGCCGCATGCCGCCGATGGCGACGCGCTCGTTGTTCAGCGTGGTCTGCGCGACCCGCCAGCCGTCGCCGACCTCGCCGAGGCGGCGTGCGTCGGGGATGCGGACGCCGGTGAGGAAGACCTCGTTGAACTCGGCCTCGCCGGTGATCTGGCGCAGCGGCCGGACCTCCACGCCGGGGTCGGTCATGTCGCACAGGAAGTAGGTGATGCCCGCGTGCTTGGGCACGTCCGGGTCGGTGCGGGCGATGAGGATGGCCCAGCGGGCGACATGGGCGCTGGACGTCCACACCTTCTGGCCGTTGACGATCCAGTCGCCGTCGTCCTGCCGGACGGCGCGGGTGCCGAGGGCGGCCAGGTCGGAGCCGGCGCCGGGTTCGCTGAAGAGCTGGCACCAGACCTCCTCGCCCGTCCACAGGGGCCGCAGGAAGCGCTGCTTCTGCTCCTCGGTGCCGTACTTGAGGATCGTCGGGGCGGCCATGCCGAGGCCGATGCCGATGCGCCGGGGGTCGTTGTCCGGGGCGCCGGCGGCCTCCAGCGCGGCGTCCACGACGGCCTGGAGGGAGCGGGGCGCGCCGAGGCCGCCGAGGCCCTGCGGGTAGTGCACCCAGGCCAGGCCGGCGTCGAAGCGGGCCTTGAGGAAGTCCTGCCGCGCGGTCGTCGCGGGCGGGTGGTCGGCCAGCAACCGGGCGGTGCGGCGCGTGAGTTCGGCTGCGTCGGTCATGCGGCGGCTCCGTTCTGCGGTACGACGGCGATGCGGCCCGTGGTGACGCCGTCGGCGACCCGCTGCACGGCGGCCGCGGCTCCGTCGAGGGCCACGCGCTCGCTGACCAGCGGCCGGATCGCGCCCCGGGCGGCCAGTTCGGTGAGCTGCTCGTGGCAGTGCTGCACGAGCTTGGGGTTCCTGGTGTTGTAGAGGCCCCAGTGCAGGCCGAGGATCGAGTAGTTCTTCACGAGGGCGTGGTTGAGCGCGGGGCTCGGGATGGTCCCGCCGGCGAAGCCGACGACCACGATGCGGCCCTCGAAGGCGACCGTCTTCGCGGACTGGGTGTAGGCCTCACCGCCCACGGGGTCGAAGACCACGTCGGCGCCCCGGCCGCCGGTGGCCTCCTTCACGGCGGCGACGACGTCCTCGGCGCGCCGGTCGATCACCACGTCGCAGCCCAGCTCCCGGGCGACGGCGGCCTTCTCGGCGCCGCCCACGACGCCGACGACGGTCGCGCCCGCCGCCTTGCCGAGCTGGACGGCGGCGCTGCCGACGCCGCCCGCGGCGGCGTGCACGAGAAGCGTCTCGCCGGCCTCCAGGCGGGCCCTGCGGTGCAGGGCGAACCAGCCGGTCTGGTAGCCGATGTGCAGCGCGGCGGCCTCGGCGTCGTCCAGCGAGCCGGGGGCGGGAAGAAGGGCGGCGGCGTCCGCGACGGCGTACTCGGCGAAGCCGCCGTGCGGCAGGGCCGGGTTGGCGATGACCCGGCGGCCGTCCTCGGTCTCGCCGCAGATCTCCACCCCCGGGGTGAACGGCAGCGGGGGCCGCACCTGGTACTGGCCCCGGACCATCAGCGCGTCCGGGAAGTTGACGTTGGCGGCGCGCACCCGGAGCAGGACCTGGCCGTCGCCGGGCGTGGGCCGATCCACCTCCGCGAGCCGCATCACCTCGCTCGGCTCGCCGTTCTCGTGCACCTGCCATGCCTGCATGCGGAGCCTCCACGGGACTGCGTCGTCGAACCCTGGTCGACTGCATACTAAGCGGTCGCTTGCCCCCGGGGGAACAGTTGCGCACGTCACCTGCGCGACGGACGGGCCCGCACGTGCATCCGCTCGCCCTGCGGTCCGAAGAGGCTGAGGAACTCCGCGGGCCCCTCCCCCGTCGATCCGAACCAGTGCGGCACACGGGTGTCGAACTCGGCGGCCTCCCCCGCCGCCATCACCACGTCGTGCTCCGCGAGCACCACCCGCAGCCGCCCGGACATCACGTAGAGCCACTCGTAGCCCTCGTGGGTGCGCGGTTCCGGCTGCTCGTCGCTCTGCGGCACCAGCACCTTGAAGGCCTGCAACCCGCCGGGCTGCCGCGACAGCGGCCAGAAGGTGCGCCCGTGCCGCACCAGCGGCCTGCTCCGCACGCGGGGGTCGCCCACCGGGGGCGCCCCGACCAGTTCGTCCAGGGGCACCTGGTGGGCCTGGGCGATCGGCAGGAGCAGCTCCAGGCTGGGCCTGCGCAGCCCGGACTCCAGCCGGGAGAGGGTGCTGACGGAGATGCCGGTCGACTCCGACAGCGCCGCGAGCGTCACCTCCCGCTCCTTCCTGAGCCGCCTGAGCCTCGGGCCGACCTCCGCGAGCACGTCATCCGTAGTCATGCCCCCATATTGCGGAACCGGCAAAGAAGTTTGTCAATCCCGCACCGGCACCGCGACCGTGACGGCGGAGGTGGTCACCATGACCGAGCAGAGCGGGAACACCGGACGGACCGAACACGACCGGCACATCGAGGGCGCCGAGGACCGCGAGCGGGCCGGGAGCGCCGGCAGCGCCCCGGCGAGCGCGGAGGCCGCCGGGGACGGGCCGTACGAGGTGATCGTCGTCGGCGGCGGCCCGGCGGGACTGTCGGCCGCGCTCGTCCTGGGCCGGTCCCGGCGCCGGACCCTGGTCGTGGACGCGGGCGAGCCGCGCAACGCGCCCTCCGCCCATCTGCACGGGTACCTGTCGCGGGACGGCATGGCCCCGGCCGACCTCCTGGCCGCGGGCCGCGAGGAGATCGCGCGGTACGGCGTCGACCTGGTCCGCGACCGGGTGGTGGAGGTGACCCGCGGCGGCGGCGGCTTCGCCGTCCGGCTCGCCGGGGACGCCCGCGCGGGGGCAGGCCGCACCGTGCACGCGCGGCGGCTCGTCCTCGCGACCGGGCTGGCGGACGAGCTGCCGCCCGTGCCGGGCGTGGCCGAGCGCTTCGGCCGGGACGTGCTCCACTGCCCCTACTGCCACGGCTGGGAGGTCCGCGACCGGGCCTTCGGCGTGCTCGCCACGACTCCGATGAGCGTCCACCAGACGCTGATCGTCTCGCAGTGGTCCAAGGACGTCACGCTCTTCCTGCACACGGTCGGCGAGGAGGAACTGACCGACGAGGACCGCCGCAGGCTGGACACGGCCGGGGTGGACGTCGTCCGGGGCGAGGTGGCCGCCCTGGTCGTCGAGGAGGACCGGCTCACCGGGGTCCGGCTCGCGGGGGACGGCGGGGAGCACGCGCGTGAGGTGCTGTTCGTCGCGCCCCGGCCCGTGCCCAGGACGCAGCTCGCGGTCCGGCTGGGGGCCAGGACGGACCGGACGCCGTTCGGGGAGTACCCGCTGACCGACGAGCGCGGTCTGACGAGCGTGCCCGGCCTGTGGGCGGTCGGCAACGCCGCCGGCTACGCCGAGCAGATCGTGAACGCGGCCAGCCGCGGCTACCGCGCGGGGGCGGCGATCAACATGGAACTGCTGATGACGGACCTCGACGCGGCGGGCCGCCGGTGACCGGCTCCCCCTGCTCCCCCTGCTCCCCCGGCCCCGCCGGGGTCCTGGGGTGACGGTGTCCACGGGCCGGGCCGTCCGGGTGTCGTTGTCGGTGGGGCGTTGCACCATGGCTGCATGCTGCTGACCCGGCTCGCCGACGTGTCCCGGGAGGTCGCCGCCACCTCGGCGCGCTCCCGCAAGATCGCCCTGCTCGCCGGGCTCTTCCGGGAGGCGGAGCCGGACGACGTGCCCGTGGTGATCCCGTATCTGGCCGGACGGCTGCCCCAGGGCCGCCTGGGCGTCGGCTGGAAGGTGCTCGGCCGCCCGGTCGCCCCGGCCGGATCGGCGACCCTGACGGTGCGCGAGGTGGACGCCCTCCTCGGCGAGCTGGGCAGGGTCGCGGGCCCCGGCTCGCAGGCCGAGCGGGTGCGGCTGGTCGAGCGGCTGATGGGCGCGGCCACCGAGCAGGAGCAGCGCTTCCTGCTCGGCCTGCTCACCGGAGAGGTCCGCCAGGGCGCGCTGGACGCCGTCGCCGTGGAGGGCCTGGCCCAGGCCACCGGCGCGCCCGCGGCCGACGTGCGCCGGGCGGTGATGCTGGCCGGGTCGCTGGAGTCGGTGGCGCAGGCCCTGCTCGGGGAGGGGCCGGCGGCGCTGGCGGCGTTCCGGCTCACCGTCGGCCGCCCGGTGCTGCCCATGCTCGCGCACACCGCGTCCACGGTCGCCGAGGCGGTCGGCAGGCTCGGCGTCTGCGCCGTGGAGGAGAAGCTGGACGGCATCCGCGTCCAGGTGCACCGCGACGGCGACGACGTCCGCCTCTACACGCGCACGCTCGACGACATCACCGACCGGCTGCCGGAGGTGACCGAGGCGGCACGGCGGCTGGCGGGCTCGCGTTTCGTGCTGGACGGGGAGGTCATCGCGTTCGACGGGACGGGACGCCCCCGCTCCTTCCAGGAGACCGCCGGCCGCGTCGGCTCGCGGGTGGACGTGGCGGCGGCGGCCGAGGCGGTGCCCGTCTCCCCGGTGTTCTTCGACGCGCTGTCCGTGGACGGCCGCGACCTGCTGGATCTGCCCTTCGCCGAACGGCACGCGGAGCTGGCCCGGCTGACGCCCGAGCCGATGCGGGTGCGCCGCGCCCTCGTGTCCGGCCCCGACGACGTCGCGGCGGCGGAGGAGTTCTCCCGGCAGACCCTGCTGCGCGGCCACGAGGGAGTGGTGGTCAAGGCGCTGGACGCGCCGTACAGCGCGGGGCGGCGGGGCGCGTCCTGGCTGAAGGTGAAGCCCGTGCACACCCTCGACCTGGTGGTGCTGGCCGCCGAGTGGGGCCACGGCCGGCGCACCGGCAGGCTCTCCAACCTGCACCTGGGCGCACGCTCGGCGGACGGCGGCTTCGTGATGCTCGGCAAGACGTTCAAGGGCATGACCGACGCGATGCTCGCCTGGCAGACGGAACGCCTGCGGGAGCTGGCCGTGGACGAGAAGGGGCACGTCGTGACCGTGCGGCCCGAACTCGTCGTCGAGATCGCCTACGACGGGCTCCAGCGCTCGACCCGCTATCCGGCGGGCGTCACCCTGCGTTTCGCCCGCGTGCTGCGCTACCGCGAGGACAAGCGCCCCGAGGAGGCGGACACGGTGGAGGCCCTGCTCGCCGCCCACCCGCAGGTGCGTCCGTGACGGCGGCGGCTCCCCGGCGCAGCGCGGGCCTGCTGCTGTTCCGCCGCACCGGCGACGGACCGCAGGTGCTGCTGGGCCACATGGGCGGCCCGTACTTCGCGAGGAAGGACGCCGGGGCCTGGACCGTCCCCAAGGGCGAGTACGGGCCCGGCGAGACGGCCTGGGACGCGGCCCGCCGCGAGTTCGAGGAGGAGCTGGGGCTGGCGCCGCCCGACGGCGAGGCGATCGCGCTGGGCGAGGTCCGGCAGGCGGGCGGCAAGACCGTCACCGCGTGGGCGGTCGAGGCCGACCTGGACCCGGCGTCCGTCGTGCCCGGCACGTTCGCCATGGAGTGGCCGCCGCGTTCGGGGCGCGTCCAGGAGTTCCCGGAGCTCGACCGGGTGGCCTGGTTCGGGCTGGAGCGGGCGCGCGAGGTGATCGTCACGGCACAGACCGCGTTTCTCGACCGGCTGGCGGAGCACTCGGTCTGAGCGGACGCGCACGCGTTGCGGCCCCGGGCCCGGCGCGGGAAGGTCGAAGCACAGCCAGCTCTTCAGGAGGTCGGTCATGCCCATCGCGACGGTGAACCCGGCGAACGGCGAGACGCTCAAGACGTACGAGGCCATGGACGAGCAGGAGCTGGAACGCCGGCTCCAGCTCGCGCAGGCCACGTTCCGCACGTACCGGACGACGGCGTTCGCGGAACGCGCCCGGCTGCTGAACCGGGCCGCCGACCTGCTCGACGAGGACCAGGACGACATCGGCAGGGTCATGACCACCGAGATGGGCAAGCCGGTGAAGCAGGCGCGCGCGGAGGCCGCCAAGTGCGCCAAGGCGATGCGCTGGTACGCCGAACACGCGCGGGAGCTGCTCGCCGACGAGGAGCCGGCCGCCGCCGACGTGAAGGACTCCGGCGGCTCGCGGGCCCTGGTCCGCTACCGGCCGCTGGGCCCGGTGCTCGCGGTGATGCCCTGGAACTTCCCGCTGTGGCAGGTGGTCCGGTTCGCCGCGCCGGCGCTGATGGCGGGCAACGTGGGGCTGCTCAAGCACGCCTCGAACGTCCCGCAGACCGCCCTGTACCTGGAGGACCTGTTCCACCGGGCGGGCTTCGGCGAGGGCTGCTTCCAGACGCTGCTGGTCGGCTCCGGCGCGATCGACGCGCTGCTGCGCGACGAGCGGGTGAAGGCGGCGACCCTCACGGGCAGCGAGCCGGCCGGCCGGGCGGTCGCCTCCACCGCCGGGGAGATGATCAAGAAGACGGTGCTGGAGCTGGGCGGCAGCGACCCGTTCGTGGTCATGCCCTCGGCGGACGTCGACCGGGCCGCGCAGGTCGCGGTGACCGCGCGGGTGCAGAACAACGGGCAGTCGTGCATCGCCGCCAAGCGGTTCATCGTTCACACGGACGTGTACGACGCGTTCGCCGAGCGGTTCGTGGCGGGCATGGCGGCCCTGAAGGTCGGCGACCCGCTGGCCGAGGACACGGAGGTGGGTCCGCTGGCCAGTGAACAGGGCCGGGCGGACCTGGAGGAGCTGGTGGACGACGCCCGGCGCGCCGGGGCGGCCGTGCTGTGCGGGGGCGAGCGCCCCGAGGGGCCCGGCTGGTACTACCCGCCGACGGTCCTGGCCGGTGTCACGCGCGAGATGCGCGTCCACCGGGAGGAGGCGTTCGGGCCGGTCGCGACGCTGTACCGGGCGGCCGATGTCGACGAGGCGGTCCTCATCGCCAACGACTCGCCGTTCGGGCTGAGTTCCAACGTGTGGACGCGCGACGAGGCCGAGGTCGACCGTTTCGTCCGGGATCTGGAGGCCGGCGGGGTGTTCGTCAACGGGATGACGGCGTCCCATCCAGGCTTCCCGTTCGGCGGGGTGAAGCGGTCCGGGTACGGCCGTGAGCTGTCGGGGCACGGAATCCGGGAGTTCTGCAACATCACCACGGTTTGGCACGGTGCGTGAGCGTCGCGCGGCTACGATCCCGGGTGTGAACCGCGAAGTGACTCTGCCTCTGATCGTCGACGACCGCGGGACCTTGCAGGTGGCCGCGGCCGACGTGAGCAAGCTGCTCCGGACGCTGGGAGGGCGGTGGCTGCACCTCGTCGAGGCGGGCGCGGACGGACTGGACGAGGACACGGTGGCCGCTCTTACCATCGAACTGGCCAAGCTGGCCGACCGCATCGACGTGGCCTGTATCGCGCACAGCAGCGGGGGCGCGCCGTAGCGGTCCGCTCCGCAGCCCGGCGCGACCGGCCCCCGCGCACCCGCCCGTCCGCGGCCGCGGCCCTACCGGATGGGCATCCCGGAGAGCGTCCGCGCGATCACCAGGCGCTGGATCTCGCTGGTGCCTTCGAAGATCGTATAAATTGCGGCGTCGCGGTGCATGCGCTCCACCGGGTACTCGCGGGTGTAGCCGTTGCCGCCGAGGATCTGGATCGCCTGCGCGGTGACCTTCTTCGCGGTCTCGCTGGCGTACAGCTTCGACATCGAGCCCTCGGCCGCCGTGAACGGCTTGCCGTTGACCGCCATCCACGAGGCGCGCCAGACGAGCAGCCGCGCGGCGTCGATCTGGGTGCGCATGTCGGCGAGCTGGAAGGCGACGCCCTGGTTGTCGATGATCGGGCGGCCGAACTGCTCACGGGTCTTGGCGTAGTCGAGGGCGACCTCGTAGGCGGCGCGGGCCGTGCCGACCGCCATCGCGCCCACCGCGGGGCGCGAGGCCTCGAACGTGGCCATCGCCGCGTTCTTCACCCGCTCGCCGCCCGACTTCGCCCGCTCGCGCGCCCGCGCCAGCCGCTCGTCCAGCTTGTCCTTGCCGCCCAACAGGCAGGAACCGGGGACGCGCACCTGGTCGAGGACGACCTCGGCGGTGTGCGAGGCGCGGATGCCGTGCTTCTTGAACTTCTGGCCCTGGGTCAGCCCCGGCGTGCCCGGCGGGACGATGAAGGAGGCGTGCCCCTTGGAGCCCAGCTCGGGGTCGACCGCCGCGACGACGACGTGGACGTTGGCGATGCCGCCGTTGGTGGCCCAGGTCTTGGTGCCGTTGAGCACCCACTCGTCCTTGGCCTCGTCGTAGACGGCCCGCGTGCGCAGGGAGGCGACGTCGGAGCCGGCGTCGGGCTCGGAGGAGCAGAAGGCGGCGACCTTGACGTCGTTGGCGTCGCCGTACATCTGCGGGATCCAGGTGCCGATCTGCTCCTCGGTCCCGTTGGCGAGGACGCCCACGGCGGCCAGCCCGGTGCCCACGATGGACAGGGCGATGCCCGCGTCGCCCCAGAACAGCTCCTCCATGGCCATCGGGATGCCGAGCCCGGTGGGGTCGAAGTACTGCTGCGCGTAGAAGTCGAGGGAGTAGATGCCGACCTTCGCGGCCTCCTGGATGACCGGCCAGGGAGTCTCCTCACGCTCGTCCCATTCGGCGGCCGCGGGGCGGATGACGTCGGCCGCGAAGCCGTGCAGCCAGTCCCGGACCTCCTTCTGTTCGTCGTTGAGCTCCATGGTGAACTCGGCCATGTCCCCTCCAGCGGCGGAACGTGCGTGTTACTAGCGGTAACTGGAGAGTCTGTTACCGGTCGGTAGGAAAAGTCAACTCCTGATGACGGCCCCGGAGCCCCGCGGCCCGTTCGATGCCAGGCTGCTGCCAGGTGTTAGTTTGCGCAGGCGTCACCGAACAAGCACGGGTGGGGAGAGCACATGGACACCACGCAGCGGACCGAGCAACAGCGGTCCGCCGACCGCCGACGGCGCGAACTGCTGGAGGCCGCCGACCGGGTGGTGCTCCGCGACGGCCCACAGGCCTCGATGAACGCCATCGCCGCCGAGGCCGGCATCACCAAGCCCATCCTCTACCGCCACTTCGGCGACAAGGGGGGACTGTACGCGGCCCTCGCCAAGCGGCACACCGACGCGCTGCTCGACTCGCTGCGGGCCGCCCTCGACGCCCCGGCGGAACGCCGGGAACGGGTCGAGGCGACGCTCGACACCTACCTGGCCGCCATCGAGGCCCGGCCGCAGGTGTACCGGTTCCTGATGCACCCCTCGGACGGCTCGGCCGGCGAGCAGGGGTTCGACGTCGGCAAGCACTCCGCGCCGCTGCTGCGCCGGATGGGCGAGGAACTCGCGCAGGTCATCGAGGACCGGGTCGACCTCGGGCCCGGCAGCCAGCAGCTCGCGCGGGTCTGGGGCCACGGCATCGTCGGGATGATGCACGCGGCCGGCGACTGGTGGCTGGGCGAACGGCCCTGTTCCCGCGCGGAGCTGGTGCGCAGCCTGGCCGACCTGCTGTGGGGCCGCCTCGCCGCGGCCGGCGACCGGGTCGGCGGCCCCGGCTTCTGAACCGCCGGGCCGCCGCGCCGGCCGCCGCACCGGCTCAGCCGCTCCACGCCGCCCGGCGCACCTGACGGGCCAGTCTGCGCCCGCGCAGGCCCGTAACCCGGTCCGCGTACACCCGGCCGTCCAGATGGTCGGCCTCGTGCTGCAGGCAGCGGGCGAAGAACCCGGTGCCGGGCACGGTGACCGGCTCGCCCGCCGCCGTGAAGCCCTCGACCACCGCCTCGTCGTAACGCTCCGTCCCCGCCTCCAGGCCCGGCAGGGACAGACAGCCCTCCGGGCCGCGCAGCACGAGGCCGCCCGCCGCGACCAGCGTCGGGTTCACCACATGGCCCAGGTGGCGGACGTCGTCGTCGTCCGGGCAGTCGTAGACGAACACCCGCAGCGGCACGCCGACCTGGTTGGCCGCCAGGCCGACGCCGCGGGCCGCGTACATCGTGGCGAACATGTCCTCGACGAGCCGGGCCAGTTCGGGGCCGAAGCCGGTGACGTCCTCGCAGCGGGCCCGCAGCACGGGGTCGCCGAGCAGGGTGAGGGGCCGGACGCGCCCGTGGGCGCCCGGGATGGAGCGGTGTCGCATGCCGGCAAGGGTACGGTCCTCCGTGACACGCGCATGCCGTCCACGGACGGGAGGCGGTCCCGGGATTCGGGAGTGCGGGGGGATCTCGATAGGCTGACCGCCTACCACGTTGCCGTACGGCAGAGGCGCGGCGCGTACGCAAGGAGGATCGAGAACTGATGGCAGGCAACTCGGACCCGCTCACGCCGCGGGCCAAGATCGCCGTGACCGCCGGCAAGGCGGTCGCGGCGGCGTCGCGCGCCGCGGGGCGCGGCAGCGGTTCGGTGATCGGCGGCCGGGTGGCGCTCAAGCTCGACCCCGACCTCCTCGCCCGGCTCGCCCAGAACCTGGACGTCGTCCTCGTCTCGGCGACCAACGGCAAGACGACCACCACCCGGCTGATCGCCGAGGCGCTGCGCGCCGCCGGGCCGGTCGTGTCCAACGCGCTCGGCGCCAACATGCCGGCCGGCATCACCTCCGCCCTCGCGGGCGGCTCCGACGCCCGCTACGGCGTCATCGAGGTCGACGAGAAGTACCTCGCGGGCGTCGCCCGGGACACCGCCCCCAAGTGCATCGCGCTGCTCAACCTCTCCCGCGACCAGCTGGACCGCGCCGCCGAGACCCGCATGCTCGCGGAGAACTGGCGCGAGGGCCTCGCCGGTTCCAAGGCGGTCGTCGTCGCCAACGCCGACGACCCGCTGGTGGTGTGGGCGGCCTCGTCCTCCCCCAACGTGGTCTGGGTCGCCGCCGGGCAGATGTGGAAGGACGACGCCTGGTCGTGCCCGTCCTGCGGCGGCGTCATGCAGCGTCCCGGCGACGACTGGTTCTGCGGCGAGTGCGGCTTCCGCCGCCCGACGCCCAGCTGGGCGCTCAGCGGCGACCACGTCCTCGACCCGCACGGCTCGGCCTGGCCGATCCACCTCCAGCTGCCGGGCCGCGCCAACAAGGCCAACGCGGCCTCCTCCGCCGCCGTGGCCGCCGTCTTCGGGGTGCCGCCGCAGGTGGCGCTGGAGCGGATGTACGCGGTGCAGGCCGTCGCCGGACGCTATGACGTCGTCCAGTTCCAGGGCCGCGACCTGCGCCTGCTGCTGGCGAAGAACCCCGCGGGCTGGCTCGAGACGTTCAGCCTGATCGATCCGCCGCCGACCCCGGTGATCCTCTCGGTGAACGCGCGCGGCGCCGACGGCACCGACACCTCCTGGCTGTGGGACGTCGACTACACCCGGCTGACCGGTCACCCGATCTTCGTCGTCGGCGACCGCAAGCTGGACCTGGCGGTCCGCCTGGAGGTCGCCAACCAGCACTTCCAGGTGTGCGAGAACCTCGACCAGGCCGTGCAGCAGGCGCCGCCGGGCCGGATCGAGGTCATCGCGAACTACACCGCGTTCCAGGACCTCCGCCGCCGCGTCGGCAACTGACCCGAAGGACGATCCCATTCCCATGAGCGACAACCAACTGCGGCTGGTGTGGATCTACCCGGACCTGCTGAGCACCTACGGCGACCAGGGCAACGCCCTCGTGGTCGAACGGCGGGCCCGCCAGCGCGGGCTGGACGTGGCCCGGCTCGACGTGCGCAGCGACCAGCCGATCCCGACCTCCGGCGACATCTACCTGATCGGCGGCGGCGAGGACCGGCCGCAGCGGCTCGCGGCGGAGCGGCTGCGCCGTGACGGCCACCTGTACCAGGCGGTGAACAACGGCGCGATCGTCTTCGCGGTCTGCGCCGGCTACCAGATCCTCGGCCACGAGTTCGTCAACGACCTCGGCCAGCGCGAGCCGGGTCTGGGCCTGCTGGACGTGACGACGACGCGCGGCGAGGGCGAGCGCTGCGTCGGCGACGTCCTGGGGGACATCGACCCGCGGCTCGGCCTGCCCCCGCTGACCGGGTTCGAGAACCACCAGGGCATCACCCACCTCGGCCCGACCGCCCGCCCCCTCGCCCGTGTCACGCTCGGCAAGGGCAACGGCACCGGCGACGGCACCGAGGGCGCGTACAACGACACCGTGTTCGGCACCTACATGCACGGCCCGGTGCTGGCGCGCAACCCGCTGATCGCGGACCTGCTGCTGAAGCTGGCCCTCGACGTCAACGCGCTCCCGCCGATCGAGGACCACTGGTACGAGGCGCTGCGCAACGAGCGCATCGCGGCCGCCCAGCAGCCCGCGTGACCTGTATGTTCACCTGATTTCCCGGACGCCGGCGGCAGCCCGTATGACGCCGCGTCCGCACAGGTGAGCAGGCACGTCCAGCAGGCGGACGCGTTCTTCGGCCCCGCCCCCTCCTGACGCTAGGGTGGCGGGGATTCGAGCCGGACAGCGTGGTCCGGACCGGCCCTCGTGAAGAAGGTTGTTTCGGGCTATGCGCATTGGTGTCCTCACGTCCGGCGGCGACTGCCCCGGCCTGAACGCCGTCATCCGGTCCGTCGTGCACCGCGCCGTCGCCGACCACGGCGACGAGGTCATCGGCTTCCGGGACGGCTGGAAGGGCCTCCTGGAGTGCGACTACCTCAAGCTCGACCTCGACGCGGTGAACGGCATCCTCGCCCGCGGCGGCACGATCCTCGGTTCCTCCCGCGTCCAGCCCTCGCATCTGCGGGACGGCGTGGAGCGCGCCCGGGGCCATGTCGAGGAACTCGGCCTCGACGCGATCATCCCGATCGGCGGTGAGGGCACCCTCAAGGCGGCCCGGCTGATGTCCGACAACGGGCTGCCCATCGTGGGCGTGCCCAAGACCATCGACAACGACATCGCCGTCACCGACGTCACCTTCGGCTTCGACACCGCCGTGGGCGTCGCGACCGAGGCCCTCGACCGGCTGAAGACCACCGCCGAGTCGCACCAGCGGGTGCTGGTCGTCGAGGTCATGGGACGGCACACCGGCTGGATAGCGCTGCACTCCGGCATGGCGGCCGGCGCGCACGCCATCGTCGTGCCGGAGCGGCCCTTCGACATCGAGGAGCTGGCCCGCCGGGTCGGCGCGCGGTTCGAGGCGGGCAAGCGGTTCGCGATCGTCGTCGCGGCGGAGGGCGCCAAGCCCGCGCCCGGCGGCATGGCCTTCGACGAGGGCGCCAAGGACGTCTACGGGCACGAGCGGTTCGCCGGGATCGCCCGCCAGCTCTCCATCGAGCTGGAGTCGCGGCTCGGCAAGGAGGCCCGGCCGGTCATCCTCGGCCATGTGCAGCGTGGCGGCACGCCGACCGCCTACGACCGGGTGCTGGCCACCCGGTTCGGCTGGCACGCGGTGGAGGCCGTGCACCGGGGCGAGTTCGGTCACATGACGGCGCTGCGCGGCACGGACATCGTCATGGTGCCGCTGGCCGAGGCCGTCGAGACGCTGAAGACGGTTCCCGCGCAGCGGTACGAGGAGGCCGAGACCGTCCTGTAGCGCGCGACGGGCCACGACGGCGGGCCGCCCCCGGTGACAGTGATCGCCGGGGGCGGCTCTACTCTTGGGGCGGCAGGAAACGTACAACCCCCCACGAATCAGGAGCCGGCGCAATGGATCACGGCGGGCACGGCATGACCATGGATCTGCCGCCGTTCACGCTGGGACGCGGTCTTCACTGGTCGGCGGACCCGTTCTTCCTCGTCGCCTGCGCGGTCGGCCTCGGCCTGTACGGCTGGGGCGTGCTGCGGCTGCGCCGGCGCGGCGACTCCTGGTCGGCCGGGCGGACGGTGTCGTTCGTCGTGGGCGTGCTGACCGTCGCGCTGGTGACGTGCACCCGGCTGAACGACTACGGCATGGTCATGTTCAGCGTGCACATGGTGCAGCACATGGTGATCAGCATGCTGTCGCCGATCCTGATCCTGCTCGGCGCGCCCATGACGCTCGCGCTGCGCGCGCTGCCGGCCGCCGGCCGGGGCCGCAAGGGGCCGCGCGAGCTGCTGCTGATGCTGCTGCACAGCCGGTACATGCGGATCGTCACCCATCCCGCGTTCACCATCCCGCTGTTCATCGCGAGTCTCTACGCGCTGTACTTCACGCCGCTGTTCGACTTCCTGATGGGCTCGAAGACCGGGCACCTGGCGATGATGGTGCACTTCCTGGCCGTCGGCGTGGTGTTCTTCTGGCCGATCATCGGCGTGGACCCGGGGCCGAACCGGCCGGGCTACCTGATGCGGATGCTGGAGCTGTTCGCGGGCATGCCGTTCCACGCGTTCTTCGGCATCGCGCTGATGATGGCGTCGCAGCCGATGGTCTCGACGTTCGAGCATCCGCCCGCCTCGCTCGGCATCGACGCGCTCTCCGACCAGAACGCGGCCGGAGGCATCGCGTGGGCGTTCAGCGAGGTCCCGTCCGTGCTGGTGCTGATAGCGCTGCTGTTCCAGTGGTACGGCTCCGAGCAGCGGCAGGCCAGGCGCAAGGACCGCGCCGCGGACCGCGACGGGGACCAGGAGCTGGAGGCGTACAACGCCTATCTTGCGTCACTCGACGCACGCGGGCGCTGAACGCGGGGCACCATGGAGGGGGACGCGCCCTGCGCAGGGGCGGCCCCTAGGAGGGTGTCGCGATGGCCGGAACCACGGACAGTTCCACGAAGACCATGGGGGTGCTCACCGTCGGCGGGCTCGTCATGGTGACCGCCTACACGGTGGCGCTCGGCAGCAACGGCTGGCTGTGGTTCGGCTGGGTCGTGCTGGGGCTGATCACACTGGCCCTGGTGGTGACGAGAACGGGCTGATCAGCCGGGGGCGAGCCGGCCCGCCGAGTGGACGCCCGGCTGGTACTTCGGCAGCCGGGCGGTGATCTTCATGCCCGCCCCGAGCGCGGTCTCGATCACGAGGCCGTGGTCGTCGCCGTAGACCTGGCGCAGCCGGTCGTCCACGTTGGACAGGCCGATGCCGCCGGACGGGCTGGCCTCGCCGGCCAGGATGCGGCGCAGCACGACCGGATCCATGCCTGCGCCGTCGTCCTCGATGACGACCAGGGCCTCGGCGCCCGCGTCCTGCGCGGTGATCCGGATGTGGCACTTGTCGGCCTTGCCCTCCAGCCCGTGCTTGACGGCGTTCTCCACGAGCGGTTGCAGGCACAGGAACGGCAGGGCCACCGGCAGGACCTCGGGGGCGATCTGGAGGGTGACGGCGAGGCGGTCGCCGAAGCGCGCCCGGACCAGGGCCAGGTAGTGGTCGATGGCGTGCAGTTCGTCGGCGAGGGTGGTGAAGTCGCCGTGCCTGCGGAACGAGTAGCGGGTGAAGTCGGCGAACTCCAGGAGCAGTTCGCGGGCGCGCTCGGGGTCGGTGCGCACGAACGAGGCGATCACGGCGAGCGAGTTGAACACGAAGTGCGGGGAGATCTGGGCGCGCAGGGCCTTGATCTCGGCCTCGATGAGCCGGGTGCGGGACCGGTCGAGGTCGGCCAGCTCCAGCTGGACGCTCACCCAGCGGGCCACCTCCCCGGCCGCCCGGACCAGGACGGCGGACTCGCGGGGCGCGCACGCGACGAGGGCGCCGTGCACCCGGTCGTCGACGGTGAGCGGGGCCACCACGGCCCAGCGCACGGGACAGTCGGCGTGCTCGCAGGTGAGGGGGAAGGCCTCGCCCCGGCCGCTCTCCAGGGGACCGGCCAGCCGCTCCATGATCTCGGTGCGGTGATGGGATCCCACTCCGTCCCAGGCCAGCACCTCCTGCTGGTCGGTCAGGCACAGCGCGTCCGTGCCGAGCAGGGTGCGCAGCCGGCGGGCCGATCTGCGGGCCGTCTCCTCGGTGAGGCCGGCCCGCAGCGGGGGCGAGGCGAGGGAGGCGGTGTGCAGGGTCTGGAAGGTGGCGTGCTCGACGGGAGTGCCCAGGCCGCCCAGGCTCTGCGGGCGGGCGGTGCGGCGGCCCAGCCAGAAGCCGGCGGCGAGGAACGGCAGGATCGCGATGCACACGCCCGCGAGGAAGCCGCTCACGCCCCCGCCTCCGCGGCCCGCAACTCGTCGGTGCGCAGTTCCTCCGGCAGGTGGAAGCGGGCCAGGATCGCCGCCGTGCCGGCCGGGACGCGCCCCGGCGTGGCCAGGGACACCAGGACCATGGTGAGGAAGCCGAGCGGCACGGACCACAGGGCCGGCCAGGCGAGCAGGGCGTGCACGGAGCCCGTGCCGGGCAGGCCCGCCATGGTCGCCGCGACGGCGACGAAGGCCGACCCGCCGCCCACCAGCATCCCGGCGGCCGCGCCGGGCGGGGTCAGCCGCCGCCACCAGATGCCGAGGACCAGCAGTGGGCAGAAGGAGGACGCCGACACCGCGAAGGCCAGCCCGACCGCGTCGGCGACCGGCAGGCCGCCGACCAGGAAGCTCGCCGCGAGGGGCGCGGCCATGGCGAGCCCGGTGCCCAGCCGGAAGTGCCGTACGCCCCGGGTGGGCAGCACGTCCTGCGTGAGGACGCCCGCCACGGCCATCGTCAGCCCGGACGCCGTGGACAGGAACGCGGCGAACGCTCCGCCGGCGATCAGTGCGCCGAGCAGGTCCCCGCCGAGGCCGCCGATCACCCGGTCGGGCAGCAGCAGGACGGCGGCGTCGGCGTCGCCGCTGAGGGCCAGTTCAGGGGTGTAGAGGCGGCCGAGGGCGCCGTAGAGCGGGGGCAGGAGGTAGAAGGCGCCGATCAGTGCGAGGACGGCGACGGTGGTGCGGCGGGCGGCGACCCCGTGCGGGCTGGTGTAGAAGCGCACGACGACGTGCGGCAGGCCCATGGTGCCGAGGAAGGTGGCGAGGATCAGCCCGTAGGTGGCGTACAGCGGGCGTTCCTCGCGGCCGGCGGCCAGGGAGGTCGACATGCCGCCGTTGCTGCCGCGCTCGGCGGCGGGGACGGCGGCGCCGCGGGCGAAGGTGAGGCGCGCGCCCTGTTCGATGTGGTGGGAGCCCGCGGGCAGCCGCAGCACGGCGCCCTCGTAGGGGTGGCCGTCGACCGTGCCGTCCACCGTGACGGTCAGCGGGCGCTCCAGTGCGAGGTCGAGGGTGGCGTCGACGCGGACGACGCGCTGGTCGCGGAAGGCGGGCGGTTCCCCGAAGGCGCCGCGGGGGGCGCCGTCGCCGTGCCAGGCGAGTGCCAGGAACAGGGCGGGGACGAGGAGCGCGGTGAGCTTGAGCCAGTACTGGAAGGCCTGTACGAAGGTGATGCTGCGCATGCCGCCCGCGGCGACGGTCGCCGTGACCACGACGGCGACGATGACCCCGCCGAGCGAGTCGGGGGCGCCGGTCAGCACGGTCAGCGTCAGTCCCGCGCCCTGGAGCTGGGGTATGAGGTAGAGCCACCCCACGCCGACGACGAAGGCGCCCGCGAGCCGTCTGACCGCCTGCGAGGCGAGGCGGGCCTCCGCGAAGTCGGGGAGGGTGTAGGCGCCCGAGCGGCGCAGCGGGGCGGCGACGAACAGCAGCAGCACCAGATAGCCGGCGGTGTAGCCGACCGGGTACCAGAGCATGTCGGGGCCCTGCACCAGGACGAGGCCGGCGATGCCGAGGAAGGAGGCGGCGGAGAGGTACTCGCCGCTGATGGCGGCCGCGTTGAGGCGGGGGCCGACCGTGCGGGAGGCGACGTAGAAGTCGGAGGTGGTGCGGGAGATGCGCAGGCCGAACGCGCCGACGAGCACGGTCGCGACCACGACCAGGGCGACGGCCGGGACGGCGAAGGCCGGGTTCACCGGTCCTCGACCAGGCGCACGAGGTCGCGTTCGTTGCGCTCGGCGCGGTGCACGTACCAGCGGGCGAGCAGGACGAGCGGCGCGTAGAGGCAGAAGCCGAGGACCGCCCACTGGAGGCGGTGGGCGTCGGGCATCGCCGCGAACAGCAGGGGCAGCGGGCCGACGAGGAGGGCGAGGACGGCGAACACCGTGAGGGCGGCGCGCAGTTGGGAGCGCATCAGGGAGCGGACGTAGGTGTGGCCGAGAGTGGTCTGCTCGTCGATCTCGGTGCGCGGGCGGTGGTGGCCGGAGGGCTGGGGGTGGCGGCCGCGGGAGCGCTGCCGGGCGTGCGGGAGGGTGCGGCGGGCGGGGCCGGTGACGACGACGCGGCGTTCCGCGGGGTCCTGGTGGGGCACGGCTACGGCCTCCGCATCAGCAGGTCGCGCAGTTCGCGGGCGTGGCGGCGGCTGACCTGGAGTTCCTCGCCGCCGACCAGGACACTCACCGTGCCCGCGTCCAGGCGCAGTTCGCCTATGTGACGCAGGGCGACGAGGTGGCGGCGGTGGATGCGGACGAAGCCGCGGGCGCGCCAGCGCTCCTCCAGGGTGGACAGCGGGATGCGGACGAGGTGGCTGCCGCGGTCGGTGTGCAGGCGGGCGTAGTCGCCCCGGGCCTCGACGTGGGTGATGTCGTCGACGGCGACGAAGCGGGTGACGCCGCCGAGTTCGACGGGTATCTGGTCCGGGTCGGGCTCGTGCACGGGGATGGGCGGGGCGGCGCCGCGCAGTTCGGCGGTCCTGCGTTCGACGACCCGGCGGACCGCCTCGGCGAGGCGTTCCTTGCGCACGGGCTTGAGGACGTAGTCGACGGCCTTGAGGTCGAAGGCCTGGACGGCGAAGTCCTCGTGGGCGGTGACGAAGACGACCAGGGGCGGTCGCGCGAAGCCGGTGAGGAGGCGGGCGAGGTCGAGCCCGTCGAGGCCGGGCATCTGGATGTCGAGGAAGACGACGTCGACGGCCTCGGGGCCGTGCGGTCCGGACTCCAGGGCCCGGTTGATGCGGCGCAGCGCCTCGGTCGCGTCGCCGGCGCCCTCCACGCTGCCGACGCGGGGATCCGCGGTGAGCAGGTAGAGCAGCTCTTCCAGCGAGGGACGTTCGTCGTCGACGGCGAGGGCGCGCAGCATGAAGGTGGAGTGTAGGGGCGATCGGCGCCGCTGGACACGTACGGGGGTGCGGGCGGCCGTGCTGTCCTACAGTGCCCGCATGAGCAGCGCGCCCGCCCCGTTCGACGAACTCGACCGGAAGATCATCAACGCTCTGATGGCGAACGCCAGGACGAGTTTCGCCGAGATCGGCACCGCGGTCGGTCTGTCGTCGACGGCCGTCAAGCGCCGGGTGGACCGGCTGCGGGAGACCGGGGTGATCACGGGGTTCACGGCGACCGTGGAGCCGTCGGCGCTGGGCTGGCGCACCGAGGCGTACGTGGAGGTGTACTGCGAGGGCGCCGCACCTCCCCGGCGGCTGGCGGAGGTGGTGCGCAACCATCCGGAGATCGCCGCGGCGATGACGGTGACCGGCGGCGCGGACGCCCTGCTGCATGTGCGGGCGCGGGACGTGGAGCACTTCGAGAACGTGCTGGAGCGGATCCGGGCCGAGCCGTTCATCCGCAAGACGATCAGCGTGATGGTCCTGTCCCACCTGCTGCCGGACGCCCCGGAGGCGGGCGCGACCCAGCCCGCTCCCGAATAAACCTCCGGCGGCGCACCAAGCCTGCGTTTCCCCGGATCATCACGCAGCATTACTGCGCGGACACGCAATGCTCCTCGCTTGTCGTGCGTGGCTGTCAGTTCCTACCGTGGTGTCAACCCTCAGTCGACACCCGCAGGGAAAACGGAGGACCCCCTCTGTGTCCGAGACCCGTGTGCGGCGCCCCCGGCGCTTCCTCGTCTGCGAACCGCGGCATTTCGCCGTCCAGTACGCGATCAACCCCTGGATGCGTCCCGACAGCCCCGTCGACGCCGACCTCGCCCGGGAGCAGTGGCAGACGCTGATCCGCGCCTACCGCGACCACGGCCACACGGTGGACACCGTGGAACCGGCCCCCGGTCTGCCCGACATGGTGTTCGCCGCGAACTCGGCCGTGGTCGTCGCGGGCCGGGTCTTCGGCTCCCTCTTCCACGCGCCCGAGCGGCGGCCCGAGTCCGATCACTACGACACCTGGTTCCGCGCGGCGGGCTACGAGGTCCACCGGCCCACGTCCGTCTGCGAGGGCGAGGGAGACCTGGTGTGGACCGGCCGTTACGTGCTGGCCGGCACCGGGTTCCGCACCACGCGGGAGGCGCACCGGGAGGTGCAGGAGTTCTTCGGCCACCCGGTGATCAGCCTGACCCTGGTGGACCCGCACTTCTACCACCTCGACACGGCGCTGTTCGTCCTCGACGGCGGACACGACGGAAACATCGCCTACTACCCGGAGGCGTTCTCCGCCGGCAGCCGCGCGGTGCTCGCCGGGTTGTATCCGGACGCGGTCCTCGCCACGCGCGACGACGCCATGGCGTTCGGTCTGAACTCGGTCTCCGACGGTCGCCATGTCTTCATCGCGCCGCAGGCCGAGGCGCTCGCCGCGCGGCTCGGCGAGCGCGGCTATGTCCCCGTCCCCGTCGACCTCTCGGAGTTCCGGAAGGCCGGCGGCGGCATCAAGTGCTGCACCCAGGAGATCCGTTCATGACCGCACCCGTCGTGCCCGTCCGCTCCTCCGCCGCTCTGATCCGCGCCGAGGAGCCCGTCCTCGCGCACAACTACCATCCGCTGCCCGTGGTCGTCGCGAGGGCCGAGGGCGCGTGGGTGGAGGACGTCGAGGGCCGCCGCTACCTCGACATGCTGGCCGGCTACTCGGCCCTCAACTTCGGCCACCGTCATCCGGCGCTGATCGAGGCGGCCCACCGCCAGCTGGACCGGCTCACGCTGACCTCCCGCGCGTTCCACAACGACCGGCTGGCCGGGTTCGCCGAGCGGCTCGCGCGGCTGACCGGCCTGGACATGGTCCTGCCCATGAACACGGGCGCCGAGGCGGTCGAGAGCGCCGTCAAGGTGGTGCGCAAATGGGCGTACGAGGTGAAGGGCGTGCCCGCCGACCGGGCGACGATCGTGGTCGCCGCGGACAATTTCCACGGCCGCACCACGACCATCGTGAGCTTCTCCACGGACGAGACGGCCCGCACCGGATTCGGACCGTTCACGCCGGGTTTCCGCGTCGTCCCGTACAACGACCTGGCCGCGCTGGAGGCGGCGGTCGACGAGACGACGGCGGCGGTGCTGATCGAGCCCATCCAGGGCGAGGCGGGCGTCATCGTGCCCGACGACGGCTATCTGACCGGGGTGCGGGAGCTGACCCGGCGCAGGAACTGCCTGTTCGTCGCGGACGAGATCCAGTCCGGTCTCGGACGCACCGGCCGGACGCTGGCCGTGGAGCACGAGGGGGTGACCCCCGACGTCCTGCTGCTGGGCAAGGCGCTGGGCGGCGGCATCGTACCGGTGTCCGCGGTGGTGGCGCGGCGTGAGGTGCTGTCGGTGCTGCACCCCGGGGAGCACGGCTCGACCTTCGGCGGCAACCCGCTGGCCGCGGCCGTCGGCACGGCGGTGGTGGAGCTGCTGGAGACGGGCGAGTTCCAGCGCCGGGCGGCCGAGCTGGGCGTCGTCCTGCGGGACGGGCTGTCCGGGCTGGTCGGCAGGGGCGTCGTCGGCTTCCGGGCCAGGGGGCTGTGGGCGGGCGTCGACGTCGACCCGGCGCTCGGCACCGGCCGCGAGGTGAGCGAGCTGCTCATGCGGGAGGGAGTGCTGGTCAAGGACACCCATGGCTCGACCGTCCGGCTGGCCCCGCCCCTGACGATCACCGCCGAGGAACTGGCCGGCGCGCTCGCCTCGTTGGAGAAGGTGCTGACGCGGGGGGCCTGAACGGCGGCGCGGCGCGGCCGGCGCTCGGGTGGCCCGGTCGCTGTCGTGCGGGCAGTGTGAGGACTGGGTCAGGAGGTGGCAGACCACTCTCGGCGACAGAGAGGTCGACGTGGGCGCACACGATGAGGACGACGTTGCCCGTCGGCGGTTCGACGTGGCGGACACCGCCCCCCTGCTGCTGGACACGCGGGGAGTGGTCACGAGCTGGACCAGGGACGCCGAGCGCCTGCTGGGCTACCCGGCCTCCGAGGCGGTGGGCGAGGACATGTCCCGTCTGCTCGCGCACGGGGACGCCGGACGGGTCCCCGACGTCCTGGAGCGGTGCCGGCGGGAGGGCGGGTGGGCCGGGCTGCTGTCCGCCCTGCGCCGGGACGGCCGGCCGGTCCCGGTCATGGCCCGGATCACCTCGGCGCACGAGCCGGGCGGCCGGGCGCGCTGGCTGGTGATGCTCAACGAGATGGGCGACGCGCACGGCTGGAGCATGAGCCGCTCGGTCCTGGAGCAGATGGTCGGCGGCGCCCCCGTCGGCATAGCGATCGTGGACACCGACCTGCGCTACGTGTGGTCCAACGAGGCCCTCTCCGCGTTCGGCGGGGGCCCGCCCGAGCTGCGGCTGGGGCTGCGGATGGCCGACGTGCAGCCCGGTCTGGACTCCGAGGCCATCGAGGCGCGGATGCGGCAGGTGCTGGAGAGCGGCGAGCCCGTCGTCGGCTACGAGCAGGTGGGGCACGTCCGCGCCGCGCCGCACCGGGAGACCGCGCACATGCTGTCGTTCACCCGGCTGGAGGACGACCACGGCCGTCCGATGGGCGTCTACTACACGGTCGTCGACATCACCGACCGCCACCGCGCCAGGCAGCGGCTCGCGGTGCTCGACAGCGCGAGCCGGCGCATCGGCAGCAGCCTGGACATCGGCCGCACCGCCCAGGAGCTCGCCGACGCGGCCGTGCCCGGGTTCGCCGACGTCGTCGCCGTCGACCTGCCGGAGCGGGTGCTGCGGGGCGCCGAGCCCGCGTCGGCCACGACAACGGACGAGCCCGGCGACCACGTCCGCCTGCGCAGAGCGGGCCACCGCACGACCGGAGCCCTCGAGGACGACGACCCCGGGGGCGGGGCCGGCGGCGGGACCGGGCTCCCGGATCTGGGGGGCGACGCGAGCGGCGACGGCGAGGAGGAGGGGCCGCCCGTGGTCGTCTACCGGGGGGACTCGCCGCCGGTGCGCTGTCTGGTCGGCGGGCGGCCCTGGCGGGCCGACCGGCTGGACCCGGCCGCCGAGGACTGGCTGCCGCGGCTGCCGGCCGGGTCCGAGCCGCCCAGCGCGCTGATCGTGCCGGTCCGGGCCCGCGGCACGATCCTCGGCGTCACCACGTTCCTGCGGGACGGCCGGCGCGAGCCCTTCGACGAGGACGATCTCGTCCTGGCCGAGGATCTCGTCTCGCGGGCGGCCGTCTGCGTCGACAACGCCCGCCGCTACACGCGGGAGCGCGACGCGGCCCTGGTGCTCCAGCGCAGCCTGCTCCCCCGACGGCTGCCCGAGCAGGACGCGGTGGAGGTGTCCGCCTGCTACCGGCCCGCCGACGAGCTGACCGGGCTCGGCGGCGACTGGTACGACCTGATCCCGCTGTCCGGGGCCCGCGTCGCCCTCGTGGTCGGCGAGGTGCCCGGACACGGCATCGACGCGGCGGCGGCGATGGGCAGGGTCCGCACCGCCGTGCGCACCCTCGCCGCCCTCGACCTGCGGCCCGAGGAGATCCTCGCCCACCTCGACGACCAGGTGGCCCGCATGGACCAGGAGGAGGACGTGACCGCGGGCCCCCGGACCGAGGGCGTCCGGGCGGCGGGGTCCGCGTGCGTGTACGTGGTGTACGACCCGGTCGACGGGCGGTGCGTGATGGCGGCGGCGGGACATCCCGCCCCGGCCGTGGTCGCCCCCGACGGCGCCGTCACGTTCGTCGACCTGCCCCAGGGGCCGCCGCTCGGCGCGGGCGGCCCGCCGTTCGAGTCGACCGAGGTGATCCTGCCGGAGGGCGCCACCCTCGCGCTGCACACGGACGGGCTGCTGGCCCGCGGCGAGCAGTGGGCGCTGGACAGCGACCGGGAGCGGCTGCGGCGCGCGCTGGAGCGGTCCGCGGGCGCCCTGGACCTGCGCTGCCGGACCGTGATCGACGCCCTCGTGCCCGCCCGGCCGCACGACGACGTCGCGCTGCTCATGGCCCGCACCCGGCGGCTGAGCCCGGACCGGGTCGCCGACTGGGAGCTGCCCGCCGAACCGTCGGCGGTCGCCGAGGCCCGCAAGACCGCGAGCCGCCGGCTGGCTCAGTGGGGGCTCGAGGACCTGTCGTTCACCACCGAGCTGGTGGTCAGCGAGCTGGTCACCAACGCCATCCGGCACGGGAGCGGACCGATCCGGCTGCGGCTGATCCGCGAGCGCACCCTGGTCTGCGAGGTCTTCGACGGCGGCGCCACCGCACCCCACCTGCGCCATCCGCGGGCCACCGACGAGGGCGGCCGCGGGCTGCTGCTGGTCTCCCAGGTGAGCCGGCGCTGGGGCACCCGGTTCCTGCCCGAGGGCAAGGTCATCTGGGCGGAGCAGTCGCTCACCGGCCCCGACGGGTGACCGCCGGGCCGACCGCCGAGCCGATGGGCGGCACACCGTGAGAAAATGGCGCGAAACCGGCGGATGGGGCGCGAGCCATGAACGACACGGCGATCGACTACGCGGCGGTGTTCCAGGCCCTGCCCGGCATGGTGGCGCTGCTGACGCCCGAGCTGGTGTACGCCGACGTCAACGCCGAGTTCCTGCGGGTGACGGGCCGCAGCCGCGAGCAGATGATCGGCCGGCACCTCTTCGAGGTCTTCCCCGACAACCCCGACGACGGTTCCGCGAACGGCATGCGCAACCTGGAGGCCTCCCTGCGCCGGGTGCTGGCCACCGGCGAGCGGGACGCGATGGCCCTCCAGCGCTACGACGTGGAGTCGGCCGAGCGCCCCGGCGAGTGGGACGAGCGCTACTGGAGCCCGGTCAACGCGCCGGTCCTCGGCCCGGACGGGTCGGTGGTCCTGCTGGCGCACCGCGTCGAGGAGGTCACCGAGCTGATCCGGGCGCGCGGCGGGCGGGCGGCGGACGGGCACGGGAGCGGGGCGCGGTCCGGCAGCCGGGGCCGGGTCCTGGAGGCCGAGCTGTACACCAGGGCCCGGGAGCTACAGGAGCTCAACGAGCGGCTGCGCCTGGCGCACGCGCGCGAACGCGAGGTGGCGCTGGCCCTCCAGGAGGCGATGCTGCCGGCCCGCCGTCAGGGGGGTCACCACCGGGCGGCCGTGCGCTACCGGCCGGCGGTCGGCTCGCTCAACGTGTGCGGGGACTGGTACGACCTGGTCGACCTGGTCGGCGGACACCGTATCGGCGTGTCCGTCGGCGACGTGGTGGGACACGGCCTGGAGGCCGCCGGGGTGATGGGCCAGCTGCGCAGCGCGCTGAGCGCGGCCTCCCGGGTGGCGGAGGGCCCGGCCGAGGCGCTCAACGTGCTCGGGCGGTACGCGCACGTCGTGGACGGCGCCGAGTCGGCCACCGCGGTCACCACGTTCATCGACTTCGACCACCGCACCATCGCCTACAGCAGCGCCGGGCACCCGCCGCCGGTCCTCGTCCACGCCGACGGGCGCGTGGAGTTCCTCGACCGGGCCACCGACCCGCCGCTCGACGCCCTCCCCGACCCGGTCCCGAGGACCGAGGCGAGCACCTCGTACGACACCGGCGCCACCCTCGCCCTGTACACCGACGGACTGGTGGAACGGCGGCGGGAGGACATCGACACCGGTCTGAACCGCCTCGCCGACGCCCTGGCCCGGCATCGCGCCGCCGAGCCCGAGGCCCTCGCCGACGCGGTCCTGTGGGAACTCCTGCCGACCGGCGGCGCGACCGACGACACGGCCCTGGTCGTCGTGCGGCTGTGACGGGACGAGCCCGAGGGGGCCGGATCGGCACGGTTCCGGCGGTCGCCGCCTGCCCCTACACTGACACCCCACGCCACGCCGGTTGACCTGCTGGAACACGGCGGCGAGCCGATCCGCCGGACACGAGGAGCGACTCCCTTTGTTCTACTACCTCCTGAAATACGTGGTGTTGGGGCCGCTGCTGAGACTCCTCTTCCGCCCCCGCATAGAGGGCCTGGAGCATGTGCCGGACTCGGGAGCGGCGATCATCGCGGGCAACCACCTGTCGTTCTCGGACCACTTCCTGATGCCCGCGATCCTCAGACGCCGCATCACCTTCCTCGCCAAGGCCGAGTACTTCACGGGTCCCGGCATCAAGGGACGGCTGACCGCGGCCTTCTTCCGCAGCGCCGGCCAGATCCCGGTCGACCGCTCCGGCAAGGAGGCCGGCCAGGCGGCGATCCGGGAGGGGCTGGGGGTGCTCGCGAAGGACGAGCTGCTCGGCATCTACCCGGAGGGCACCCGCTCGCACGACGGCCGCCTCTACAAGGGCAAGGTCGGCGTGGCGGTGATGGCCCTCACGTCCCGCGCGCCGGTGATCCCCTGCGCGATGATCGGCACCTTCGAGGCGCAGCCGCCCGGCAAGAAGATCCCGACCCTGCACCCCGTGGCGATCCGCTTCGGCGAGCCGCTCGACTTCTCCCGCTACCTCGGCATGGAGAACGAGAAGGCGGTGCTGCGGGCGATCACCGACGAGATCATGTACGCGATCCTGACGCTGTCGGGGCAGGAGTACGTGGACCAGTACGCGGCGGTCGCCAAGGCCCAGGAGGCCGAGGCCAGGGGCGAGAAGCGGGAGCGGCCGCGCCCGTTCCGGCGCACGCGGCAGGACTGACGTCACGTCAGCAGACGCGCACGGGAACACCGAAGGGGCGGCCGGATCGATCCGGCCGCCCCTCACTGCCTGCCGCGGGTGCTTACGGCGCGGGCGTGGCGTGCGGCGCGCAGGTCACGTCCGCTCGGTCCAGCTTCCCGGTGAGGAGGTAGGCGTCCACCCGGGAGTTGATGCAGGTGTTGACCAGCCCGGTCACACCGTGGGAGCCCGCGTCCTTCTCGGTGATCAGGCGCGAGCCCTTGAAGCGGCGGTGCAGCTGGACGGCGCCCTCGTACGGGGTGGCGGCGTCGTCGGTCGACTGCACGATCATGACCGGCGGCAGGCCCTTGTGGGTGGTGACGTCCACCGGGGTCTGCTGCTTGACCGGCCAGTAGGCGCACGGGAGGTTCATCCACGCGTTGGCCCAGGTCATGAACGGGTAGTCCTTGTTGAGCCGCGTGTTGTCGTCGTTCCACTTCCGCCAGCTGGTGGGCCACTTGGCGTCGGTGCACTCCACGGCCGTGTAGACGGCGTTGCCGTTCTCCGCGGAGATGTTGCCGGCCGTGTCGGTCATGTCCGGCGCGGCGGCGTCGACGAGGGCCTGGGTGTCTCCCGCGACGTACTTGCTGAAGACGGTGGCGACCGGGACCCACGAGGAGTCGTAGTACGGGGCGCTCTGGAAGAAGGAGATCAGCTCCGCCGGGCCGACGACCCCGCCGATGGGGTTCTTCTTCGCGGCGGCGCGCAGTTGCAGCCACTTGCTCTGGACGTCGGCACGGGTGGCGCCGAGGTGGAAGGCCGCGTCGTTCTTGGCGACCCAGTCCTGCCAGTCCTTCCAGCGGCCCTCGAAGGCGACGTCCTGGTCGAGGTTGGCCTGGTACCAGATGTTCTCGCGGGACGGGTTGACGACGCTGTCGACGACCATCCGGCGCACGTGGCCCGGGAAGAGGGTGCCGTAGACCGCGCCGAGGTAGGTGCCGTAGGAGACGCCCAGGTAGTTGAGCTTCTTCTCGCCGAGGGCGGCCCGGATGACGTCCAGGTCGCGCACGGTGTTCGGCGTGGTCATGTACGGCAGCATCTCGCCGCTGCGCTCGTAGCAGCCGTCGGCGTACTCGCGGGCGAGCTTGATCTGGGCGAGCTTGTCGGCCTCGCTGCCGGGCACCGGGTCGGCCTTGGGCGCCTTGACGAACTCCTGCGGGTCGGTGCAGGAGATCGGCGCGGAGTGACCGACGCCGCGCGGGTCGAAGCCCACGAAGTCGTAGGCCTTGGCCAGGTTGGCCCACACCGGCGTCTTGGTCGTGACGCGGCGCGGGAAGCGCAGACCGGAGCCGCCCGGGCCGCCCGGGTTGTAGACGAGCGCGCCCTGGCGCTGCTTCGCCGTGCCCGTGTTGCCGATGCGGTCCACGGCCAGCTTGATCTTCTTGCCGTTCGGCCGGGCGTAGTCCAGCGGGACGGTGACCCAGCCGCACTGGATCGGCTTCTCCAGGCCCCAGTCGGCCGGGCAGGCCTGCCAGTCGATGCCCGCCTTCGCCGCGCGCTCGGCGGCGACGGCGGCGCCCCGGGCCTCGCGGTCCTGACCCGGGCGGCCGCTGGCCGCGCCGGCCGTGGGCGCCGCGACGGCACCGGCGATCAGGGTCGCGGTGACGAGTGCGCCCGCCGAGCCCAGCGCTGCGATGCGCTTGTTCGGTCGTATGTCCTTCAAGTGCAAACTCCCCTGTTTTATGGCGGCAGTCAGGATCCTTGCGGCTGTGAGGCTCCTGAGAAAAGGTGTCGTTGACCTTCTTTGCCAATCCGATAACCGGAAAGAGAAGTACCGCTCACCGGATGGGCAGCTGGGCGAGCGCCTCGTCGAGCACGCGCCGCAGCCGCAGTCCGTCGGGCGCCACGGCGGTGACCAGGGCGGCGGGGCCGGCCAAGGGCATGACACAGGCGTGTTCTCCGAGGATCGCGGGCTCCACCGGGCGCTGCGCGAACTCCGGTCGCGCGATAACGAGTTGACCGACGGCGCGATGCCCCCCGAGCACGGCCGGGCCGTCCCAGCCGGCGGGCGCGCCGGGTCCGCAGGCCAGTTCCTGGTCCAGCACGACCCGGCCCGCGATCCGCACGACCAGGCGGCCGGTGAGCCGGCCGGACTCCTCCCCCGCCCTCCCGAGCACCTGTTCCTCCCGCCACACCAGCCGCGCCCCGGCGCCGAGTTCGACACGGGTGACGACGGTCAGGTCGCTGCCCCGGACCGAGATCAACGGCTCGGGCAGCCAGTGCAGTTCACCGCCGTCGGCGACGCGCAGGCACACGTCGTAGCGGGCGTCGTCCTTGGTCTGTCCGGGCAGGGCGATGGTCGCGGCGGCCGAGCCCACCCGCAGCCGGGCGCCGTCGCCCACGTCGGCCCGCACGGCGAAGCGGTCGCCGCCGAGGGGGCCGCTCATCGCCCCGACGAGCAGGACGCGCGCCTCGGCGCCGGTCCCCCGGGTGCGCCGCAGGGCGAGCGGCCCGTCGCTCTCCAGGACGGGCAGCGAGGTCCCGCCGCGCGCGTCCGCGCGCGCCTCGATCCGGGCGGTGGCGTGCACCCCGCCCATGTCACGCCGTCCAGGCGGCGAGCCGCGCCCGTACCCAGGCGGCGACGTCGGCGACCCCGTTCTCGCCGCGCAACGACTGGAAGACGACGGGCAGTTCACCCCGCTGGGCCTTAGCGTCGGCGGCCATCCGGGCGAGGTCGGAGCCCACGTGCGGCGCGAGGTCGGTCTTGTTCACGACGAGCAGGTCGGCGGTGGTGACGCCGGGCCCGCCCTTGCGGGGGATGTCGTCCCCGCCGGCGACGTCGATGACGAAGATCTGCGCGTCCACGAGCCCCTTGGAGAAGGTGGCGGTGAGGTTGTCCCCGCCGGACTCGACGAGGATCAGGTCCAGCGGGCCGACCTCGTCCTCCAGGTCCTCCACGGCTTCGAGGTTGGCGGAGATGTCGTCGCGGATGGCGGTGTGCGGACAGGCGCCCGTCTCCACGGCCGTGATCCGCTCCGGCGGCAGCACCGCCTCGCGCAGCAGGAACTCGGCGTCCTCGCGGGTGTAGATGTCGTTGGTGACGACGGCCAGGGACAGCCGGTCGCGCAGGGCGCGGCACAGAGCGGCGACGGTGGCCGTCTTGCCGGAGCCGACGGGACCGCCGAGTCCGATGCGCAGGGCGCGGCGCGAGCCGTCGGGCCGGCGGGCGTCGGCGCCGACGGCGGCGGGACCGTGCGGGGTGTGGTCGAGATGCATGGCTGACGGCTCCTGGTCTTGTCAGCCCGTCCGGCGTTCGGGGACGCGGCCCTTTCAGGGCCGAACGGGGGCCTGGGGGGGGCGAAGCCCCCGGGGTCGGGAGGGGAAGAGGCGGCGGGGGGCGGGGGCGGGGGCGAGAAGGGCTACGAGGCGAAGAGCCGTACCGGCCACGCCGCGTGCGCCTGCGCCCCGATCTCCAGCAGCGGGGCGGACGCCGCGGGCAGCGCGTCGGCGCCCTCGGCGGGTACCGCCGCCGCGGACGCCACCGCCCGGTCCGCCACCCGGTCCAGCTCCGGCGCGAGCCGGGCCAGCACCGCCGTCGCCTCGAAGGGGTCGAGGCTCAGCAGCCGTACCACGGCGGTGGCCGGTCCGCTCACGCTCTCGTACAGGGCGCAGTACGCCGCGTCGGCCGGTCCGAGACCGGCCGCCCGCGCCGTCAGGCCCAGCACCACGGGCTGATGGGCGCCCTTGGGGAACCCCTGTGCCACGGCGTCCAGTTCGTCGCCGGGCCAGGTGGCGCGGGCGGCCCGCAGCAGTTGCCGGCCCAGTCTGCGGGAGGTGGCCCGCAGCGCGGGGGACGGCGTGCGGGCGTCCGCCGCCGCGTCGAGCAGGGCCGGGTCCGCCCCGGCGGCCGCCGCGGCGGCGAGCGCCGCGGCGACCAGTCCCGCCGTGTGCAGCCGCCCGCGGCAGAACGCCTCCAGGCTCGCCGCGTCGGTGATCCGGCCCGCCTTCACCGCCGCCTCCGCCCCGCCGGAGTGCGCGTGCCCTCCGGCGGGGAAGCGGCCGTCGGCCAGGACGAGAAGTGCTGCCGCTGTCACGTGGATGTCCTCTGCTCCGCGCCGGTCAGAACAGGAAGTAGCGCTGGGCCATGGGCAGTTCGGCGGCCGGGGTCGCCTCGACGAGTTCGCCGTCGATGTGCACGGCGAAGCTGTCCGGGTCGATCCGGACGTGCGGGCGGGCGTCGTTCTCCCGCATGTCCGCCTTGGTCACCGCGCGCGTGGAGTCGATGGCGACGAACTTCTTGCCGAGTTGCAGCCGTTCGGGCAGTCCGTCCTCGATCGCGAGCGGCGCCACGAAGTTGAACGAGTTGGAGGCGGGCGCCCGGCCGATCGCGCCGTACATCGGACGCGGCAGGATCGGCTGCGGGGTCGGGATGGAGGCGTTGGCGTCGCCCATCTGCGCGTAGGCGATCTGCCCGCCCTTGAGGACGAGGTGCGGCTTGACGCCGAAGAACGCCGGCTCCCACAGCACGAGGTCGGCGAGCTTGCCGCTCTCGACGGAGCCGATCTCGCGGGCGAGGCCCTGCGCGAGGGCCGGGTTGATCGTGTACTTGGCGATGTAGCGGCGGACGCGGTGGTTGTCGGCCCGGCCGTCCCCGGGGAGCGCGCCGCGCCGGCGCTTCATCACGTGCGCGGTCTGCCAGGTCCGCAGGATCACCTCGCCGACCCGGCCCATGGCCTGGGAGTCGGAGGAGATGATCGAGATGGCCCCGAGGTCGTGCAGGACGTCCTCGGCGCCGATCGTGGACGGCCGGATCCGGGACTCGGCGAACGCCAGGTCCTCCGGCACGGCCGGGTTGAGGTGGTGGCACACCATCAGCATGTCGAGGTGTTCCTCGGCGGTGTTCACCGTGTAGGGGCGCGTCGGGTTCGTCGAGCTGGGCAGCACGTGCGGCTCGGAGACGACGGTCATGATGTCGGGCGCGTGCCCGCCGCCCGCGCCCTCGGTGTGGTAGGCGTGGATGCCGCGGCCGGCGATCGCGGCGAGCGTGTCGCCCACGAACCCGGCCTCGTTGAGGGTGTCCGTGTGGATGGCCACCTGGATGCCGGTCCGGTCGGCGACGGTCAGCGAGGCATCGATGACGGCCGGGGTCGAGCCCCAGTCCTCGTGCAGCTTCAGTCCCAGCGCCCCGCCCCGGATCTGCGACAGCATCGCGTCCTGCGAGACGGTGTTGCCCTTGCCGAGGAAGCCGACGTTCAGCGGGTACTGCTCCATCGCCTCCAGCATCCGGGCGAGGTGCCAGGGGCCGGGGGTCACGGTGGTCGCCTTGGAGCCCTCGGCGGGCCCGGTGCCCCCGCCGACCAGGGTGGTGACGCCCGAGGACAGGGCCTCGTCGGCGATCTGGGGGCAGATGAAGTGGACGTGCGCGTCGACCGCGCCGGCCGTCAGGATGCGCCCGTTGCCGGCGATGATCTCGGTCTCGGGGCCGATGACCAGGCCGGGGTGGACGCCGTCCATGGTGTCGGGGTTGCCGGCCTTGCCGATGCCGGTGATGCGCCCGTCGCGGATGCCGACGTCCGCCTTCACCACTCCCCAGTGGTCGACGACGACCGCTCCGGTGACGACGGTGTCGGGCGTGCCGTCCGCGCGCGTGGCACGCGACTGCCCCATCGACTCGCGGACGACCTTGCCGCCGCCGAACACCGCCTCCTCGCCGGCGAGCCCGGGGCCGCCGCAGCGGTCCTCCTCGATCTCGATCAGCAGGTCGGTGTCGGCGAGCCGGATGCGGTCGCCGGTCGTGGGGCCGAACAGGTCGGCGTAGGCGGGCCGTGAGATCTCAGGCATCGAGGGGGCCTCCGGTCTCGCCGCGCAGACCGGGGACGACGCGGGCTCCGGCGAGGGCGACGAGTTCGACGTCGACGGGGATGCCCGGCTCGAAGCGCACGGCGGTGCCGGCGGCGACGTTGAGCCGCTTGCCGCGGGCGGCCGCGCGGTCGAACTCCAGCCCGGGGTTGGCCTCGGCGAAGTGGTAGTGGGAGCCGACCTGGACGGGCCGGTCGGCGGCGTTGAGCACGGTGAGCCGGGTGACCTCACGGCCCTCGTTGAACACGATCGCGTCCTCGGCGAAGAGGATCTCTCCGGGAATCACGGCGGCCTCCCCCGTCAGACGATCGGGTCGTGGACGGTGACGAGCTTGGTGCCGTCCGGGAAGGTGGCCTCGACCTGGACGTCGTGGATCATCTCCGGGATGCCCTCCATGACGTCGTCGCGGGTCAGCAGCTTGCGGCCGGAGGCCATCAGCTCGGCGACCGTCCGGCCGTCCCGCGCGCCCTCCAGGATGTGCGAGGTGATGAGCGCCACCGCCTCGGGGTGGTTGAGCCTGAGGCCGCGGGCCCGGCGCTTCCCGGCGACGTCCGCCGCCACGTGGATCAGCAGCCTCTCCTGCTCGTGCGGGGTCAGTTGCACGTCCCACCTCACATCCTCGCTGCGGGCCGTGCGGGGCCCGGCTGCCGCGGCCACGGGAGAAAGCCCCTGGTGGCTGGATCGGCAGGCTAGTGGGACCGCGTTTCGAGCACGTTAACCAAGCGGCGCGTCCCGCACCGCCCCGCCGCACCGGCGGAGCGGAGTCGCGAGACGCCCGGGGTCGTCACCGGACGGCGTCCGGGCCGTCCGGCGGCCACCCGGGCGGGGGCGGGAGCGGCCGCCCGTATACGGAGGGGCCGAGGGCGGCGCGGCAGGCGGAGACGGCCGCGGGCGCGTCCACGCGGCCGGCCCGGCGGCCGGGGGGAGCGGCTACGACGGGCCCGGTCCCCGGTACTCCGCCGTGACGCCGAAGCGGTGCTGTTCGCGGGGAGCGGACGCGACCTCGCGCACGCCGGTGACCGAGCCGACCACCGGCTGCTCCGCCGGCCGGTCGAGTGCGTCGAGTCGCTCCAGGTCGGCGGCGGAGACCAGGGCGACGAGGGGTTTGCCGTGCCGCGTCACGACCACGCGCTCGCCGCCGTACACCACGCGGTTGATCAGATCGGCGAGCTCCGCCCTGGCTTGCGTCACCGGAATCTCGTAGGCCATGCCTCATTCTAACGTCACGTACGTCCTGTACATTTTTGACAGAGGCGCCAGACGCAGAGGCCGGACGCAGAGGCCCGCCGCAGGAGGCCGGGCGCAGGAGGCCAGGCGCAGAAGGAGGGGGCACCGATGCAGCGACCGCCGTCAGCCCGTCATGTCCTGCCCGGGTTCACCGAACGCACGAGCACCGGGCGCCGGACACCGGATCCGTACGCGGAGCCGCCGGAGGAGCGGATCGTCCTGCCGGAGGCGCCGGCCGTCGACGACTCGGCCGGCGAGGTGACGGCCCGGCTCATGCACGTGGAGCACCGGGACCCGGACCTGACCGCGCGGGAGGCCGTGGAGCGCGGCCCGCTGGACGGGGTCGTCCCCGGCCGCGGGACGTCCGCCGGTTCTCGGAGCCGCGGGACGTCCGCCGAGTCCCAGGGCCGGGGGTGAGGCGCCGATGGTGCCCGAACTGCCACCGCTGCCCGCCCTGACGCGGGCCGAGGCCGAGTTGATCGACGGATACCTGGACGTCGTCGACCTGCTCGGGCGCATCAACCCCGCCCACCACGGCGACACCTACCGCGGGCTGCGCGCCGCCCAGGCGCTGGTGGCCAAGGCGACGGCGCTGCGCGACGCGCTGACGCTGATGCACCAGCGGGGCGAGAGCGAGCTGCACGCGCCGACGCTGGCGCGGGCGCTGCGGGTCCTGGACGGGGAGCGCCGCACGGCGCGCGTCACGCTGCCCCCGCTCGCCGAGAGTTGACTCCGCATCGGCCCGGAGCGCCTCCGGTCCGGCCGTCACGCGGTGCGCGCGTGACGGCCGGGCCGGAGACCAAACGACCCAGAAGGCGTACCCCCGTTCGGCAGAACGTCCACTGTCCGTCCGGACACCGAAAAGTTGCGCGCAGGGACGCCCGGCGAGCGAAATCGATCACATTATGGCTGGTGAGAGCCACTGCGGCGGTACGCCACCTGATCATCCATCAGAGTGTTCACCCGAACGGGTGAGTGGTGAGTAACCCCACAAATGCTCGGTTCCGTTGGGATTTTCGGACATCCGTGAGCCAAGATCCCTGACTGACGACAAGCCCCCGCCACAAGCGGCGGGGCGGTCCGGGCGGACGCCGAGTCCTGCCGCCGCCCGGATGACCGGTCGACAGAAGTGCACCGGCAGGAGTGGAGGACCCGAGCATGACGGGTCGCCGGCCCGGCCGGCTCCGCGAGGAGCCGTCGGACCGAGCAGCCCTTGGGGTGAAGCCGCATCCGCGGCCGGGCAACTTCGCCAGCCCGAATCCGACAGGTCATCCTTCACAGGCGGCTGACGAAGGGTTGCGCATGACTGCGCTCAATCGTGTCCCGTCGCTCATGGCCCGGGCCGGTACCGCCTCGGCGTTCGCCATCGCCGCCGTGGGCGGCACGGTCGTGGTCCCGGGGCTCGCCTCGGACGCCGCGGCCGCCACACCGGCGACCAAGGCGCTCCAGATCGCCGCGTCCAAGAAGGGCGCCCCGTACCGGTACGGGGCCACCGGGCCGAAGAGGTTCGACTGCTCGGGGCTCACGCTGTACTCGTACAAGAAGGCCGGCAAGAAGCTGCCGCGGACGGCGGCCCAGCAGTACAACAAGACCAAGCACATCTCGGCGTCCGGCCGCAAGGCGGGCGACCTGGTCTTCTTCCACTCGGGGTCGAACGTGTACCACGTCGGGATCTACGCGGGCAAGGGCAAGATCTGGCACTCGCCGAAGACCGGCGACGTGGTGAAGCTGCAGAAGATCTGGACCAAGAGCGTCTGGTACGGCCGGGTGCGCTGAACCGCCGGTCCGCAGGTCCGCCGGGTCTCCCGGGGCGGCGCACGACGTCCTGACGCGCCGTCACCGCCCCGGGATCTCGCCCTCCGCCGGAGCCGCGAGCACCCCGGCCACCGGCTCCGCCGCCGGAGCGGCCCAGGGCAGTTCGACGGTGACCGTCTTGCCGCCCTCCCGGGTGGGCCGCACCCTGAGCCTGCCGCCGCACTCCGCGGTCAGCCAGCGGATGATCACCATGCCCCGGCCGTTGTCCTGCTGGACGGCGGCCGGCAGCCGTCGGGGGAAACGCGGGTGGCTGTCGGTGACCCCGACGCGCAGGTGTTCGTCACGGTCGAGGGCGAGACCCACCGTGAAGGTGGGTGACTGCCCGAAGGTGTGCTGTACGGCGTTGGTGGCGAGTTCCGAGACGATCAGCCGTACGGTGTCGGCCGCCTCCGTGTCCGCCGGCAGACCCCATTCCGCCAGGGTGTCGAGCACGAATCCGCGGGCCGTGGAGACCGAGGCGGGATCGCTCGGCAGAGTGACGGATGCTTCCAGGTGATCTGCCATGGCGACGTCGTCCCTTTCCCACGGGACCGGGGTCCGACACGGTGCGTGTGGTTTCGAGTACGGTCCCGGACCGGTGCTTCTTCGCCAGACTGCCATTACCGCGCCGGTCACGGGTGGCGATCCACCAAGATATGCATATATCTGTCGCCCGATGCGGTGAACTCTGCGACGACAGAGCGTATTTGGTCGGCCCGCACGGAGCCCCGCGAGGGGCGAGGAGGAGCCTGTGCAGCACGGTCCCGCGGTGCGCCGCCGCAAGCTCGGCGCCGAACTGCGCGGTTTACGCGCCCGGGCGGGCCTCACCAGTGGTGAGGCGGCCCGGCTCGTGGGCTGGCACCAGTCCAAGGTGAGCCGCATCGAGACGGGCACCAGTGGATCGAAACCGGCCGATGTGCGGTTACTCCTCGACGCCTACGGCGTGACCGACCAGCGGCTGCGGGATCTGATGCTGGCGTTGGCGGGCGCGGGCGGCGGCGGGGGCCGGGACCACTGGTGGCACGCCTACCGCGGGGTGCTGCCGCCCGCCTACCGGGACTTCATCAGCCTGGAGGCGCAGGCGAGTGCCATGCGCACGCTGGAGACGAGCGTGGTGCCGGGTCTGCTGCAGACGCCCGAGTACGCGCGCGCGGTGACCAGCGCGGCCGTGGAGGGCGTCGAGGAGGAGCAGCTCGACACCCTGGTGGAGGTGCGGCTCGCACGGCAGGACGTGCTGCGCGCGCAGCCGCCGCTGGAACTCAGCGCGGTGCTCGACGAGGCGGTGCTGCGGCGGGAGGTGGGCGGCCCCGAGGTGATGGCCCGCCAGCTCGCCCGGCTCGCCGAGGCCGCCCGGCTGCCCCAGGTGCGGCTGCAGATTCTGCCGTTCTCGGCCGGTGCCCATATCGGGGTAACCGGCCCTTTCGTTATCTTCTCATTTTCGCGCACTTCTGATCTGGACGTGGTTGTTCTCGACCACTTGACGAGTAGCCTCTATCTCGAACGGAAAGAAGACCTCCAGGCTTACACCGAGGCCTTCAACGCCCTCCGGGCACACGCCCTTTCGCCCGAGGACTCATCGGATTACCTCGCCGCGACAGCAGCCGGCGCATAAGGAGGCACCATGTCCGCACTTTCGCGGAACGTACCTTCCCCTACCGATTCCCACGATTTCCCGCAGACGCGATGGCTGCGCAGCAGCTACAGCACCGGAGCCAACAACTGCGTCGAGACGGCCCGGCCGGACTCCGGCCCGTGGGCCGGCCTGCTCGCCGTACGCGACTCCAAGAACCCGGCCGGGCCCGCCCTGCTCTTCTCCCCCGAGAGCTGGACGGGCTTCACGTCCGCGCTGCGCTGAGCGGCGCGACAACCTTGTCGGCCGGTTCCCGGCGGACCCGCGGGGCCGCGTCCCGCACGTGCCCGGCCGTGTCCCGCGGGACCACGGCCGGGTGACGCGCACTCACGGCCGGGTCTCGCCGATCACCCGGACAGCGCGTTCCAGCTCCGCCCCGGACAGGTCCGCCCGGGCGGTCAGCCGCAGCCGCGAGACGCCGTCGGGCACGGAGGGAGGACGGAAGCACCCCACGGCCAGGCCCGCCGACCGGCAGTCCGCCGCCCACCGCAGGGCCTGCTCCGGGGACGGCGCGCGCACGGAGACGACCGCGGCGTCGGGGCGCACCGCCTCCAGGCCCGCGGCCGTCAGGCGTGCGTGCAGCTCGCCCGCCACCGCACGCGCGCGCGGGGCGCGCTCCGGCTCCCGCCGCAGCAGCCGCAGGGCGGCCAGCGCCGCGCCCGCCGCCGCCGGGGCGAGGCCGGTGTCGAAGATGAAGGTGCGGGCCGCGTTCACCAGGTGCTCGATCACCCGGGCCGGCCCCAGCACGGCGCCGCCCTGGCTGCCGAGGGACTTGGACAGCGTGACCGTGACGACCACGTCGTCGGCCCCCGCCAGACCCGCCGCGTACGGGGCCCCCTGGCCCCCCTCCCCCAGCACGCCGAGCCCGTGGGCGTCGTCCATCACCAGGCCCGCGCCGTGCTCGCGGCAGGCGGCGGCGAGGGCGGCCAGCGGGGCGGCGTCGCCGTCGACCGAGAAGACCGTGTCGGACACCGCCACGGCCGGCCCGTCGTGGGTGCCGAGCGCCTTGCGGACGGCGTCCGGGTCGGCGTGCGCGACGACCTGGGCGGCGCCGCGGGCCAGCCGGCACGCGTCGATGAGCGAGGCGTGGTTGCCGGCGTCGGAGACGATCAGCGAGCCGTGCGGCGCGAGCGCGGTCACCGCCGCGAGGTTGGCCGCGTACCCGGAGGAGAAGACGAGGGCCGCCTCGAAGCCGCAGTGCTCCGCGAGCGCGCGCTCGAGTTCGCCGTGCAGTTCGGTGGTGCCGGTGACGAGCCGGGAGCCGGTCGCCCCGCCGCCCCAGGTGCGGGCCGCCGCCACGGCGCCCGCCACGACCTCGGGATGACGGGCCAGGCCCAGGTAGTCGTTGCTCGCGAGGTCCAGCAGCGGCGAGTCGGCCGGACGGGGCCGCAGGGTCCGCACGAGCCCGGCCCGGCGGCGCAGCTCCGCCTGTTCGTCGATCCAGCCGAACGCCATGGGTCCTCCGGGGCTTTTGTAGGTAGCGGACAGACACTAGCGGCAGCAATGGCTGACTTCGGTGTGGCAATACCCACACGTCGAACCGGGTGTGTTGTGTGATCCCTACCTTGGCCCGGAGCGGGTCCGTAGGACAGGATCGGCTCTCATGGACCTGCTGAACACGCTGGTGGACAAGGGGCTTCGGCGCGAGCTGCCGACCCGCGAGGAAGCGCTGGCCGTGCTGGCCACCTCCGACGACGACGTGCTGGACGTGGTGGCCGCGGCCGGAAAGGTGCGCCGGCACTGGTTCGGGCGTCGCGTGAAGCTCAACTACCTGGTCAACCTGAAGTCGGGCCTGTGCCCCGAGGACTGCTCCTACTGTTCCCAGCGGCTCGGCTCCACGGCCGGGATCCTGAAGTACACGTGGCTCAAGCCGGACGAGGCCTCCAGGGCCGCGGCGGCCGGGCTCGCGGGCGGCGCCAAGCGCGTCTGCCTGGTGGCGTCCGGGCGCGGCCCGACGGACCGGGACGTCGACCGGGTGGCCGGCACCATCAAGGCCATCAAGGAGCAGAACGAGGGCGTCGAGGTGTGCGCCTGTCTGGGCCTGCTCTCCGACGGCCAGGCCGAGCGGCTGCGCGAGGCGGGCGCCGACGCCTACAACCACAACCTCAACACGTCCGAGGCGACGTACGGCGACATCACGACCACCCACACCTACGCCGACCGGGTGGACACGGTCACCAAGGCGCACGCGGCGGGCCTGTCGGCGTGCTCGGGTCTGATCGCCGGCATGGGCGAGTCGGACGAGGACCTGGTGGACGTCGTCTTCTCGCTGCGCGAGCTGGACCCCGACTCGGTCCCGGTCAACTTCCTGATCCCGGTGGAGGGCACCCCGCTGGCCAAGGAGTGGAACCTCACCCCGCAGCGCTGTCTGCGGATCCTGGCCATGGTCCGGTTCGTGTGCCCGGACGTCGAGGTGCGCATCGCGGGCGGCCGCGAGGTGCACCTGCGCACCATGCAGCCGCTCGCCCTGAACCTGGCCAACTCGATCTTCCTGGGCGACTACCTCACCACCGAGGGCCAGGCCGGCAAGGCCGACCTGGAGATGATCGCGGACGCCGGGTTCGAGGTGGAGGGCGCGGAGCAGGTCACGCTGCCCGGGCACCGGGCGACGGCCGGCGGGGGCTGCGGATCCCACGGGGGCGGCGGCTGCGGCCCGCAGGAGTCCGCCGGGTGCGGCGGGCACGAGGGCTCGGGCTGCGGCGCGCACGAGGACGGCGGGGTCTGCGGCACGGCCGCGGCCGCCGCGCCCGCCTCCGCGCCTGCGGCCGTCGCGGCGGCGGCCGGCGAGGCCCGTACCGATCTGGTCGCCGTGCGCCGCCGCGGCGCCGGCACCGATCTCGCGCCCAATGCCTGAGCCGTCGCCCCTGGGCGTGCCCGAACTGCTGGAGCTGGACCGGCGGCACGTGTGGCACCCGTACGGTCCGATGCCCGGGCGGGTCGATCCGCTGGTCGTGGAGTCGGCGAGCGGCGTCCGGCTGCGGATGGCGGACGGCTCCGGGGAACTGGTCGACGGCATGGCCTCCTGGTGGTCGGCGATCCACGGCTACAACCACCCCGTGCTCAACGAGGCCGTGCGCGAGCAGTTGGGGCGGATGAGTCATGTGATGTTCGGCGGGCTCACCCACGAGCCCGCCGTCCGGCTGGCGAAGCTCCTTGTCGACATGTCGCCCGAGGGTCTGGAGCACGTGTTCCTCGCCGACTCGGGCTCGGTGTCGGTCGAGGTCGCCGTGAAGATGTGCCTGCAGTACTGGCGTTCGCTGGGCCGCCCGGCCAAGCAGCGGCTGCTGACCTGGCGCGGCGGCTACCACGGCGACACCTGGCAGCCGATGTCCGTGTGCGACCCCGACGGCGGGATGCACGACCTGTGGACCGGCGTGCTCCCCCGTCAGGTCTTCGTCGACGCCCCGCCCGCCGAGTACGACGAGGCGTACGCCGAGACGCTGCGCACCGCGATCGAGCGGCACGCCGACGAACTGGCCGCGGTCGTCGTGGAGCCGGTCGTGCAGGGAGCGGGCGGGATGCGCTTCCACTCCCCGGCGTACCTGCGGGTGCTGCGCGAGGCGTGCGACGCTCACGGCGTGCTGCTGGTGTTCGACGAGATCGCGACCGGCTTCGGCCGCACGGGCGCGCTGTTCGCGGCCGGGCACGCCGCCGTCACACCGGACGTCATGTGCGTCGGCAAGGCCATGACCGGCGGCTATCTGACGATGGCGGCGGCCCTGTGCACGTCCCGGGTGGCCGAGGGCATCTCGCGGGGCGAGGTGCCGGTGCTGGCGCACGGGCCGACGTTCATGGGCAATCCGCTCGCCGCGGCCGTCGCCTGCGCCTCGATCGAGCTGCTGCTCGGCCAGGACTGGCTCGCGGAGGTCAAGCGGATCGAGACCGGACTGCGCGACGGGCTCGCGCCTGCCCGGGAGCTGCCCGGGGTGCGGGACGTGCGCGTCCTCGGCGCCGTCGGCGTGGTCCAGCTCGACCACGCCGTGGACATGCGGGCCGCCACCGACGCCGCCGTGCGCGAGGGCGTCTGGCTGCGGCCGTTCCGCGACCTGGTGTACACGATGCCCCCGTACGTCACCGGCGACGTCGACGTGGCACGGATCGCGCGCGCGGTGTGCGCCGCGGCGCGGGAGGGATGAGCATGCCGATCCTGGTGATCACGGGGACGGGCACGGAGGTCGGCAAGACCGTCACCACCGCCGCGGTGGCCGCCTGCGCGCTGGCGGCGGGCCGGTCGGTGGCCGTGCTGAAGGCCGCCCAGACCGGCGTGCGGCCGGACGAGCGCGGGGACGCCGACGAGGTCGCGCGGCTCGTGGGACCGCTCACCACGGCCGAACTCGCCCGCTACCCCGAGCCGTTGGCTCCGGGCACGGCGGCGCGCCGGGCGGGGCTGGCTCCGGTGCGGCCGCAGGACGTGGCCGAGGCGGCGCAGAAGCTGGCCGCGGAGCACGACCTGGTGCTCGTCGAGGGGGCGGGCGGGCTGCTCGTGCGGTTCGACGAGGCGGGCGGCACGCTGGCCGACGCGGCGCAGTCGCTGCGGGCGCCGGTACTGGTCGTGGCCCCGGCCGGACTGGGCACCCTGAACACGACGGAACTCACGGCCCGTGAACTGCGCGGCCGGGGGCTGGAGTTGCTGGGCGTCGTCATCGGCAGCTGGCCCGACGCCCCGGACCTGGCGTCGCGCTGCAACGTCACCGACCTGCCCGAGGTGGCCGGGGCCCCGCTGCTGGGGGCGCTGCCCGCGGGCTGCGGCGCGCTGCCCCCGGCCGCCTTCCGCGTCGCGGCCCGCGGCTGGCTGGCGCCGCGGCTGGACGGCACATGGGAGGCGGACGCCTTCCGCGAACGGACCGGCTCGGGAACCTAGCGGGCTCCCCTCCCTCCGGCGTCATAGCGGCGCCCGCCCGGTCTCCCGGTCCGCCAGGGACGACGGCGGGCGGCCGCCGGAGGGTCACGGCCGGGCCCGTCGGTGTCCGCCAGCAGGCACACCAGGGCGATCCGGGAACGGACCGGCGGGAACCCGGAGGGCTCCCCTCCCTCCGGCGTCCTAGCGGCGCCACCCGGTCTCCCGGTCCGCCAGGGACGACGGCGGGCGGCCGCCGGAGGGTCACGGCCGGGCCCGTCGGTGTCCGCCAGCAGGCACACCAAGGCGATCCGGGAACGGACCGGCTCGGGAACCTGGCGGGCTCCCCTCCCTCGGGTGTCATGGCGGCCCCCGCCCGGTCTCCGGGTCCGTCAGGGACGACGGCGGGCGGCCGCCAGAGGGTCACGGCCGGGCCCGTCGGTGTCCGCCAGCAGGCACACCAAGGCGATCCGGGAACGGACCGGCTCGGGAACCTAGCGGGCTCCCCTCCCTCGGGTGTCATGGCGGCGCCCGCCCGGTCCCGGGTCCGTCGGGGACGACGGCGGGCGGCCGCGCGGGGGCTCAGGGCCCCTCGGTGTCCGCCAGCAGGCGCACCAGGGCGATCCGGGAGCGGATGTCGAGGCGGGTGAAGACGCCCCGGAGGTGATGGTCGACGGTGCGCGGGCTGAGGGCCAGGCGGGCGGCGATCTCCCGGTTCGTCGCGCCGTCGGCGGCCATCCGCGCGATGAGCAGTTGCTGGGCGGTGAGGCGGTTCGTCGGGCGGGCGTCCGCCGGCGCCCGGCCGGGCGGCGCGCCGAGGGCGCGCAGTTCGGCGCGGGCGCCCTCCGCGCAGTGCGGGGCCCCGAACGACTCGAACGCCTGAAGGGCGCTGTGCAGCCGGTCGCGTGCCTCCGTGCGGCGGCGCAGCCTGCGCAGCGCGCTGCCGAACAGCAGTTCCGTGCGGGCGCGTTCGAAGGCGCGGTCGCCGTCGGCGTGCAGGTCGAGGGCCGCGGCGTAGTGCGGGAGGGCGTCGGCTCCGGGGGTGAGCAGGGCCCGGCACCTGGCGCTGAGGGCCAGGTCGTCGGGGCTGTCCACGGCGCGGGCCCAGCGGTCGTAGTCGGCGTGCGCGGCGCGCGCGACGCGGGTGTCGCCGGTGCGGACGGCCGCCTCCACGTAGTGCGGGGTGGCGAGGTGACGGACGGCCCGGTGGCCGTGGCCGGGCCCGGCGGCGGCGAGGGCGCGCAGCCGGGCCGCGGCGGTGTCGTAGCGGCCGGTGACGAGGTCGAGGAAGGCGAGCGCCCACTGCGCCAGCGCCGCGGGCAGGCCCAGGCCGTGGGCGAGGGCGTGGGAGCGGGCGGCCGCGGCCCGCTCCCGGCACAGCTCCCCGTCGCCGGTGAGGGCGGCGAACATCGCGAGGGCGGCCTGCAGATGGCAGGCGCCGTTGTCCTGTCCGGTGGCGTACGCCTGGCGCAGGGCGTCCAGGGCGGCGGCCTCGGCGGCGTGCGGGCGGCCGGTCCAGAAGTCGGCGTAGGCGCGGTACTCCATGGCCTGGGGCACGAGGACGGTGACGCCCCGGGCGCGGGCGGCGGCCGCGGCCCGCACGGCGGCGGTGGCGGCCCTGGTGTGGTCGCCGAGCATGAGGGCGGCGATGCCCGCGTGGAGCAGGTCCGTGGGGTCGCCGCCCGGCCCGCACCGTCCGGCGGTGGCCTCCAGCAGGTCGCGGGCGTCCTCGTAGCGCCCGTCGACGGCCGCGGCGAGCCCGCCCAGCACGCCGGGCGGATCGATCCCCCACTGCCAGGCCGCCAGCACCGCTTCCCGGCAGCGGCGCAGATCGCCGGTGTGGACGGCCGCTTCGGCGGCCCGCGCGAGGAGGTGGGCGGCGGAGGCGGCCGACCCGGACGGGGCGGTGCGGGCGCCGGCGGCCCGTACCGCCCCGGCCAGCAGGGCGTCGAACGCCTCCCCCGCCTGACCCGTGCGCAGCGCGAGGACTCCGGTGACGGCGTCGGCATCGGCGTCGGTGCGGGCGGCCAGGGCGCGGGCGCGGTCGGCCTCGCCGGCGAGCCAGGCGTCGGCGGCGGCGCGGGCCAACAGCGCGGGGCGGGCGCGCGCGTCGGCGCCGAGCGCGGCGGCGCGTTCGGCGAGGGCGCGGGCGAGGGCCGGGTCGCCCGCGGACCGGGCCCCGGCGGCGGCCGCCGTCAGTTCCGCGGCCAGCCGGGCGCTCGGGCCGAGCGCTCCCGCGCCCCGGTGCCAGGCGCGCCGTGGCGCCTCGGCCGGGCCGTGCAGCACGCGGGCGAGCAGGCGGTGGGCGTCGCGCCGGTCGGCCGGCGCGGCCGTCTCGTAGACGGCGATGCGGGTCCAGGCGTCCCGAAAGCCGACTCCGCCCGCCGTCGCGTACGCGAGGCCCGCCGCCTCCGCGGCCTCCAGCGAGCGGATGTCGAGGCGCACGGCGGCGACGGCCCGCTGGAAGGCGTGGGTGGCCACCGGGTACTGGTCGGCCGCGGCCAGCAGCAGCACCAGGCGCGTGTCCTCGGGCAGTGCGCGCACCTCCCGGCGGTGGGCGGACAGCCGCCCGGGGGCGAGGTCGACGGGTTCGGTCGGCAGCGGGTCGAGGCCGGCGGCCTGCCGTTCGGTGAGCCGGCCCGCGGCTTCGACGGCGGCCCGCGGGTCGCCGTGGACGAGGCGCAGCACGCGGACCCGGACGCCGTCGGGCAGCGCGGCGACCGGGCGCGGGCCGGGGCCGGCGAGCGCCGGTGGCGAAGTGCCGCCGAGGGGTGGGGGGTTCACCGGGGTCACCACCCAACTGACGTTACTGGCGGGTTACTTGAACCGTAAAGACCGGCGACTTCACCGATGCGGCGCGCGGGGGCCGACGCGGACACTCCTGGCAACCCCACCCGTTTCAGGAGGCACCATGCAGCGCCACAAGCGTCGCATCGCCGCGGTCCTCACGGCCGCGGCCTCTTCGCTCCTTCTGTCACTGTCGTTCACCGCCCCCGCGGCCCACGCGGCGGCCCACGACCCGATCGTCTTCGTCCACGGTCTCAGCAGCGACGGCGGCAGCTGGGACGACTGGGTCGCCGACTTCGAGGCCGACGGCTACTCGGCCTCCGAACTGGACGCCTGGACCTACAGCTGGACCCAGTCCAACGCCACCACCGCCGCCCGGTTGAACACCGAGATCAAGAACGTGCTGGCGAGGACCGGCGCGAGCAAGGTCGACGTGATCGTGCACTCGATGGGGGCGCTGAGCTCCCGCTACTACCTCAAGAACCTCGGCGGGACGGCGTTCGTGGACGACTTCGTCTCCGTCGCGGGCGTCAACCACGGCACCTCGGTGGCGTCGCTGTGCAGCTGGCTGTACACCTCCTGCGCCCAGATGGTGCCCGGCAGCTCGTTCCTCACCGCGCTCAACTCCGGTGACGAGACGCCCGGCGCGGTGAACTACGCCGCGTACTGGTCGAACTGCGACGCGGCGATCGACCCGGACTCCTCGGCGCTGCTGAGCGGCGCCGTCAACGTCGGCGTGGGGTGCGTCTCCCACGACGCCATGAACAACGACCACGGCGTCTACGAGCAGGTGCGCGACTTCGTGCGGTGAGGCGCGGGGCGGACGCGGCGGACGCGAAGGACACCGTCGCCGGTCGTCCGCGGGGGTGCGACGGGTCCGCGCGGGGGAGAATCCCGGTAGGCCCGTCGCCGCCCGGCCCCGGAGGTCGCCATGTCGTCACGGCCCCACGACTCCAGCTCCAGCTCAGCGCCCCGCGCTGCGCCCGGCCCTGCGCCCGGCCCTGCTCCCGGTGCCGCTCCGGGGCCGGGGTACGGCCTCGGCGCGGAGGGCGGGGGCTCCGGATCCGGCTCGGTGCGCGGCGACGAGGTCCGCCATCCGCTGTTCGCCCGCTGCTACGCCCGGCTGGGCGCGGCCGCGGAGACCCGTGCGGGCCTCGCCGGGGTGCGCGAGCGGCTGCTCGCCGGGCTGTCCGGCCGGGTCGTGGAGATCGGCGCGGGCAGTGGACTGAACTTCGCGCACTATCCGGCCGGCGTGGCCGAGGTCGTCGCCATCGAACCGGAACGCGAGCTCCGCCGATGGGCGCGGGAGGCGGCCCTGCGCGCCGAGGTGCCCGTGGACGTGGTGCCGGGGGCTGCGGAGGCCCTGCCGGTCAAGAGCGAGGCCTTCGACGCGGCGGTGCTCTCGCTGGTGCTGTGCAGCGTGCGGGACGTGGAACGCTCCCTGGCCGAGCTACGGCGGGTGCTGCGGCCCGGCGGCGAGCTGCGGTTCTTCGAGCACGGGCCCGGCGGCGGCCCGGCGATGCTCCTGGCTCAGCGGGCGCTGGACCGCACGGTGTGGCCGCGTCTGGCCGGCGGCTGCCGGCTCACCCGCGACACCGTCGGCGCGCTGCGGGACGCCGGGTTCGAGCTGGGCCCCTACCGGCGCACGACGCTGCCGGAACGCGGCCCGCGGCTGCCGTTCTCCTACTGCGTGACGGGCGCCGCCTGGCGGCCCGCGGAGCCCGGCCGGGCGTGACCCGAGCCGGGGAGCGGACGCGTCACAGGCTCCAGCGGCGCAGCTCGCCCGCGATGTCCGACACCGACGCGTCCCCGTTCTTGACCAGCCGGGCGAGATCGCGGACCTGTTCGGGCGAGGTGGCGATCTTCAGCCCGCTGGCCACCAGGTAGGCGTAGGCGACGGCGCACGCGAACAGGGCGTTGGAGCGTTCCAGCGCCGGGACGTGGATGAGGAGTTGCAGCAGCGCGGCGGCGCGTGCCTGCGGGTCGTCGTAGACGGGGACGTCGAATATCTCGGCCCGGTGGCGCGCCACGGCCGCGACCAGCGCGCCCCAGTCGGTGACCTGGGGGTCCCCCGGAGTGTTCTGTTCGGCGAGCATGAGGAGCCAGGCGAGGTCGATCCGGAGGTCGCTCAAGGGATCAGCGGCGACCTTCGCGCGTGCCGGTCTCGCTCGCCGCGCCCCGGCGGCCCTCGCGTTCCGCGCCGAACTCCTCGGCGAAGAGCGCCTCGTACTGCTTCATGAAGTCACCGGCGGCCTCCACGAACGTGTGGCCGATCTCCCCGGCATCCTGTCTGACCAGCTCTTCTATGTAGCGGTTGACGCTCATGCCGCGGGCCGTGGCGCGCTCGCGGGCGGCCTGGGCCGTGCCCTCGTCCACGCGTACGTTCAGCTGGGTCTTCGCCATACCTCGAAGCTAGCGCCGAAGCGCTAGCAGCGGCAAGGGCGGTCGGAGCCGAAAAGGGATACCGGCTGTGCGCCGGGTCACACTACGCTCGGCGGTCACGGTCACCGACCGCAGTCGTACGTCCATCGAGCGAGGAGGCAGCCTTGTCCACACCTGCTGCGGAGCACGTCCCCGGCCTGACCGCGGCCGGCGGGATCGCGGCCCGCGCCCGGGGTCTGACCAAGGCGTACGGCTCCGGCGAGACGACGGTGCTGGCCCTGGACGCCGTGGACGTGGACGTCGCGCGCGGCCGCTTCACCGCCGTCATGGGCCCGTCCGGGTCCGGCAAGTCCACGCTGATGCACTGCCTGGCGGGGCTCGACAACGTTTCGGCCGGTCAGGTGTGGCTGGGCGAGACCGAGATCACGGGGCTGAAGGACCGGGAGCTGACCCGGCTGCGGCGCGACCGGATCGGGTTCATGTTCCAGTCGTTCAACCTGATCCCGACGCTGAACGCGGCGGAGAACATCACCCTGCCGATGGACATCGCGGGCCAGAAGCCCGACCAGGCCTGGCTGGACCAGGTCATCGACACCCTCGGGCTGCGGGACCGGCTCAAGCACCGGCCCTCCCAGCTGTCCGGCGGCCAGCAGCAGCGTGTGGCCTGCGCCCGCGCGCTCGCCTCCCGCCCCGAGCTGATCTTCGCCGACGAGCCGACCGGCAACCTGGACTCGCGGGCCGGGCTGGAGGTCCTCGCGTTCCTGCGCGAGGCCGTCGACACGCTGGGCCAGACCGTCGTCATGGTCACCCACGACCCGGGCGCCGCCGCCCACTCCGACCTGGTGCTCTTCCTCGCCGACGGGCGGATCGTGGACGAGATGCGGCAGCCGACGGCGGAGGCGGTGCTGGAGCGGATGAAACGGTTCGACGTGATCCGCGCGCAGTCCGACGCCGAGGGCGGGGACGGCAGCGGTCCCGCCGCCGTCGGCGCCGGCTCCGGGGAGAAGTGATCCGGTGCTGAAGGCCACGCTCAGAAGCTTCCTCGCGCACAAGGGACGGCTGCTGCTGTCCGCGCTCGCCGTCGTCCTGTCGGTGGCGTTCGTCGCGGGCAGCCTGATCTTCTCCGACACGGTGACCCGCACCTTCGACCGGCTCTTCGCGTCGACGGCCCCGGACGTCACGGTGCAGCCGAAGGAGGACCTGACCTCGTCCGTGCCGACCGGCGCGGTGCAGACCGTGCCCGCCTCGCTGGCGCGGCGGCTGGCCGGCGTGCCCGGCGTGGCCGCGGCCCACGCGGACGTCAGCGTCCAGAACATCACCGTCGTCGACTCCGCGAACAAGTCCGTGGGGCCGACCACGGGCGCGCCGACCATCGCCACGGACTGGTTCGTCACCCACCGCAGCCCGGTGAAGCTGACCTCCGGACACGCCCCGCGGGGCGCGGGCGAGGCCATGCTGGACGCCGACACCGCCGACCACAAGCACGTGGCGATCGGCGACACGCTCACCGTGATGGCCCAGCCGGGCTCGTTCAGGGTCGAGGTCGTGGGCATCGCCACCTTCACCACCACCAACCCCGGCGCCGCCCTGGTCTACCTTGCCCCCGAGACGGCCGCCGCGAAGCTGCTGGGCGCGGCCGGCAAGGCCACGAGCATCTCCGTCGACGCGGCCGCGGGCACGAGCGACGCGGTGCTCAAGAAGCGCGTCGCCGCCGCCGTCGGCGCGGGTCCCTACGAGGTGAAGACGGCCGACGAGCAGGCGAAGTCGTCCGCGGAGGCGCTCGGCGGCTTCCTCGACGTCATCAAGTACGTGATGCTCGGCTTCGCCGGCATCGCCGTGCTCGTCGGGGTGTTCCTGATCGTCAACACGTTCTCGATGCTGATCGCCCAGCGCACCCGGGAACTGGGCCTGCTGCGCGCGCTGGGCGCCGACCGCCGCCAGGTGCGCCGCTCGGTGCTCACCGAGGCGGTGCTGCTGGGCCTGGTCGGCTCCACGCTCGGCCTGGCCGCCGGCATCGGCCTCGCGGCCGGGTTGATCAAGCTGATGAGCGCCTTCGGCATGAACCTGAAGACCACGGAGATGGTCGTCGGCTGGGGCACCCCGGTGGCGTCGTACGTCGTCGGCGTCGGCGTGACCTTCGTGGCGGCCTATCTGCCCGCCCGGCGCGCGGCGACCGTGTCGCCGATGGCGGCCCTGGCCGACGCGGACGTCGCCGGGACCGGCCGGCCGCTGCGGGTGCGCGCCGTGGTGGGCGCGGTCGTGGGAGCGCTCGGCGCGGCCGCGCTCGCCGGCTGCGCGGCCTCCTCGAAGACGTCGTCGGCGGCGTCCCTGCTGGGCCTGGGCGTGGTGCTCACGCTGATCGCCACCGTCATCGCGGGGCCGCTCCTGGTCCGGCCGGTGATCAGGGTCCTGGGCGGCGCCTTCCCCGCGCTGTTCGGGACCGTCGGCCGGATGAGCCAGCGCAACGCCCTGCGCAACCCGCGCCGCACCGGCGCCACGGCCGCCGCGCTGATGGTCGGCCTGGCGCTGGTGGGCGGGATGTCGGTGGCGAGCGCCTCGATGTCGAAGTCGTTCGATCAGCAGATCGACAAGACCCTGGGCGCCGACTACGTCGTCCAGAGCTCCAACTACGTCCCGTTCTCCGCGGAGGTCACCGACGCGGTGCGCGGCACCGACGGCGTCGGGCTGGTCGTACGGCAGCGGTTCGCGCCGGTCGCCGTGCGGCTGCCGGACGGCAAGCGCGTGGAGACGACCGCGAGCGGCTACGACGACCGGGTCGACGACGTCGCGCACGTCGTCTACGCCGAGGGCGACACCGCGGCCGCGCTGGCGGACGGCGCCGTCGGCATGGACGTGGACTTCGCCCGCGACCACGGGGTGCGGCTCGGCAGCGTGCTGCCGGTGGAGTTCCCCGGCGACCGGACGGCGAAGCTGAAGGTCGGCGCGCTCACCGACCAGGACGGGGGCGGCGGGTTCGGCACGCAGGGCGGGCTGTTCTTCGGGATCGCGACCGTCGAGAAGTACGTGCCCGGCGGGCAGGACATCGCGCTCTACGTCAACGCGCGCCCGGGCACCGACGCGGACGGGCTGCGCCCGCGGCTGGAGAAGACCCTGGACGCGTACCCGCAGGTGCAGGTCCGCGACCAGGCCGACTACAAGAAGCTCGTCCACGACCAGATCGCCGTGCTGCTCTACCTGGTGTACGCGCTGCTCGGGCTGGCGATCGTCATCGCGGTGCTCGGCGTCGTCAACACGCTGGCGCTGTCGGTGGTGGAGCGGACCCGGGAGATCGGGCTGCTGCGGGCCATCGGGCTGGGCCGGCGGCAGTTGCGCCGGATGATCCGGCTGGAGTCGGTGGTGATCGCGGTGTTCGGCGCGGTGCTGGGGCTGGCGCTCGGCCTGGTGTGGGGCGTGTGCATCCAGCAGGTCCTGGAGTTGCAGGGCATGAAGGCCCTGGCCGTGCCGTGGGGCACGATCGTGGCGGTCGTGGTGGGGTCGGCGGTCGTCGGCGTCGTCGCGGCGCTGCTGCCCGCGCTGCGCGCCTCCCGGCTGAACGTGCTGGCCGCGATCGCGCACGACTGACGGTCCCGGCCCCCGGCCGGGGCGGACGGACGGCGGCCGTCCGGATGGCGGAATCCCGCGTCCGGGCGGCCGCCCCGTGGTGGGATCGGCGCATGTCTGATCTGCGGATACGGGCCGCGACACCCGATGACCTGGACACCGTGCTGGCCTTCTGGAAGTCGGCCGCCGAGGGCACGAGCATCAGCGACGACCGCGCCGGGGTGGAGCGCCTCGTCGCCCGCGACCCCCGGGCGCTGATCCTGGCCGAGCAGGACGGCGAGCTGGTCGGGACGGTCATCGCCGGTTTCGACGGATGGCGGTGCCATCTGTACCGGCTGGCCGTGCACCCCGCGCGGCGGCGCCGGGGCGTCGGCTCGGCGCTGCTCGCGGCGGCGGAGGAGCGGTTCGTGCGGCTGGGCGGCCGGCGCGGTGACGCGATGGTGCTCACCCGCAACGAGACGGCGCATCATGCCTGGCGCGCGGCGGGGTACGCGCCCGAGGAGAAGTGGCGGCGCTGGGTGAAGCCGCTCGCCGACTGATCGAGAGCCCGCCGGCTCCGCTTTGCCGATCCTTTACCCTGGAGGGGTCGCGTGGATCACCGCGCGGCCCCCACGACGCCATGAAAGGTGTGAGCGTCCGCCCATGGGCGAGCCTCCCCGTACCCGCACCCGTACCCGCACGCGACATCGCGCGCTGCCGCCCGCCCTGCCCGATCCTGGGACGGAGGTGACCCGATGACCGAAGTGCTGCTGCTCCTGGTGGCGATCCTGCTGTCGTTGGCGTGCGGCGCGTTCGTGGCCGCCGAGTTCTCCCTGACCACCGTCGAACGCGGCGAACTCGAACGGGCGGTGGAGCGCGGTGAGCGCGGCGCGGCCGGGGCGCTCAAGGCCGTCCGCAACCTCACCTTCCAGCTCTCGGGCGCCCAACTGGGCATCACGGTCACCAACCTGGTGGTCGGCATGCTGTCCGAGCCGTCGATCGCCAAGCTGATCTCCGGGCCGCTGGAGTCGCTCGGCCTGTCGGACACCGCCGCCGGCTCCGTGGCGCTGGTGCTGGGCACGGCCCTGTCGACCGTGTTCCTGATGGTCGTCGGCGAACTCGTGCCCAAGAACTGGGCTATCTCCTCCCCGCTGACGGTCGCCAAGGGCGTGGGCAACGCGCAGCGCTGGTTCAGCGCCGCCTTCCGGCCCTTCATCAGCCATCTCAACGAGACCGCCAACCGGATCGTGCGCCTCTTCGGCGTGGAGCCCACCGAGGAACTGGCCGCCGCGCGCAGCCCCCAGGAACTCGTGGCGCTCGCCCGGCACTCCGCGAGGGAGGGCGCGCTGGAGGCGGACACCGCCGAGCTGTTCGTGCGCACCCTGAACCTGGCCGATCTGACCGCCGAGAACGTGATGACCCCGCGCGTGCAGGTCGTCGCGCTGGAGGCGTCGGCGACCTGCGAGGACGTCGCCAACGCCACCCGGGCCACGGGGCTGTCCCGCTTCCCCGTGTACCGCGGCGGCCTCGACGCCGTCGTCGGCACGGCGCACATCAAGGACGCGCTGGCGGTCCCGGCCGGACGGCGCCCGCGCGTGCCGGTCGCGGAGATCATGCGCGAACCCCTGCTGGTGCCCGAGTCCCTCACCGTGGACCGGCTGCTGGACCGGCTGTCCGGCAAGCGGACCATGGCCGTCGTCATCGACGAGTACGGCGGCACGGCGGGCGTGGCGACGCTGGAGGACATCGTCGAGGAGGTCGTCGGCGAGGTCCGCGACGAGCACGACCCGCACGAGACGCCCGACCTCGCCCCCGCCGGCTCCGACGACGACGGCCGCACCCTGTACTCGGCCGACGGCTCCGCCCGCACCGACCAGCTCGCCCGCGTCGGCCTGCGGGCCCCGGAGGGCCCCTACGAGACGCTGGCCGGTCTGGTCGCCGCCGAGCTGGGCCGGATACCGGCCGTCGGCGACACCCTGGAGGTCGCCGGCTGGCGCATGGACGTCGTGGACGCCTCCGGCCGCCGGGCCGCCCGGGTGCTGCTCCACGCACCGCTCGCAGACACCCCCGCGGAAGGGGCCGACACGTGATCGCCGTCCAGTTGCTCATCGCCCTGGCGACCCTCGTCGTCAACGCCTTCTTCGTCGGCGCCGAGTTCGCGCTGATCTCCGTACGCCGCTCCCAGATCGATCCCCACGCCGAGCAGGGCGACCGGCGCGCCCGCAGCGTGCTGTGGGGGCTACAGCACGTGTCGGCCCTGCTGGCGGCCGCCCAGCTCGGCATCACCCTGTGCACGCTGCTCCTCGGCGTGGTCGCCGAGCCCGCCATCGCGCACCTGCTGGAGCCGGTGTTCCACGCCGTGGGAGTGCCCGAGAGCGCCGGTCACGCGGTGTCCTTCGTGATCGCGCTGGTCCTCGCCACCTATCTGCACATGCTGCTCGGCGAGATGGTCCCCAAGAACCTCGCGCTCGCCGAGCCGGTGCGCGCCGCGCTGCTGCTGGGCCCGCCGCTGGTCGCCGTCGCCCGGGGACTGCGGCCGGTGATCTTCGCGATCAACGCCTTCGCGAACGGCCTGCTGAAGCTGCTGCGGATCGAGACGAAGGACGAGGTCACGGCGACCTTCTCGGACGCGGAACTGGCGCAGATCGTCCGCGACGCGGGCGAGGCCGGGCTGATCGACGACCGCGCCCAGGAGCGGCTGCACGACGCCCTGGAGCTGGGCCGCCGCCCGGTGCGCGACGTCGTCCTGCCGCTGGAGCGGGTCGTCCACGCGCGCGTGGGCGTCACTCCCGAGGGCCTGGAGAGGCTCGCGGCCGAGTCCGGGTTCTCCCGGTTCCCAGTGGTGGACGAGGGCCGGCGCATCGTCGGCTACCTGCACGTGAAGGACGCGCTGGACGCCTCGCCCCGGGACGTCCCGTTCCGGCCGGAGGACATGCGGGCCATCGCGCGCGTGCGGGGGACGACCCCGCTGGACGACGTCCTGACCGCCATGCGCGGCAGCCGCACCCATCTGGCGGCCGTCCTGGGCTCCGACGGCCGGCTGGCCGGCCTGGTGACCATGGAGGACGTGCTGCGCGAGCTGTTCGGGCAGCGGGCCTGACGGCGGACCGACGGGAGCGGGTGCCGAGCGGCGCCCGGCGGTGTCGCGCGCCCGGCGGAGGCGACCGACCGCCGGGTATGCGACTCGGGCTACCATCTGTGTCGCCATGCAGACGAACCCCGCACACACCAGCCTGGTCGCCGTCGGCGACTCCTTCACCGAGGGCATGTCCGACCTGCTGCCCGACGGCACCTACCGGGGCTGGGCGGACCTCCTCGCCGCGCGGATGGCCGCCCGCGCCCCCGGCTTCCGGTACGCCAACCTGGCGGTGCGCGGCAAGCTGATCGGGCAGATCGTCGAGGAGCAGGTGCCGGTGGCGGCCGCGATGGGCGCGGACGTGATCACCCTGGTCGGCGGCCTCAACGACACCCTGCGGCCCAAGTGCGACATGGGCCGGGTCAAGGGGCTGCTCACGGAGGCCGTGGAGCGGCTGGCGCCGTCCTGCAAGCAGCTGGTCCTCATGCGCAGCCCGGGGCGCAGCGGTCCCGTCCTGGAGCGGTTCCGCCCGCGCATGGAGGAGCTGTTCGCGTGCGTCGAGGAGCTGGGCGCGCGCCACGACGCGCTCGTCGTCGACCTGTACGGCGCTCCGTCGCTGAGCGACCCGCGCATGTGGGACGTCGACCGGCTGCACCTGACGGCGGAGGGGCACCGCCGGGTCGCCGAGGCCGTCTGGCAGACCCTCGGGCACGATCCGCAGGACCCGGACGGCACGCAATGGCACGTGCCGATGGCCGCGACGCCGCCCCCGGGGTGGGCCGCCCGCCGGGTCGCCGACGCGCGGTTCGCCCGGCAGCACCTGCTGCCCTGGATCGCCCGCCGCCTCACCGGCCGCTCCTCGGGCGACGGCCTGCCGCCCAAGCGGCCCGACCTGCTGCCGTACGAGGACCCGACAGTCTGACGCTCCCGCACGCCGGGCGTGAGACCGCACATCCGGTCGGGGGCCAACACGACCGGCCCGACGGTCCGACGCTCCCGCACGCAGGGCGGGGGGCCGCACGACCGAGGCGGGGCCCACATGACCGGGCGCGGAGACCGCACGGCCGGGCGGGGGCCGCACGACCGAGCCGGGTTCACACGGCCGGTCGCGGGGCCGCACGACCGGGGCGGGGTCGCGCGGCCGGGGCTGCTGTGCCGCGTGACGTCGGTCTCGTAGGTTCCGCCGAACGGGACCGCGGCGCCGGCCTGCACGAAGCGCCAGTAGAATCCGGTCACGTGACTTCCGCTGCCGCCAAGCCCCGCATCCCGAACGTCCTCGCCGGACGCTACGCCTCGACCGAGCTCGCCACGCTCTGGTCGCCCGAGCAGAAGGTGAAGCTGGAGCGTCAGCTCTGGCTCGCCGTGCTGAGGGCTCAGAAGGACCTCGGGATCGAGGTGCCGGACGCGGCGATCGCCGACTACGAGCGCGTCCTCGACACCGTGGACCTGGCCTCGATCGCCGAGCGCGAGAAGGTCACCCGGCACGACGTCAAGGCCCGCATCGAGGAGTTCAACGACCTCGCCGGGCACGAGCAGGTCCACAAGGGCATGACGTCCCGCGACCTGACGGAGAACGTCGAGCAGCTCCAGATCCGCCTCTCGCTGGAACTGGTCCGCGACCGCACGGTCGCCGTGCTGGCCCGCCTGGGCCGGCTGGCCGGCGAGTACGGCGAGCTGGTCATGGCCGGCCGCTCGCACAACGTGGCCGCGCAGGCCACGACCCTGGGCAAGCGGTTCGCGACCGCCGCCGACGAGCTCCTCGTCGCCTACGGCCGGGTCGAGGAACTGCTCGGCCGCTACCCGCTGCGCGGCGTCAAGGGCCCCGTGGGCACCGCTCAGGACATGCTGGACCTGCTGGGCGGGGACGCCGCCAAGCTGGCCGAGCTGGAGGACCGGATCGCCGGTCACCTGGGCTTCTCGCAGGCGTTCACCTCGGTCGGCCAGGTCTACCCGCGCTCGCTGGACTACGAGGTGGTGACGGCCCTGGTGCAGCTCGCCGCGGCCCCCTCCTCGCTGGCGAAGACGATCCGGCTGATGGCCGGGCACGAGCTGGTCACCGAGGGCTTCAAGCCCGGCCAGGTCGGCTCCTCCGCCATGCCGCACAAGATGAACACCCGCTCCTGCGAACGCGTCAACGGCCTGATGGTCGTCCTGCGCGGCTACGCGTCGATGACCGGCGAGCTGGCGGGCGACCAGTGGAACGAGGGCGACGTGTCCTGCTCGGTGGTGCGCCGGGTCGCGCTGCCGGACGCGTTCTTCGCGCTCGACGGCCTGCTGGAGACGTTCCTGACGGTCCTCGACGAGTTCGGCGCCTTCCCGGCCGTCGTCGCCCGCGAGCTCGACCGCTACCTGCCGTTCCTCGCCACCACCAAGGTGCTGATGGGCGCGGTGCGCGCGGGCGTCGGCCGCGAGGTCGCGCACGAGGCCATCAAGGAGAACGCCGTGGCCTCGGCGCTGGCGATGCGCGAGCGGGGCGCCGAGCGCAACGAGCTGCTGGACAAGCTGGCGGCGGACGAGCGCCTGCCGCTCGACCGGGCGCAGCTCGACGCGCTGATGGCCGACAAGCTGTCGTTCACAGGCGCCGCGTCCGCGCAGGTCGCCGTCGTGGTCGGCCGGATCGAGGAGATCGTCAAGCAGCGGCCCGAGGCCGCCGGTTACACGCCGGGAGCGATCCTCTGACGCGCTTCACCCAGGCGGAGCTGGAGGCCGCCCGCGACCGTCTCGTCCCGGACGTCGTCGCGGACGGCCTGCGCGTGTTGTTCTGCGGCATCAACCCGGGCCTGATGACGGCGGCGACCGGCCACCACTTCGCCCGCCCCGGCAACCGCTTCTGGCCCGTGCTGCACCTGTCCGGCTTCACGCCGAGGCTGCTGAAGCCGGCCGAGCAGGGGGAGCTGCCGGGCTTCGGGCTCGGCATCACCAACGTGGTGGCGCGGGCGACGGCCCGGGCGGACGAGCTGAGCGCCGAGGAGTACCGAGAGGGCGGCCGGCTGCTGGAGCGGAAGGTGACGGCGCTGAAGCCGCGTTGGCTGGCGGTGGTCGGAGTGACCGCCTACCGGGCCGCTTTCGACGACCGCAGGGCCGCGGTGGGGCCGCAGGAGCGGCTCATCGGGGACACCCGCGTGTGGGTGCTGCCGAACCCCAGCGGTCTGAACGCGCACTGGACGACGGCGACGATGGCGCAGGAGTTCGCCCGGCTGCGGGCGGCGGCGCAGGACTGACGGCGACGCGGGGCTGACCGCGGTCGGCGCGACGGTCAGGGCGGGCCGGTCTCCGTCACCACCAGCAGGAGCTGGAAGGGCAGTTCCGGGTCCCACTGGGAGACGCCGAGGGCCAGCCAGCGCGGGGTGCCGGGCACCTGCCACAGGTGCAGGTCCGGAACGTGACCGCTGAGCGAGGCCCACGGCTCGGGTATGTCCTCGCCCTCCAGGGAGCGTTCCAGCGTGCTCGCCAGACTGACGAGGTGCGGCGGCCCCCAGCGGTCGGTCAGCCGCTGCGTGAGCCCGTCCCGGTCGGCCTCGTACTGCTCCTCCGTCGCCTCCCTCGCGCTGCGGCCCTCGTCGAAGAAGTCGCCGCTGGTCTGCAACTCCGCCACGAGATACCCCTCCGCGGGCAGCGCCCGGACGCTCAGCAGGTCGACGGCGGCCAGACCATGGGCGATGTCCATGTGATCCAGTAAACCGGCCGCCACTGACAATTGGCGGCCCGTCAGCACGCCGGCCCGCTCAGGCGTCCCGCGCCCGCACCCGCCACGCGCCGACGGCGACCGCCGCCGCCGTCCACAGGGCGGTCACCGCGAGCCCGGTCCACGGCCCCAGAAGGCCGTCCCACCTGCTGTGCAGGACGACTTGACCGGCCCGGTCGGGCAGCAGGTCGGCGGCGTTGCCGTTCACGTCGCCGATGACGAAGGACACGACCAGGAGGAAGGGCACGAGGATGCTCAGGGTCCCGACCCCGCTGCGCAGGACCGTGGTGAGGCCGGCCGCGAGCAGGGCCATCAGCGTCAGGTAGACGGCGCAGCCGACCGTCCCGCGCGCCCACTCCGCCGGGGTCGCCTCCTGCTCCCCCGGCCCCGCGGCCGCCGCTGCGACGGTCAGGGCGGCCAGGCCCGTGACGAGGCCGACGGCGAACACCGCAAGGCCGATCGCCGTCAGCTTGGCGGCGAACCAGCGGCCCCGGCGGGGCACCGCGGCCAGCGACAGGCGCAGGGCTCCGGCACGGAACTCGGCGGACACGGCCGTGGTGCCGAAGGCGATCGCCGCGATCTGACCGAGGGTCACGCCGAAGAACGCCGAGAACAGGGCGTCGTCGCCGCCCTCGTCGAGTCCGGCCAGTGCGGAGAACGCTGCCGTGGCGAGCGGCAGGGCGGCCAGGGCGCCGATCTGCGCGCGCAGTGTGCGGATCTTGATCCACTCGGCGTGGAGTGCGGGCGGGAACGCCGGGGAACTCATGCTCGGGCCTCCTCGTGGGGCCGGGACGCGAACTCGGCGTCGGCGGCGGTGAGAGCGAGGTAGGCCTGCTCGAGCGTGCCTTCCTGCGCCGAGAGTTCGAGCAGCGGGACACCCGCCGCGGAGACGAGCGGGCCGATGTCGTCCACGCGCGCGTGGCGCACGGTCCAGTGCCCGTCGGGATGGTGGACGGCGGTGTGGCCGTGCCGGGCGAGGGCGTTCTTCAGGGCGGCCGGATCCGTCGTGCGGATGCGGACGCCCGGCTGCACGCGCGTGTCGATGAACTCGCGCAGGGGGGTGTCGGCGAGCAGGCGGCCCCGGCCGAGGACGACGAGGTGGTCCGCGAAGGACGCGGTCTCGTTCATGAGGTGGCTGGAGACCAGCACGGTGCGGCCCTCTCCGGCGAGCCGGCGCAGCAACCCCCGGATCCAGACGATGCCTTCGGGGTCCAGGCCGTTGGCGGGTTCGTCGAGCAGGACGACGGCGGGGTCGCCGAGCAGGGCGGCGGCGATGCCGAGCCGCTGGCGCATGCCGAGGGAGTACGTCCTGACCCGGCGCCGGGCGGCCGGGGCCAGTCCGGTCTCCTCCAGCACCCGGTCGACCCGGCCGGCGGGCAGGCGGTTGCTCGCGGCGAGGGCGAGCAGGTGGTCGCGCCCGGTCCGTGAGCCGTGGGCGGCCCCGGCGTCGAGCAGGGCGCCGACGTGGCGGAGGGGTTCGGTGAGGGTGGCGTAGGGGCGGCCCGCCAGGGTGGCGGTACCGGCGGTCGGCCGGTCGAGGCCGAGCAGGAGACGCAAGGTGGTGGACTTGCCCGCGCCGTTGGGGCCGAGGAAGCCGGTGACGCGGCCGGGCAGGACCTGGAAGGTGAGCCGGTCCACGGCCCGCCGGGGGCCGTACTCCTTGGTGAGCCGGTGGACGTCGATGCTGGTCATGTCCATCACCCTGGCCGCCGGCCGGGGCGGGGGCCTCCCCCGCGCGTGGAGTTCCTCTCCCCCGCCCGGGGGAGGCCCGTTGTCGGCGGGGCCTGCCACCATGTCCGCATGGGCCGCCTGTTGAGCCCGCTGCTGCGGGGGAAGACGTACACACGACTGCTGCACCTGTGGGTGCCGATGCTGGTCGTGAGCGTCTGGATGTTCGTCGCGCCCGAGCGGCCCTGGGTGCCCGCTCTCGCGCTCGTCCCGGTCGGGCTCGTTCCCGCCGTGCGCAGGGGCGAGGGGGTGCAGGCGCAGTTGCTGCTCACGCCGGACGAGCGGGAGCCGGGGTTCTCGGTGGCTCCGTCGGCGACCTGGCGGGACCGGCTCCGTACGGTGCTGTGGCTGGAAGTGCGCATGGCGTTCGGCGTGGTGACCGCGTTCGCCTGCGTCTGGCTGCCGGTCGCGGTGGTCGAACTGGTCCGCAGCGCGCGCGGTGGTGCGGGCGCCGGCGTCCCGGGCCTTCCCGCGCTGGGGGCGCACTGGTGGTCGGCGCTCCTGACGCCGCTTCCGCTGCTCGTCCTGTACGCACTGGTCGTCGCGCTGGGCGAGGCGGCCACCTCCCTCGCGCGGCGGCTCCTGGGCCCGTCGGCCGCGGAACGGCTCGCCGCCCTGGAGTCGCGCACCGAGCAGCTCTTGGAGCGCAACCGGATCGCCCGGGAGCTGCACGACTCGATCGGGCACGCGCTCACCGTGGCGGTGGTGCAGGCGGGCGCGGCCCGGGCGGCGGGCGATCCGGCGTTCACCGACCGGGCGCTCGGGGCGATCGAGGAGACCGGCCGGGCCGCCCTGGAGGACCTGGAGCGGGTGCTGGGCGTGCTGCGGGAGGCCGAGCGGCCCTTGAGCCGTCGGCCGACGCTGGCGGAGGCCGACCGCCTGCTGCACTCGGCGCGGGCCTCGGGCGCGGAGATCGACGCCGAGGTGACGGGCCCGCTGGAGCGGGTTCCGGGGCCGGTGTCGCGTGAGGGATACCGCATCCTCCAGGAGTCGTTGACGAACGTGCTGCGGCATGCGGGGCCCGTTCCGGTCCGGGTGCGCGTCGGGGTCGCCGACGGCGTCCTCCGCCTGGAGGTGCGCAACCGGCTCTCCGGTCCCGTGCCCGGCCCCGGGCGGGGCAGCGGGCTGCGGGGCATACGGGAGCGCGCGGCGCTGCTCGGCGGCCGGGCCTCGACGGGGCCGGACGCGGGCGACTGGCAGGTCCACGCGGAGTTGCCCGCCGAGTTGACCCAGAGCCGGTGACCCCTTGCGATCACGGCCATACACCTAGGGTGGACGGATGCCGGTGACCGTGCTTCTCGTCGACGACGAACCCCTGGTGCGCGCGGGCCTGCGGGCGGTGCTGGAGGCGCAGTCAGGCATCGAGGTGGTCGGCGAGGCGGCGGACGGGGCGGCGGTGATCCCGCTGGTGCGGCGGTTGCGGCCCGACGTCGTCGCGATGGACGTCCGGATGCCGCTGATGGACGGCATCGAGGCCACGCGCGCGGTGCTGCGCACGGTGGACAGGCCGCCCAAGATCCTGGTCGTGACGACCTTCGAGAACGACGAGTACGTGTACGAGGCGCTGCGCGCGGGCGCGGACGGGTTCCTGCTGAAGCGGGCCCGGCCCGCCGAGATCGTGCACGCCGTGCGCCTGATCGCCGAAGGCGAGTCGCTGCTGTTCCCGGCCTCGGTGCGACGGCTGGCCGCCGAGTACGGCGGCGGGGGCGGGGCGGCGAACCAAGCGGCGCGCGACGTGCTGGAGCGGGCCCGGCTGACCGGCCGGGAGGCCGAGGTGCTGCGGCTGATGGCGCGCGGGCTGTCCAACGCGGAGATCGCCGCCGGGCTCCTCGTGGGGGCCGAGACCGTGAAGTCGCATGTGAGCGCGGTGCTGACGAAACTGGGGGCGCGGGACCGCACCCAGGCGGTGATCACCGCGTACGAATCGGGGTTCGTGGCCCCTGGGTGAACGGTGCGTGACGACTTCGGTACGAAGGCGGCACTCGCCCGGGTCCGCCCCGCCGAGTACGATCCGCCCCAGCACGGGCTCGAGCTGGAAGGACGCACCTTGGGGCGGTTGACGGGCGGGGATCCCTCGTTGTTGCGAAGGATCAACTCCGCGGTGGTGCTGCACGCGCTGCGTGCGGCGGACTGCGCGACGCTCACGGAGATCACCCGCGTGACGGGCCTGTCCCGGCCGACCGTGGAGGGGGTCGTGGAGGACCTCATCGGGGCGGGGCTCGTCGTGGAGAAGGCGGCCGACGTGAGCGTGGCCCGACGGCAGGGGCGGCCCGCGCGGCGGTTCCGGTTCCGGGCCGAGGCCGGTCATCTGCTGGGCCTGGAGATCGGCTCGCACCGGGTGGCCGCGCTGCTGGCGGATCTGGACGGGCGGGTGCTGGGCGCGCAGTCCAGGGTGGTGGAGGAGTCCGCGCCGGCCGACGACCGGCTGGAGCGGCTGCGCGGCGCGGTCGCGGAGCTGCTGCGCCGGGCGGACGTGCCGCGCAGTTCGCTGCGGGCGGTCGGGGTCGGCACGCCGGGGATCGTCGAGGCGGACGGCACGGTGCGGCTGGGCACCGCGCTGCCGGAGTGGACGGGGCTGCGGCTGGGCGAGCGGCTGAGCCGTTCCTTCAAGTGCCCGGTCCTGGTGGAGAACGACGCCAACGCGGCGGCCGTGGCCGAGCACTGGAAGGGCTCCGCCACCGAGTCCGACGACGTGGTCTTCGTGCTGGCCGGGCTCAGTCCGGGCGCCGGCTCGCTGATCGGCGGCCGTCTGCACCGGGGTTTCGGCGGGGCGGCCGGGGAGATCGGCGCGCTGCACCTGCTGGGGCGCGAGGTGACGCCGGAGACGCTGCTGTCCACCACGGACGAGCCGTTGCATCCGCTGGACGAGCAGGCGGTCGCCGCGGTGTTCGCGCAGGCGCGGGAGGGCGACCGGCGGGCCCGGGCCGCGGTGGACCGCTTCATCCAGCGGCTCGTCCACGACGTGGCGGCGCTGGTGCTGGCCGTCGATCCGGAGCTGGTGGTGGTCGGCGGCTGGGCGGCCGGTCTGGACGGTGTGCTGGAGCCGCTGCGCGACGAGCTGGCCCGCTACTGCCTGCGGCCGCCGAGGGTGGCCCTGTCGATGCTCGGCGAGGCGGCGGTGGCGACCGGGGCGCTGCGGCTGGCCCTCGACCATGTGGAGGAGCAGTTGTTCGCGGTGGAGGGCACGGTCACGGCGCGGCGGTGAGGCCCGTCACCGCGGGAACGCGCGGCGGCGCGGAGAGGCCGTCACCGGGGGGAACGCGCGGCCGCCTTGGAGGAGTTCCGGGCCGCGGCGCGGGCCGTCCGCCCGGAGTGTCCGGCGCGCGTGCGGCGGGGTGCGGGCCGTTCGGGAGCCCGCCCCTCGCGGCCGCCCCTCGCGGCCGGTCACGGACGGACGTCCGGGAGGCCGCTCACCCCTGGGGGCCGTGGTGTATCTCCACGCCGCCCGACGTGCCGAACGTCAGCCGGCAGGTGTCGGCGCGGTACGTCGCGACGGAGAGCGCCGCGGTGCGGCCCTCGGCGAAGAAGCGGGTGGTGACCACGAGGACGGGTGCGCCGGGCAGCCGGTCCAGCTCCCTGGCGTCGTCCGCGCCGGCCGAGCCCAGCTCCACCGAGCGGTCCTGGCCCTGGAGTTCGAGGCGCTGGAGTTCGCCGAGCACCGCACGCGCGCGTGCCGCGTCGCCGTGGGCGTCGCTCCCGGTCGCCTCGGGGGCCGACCTCAGGGGGACGTAGAGCAGTTCCGCGGCGACGGGCCGGCCGTCCGACACGCGCGACCTGCGCACGATGTGCACGACCTGGTCGCGGGCGGTCTCCAGGGCGGTGGCGACGGCCGCGGGCGGAGCCGCGAGGGTGCTGTCGACGGGCTGCCAGGCGTCGTCGCCCGTGCCGGGCCACGACTGCCGCTCGGTGCCGACGGCGACGCCCGTCCGCGGCGGCGCCACGGTCGTGCCGACGCCGCGGCGGCGCTGCAACCTGCCTTCCAGCTCGAGCTGGTCCAGGGCCTGGCGCAGCGTCGCGCGGGCGACTCCGAAGCGAGCGGCCAGCTCGCGCTCGTTGGGCAGGATCTCGCCCACGGTGAACTCCGAGTCGAGCGCTTCGCTGAGCACCGTCCTCAGATGCCAGTACTTCGGCTCGGATACCGATTCCAGTTGCGTGGTCCCCACCCTGTCCTCCGCGATCGCCGTGGTCGGCAGCGCTTTTTTCGTGCCCTTGTTTATTAAAGGTTGTTGCACTTCTCTGCGACCATAGGACGCCCCCCATCCTTGGTCAATACCAATCCGGGGACCCCGTCGACCCAAGTGGCTCTTGGGGGAAAGCGTTTACGAAAGTTTCGGGCACGGGTGCCCGCGTGACACTCCCGGAACGCTCCCGCCGTCAAGGCGGCCCCGTGCGCCCGGCGGGAACTACGGTGGCCGGGTCCGGCGCTGCGCCGGGTCCGGCGACACGGGAGGTCCGCTGTGCGGTACGCGGTGCTGGGTACGGGCGAGGTCGGGCGCACGCTGGGCGGCGCGCTGGTGCGGCTGGGGCACTCGGTGGTCCTGGGGTCGCGCACGAAGGACAATCCGGCGGCCGCGGAGTGGGCGCGCGCGGCGGGGGCGGGAGCGAGCACGGGAACGTTCGCGGAGGCGGCCGCGGCCTCCGAGGCCGTCGTGAACGCCGTGTCCGGGCGGGTGGCCGTGGCGGCGCTGCGGTCGGCCGGGGCGACCCACCTGGACGGCAAGGTCGTGCTCGACGTGTCCAACCCGCTGGCCTTCGAGGACGGCGAGGCGCGGTTGTCGCCCGTGGAGTCGGACAGCGTGGGCGAGCAGATCCAGCGGGCGTTCCCTCGGGCGCGCGTGGTCAAGTCCCTCAACACGGTCAACTGCCGGGTGATGGTGGATCCCGCGCGCGTGCCCGGGGAGCACCAGGTGTTCGTGTGCGGGGACGACGAGGACGCCAAGAGCCGCGTCACCGCGCTGCTCGGGGAGTTCGGATGGCCCGCCGGCCGGGTGATCGACCTGGGCGGGATCCGGGCGGCGCGCGGTGTGGAGATGTGGCTGCCGCTCTGGCTCGATCTCATGCGCCGGTTCGGTCACGCCGACTTCAACCTGGAGCTGCGCAGGGCCCGTTGAGCCGGACGGGCGGCGGGGAGGAAGGCGCGGGGCGGGCGCTCGCGGGGTTCGCCCGGCCGGGGGCTACCCGCTGGTAGTAATTGCTGACAAGCTGTCTACGGCGTCCACCGGCCTGTCCAGACGAGGAGTTCCCATGTCCGCCACCGTCTCCTTCACGGTCCCCTCCCCCGGCGGCCCGCTGCCGGTCACCGTGTCCTACACGCGCGCGGGCCGGGGCGAACCGCTGCTCCTGCTGCACGGCATCGGCCACCACCGCCAGGCGTGGGACCCGGTGACCGGCATCCTGGCCGCCGAACGCGACGTGATCGCCGTGGACCTGCCGGGCTTCGGCGCGTCCCCCGCCCTGCCGGACGGCCTCGCCTACGACCTGCCCACGACGACGGCGGTGTTCGGGGCCTTCTGCGAGGCGATGGAGCTGGACCGGCCCCATGTGGCGGGCAACTCCCTGGGCGGACTGCTCGCCCTGGAACTCGGCCGCGAGAAGCTGGCGCGGACCGTCACCGCGCTGTCCCCGGCCGGGTTCTGGTCGGAGGCGGAACGCCGCTACGCCTTCGGCGTCCTGGCCGCCATGCGGGGGATCTCCCGCCGGCTGCCGCTCCCCCTCGTCGAGCGGCTGGCGAGCACCGCGGCCGGTCGCACCGCCCTCACCAGCACCATCTACGCACGCCCCGCCCGCCGTTCACCCGAGGCGGTGGTCGCCGAGACGCTGGCCCTGGCCCGCGCCACCGGGTTCGACCAGACCCTCAGGGCCGGCATCTCGATCCGCTTCACCGAGGACCTGCCCGGCGTGCCCGTGACCGTCGGCTGGGGCACCCGCGACTGGCTGCTCGTGCGCCGCCAGGGCGTCCGCGTGAAGCAGGTCATTCCGGCCGCGCGCCTGGTGCGGCTGCCCGGCTGCGGCCACTGCCCGATGAACGACGACCCGGCGCTCGTCGCCCGCGTGATCCTCGACGGCAGCCGCTGAGGCGGCCGCACGGTCCGGCGCCCCCGCACCCGCGCCTGTCCCGGCCCACGCTCCGAGGACGACGCCGACCCCGACGAGGGCGCTGCCCACGGCCTGGGCGGGGCCGTAGGAGCCGGTGCCCACGAGCGGCGCGGTGCAGGCGGCGGCGACGGGGATGAGGCCGGAGAAGAGCGTGGCCCGCTCCGCGCCGATCCGCTGCATGCCCATGTACCAGCACACGAAGCCGACGACGGTGACGACCGCCGCCTGCCACAGCAGGGCGGCGGTCTCCGCCCCGTCGGGCCGGCGCAGCCACCCGCCGCCGTCCGACAGCAGGCCGACGATCGCGGACTCGGCGGCGGCGAGCCCGCACACCGTTGCGGACAGCAGCCGCGGGCCCAGCGGGCGCAGGACGGGCACGGCCAGCACCGCGAAGCCGACCTCACCGGCCAGCGCGCAGACCGACCAGGCGATGCCCGCGCCGTCCGACCGGCCCCACCCCTGCACGGTGAACGCGCCGACGGCGACCAGCGAGGCCCCGTACAGCACCGCGCGCCGGGGCCGCCGTCCCGCCGCGAACGGGACGACGACCGCCGCCACGACGGGGGCGCAGCCCACGAGGACGCCGGGGACGGCCGGTTCCGCGGAGCGCTCGGCGGACAGCACCGCCAGGTTGAAGCCGACCATCCCGACGGCCGCGAGCAGCGCCAGACGCGCCCACGCACGCTGGCTCAGCGCGCGCAGCCGGGCTCCGGCGCCGGCCCCCGCCAGGGGCACGAGGAGCAGACAGGCCAGGCCGTAGCGCAGGGTCTGCCCGCCGGCGTACGGGTAGGCGCCGAGGACGCTGTTGGCGGTGAAGGACCCGCCGACGAGGACACAGGCGAGCGCGCAGAGCAGGGAGCCGCGCAGGACGGTGGTGTTCATGAGGGCGACGCTAGGAGCGGCGGCGGCCCGGTTTAAGGTCCACTTCCATGACGTCATCGGAGACCAATTCCGCGCGGCCGTCCGGGACGGCGGCCTGGGAGGTGCTGCTGCCGGCGGCCGCCGCCCCGCCGCGCACGCGTGGCCGCGCGCTCCAGGCCGCGCTGCGCGAGGCGGTGCGTTCCGGGCGGCTCGCCCAGGGCACCCGGCTGCCGTCGAGCCGGGACCTGGCCGCCGATCTGGGCGTGTCGCGCGGTCTGGTGACCGAGGCGTACGAGCAGCTCACCGCCGAGGGGTATCTGCGCAGCGGCCGTGGCGCCGGGACCTGGGTGGGCGGCGCCGCACGGGCCGCCCGTCCCCCGGCGCGCGACCTCGCTCCGCGCCCGCCGGGCGCCCGGACCGACTTCGTGCCGGGCACGCCGGACCTGTCGCTCTTCCCGCGCGCGGCGTGGGCGGCTGCGCAGCGGGGCGTGCTCGCCGAACTGCCCCACCACGAGCTGGGCTACCCCGACCCGCGCGGGCTGCCGCGGCTGCGCACGGTGCTCGCCGAACTCCTCGCCCGCCGCCGGGGCGTGGTCGCCGACCCCGAGCGCCTCGTGATCGTCTCCGGCGTCGCCCAGGCGACCGCGCTGCTCGGGCTCGCGCTGCACGCGCGCGGAGCGGACGCCGTGGGCGTCGAGGACCCCGGCAGTCCGCAGCACGGCGCGCTGTACGCGGCGGCGGGCGTGCGGGCCGTCCCGCTGCCGCTGGACGGCGAGGGGACCGACCTGGCGGCGCTGCGCGCGTCCGGCGTACGGGCCGTGACGACGACGCCGGCTCACCAGTTCCCCACCGGCATCGCGTACTCCGCGCGACGGCGTGCCGAACTGCTCGACTGGGCGCGGTCGGTGGACGGCTTCGTGATCGAGGACGACTACGACGGCGACTTCCGCTACGACCGCGCCCCCGTGGGCGCGCTCCAGGGCCTGGACCCGGAGCGCGTGGCCTACACGGGGTCGGTCAGCAAGTCCCTCGCGCCGGGGCTGCGGCTCGGCTGGCTGCTCGTCCCCGAGGCGCTGGCCGAGCACGTCGTCGAACGCAAGCGGACGTCGGACCTCGGCCATCCCGCCCTCGACCAGGCGCTGTTCGCCCGGTTCGTGGAGCGCGGCGACTACGACCGCCAGCTGCGCCGGTGCCAACGCGCCTACCGCGAGCGGCGTGACGCCCTCGTGGCGGCCCTGACCGAGCACTTCCCGGGGGCGCGGGTGTCGGGGATCGCCGCGGGCCTCCACGTCATCGCCGAGCTTCCGCCCCGGTACGGGCCGCAGCCCCGGTTCCTGGAGCGGGCGGCCGCGGCCGGCGTCGGGGTGCGCGCGCTGGCCGACTACGCACACGCGCGTGCCGGACGCGAGGAGGCAGGGGCGGGACCGCGTCTCGTGCTCGGCTACGCGCACCTGTCGCCCGCGCGCGTCCGGGAGGGCGTGCGGCTGATGAGGGAGGCCGCCGGGAAGTGACGGCGCCGCCGGACCCTTCGGCGCGGCGGTTGTTCACCTGCGGTTCGCGTGCCCGCCGCGGCGCCCCCCAGGTGTGACGGCGTCCGCCGGGAGCTGACGGTGCGTCGGTGCGAGCACGACGGCACCGTGCTGGTCACCGAAGTGGTCCGGCCGGACGCGTCGGGCAGTGGTCCGGCGTCCCGTACCCTCGTCACCGTGCCGCGCACCGGCGTCATCCCCCGGTGCGCGGCACGGTCGTCGCGGCCGGGACCCGACCGGGTCGTGGAAGGGTCAACAAAGCGGGCATTCGTAGCCTTTACCCATCAGTCACAACCCGTTCGTGATCACGCAACACGATTCCTCCACAGTGGCCGCATGACCCGAGACATCTCCGACATGAAGCGCGCCCGGAACGGACGCCCCGTGCACCACTGGCGGCGGGACGTGGTGGAGCTGGCCGCGCTCTTCACCGCCGTCGCGGTCGCCGACGGCGTGGCCAACCTGGTGGGACACGGGCCGGACGGGCCCGTGCTGCTGAGCGTCTCCGCCGCCCTGCTCGTCGCCACGGCCGGGTTCCACACCTGGTGGGCACGGCGCCACGGGCACGCGCCGCCCGCCGGGGATACCGGCGCCCGGCCGCACTCCGGGGAGCCGCAGGCCGGGACGTCGGAACTGTCCCCGGAGGCCGACGAGGGCAGCGCCCTGTGGCGGATGCGGACGACGGTGAAGGACGCCCCGGGGTCGCTGGCCGCGCTCTGCGCCGCGCTCGCCGCCCACCGCGTGGACATCCTCAGCCTGCAGACACATCCGCTGGGCGAGGACACGGTGGACGAGTTCCTGCTGCGCGCGCCGGGCTCCCTCGCGGCCGCCGGGATCAGCCGGGCCGTCTCCCTGGCCGGCGGCGGCCGCACCTGGATCGAGCGCGCCGACGCCCACGACCTGGTGGACGTGCCCACCCGGGTCCTCGGCCTGGCCACCCGCACCGCACTGGACGCCGCCGAACTTCCCCTGGCGCTGAGGCAGTTGCTGGGCCGCTGCACGATCCGCTCGCTGCCCGCCGCGCCGGGCGCCGGGGGCCGCGGCCCGGAGGGCGTGCCCGTGGAGGGCGTCCTGGAGGACACCGTGATGCGGCTGCGGGCGCCGGAGGGCGGCGTGATCACCGTGGAGCGGCCCCATCTGCCCTTCACGCCGACCGAGTTCGCCCGCGCGCGTGCCCTGGTGGAGCTGGACGCCCGGCTCGGACCGCGGATCCCGCGCGGACAGGACGCGCTGACGCTGCCCGAGGGCGGCGACATCACCGTGCGGCGGGCCGACACCGGTGATCTGGCGGCGGCCAGGGCGATGCACGACCGGTGCTCGGCCCGCACGCTCTCCATGCGCTACCACGGGCCGGTCGGCGACGTGGACCGCTATCTCGGCCATCTGCTCAGCCCGCGCTTCGGCCGCACCCTCGCCGTGCGGACCGCGTCCGGCCGCCTCGTCGCCCTCGGCCATCTCCTCTGGGACGGCGACGAGACCGAGATCGCGCTGCTGGTCGAGGACCGGTGGCAGCGGCGCGGGGTGGGCGCCGAACTGCTCGGCCGGCTGGTGGCGATGGCCGTCGAGGCGGGGTGCGAGAGCGTGTACGCCGTGACGCAGGCCTCCAACACCGGCATGGTCGCCGCCATGCGCGGCCTCGGCCTGCCGCTCGACTACCAGATCGAGGAGGGCACCCTGGTCGTCACCGCCCGGCTGGAGACGGCGAGGACGGCGCAGGGGGCTCCGACGGCCAGGACGGCTTCGCCCCGCCGCGACGAGCGGGTCGCACGCGGCTGAGACGACCGGGACGACGGCGGCCGCAGGGGGGCGGGCCCGGCGACGTCACATGACGCTGTGGGTCGATGCGCGTCACGTCACATCGCCGGGCCCTCCCGCCTTCCGCCGCCGTTCCGGATTCCTCCGCCGCCCGGATCCCTCCGGCGTTCCGGATTCCTCCGGCCTTCCGAACATCCGGCCTTCCGAACATCCGGCCTTCCGAACCTCCGGCCTTCCGGGCCTCCGTTCTTCCGGCCTTCCGGCGCCCGCTCGCCGGGGTCAGACGGAGGCGGTTCCGCGCGCCGGCGAGGGGATCACTTCTCCGGAACCGGCCGCGGCAGCGCCCGTCCCCGTCCCTGCCCCCGTGCCCACGCCCGCACGTGCGTTCACGTTCGTGCCCGTCGTCGCGCCGAGCGCCTCCCGCAGGTCGGCCCACAGGTCGTCGACGTCCTCCAGGCCCACCGACAGCCGCAGCAGCCGGTCGCTCACGCCCGCGCCCCGACGCTCGTGCGCGTCGACGATGCGGTGGCTGATGGACGCCGGGTGCTGGATGAGCGTGTCGACGCTGCCGAGGCTGACGGCCGGGGTGATCAGGCGGACGCCCGCGATCACGTCGTGCGGGTCGCCGTGCACCTCGAAGGCGATCATCGCGCCGCCGATGCGCGGATAGTGCACGCGCGCCACGCGCGGGTCCTCGGTCAGCCGCCGGGCCAGTTCGGCGGCCGTCGCGGAGGCGGCCCGCACCCGCACCGGGAGCGTGGACAGGCCGCGCAGCAGCAGATAGCCGGCCAGCGGGTGGAGGACGCCGCCGGTGGCGAACCGTATCCGCCGCAGCACCCCGGCGAACTCCTCGTCGCAGGCGACCACGCCGCCCAGCACGTCCCCGTGGCCGCCGAGGTACTTGGTGGCGCTGTGCAGGACGAGCCGCGCGCCCTGTTCGACGGGGCGTTGCAGCACGGGCGTGGCGAAGGTGTTGTCGGCGAGCAGCGGGACCGAGCCGCAGGCGTGCGCGACGGCCCGCAGGTCGACCTCGGCCAGCGTGGGATTGGCCGGCGTCTCGACCATGACCAGCCCGGTGTCCGGCCGCAGCGCGTCCGCGATCCCGGCGGGGTCGGTCCAGGTGACCTCGGAGCCGAGCAGTCCCGCCGTCAGCAGATGGTCGCTACAGCCGTAGAGGGGGCGGACGGCGACCACGTGCCGCAGCCCCGCCGAGGCGCGCGCCAGCAGCACCGCGGTGAGCGCCGCCATGCCGCTGGCGAAGGCGACCGCGCTCTCGGCGCCTTCGAGCCGGGCCAGCGCCGTCTCGAACCGGGCGACCGTCGGATTGCCCAGCCTGCCGTAGACGGGCGGTCCGTCCGGTTCCGCGCCGGTCTCGGCGAAGGCGTCGATCCGGGCCGCCTCGGCGCGGCTGTCGTACGAGGGGTAGGTGGTCGACAGGTCGATGGGCGGGGCGTGCAGGCCCTGGCGGGCCAGGTCGTCCCGGCCGGCGTGCACGGCCTCGGTGGCCAGTGCGCGGGGCGCTCCAGACGTGCGTACGCCGTCGTACGCGTGCGTGCTCGCAGCGGATGTGTCCATGGACCGCAGGGTGAACATCGCACGGGTCGCGTGGCGCATCCGCCGTGCTACGTTCGGCCGATGGCCGAATCCGTCGTACTCGACCCGGTCGATCTCCAGCTGCTGCGGCTGCTGCAGAACGACGCCCGGACCACCTACCGCGACCTCGCCGCGCAGGTCGGCGTCGCGCCGTCGACGTGCCTGGACCGGGTGACGCGGCTGCGCCGCAGCGGGGTGATCCTCGGGCATCAGCTGCGGCTCGATCCGGCCAAGCTGGGGCGCGGGCTCCAGGCGCTGCTGTCCGTGCAGGTCAGGCCGCACCGCCGGGAGCTGGTGGGGCCGTTCGTGGAGCGGATCAGGGCGCTGCCGGAGGCGCTGACGGTCTTCCACCTCACCGGGCCCGACGACTATCTCGTCCATGTCGCCGTCGCGGACATGGCCGATCTGCAACGGCTCGTCCTCGACGAGTTCACCTCGCAGCGGGAGGTGGCCCGGGTCGAGACGCGGCTGATATTCCAGCAGTGGGACTGCGGGCCGCTGCTGCCGTCCACGGCGTCGCGGCCGACGCCCTGACGCGCGCCGCCGACGGCTTCAGGACAAACGCCGTGACGTGCGCCGCCGGCCCGTACGAGGATGGGGCGCATGTCACAGACCAACAACCCGCTGCCCCGCGAGATCGCCGACGCCTACGTCGACGATCTCATCGCCCTCGACCCGGTGACCGGCACCTATCTCGGCGTGCAGGAGAGTTCGAGCCGTCTGCCCGACTACTCGCCCACGGGGCAGGAGGCGCTCGCGCGACTCGCGCGGGACACCCTGGCCGGGCTCGACGAGGCGGAGCGCGGGCCCGGCGCGGACAGTGACATCGAGCGCCGGTGCGCCCGCCTGCTGCGCGAGCGCCTGACCGCCGAACTCGCGGTGCACGAGGCGGACGAGGGGCTGCGCGCCGTCGGCAACATGGCCACGCCGGCGCACCATGTGCGCGAGGTGTTCACGGTGACGCCCACGCAGACCGACGAGGACTGGGCGGCGATCGCCGAGCGGCTGCGCGCGGTGCCCGCGGCGCTCGCGGGCTACCGGGAGTCCCTGGCGCTCGGCCTGGAGCGCAAGCTGTACGCGGCCCCGCGGCCGACCGCCACGTTCGTCGAGCAGCTCACGCAGTGGTCGGACCCGGACGACGAGGGCCGCGCCTGGTTCGAGGGCTTCGTCGCCCCGGGGCCGAAGGCGCGCCGCGCCGAGCTGGACGAGGCGGCGCGCGGGGCCACCGCGGCGGTCGTGGAGCTGCGGGACTGGCTGCGCGACGTGTACGCGCCGACCGCCGAGGGCGCGCCGGAGACCGTGGGCCGGGAGCGGTACGCCCGTTGGGCGCGCTTCTACAACGGCACCGACCTCGACCTGGACGAGGCGTACGCGTACGGCTGGGCCGAGTACCACCGGCTGCTCGGCGAGATGCGCAAGGAGGCCGAGAAGATCCTGCCGGGGGCCCGGACGCCGTGGGAGGCGCTCGCGCACCTCGACGGGCACGGCCGCCACATCGAGGGCGTCGACGAGGTGCGGGACTGGCTCCAGGGCCTGATGGACCAGGCCATCGAGTCGCTCGACGGCACCCACTTCGAACTCGCCGAGCGGGTGCGCAAGGTGGAGTCGAGGATCGCCCCGGCGGGCAGTGCGGCCGCCCCCTACTACACGGGCCCCTCGGAGGACTTCTCCCGGCCGGGCCGCACCTGGCTGCCCACCATGGGCGAGACCCGGTTCCCGGTGTACGACCTCGTCTCCACCTGGTACCACGAGGGCGTCCCCGGCCATCACCTCCAGCTGGCGCAGTGGGCGCACGTCGCCGGCGACCTCTCCCGCTACCAGGCCACGGTCGGCATCGTCAGCGCCAACGCCGAGGGCTGGGCGCTGTACGCGGAGCGGCTGATGGACGAGCTGGGCTTCCTCACGGACGCCGAGCAGCGGCTGGGGTACCTGGACGCGCAGATGATGCGCGCGGTGCGGGTCATCGTCGACATCGGCATGCACCTGGAGCTGGAGATCCCGGCGGACTCGCCGTTCCACCCGGGCGAGCGCTGGACGCCGGACCTGGCCCAGGAGTTCTTCGGCGGGCACAGCAGCCGTCCGGCGGACTTCGTCGAGAGCGAGCTGACCCGCTATCTGTCCATCCCCGGCCAGGCGATCGGCTACAAGCTCGGCGAACGGGCCTGGCTGCTGGGCCGGGAGAAGGCCCGCGAGCGCCGGGGGGACGCCTTCGACCTCAAGTCCTGGCACATGGCGGCCCTTTCGCAGGGCTCGCTGGGCCTCGACGACCTGGTGGACGAGCTGGCCCGGCTCTGACCCCGCCGCCGGGCGGGCGGGGCGGCCCGTGGCGGCCGGCCCGCACGCGTCCCGCCCCGAGGGCTGCTTCGCGGCGGCGGACCGGCGCTTCCCGCGGCCGGTCCCCCGCGGTCGTACGGGGCTGACGGGGCCGGGCGGGGCGGGCGGGGCCGCGGCGGTCAGCAGCCGCAGTCCGCCGCGTCCACGGGGGCCGTGAGCGGGTCGGCGTCACGCCGCTCGCGGCCCTGCCACGTCTCGTAGGCGAAGCCCTCGCGCGCCCAGTACTCGAAGCCGCCGAGCATCTCCTTGACCCGGTAGCCGAGTTCGGCGAGCGCGAGGGCGGCGCGGGTGGCGCCGTTGCAGCCGGGGCCCCAGCAGTACGTCACCACCGGCACGTCCTTGTCGAGGAGCCGCCCGGCCTGCTCGGGGATGAGGGCGGTGGGCAGGTGCACGGCGCCGGGGACATGGCCCTGGTCCCAGGCTTCGGTGGAGCGGGAGTCCAGGGCGACGAAGCCGGGGTCGCCGCCGGCCGCCAGGGCCGCGGCCACGTCGGAGACGTCGGCGTGGAAGGCGAGGCTCGCCCGGAAGTGGGCGGCGGCCCGGGCGGGGGACGCGGGAGCCACGCGCAGGACGGGGTTGACGTCGGTCACGCTGGGGGCGGCGGTCATCGCGGGGCCTCTTCCGTCGGTGGTGGTGGTCGACGACCGGAAATCTACGGTCGCCGACCGGCTCCCTGAAGGGGCGTTCCCCGGCGTGGACCTTGCCGGACCGGGGAATCCCCTGCTACTCATCGGGGATGACCGCGTATTCCCCGGACGCCACCGACTGGCGCATTCTCGAGGTCCTCCAGCGCGAGGGACGGGCCAGTTTCGCCGACCTGGCGCGTGCCGTGGCGATGTCGGCGAGCGCCGTCACCGAGCGGGTGCGACGGCTGGAGGAGGCGGGCGTCATCCAGGGGTACGCGGCCGTCGTGGACCCCGAGCGGCTGGGCCTGCCGATCCTGGCGTTCGTGCGGCTGCGCTACCCCAACGGGAACTACAAGCCGTTCCACGACCTGGTGGCCGTGACGCCCGAGATCCTGGAAGCCCACCACGTGACGGGCGACGACTGCTTCGTGATCAAGGTGACCGCGCGGTCGATGCGCCACCTGGAGGAGGTGTCGGGCCGGATCGGCGCGCTCGGGTCGGTCACCACGAGCGTGGTCTACTCCTCGCCGCTCCCCCGCCGCCCGCTCGGCCGCTAGGGGCGCAGCCGCACGGTGGACCCCGAGCGGCCCTTGACGACCTCCAGCTGGGCGTGGATGCGACGGCGCAGGTCGCCCACGTGGCTGACGATGCCGACGCTGCGGTCGCGTTCGCGCAGGGAGTCCAGGACGTCGAGGACCTCGTCGAGCGTCTGGTCGTCGAGGCTGCCGAAGCCCTCGTCGATGAAGAGGGTGTCGAGCCGGACGCCTCCGGCCTCGTCGGTGACGACGTCCGCGAGGCCCAGCGCCAGCGCGAGCGAGGCGAAGAACGTCTCGCCGCCCGAGAGCGTGGCCGTGTCCCGCTCCCGGCCGGTCCAGGCGTCGACGACGTGCAGTCCGAGCCCGCTGCGGCCGCGCCCGGCCCGGTCGTCGGAGTGGACCAGGGTGTAGCGCCCGGAGGACATGCGCTGAAGCCGGGCGGTCGCGGCGGCGGCGACCTGTTCGAGCCGGGCCGCCAGGACGTACGCCTCCAGGCGCATCTTGCGCTCGTTGTCCGCGGAGGTGCCCGCGGCGAGACCGGCCAGCCGGGCCACCCGGTCGTACTCCTCGCGCAGCGGGGCGAGCCGGCGGACGCCGCTCTCCGCGCGCGCGGACAGCTCGTCGAGCTGGGCGCAGCGGCGGGCGGCGGCGTCCTGGGCGGAGGCGGCCGCGCGGAGGCGTTCGGCCGCCTCGGCCGCGGCGCGTTCGGCGGCCGCGAGGTCGGCGGGCGGCTGCCCGGCCGCCGCCAGCGTGTCGGGTTCGGCGAGGGCGGTCCGTACGGCGGCCTCCTCCGACTGCCAGGCGTCGAGGCGGTGTTGCAGTTCGCGGTGGGCGGTCGCGTCGAGGAGGGCGTCGGCGGCGGCCTGCGGCGTGTCGAAGCCGGCCCGGAAGGCGGCCTCGTCCAGGCGGCCGTCGGCGGCCTTGAGCCGCGCGGCGCTCTCCTCCGCGGCGCGGGCCGCCTCGGCCGCCTCGGTGAGCCGGGCAGCCCGGCGCTCCAGTTCGGCGGCCCGCGCGCTGACGCTGTCCGCCGTCCCGCGCGCCCACGTCAACTCCTCCTCCAGGGTGAGCCGTTCGCGCTCCATGCGCTCGCGGTGGCCCACCCGGGAAGCGGATCTGACGGCCGCCTCGCGCTGGGCGTGCGCACGGCGCTCGTGCTCCTGCTCGGCCTGGCGCAGTTCCTCGCGCGCGGGGTGCAGCGCCGAGGCCTGCGCGCGGGCCTGCGCATAGACCTGCTCCGCCTCCTGGGCCTCGGCGGCGAGCCGGTCCGCCGGGGCGTCGCCCGCCTCGGCCGTGGCGGCGGCGAGCGCCTCCCGCAGGAGGCCGTGCGCGCGCTCCTCCTCGGCCTGGCTCTCCTCGGCGCGCCGGTAGGCGGCGAGCGCCCGCTCCTCGGCCTCGCGGCCTACGTGCCCGGCGTCCTTGCGGGCGGGCGCGGGGTGCTCGGTGGCGCCGCAGACCGTGCAGGGCTCGCCGTCGGCGAGGGTGGCGGCCAGTTCGGCGGCGATGCCCCTGAGGCGCTGTTCCTTGACGTCGAGCCAGTGCTCGCGGGCCGACTGCGTCCGTTCGCGGGCGGCGAGGGCGGCCTGTCGTGCGGTGTCGAGGTCGCCGGTCAGCGTGTCGCGCCGCCGGGCGGCCTCCAGGCGCCGGCGCGCGGGCTCGCGCCGCCCGTCGAGCTGTTCGGCGCGGGCGGCGGCCTCCTGGGCGCGTTCGATCCGGGCGCGCAGATCCGTGCGGACGGCGTCCCAGCCGGCGAGCCAGGTCTCGGCCTCGGTCAGGACGTCCTCGTCGTCGCGTTCCCGCCGGTCCAGGTCCGCCCGCTCGGCCGCGAGGTCGGCGAGACGCCGTTCGCCCCGGCGGGCGGACTCCAGACCGCCCAGCTCCTCGGCGGCCCGGCGGGCGGCCGCGGCGAGCCCGGCGGCGCCGGAGTCGGCGAACGGCTCGGGGAGCAGGGCACGCGCGCGGGCGGCGCGGGCCGCCGCGTCCCGGTGCTCGGCGTCGGCGGCCTCGCGCAGGTCCAGGGCCGGGGCCACCGTCTCCGCCTTGCGCGCCCGCTCCATGCGCGCCTGCGCCTCCCGGTGGGCTCCGGCCCGCTCCCGCAGCGCCTCGGCCCGCTCGCGCGCCTGCGCGAACCGCCGCTGGAGCCGGTCGCGTTCGCGGACGTCGGCCAGCTCCCGCTCGGCCGCGGCCTGCGCGGACTCGGCGGCGAGGCGGCCGCAGTGCGCGGTCGTCAGCAGCTCGCGCGCGGTGCTGCGGGCGACGGCCGCCGCGGCGAGCACCGCGCCGGCCAGGCCCGGCTCGCCGGGGGCCAGCTCGGGCAGCTCCATGGCGTCGCCGGCCGCCTGCTGCATCCGGTGGGCCTCCGCGAGCAGCGCGGCGTCGCCCTCGCGCACGCGTGCCTCGGTGGCACGCCGGCGTTCGGTCAGCCGCTTCTCGACCTCGGCGAACCGCCCGGTGTCGAAGAGACGGCCCAGCAGCCGGCCGCGCGCCTCGGCGTCGGCGCGCAGGAAGCGGGCGAAGTCGCCCTGGGGCAGCAGCACGACCTGGCAGAACTGTTCCCGGCTCATCCCGAGCAGCTGGGTGACCTCCTCGCCGATCTCCTGGTGGGAGCGGCTGAGGTCCTTCCAGGCGCCGGTCGCGGTGTCGTACTCGCGCAGCAGGCTCTGGGCCTTGTCGACCGTGGTGCCGGCGCCGCGCTTCTTGGGCCGCTCCCAGGGCGGCTGCCGGACGATCTCCAGCCGACGTCCCGCGACGGTGAGTTCCAGGGTGACCTCGGTGCGCGTGCCGGGCGCGGCGTGGTCGCTGCGCAGGTTCGTGCCCTGGCCGTTCTGGCGGGCGCCCGGCACCGAGCCGTACAGGGCGTAGCACACGGCGTCGAGGACGGAGGTCTTGCCCGCGCCCGTGGGCCCGTGCAGCAGGAAGAGGCCGGCGGCGGAGAGCTCGTCGAAGTCGACGCTCTGGGCGCCGCCGAAGGGGCCGAAGGCGGTCAGGTCGAGCCGGTGCAGCCTCATCGCGCCACCTCCCCGGCCATGTCGTCCGCGCGGACCGCGTCGAAGGCGTCGCGCAGCACGCCCTGCTCGCGCGCGTCGGGCCCCGCTCCCCGCACGTGGGCGACGAAGTCCTCGGCGATCTCCTGGTCGCTGCGGTCGGCGAGGCGGCGGGCGTAGGACACGCCGGGGTCGTCGGGTGCTCGCTCGGGCGCGAAGACGAGGCTGAGCGTGTGCGGGAACCGCTCGGTGAGGCGGGCCATGGGGTCGGCGGGGCGGACGGCGTCGGTGAGCGTGGCCTCGACCCACGCCTGCTCGTGGCGGGCGAGCGCGGGGTCGGCGAGGAGTTCCTCCAGTGTTCCCCGGATGCGGGCAAGCGCTCGGGGCACCGGGCAGTCGACGCGCTCGGCGGTGATCTCCCCACCGGCTCCGAGGTCCACCAGCCACATGGTCTTGCGGTGCGCGCTCTCGGAGAAGGAGTAGGGCAGCGGGGAGCCCGAGTAGCGCACCCGCTCGGTGATCGTCTGGCAGCCGTGCAGATGGCCGAGCGCCGTGTAGTCGACTCCGGCGAAGACTCCGGCGGGCACGGAGGCGACGCCGCCGACGGTGATGTCGCGTTCGCTGTCGCTGGGCTCGCCGCCGGCGACGAAGGCATGGGCGAGGACGACGGAGCGCGTTCCCCGCGCGCGGGCGGCGAGGTCGGCGCGGACCCGGTCCATCGCGGCGGCGAGGACGGCCTCGTGGGCGGCCGTGTCCACACCGAACTCGTCCTTCACCAGCGCGGGTTCGAGGTAGGGCAGGCCGTAGAAGGCGACGTCGCCGAAGGCGTCCGTCAGCACCACGGGCGTGCCGGCGGCGGCCGGATCCGTGCGCAGGTGGACGCCCGCGCGCCCGATGAGGCCGGCCCCGACGCCGAGCCGGCGGGCGGAGTCGTGGTTGCCGGAGATCATCACCGTGGGCACCCCGAGACCGGCCAGCCGGTGCAGGGCGTCGTCGAAGAGCTCGACCGCGGCCAGCGGAGGCACCGCGCGGTCGTACACGTCCCCCGACACGACCACCGCGTCGACCTCGCGCTCACGCACGGTGGCGACGAGGTGACCGATGAACTCGGCCTGGGCGCCGAGCATGTTCACCCGGTGGAACGCCCGGCCGAGATGCCAGTCGGAAGTGTGCAGGAGCCTCATGATCCCCGAGACTAACGGCCGGGTCCGACAGCACGGGCGGTTACTCCCGTATCGCACCGTCACGACAGTCGCCACACACGGTCTTTACGGACATTTCACTCATCCCGCCACCGGACGCGGCGCACCTCACACACGCACCACCGACCGCAGACCACCCGTCACCGGTCACCCGTCACCCGTCACCCGTCACCGGTCGGCCATCCCTCACCCGTGGTCCGTCCCGCTCACACGTCCCCGTAGGCCTCGTCGCCCAGCGCGAAGCCGGCCGTGCCCGCGGTCGCGTCGGCCAGCCAGGAGCGGAAGGCGTCCACCTCGGCGTCCGGCAGGCCGATCTCGATGGCCACCGCCTCGCCGTAGCGGACGTCGCGCACCTGGCGTCCGGTCGCGAGCAGGTCGTTGTGCACCTTGCCGGCGCGCTGGTGGTCGACGGTCACCGTGGCGAGCCGGAAGCGGCGGCGGGTGAGGACGCCGAGGGAGTCGATCGCCTCGCCGACCGCGCCGCCGTACGCCCGGATCAGGCCCCCCGCGCCGAGCTTGACACCGCCGTAGTAGCGGGTGACGACGGCGACGACGTACCGCATGTCGCGGCGCAGCAGCATCTGCAGCATCGGGACGCCGGCCGTGCCGCCGGGCTCGCCGTCGTCGCTCGCCTTCTGCACGGCGGCGTCGGCGCCGATGACGTACGCCCAGCAGTTGTGGGTGGCGTCGGCGTGCTCCCTGCGGACGGAGGCGAGGAAGTCCTGGGCCTCCCGTTCGGTGGCGGCCGGAGCGAGGGCGCACAGGAAGCGGGACCGGTTGACCTCGCTCTCGTGCACGCCCGCGCGGGCGACGGTGCGGTACTCGTCCTGCATCCGGTCAGACTATGCGGTGACCGGACCGCCGACTCGCGCGCGGTGCCGGGCGGGCCACTACGGGGGGCCGACGGCGACGCTCGCGACGACGGCCGTGCCCGCGGGCGGCCCGGCCGGCGCCTTCGCACGCCGGTCAGGCGCCCCTGGGCACGGTCATCGAGGTGAGCAGGGCCGCGCCGGGCGTCAGGGCCCGCCAGTGCGGGCCGTGCCAGGTCAGGACGGCGACGGCCGACGTGGGGAACTTCAGCCGTACCTGGTCGAGCGTGTCGCCGGCGGCCTCTCCCGCCAGGTGGAGGACGAGTTCCGCCAGGCCGGGGTTGTGCCCGACCAGCAGCAGGGTGCCGACCTCGTCGGGCGTCTCGTGGACGATGTCCAGGAGGGCGGCCGCGTCCGCTCCGTAGAGCCGCGGGTCGAAGCGCACCGGGGGCGGCGGGTCCCAGCGGGCGTGGACCAGTTCCCAGGTCCGGCCGACGCGGACGGCGGTGGAGCACAGGGCGAGATCCGGGCGGCAGCCGGCTTCGTCGAGCGCGCGGCCGGCCGCCGGCGCGTCCCTGAGGCCGCGCGGGGCGAGCGGCCGCTCGTGGTCCGGAACGCCGTGCGGCCAGGCCGACTTGGCATGCCGCAGCACGACCAGCCGACGCGGCGCGCCGCCGTTCGGCGATCCGGTGCCGGGTGCGGTCACGCCGGGGATCCGAGGTCGCGGGTGAGTTCCAGGCCGAGCAGGCGGTCGGCGTAGGCGTACGTCTCGAAGCGGGCGCCCGCCGGGAGGTCGGGGCCGGCGTCGCGCACCGACCGCAGCACGCGCAGCACCTCGGGCACGTCGAGGTCGTCCTCCCAGGCGGCGCGCAGCCGTGCGCGAAGCTCCTCGGGGACCGGTCGCGACGGCTGCCGCGCCCAGTCGGCGACGGTCCGCCGCCAGCGTGCGAGGGTGTCACGGGCCTCGGCCAGTGCCGTGGCGTCGAGCCGGAGCGGCTGTGTGCGGCGCACGGAGAGCAGCGCGAGACGCAGGACGGCCGGGTCGGCGTCCGGTACCGCCTTTCGCTCCGCGGCCCCGGGCACGGCGCCCTCGGCCGGCGCGACCGCGATGCGCAGCGCGTCGTCGGGGCTCGGGCCGTCCTCGCCCACCACGCGCAGGATCTGCGCCTCGCCCACACCGGCTCCGAGGTCCCGGCCGTCCTCGAAGGGGTGCATACCGAGGGCGGTGGCGCCGGCCCGCAGCTCGGCCTGGTCGCGGTCTCCGGTGAGCAGGAGCCAGGCGGGCGTGCCGCCCAGTTCCAGCGCGCGCACCAGCAGGTCCGCGACGAGCAGCACCCTGAGCGACGCGGCCCCGTATCCCGAGGCGTGCGCCTCGACACGGGTGAGGCCCCGCCGGACGGGGGCGGCGAGGGCGGGTTCGCCGGTTCGGGCGTCGATGAGGCGCAGCACGTGCCCGAGCCTAGGCGGACGCGGGCGAATCCGCAGGCAGGGGCCGCAAAGGCGGGGTCAGGAATCAGGATCCGTCGCACACTGTTGAAGCCCGCGTCGGATCCTGTTCGATGCAGAAGTTATCGCGATCGTTCATGACCGATTCTGACCAATCCAGACTGCCGAACCCATCCAGACTGCCAAGGAGGCTGCCGGTGTACGGCGACGAGGCGACGATCCGGAAGATCCTCACCGCAACCGGTGACACCTGGGCCGTGGTGGGCCTGTCGACCAACCGCGGGCGCGCGGCCTACGGGGTCGCCGAGGTGCTCCGGCGCTTCGGCAAGCGGGTGGTGCCCGTCCACCCGAAGGCGGAGACCGTGCACGGCGAGCGGGGATACGCCTCCCTCGCCGACATCCCCTTCGCGGTGGACGTCGTCGACGTCTTCGTCAACAGCGACCTCGCGGGAGCCGTGGCCGACGAGGCGGTGGCCACGGGCGCTCGGGCGGTGTGGTTCCAGCTCGGCGTCGTCGACGAGGCCGCCTACAGCCGCACCAGGGCCGCCGGTCTGGACATGGTCATGGACCGCTGCCCCGCGATCGAGATCCCCCGCCTGGCCTGACGACCCGCCCGCGAGCCGGCCGACACCCCGCCCTCGTCATCGTCATCGCCCCCGTCCGCGTCCCGCCGCGCGCCCAGGAGAGCCGGCCGCGCGGACGTGAGGGTGAGCGCTCGGCCTGTCTAGTGCGGGGCGGGCGCCGGCGGGGGCACCGAGACCGTCAGGACCATCCGCATCGGGGTCTCGCCCAGATTGGCGTACCGGTGCGCGGCGTTGGCCTCGAACGTGACGCTCGCGCCGGCCGGGACGCGGTGCTCGGTGCCGTCGACGGTGAGCGTCAGCTCGCCGGCGGTGACATGGGCGATCTCGACGGTGCCGAGCGGGTGCGGGTCCGAGCCGCTGCTCTCGCCGGGCATCAGCAGCCAGTCCCACATCTCCAGCGGACCCGGCGCCTCCGCCCCCGCGAGGAGCCTGCTGTAGCTGCCCGCGTCGGTGTGCCACAGCCGCACGGCCTGGTCGGCGGGGACGATACGGACCTTCGGGCCGCGCTCGTAGTCGAGCAGGGTGGTGATGCTGACCCCGAGCGCGTCGCCGATCTTGACGACCGTGCCGAGGCTGGGATTGGTGCGGGCCTGCTCGATCTGGATCAGCATGCCGCGGCTGACCCCGGCGCGCGCCGCGAGCGCGTCGAGGGTGAAGCCGCGCTCGGTGCGCCACCGTTTGAGGTTGCGCGCCAGGGACTGGGTCAGCAGGTCGAGATCCGACACGTGGCTTCCTGTTCCGCCCTTTTCCGTCCGGTTCCGCCAGGAGACCGGAGTCCAACATGATGGATGACAGAGTTCACTTTCCTGAACTACGGTGTGGTGCACCAGATCGTGCACCGAACTGTACTGCGAGGGACCCGTGACAGCACTCTTCGCCCTGGCCACCAGCCTCCTGTGGGGTCTGGCCGACTTCGGCGGCGGTCTGCTGACCCGGCGCGCCCCGGCCCTCATCGTGGTGGTCGTCTCGCAGTCGATCCCGGCCCTGGTCCTCGGCGGCGTCGTGGTCGTCACCGGCGGCTGGAGCGAGGCCGGTCCCCGGCTGTGGTTCGCGGTCGCCGCCGGGCTGGTCGGGCCGGTCGCCCTGCTCTCCTTCTACAAGGCGCTCGCGCTCGGTCCCATGGGGGTCGTGTCCCCGCTCGCCGCGCTCGGCGTCGCCGTGCCGGTCTCGGTCGGGCTGGTCCTCGGCGAACGGCCGGGCCTCGTCCAGGTCGCGGGCATCGCGGTCGCCGTCGTCGGGATCGTCCTCGCGGGCGGCCCGCAGCTGCGGGGAGCGCCGGTGCAGCGCCGGGCCGTGCTGCTCACGCTGGTCGCGGCGCTCGGCTTCGGCACGGTGTTCGTGCTGATCACCGAGGCCTCCACGACCGTCACCGGGCTGTTCCTCGCCCTGTTCGTGCAGCGTGTGACCAACGTGGCGGCAGGCGGCGCCGCGCTGTACGTCGCCGTCCGGCGCGGGGCGCCCGCGCTGCCGGAGGGCGGTCTGCCCCTGGCCTCGCTGCCGGCGTACGGGCTGGTCGGTCTCGCCGACGTCGCCGCGAACGGCACCTACGCCGTCGCCGCCCAGCACGGGCCGGTCACGGTGGCCGCCGTGCTGGCCTCGCTGTATCCGGTGGTGACGGCGCTGGCGGCGCGCGGTTTCCTGCGCGAGCGGCTGCGCGCGGTCCAGGCGGCGGGCGCGGGGCTGGCCCTGCTCGGCACCCTGCTGCTGGCCACCGGCTAGCCAGGTGCTCCGTCCGGGGCCCGCCCGCACGGCCACCGAGGCCGGCATGCACGCCGGGGTGCCGCGCTCGGGCTCCCGGATCAGCTGCCGGGCTCCAGCCGGGCCAGCTTCGCCACGGTCTCCTCGTCCAGCTCGGAGAGCGCGACCAGCTGGTCGGGCGTCACGTCGTCCGGTATCGGCACCGGGGCGGGACTGCGCAGCGGCGGCTGCCAGCCGTCGGCGGGCGTCCAGCGCCGGACGACCCTGGCGGGCGCCCCCGCGACGACAGCGTGGTCGGGCACGGTCCCGCGCACGACCGCGCCGGCCGCGACGACGACGTTCCGCCCGATGCGCGCCCCCGGCAGGATCACGGCGCCGGTGCCGATCCAGCACCCCGGACCGATCTCCACGGGCTCCATGCGGGGCCACTGCTTGCCGATCGGCTCGTGCGGATCGTCGTAGGAGTGGTTGGTGGAGGTGACGTACACGTACGGGCCGAAGTAGCAGTCGCTGCCGATGGTGACGGTCGTGTCGGCGATGACATGGCTGCCGCGGCCGAGGACGACTCCGTCGCCGAGGCGCAGGATCGGGTCGGGGCCGAGGTCGAGATCGGGCATCAGACCCGCGGTCAGCGTCACCTGCTCGCCGACGATGCAGTGCGCGCCGAGGTGGATCCAGGGCTCGCCGAAGACCGTGCCGAGGGGGAAGGCGAGCCGGGTGCCGACGCCGATCGAGCCGAAGCGCAGGCGCCCCGGCCGCTCGGCGGTGACGGAGGCCGTGCGCTGCACCCAGGACCAGCCCGCGTGGACGGCGCGCTGCACCTGTCGGCGCCGCCATGATGAGAACGTGTTCTTGCGCTTCGGCACCCGCTCACCGTACTCAGCGCGCACCGCGGCCGACGGCCGAAGGCCCTGTGATCTTCACCCCACCCGGTGGCGTACGGTGCGGGGAAAACGACGGAACCGACGGAACCGGCCGGACATCGACGGACCCGCGCGCGGCGGGTCGGGTCGGGGCGGGTCGCGGCGGGTCGGGCGCGAGGAGACGGTGATGACGCACAGGGCGCTGATCGTGGGCATCGGCGGCAGGGAACCCCAGGTCCACGAGGAGGCGTTCGTGGCGCCGACCGCCTCGGTGATCGGGGACGTCACCCTGGAGGCGGGGGCCAGTGTCTGGTACGGCGCGGTCGTGCGCGGGGACGTGGAACGGATCACCGTCCGCACGGACGCCAACATCCAGGACAACGTGACGCTGCATGCCGACCCCGGCTTCCCGGTGACCATCGGCGAGCGGGTCTCGGTCGGTCACAACGCCGTGGTGCACGGCGCGACCGTGGGCGACGACTGCCTCGTCGGCATGGGGGCGACGGTGCTCAACGGGGCCGTGATCGGGGCCGGTTCACTCGTCGCCGCACAGGCGCTCGTGCCGCAGGGGATGCAGATCCCGCCGGGATCGCTGGTGGCCGGGGTGCCGGCCAGGGTGAAGCGGGAGCTGAGCGAGGAGGAGCGGCAGGGCGTGACGTTGAACGGCACGTTCTATGCGGACCTGGCCAAGGCCCACGGGGAGATCCACGAGTAGGGGCCGGCGTCGCCGGGGCGCGGGCACCACCGGGGGGGGCGCCGCGCCCTGCGTCGCTCCCCCGCCGTCCGGTGCCCGGCCTACTGCTCGGCGGCGACCGCGGGCTCGGCCCCGGCCTCCGCTCCGGCGGTCTCCTGCGCGGCGCGCTTGGCCTTGCGCTTGATGACGAGCATCGACGTCAGGCCGATCAGGACCGCCAGCACCAGGCCCAGCCACGAGAACCGCTTCAGCCAGGACTCCGCCACGACGCCGACGTAGTAGATGACGGCCGTCGTGCCGCCCGCCCAGGCGATGCCGCCGAGCAGGTTGGCCGTGAGGAACTTCCAGTACGGCATGTGCAGGACGCCCGCGAGCGGTCCGGCGAAGATGCGCAGCAGGGCGACGAAGCGGCCGAAGAAGACCGCCCACATGCCCCACTTCTCGAAGGAGCGCTCGGCGGTGGCGATGTGCCCTTCGCTGAAGTGGCGGGGGAACTTCGCGCCCAGCCAGGCCAGCAGCGGTCGTCCGCCCTTGCGGCCGATGGCGTATCCGATGGAGTCGCCGATCACGGCGCCGGCGGTGGCGCACGCGCCCAGCACGACCGGGTTCACGCCGCCGTGCTGGGAGGACAGCAGCGCGGCCGAGACGAGGACGATCTCGCCGGGCAGCGGAATGCCGAGGCTCTCCAGGCCGATGACCAGGGCGACCACGGCGTAGACGGCCGCAGCGGGCACCGTGTCGAGCCATTCCTGCACGTGCACCGCGGGTTCCTCCCGTTTGACGTCCCGGCCCTGTTGCCCTTCCCGGGAAGCCTACCGGGTCGCCTCGGACCGGTCCGCCCTCCGGTGCCGGCGGTCACCGGCGACGCGGCGCGAAGACCGGCGGCGCGAGGCCCGGCCACTGGCGACCGGGGAAGGGCCGGCCACCGACGGCGGGGAGGGCGGACGTCCGCCCACGGCTGGGGCGGGCGAAGGAAGAAGGAGGGGCCATCCCCTCGTGCGGCCCCTCCTTCGGCTTGACGGCGGTCGCCGGTTCAGCGCCCCAGCAAGGCGCCCGCGTTCCGCACGTCCCCGCCCATCCCGCCGAGCACGCCGGACGCCTCGGTCGTGACGGCCCCGGCGGCTTCGGCGGCCGACGCGGGGAGGGCGTTCACCACGGCGGCGGCGACCTGCCGGGCGGGCTCGGCCGGGACCGCCGGGGAAGCCGGGCCGGCCGGGGAGTCACAGCAGCCGACCTGGGCGATCCCGGTCCGCAGCCCCGGACCGGACGGAGCCGACCCGTCGGGCGCGGGAGCGCCGCCGGGGGCCGCGGTCGGGGCGCCGCCGGGCGTCGCGGGGGCCACCGGACGGGCCGGGGGCCGCGAGGAGTCCGGAGCATCCGCGGCCGGCGGGTCATCGGGCCTGCGCACCTGCGGGCCGGAGGCGCCGGGCGCGCCGGGCGCGGTCCGGGCGGTGTCGAAGACCCACCGCTGTCCGGCCGAGCCGTCCCGGCCGGCGACGACGACCGACGCCCCGGCCCCTTCGGCGTCCCGGGCGACGGCGAGTTCGTCGTCGCGGCGCAGCAACAGCTCGCCCCGGACGGTCAGATCGAAGAACGTCTCGCCCGCGTGCACCAGGCACGGGGCCAGGGCGGTCGTGCGCCGGCCCGGGTCGGCGGCCAGACAGAGGGTGGGATCGGCGGCGCTGCGCAGCAGCCCGTCGTGCTGGAACGTCCACTGCTGGGTCGCGGCCGCCGAGCAGTCCGCCAGGACGAGCCCCACACCGGCCTCGGCCCGGCCGCCCGAGGCGTCGAGGCAGAGCGTCGAGTCCGGGCCGCGCAGACCGCCGAGCGCGATCTCGACGTTGTGGGAGGCGGAGGCCGCCGACGGGGAGCCCGAGGGCGGGGCGTCGCGGGAGCCGCCGGGGAACCGCTGCCCGCCGTCGGCCGGGGTGCTGGTCCGGCCGATGGGCGCGCCCCAGGTCGCGCCGGGAGCGGGTGCGCCGTCGTCCGACCAGCCCTTGGTCACGAAGACGGTCGCGAGCAGCGCCAGGGAGGTCAGCCCCACGCCGACGAACACGGCCCGGGGACGCCTGCCCGGCAGGTCGAGCAGGCCCGCGGAGGTGGTGCGGTGCCGGCCGCCGCCGGCGGGCCGGAGCGCCCCGGCCGGGCGCACCGGTGCGTCGGCGGGGTCCGCGGACGTGCGCGCGGGTCGGGAGTCGAGATACCGGCGGGCGCCCCAGCCGAGCACGGTCTCGGCGAGCAGCACGTCCAGTCCGCCCTCGAAATGGCTGAGCTGCTCGGCGGCGTGGCGGCAGAAGCGGCAGTGCGCGAGATGACGGCGGACGTCGGGCAGCAGCGTTCCCCCGCGTCGCAGGGGAACGTCGAGGAGACGGTTGTAGAAACGGCATTCGCTCGTCGGCGCGAGTTCCCGGTGGGCGCGTACACAACCCGCCCGCAATTGTTCCCTCGCCTGCTCCAGAGCGGCGGGCGCGGCGACGCCGTCCATCCCCGACAGACCGGCCGGTACGGATATGGGTTCCGCTTCCACCTCGGTGTGCCACAGAAGGCATTGCGAGGCGGACGGCAGCAACTGGTAAGCCCTTTCCGCCAGTTGCCGCCTTTCGGCGGTCACCGTGCGCGCGGCGCGCAGTCCGCGGCCGCCGACGGTTTTCCGCAGTTCCGGCAGAACGTCCGCGACCTTGTCCTCGCCGGCCCATTCCCGCACCGTCTCCCGTACGGCGACGAGGAGTTGGGGGCGCAGGGCCCCTGCGGTGCGCCCGTCGGCCAGTCGGCCGAGCACGTCGTGGAAGGCGGCGGCGGCCACGAGGCGCGCCGTGTCCTCGGTGCCCGCCAGGCAGACGGTGGCGTAGTCGTGGGCCGGTCGCCAGTGACGGGCGAAGAGCAGCGCTATCGCATGGGCGCGGCCGTCGGGGTCGGCCAGCCGTGCGACGAGTTCGGGGTCGGAATCCCCGGGAGTCCAGCCGGGGCGGGGCGGGTGGGGCGGGCGTGGGGGGTTGGGGGATTGCACGGAACCATTTCCTTCCAAGCCGACGAACGGCACGGAAAACACGTCATCGGAAAGCAGGTGCCGGATTGGTGCGTACCTTTGGTCTGACCAGGCACGTTGACCCGATCGGACCCATCCGTAAGGGGAGGCTCACCTTTGCACACGCTCCTGACAGGAAACAAGGAGTTCGAGTGACCCAAGTTCAAAGCGAGGGAATTTCAGATAAGTTACCGGCGGTAGCCGCACCCGCATTCGAAAATGCCCCTGAGCGACGGGCTCAACTCACGCACACGGAAAGCCGGATGAGGCACAAAATCTCCGAGTTCGGCCCCGCGCGCGTCATCCGCTCCGATTCGAATCAGCCGCCCCCGCACCGCACCGACGGGGCCGGCCCCGACGTAGCGACCCACCGGCCCTCGGCCCCCCGGCCCTTCGGCCGACTCAGTGCCCCGGTCGACTCACCGGCCCACTGGCCACTGCGGGCAGCACGGCGGCGCACAGGAGACTCCCATGCGGCTCCCGGCGTACTCCCATCCGCACGGGCCAGCATCGTCCGCATGAGCGCCCTCCACTCCGCATACCGCGTCCGCAAAGCGGTCGTTCCGGCCGCCGGTCTCGGCACCCGTTTCCTGCCCGCCACCAAGGCGACCCCGAAGGAGATGCTGCCGGTCGTCGACAAGCCGGCCATCCAGTACGTCGTCGAGGAGGCGGCCGCCGCCGGTCTGGACGACGTGCTGATGGTGACCGGCCGGCACAAGCGGGCCATCGAGGACCACTTCGACCACGCCTTCGAGCTGGAGCAGGCGCTCGCCGCGAAGGGGGACACCGTGCGGCTCGACGCGGTGCGCGACCCGGCCCGGCTCGCCCACATCCACCACATCCGGCAGGGCGACCCGCTCGGTCTCGGGCACGCGGTGCTGTGCGCCCGCAACCACGTGGGCGACCAGCCGTTCGCCGTCCTCCTCGGGGACGATCTCATCGACCCGCGCGAGACGCTGCTGAGCCGGATGCTGGACGTCCGGGACCGGTACGCCGGCAGCGTGGTCGCCCTGATGGAGGTGGCGCCGGAGCAGGTCCATCTCTATGGCTGCGCGGCCGTGGAACCGTTCGGCGAGGACGGCGTCGTGCGGGTCACCGGGCTCGTGGAGAAGCCCGCGCGCGAGGACGCGCCGAGCCGGTACGCCGTCATCGGCCGCTACGTCCTCGACCCGGCCGTGTTCGACGTCCTGGAGCGCACGGGGCCGGGACGCGGCGGCGAGATCCAGCTCACCGACGCGCTCCAGGTGCTGGCGGCGCGGGGCGAGGTGCGCGGGGTGGTCTTCTCGGGTCGCCGGTACGACACCGGCGACAAGGCCGACTATCTGCGCACGGTCGTCCGCCTGGCCTGCGACCGGCCCGACCTGGGACCGGAGTTCACCGCCTGGCTCAAGGACTTCGTGGCGGGCCTGGAGGAGGGCGGCGCCGAGCGGCGCCGGCGGCCGGCCGCCTGACGGGACGACCCGGACGACCCGGACGACGGCCGACTCCCCCGCGTCAGGCGTGGGCGGGGGCGGACGGGGCGCGGGGTCAGCCGTTGGGGCGCAGGGTCCACGTCACGGTCATCTCGCCGGTGACGGCCCCGTCGGCGCGGCGGATCTCGATGGCGACCGGGAACTCGGGGCGCTCCCCCGCGTCGAGCTGTGCGACGACCTCGGCGGCCGGTCGCCCCAGGGTCGCGGTGGCGGTGACGACGCCCATCGCCAGCTTCCGGTAGGCGATCTCCGCGCCGACGGCGAGCGGGACGGCCCGCGAGAGCTGGTCGCCGAAGGCCGCGAGGACGATCGCGCCGCTGGCGGACTCGCCCAGCGTGAACATCGCCCCGGCGTGCGGGCCGCCGACGTGGTTGTGGAAGTCGCCCTGGTCCGGCAGCGCGACCACGGCCCGTTCCGGGCCGGCCTCGATGAACTCGAGGTTCAGGGTCCTGGCCATGGGCACCGTGGCGGCGAGCATCTCGCCGATGGACATCTGGTCTGCGCTCATGCCGTGAGGTTACCTGTGAGTAGCTTCAACTGACCAGCCGATGTGACGCTCGCCGCACGGCCGCCCGCCCTCCCCCACGGCCCCGTCCGGCGACGCGGGCGGCGGCCCGGCACCGGACGCCCGCATTCCGGAAGTACCGGGGCACTGTGCGCGGATCGCCGCCGCCCGGCCCCGATTCGGTACATCCCTGTCTGGGGGCGGTGACCGAACCGTGTCCGGGACGGCACTAGTGTTTCTGGCCATGTGGCCAGGACAGCAGCCGCCCGGGGGAGAGCAGAACCCGCAGGCGCAGAACAATCCGTACCAGCAGCCGGGATACCAGCAGCCGAATCCGTATCAGCAACCCGGCTACCAGCAGCAGCCCAACCCGTATGCGACGCAGCCGATGTGGGGCGCGCCCACACCGCCGCCCGGCGGCGGGGGCAACCGGACCAAGCTGGTCGCGATCATCGCGGCCTCGGCCGTCGTCGTGGCCGCCGGAGTCACCGGATTCCTGGTGCTGGGCGGCGACGACGACGATCCGGCCCCGGTGAGCAAGGGCAGCTCCAGCCCCTCGGTCTCCGGCTCCGCGCCGGCGTCCGCGTCGGCCGGCACGGACGACAACCCGCGCAGCGGCGAGACGGAGAAGCCGACCGTCGCCGGCTGGAAGGTCGTCGTGAACCCCAAGTGGGGCATCGCCTTCGACGTGCCGGGCGACTGGGAGGTCCAGTCGCCGGGGCTCAGCCAGGGCTTCGAGTGGGAGGACAAGAAGAAGTCCGACGGCTACGACCGGATCCTCCAGGGAGGCACGGCCGAGTACAAGTCGAAGTGGTGCTCGGTGGACTCCGACAAGGACGGCAAGGTCGAGGACACCGCCCTGGCCACGGTCGGCAGCAAGGGCGCGGAGGGCGCCAAGAGCACCGACGAGATCGCGATCAACACGCCCGCGTGGTGGGTGTTCGGCGGCTACACCGAGCCCGACAAGAAGAGCCTCACCTTCGACAAGAAGGCCACGCCCTTCACGACGGCCTCCGGGATCAAGGGCAGTTACGCCTGGGCGCAGTCGACGAACACGCCCCAGAAGGGCAAGTGCGACAGCGACGGCAAGGCGATCACCTTCGGTTTCAAGAACGGCAACAGCGACTACGTGTCCTGGAACCTGTACGGGGCCAAGGGCGTGAAGGACGAGCTGCCGAAGGCCACGATCATGCAGATCCTCAGCACCGTACGGCTGCACGGTACGCCCACCCACAACTAGGGTCCGCGCCCGGCCGTTCGCCGGCCGTTCAGCCGATGCCGAACGCGCCCTCGGGCGGTTCGGGCGACGGCACGGCGTCCTCGTCACGGACCGGGCGCGCGTCGCCGATGAGACGGCGCAGGCCCGGGCCGTGCTCCACCCGGGCCGGGAACGCGTCGGAGGCCGTGCGGCGGGCCAGGGCCGGCAGGTCGAGCGGGCGGTGCGCGGCGGCCAGCACCGCGTTGCCGAAGCGCCGCCCGCGCAGCACCGCCGGCTCCGCGATCAGCACCAGTTCCCCGAACACCTCGGCCAGGTTGGCGAGCTGGGACCTGAGGAAGGCGAACGGCGCCGCGTCGGCGAGGTTCGCCAGGTAGACCCCGTCGCCGCGCAGGACGCGGGCCGCCTCGCGCGCGTAGGCGAGGGAGGTCAGCGGGGCGGGGACCCGGGAGCCGCCGAAGACGTCGGCGACGAGGACGTCGGCGCGGTCGTCGGGGGCCGCCTCCAGCCAGGCCCGCGCGTCGGCCGCGTGCAGTGCGACACCGGCCCGCGACGGCAGGGGCAGGTGCTCGACGACCAGGTCCAGCAGGGCGCGGTCGAACTCGACGACGTCCTGCCGGGAACCCGGCCGGGTCGCGGCCACGTACCGGGGCAGGGTGAGCGCGCCGCCGCCGAGGTGCAGCACGTCCAGGGGCCGGCCCGGTTCGGCGACGACGTCCAGGACGTGGCCGAGCCGGCGCGCGTACTCGAACTCCAGGTGCGTGGGGTCGTCGAGGTCGACGTACGACTGCGGCGCCCCGTCGACCGTCAGCAGCCACGCCCGGTCCCGGTCGACGTCGGGCATCAGCTTGGCGGTGCCGTGGTCGACGGCTCGGGTGACGGGTACGGGCTCGTCGTTCACCCGCTCATTGTGCCGGGCGTGGCCCGCCCACCGGGCCACGCCCCCGCCCCCCGCGTGACGGCGCGGCCCTACAGCACGGCCGTCACGGTGCCCGCGGCGACGGTCCGCCCGCCCTCGCGGACGGCGAAGCCGAGGCCCGGCTCCAGCGCGACGTCGCGGCCGAGTTCGACGGTCACCGCGACGGTGTCCCCGGGCCGCGCGAGCGGGATCTCGCCCAGGTCCACGTCCCCGACGACGTCCGCGGTGCGGATGTAGAACTGCGGCCGGTATCCGGTGGAGACCGGCGTCGCACGCCCGCCCTCCCGCGTCGACAGCACGTACATCCGCGCCTCGAACCGCCGCCGCGGCGTCACGCTTCCGGGCGCGGCCACGACGTGCCCCCGGCGGACGGCGTCACGCGGCACGCCGCGCAGCAGCAGGGCCACGCTGTCGCCGGCCTGGGCCTCCGTCATGGGCCTGCCGAAGGTCTCCAGGCCCGTGACGACGCTCTCCAGGCCCGCGCCGAGCACGTCGACCCGGTCGCCCACGCGGACGGTGCCCCGCTCCACGGCGCCGGTGACCACGGTCCCCCGGCCGGTGATGGTGAGCACGTTCTCCACGGGGAGCAGGAACGGCGCGTCCAGGTAGCGCTCGGGCACGGGCACGTAGGTGTCCACGGCGTCGAGCAGGGCGTCGACGGCGCGGGTCCAGCGGGGGTCGCCCTCCAGGGCCCTCAGCCCCGACACCCGCACCACGGGCGCGGTGTCGCCGCCGTAGCCGTGCTCGGTGAGCAGGTCGCGGACCTCCAGCTCGACGAGGTCCACGAGCTCCTCGTCGCCCGCGTCGGCCTTGTTGAGCGCGACCACGATGTGGTCCACCCCCACCTGCCGGGCCAGCAGGACGTGTTCGGCGGTCTGCGGCATGATCCCGTCGAGCGCGGAGACGACGAGGATCGCCCCGTCGAGCTGCGCGGCGCCGGTGACCATGTTCTTGACGTAGTCGGCGTGGCCCGGCATGTCGACGTGCGCGTAGTGCCGGGTGTCGGTCTCGTACTCGACGTGGGCGATGTTGACGGTGATCCCGCGCGCGACCTCCTCGGGGGCGCGGTCGATGCGGTCGAAGGGCACGAAGGAGCCGGTTCCGCGGTCGGCGAGAACCTTGGTGATGGCGGCGGTCAGGGTGGTCTTGCCGTGGTCGACGTGACCCATGGTGCCGATGTTGAGATGCGGCTTGGTCCGCACGTAAGCGGTCTTGGGCATGGCTGTACCTCGAAGCGTGTCCGTGGGAGATCCATGGAGAAGCCCATGGAGAGATGCCGTGGAAGGGGGGACCCCGAGGACGGTCCGACCCTCCCCCTGAGGGGTCCGCCGGGCAGTCCGGGGAGGGTCAGCTTCGGGCGCCGCCGGCTGTGGCCGCGAGGATCAGGACGGCAGCCTTCGGCGCGTCCGCGACCGCGGGCGCTGCGAGAGGGAAGGACTGCCGGAACATGAGGTCGATCCTCGTCGACGGTTCGTCAGGTGTCGAATGGTTTTCGCCGGATCGCACGGGTTCGCGCCCGCTGTCCGGCCTCACCTGTCCGCCCCGCGTCCCGTGCGCACCGTCGGAGCGGCCCGGGGCGGCGCCGATGTCCTTCAGGGCCTCACGGACCGTCAGGGGCGCGAA